>NZ_QEOL01000023.1 GCF_003096715.1 Paraburkholderia silvatlantica
GGCTGGTTGTCCTCGCGCTTGAGGAACACGGCGTTGCGCAGACGCGCCGAGAGGTTCGGGGCGCGCTCGAGTTCGGTCTCGCGGGCGGCGTCGTACACACGCGCCGTGAGAATCTTGCGGAGATAGTCGTTTCCGTCGCGACGAGACTGGGCGGAATCAGAGGCTCCCGCGACTTCGGTGGCTTCGTTTGCTTTGGCGGTGGGGCGGCTTTGATGCACCTGCATGACGGCTCCTGTACTCACTTTCGTTTTGGCCAGGAGGCGGAAACAAAAAACCCGCCTCTTGGGGCGGGTTGTTGTCACTGCTGCCAGACGTACGCTAACCCACCATTCGTTGAATGGTGCTAATAATCAGCGCGATCGTGAAAAGGCGGCAGTTCATTTTGTGGAGGATGACCTGGGGGAAAGGTATTGTCAATTGCCCACAATTTTGCCACCAGTGATGTACTACAAATTACGTATTTTTTGCTACGGTTTCGATTCGAGGTGAATATCGCCATGACTGGGAACGCAAATAAGCGGGATTTAACCGTGCCCAGCTGACATGTTTCGTGAAACATTCTAGAAAACTTAACCTAACCAATTGATTTTTAAGGATTAAGATTGAATCGTCATTTTTTCCCGGCTGTTTCACGGATTCGACCCCGGTGGTGACCCCGTTCGGCTCATATCGTAGCTACAACGAAAAAGGGCGCCTGACGACGCCCTCCCCTGCTACCGTTAGCCGAGACGCCCGTGACGCTCAGGCCGTCCCGGTGATGTCCATTTCCGAAGCCCACTGCTCGATGACCGCCTTCACGCGCTCGGCCAGTCGTTGCTGATCGGAAGGCGCGATGCCCTTCAGGCTCAACTCCGCGCGCCCATCGCCGAACAGCTTCAGTTCGCCCAGCGCGACGCCGTCCGGTCGATTGAACTGGACGCGGGACTGGTAATGCGTACGGCGCGGTCCCACGCTGCGCGCGCCCGCTTCAGCCGAAGCCGCCGCCTCGAGCTTGCGCACGCTCGCCTTCCCTTCGATCACCTGCGCAAGCCAATGCTCGGCGACCGTTGGGCCCGCACGGTCGAAGATCAGCTTGATGTTGTAGGCGTGACCGAGTCCGACATCCTTGCGATTCTGCGCCATCCTCTGCAGCAGATAAGGCGGCAGTGACGTAAGCGCAATCACCTTGCTGATGTGCTTCGGATCTTCGCCTACGGCCACCCCCAGCTCGACCTGGTCGACGTAGACGCGATCGTCGAGCAGTTTCTTCCACGCAAGGGCATCGTCGAATACCGTCTGTTCCTCGCGCTCCTTGTTGGCGTGATAGGCGCGCAGGTACAGGTTCTGGTTGTCGAGACCCTCGCGCACGTCGGCGTCGATGAACTTGTCGCCGCGCGAACGCGCAGCGCGAATACGCCGCTCGCCGTCGACGATCACATATTTGCCGGGAAACGCCGAGAGTTTCGTGACCAGGATCGGCGTGATCTGCCCTTGCGTCGCAAAGCTTTCGGCCAGCTCGTCGATCGTCTCGGCGCTGTAGAACGCGCGCGGATTGTACGGATTGGAGACGACATCTTCGACCGAAATCTTCCGGACCGCGTGCAGCGAAAGCGGCGCCTCGATGGCTTCGGCTGGCTGGGCGGACGGCGTGTCTACGGCGACGGGTGCACCCGCGTCGCGTTGCGCGATATTGACGACATCGGCTTCGGCGAGCCGCTCGCCAGCCGAAACGCGCTCGGCAGCCATGCCCGCGCGGACCTTGCTGGTGAAATTCAGCTTAGCGGCCATCGATCACCTCTTCCTCTTCTTCCTGAACCAGCGTAATGATCTCGTTGTAGACGGCGCTGATCTCGTCTTTCGCGACTTTCGTCCCACGCACGCCGCGCACATCGAAGACGGTGCGGCCAAGCGCTGCCGTCTGGCGATAGAGCTCGCGCTGTTTGATGGTTGCGGAAAATACGCGGACGTTGCTCTCGGCGAGGATGGCGCTCATCTGCGTATGCAGCAGTGTCTTCGAATTAGATTTATTCAGCAAAATTGCAAATTTTCCTGCCGGGTTGGCAACGCGGGTTCGTTCGACCAACTCCATCATCCCTTCGCTACTCCAGATGTCGATCGGTGATGCATCCGTCGGAATGACGGTGGCGTCGGCGACGGCAAGAACTCGCGCAGTAGTCAGGTCGTTGATATTGGGCGGACAGTCGACGATCACGACGTCGTAGTCGTTCGCCAGCGCGGCGATTTCCGGCCCAATCATCTTTTCCAGCTTGTGAATGCTGCCGACGCGGAACGGCAGAGGTGTTTCAGGACCCGCCGCGGCACACCAACTCATGCAAGATTGCTGACCATCGGCATCGGCGACATAGACCTTGTAGCCTTCAGCCTGAAATGCCCCAGCCAGATTCATGCTGGTGGTAGTTTTGCCAACCCCACCTTTTTGGTTCGCTACGGCTATCACGAGACCCATTCGTTTCTCCATGCAATTGTTCAACAGCAGATGAGCCTCCCAGGCGCACTCTCCACGTGGAGACTCCGGCAGATCAGTTGAGAGTCTAATAGCAACTTAAAGTAAATTCTAGGATTTCTGACTCAGACGTTGTCAGTTCACAACCCATTGGCCGAACGGATAAGGATTAGACGCAATTCGGAAGATTGGCGGGCGGGCACATTGGCTAGATTGCGATGTCTCAACAACGGTGGGAGCGATCTCCACGTGGAGATCGCAGAAGGCCATCCAGGATACAGAGTTCCGGACTGCTCGCAGATCGATGAGTCGCAATATCTTTGCACAGCCACGTAATGCAGATATGACGGGGAGGGGAAGGTTTGAGTTGGATGAATGTACTGGATCTGTCTGTCCCGATGGAGGGCGGGAGGGTGTTGAGGGCGCATCGCGCAAATCTCCACGTGAAGATTCATCGACTTGACCTTGAGCAACCCAGTGCTGCGACTGTGACGTGGACGAGATGGAAATAATCCGGCCAGTACGGGTGACCAGCGAATCTCCACGTGGAGATTCATCCGTCGGGATTCAGAAAGGATGTTTACGCGTGAGCTGCGTTATCCAGAATGGCAGAATGCGTTGGAACAGTAAGTGGATGCTAGCCTAACCAGGTGGCATCAGCACCTGCGACACGCTGAGATGAAACACGAACATCACTCTGACGCACTCAAGCAGTCGGAACTGGCGCACCATCAGGAAAGCCAGCCCCTCTGACGCGCAGACATCTCAAATGTATATATTTAGCTACGATTTCTACGTCGTTATATTTAATCAAATCGCCTTGCGCGCAACTCACATGGACTCACAGCGAATCGCGCAAAAAAAACGGCGGCCGAAGCCGCCGTCCTGTTGCTTCGATTATTTTCACCCGTCCCGCGTTTTCAACGCAAGATCGATTTCCGCAGCCTGCATGCCTTCGCCCCCAGCCGGCGCCTGTTGTCCGCTCAACAGGAATTCAAGCAGATCGGCAGCAGTCGGTTGACCCCAGGTGTCCAGCACCACCCAACGGAAGAAGTTCGTCGATGCCATCTTGCTCGGCACTTTCGCCGTCGACACCTTGAGCTTGTCCATACCGACCGTCTCGTTGTAGCGCTTGATCAGCGCAGTCTGGTCGTCGTACTCGAGCTCGTTGAAGTAGGCGCGCGCCTCATTGATCTTCGCAGCGATATAGCGGTCCTTCACCTGATCCTGACTCTCGCGTGCGCGGCCGGCGTCGGCGGCGGGCGAGGCGGCATTCGCGCCAGGCAACTCGTAGCCCTCGGTCAGCGCCTTGCGGAAATACGCCGCAACGTTAGCGAGCGGCGCTGCGTTTTTCTGCGCCACGCGTGCCGCGGTATAGGCCACGGCTGTGCGAATCTTGTCCTCGCCGTACTGCTTGAGCAGGCGCCGCGCCTCGGAAACCGGGATGCTGAACTTCGACATCTCGCCAATCAGCAGCGTTTCGTTGGCACGCAGTTCCTGGGACGGATCGGTCTCCGGCTTGCGGGTTACACGGAACTGCAGGGCGACAACCGAACGTCCCACCTTGTGCTCGATGAGCTCGAACAGGTGATCCGAAATCTCGTTGACTTCCTTGATGCAGGGCACCAGCACACGGCTCTTGAACTGCTTGTAGAGCTTGTACGATTGCGCCGAAGTATCTTGCCCAAGGATCAGGTCGCGCAGCGTCGCGAGCGGAAAGCGCGCCGTCACGCCCACGGCCTCGTAGCGAACGACGTTCTCCCACAGCGCAAGCGAATGCGCCTTCCTGAACTGACGCGTGATGCGCATGTCGATCATCGCGTAGATCTCGGGATTGAGCAGTTCGCCGCGAATCTGCTCGGAGAAGGTATAACGCAATACCGATCGCTCGAGCTCGGCGCCGGCAAGCAAACCAGACGCTTTCCAGATGCTGCGCTTGTCCTGCGTGAGGTAGTCCCAGTTGACGACCGTGCTGATGAGCGAGTTGATCGTTTCTTTGACGTACTCAGTGTTGTTGCTGTTCAGATCGACGTCCTGCGAGAGGGCGGAGATCGTAATCTCGAACGACGAGCGGCCGCGGTCGAGGGAATCCTGGCGAATGGCATTCTTGATCAGCGAACTGAACATCTTGCGCTGCTGCAGGCTGATCGATCCGGATTTCGGCGCGATATGAATCGCCGGAACAGCCTTGCGGAACAAATCAGGCGGCTGGCCTTGCTGGAATACGAGTGCACCTTGTTTGTCGGCGTCGCCGGCTTCGGCCTTTTTTCTTGCCATATGACCCACGTTGAAAGGGAACCTGGTCGGTTGGTAACTGTATACCAACCGACCAGGTGACTCAAGGCCGCAAACGCAATCGTGACGCGGCACGACACCCAAGGGCGAAGAGCATTGACAGCCGGCGATTCCGTACCTCGACGGCCACTGGAAACCCGTCCGGGGCACTCAAGGCGGAGCCCGCCCACGAGCCCATAACCGGCGACCTTCGGATCGCCGCGCCTTGAAAACTATCCCATAGCCAGTGACCTTCAGGCTGAATGTGAGTGCTTACTCTGTCAATTCGTGCTCGACAGGTAGCCGTCCATGGGATTATTCACGCCGCTATCCCGGTTGTCACCCGGAATGGGTCGGCCAAGCCTGGGCACGCTCATGGCGCCCATAAATGGTGACCTGAACCGGCTCCCATGAATGGTTACCCATGCGAAGGCAAAAATACGGCTTCGCAGATCTGCAAATGAGCGCTCGCCCCCATAACCTGTGACCCATAGCACTTCCCATAGGCTGTTACCTTGGTGCAGCTACCTTCCTTGCACGCAAGGATTCATGCGGGGGCGCCGACTCGGCGCTCGGTGACGCCGATATTCCTCCCCCGAAAAGCCACCATATCTGGTTACCTTTGCAGATTCCCAAAAACGGTGACCTGAACTCAGGGGAGCAGGCTCCGGAAACGCCATCAGAAAAGGCATCCATCCCATAACCGGCGACCTTCGTTGATTCCCATAGACAGTGACCTGAAGGCAAATCCGGGCCGTTTCCCATAACGGGCAACCTTCCCCCCATATCCACAACCCGTAAACCCCATGCCCGGCTACCAAAGTCCCATATCCACAACCCAAAACTCCCATACCCGGCACCGCAAATCCCATAACGCGCCACCAAATCGGCCGCAAAGCCTTGCCAGGTAAGGGTTTGCGGCGTCTAAAGGTTTACTAAAGCTGTTAAAGCGTAAAGGGTAAACACTGAAACACGCGTTCGATGAGAAAGACGTCTCCCAAAACCGGGGACCTGAACACATGTGAGTGGTCACCAACCTCCGTGGCCCCATTCCCGGTTACCTGGCCCATCTACAACGCTTTGCGGGCACCATAGGTCATTACCTAAGTCCCCTCTTCTTGAGAATCGACATTTAGATCAAGAACCAGATCATTGATTTATTGGAGAAACTACCCGGATGGTTACCGGCTATGGTGCGGTTCTTCTTCCAAAGGTAACGGCCTATGGGATCGGCTGAATAGCCACGAAACCCTGGGGAGCATGGCCGCGGAGCGCTGTGCCAGCCCAGGACACCCGCTCACTCCAGATCACGGGAACGGGCAACCTGGAGAACTCACACGGGGACCAACCGTTCCTCCCATTTCCGGTTACCCCACTCAGGTCACCAGATATGGGAGCCACCGAAGGTCCATTTGGGCAGCAACCCGAAGCAATCACGAAAAACCAGGCGCAAACCGGGCAAGGTGCACTGCACAAATTCCATCGGTGACCTATGGCCCGCTGCACGCCCGATCTCAGTCTGACTTCGCGGGAAAGGTAGCCGCGGCCGCGGTGTGCTGCGGCAGGCAATCGCTGCGGTACATGTCGGCGAGACGCTGCTGGGCGGCTTCGATATCGGCGGGATAAACGTTGTCGTTCGCGTTCGGTTGGTAACCCGCCGCCTCGAGTTCCCTGAGTTCCCGCATCAGGTCCGCATGCGTGACCTCGTGGGCCGGTTTGACGAACGGGTAGCTGTGACATTCCTGTTGCGTCAGGTCCGGCGCGGCGACCGCGCCTACGCTCACCGCTCCCACAAACGGCACCCACACGAACTTCAGCCATGACTGCATGATGATCCTCCTTTTGATGAACCCGCTACGAAATGGCTACGCGCGAACGCGCGAACAAACGGATTCGAGGATAAGGAGGTGCCGACGCTGGATCGGGCTCAGCCGGATGACAGAAGGTTCATCTGCCCCACGCGCGCATGACACGAGACTTCGCGTACGCACGAATTGACAAAATGACAGGTGTGCGTCAAGCGCCAGTAAGAAGATGACGCGCTCTTCATTGCCGTGATGCCGTTGTGTCGAGGGCGTGCAACTATGATTGCCGGGTACGAGCGCATCCGCATTCGTGGGTTCGCCAGTGAGTCGTCGAGCCAACCATTCATTGCCATCGGGGGGCAGCCATGTCAGTCAGCGAGAGAGCACCGCGCGCACGGCGCGCGGCCGCACGCGTGCCGGCCTTGCACGACTCGGAGCCCCGCATGCGAGGCGCGCGATGAACTTGCCCGACTGGGTGGCGTTCGGGCGTGGCTTGTTCGTTCCGGCGTCGTCGCGGGCAGCGCCGGACGTACGGGAAATTGGCCGCGACCACTGGCAGACGACCACGTTCCGCTGGTTCACCGCTTACGCGACGATCTTCTCGCTCGCGTTCATGGCGCTGCTCGGCGTGATCGAATACTCCGTGACGCGCGCCATGATGCGCGAAACCGACAGCGGCCTGCGCTGGCAACTGCGCTACTTCGATTCGCGCAGCGATACGAGCCTCGCCGGCGCCATCGACGCGCGCCTGAGCCGTCCCGACCGGCGCGATAACTTCTACGGCCTGTTCGCGCCGGACGGGCACTGGCTTGCCGGCGATATCCGCGCGATGCCCAAGGGTCTTGTGCCGGGACGCTATGGCCAGTCGCACGAGCACACGCGCGGCCAGACGTTCGTGCTCGATCCCGGCTCCGTGCGATCGTTCTTGCGCGCCATGGGAGAGATTCGACCCGATGGCGCGTGCCTTGTCGTCGCGCGCACGCTCTCCGACGTGCGCCACGTTCATGACGAACTGATGAAGGCGTTGATCGGCGGCGGTCTCCTGTGTCTTACCGCTAGCCTGTGCGCCGGACTCGTGCTGAGCATGCGGCAGATCCGGCGCGTCGCCCAGATCAGGCGCGCCACGCGACGCATCGCGAACGGCGACCTCGCGATGCGGCTGCCGGTCGCCGGGCGCGACGAACTCGACATGCTCGCGCACCTCGTGAACCGCATGCTCGACGAAGTCGAGCGCCTGATGGGCGAGGTGAAGAGTGCATGTGACGGCATCGCCCACGATCTGCGCACGCCGCTCACGCGATTGCGCCTGCGCCTCTCACACGCGGCCGTTGCGATGGAGCAGCGCGGCGAGGCGGTGCTCGCCGGCGTGCTGGTCGGCGCGCGAGGGGAGGCCGATGCCGTGCTCGAGCGTTTCTCCGCACTCCTGCGTATTTCGGAGATCGGCGCCATCGATCGCCGCCGCGGCTTTGCGAGTGTGGTTCTGTCCGATCTCGTGCACGAGCTATGCGAACTCTACGCCCCGCTTGCCGAGGAAAAAGCCATCGACATGCACGCCACCGTAGCGCCGGTCGAACCCATTCACGCCGACCGCGCGCTGCTCTTCGAAGCGTTGAGCAATCTGCTCGACAACGCCATCAAATTCGTGCCGCGCGGCGGCGCGGTGCAGGTCGAGTTGCGCGCACTCTCGCGCGGACCGCAGCTTGCCATCTCCGACAACGGACCCGGCATCGCGCCCGGAGAACGCGACGCGGTGCTCGGGCGCTTCTATCGCAGCGAGCGCACGCGCCACCTTCCGGGCACCGGCCTCGGGCTCGGTATCGTCTCGGCCATCGTGCGGCTGCACGATTTTCGCCTTGCCATCGGCGCGGCGAATCCGGGGACGATCGTCACGATCGACTGCTGGACGCATCGGGCGCGCCACGGCCAAGCGGGCCAATGATTGGGCCAATGATCGATGAGGCTCCTGCTGTGCTCGTCCTCGGCTGCCGAACGAGGTTACCTCTACAAGGCGCTGAGCGAGAGCCTGAACAGCGTCGAGGTTGCCGATAACGTCGAGTACGCCGTCTATCTCGCATCGCAGGAGCCGTTCGACACGGTGTTCCTCTGCGCTGCCTCGCCTGAGGCGCACGACGGTATCGCGGCCGCGCTCGCGGCCTTTACGCGCTTGCCCGACGCACCGGCGATCGTCGTTGCGCTCGCACACGCGACACCCGCGGACTGCGCGCGCCTGCTGCGCGCGGGTGCCGATGCGTGCTTCGTGCAGCCCTGGTCCATTATCGAAATTCAGGAGCGTATGCTGGCGCTGCGCCGCGGCGCGCTCGTTCACGCGAGCGCACCGCGCGTGCACCTCGACCCCTCCACGCGGGACCTCGTGGAGGGCATCCGGCGCATACCGCTCACCACGCGCGAGTATCTGCTCGTCGAATGCCTGCTGCGCCATGCGGGCGCGCCCGTCGCGCGCGAGCAGCTGATTCGCTATGCGTGGCCCGACAAGGCCGACGTCGAGCCGTCGAGCGTGAACCTCGTCGTGTCGCGTTTGCGGCGCAAACTCGCGTCGCACGGCGCGCAGGCGAACGTCGAGACAGTGAGCCGCTACGGCTATCAACTCGATCTGCACGCGCGGAAAACAACCATCGGCGTAAACGATACGTAAGCACTCAGGCACAGCGCGCGCGACCGTATTGCCGTTGCAACCTTAAATTTAATTTCATGAAAGGAATCGCGGCGCGGCGCGGGCGCAACGGTAAACTCGAGGCTCCCGAATAGTCGTGCCGCCGGCACGACGGAGTGCGAGAAAGATGAGTCAGGTGCGCGTTTTGACGGTGGAGGACGATGCCGTCACAGCCAACGAAATCGTCAGCGAGCTGACGCGGCGCGGCTTTGCGGTCGAATGGGTCGATAACGGTCGCGACGGCATGGCCCGCGCGATGAGCGACGAATACGACGCCATTACGCTCGACCGCATGCTGCCGGGCGTGGACGGTCTATCGATCCTCACGGCCATGCGCACGGTCGGCATTCAGACGCCGGTGCTGATGCTGAGCGCGCTCGGCGACGTCGATGAACGCGTACGCGGCCTGCGCGCGGGCGGCGACGACTACCTCACCAAGCCTTTCGACCCCGAAGAACTGACCGCGCGCCTCGAGGTGCTGCTGCGCCGCCGCCAGGCCGCGAGCGTCGCTCGCGAAACCGCGTTGCGCGTGGGACCGCTCGAACTCGACCTCATTTCGCGCAAGGTGCGCCGCGACGGCGAAGAAGTCGTGCTGCTGCCGACCGAGTATCGCGTGCTCGAATTCATGATGCGCCATGCAGGCAAGACCATCACCCGCACCATGCTGTTCGAAGCCGTATGGGGCTACCACTTCGATCCGGGTACCAACCTGATCGACGTGCACATGGGCCGCCTGCGCAAGAAAATCGATCCTCCGGGCGTGCCGCCGCTCATTCAGACCGTGCGAGGCTCCGGCTACATTCTCGGATAAACCGCTTTGTCGAGCCTTTCTTCTCCCGCCGCGTCCGCGCCTTTGCGCCGGCGCTGGCCCACCACGACGTTCCGCTGGCTGTGCGCCTACACCGCGCTGTTCGGCGTCTTTCTCACGCTGCTGGTCGGCTTCATTGCGTGGACCGCGAGCACGACGATCGAGCGCGACGCCGATTCGATCATGGGCTGGCAACTCATCTATTTCGATTCGATTCCCGATGCGCAGTTACCCGAGGCGATACATCAGCGGCTCGAACACGAGCGCATGCACGTCAATTATTGTGGACTCTTTACGAGTGACGGCCGCTACGTCGCGGGAGACCTGCTCGCGCCCCCGCTGAACCTGACCTATACGCGCGAAGGCAGCACCCACGCGCATACGGTGAAGCTGCTCGGCCGCGACGTCTCGCCCGTGGTCCGGGCCATGGGTGAGGTGCGGCCGAGCGGCTTGCGCCTCGTCGTCGCGCGCGACATGACGAGCGTGCTGCGCATTCGCAAGATCATGGTGCGCACGCTCGCGGCGGGTGCCGTGCTCGCATTGCTTGCGGCGGCGGCGGGCGGCCTCGTGCTCGGCATGCGCCAGATCCGGCGCGTACGCGAAATCCGCCGTGTGACCGAATGCATCGCGCGCGGCGACCTGGATCGGCGCCTGCCCGTGGGCGGCGACGACGAGCTCGACATGCTCGCGCATCTCGTGAACCACATGCTCGACGAAGTGGAGCGGCTGATGGGTGAAGTGAAGGGCGCCTGCGATGGCATTGCACACGACCTGCGCACGCCGCTCGTGCATCTGCACACGCTGCTCGCACGCGTGGCCGAGCGCGACAGCGTGCGCGGCGACTCCGCCGGTGCGGTGCTGCTCGATCAGGCCCGCACCGAGACGGGCCAACTGCTCGAACGCTTCCGCGCCATGCTGCGCATCTCCGAGATCGGCACACTGCAAAGGCGCGGCGGCTTCGCAGCCGTCGACCTGCACGAACTGGTGCAGGAACTCGCCGACCTCTACGAGCCGCTCGCCGAGAGCCGCGAACTCGAATGGCGCATCGCGGCCGAGCCCGTCGCCGAGATTCACGGCGACCGCGCGCTGCTGTTCGAGGCGTTCAACAATCTCATCGACAACGCCATCAAGTTTGCGCCACAAGGCGGCGTGGTGAGCGTGACGCTGCGCTCAACGCCGCCCGGTCCCTTGCTCGAAGTGGCGGATAACGGTCCCGGCATTGCGCCTGGCGAGCGCGCGGCGGTCCTGCAGCGCTTCTATCGCGGCGAGGCGGTGCGTCATATCGCCGGCTCGGGCCTGGGGCTGTCGGTCGTCGCCGCCGTGATGCGCGTCCACGATTTCACGCTGCGCATCGACGACGCACGCGAACTGGCCGGCGGGACGCCGGGCGGCCCGGGTACGCGCATGAGCGTGGAATGCTGGCCGCGCTCCCTCGCCTGACCTCTTCCGTCCAGCCGCCGGGCACTTGCCGTCATGCGCATACTCCTCATCTCGCCGAATCACGCCGAAGGCGCCTGGCTGCAGAAGGCCCTGCAGGAAAGCGCGCATAGCCTGCAACGCGCGGAAGACCTGCGCGACGGCCTTTTCGTCGCTGGAGAGGAGCCATTCGATGCAGTGATCGTCATGGCGCTCGACAGCGCGCTGCTGCCTGCGCTGCACGGGATCCTTCCCGGGTTCTCGAAGCTCGCGGCCGGCGCGACGATCATCGCCGTGCTCGGCATCGAAGCGAGCGCGACCGAGCGCTCGAAGGTGCTGCGCGCGGGCGCCGACGCGTGCTTTCGCTACCCGTTCTCCTTCATCGAAATGCACGAGCGCATGCACGCGCTGTTGCGCACCACGGCGGCGTGCGGCGGTGGCGTGCAGGGCGGACAGCCCGCGCAGGCCGTGCAGGCCGCAAGCGGCGCACAGCCCGTCCAGAACGCGCCGCAGCTCGATGCGGGTACGCGCGAGATCGTGGAGGGTTCGCGCCGCGCGGAACTCACGCGCCGCGAGTACCTGCTCGTCGAGTGCCTGATGCGTCAAACCAACGTGCCCGTGCCGCGCGACCAGATGATCCGCTACGCGTGGCCCGAGAAGGACGACATCGACGCTTCGACCGTCAACCTCGTCGTTTCGCGCTTGCGCCGCAAGCTCGCGCGCGAGGGCATCGATGTGCGCATCGATACCATCAGCCGCTACGGCTATCAACTGACCTGGCCGACGGTTGACTGATGCGCGCTGAGGTAACCGTTTGTGGGAACCGGTTACCTGTCCGGGCGTGAATGCATGAGTTTGTTAACATCGAAAAGCAAACGGCACGCGGATAGCGTGCCGTTCATTCGTGCCTGAAAAGCCCTGCCTGTCGTGCTCAGTGCTCATAGAGCGTGGAGTTCAGGTACGCGAGCTGACCATCCTGCTCCGCCTGAACAAGCTCGTGGTACACCTCGGCGCGCGTCTTTTCATGGACCGGTTGCCCATAAGGCGGTACCCATGTGCCGGGCGCAACCGTGGGGGCGGTGTCGTTCGCCGCGACCTGGGTGGTTGCCGCGGGCTGGCTGGTTTGCGTGCCGGCAGGCGCCGAGGTTTGTGCAAAAGCTGACGTGGTGGTGACGACACCGGCGAGCGCAGCGATGATCATGAGCGTCTTCATGTGACTATTCCTCCAGAAGTGAGATCGGTTAGCCGGTCAGCGAATGCGATAGATCGCATCCCGGTATGAGTAGAATAGTTAGTTCACCATATCGAACCGGATGCAGCATCATGAAGAAATGTTTATCGGCGCAAGACTCCACCCGCCTCCTATCGCCTGTATGAGGCCCACGGTGGCATCGAGGCGCCGCGTGTCCAGTTCCAGCGAGGCGATCTGCGTGGAGAGTTCGGTGGTTTGCGCCGTCACGACGTCGAGGTAGCTCACCACGCCGTCGCGGTAGCGCGACATCGAGAGCGTAAGGGTGCGCTGCGCCGCCGTAAGCGCCTCGTCTTCGCGCTGTGCTTCGTCGCCGAGATGGTGCAGCAGGGCGAGGTTGTCCTCGACCTGCTGGAACGCGCCCAGCACCGTCGCCTTGTACTGCGCGCCGTTTTCGGCGAGCAACGCCCGCGCGCCGCGCACAACCGCCGCGCGGCGCCCGCCGTCGAAGATCGTCATCATGAGCGTGGGCCCGATCGACCACATCTCGTTGGGCGCGACGATCCACGGCGAGAATGTGTCGCTCTGGAAGCCGCCGTCCAGGCCAAGCGAGAGATCGGGGAAGAACGCGGCCTTCGCCACGCCAATTCGCGCGTTGGCGGCGGCGACGCGCCGCTCCGCGGCAGCAATATCGGGCCGCCGCTGCAGCAGCGCCGACGGCAGGCCCGCGGGCAGATTCGGCAGGTGCGGGCGGATCGTGTCCGGTGCGACGTTGAACTGCGAGGCCGGCACGCCGATGAGCGTGGCGATGGCGTGCTCGTAAAGCGCGCGGCGCGCGCTCACGTCATCGGCTGCGGCCTGCGCGGAGGCGAGCTGCGTTTTCGCGCGCGAGACGTCGAGCGAAGAAGCAATGCCGCCGCGATGGCGGCTCTCGGTCAGATCCAGCGCGTGACGATAGGCGGCGATGGTCTCGTCGAGCAGCTTCGACTGCTGGTCGAGTCCGAGCAGATCGAACCACGTCGTGGCGAGCCTTGCCTGCAGGCTCAGTTGCAGCGACGCGATATCGGCCTCGCTGGCTACGCTCGAGGCCTCGTCTGCCTTCACCTCGTTGCGCACCTTGCCCCACAGGTCGATGTCGTAGCCGATGCCCACGTCGAGCGTGTTCGAGTTGTACACGTTCGGCTGATCCGAGCCACGTAGCGGGCGCAGCGCCGACTGGCGCTCGCGCGACACGTTCGCCTCTGCGCCGACACTCGGCAGCAGTGCCGAGCGCGCCTGGGCGACGAGCGCATCGGCTTCGTCGTGACGCGCGAGCGCTGCGGCGACGTTCGGATTCGCCTTCGCAACCTGCGGCTCGAGCTGATTCAACACAGGATCGTCGAACGCGCGCCACCATCCGTCACGCGGGAGCTGGTCGGCGGGGCGCGCTGTCTGCCAGCCGCCCGCTTCCTTGAAGTGCGTGGGAATGGCCGTGACGGGCGCGCGATACGCGGGCGCGAACGAGCACGCCGAGAGCAGCAGGGCCGCCGCAAGCGCCGCGGCGCGCAACGGGTGCGCAGGCACGAACGGCTTAGCCATGCGCACGCTCCGGGTCGTGCATGGTGGCGGTTTGCGTCGATTGCGCGCCTGGCGCATTGGCGGACGCGAGGCGCACGAGGTCGCCGCTCGCGAGCGAATCCGGCGGATTGTCGATCACGCGCTCGCCCGCATGCAGGCCGGAAGTAATCTCCACGCGCGTGCCGAGGTCCGTGCCGATCGTCACGTCGCGCAACTGCACGTGCTGACGCGCATCGGCGACAGCGATCTGCATGCCGTGCGCGCGGAAGATCAGCGCGCTTGCGGGCACGAAGAGCGCATGCGCGTCGCCCGGCATCGCGAGGTGGACTTCGGTGTACTCGCCGGGGAAGAGCAGGCCTTGCTTGTTGTCCACGGCGAGCTGCACGAGCATCGTGCCCGAGGCGGGCGAGATCGACTGGTCGGTGTCCACGAGCTTCGCGTCGAACTTTACGCCGGGGCGCTCGGGCACGGTGAGCGTGGCGTGCATGCCCGGCTTGATCGAGGCGGCGTCGCTTTGCGGCACGCTTACGTACACGCGCAACTGGCTCGCATCGGAGACGGTGAAGAGGTCGGGGCCGCTGCCGCTGCCGGCGTCGATCAGCGCGCCTACGTCCGTCTTGCGTGCGGTGACGATGCCCTCAAAAGGGGCCGTGATGCGCTTGAACGATTCGAGCGCCTCGAGCCGCCGCACGTTGGCCTCGTTCGCCTCCACGGTGGCTTGCTTGGCGATCAGGTCGGAGGATTTCTCGTCGGCCTCCTGCTGCGAGACCGAGTCTTGCTTGAGCATCTCGGTCCAGCGCCTCGCCGTGGTGGCGGCAAGCTTCTCGTTGGCGACGGAGTTCTGCAGATCGGCGCGGGCCTGCTGAAGTTGCTGGTCGAGGTCGGGCGTGTCGATCACGCCGAGCAGTTGGCCCGCCTTGACGTGCGTGCCGATATCGGCGTACCACGCGTGCAGATAGCCGGACACACGCGCATAGATCGGCGCGTTGATATAGGCGGCGAGGCGCCCCGGGAGCACGAGCGGCTCCGATGCCGGGCTCGCTTGCGGCTGCACGGTCGCGACGGTGGGAATGGCCTGCGCGTCGGTCCACGTGGCGAGTTCCTGATGTGCGTGAACACGGCTGAAGATGCCGCCGGACACGATGCCGGCCGCTACCATCAACGCGATGGCGGCAACGGATTTCAGGTGACGCAGCGGCTGCGGCGAGGCGATGTCGATTTCAGTAGACATGGGCTTCTCCCGATTCGAGGGCAGGTTGATCCGTGGATGATTCGTTATGCTTGTTATCTTCGCTGCGGTACCGATTGCTTTTGTGCACGAGGCTGAACACCACGGGCACGAACAGCAGCGTCGCGCAGGTCGCGCAGAGCAGGCCGCCGATCACGGCGCGTCCGAGCGGCGCGTTCTGCTCGCCGCCGTCGCCCATGCCGAACGCCATTGGTGCCATGCCGATGATCATGGCGAGCGCGGTCATGAGCACGGGGCGAAAGCGCGTGAAGCCCGCTTCGAGCGCGGCGCGCATGGCGTCGCCGGTGACGGCGAGACGCTCACGGGCGAACGACACCACGAGAATGCTGTTCGCGGTCGCCACGCCCATGCAGAGAATCGCGCCTGTGAGCGCCGGCACGGACAGCGGCGTGTGCGTGGTGAAGAGCATCCAGACGATGCCCGCAAGCGCGGCGGGCAGGGCGCTTACGATCACGAACGCATCGCTCCACGAGTGGAAGTTCACGACGATCAGCAGGTAGATGAGTCCCACCGCACCGACGAGACCGAGCAGAAGACCCGCAAACGCGCTGTTCATGGTCTGCACCTGGCCGCGCATCGTGACCGTCGAACCCTTCGGCAAGTCCTTCGCGCTCGCGTGAATCACCTTTTCGATCTGCGAGGAGACGGCGCCGAGATCGAGGCCCTGCGTGGTCGCATAGATGTCGTAGAGCGGTTCGATGTTGTAGTGGGACACGACCGCGTCGCTCACGCCGCGCGTGATCGTGGCAATGCCACCGAGAATCTGCGAGCCGCCGCTCCTGCCCGTCACCGGCAGGTTCTGCAAGTCGGAAAGCGTGGTCATGCGGTATTGCGGCGTTTGCGCGACGATCGGGTAGGACACCCCATTCTTCGGATTGAGCCAGTAAGTGGGGGACACCTGGCTCGTGCCGGAGAGGCTCGCCACCACGGAATTGGTCACGTCCTGCTCGGTAATGCCGAGTTCGTCGGCGCGCGAGCGGTCGACGGCAACCGTGAGCTGCGGATAAGTCGATGCCTGCTGGATGCGTGGGTCGGCAATGCCGGGAATCCTGGCGATCCTGTGCAGTAGCGCGTTCGCGTAGACCTTGTTTGCGGCCTGGTTCGGTCCACTCACCTGCACGTCGATCGGCGCGGGCGAACCGAAATTGAGGATCTGGCTCACGATATCGGCGGGCAGGAACGAGAACGTCGTGCCCGGGAAGCGGCGCGGCAGTTCTGTGCGCAGCTCTCGCACGTACTGCGCGGTGGGCGCGTGCGACCTGGCGAGCGAGATGAGGATGTCGCCATCCTGCGGCCCGATCGTGCCGCTGTTGTTGTAGGTCAGGTTGATGCCGCTGTTTGGCAGTCCGATATTGTCGATCACACTCGTGAGCTGGTCAGGCGGAATGGCTTCGCGAACAGTGTCTTCGATATGGTCGAACAGATCGGCGGTCTCCTCGACGCGCGTGCCGATCGGCGCACGCACGTGCAGTGCGATCTCGCCGGAATCGATATCGGGAAAGAAGTTGCGGCCAAGGAACGGTGTGAGCGCGAAAGAAAACGCGACGATCGCGAGAAAGGCCACGACAAAACGTCGCCGGTTCGTGAGTGCGAGACCGAGCACGACGCGATAGCGCGCGCGCACTTGTTCGAAGCGACGCTCGAACGCGCGTTGAAACAGCACGAGCGGATTACGCGTGGGCGGCACGTGGTCGTGCGCACCATGTGGCGCCATGACGGCGGCCAGTTCGCCCGAGGCGTGGCCCTGCGAAGCGTGCGGCTTGAGCAGGTAGCGCGCCATCATGGGCACGAAGGTGCGCGAGAGCACGAACGAGGCGATCATCGCGAAGATCACGGCTTCGGCCATCGGTACGAAAAGGAAGCGCGCAATGCCGTCGAGCAGCAGCATCGGCACGAAGACGATACAGATGCAAAGCAGCGAGACGAGCGCCGGCATGACGATCTGCGCCGCGCCGTCGAGAATCGCGCTGCGCACGTCCTTGCCCTGCTCGAGGTGCCAGTTGATGTTTTCGATCGTGACGGTGGCGTCGTCCACGAGTATGCCGACTGCGAGCGCGAGGCCACCGAGCGTCATCACGTTGAGTGTTTCGCCGCACGCGGCGAGCCCTGCGATCGCGGCCAGCACGGCGAGCGGAATTGAGGCGGCGATGATGAGCGTCGAGCGCCAGCTGCCGAGAAAGAGCAGGATCATCGCCGAGGTCAGCGCGGCCGCAATCAGGCCTTCGCGCGCCACGCCGCTGACCGCGCCCTTCACGAACACCGACTGGTCGGAGAGGGCAACGAGCTTGAGCCCCGGCGGCAACGACTGCTCGATGAGCGGCAGCTTTGCTTTCACGCCGGCGATGATATCGAGTGTCGAAGCCGAGCCGTTCTTCATGATGCTCATGAGCACGGCACGGTGGCCGTCCACGCGCACGATGTTGCTTTGCGGCGGATAGCCGTCGCGCACGTGGGCCACGTCGCGCATATAGATCACCGTGCCGTCCACGGTCTTGATGGGCAGCGCGTTGAGCTGATCGATCGTCAGCGGACTGTTGTTCAGGCGTACGTTGTATTCATGGCGGCCGATTTTCTGCGTGCCGGCCGGAATGATCTGGTTCTGCTGTGCGAGCGCGGTCGCCACATCCTGCGCCGACAGCTGCTTCGCCTGCAGCGCTTGCGGGTCGAGGTCGATCTGCACCTCGCGCACCTTGCCGCCGTAAGGCGTGGGAATGGCGACGCCCGCCACGGAAAGCAGTTGCGGACGGATGAAGTTGGTCGCGTAGTCCGCGAGCTTCTGCTCGTCGAGCGTATTGCTCGTGAGCGCGAGTTGCAGCACCGGCACTGTGGACGCGTTGTAGTTGAGGATCTGCGGCGGCGTGGTGCCGGGCGGCATCTGCTTGAGCACGGTTTGCGAAACCGAGGTGACCTGCGCGGTGGCCGTGCGGATATCCACTGTCGGCTGAAAGAAGATCTTCACCACGCCGTAGCCGCGAAACGACTGCGACTCGATATGCGCCACGTCGTTGACGGTGGTGCCGAGCGTGCGCTCGTAATAGCTGACGAGGCGGCCCGCCATGTCGTCGGGCTGCAGGCCCGCGTAGTTCCACACGACACTGATCACGGGAATGCGGATGTCGGGAAAGATGTCGGTAGGTGTGCGCACGGCCGCGAGCGGGCCCGCGATCAGGATCAGGAGAGCCAGCACGATGAACGTATACGGACGGTTCAAGGCTAGCCGGACGATTTTCAGCATCAGATGGGGCTCCGTTCATGCGCAAGACTGCGCGCCACGCGTGGGCGCAGCCGACGCCGGTATTGTGTCGGGCGCGTCCTAACACGCGGGAGCCAGGCAAATGAAAAAAGATTTAGCTGCGCGCCGGTCTCATGACACTTGCAGGAATACGAAATGAAACGAAGCGGTGACACCGGCGGCAATATTGAAGATGGCGTCAGCCGAGCAGATAGCCCGAGCCGCGTATCGTGCGGATGAGCGAGGGTTGACCGGGTGTGTCCACGCGATTGCGCAGGCGTCCCACGTGAACGTCCACGAGATTGGTGCCGGGGTCGAAGCGGCCGCCCCACACGCCTTCGAAGATCATGGTGCGCGTGAGGACCTGACCCGCATGGCGCATCATGAATTCGAGCACGCGCAACTCGGTGGGGCGCAGGCGCAGCACCTTGTCGCGGCAGCTGAGCCGGCGCTTGACGAGATCGAGTTCGAGCGGGCCCACGCGCAGTACGGTTTCCGTCGTGGCAGGGCGCGTGCGCCGGCGCACGAGCGCTTCGACACGGGCGGACATCTCGTCGATCGAAAACGGCCGGGTGAGGTAGTCGTCGCAGCCGGCCCGCAGCCCCTGGATGCGCTCCTCCACACTGGTCGTCGAACTCATCACGATCACGGGTGTTTCGATACCCACGCCGCGCATGGTGGTGACGATCGTGAGACCGTCGAGGTCGGGCAGGCGCCGCTCGAGCGCGACGACGTCATAGTCGCCCGCCATCACCATCGCAATGCCTTCGCGGCCCGAGCGGGCAACGTCGACGGTGAAGCCGGTCGAGGCGAGCGTGGGCACGACGCTGCGCTCGGTAACGGCGTCGTCTTCAATGGTTAGTATTCTGGGCATGGCTTTGCACGCGTAGTGACGAAAAAAACGGAAAGCCGCATCAGGCAACCGCGCGCAGCGGCGCCGGCGCAGACCGCGTCTGCGCTACGTTCGTGCGGAACTGCTCCACGGCGAAGTCGATGAAACTGCGGATCTTCATCGTGAGGTAATTGCGGCCGGAATAGACGATCGAGATGTGCTGCACGCCGCCGTTTACGTCGAACGCATTGAGCACGGGCAAGAGCGCGCCGCGCGCGAGGTCGTCGGCGACGAGGGGCAGCGGCAGCAGCGCGATGCCCATGTCCGCGAGCGCGGCGGCGCGCACGGTTGCATAGCCGTTGGCCGTCATCGGGCCGTTCACGTTGATGCGCTGCACGCCCTCGGCGTTCGAGAACTCCCAGTGGCGCGGTGCATTGGAAACCGCGAGCAGGCCGTGCTCGGCCAGTTCGGCGGGCTCGCGCGGCATGCCGTGCCGCGCGAGCCAGGCGGGCGTGGCCACGAGCATCTCCTTGATCGAGGTGAGCTTGCGGCTCACAAGCGAGGCGTTCACGTTCTGCCGGTCGGTCGCGAAGCACACGTCGAAGCCGCCTTCGATCAGGTCAATGTGCGTGTCGTACGCCGTCACGTCGAATTCCACGCGCGGATTGACCGCGCGATACGCGCCGAGCATCGTGGGCAGTCCCGAGCTTGCGAACACGGCGGGCGCAGCGATGCGCAGTACGCCGCCAGGGTCGCGTGTGGCGCGCACGAGTTCCGATTCCACTTGATCGAGCTTTTCGATCACGGCGCGACAGCCATCCAGATAGAGGCGTCCGGCTTCGGTGAGCGAAAGGCTGCGCGTGGAGCGGTTCAGGAGGCGCATGTTCAGATGGGCTTCGAGCATGCCGACGCTGCGCGTGACGGCCGCGGCCGACATGCCGAGCTGCTTGCCGGCCAGGTTAAAGCTGCTCAGATCGACGACGCGCGTAAAGACACGCATGGCTTGGAGCTGGTTCATGGGCGATGGTCCTGGGAAGACGCGCCGCCACGAGGGCGAGCGCGGGCATCGACGCCGCGCAAGGCGGCGACGTTTCGTTCACGCTTCGTGCGTGATCAGACGGGAAGAATGAGCGGCCCGGCAGCGCGCCTAGTTGGGCAGCGCCTGCGCATAGGCATGCGCTTCGCGCTGCGCGGCGGCTTCGTGCGCCGAGAGCGCGGCCTTGAGCCGATGCATGCTTTCGGTGGGAATGGCGAAACCTGCCCAGCCCAGGCCGGTATGGCGCAGAAATACCACGGTGCCGTCGAAGAGCGGATTGCGTTCCGTGTACCAGCACGGATCGATCTCGAGCACATATTGATGGGACCGCAGGGGCTGCTCGGGCACTGCCGGCTGCATGTGCGCGCGCAGCTTGCTGAGTTCTTCGATCAGGCCGTCCACATCGGGCGTGTCGAGCAGCGCAACCTGACCGCCCACTTTCACGCAAACCGCGTGCTGGCCGTATTCGTTGACGAGTTCGATCGACATCGGCTTTTGCATAATGCGTTCCTCGCAGTGCTGAAACTGGAAGGTATTATCGGTGCCCAATCGGAACGCATGCTTTAAGTTGCGGCGCACTCCAGATGAAAACAAATTTAGAAAGCGACGATTCGCTTGCCCCTCGTCGCGGCATGGCGCGCGGGCCGTGTTAATAACGCGGCCCGGCGCATGGCCGTCGTTTTATGCAGGCGCGATGGAAGCCGTTAATCTCATACGTGCTGTTTGTGCAATTGCGGCACGCGATTATTGCGGCCACCGGCGAGAAACGCGGCAACGAAAAGCAGCATGCCGATCATCGCAATCGTCGTCGCAAACGCGCGAGCGACGTGCGCGCTGCTCGCATCCGGCCCGGCGAGCGCGAAAAACAGGCCACCGAGCAGCGCCACGGCGAGCGCGGCGCTCACCTGCAACATCGAGCTGACGAGCCCGGCGGCAAGACCGGACCAGCGTCGATCGACACATTCGACATTGCGCCTCACGAGTGCGGGAAGCGCCACGCCCTGGCCGAAGCCGATCAGAAAGAGCGACGCGCCCAGCGCGTGAAGACGGCCATCGTGAACAAGTATGGCAGTCCAAAGTAATCCGCAGCCCTCGATTGCCATGCCTGCCGCCGCCGCACGGTGCCCGAGCCGGCGTGCAATCAGGGGATTGAGTAGCGGCCCGATCAGAAAGCCGACGCCCAGGGGCAGAATACGCAATCCGGCTTCGAGCGGCGCGAGCCCGAGTGTACGCTGAACGTAAATCGCGAACATCATGAAGAACGGTGCGAGCGAATAGAAGAAGAGCGTGGCGACGAGCCCGCGCACGAGACCAGGCGCGGTGAAGATGACGGGCGGAACGAGTGCGTCGCGACCGGCGTTCGCGACGCGCGCCTCGTAGCGCCAGAAGATCGCGAACAGGGGCGCGGCGGCAATGAGCAACGCCCACGTCCAGACCGGCCAGCCGTGCTCGCGGCCTTCGATGAGCGGCAGGACAAGCGCGGCCAGCGCCAGGGCAAGCAAGACCATGCCGCCGGGATCGAGCTTCGCGGGGTGGTCCGAGCGGCTTTCACGCACGAGCCAGTATGCCGCGGGTGCGGCCATCATCACGACAGGCAGGTTGATCAGGAAAATGCTGCGCCAGCCAAGTTCGAAGACGTTGGCCGACACGAGCACGCCGCCGAGCGCCTGGCCGGCGACTGCAGCAATCCCATAGGCCGCGCCAAAGAGGCTGAGCGCAAGCCCCTTCTGAGGTGCCGGAAAGAGCGCGTGGATCGACGCAAGCGCCTGGGGCGCCATGACGGCCGCGGCGCCGCCCTGAAGGATGCGCCCCGTCACCAGGGCAGCGGGCGAACTGGCGAACCCGCAAACGGCCGAAGCCGCCGCGAACGCGAGGATCCCCACGAGAAAGATGCGCCGCCGCCCGTACAGGTCGCCTAGCCGGCCGCCTGTAATGAGAAAGATCGCGTAGGTCGCCGCATAGGCCGAAATCACCCACTGCGCGATGGCGGCGCTGGCATGCAGGTCGGCCTGCATCGACGGCAGCGCCACGTTGACGATGAAGAAGTCGAGCGGCGGCAATAGCGTGCCCATCAGCAGCACGGTCAACGCCCACCAGGTGCGCGCGCCCGCTCGCGTGGGCGGCAATTCCACAGTCGAAAGGTTCGTCATGCGGCCTCCATATGGAACTATTCAGTTCCTAATTGAGCAAAAAAACTAGCGGATGGCGCCCAGCGCGATTTCAGCGATTGCGTCCATCGCATTCTCGCCGGCGTCGGTCTTGCCCAGCACGCGCATGCCTTCGATCGTACAGAGCAGGAAGCGCGCGAGATCGTCGGCATTCTGGCCGGCGGCCAGTTCGCCCGCCGCCTGGCCGCGCCGGATCGCGCCAGCGAGCAGCGCCTGCATGCGCGCGAACATGTCCGTGACGCGGGCTTTCACCTCGGCGTCGAAGGGCAGGCACTCGGTGGCCGCAGCCGTCACCAGGCAGCCCGCAAGCCCTTCGAGGCCGGCAGAAAGCCGCACGTAATGATGCAGCGCCTCGCGCAGCGCGGTGCGCGCAGAGGCGTGCCGCAGGTTGCGTGTGAGCCGTGCGATACCGCGCTCGGTGTAGAAGTCGAGCGACGCGAGAAAGAGCTGGTGCTTGTCGCCGAACGCCTTGTAGAGGCTGCCGCGGGAGAGCTGCGTGCCTTCGATCAGGTCGGGCAGCGACGTTGCGGCATAGCCGCGCGCGCGGAATACCTCGAGCGCGTTCTGCACGGCCTCCTGCTTGTCGAATTCGCGTGGACGGCCGGGGCCAGAACGGGTATCGGATTTCATGCCACTATTCTAGACCAAACGATTCCGAATTTCAGGGGAAACCGCGCGGCGCAGATAAACATGCATACAGAATGAATTATATGTACGCACAGAAATATCAATTGTTGATATTCGGCGAGCGTCGGTAATCTGGCCGACATACCGACCAGCACGCCCCAGCTATGTCCCGCATCGCGCTCATCGAATGGTTGACGAGTTTCGTGCCCAACCCGGCCGCCCCGCAGTGGCGCGAGCGGGTGCGGCGCTGTGGTGGAGCGCTGCTCGGCATCGCGTTCACGGGACTCGCAACGCATTGGGTGTTCGGCGCGGCAGGCGGTATCCCGCTGCTCGTGGCGCCCATGGGCGCTTCTGCCGTGCTGCTCTTTGGCGCCTCGGACAGCCCGCTTGCGCAGCCATGGTCGATTCTCGGCGGTAACTTCGTCTCCGCGCTGGTGGGCGTGGCGTGCGCGCAATGGATCGCGTCGCCGGTCGCGGCGGCTTCCGTGGCGGTGGCGCTTGCCATCTGCGCGATGTTCCTGTGCCGCTGCGTGCATCCGCCTTCAGGCGCGGTCGCGCTGACTGCCGTGCTCGGCGGCCCCGCTGTTCATGCGCTCGGCTTTCACTTCGTACTCGCGCCGATTGCGTTCCAGTCCGTCGCGTTGCTCAGCGCGTCGCTCGCGTTCCACGCGCTGACCGGGCACCGATATCCGCGCGCTGTGTTTCGCACTACGCGCCAGGCCGCTGCCGCGCCGCTTGCCGCGCTCTCACACCATCCGCCGGAGCCGCGGGGTTTTCCGCAAAAATCGTTCGAACAACTAACGTGCGAGGAAATCATGTCGATTGGCTGTCCCGCCGTGCCCGCGACAATGGGCGCGCGGGCGGCGCACGAGATGTTCCGCCGCCACGGTGCTTCGACGCTGCCGGTGGTCGATGCGATGGACCGCGTGGTCGGCGTCGTCACGCATCACGCGCTCGGCGACCTTGCGCCGGAGGCAGGCCTCCGGCGCGCCTGGAATGCGCTGCGCCGTGCGGTGCTGCGCGAGTCGGCGCGCGTGGAAGAAACAGTGGAAGCCGTGATGGCGGCCGGCGTGCACGCGGTCCATCGGGCCACGCCGCTCGCGCATCTGGTGCCGATCTTCATCGAGCATGCCTGCCACGACATTCCGGTGATGGACGATGCGCGGCGGCTGGTTGGCGTGGTCAGGCATTCGGACATGATCCGCTGGCTCCATCACCACGCAGGCGCTGCCCAGGCGGCCGCGGCGGCAGCCTGAGCCTGGCGCCGGGCCACGTCACATCACGAACAGCATCGCCGCGAACACCGCATAGAGCCAGCCGACATGCGTGAGCTGACGGCTGCGCACCTTCGGCGCGCGAAACGCCCATTGCAGGAACAGAATCGCGACCATGGTCGTCACGGCCGCGAGAATCGAGGGTGTGCCGAGACGCCACGGCGTGAAGAAGAGGCCGAACGCCGTCGGAATGGTGGCCTGAATCATCATCGCGCCGCTGATGTTCGCCAGCGCCAGCCGCTCCTTGCCCTGACGTACCCAGATGATCGCGTTCATGATCTCGGGCAGCTCGGTGGCGATCGGGCTGAACAACACGGCAGTCAACTGCGGGCTGAGGCCGAGGAACGGCCCCACGGCGCCGATCTGCTGCACGAACAGGTGCGAGGCCGCGAAGATTACCGCGAGCGCGCCCAGCGTCTGCAGCAGAATCCACACCATGGCTGGATTGTCGTCGTGCGGGCGCAGCTTCAGCGGCTCGAGATCGCCTTCCACTTCGCCGCTGTCTTCGGCGGAAAGCTCCTTCCAGCAATAGAACGCGTAGGCCGCGAGAAAGGCGATTCCCAGTACCGGCTTGAAGCTGAACACGACGAGCCCGAGCGCGATCTTCGCCACGAAGATCGCGAGGAACCAGAGCTGGTCGCGCCGCAGACGGCGCGTATTCACGTCGACGGTGGCCGCGCGCTCGCGGCCCACCCGCTTTGCGGTTGCAAGCAACGCGACGCCCACGACGGCATAGGCGATCGTGCTGAGCGCGAGCGGCCCGCCAATCGCGGCGCCTACGCCGATTTCCTTGTGCGCGGGATCGCCGCCGAAAGCGACCGCAACGAGCGTGACCACGCTCTCGGGCAGCGCCGTGCCGAACGCCGCGAGGATCGTTCCGGTGGCGGTTTGCGTGACCTTGAGCTTGTAGCCGAGCCACTCGACGCTATTGACGAAGGTCTCGCAGGACAGGTAGATGATGCCGGCCGCGGCAATGAGCAGGGCGAACGTCAAGATCATGACGAACGCTCCATGGCGCAAACGAGGAGTGGATGCGGGGCGAGACGAGTCATTGTTTTTGCCGTGTTGTGCGAGCCGGGCACCGAAACCATGACGTTTCCCTTCGCCCGGCCCGGGTGAAAGGGAAAACGTCATAGGTCTCGTCAGGCCGCGCAACTGCAGCGATTCGCTGCAGTCATTCGCAATACGGCTGCCGGCGCCATGGTGCAGGGGCACCAATTATGTTGACGGCGGCGCAACGCCAAGGCAGGCGTTGCAGACTACTCCCCTAAGACAGGGGGTGATTATAGCCGAAGTTCATGGCGGCGAGCGATTATCGGCGCGCCCGCCGCATGCATCTCGCGCGAGGCGAATCAGAACTTGTGACGCAACCCGACCATCACCATCGCCTGCTTGTCGTTGGCCGCGTCGTTGCCGAAGTCGCCGAACGAGGCGACTGCGTTGACGAGCTCGCCCGTCTGCGCATCGATGGTCTTGCCCGACGCCTTCTGGTAGCCCGCGAGTGCGTAGATATCGGTGCGCTTCGAAAGGAAGTAGTCGCCGCCAAGGCTGAACTGGTTGTAGCTCGCGTCCACGCCGTTGCCGTGACCCTTCGTGTAGTTGTAGCCGAAGCCCGCGAGCGCGACCGGCGTGACCTGATAGTTGATGAAGGCCTGGCCCGTGTTGAACTTCGTGTTGCTGTTCGCGCCGGCGGCGCTCTGATAGTTCGCATACTCGACATTGCTGTACGCGAGGCCGGCCGTCACCGGCCCATACGTGTAGTCGCCGGCTGCGCGAATGATCTGCAGCGAATTCGCGGAGACGAAGCCGCCCGTGATGGCGGCGGAATCCACGTTGACGTCGGTGTTCGGGTTCAGGCCGTCGAACGTCGCAGCCGTGCCGCTGTTGCTGTTGGCCTTGAAATAGCCCGCGCCGAAGCCGAACGGACCATGGTTGTACGCCGCCGCCACGGCCCACGTCTGGCCCGCACCGGTGCTGCCCGGCTGGCCGCCGAACGCGTACATCGCGCTCATCTGCAGGCCGCCGAAGTTCGGGCTCGCATACTTGATCGAGTTGCTGGTGCGGTAGCTGTTGTCGTAGTTGTCCATGTCGCCCGGCGTGGCGAACGCGGAGCCGAATGCGCCGTCGTTGGTGAGCGGCTGCAGCAGGTCGATGAGCGGATCGTACTGGCGGCCGAGCGTGACGGCGCCCGCGCTGCTCGAATTCAGGCCGACCATGGCCGTGCGGCCGAAGAGGCGTCCGCCCTGGCCCTGCTTGCCGTTGTCGATGTTGAAGCCGCTTTCGAGCTTGAAGATCGCCGAAAGGCCGTTGCCGAGGTCCTCGGTGCCGCGCAGGCCCCAGAGGTTCGGCGACAGATTGCCGGACATCATCTGGAATGTACCGCCCGAACCGTTCTTGCCCTGCTGGTTGCCGAACCAGGCAACTGCGGTGTCGAGCGAGCCGTAGAGCGTCACGCTGCTTTGCGCGTGGGCGATGGAGGCAAACGATGTCAGTGTGAAGGCGGCGGCGAGAGCGGTTCTTTTCATTGAATGGTCTTCGTTGGTGAGCGGCATGTATGAGAGTGGAATCGCGGCGCGAAGGCACGCCAAGGCATGGTTTTGCCGACGGCCGGAATTCAGCGGCGATTATGCGTAACGCCTTCCGTGGACGAATTCGAAAAAACGGAAAGACTGCGTTTCAGAAATCGCATGAGCGCGAACGCGCCGCCAGTGCGGCTTCACAAGGATCCGACCTGCGCAGGCGTTGTTTTTTTGCGGTGAATTTCCCCGGTTGATAAGAATGACTAAATGAATATCGAGGCCAGAATTTGTCCGTATGCGATTAAATATTTCTTCATTTTCATGCGGATGTTTGGCGAAAGCCGCGCCTCTATCCTTGCCTCACGAGTCGCAACGCGATTCGATGCCGGAACGGGCAACGCTTCCGGCCATGACCGATAGCCCCGGCCCGCGAGGCCGCACAGGAGAAACGAGGTGAGGATATTCAAGAGCGGCGCGTGCACCGCAATCATGCTGTCGATATCGGCGCTCGCGCACGCACAGGCGGCGAGCGCACCGCAGGCGAGCGTGCAGCAACTGGCGAGCGCGCAAGTCCCGCAGGCCGAAGCGCCGGTCACACGTGCACAGGTGCGCCGCGAACTGGTGCACGCCGAGCGCGACGGGCAGATCCAGACGCTCGATCGAACGCTGTACGCGCATCACTGAAGCCGCAGCGTTTCCGTCGCGGCGAAGCAGGCCGCGCGCCGTGACGGAACCTCGCATCGCGGCCACTCACAACATCGGCTCAATCCATCCCATTCATGAAATCACGCATTCTTTCCTACGTGTTGCGCGCCGCGCTGTGCGTTACGGTCGCCGCCGCCTTCTCCGGATGCGCGAACCTGCATCCGCAGCCCAACGGTCCCGGCGACTGCGTCGGGCCGGCGGGCTTCTGTGTGCCGTTTTTCGGTTCGTAATTTGCGAGGCCGGTCTTCCTGCCGCCGTGTTCGCGTGCCGCTGCGGGTGTCCGGCGGCGCGCATAATACGCGTTTCGACGGCACATTCACGATCCGCGTCTACGAGGAGACCCATGAGTCGCGATATCCGCACCGACGCCGAAGTCCTCGCATCGTGGCAGCGTAACGCGGCGCCCTGGATCGCCGCGGTGCGCGGCGGCGAGATCGCGAGCCGCCGGCTCGTGACCGACGCAGCGGTGCTCGACGCCGTGCTCGCGTGCGCACCGCGCAGCGTGATCGATCTCGGCTGCGGCGAAGGCTGGCTGGCGCTCGCGCTCGCGCGCCGCGGCGTCGCTGTCACGGGCGTGGACGCGGTGCCCGAACTCGTGGAGGCCGCGCGTGCGGCGGGACTCGCGGACTGCCGCCTGCTAACCTACGAGCAGGTCGCGCAGGGCGCATTACCCTGCCGCGCCGATGCGGTGGTGTGCAATTTTTCGCTCATCGGCGCGACCTGCGTCGATGATTTGCTGCACGCGGTGCCCGCGTTGCTGGAGCCGCAAGGCACACTCGTCGTGCAGACGCTGCATCCGCTCATGGCATGCGGCGACGAATCTTATATCGACGGCTGGCGCGCCGGATCGTGGGCCGGATTCAGCCGTGCGTTTCGCGACGCGCCGCCGTGGTACTTTCGTACGCTCGAAAGCTGGACCGCGTTGCTCGACATGAGCGGTTTCGATTTGCGCTCGCTGCGCGAGCCGCTCGACCCGCGCAGCGGCAAGCCGGCTTCCGTATTATTCATGGCGCAACGGCGCGCTTGACTCCGCCCCGCGTGCCGCTGCAAACGAGGAGACGGCGACAATGGCAATGATTTCTCACGTGTATATCGGCGTGAACGATTTCGAGCAGGCATTGACGTTCTATTCCCCACTCATGCAGGCACTGGGCTTCGTGCTGAAGTTCCGCGAGCCCGACTACCCCTGGGCGGGCTGGATGGAACCGGGCGTGCCGCGTCCGCTCTTCCTCGTTGGCCGGCCGTGGGACGGTAAGGCCGCGCAATCCGGCAACGGCCAGATGGTCGCGCTGCTCGCGCCTTCGCGCGCGGCAGTCGACGCCGCCTACGCCGCCGCGCTCGCGCACGGCGGCGCCGACGAGGGCGCGCCCGGCCTGCGCCCGCACTATCACCCGAACTACTACGGCGCGTACTTTCGCGACCCCGAAGGCAACAAGCTTTGCGTCTGTTGCCACGATCCCGCGGACCATTGACCCGCCGCGGCAAGTCATCACACGGGCGTCCCATTCGCTGTGCTACCCTTGCCTCGCCTTGGGCCGAGGGTGCCGTGCGCGCGTGCGAACGTCCGCCGGCGGACGGCCCGATGTATCGAAGTCGAAAATCGAAGTCGAAAATCGAAGTCGCCAATCGAAGTCCTGAACCAGAGTCACGAGCCGCGCCTCATCGCGCGCATGCGCCGTGACAACGACCAATAACAGGAAGAAGACCCAGATGAAAAAGCACGAGATACAACGCGCAGGTGCGCGCGGCCGCTTGCGCGCACTGATTGCCGCCGTGGTGCTGGCGGGCGGCGCACAAGCCGCGCATGCGGCCACGGAAATCCAGTTCTGGCATGCCATGGAGTCCGAACTCGGCGAGCGCGTGAACGCGATCGCGCAGCAATTCAACGCGTCGCAGAGCGAATACAGGATCGTGCCCGTCTTCAAGGGCACCTACGACCAGACGCTTGCCGCCGGCATCGCGGCCTATCGCAGCGGCGACGCGCCCGCCATCCTGCAGGTGTACGAAGTCGGCACCGCCACGATGATGAACGCGAAGAAGGCCGTGCTGCCCGTGTACGACGTGATGAAGACCGCCGGCGTGCCGCTCGACGAAAAGGCCTTCGTGCCGACCATTGCGAGCTATTACAGCGACGCGAAGACGGGCCATCTGGTGTCGATGCCGTTCAACAGCTCGACCCCGGTGCTCTACTACAATCGCGACGCCTTCAGGAAGGCCGGCCTGCCCGACGCGCCGCCGAAAACCTGGCCCGAAGTCGCCGAAGCCGCCGCGAAGCTCAAGGCTTCGGGCATGAACTGCGGCTTCACCACCGGCTGGCAGGGCTGGATCCAGATCGAGAACTACAGCGCGTGGCACGGCGCACCGATTGCGACACGCAACAACGGCTTTGACGGGCTCGACGCGCAGCTCGAGATCAACAAGCCGCTGCAGGTCGCGCACATCGCCTTCCTGCAGAACATGGCAAAGCAGGGCACCTTCACCTATGTGGGCCGCAAGGACGAGGCCACCGCCAAGTTCTATAGCGGCGACTGCGGCATCATGATGGGCTCGTCGGGCGCGCTGGCGAACGTGCAGCAGTACGCGAAATTCAGGTTCGGCACCGGCATGATGCCGTACGACCCGAGCGTCAAGGGCGCGCCGCAGAACGCCGTCATCGGCGGGGCGAGCCTGTGGGTGCTGGGCGGCAAGAACCCCGAGGTCTACAAGGGCGTGGCGAAGTTCCTCGCCTATCTGAGCTCGCCGGCTGTCGCCGCGAAGTGGCATCAGGACACGGGCTATCTGCCGGTGACGAAGGCCGCGTACGAACTCACGCAGCAACAGGGCTTCTACGCGTCGCATCCGGGCGCCGACACGGCCACGAAGCAGATGCTCAACAAGCCGCCGCTGCCATGGACCAAGGGCCTGCGCCTTGGTAACATGCCGCAGATCCGCACGATTGTCGACGAAGAGCTCGAACAGGTGTGGACGGGCGCGAAGACCCCGCAGCAGGCGCTCGATTCGGCCAACTCGCGCGGCAACGACCTGCTCAGGCGCTTCGAGCAGCAGGCGGCGAACTGACGGTCCAACGCACGTGAAGTGATCCGGTGCCTCGGGCGAGGCGTCGGGCAGCGCCCCAAAAGGCCGACGCCAGTCCGGTCTTTTGGGGCGCCTGCCTTACGCTCGGTGGTCGCGGCGTTAGAACCACGCGTCCTGCATGTCGAGCGTGGTGCGGTCGAGCGAGGCGAGCAGATCGAATTGCGCGCCGGTTTTCGGCAACTCCCATGCGAAGAAGTAGGCGGCGGCCGCGAGCTTGCCGCGATAGAAGTCCGCCTCGTCGCCGTGCGTCCTGTCGAGCGCCGCGCGTGCCACGAGCGCCTGTTCGAGCCACACCCAGGCAATGACCACGTGGCCGAACGCTTCCAGGTACACCGAAGCATTGGCGAGTGTCACCGCCGGGTCCCCTGCTGCCCACAACTGCCGCGTGACTTGCGTGAGCCGCTCGAATGCGGCTGCGAGCGCACTGGCGTGGGCGGCCTCGTCTACTGTGCCCGAGGCGTGTGCGCGTTCGAGCGTGGCTTGCACGCGCTCCCCGAAGATCCTGAGCGCCGCGCCGTCCTTGATGACGACCTTGCGGCCAAGCAGGTCGAGCCCCTGAATGCCGTGCGTGCCTTCGTGGATCGGATTGAGACGGTTGTCGCGATAGAACTGTTCGACGTTGTACTCGCGCGTGTAGCCATAACCGCCGTGCACCTGGATGGCGAGATCGTTGGCCGCGAGACACCATTGCGAAGGCCAGCTCTTCGCGATCGGCGTGAGCAGGTCCAGCAGCAGCGAGAGCGGCTCGCGTGCCGTGCCGCCGGCGGCACCCGCTTCATCCACGAGTTTGGCGCACCAGAGGTTGAGCGCGAGCGCGCCTTCCACATAGCTCTTTTGCGCGAGCAGCATGCGGCGCACGTCGGCGTGCTCCACGAGCCTCACCTGCGGCGAAGCCGGATCTTTACCCGCCGCGCCCACAGGACGCCCTTGCGGACGGCTGCGCGCGTAATCGAGCGCATGCAGATAGCCGGTATAGCCGAGCATCGTCGCGCCGAGCCCCACGCCGATGCGCGCCTCGTTCATCATGTGGAACATGTACGCGAGTCCGTGATGCGGCTCGCCCACGAGATAGCCGATTGCGCCCGCGCGGCCGCCCGGTGTGTGCCGCGTGCCTTCGCCGAAATTCAGCAGGCAGTTCGTCGTGCCGCGATAGCCCATCTTGTGATTGAGGCCCGCGAGCACGACGTCGTTGCGCTCGCCGCGCGAGCCGTCCTCGTTCACGAGGAACCTGGGCACGACGAACAGCGAGATGCCTTTGACACCCGCAATGAGCTTGCCGTCGGGGCCGGGAATCTTGGCGAGCACGAGGTGCACGATGTTCTCGGCAAGCTCGTGCTCGCCGCCCGAGATCCACATCTTGTTGCCGCGCAGACGATATTGCGCGCCGAGCGGGGAATCGCATTCGAAGTCGGCGCGCGTGGCGATATCCGAAAGCGACGAACCCGCTTGCGGCTCGGAAAGGCACATCGTGCCGAAGTAGCGGCCTTCCAGTTCGGGGCGCACGAAGGTGTCGATCTGCTTTGCGCTGCCATGCGCGAGCAGCAGGTTCGCGTTGCCGATGGTGAGCAACGGATAGGCGCTCGTGCCGACGTTCGCCCCCTTGAACCACGCGAAGCCCGCCTTCTCGACGACGAGCGGCAACTGCATGCCGCCGTATTCGTAGTCCTGGCCCGCGGCCATCAAGCCTGCGTCGCTGAACGCCTTTAACGCCGTCTTCACCTCGGGGATGATCGTGACCGCTTCGCCGTCGAAGTGCGGCTCGTGCTGATCGTTCTTCTTGTTGTGCGGCGCGAAGAGGTCAGTGGCGATTTTTTCGCAGGTGTCGAGCGCGGCGTCGAAGGTCTCGCGCGTGTGATCGGCGTAGCGCGGAATACGCGTGAGGCTTTCGACATCGAGCCATTCGTAGAGCAGGAAGTTCAGATCGCGGCGGGAAAGGATCAGCGACATGGCGGAACGGTCTCGCATCATGAGAGGAGAAGGCGCCTAGCGTACCTAAAATAGAACGATCGTGCCATTGGTAGTGGCTCCAGCGGCGCCACGGTCCCCATGCCCAGATAAATGGGGTTCGTGCCGCAAAAGGGAAAAAATCTGGCCCATGGCGCTGAAAGGGTTTGCAAAATACTTGTTCCGTAAAGGATTTCCTGAAGTTTCTCCATGTGCTGCCGTAAACGTGTGCGCGGGTCCCGATTTTCCTGTCGAGCTCGCCAACGAGTCGCGCCGACGCCATGACGGCGGCTCTTTTTGCAGCCGAATTCAATCAGGCGCATCAAGGTCCACCAGCCGCCGCCGCATTAACGCCTACCGGCAACTTTTTTTCTCATCCAAATGTCGTTCATGCTGGCAGATTCGCCAGATCGCGCGCGCCATACAGGAGGTGCCCGGCCTCGTCGCATTGTCGTGATAATGTCGTGCGCCGCCCGGGGTGAACGAGTGATGAACAAGTGGTGAACAAGGAAATCCTCCCATGATGAGCGTGGTGGGCTGCATCGTCTACAAGCACAATCTGTGGCTCGTCGTAATCGCGTTGCTGATCTGCGCCGCGGGCTCGTGGGTCGCCGCGCGGCTCGTCCTGCGCGCGTTCGCCACGCATTCGCTGCAGCGCATGGGCTGGTCGTTCATCGCGGCCGTCGTCGCCGCCGCCGATATCTGGTGCACGCATTTCGTCGCCATGCTCGGCTTCGAACCGGGCGTGCCGATCGCCTTCGATCCCGTGCTGACCATCATGTCGCTGCTCATCGCGCTCGTGGGCAGTTTCGCCGGGTTTCTGCTCGCCACGAGCCATGCCGCGAACCGTCTCACGCGCGCCGCGCCCGCGCTGGGTGGCGCGATCGTCGGGCTGGCGATCGCGCTCATGCATTACGCGGGCATGCTCGCCTATCGCGTCGAAGGCATCGTGATCTGGAATCGCATTGGGATCGCCTTGTCGATCGTGTTTGCGGTCTCGATCAGCGCGCTTGCGCTGCATCTCGCCGGCGTGGCCGCAAGGCGCCTGCAGGAGACCGCGGCGAGCGCACGGGCAAGCGCCGGCGCGTCCGCGCGTCTCGTGGCGGGCGTGCTCGCCCTCGCCATCGCCGCGCTGCATTTCACCGGCATGTCCGCGTTCCAGGTCGTGCCGATGCCGATCGACGGACACTTTTCGAATCCTGCCGCGCTGCATGCGCTGGCGCTCGCCGTGGCGTGCATGGCGCTCGTGATCGCGGGCGCGGGCTGCGTGAGCTTCCTGCTCGACGACAGCGTGCGCGCCGAATCCGTCGAGCATCTGCGCACGATGGCGATGAGCGACATGCTCACCGGCTTGCCCAATCGCGCGAGCTTCAACGCACGCATCGACGCCGAACTGGCGCGCACGCAGGACACGCGCAAGCTCGCGCTCATCGGCATCGACCTGAACCGCTTCAAGGAAATCAACGACCTGCACGGCCATCATGCCGGCGACGAAGTGCTGCGCATTCTCGCGCGGCGTCTTTCGAGTCTGATGCGCGAAGGCGAGTTCGTTGCGCGCATGGGCGGCGACGAGTTCGTGGCGCTCACGCGCTTCGCCTCGCGCGAGGAACTCGGCGATCTGCTCTCGCGCCTCGAAACGGCGCTGTACCGGCCGGTGCGCTACGACGACGCCGAACTGCTTTCGGGCGCGAGCCTTGGCGTCGCCATCTATCCCGACGACGCCACCACCAAGACGGTGCTCATCAACAACGCCGACCTCGCCATGTACCGCGCGAAGGCGGACCTGTCGCAGTCGGTGTGCTTCTACGAGCCGGCGATGGACGAGATCGCGCGGGCGCGCCGCTCGCTCACGCACGACTTGCGCGAGGCGCTCGCGCGCGGGCAGCTGAGCGTGCACTACCAGGTGCAGACCTCGATCGCGAACGGCGAAATTTGCGGCTATGAAGCGCTGCTGCGCTGGGAGCACCCGCGGCACGGCTTCATCTCGCCTGCCGAATTCATCCCGCTCGCCGAGGAGAATGGCCTCATTCTCGGCATCGGCGCGTGGGTGCTGCGCGAGGCATGCGCGCGTGCCGTTTCGTGGTCGCCGCCTTACAAGGTGGCCGTGAATCTTTCGCCCGTGCAGTTTGCGCACGCGGACCTGCCGAAGCTCGTCGAGACCGTGCTGGTCGAGACCGGCCTCGCGCCCGAGCGGCTGGAACTGGAACTCACCGAGACGACCATTTTCGCGGACCGCGAGCGCTCGCTCGACGTGCTGCAGCGGATCAAGGCGATCGGCGTGAGTATCGCGCTGGACGACTTCGGCACCGGCTACTCGTCGCTCGACACGCTGCGCTCGTTCCCCTTCGACAAGATCAAGCTCGACCAGTCTTTCATCAGCGAGGCCGGATCGAGCCGCCAGGCCACCGCGATCATTCGCGCGGTGCTCGCGCTCGGCAAGAGCCTCGGCATTCCGGTGCTGGCCGAAGGCATCGAAACCGAGGCGCAGCTCACGCTGCTCGCCGACGAAGGCTGCGACGAAGTGCAGGGCTATCTGCTCGGCCGCCCGGCGCCGCTCAGCCATCTCGTGGCGAGCGGGCAGCTGTCGCTCCTCGCCGACGACGAACAGGCGCTGGGCGCCGTGCGAGGTTAAACGCCGCTTCGTCAGGCGTGCGTGAGCGTTCTTCGCAGTGCCGCGAAGAACAGCTCCGACTGCAATCGCTCGCCCTGAATCTGGTCGGCCACGCGCTGCGCGAGATCGGCCGCCACGGGCCGCAACGCACGTCCGGTGGAGCCTGCGAGCACCTGCGCGGCGCACGCGCGCTCCAGGTAATAGAGGTCGTCGAACGCGTAGTCGATGCGCTCGCCGCACACCACCACGCCGTGGTTGCCGAGGAAGCCGATATCCTTGCCGGCGAGCGCATGCGCAATGCGCTCGCCTTCCTCGGGGCCGAGCGCGAGCCCGTTGTACTCGCGGTCGAGCGCGACGCGGCCGTGGTAGCGCATGGCGTTCTGCGACAAGGTCGTATCGAGCCCGCAGTCCTCCGTGAGGGTGAGAGCGGTGGCGTACGGCATGTGGGTATGCAGCACGCAGGCCTTCCTTGCGATTGCATGGATCGCGGCGTGAATAAACATCGCCGTCGGCTCTACGGCGTGGCGGCCGGCCATGACGCTCCCCTGTGCGTCGACGATGACGATATCGTCGGCCATCACCTCGCTCCACATCAGGCCGCGCGGGTTCAGCAGAAAGAGGCCGTTTTCGCCGGGAAGCTCGACGCTGAAGTGATTGCAGACGCCTTCGCCCAGTCCGAAATGCGCGGCGGCACGCAGCGCGAGCGCGAGGTCTGCGCGCAGCGTCGCGACTTCCGGGTAGTGGAATAACGCTTCGCTGGCTCCGGCACGATGCACTGCGTTGCTCATGGGTCGTGGCTCCTGTTTTTCAGATGACCGCGTTGCGTTGGTGTTCGAGAAGCATAGCTCGCGCATGCGTTCCGTGTACGGGTCGATGTTGCGCACCGCGAAACGCCGCGCCCGTCCGCGCGTCGGCAGCGGCTTGAAGCGGCCCGCTCCTGACGGCGCAATCCTGTGAACACCTCCCCTTAAACCCGGCTTTTCGAGCGATTAACCAGGGGGTGGTTGCCTGACAATCTCCGGAAACGCGGGGTGGGCTCGCACTTTCTCGAGGCAGATATGTCAAGCAGCATTACGATCACGGACGAACTGGTTGCTGAAATCGCGAACCGGATGGCCGACGAGGGCCAGAAGGTTTCTCCCATGGCCATCTGGTCCGAAGTGCATACCGGCTCGGTGGTCGCAGTGGCTGCCTCGCTGCGCAAGTGGCGCGAAGAGCGTGCGCCGCGCCTGCAGCAGGTCGTCGAACGCCCCGCATTGCCGGAAGCCGTGACCGACACGATGCGCGACGCGCTCGACCGTCTGTGGACGTCGGCCCAGGACGAGGCCGAGCGCGCCGTGGCGCGCCGCCTGCAGTCGATGCGCGAGCGCGTCGAGGACGCCTGCGCCGAACGCGACAACGCGCTCGAGGAATTGCAGACCACCGTCCAGGAACTCGACGCCCTGCAAGTCGAGCTCGACAAGATGACGCGAGCCTACGAGACCAAGGCCGATGCCGGGTCGGGTCTGGAGGAGGACATCGCGAGCGCGATGCAGCGCGCGGACGCTGCGGAAAAGCGCGCCGAGGAACTGGCCGGGCGCGTTGCGACGCTCGAGGCGGAACTGGAGCGCGCGGTCGCCGAACTGGCCGCCGAGCGCGAAGCGCACGCGAGCCAGGCCGCCGAAGCCGAAGCGGCGGCAGCAGCGGCCGCGGCGGGCGAGCAGGCCGGGTCGGCAGCCTTGACCGGGAACGACGAAGCGGAGCGCGCAGCGCTGGAAGCCGCCCACGCGGAAGCGGTTGCGAAGCTCGAAGGCGAACTGGAAGCGATCCGCGCGGCGCTGCAGGCCGAGCAGGAAGCGCACGCGGCCCAGCGTGAACAGGCCGCCGGTGCGCAGGCCGAGCGGGATGCCGCCGCAACCGAACTGCAAAATGCGCAGCAGCAGCTCGCCAGCCTGAGCGACGAGCGCACGGCCGACGCCTCCGAAATCGCACGTCTCACGGCGAGCCTGACCGAGGCGCAGGAGCGTGCCGACGCCGCGCAACAGCGCGCGACCGAACTCGCCGAACTGGGCGAATACGCCAGCGCCGCGGCGTCGAGCGAAGCCGCCGAGGGCGCAGCCGAGGCACAGCCCGGGGCCGCCGATCCGGAAGAAGTCGAGGCGCTGAAGGCCCAGCTTGCCAGCGAGACGGCCAGGCACGCGGCCGCGATGACCGATGCGCGCGAGAACATCAAGCGCTGGTCCGAGTACGCGAACGGACTGAAGCAGCAACTGGCCCAAGCCAACGAAAAGGCGATCGTGGGGCTTGCCCGCAGCGCCGGCGAAGCCTCGCTGAGCCGCCGCCTCGCCGCCGAGCTGGGCCAGGTCGTGCCGGAGCATGAACTGCTGCGCAAGGAATCCCAGCAGCAAGTGGTCGTCGAAGCGGTCAGCGCCCATCTCGAGCAGCAGGGCTATGCCTACGACGCAAAGACCGGCATGGTGACGAAGCTGAACACGGAGAACGCGCCGGCCTGAGCGCGACCGTAGACCGTCCGTTTGATGGCGCATCGCGAGCGCGGTGCGCCAAGCCGTTTTCTCCGTGACCGCTGCCTGAGTGCAGCGGTTTTTTTTCACCCTTCCCGATGGATCCGCAGGCTGCTGGTGCGTTACGTGCAGCCGAACGGCTTATGTTATGGGACGTTACGCTCAAGATCGCGAGCGGGGAAGTTACGACCATCGTGGGTGCGCGGTTGCGCATAATGTGCCGGAGGCGGGCCGCTGCGCCCGCTCCAAAAAAGCTTGACCTGGAGTGCACTCGAAGTCCCACCATTCAGAACGTCGATGAGGAGAAGCGCATGAAGATTGGCGAACTGGCCGCACTCACGGGCCTTTCGGCCCATACGATCCGCTACTACGAACGTATCGGGCTGATTCCCTATGCCGTGCGCAACGCAACAGGCCAGCGTGCTTATGACCGCTCGGTGCTCGAATGGATCGAGTTTCTGGGCCGTTTGAAGACCACGGGCATGCCGATTCAGGGCATGTTGCGCTACGCGCAACTGCGCGCGGCGGGCAAGGCAACCGAGCGCGAGCGCGGCGAATTGCTGGCGGCGCATCGCGAAGCGGTGCGTGCGCAGGTGGCGGAACTCAAGGCGTGTCTTCTCGTCCTCGACAACAAGATCGAAGGTTATTCCCACGCCATGCAAAGGAACGAGAATGCACACAACGATGAATCAACGCAGCGACGCCCAGCAGGAAAGCCGCCTCGCAAGAGGCAAGCGCATGCTCTCGGCGATTGACGGCAGCGGCGGCGAGCACGTGATCGACTCGCTTGCCGACATCGCGCCGGATTTCGCGCAGTATCTGCTCGAATTTCCGTTTGGCGACATCTATGCGCGGCCGGGTCTCGACCTGCGCTCGCGCGAGATCGCCACCATTGCGGCGCTCACGGCGATTGGCCACGCGCAGCCGCAGCTCAAGGTCCATATCGCTGCGGGCCTGAATGTCGGCCTCACGCGCGAGGAGATCGTCGAGACGATCATGCAGATGGCCGTGTACGCGGGCTTTCCCGCAGCGCTCAACGGCCTCTTCGCGGCGCGTGAGGTGTTTGCCCGCGAGGGTATGCGCACTGACGTGGCGGCAACGCAATCCGCGCCCGATCACGCCGTCGATTGACGGCATTGCGAGGGGCCGGTTAGGCTCGGGCCATGCGCCCATCCAAAGTCGATCTGAATCTCTTCGTCGTGTTCGAGGCCGTCTATCGAACGCGCAACCTCACACGCGCGGCGGAGTTGCTTTTCATCACGCAGCCCGCCGTGAGCAACGCGCTCGCGCGCATGCGCAAGTCGTTCGACGATCCGCTGTTCGTGAGCACGCCGGCCGGCATGATGCCTACGCCCGTTTCCGAGAACATCATTGGGCGCGTGCGCGAGGCGCTGCAGTTGCTCGATTCGAGCACCCATGCCGGCGAACGCTTCGATCCGGCCTCGTCGCAGCGAACCTTCCGGCTCAGCATGAACGACCTGACCGAGACCATGCTGCTTCCCGCGCTGGGGGAGGTGTTGCAACGTCTCGCGCCAGGCATCCGCATCGAGAGCTACTTCACGACGCGCCGCGACGTTCCCGAAGCGCTGGCGAGCGGCGCGGTCCATCTGGCGATCGACGCGCCACTCATCGACGATCCGTACCTGGAGCAGGAGCCGATGGGCCGCGACCGTTACGCGTGCATGCTGCGCCAGGGCCATCCGTTCGCGAAGAGGAAGCTCACAATCGACGACTACCTGCGCTTCGGCCATATTCATGTGTCGAGCCGCCGGCAGGGGCCCGGCCTCGTCGACACCGAACTCAACAAGCTGGGGCTCAGGCGCACCATCCAGACCCGCGTTCAGCATTATCTCGTTGCGCCGTCGATCGCAATGCGTACCGATCTCGTCCTGACCGCGCCGCTCATGTTGCTCAAGCGCTATGACGCACGCATCCTGGCGCTGCCGTTCGATCTTCCCGATCTCGAGACGCATGGCTACTGGCACCGCAGCGTCGCGGCCGATCCGGCCCATCGCTGGCTGCGCGAGCAGATCGGCCGTCTCATGCGCAAGCAGAGACCATAGGCCGTAGGTGTCACGAATCGTTATGGTGCGGTATCACCAGAATAAATTTCCTGAATAGCCTGTGTCCCGGTATCGTTTCCGTCATGCTCAGACGAGGTCGGCATGGCGGAACTTTACCTGGTACGGCACGGGCAGGCGTCGTTCGGCGCCGGAAACTATGACGAGCTTTCATCCCTCGGCGTCGCCCAGTCGCGCTGGCTGGGCGAATACTGTGCGCTGGCGGGCCTGACGTTCGATTGTGTCGTGACCGGCACGATGCGGCGGCACGCGCAGACCGCCGACGCTTTGCTCGCCGCGATGGGCGGCGCGCCCGTGGAAATCGTGCAGGACTCGGATCTGAACGAGTACGATTTTCACGCGCTCTTTTCCGCGCTCGGCGAGAGCGGTCTGGCGCCCGGCCTGCTCGCCCAAGGCTCGAAGAGGGACTTTTACAAGGGGCTCAAGCAGGTCCTGCAGCTTTGGTCCGAAGACAAGCTTCCAGGGCGCATTCCCGAGACCTGGGGGCAGTTCCAGGCGCGCGTGGAACGCGCGCGTCTCGCCATTCAACGCTCGGGCGGCAAGCGTGTGCTGGTGGTGAGTTCGGGCGGACCGATCGCCGTCTTCACGCAACAGGTTCTGCAGGCGCCCGCCGCGGCGGCCATCGCGCTCAACCTGCAGATCCGCAACAGCAGCGTGAGCCAGTACGTCTTCAATGACAGCGCCATGTCGCTGCTCACCTTCAATACCTTGCCGCATCTCGAACAGGCCGGGAGGCGCGAACACGTTACCTATGGCTGATTCGAATCCGGATTCCCGCTCCATGATGAATGCAAGTCTTCAGTTCGATGTCGATGCACTCGCGCGTTATCTGGCCGCGCACGTACCCGGCTTTCGGGGGCCCATGGCCGTCGAGAAGTTTGCCGGCGGACAGTCGAACCCCACGTTTCTGCTCGAGGCGCAAAGCGGCCGCTATGTGCTGCGGCGTCAGCCGCCGGGCGAACTGCTCAAGTCCGCGCATGCCGTGGACCGCGAATTCCGCGTGCTGAGCGCGCTCGGCGACACGCCGGTTCCTGTCGCACGGGCCCTGCATCTTTGCGAGGACCGCGACGTGATCGGCAGCCTGTTCTACGTGATGAGCTTCGAAGAGGGCGAAATTTTCTGGGACCCGTCTTTGCCCGCGTTGTCCGCCGGAGAACGCGGTGCTGTCTACGATGCGCTGATCGGCACGATGGCGGCCTTGCACGATGTGGATGTCGAGGCCATTGGCCTCGCCGGCTACGGTCGCGCGGGCAACTACTTCTCACGGCAGATCGACGTGTGGACCAGGCAATATCTCGCGGCGCAGACCGACGACCTGGACGCCATGCAAGCGCTGATCGACTGGCTGCCCGCGCATTGTCCGGCCGAAACGGGTAAGGCGGCGCTCGTGCACGGCGACTTTCGCATCGATAACCTGATTTTCCACCGAGGCACGCCAAAGGTTCGCGCCGTGCTCGACTGGGAACTCTCCACGCTCGGCAATCCGCTCGCCGATCTCGCGTACTTCTGCATGTGCCTGCGGCTGCCGCCCAAAGGCCATATCGGCGGTCTCGCGGGGCTGGACAGGGCGGCGCTCGGCGTGCCGGACGAGGCCGCGATCGTGGAACGGTATTGCAGTTCGCGGGGAATCGGATCGATCGGAAACTGGAATTTTTACCTCGCGTTCAGTTTCTTCCGGCTCGCGTCGATCGCGCAGGGCGTGAAGAAACGTGCGCTGGGCGGCAACGCATCGAACGAGAAGGCGCGCCAGGTGGGCGAAATGGCCGGTGCGCTCGCGAAGATGGGTGTGGACGTCATCTGACGGCGCGCTGACGGCGTCTACATGTCGATCTATTGAGGAGACAATAGTGACTACTAATTTATTCGATCTGAGCGGAAAGATTGCTTTGGTCACCGGCGCGAGCCGCGGCATTGGCGAAGAGATCGCGAAGCTGCTCGCGCAACAGGGCGCCCACGCGATCGTGTCGAGCCGCAAGCTCGACGACTGCGAGACCGTGGCGCGCGGGATCGGGGAAGCGGGCGGCAGCGCCGAGGCGTATCCGTGCCACGTGGGGCGTCTCGAAGACATCCAGGGCGTGTTCCAGCACATCCGCTCGAAACATGGCCGGCTGGACATACTCGTGAACAACGCGGCCGCGAATCCGTATTTCGGCCACATTCTCGACACCGATCTTTCGTCCTTCGAGAAGACCGTGGAGGTCAATCTGCGCGGCTACTTCTTTATGTCGGTCGAGGCGGGCAAGCTCATGCGCGAGCACGGCGGCGGCGCGATCGTCAATACAGCTTCCGTCAATGCGCTGCAGCCCGGCGACAAGCAGGGCATCTATTCGATCACGAAGGCCGCGGTGGCCAACATGACGCGGGCGTTCGCAAGGAGTGTGGCCCGCTCGGCATCCGCGTGAACGCCTTGCTGCCGGGCCTCACCAAAACAAAATTCGCCGGTGCGCTGTTCGAAGACCGGGCCCTGTACGAAAGCTGGATGACGAAGGTTCCGCTGCGCCGCCACGCGGAACCCCGCGAGATGGCCGGCACCGTGCTCTATCTCGTCTCCGATGCGGCGAGCTACACCAACGGCGAGTGCATCGTCGTCGACGGCGGCCTGACGATCTGACCATGAAGGCGGTGCGCGTCATTCATGCTCGCGCCGCCCGACATTCACCTGGATTCAAGGAAGAGCAAGATGGACTTTGCCTATAGCCCGAAAGTCGAAGCGCTGTGCACGCAATTGCGCGCGTTTATGGACACGCATATCGTGCCGCGCATCGGCCAATGGCACGAAGAAGTGAGCGCGGGGCAGTATCCCGTTTCCTTCATGGAGGACCTGAAGGAGAAGGCGCGAGCCCAGGGCCTCTGGAACCTGTTCCTGCCGCATCTGCGCGATGACGAGCCGGGCACGCGGCTGACCAATCTCGAGTACGCGCCGCTGGCCGAGATCATGGGGCGCGTATCGTGGGCCTCCGAGGTGTTCAATTGCAATGCGCCGGACACGGGCAACATGGAACTGCTCCATATGTTCGCCACGCCTGCGCAGCGCAAAAAGTGGCTCGAGCCGCTGCTCGACGGCAGGATCCGCTCGGCGTTTGCGATGACCGAGCCCGCAGTCGCCTCGTCGGACGCGACCAACATCACGACGTCCATTCGCCTCGACGGCGACGACTATGTGATCGATGGCCGCAAGTGGTTCATTACGAACGCCGCGCACCCGAATTGCCAGATCTTCATCGTCATGGGCAAGACGGACCCGGAAGCGCCCGCGCACCGTCAGCAAAGCATGGTTCTCGTGCCGCGCGACACGCCGGGCGTGAAGATCATCCGCAATATCACGGTGGTCAATCACACGGCGCCGGAAGGCCATTGCGAGATCGAATTCAAGGGCGTACGCGTGCCGCGCTCGAATCTGCTCGGCGAGGAAGGCAGCGGCTTTGCGCTCGCCCAGGCGCGCCTCGGACCGGGCCGCATTCACCACTGCATGCGCTCGATCGGCGCCGCCGAACTGGCGCTCGAACTGATGATCGAACGCGCGCAGGCGCGCACGGCGTTCGGCAAGAAGCTCTATCAGCAAGGCACGGTTGGCGAGTGGATCGCGAAGTCGCGCATCGAGATCGATCAGGCGAGGCTCTTCGTGCTGAAGGCCGCCTGGATGATCGACAACGTGGGCGCGAAGGAAGCGCGCAAGGAGATCGCGATGATCAAGGCGCTCGTGCCGGGCGTGCACACCGCCGTATGCGAGCGGGCGATCCAGACCTTCGGCGCGATGGGGCTGAGCCCCGACACGCCGCTGGCGGACAGCTGGACCTGGGGGCGTGCGTTGAAGTTCGCCGATGGCCCGGACGAGGTGCATCTCCAGAGCATTGCGCGCATGGAGGTCAAGGCGCGGCCCTATGAACCGGGCCGTGAGAGTCCTTACCTGACGCGTTAGCGAGCCGTCGCCGGTGTTAGTGCTCACCGCGCCGGACAGGATCGTCACTCCGCCTCCGCCTCGGTTGCCGGGGCAGGTTCCCGCCCTTCAGGACTGCCGCGATGGGCGGGCAGCGTGGAGCCTGGCTCACGCATGAAGTCACGATCGTCCTCGAACGAACCCGCCGGCCCCAGGAACAGGCCTGGACCTGGCCTTCGGGGCGGCCGATGGGTCGCCCGGAGCGGTTGTCCGTAACGCCAGGTTTACGGACAGATGCCGACTCTTACTTTCCGCGCATGCCTGGAATATGCTCCTACAAGCCATATCGAAGCCGTTTTCCGCCAGGACAGTCACTCCATGGGAAACAAGATGGTCATCCAAAGGCTCACAATCCGCGCTGCCTCGGGCAAGCTCAAGATCATCCCGGTATGGCGCTGCCTCGCACAAAGCAGTGTCAAGGTAGTCCGCTGGAGCGTCTGTGCCGATCGCGGCACGGCCGTGGACTCGATGACAGTCGACATTCTCGAGATTGATCCGCGCCGAACGGCGGAAATCAGTACCGTGCTCGGTAAGGCACCACTGGAAATGAGCGTGACAACGTTGAATTTGACAGTAATCTCGACTCCCAAATCCGCCAACGATGTAGAAAACCCACGCGAGGCAGCGGATTCGCTTTGACCCGAACGCCCACGCCAGGCGCATCGGGCGAGCCCTCATCGCCAGGATTGAGCGGACCTTCCTGCCGTGGCCCCAGTATCTTCATGGTGTGTGCATATGTGCCTCCTGTTCGGGCTGTGAGCCTCGTGGTAAACGAGGCAGCCAGCAACCTGCGCGCAGCGGTTGTACCAGCGGCGGTGCGGAGCCTCATGATTGCCCCGTGAGCGCATGCGCGCGGCGCAGTGCGGCGATCATCTGGGCGAGTGCCGTTTTTCGCGCTTGCGCGCTCGGTGCGCGCAGGACGTACGATGGGTGCCAGGTCGCCACGACCGTGAGATCGCCGATATGCGTCACCCGATCCCTATGCGCAGCCAGGCGTGCTTTCGGGTCGCGTAGCACGGCTTGCAACGCGGTCGCGCCGAGCGCTACGACCACCTTGGGGCGCACCTTCGCAAGCTCGCGTTCGAGCCAGTACGAGCAGGCTTCGACTTCGCGCTGCGCCGGCGTCTTGTGCAGACGGCGCTTGCCTCGGAGCTCCCATTTGAAGTGCTTGACCGCATTGGTCACATAAACGGCCTTGCGCTCGATGCCCGCCTCGGTCAGCACGCTGTCGAGCAGGGCGCCCGCGGGACCGACGAAAGGCCGGCCTGGTCCTCCTGATCGCCGGGCTGCTCGCCGACCAGCATCAGCGTGGCGTGCGTGCTGCCCGCGCCGGGCACCGCCTGGGTGGCATCGTGCCAGAGCGTGCAACGCCGGTACGCTTCGAGCGATTCTGGCGTCTGTTCAGGATCGACTTGCTCTCTGACGCTCGCCGGTGTGCGTTCGTGCGCCGGCGACGCGATGAACAGATCGCCCTCGCGGCGACGTGGAGTGCGTGTTGTCATTGCGGCGCCTCGTCCACCGCGAGCGCGTTGCGCACCGCAGTCACGCCGTCGACGCGCCCGCTGCGATCCTACCGGGACTTTGCCGCGGCGAGCGCTGCCGATTGGGGCGGGCCCATTGACCTGGCGGCTTCGAATATTTGATAAGAGCGCCGCGCCAGGAGGCTATCCCGGTTCTGGCAGTTCTTCCGGCGAAAGCGCAATCCACATGCCGGACGTGTCGCCCGACCCTTACCGATCCGCCATTGACGTTCGACGAGTTTGTCCTTCCTGGTAAAGCCGACCGTAGGCCTGCCTGGGTCGAGATAGTGCGATCGCCGGTCGCGAGTGGGTCATCTGTGAGAGCGGCGCGCTGCGCGACCGGAGCAGCGGTGCGATGAAGCCAGCCCCTTTAGGCATATCCGGTGGGCACATCCAGTGCGCATGCACCGTCAGGCCTTTGAGAGGAGCCAGCCATGCTTGACTACGCGATCGTATTCTCGCTGAACCCATCCACGGAGCGAACTCAGTCCCAACGGAGCCACCATGCCAAATACCGATTCGAAACACAAAGGCTCCGCCGCGACGAACCTGACGACCCCGACTGATCCTGGCAACACTTACCGTACAGGAGATGCGATACGCGGTTTCCCTCGGTGCGCAGAACGCCCCGACGGGATGCTCAAGACCCTCGCACGCTCTTTTCCGAGCGACGGAGCATACGAATATGAGTGGCGCAAACAAGGAGTCGGCATCCCGGCGACGCCTGGGAAACTGGATGCCGGCCAGGGAAGAGCACACTGCAGCTTTTCGGATCGAGATTGCCGCCCGCGCGCGGGAGCGACGCGCCGGCATCGCGCTTTCGAGCGTTGTCCAGGACCTCGGCAAGCTCATCGACGGCGACCCCGTGCTCAGGATGAACCTGTCCCGCGCGATCGATGACGCGATCGAGCAGGGCAAGCAACTGGGATATTCAAACATCGGCGAATTGCTGAACGTGGTCGACTACCTGACGACGTTCAGCCCGCCATTCAGCGAGAGCGCTCCGGTGGCCACGCCGCTGAACGCCATGCTCGAATGGCCCATGTGCATGCCCACCGGCTATGCCGTGTTCCGCGATCCCGCATTCAATGCCCGGCTGCGGCGCGTCCTGAGCACGTGGGCCAGCTTTCTGAGCGGGCCGCGCTCCCGTACCTGGCTTGTCGAAGACGAGCCGCAAGGCTGGTTCAGCGCCCCCGCTCTGGCGAAACTCGGAATGGAGGACTTCGTACACGATCGCTCGCTCGAGCATTGGGGATTCGCCTCCTGGAACGCCTTCTTTACGCGTCATCTCAGGGCGGGCGCGCGTCCGGTCGCGTCGCCCGACGACAGCGCGGTTATCGTGAACGCCTGCGAAGCGTCGCCTTTCGACGTGCGGGAAGACGTGAAACTCCTCGACAGTTTCTGGATCAAGTCCCAGCCATATTCCCTGCGCGAAATCCTGACATCAAGCGACGAGTCGCTCGCGCGCCGGTTCGTCGGCGGAACGGTTTATCAGGGCTACCTGAGCGCTTACAACTATCATCGCTGGCACGCACCCGTCGACGGAAAGGTCGTCGAGGCCTATAACGTAGACGGCACCTACTACTCGGACGCCGAATCCGAGGGCGAAGACCCGAGCGGGCTGAACGATTCCCAGGGCTATACCACCGCGGTGGCGGCGAGGGCCGTCATTGTCATCGACAGTGCCGATCCGGTGATCGGCGAAGTGGCGTGCGTATTTGTGGGGATGGCGGAAGTATCGTCCTGCCAGGTCGTCGTGCGCCCGGGTGACGACGTCAGGAAAGGCGACGAGCTGGGATTCTTCCAGTTTGGCGGAAGCACATACTGCCTGCTGTTCCGGCGGAATGTCATTGAACGCTTCGTGCCCCAGCCGCCATGGCATGACGATGTCCCGCCCCTGAAAGTCAACTCGGCGCTGGCCTATGTGCGCCGAAGCGCATGACTCCGGGACGGCAGCGCGCGGCGGGAAACGCGTGACGCCAACAAGTACGACGGGATGATGGCCTTCGGCGCGGTGCTGCCGAGGCTGCGCGCGCAGGTCAAACGCGACCTCGCGCTCGAGGGCATCCCGCGCAACAAGGTGTTGGCGACAGTCGTGCGCTTGCTCGATACGACACTGATCCGCGTGGGCGGCGAGGCATATGTGCGCGAAAACCGCTCGTATGGTTTGACGACGCTTCGCAAGCGACATCTGAAGATTTCAGCCGGTACCCTGCGCCTGAAGTTTCGTGGCAAGAGTGGCATTGAGCACGATGTCGCCGTAAGCGATGTGCACGTTGCGCGGATTGTGAAGCGCTGCATGGACCTGCCGGGCCAGGATCTTTTCCAGTATCTCGAGCGACCCGCGGCTTACCCCACTGATGTCCGAATCGAGTCGCAAGGCCCGCGCTCGAGTAACGCCATCTCAAGCGCAGACCACTGCGTCTAAAGCGGCCGCAGCGTAAAGAGCCGGAGTGAGCAATGTCACTGCGTCCATCGTCGGTCGCAGCTTATGCCGAGCATTCAACCACAATTGGCATTCCGGGTCGGCGTTCGTGATGCTACACCTGCTGCCGGGCGAGCCGCTTTCAGCGGCATGCCGCTTGCGCATGTACAGTGCCGCGCTTTGCCAGCGGCATCTCCGAGGGGCGTACCCGTGGACGACGACGAAAGACTCGAGCCCGAAGTCTCGGTGACTGACCAGACAGAGCGCTCGTGGCTGTCCCGGCTCGGGCCCGGCCTCGTCACGGGAGCGGCAGATGACGACCCGAGCGGGATTGGCACCTATTCCCAGGCGGGAGCGCAGTTTGGGTTCATGCTGTTGTGGACGCTTCTGTTGTCCTATCCCCTGATGGTTGCGATCCAGATGATCAGCGCGCGTATCGGACGCGTGAGCGGAAAAGGGCTAGCCTCCAACATGCGGGTGTACGGGCCGAAATGGCTCGTGATCGCATTGGTGCTCGTCCTCGCTGCCGCGAACACCATCAACATCGCGGCAGACCTGGCCGCAATGGGGGCGGTGCTCCATCTGCTCGTGCGCGGTCCCCAGCAGCTTTATGTGGTCGCGCTTGGCCTGTCGTCTGCCATCCTTCAGATATGGATTCCTTACGATAACTATGCGCGCTTCCTTAAGTGGTTGACCCTGGTCCTGTTTTCGTACGTCGCTGTTGCGTTTGTCGTGCCGGTGAACTGGGGGCAAGTCGCGCTTTCGGTGATCTGGCCACGCGCCAATCTTTCCAGCGCCTATGTCACTACCGTCGTCGCCGTCCTCGGCACGACGATCAGTCCGTATCTGTTCTTCTGGCAGGCGTCCCAGGAAGTCGAGGAGCTTCGCTCAAAGCCTGGCGAGCGGCCGCTGCGCTGGGTCTCATCATTTCGGGCTTATCGGCAGATCGACAGGATCACGGCAGACACGTGGATCGGAATGGGAATTTCGAATGGCGTCGGTTTTTTTATCATGCTCACCGCAGCTGTCACGCTTCACGCCCATCATATTGAAGTTCACACGTCCGCCGATGCCGCTCGGGCACTCGCACCCATCGCGGGCCGCTTTGCGTCGATCGTCTTCGCCGCCGGCATAGTAGGCACCGGGCTGCTCGCGCTGCCTGTATTGGCGGGCTCCGCTGCATATGGCGCAGCGGGCGCATTCAGGTGGCGCAGCAGCCTTTCCCTTCACCTGACGCTCGCTCGCGAGTTCTACTCCGTCATTGCGGTGGCAATCATCGGCGGCGTCAGCATGACTTTCTTTCACCTTGATCCCGTCAAGGCGCTTTACTGGAGCGCCGTGATCAATGGGCTGGCTGCAGTGCCGGTCATGGTCGTCGTGATGCTGATGGGAAGCAGCGAGAGGATCATGGGCAGGTTCGCCATATCAGGATTCCTCAAAGCAGGGGGGTGGATTGCCACCCTGTTAATGGCGATCGCGGCGGCAGGCATGTTCGTGCCCGGCTAGCGGGCGGCCAGCCAGCCTGGACGCGGCATGCGAGGCGCAATCGGTCCCTACGATCAGGTCGAAGCGACCGGCAGGCCAGTCACGCGGCATCGCGAGACGTTGCACTTCGACGCTGGCGAATGACGCCAACTGCGCCTTCCACGGCACTGCGCGCTTAGCGCAAGCTGCGTTGCCTGCACGTGCGGTTCGGCATCGATGACGCAAGGCGCATGCCTTCGAAGGCGCCGCCCGTTACGAGGCGGACACCGGCGTGCTCTATTACCCGGGCTAAGCTGGTGGGGTCGCGCTTGCGCGCCCTGCGGGTGATCGGTAAAACGATCCCCTACCGCCCCATGCGCCGGTCGTAGCGGCTCACGACCCGGTGAATCAGCGTGGGGTCGCGCGCGTCGGCGGTATCGAACTTCACGACTACGCTGCCGTCAGATTGCTGGTAGACGTTCGCTGTCACGGTGCCGCCGTCGAGCGTCCCCGCAATCATGCCTGTGCCGGGGTCCTGCACGGTGATGGCGAGTCCCTCGTCACGCATGGCGCCCGCTGCGGCGGCGAATGACCGGTCGTAGCTTGCGGGCGTCATGACCACGGTGCCGGGCGGCGCCGCGTAGTACGGGCATCCGGCCAGTGGCAGCAGGCAGGCCCAAACGCCCGCGAGCGCGAGACGCCGCGCGACTGAATACACCGTCGAGCGCAATTGTCGTTCACCTCGTGGACTCATCGCCATTCTCCTCACATGCATCCATCGTTCGACATCCTAAAAGCTGACCGCCAGGCCAAACGACACGCCGTGCACGTTGTGGCCAAACACATAGCGCACCATGGCCCGCGTACGGGTGATGATGATGGGATACGTGCTGCTGTCGAGTTCCAGACCCACGCCCAGCGAGGTGAGTTCGTTGAAGCCGAGCACCCCGGCGCTGTCGCCGAAGTAATGCGAGTAGGCGAATTCGAGCACGTAGCGCACCGGCTTGTCCAGCGCGTGCCACCCCGTTGGCGCGCGCCAGCGCGTCCAGAGGCTCACTTGCTGCGCCATCGCAGACCCCTGAACGGCTTCCGAACTCCCGCCGAAGCTTCGCAGGTAGATATCGGTCGCGCGCAGTTCCGCGTCGATTTCGTAGTTCTCGCGGTAGTGCTCATAGTCGAGCATGAGCGATCCGCCGTAGCCATATGCGTCCAGGTAGCCGTTATTGAGGAACTGGAGATTACTGTCCGTGACATGGTTGAACAACGTTTGTCCGATGCGCAGATCGCTGGAAACACGTCCGATCGTGCCGTTTATGATTGGGCGAAACACGAGTTCGTTGGTGATGCGAAAATCCCAGCCAAGTCCCACAGTGCCGCTGAAGGTATTCCACCTCGTGGGCACCGCCCGCGTCTGTGTGCCGTCGGTCGCGACGAATGTCGGGTCGTAGCGGCTGTACGCGATCGTGCCTTCCATGTACAACGGAAACGTCCGGCTCAGTGTGAAGCCGCCACCTAGCTGTGTCTGCCCGAAGCCCGGGTTGCCGGTGGTGCCGTTGTTGATCGAAAGCGAGCTGGTGGTGACGTCCGGCACCGTGGTGTAGGTCATGATGGACAGCACGGCGTCCGCATGCTGCTTGATGTTGCCGCCTATCACGGTCTGGTTCGACAGCTGGCCCGGTACGTTCTGCGCGTGCGCTTGCCACGGCAGCACGGCTGCGAGCATCGCCGCGCCAGTCCTCACTAGCGCGATGCGAAGTTGCAGCCAACGGACGGTGATGGTGTTCGTCATGTTCGATCCTGCCGGGTCCCGATGCCCGATTGGGTCTGATTACACCTGCTTGTGTTTGCTTAAGCCTGCTCACGCCCGGTTGCGCGCATGGCGTGAGGCCTCCTGCACGCCGCGCACGGCGGCTGCAACGATCAATCCGGTCAGTACGACGCCGACGAGTCCGAGCAGCACCGCGTCGATGCGGCCGAACACGGTGGTCGGCACCACATCGCCGTAACCGATGGTCAGCGCCGTGATCGCATAGAAGTACACGGTCTCGCCCACCGTCGATGGGGTGCGGTTCAGCGTCTCCACGGCGCCGCCGAAAAAGAACATGCCAATCGTCAGGATAACGAATATCAATACCAGGCCGCCCAGAAGCAGACGCATATACCAGATGGCCCGGCCCGATTCCAGCAGGATTTCGCGTGCCTTCGGGGCAAGGTCCGCGCTTGTCGGCGCATGGTTCATGGCGTATTCCTCTCGAGCGCGGCTGCGCTGCGCTGTGCGAAGCGCTCGACTATCTGCAGCATCAGGCACGCGTAAGCGGTGACGGCAAGAAAGAGCGCCATGCGCACGGCGAATGCACGGTAGACGTCCTTGCCCGCCACGCTGTCCTGGACCGACTGGCCCAGCAGGATGATCATGGTGACGAGACTGTTCAGCCAGAAGCCGGGCGAATAACGCGTGGGGTGGATGCGATAAAGCTTGCGCGCCACGAGCAGGCCGAACAGCAGCATCCAGAGATAGAACATCCAGATGTTCACGAAGAGCCTGAGCGCAAACCAGAACGCGACGGCGAGCAAGCCGCCGAGCGCCGTGGAGCCGAGCAGTTCATGCGCTGCGCCGCGTGCCGACGTGGTGCAGCTTTGTCTGCCGAGGCTGACGGATTTCATGATGATCGGCATGTAGCTCGCGGGGTCGTTCATCGCCAGCAGCCAGGCGGGCATGACCACGAGCGCGGCCTGCAAGGCGATGCGCGACGCCGCCCCCTGCGGCATGACGCGCGCGGAGGGTTTGGCGCCCGCCGCCGCACCGGGCTCGGGAAACAGTGCGTGACTCAAAACCGAGACGAGCACGGCGAGCAGCAGTCCCTTTACGAGCGCACCGACCACGGTGGCGGCGAGTTGCTGATCGGCCACGCCTGCCGCGCTAATCATCGTGAGGCCCGCCGCGAGGAACGTCGACACCAGATTGTTGCCGCCGCGCAGGCCGGCGCGAAACGTCAGGAAGAGACAAAGGCCGACGAGCAGCACGCCGGCGAACGGGTAATAGCGCAGCACGGGGACAAGCAGCAGGCCGCTGCCCGTCGTGAGCGCAACGACCAGCGCGAGAGCGAGCGCCGCCTTGAGCGAAAGCGGCCGGGTTTGCGTCGCCAGCACAAAGACGGCGAGTACCGGCGCGATCACGGGAATCGGAAAGTCGAGCGCGAAGCTGATGGCAAGGGTGAGCGCCGTGCCGGTGGCCACGCGTAGCGCACGGCGGCCGGGAAGCGATGGACTCGATTGCATGGGCGCCCCTCAGTAGAGGAAGGAGAGCCAGCTCATCACGCGCAGGAACACGCGGCCGAGCGGATTGAGCGGGTTGCCTGCGCTCGGGAACGCCATCACTTCGGCCTGCCCGCCCACGCGCACGTTGCGCAGCCGTGCGCGCTCGTCGCTGTCGAACTCGACGATCACGGGAAAGCGCTGCGCGGGACGCAGCCAGTCGCGGCTATTCTGCACGGTGGGCAGGGTGCCGGGCGGCGTGCTCTGTCCGACGCTCACGCCATAGCCGATGCTGCGGATGCGTCCGGCGAACACTTCGCCCGGCAGCGCGTCCAGCGCGATGGCGACGGGCGTGCCGGCATGGAGGCGGCCCAGATTGTTCTCCGTCATGTCCGCGCTGACCCAGACGTCGTGAATGGCGATGAGCGTCATGACCGGGTTGCCCGCAGCCGCGAACTGGCCAACTTCGGTGCGCAGGTCGGTGATGACGCCGGCCGAGCGCGCGCGAATATGCGTGTTGGCGAGATCGAGCTCGGCCTTTTCGAGCGCGCCCGCTGCGCTGCGCAACTGCGCGTTCTCCGCTTCGTTGCCGCCTTGCTGTTCGCGCGCGCGTTCGACTTCGGCCCGGGCGGCTTCGACCTGGCTTTGCGCCTGCTCGTGCGTGGCGCGCGCCACTTCGAGCCGCCGCAGCGAGACCGTGCCTTCGTCTTCACGGTACAACCGTTCGAGCCGGTCGCTGTCCTGGCGCGCCTTGACCTCGTTGGCGAGCGCCGCGCGCAATGAGGCTTGCGCCGAATCGATCCCGGCGGTGCTCGCGCCGATCTGCCGGCGCGTCGATTCGAGGTCGGCGCGCGCGCGGTCGGCGGCAATGCGGTATTGCTCGCTGTCGATTTCGAACAGCACGTCGCCGGCGTTGACCTCCTGGTTGTTGTGCACGAGCACGCGCGTCACGCGTCCCGGCACTTCCGCCGCAACGGGGACGACGTAGGCCGCAATGCGCGCCTGCTGCGTATAAGGCGTGAAGCGATCCGCAAGCAGGTACCAGATCAGGCTGATGACGATCAGGATGACGATCCACTTGAGCGCCTTGCCGGAGGGGTCGGAAGCCGGCGGCGCCTGGGGCGGGCTCGAAGGTTCGGGCACGCTGCTCATCGTGTCGGCCCTTGCGGTTGATAGCCGGGACCCTGCGCGGCAGAGGGCGATGCCGGTTCGTCGAGCAGGTCGCCCCAGTCGGTGCGTCGCTGCATCTGGGTGCGGGTAGCGGGGTCAATGAGCGGCTGATCCCGATCCCAGCCTCCGTCCACGGCCTTGTACAGCGCAATCAGGCTGCTCACGGCATTGCCGCGATTGACGACGAACGCGTCCTGCTGCGCGGAAAGTGCGCGCTGCGCGTCGAGCACGCGCTGGAAGTCCGAGTACCCCTCGCGGTAGATCGTATTGGCGAGCGTGAGCGAGCGCTGCGCTGCGCCTTGCGCGTCGTGCAGGATCGTGTCGCGCTGCAGTGCCGCGCTCAGCGCCGTTGCGGCGTCGTCGGCCTCGCGCGCCGCGTCGCGCACGGTGTTCTGATACGCAACGATCAACTGCTGCAGGCGCGCATCCTGCACGCGCACGTTGTTCGTGATGCGGCCGTGGTCGAACAGGTTCCATGTGATGCTCGGGCCGCCCACCACGGCGAGCGTGCTCGGCGCGCCGGTGAGCGAGCTGGCGCTCCAGACGAGCGAGCCGACCAGCGAAACGGATGGGTACAGATCGGCCTTCGCCACGCCGATCAGCGCCGACTGCGCGGCCATCTGCTGCTCCGCGGCGCGCACGTCCGGCCGGCGCAGCAACAGCTTCGCGGGCACATCCTGAAGCACGGCGCGGTCGATGAGCGGGACGACGCCTGCCTTGGCCGGCTGCACGTCGAGCTCCGGCAGCGGGCCGGGCGGGCGTCCAAGCAGCACGCCAAGCGCATGACGCGCCACCGCAATCTGGCTTTCGAACACGGGAACGCTGCTCAGCGTGCCGAGATACTGTGTTTTCGCCTGCTGGAGATCGAGTTCGTCGGTTTCGCCGCTTTTGAAGAGCTTTTGCGTGATCTCGTAGCTGCGCTTTTGCAGCTGCGCGTTTTCGCGCGCAATGCGCAGGCGCGCTTCGGTCGTGCGTAGCGTGAAATAGGTGTCGGCGACCTGCGCGTGAACGAGCACGAGCGCGTCTTCGCGGTTGTCCTGGGCGGCGAAGAACGAGGCGTCGGCCGATTCGATCGCGCGGCTGAAGCGTCCCCAGAAGTCCAGTTCCCAGCCGATGCTCAGGCCAAGACCATACTGAAAGTACGCGCCCGAACGCGGGTCGAAGCCGTCGTGGCGCTTGCGCGCCGAGGCCAGCACGTCGGCGTTGGCCTGCTGCACCTGCGGGTAACGCCCCGCGAGCGCGATGCCGAGCTGGGCGCGCGCCTCGATCACGCGCAACGCGGCGATCTTCAGGTCGCCGTTATTCTCGTCGGCCGCGGCAATCAGCTGTTCGAGATTTTCGTCTCCGAATACGCGCCACCATTGGCGCGCGTCGGGTTGCTCGTCAGCCTGCGTCGCGATCGACGTGACCTGCTCGATCGATGCACTGCTCCAGTGCTCGCTCCAGCTTTCGCGTTGCGGCTGAAAGTCGGGGCCCACGCGCATGCAGGCGCCCAGCAGCGTGCTCAGGCAGCAGGCGCCGAGCGGGAGCCAGTAAGGGCGCTCGCAGAGAATCACAGGGCGGTCTCGCGGCTCAAGCCTGCTGTTCTTCTCGTGAGCGTTCGGGTTGCGGCTGGTCTTTCACCCAGCGCCAGAACAGTTGATAGGCGACGGCGAGCATCACCGGGCCGATGAAAAGGCCGATCACGCCGCCCGTGACCATACCGCCGATCGCGCCGATCAGTACGACGGGCATGGGCACCGCCACGCCGCGGCCAAGCAGCAGCGGCTTGAGCACGTTGTCGGCGAGCCCGGCGACGAACTCGTAGACGGAGAAGACGATGGTCGCCGTGCTCACGCCCTGCGTCATGATCACGAAGATGATGACGGGCACGGTGATGAGCGTGGCGGGCAACTGCATGATGCCGATCAGCAGCACGGCCAGCGCGAGCAGGCCCGCGCCGGGAATGCCCATCACGACGAAGCCGACGCCGATCAACACCATCTGGATGAACGCGATGCCCACCACGCCCTGGGCGACGGCGCGAATCGTGGCGGTGCAAAGGTCGGCGATCTGCGGGCCGTTTTCCGGGCCGGAAACGCGCGACGCGATCTGCACCGCGCTGCGATGGCCCGACTCGCCATGCGCCATGAGAATGCCGGCAATAATCAGGGCTACGAAGAAGATCAGCAGTGCGGCGCCGAGCCCGGTGATCGTGCCGAGCAGCGCGAGGCCGGCCGCCTTCAGTTGCGGCGCGAAGCGCTGCACGAGGCCGGTGATGTCGGTCGACGCCTGCATCCAGAAGTCGTATACGCGCTGACCGACGACTGGCCAGTGTGCGATCGAGTCGGCGGGAGGCGGGATATGAAACGTGCCGCCCTTCGCAACGCTCATGGCACGCTCGATCGAATCGGCTACGGCTACACCGAGCAGCCAGGTGGGCGCGAGGATCACGCCGAACGCCACGAGAATGATGAGCGTGGCGATGAGCCCATCCTTGTGAGGGAAGCGGCGCTGCAGTTTCATTTGCAGCGGATAAAGCGTGACTGCGAGAATCACGGACCAGACCATGAGGTCGAGGAACGGGGCGAAGATGCGAAAGCAAAACATCGCCAGGACGGCAATGAGTGCGGCGCGGATCAGGACATCCAGCAAATCCCGGGACTGCGCCGGCGTTGATGTAGTGGGCAGCAGCATCGTCTGTGTCTCCTCGCTGACCGGGGCGTGCAACTCAGCCGCGCCCCGGCTCCTATCTCGTTCCGGCGAGGACCGCCAGAACCCCAGGTAGTACGAGAAACTGTCCGCCGACGCTACGCTCCTTCCCGGCATGACCCCGTGACAGGGAGCACGACTCTGCGATGTTTGCAGTCGCCTGCGAGTTGTGCGGAGCGCACCGTCGAATTGAGTCTATTACACGCGCTGAAAAGGGACAACGAACGTGCGATCTGTTTTGGGCCCGCGAGGAATCGGGTTAACCATGCATTGAAAATGGCGTAGTGGGCAGGCAGCGAGTTTGATTCTGATTCTTGTTGCAGGCCTCAATGCCCCGGACCACTCGAAGGCTCGCAGCTGAGAATGAGTCGATCACCGTTGCCCGCAACGGGAGCCAGTGCAGCATTGTGGAATTCGTGGCCGCCGCAGCGCCACTCGGCGAGATAGTCATTGCGACAGCCGCCAGATTGCGCGGCAATCATCGAAACCGGATAGTTGCAGGTTCTCAAACCGTCACAGTGCGCGGCGAGATCGCGCGTGACATTGCCGTGTGGTGCGCCGCAGTTGCTGCCGTAGGTGCCGGAGACGATGGCGATCGTCGCTTCATTCGCGGCGCTCGCCGCAGCCGGGATGACGAGGCCGCCAGGGCCGAAGGCGGTCCATGCGAGCGCGAGGGCGATTGAGGTTGGCTTCATGACGCACCTCCCAGGCCGGCGCTGCGCATGTGCGCTGGCGCGGCCCACCAATCCATGTTTACAGGGTAGCGCGGCCGCGCCGAACGGCAAGACAGTGCCCGGCGATGGTGCGAGGCTTCGCTGCAGTGCACCAGCAGCAGTCACCTGAGGCACACGATTGGTGGCGCACAGCCGGTCCTGGCCACTCGCGCCGCGCGCGCTGCGTGAACCGTGAAACCTGCGCTGGCCGGGTGTTGCGCGGGGCGCGCAGGCCGCCTGCGGGTCGGGTGGCATACCTATTGCTTTGTCGCTACCGGGGCCAATGACGGCTCCGAGGAATTGCATCATCGTCCCGCCATGCGCGGGATCAGTCGATCGTGCGGGGCAACGGCGTCCCGAAGCGGCACTCCACGGCACAGCGTGCGTGGCGGGTGCGCTTCGGGACGCTTTTTTTTGCGCTTCGCGCAAGCACCGTGGTTTGACCGACCTTTGGCGACACGATTTGTACTACTACAGATGAACATGCGGGAAACGACACCAGACATCTCTGCGGAAATCGTCGGCGAACTGATCAATCTGGCCGGGCGCCAGCGCATGCTCTCGCAGCGCGTGGTCCTGCATGCGCTGCTCGGCTTGCGCGGCGACGCGGCCGCCCTCGTCATCGCGCGTGATTGCCTCGACACGTTTGCGGCTTCGCACGCGCGGCTGGTCGAGGGTGACGATCATTTTCCCGGCGTGTTCTCGACGGCGTTGCACGAACTCTACTTCGGCGCACGCAAGGCCGACGAGCGCATTCGTGCGTTCATGAAGCTCGCCGCGCACGCGTGCGCGTGCCTCGAGCGCTCAGCCCATGCGGCGGCGGCCGATAGCGGGTGCGAGGCTGCCGTGACGGAACTCACCGCTGCCGCCACGCCGCTGCTCGAACTGCTGCAAGCGCTGACCCAGGCATACCAGGACGAATTGCGCAGCGTGGAAGCCGCGGCGGCGAAGCGCCAGGCCGGCATCGTCGATGAACTCGCCGCCATTTCCCTGCGCGCGAACATCGTCGCGCTCAATGCACGGGTGGCTGCCGCCCGCGCCGGCCAGTTCGGCCGCGAATTCGCGGTGATCACGGCGGAACTGGCGCACGTGATAGGCGAAATGGACAGGCTCGTGCAGGGCGTAGTCGGCAAGCCCGGGACGCGCAGCAGCGCGCCTGAAAGACATTCCGGATTCCGAAATCAACGGATGCATGCCCGCGTGGCGGGTTGAGATCCACTATTGGAGAACCTCGTGAAAGACCTGGTAAGTTCGCTCAAGAGCGGTAACTGGCGCGCGCTGATCGCGTGTTTCCTGTATTTCGACACCGGCTTCACGGTGTGGGTGATGTTCGGCCCGCTCGCGCCGTTCATCCAGAAGGACATTGCGATGACGCCGGGCGAACTGGGTCTGCTCGTGGCCGTGCCCGTGCTCGGCGCGGCGATTCTGCGCGTGACGCTCGGCAATCTCTATCAGGCCTGCGACGGCCGCCGCGCCGCGCTGATGGGCATCGCACTTTCCGCCATCCCCGCCGCGGTGCTGTTGATGATGCCGGGCACGCCGTCCTACACATTGCTGCTCGTACTCGGCGTGCTGCTTGGCGTGGGCGGCGCGAGCTTCGCCGTGGCGCTGCCGATGGCGGGCAGCAACTATCCGCCGAAGGTGCAGGGCCTCGTGCTCGGCCTCGCCGCGGCCGGCAATATTGGCGCGGTGCTCGACGGCTTCCTCTTTCCCGGCCTCGCCAGCCACTATGGATGGGCGCGCGCCACGGGCGCGGCGCTGCCGCTGCTCGCGCTTACCGCAACGGCCGTGACCTTCTGGGCCCGCGATCTCGGCCAGAAGTCCGGGAGCGCGCCGCGGGCATTGCGGTCGTTCGGCATCACGCTTGCCGGCTTGATCGCGCTGGTGCTTGCCGTGCATGCAGGCGTGTTCGGCGCGGGCAAGACCGGTGTGCTGCTGCTGCCGGTGCTGGGCGCGCTGCTCGCCATTGCCGTGTTGCCGCGCCACTATCGCGTGGTACTCACCGAAGGCGACACGTGGGTCGTGATGCTCGTGTACAGCATCACGTTTGGCGGCTTCGTCGGCATGTCGTCCTATGTCTCGACGCTGCTTATTTCGCTCTACCAGGTGCCGAAGCTCGAAGCCGGCGTGGTGATGTCGCTGCTCGCGCTGACCGGCGCGATGGTACGCCCGCTTGGCGGCCTGATCGCGGATCGCATTTCGGGCGTACGCGCACTCGTGGTGCTGCTTGCCGCGATCTCGGTGTGCGATTTCGCGTTCGCGCTGTGGATGCCGCCGTTCGCCGCCGGCATTGCGCTGCTGGCGTTCACCTACGTGTGCTTCGGTCTCGGCAACGGCGCGACGTTCCAGCTCGTACCGCGCCGCTGGCAAGGCCGCACCGGGCTGATGTCGGGCATCATCGGCGCGGCGGGGGGAATCGGCGGCTTCTATCTGCCGGTCATCATGGGCATTGCCAAGGAGAGCACCGGCAGCTACCAGATGGGCTTCGCGACGTTCGGCGTGATCGCGGCGGCTGCATTTGGACTCGTGGTGCTGCATCGTGCACGCTGGCTCGAATGGGCGCTGCCCCACGAGCCGGCGATGGCCCCAGCTGTCGTGCATGGTGCTCAGGCGAGCGCAGGCAACTGAGACCCGGGTAGAGAGCAGGATGCAGCCAGTGCGCGAGCGGCGGGCCGTTCGCGCGCTCACGCGCGGCGACGCAGGTCCTCGATACTCGCTATGCCCGAATGAACGCCGAACGAGGCAGGCGAATTGGCGAACGAAGCCGCCTCGCCGATCGCGTTGCCCACGAGAATGATGGCGGGGCTGCCAAGGCCCGCTGCACGAGCATGCGCCGCGATCGAGCCGAGCGTGCCCGTGACGCGCCGCTCGTTCGCGCTGCCGGCCCACTGCACGACGGCGGCGGGCGTCGCCGCGGGGAGCGCGCCCACGAGCGTTGCGCACAGCGATTCGATCCGGCTCATGCCCATATAGATGGCGAGCGTCATGCCCGTTGCGGCGAGCGCCTGCCAGTCCGGTTCACTATGATCGCGCAGATGCGCGGTCACGAAGATCACACCCTGGCAATGGTCGCGATGCGTGAGCGACACGCCGAGCCCCGCCGCCGCCGCGAACGCCGAAGACACGCCGTTCACGATATCTACGCTTACGCCCGCACGGCGCAACGCCGCGAGTTCTTCCCCAGCGCGGCCAAAGAGCAATGCGTCGCCGCCTTTCACGCGTACCACGTGCAAGCCGTGGCGCGCGTAGCGCTGCATCAGTCGCTCGATGAAGGCCTGCGGCGTGGAGCGGCAGCCGCCTCGCTTGCCCACGCGGATCACCCGGGCCTGCGGTGCGAGCGTGACGATTTCCGGATTCACGAGATCGTCGAGCAGCACGACGTCGGCGCTCGCGAGCACCTTCGCCGCCTTCAGGGTTAGCAGGTCGAGATCGCCCGGACCTGCGCTCACCAGCGTGACCTTACCTTCGTTGCCCGTCGTCATCGTCGTCTTCCTTTGGATTGCGCGCACCCGCGTGGGGGAGCGCCATAAAACAAATGGCGTCCGCTCGCCGCTTGCGACGAGGGGACGCCATTGTCCGGTGTGTTCGAGTCGAGGCGCGCGGCGAGCGGTGCGCGAAGCGCGGCCCCAAGGTTGCATGCCCGGCAACGCTGCCGGGCACCCGGACTCACGCAAATTCCAGACCAACCTGCGCGCGCTCGCGCTGCCCGCCGCGCTGGCGGCGCGCCCCTGGCCGACTGCACCTGGCCGGCCGCACCTCGCCGGCTGCCCCCCAATTAACAACGCCGCAACCTGCACGCCCAGGGCGCACAGCGAGTGTGCTGCACGGCACCAATCTTGTGCCGGCCTGCATCACGATGCGCGCCCCGGCGAAGTGCCGGACGCTCCGCTCGCCGGCCACCGAAGTCCACCGGGCGAGGCATTGCGCGGGATGCACGCAGACTGGCACAGCGTTTGCATGATGCTTCGCAGCAAGTGCCACGCGAATCAATGGGGATTCGGCCGCAAGCAATAGCGCGGCGCACAAGGGTTTCGTATTCAGGGCAACGGCGTCCCCCGAATCTGGCTTCGCGAGAAGCTGGAATCGCGGGACGCCTTTTTTATTGGCAGGGGCTCAGCATGGTGCAAGCAACGAACGAAGTGAACAGCTCGGCAGCGATGGAGATCGTCGTCGTCGGCCATGGCATGGTGGGCCACAAATTTCTCGAGTGCATCCTCGCGGACGGCGCGCCCGACATGCGTGTGACGGTGCTCTGCGAGGAGCCGCGTCCCGCCTACGACCGCGTGCATCTCTCCGAATTCTTCGCGGGCAAGTCGGCGGACCATCTCTCGCTCGTGGCACCCGGCTTCTTCGATCGCGAGAACGTGCGTCTCGTGCTGAACGCCAGGGCGGTGTCGATCGATCGCGAAGCGCGCACCGTTCAGGTGTCCAACGGCGAGACGCTTGCGTACGACAAGCTCGTGCTGGCCACCGGCTCCTCGGCGTTCGTGCCGCCCATCGCGGGCAATGATCGCCCCGATTGCTTCGTCTACCGGACCATTGACGATCTCGAAGCGATGCAGGCGCGCGGCGCGCATGCGAAGTCGGGCGTGGTGGTGGGCGGGGGCCTGCTCGGTCTCGAATGCGCGAAAGCCCTGCGCGACCTGGGCCTCGAGACGCACGTGGTGGAGTTCGCGCCGCGCCTCATGGCCGTGCAGGTGGACGACGACGGCGGCCGCATGCTGCGCGGCAAGATCGAAGAGCTCGGTGTGAGCGTGCACACGCACAAGAACACACTGGCTATCGTGGACGGCAAAACGGTGGACGGCGCGACGGCCGCCAACCGCATGCAGTTCGCCGATGGCACGCACCTCGACGCCGACATGATCGTGTTCTCGGCCGGCATTCGCCCGCGCGACGAGATCGCCCGCGCCTGCGGCCTTGAAATCGGCGCGCGCGGGGGCATCGTGATCGACGACCAGTGCCGCACGAGCGACGCGAACATCTACGCCATCGGCGAATGCGCGCTGTGGCAAGGCCAGATATTCGGCCTCGTCGCGCCCGGTTATGACATGGCGCGCATTGTGGCCAGGGCGCTGGCGGGCGAGGCGTCGAGCTTCGCGGGCGCCGACATGAGCACCAAGCTCAAGCTGATGGGCGTGGACGTGGCGAGCATCGGCGACGCACACGGCAAGACGCCCGGCAGCCGTTCCTACCGCTACGCCGACGAGCGCCGCCAGGTCTACAAGAAGATCGTGGTGTCCGATTGCGGCAAGAAGCTGCTCGGCGCGGTGATGGTGGGCGACGCGAGCGAATACGGCACGCTGCTGCAGATGATGCTCAACGGCATCGAGCTGCCCGAGTCGCCCGAATTCATGATCCTGCCGCAGGCCGACGGCAAGGCCAGGCCCGCGCTCGGCGTGCAGGCGCTGCCCGACGCCGCACAGATCTGCTCGTGCAACAACGTTTCGAAGGCGCAAATCTGCGCTGCAGTCCAGCAAGGTGCGACGACCATCGCCGCGGTGAAGGGGGCGTGCAACGCCGGCACGTCGTGCGGCGGCTGCGTGCCGCTCGTCACGCAGATCATGAAGTCGGAGATGAAGCGCCAGGGGCTCGCCGTCAATAATCACCTTTGCGAGCACTTCCATTATTCGCGCCAGGAGCTTTATCACATCGTGCGCGTGGAGGGCATCAAGACCTTCGGCGAACTGCTCGCGAAGCATGGCAAAGGACTGGGCTGCGATATCTGCAAGCCGGCCGTGGGCGGGATTCTGGCGTCCTGCTGGAACGAATTCGTGCTGAAGAAGGAGCACGCGAGCCTGCAGGATTCGAACGACTACTACCTCGCCAACATTCAGCGCGACGGCACGTATTCGGTGGTGCCGCGCATGCCGGGCGGCGAGGTCACGCCGGAAGGCCTTATCGCCGTTGGGCAGGTGGCGAAGAAGTACGGCCTGTACACGAAGATCACGGGTGGTCAGCGTGTGGACCTTTTTGGTGCGCGCGTCGAGCAGTTGCCTTTCGTCTGGGAAGAGCTGATCGCCGCGGGCTTCGAATCGGGGCACGCATACGGCAAGGCGCTGCGCACCGTGAAGTCGTGCGTGGGCTCGACGTGGTGCCGCTACGGCGTGGGGGACTCGGTAGGCTTCGCGATCGAACTCGAGAACCGATACAAGGGTCTGCGCGCGCCGCACAAGATCAAGTTCGGTGTCTCGGGCTGCACGCGCGAATGCGCGGAGGCGCAAGGCAAGGACATCGGCATTATCGCCACCGAGAAGGGCTGGAACCTCTACGTGTGCGGCAACGGCGGCATGAAGCCGCGCCATGCGGAACTGCTCGCTGCCGATCTCGATCAGGCCACGCTGGTGCGCTACGTCGACCGCTTCCTCATGTTCTACGTGCGCACGGCCGACCGCCTGCAGCGCACGAGCGTATGGCGCGACAACCTCGAAGGCGGCCTCGACTATCTGATCGACGTGGTCGTGCACGACAAGCTCGGTCTTGGCGCCGAACTCGAAGCGGAGATGCAGCTCGTGGTGGACACCTACGAGTGCGAGTGGAAGAAGGCCGTGACCGATCCCGAAACGCGCCGCCGCTTCCGCCACTTCGTCAATAGCGATGCAGGCGACCAGCACGTCACCTTCATTGAAGAGCGCGGCCAGATTCGCCCGGCTACGCCCGCGGAGCGCACGCAGGTCCCGCAAGCGGCGTCGCATTTCAGGCGGCATGAAGCGCTGTCCGGCATTCCCGTAGTCGTCGAAACCGTCTGATTCCCTTTCATCGAACCGAGGAGTGCGAAATGAATAGCGAAGCAAAAAGCGAACCTGTTGAAGGCAACTGGGTTCCCGTCTGCACGCTCGACGACATCGTGCCGAACACCGGCGTGTGCGCGCTCGTGAAGGGCGAACAGGTCGCCGTGTTCCATGTCGACGACGGCGACGCGCGCGTGTACGCCATCGGCAACTACGATCCGAACTCGCACGCAGCCGTGCTCTCGCGCGGGCTCGTGGGCAGCTTAGGCGAGCGCATCGTGGTCGCCTCGCCGATCTACAAGCATCACTTCGATCTGTCCACCGGCGAGTGCATCGAAGCGCCGCAGCATTCGGTCAATGCCTTCCCCGCGCGTGTGGAAAACGGTCAGGTGTGGATTGCCGCCTGATGTGCCGATTGAAATGACAAACGCACGGCGCGCAGGATGCGCCGCGCGCCCCGAATCTGTTTCAAGCTGATATCGATCGAGCGCATGAGCAGCGAAAGCGTAAAGAGCGTTTGCCCTTACTGCGGCGTAGGCTGCGGGATGATCCTGCACGTCGAGGACGGCCAGGTCGCGAAGATCTCCGGCGACGCCGAGCATCCGGCCAACTTCGGCCGCCTCTGCACGAAGGGCTCGTCGGCGCACGTGGCGCTGCGCAAGTCGGGACGCCTCGAGCGCGCGTTCGTGCGCCACGCGCGCGGCGAGGACCCGGCGCCGCTGCCGCTCGCGCAGGCCATCGCCGATACGGCGCGCCGCCTGCGCTCGACGCTCGACGCGCATGGCCCCGACGCGCTCTCGTTCTACGTTTCCGGGCAGATGTCGATCGAGGCGCAGTACCTCGTGAACAAGCTCGCCAAGGGCTTTGTGCGCACCAACAACATCGAGTCGAACTCGCGCCTGTGCATGGCAAGCGCGGGCAGCGGCTACAAGCTTTCGCTCGGCGCGGACGGCCCGCCGGGTTCCTATCAGGACTTCGACCGCGCAGACCTCTTCTTCGTGATCGGCGCAAACATGGCGGACTGCCATCCGATCCTGTTCCTGCGCATGATGGACCGCGTGAAGGCGGGCGCAAAGCTCATCGTCGTGGACCCGCGCCGCACGGCGACCGCCGGGAAGGCGTCGCTGTTCCTGCAGATTGCACCGGGCACCGATCTGGCGCTGCTCAATGGCCTGCTGCACCTGCTGCACAAGAACGGCCATGCCGACGCGGACTTCATTGCACAGTACACCGAAGGATGGGACGCGATGCCCGCGTTCCTCGCAGACTACACGCCGGAAAAGGTCGCTGAAATTACGGGGCTGGCCGTCGACGACATTCGCCGCGCCGCGCAGATGATAGGCGAGGCGCCCGAGTGGATGAGCTGCTGGACCATGGGGCTGAACCAGAGCACGCACGGCACGTGGAGCACGAACGCGATCTGCAACCTGCATCTCGCGACGGGCAAGATTTGCCGTCCCGGCAGCGGGCCGTTCTCGCTCACCGGGCAGCCCAATGCCATGGGCGGGCGCGAGGTGGGCTACATGGGGGCGGGCCTGCCCGGGCAGCGCACGGTGCTCGCGGAAGATGACCGCGCGTTCGTCGAAGCGGCGTGGGGCGTGGCGCCCGGCACGCTGCCCGTGAAAGTGGGCAGCGGCACCATCGACATGTTTTCGCGCATGGCCGCGGGCGAAATCAAGGCATGCTGGATCATCTGTACGAACCCGGTGGCGAGCGTGGCGAACCGGCAAACGGTGGTCGCGGGCCTGAGGGCCGCCGAGCTGGTGATCGCCCAGGACGCTTTTCTGGACACCGAAACGAATCAGTACGCCGACGTGCTGCTGCCCGGCGCGCTCTGGGCCGAGGCCGAGGGCGTGATGATCAACTCCGAGCGCAACATGACGCTCATGCAGCAGGCCGTCGAGCCGCCGGGCGAGGCGCTGCCCGACTGGCAGATCATCGCACGCGTGGCCTGCGAAATGGGTTTTGCCCAGGCGTTCAGCTACGCAAGCGCCGCCGAGGTGTTCGACGAAATCACGCGCTTCGCGAACCCGCAGACGGGCTACGACCTGCGCGGGGCGAGCCACGCGAAGCTGCGCGAAACGCCGCTGCAATGGCCCGTCGCGCCGGATGCCGCGAGCGATCGCAACCCGCTGCGCTATCTGAACGACGGCGTGAGCCAGACACTCAAGGAAGACGCCGACGGCACGCGTCCTCGCATCGCGTTCGCCACGACGCACGGCAAGGGCGTGTTCTTCGCGCGTCCCCATGTTGCGCCTGCCGAATTGCCCGACGGCACATTCCCGGTCGTGTTCAACACGGGACGCCTGCAGCATCAGTGGCACACCATGACGAAGACCGGCAAGGTGCCGATGCTCAACAAGCTCAACCCGGGTCCCTTCGTCGAGATTCATCCCGAGGACGCCGCCGCGCTCGGCATTGCCGCGAAGGATCGCGTGGAAGTGCGCTCGCGCCGCGGCCGCGTGGTGCTGCCCGCCGTGGTGACCGAGCGCGTGCGTCCCGGCAACTGCTTCGCGCCTATGCACTGGAACGACGTGTACGGCGAGGAGCTTTGCGCGAACGCGGTCACGAGCGATGCGATCGACCCGATTTCCCAGCAGCCCGAACTGAAATTCTGCGCGGTTGCGCTCTCGCGCGTCGGCCCGCCATCCGCGCCGCGCGAGACCACGCGCATGCCGGATGCGGCCGATGCCGCCGTTGCATCGGCCACGTTCGACGCCAGCGCGCCGCAAGCCGCCAACCCGCCTCAGGAATTCGACATGTCCCGCATCGATGCCTTTTCGACGCTACTCGGTCTCGACGACGTCCCCGCGCCGCAACTGGGCGACGCAGAGCGCCGGTATCTCGCGGGCTTCGTCGGCGGCCTGCGCTCGTTGCGGGCGGCCGAGCCCGTTGGCGTGCCCATGCTGCCCGTGCACGCGCCGTTTCCCGCCGCCACGCGCGTATGGCTGGACGGCCTGCTGGCGGGCCTGTTCAACCGCGCCGAGCCCGCCGCGCGCACGGAGGCGCTCGCCGTGGCGGGCCCGCCCGAAGAAAAACCGCAGGGCGTGCGCATCGCCCATACGCGCCCGAAGGTCGTGCTGCTGTGGGCCTCGCAGACGGGCAACATCGAATCGCTCGTCGAGCAATACGCGACGCAACTGATGGAATCGGGCTTCGAGATTCGCACGGCCTGCATGGCCGACTACCCGCTCGCGAACCTCGCAAAGGCGCAATACGTCCTCTTGATGACGAGCACGTTCGGTGACGGCGACGCGCCTGATAACGGCGCGGCCTTCTGGAGCGCACTTGCAGCAGAAAACGCGCCTCGCCTCGCCTCGCTGCGCTTCTCCGTGCTGGCCTTCGGCGACCGCAACTACGACGCGTTCTGCGGCCACGGGCGCAAACTCGACGCGCGCCTCGAAGCGCTGGGTGCCACGCGTCTCATGGAGCGCGTGGATTGCGACAGCGAATACCAGCGTGCCGCCGACGCGTGGCTCGCCCGCATCGTCGTGCGCATCAAGCAGGAGGACGCGGCGCTGCACGCGGTGCCCGCCGGCGGTTCGATTCCCGAGGTGCTGCCCGGCTGCGCGGCGACGAAGGCACGACCGGCTGCCTCGAAGCTGCTGAAGAACGTGCGCCTGAACATGAAGGGCGCGACGAAGGACACGCGCTACTTCTCGCTCGCAACGGGCGAGGCGGGCCTTGACTACGAAGCGGGCGACGCGCTCGGGGTGTGGCCCACCAACTGTCCCGCGCTCGTCGAGGAGTTGCTGGGCCTCACTCGCCTCGCCGCCGACACGCCGGTCGCCGTGAGCGGCCACGGCGAGATGCGCCTTGGCGAGGCGCTCGGCAAGTACTACGAGATCGCGCGCCCAAGCCCCGATGCGCTCGCGTTCATTGCGTCGCGCACGCGTTCCCGGGGCCTCGCCGAGATGCTCGACGAATCGCGCAAGGGCGATCTGCGCAACTGGCTCTGGGGCCAGCAGCTCGCCGACGTGCTCCACGAATATCCCGTCGACCTGAGCGCGCCTGAACTGCTCGCCATGCTCAAGCGCCTGCAGCCGCGGCTCTATTCGATTTCGTCGAGCCCGAAGGCCCATGCGGGCGAAGTGCATCTGACCGTTTCGGCGGTGCGCTACAACAACGGCCGCCGCGAGCGCAAGGGCGTGGCCTCGACCTTCCTCGCCGACCGTGCGCAGGAAGGCAGTGTCCCCGTGTTCGTGCAGAAGAGCACGCATTTCCGGCCGCCGCGTAACGGCGACGTGCCGATGATCATGGTCGGTCCCGGCACGGGCGTCGCCCCCTTCCGCGCCTTCCTGCACGAGCGGCAGGCCCGCGGCGACACGGGCCGCAACTGGCTCTTCTTCGGCGAGCAGCACGCGGCCACCGACTTCTACTATCGCGACGAACTGGAGCAAATGCGCAAGGACGGCCATCTCGAGCGGCTCGACCTCGCGTTTTCGCGCGACCAGAGCGAAAAGGTCTACGTGCAGGACCGCATGCGCGAGCAGGGCGCGCAGCTATGGGCGTGGCTGCAGGAAGGGGCGCACCTCTATGTGTGCGGCGATGCGAGCCGCATGGCGAAGGACGTGGATGCGGCGCTCAGGGAGGTGGTGGCGGGCCATGGCGGCATGAGCGCCGAGGCCGCGCACGACTACGTCAGTGCGCTCGGACGGAACAAGCGCTACCTGCGCGACGTCTATTGAAGGGGCGCTGCTCGTGGCCACGCGCCATCCGCTGGCGCGCCGCCGTGCGGGGGTGACGGCCGGGCACCTCGCGACGATGCCGCATGCGCTATTGAGCCCCGACTTCGTGGTGCGACGCCTCGCCGATGCCTACTTCCGCGCGCACCAGTTGATTCCGCGCGTGACGCCGCAATCCAATTCCAACGCGTTTTCGGAGGGGCTGCTCGCGCTGATTTCGCGCGAAGGGCGGGGCGAGGCCTGAGGCGGCCCCGCATGCCCTTTGGTCTTTTCGTTAGCTCAGGGTTGCCCGGACGAAAGCAGGTTGTGGAAGAAGTCCACCGCGTGCTGACGGGTGGGCACGCTCCCGAGCGTGGCGGTTGGGTCGAGCCCCGAGCGCCGCGCCGTGCCGCTCACGAGACTCTTTTGCAGGTCGTTGAGCGGGCGCGCGAGATTGGTGGCGATGAATCCGGAAGCGGGCGGCGCGGCGATAGCCGGCAGGTCGGTGCGGGGCGCGTCCAGCGTGAGCAGTGCAGCGAGCGTGGGCGCGGCCGCCACGCGCCGGCTCGCGAGCATGTCGGCGGGTGCGATGCCGAGCCAGTCGCGCAGGGTGGCGAGAATCGACGTGTGGTCGTAGGGTGTGGCGCCCGGTGAGCGGAACACGGTGCCCGGCGCGATATACGGCGACACCACGACCGCAGGGACGCGCACGCCAAAGCTGTCGAAGGCGAAGTTCTGGTCGCCGGGGTTGCTCGCGGCATCGGGCGCCACCGCGTTGGCGGGCGGCAATACGTGGTCGTAGGTGCCGCCGTGCTCGTCGTAGGTAATCACGAGCAGCGTTTCGGGCCATGCGGGCGATGTGCTCAACGCGTGCCAGATGTCGTAGAGAAAGCTCTCGCCCGCATAGACATCGTGTGGCGGGTGCTGGTCGTTCGGGTCGAGCAGAAAGCGCGGCTCAATGAACGAATACTGTGGCAGTGTGTTGTTCTGGCAAGCGGAGACGAAGTTGCTGAAGCGCTGGAAGTTGGCCTTATATTTCGGATCCCATAGCGTTGGGAACATGGTGAGCGTGAGCGAGGGGGCGACGAGCGCCGCGCTGTACACGGCCCAGCTCGCGCCCATGTCGCCCAGCACGTTGAAGATGGTGCGCACTTGCCACTCGAAGGGGTCGGGCGGCGAGCCGTTGTCGACGTGGCCGTTCGACGTGCCCGCGTGGGCGAAGGCGCGGTTCGGCCAGGTCTGGCTCGGCACGGGCGCGAACCAGGCGTCGCAGACGGCGTATTCGCGCGCGAGCGCCGAGAGCACCTTCAGCTGATCGGGGCTGTGGCATTGCATGACCTGGCTTGCGTCCGTCGTCGCGGTCGTTTCGTAGTCTTGCACGAAGCCGGACATGGGCATCGCACCTGTCCCGTTGCCGAGCAGTTGCACGCGCACGTTTGCGAACGTCTCCTGCGGATCGGGGTCGGGCAGCGTGGCCGTGGAGGCCGGTGTGGTTGCGGCGATGGTGCCGCCTGCCTTCGTCGGGTTGCTCAGGCCCGCCCTGAGGCCGTCGAATGGCCGTTCCGCGCTGGCGGCGGGCAGGAAATGCGTGGGGCTGCTGCCGTTCGCGTACAAGCCGCCGAGCATCGTATCGAACGAACGGTTTTCGAACATCACGACAACGACGTGCTTGATGTTCTGCATGGACATGGGGGCTCTCCGTCACGCGGGTCTGACGCAGAATAGTGGTGCAGGCGTGCGGATTCGGCAAGGTTCGGCAACCTTGAGAAAACGGCCGGTGCTTCGGGCGTACCGACTGCACGCCACAACCGGCACGCCGCGACCGCCGCGACCGCCGCGACCGCCGCGACAGCCGCGACCGCCGCGACCGCCGCCGGCCGATCCGGCGGGGCGCCCATGCGTGTGGGATAATCGCCAGGTTTGCCCAGAGCGCAGCTCAAGAGGTTGTTCGCAAGGGCGTGCGTGGGGCCTTTATTCCCGTGGCCCGCTTCCTTTCTGCGATTTTTCTCCTACAGCCACAATGCCCGCATACCGTTCCAAAACCTCCACCGCCGGCCGCAACATGGCAGGTGCGCGCTCCCTGTGGCGCGCCACCGGCATGAAAGACGAAGACTTCGCCAAGCCGATCATCGCGGTCGTCAATTCGTTCACCCAGTTCGTTCCCGGCCACGTGCACCTGAAAGACCTCGGCCAGCTCGTTGCGCGCGAAATCGAAGCCGCGGGCGGCGTGGCCAAGGAATTCAACACGATCGCCGTCGACGACGGCATCGCCATGGGCCACGACGGCATGCTGTATTCGCTGCCGAGCCGCGACATCATCGCGGATTCGGTCGAATACATGGTCAACGCGCACTGCGCCGACGCCATGGTCTGCATCTCGAACTGCGACAAGATCACCCCGGGCATGCTCATGGCCGCCATGCGCCTGAACATTCCCGTGATCTTCGTCTCGGGCGGCCCGATGGAAGCGGGCAAGACGCGCCTCGCGAACCCCGTCACGAAGGCCATCGAGGTCAAGAAGCTCGACCTGATCGACGCGATGGTGATCGCGGCCGACACCAAGTACTCCGACGCCGATGTGGCCGAAGTCGAGCGCTCCGCCTGCCCGACCTGCGGTTCGTGCTCGGGCATGTTCACGGCCAACTCCATGAACTGCCTGACCGAGGCGCTGGGCCTCTCGCTGCCGGGCAACGGCACCGTGGTCGCCACGCACGCGGACCGCGAACAGCTCTTCAAGCGCGCCGGCCGCCGCATCGTCGAACTCGCGCGCCAGTACTACGAGCAGGAAGACGAGCGCGTGCTGCCGCGCTCGGTAGGCGTCAAGGCGTTTGAAAACGCCATGACGCTCGACATCGCCATGGGCGGCTCGACCAACACCATCCTCCACTTGCTGGCCGTTGCGCAGGAAGCGGGCATCGAGTTCGGCATGGCCGACATCGACCGACTTTCGCGCGTCGTGCCGCAACTGTGCAAGGTCGCGCCGAACACGAATAAGTACCATATCGAAGACGTGCACCGCGCTGGCGGCATCATGGCGATCCTCGGCGAACTGGAGCGCGCCGGCAGGCTGCACACCGACGTGCCGACCGTGCACGCGCCGACGCTCGGCGACGCGCTCGCGCAATGGGACATCAGGCGCACGCAGGACGAAGCGGTCAAGACGTTCTACATGGCCGGCCCCGCCGGCGTTCCGACGCAGGTCGCGTTCAGCCAGAACACGCGCTGGCCGAGCCTCGACACGGACCGCGCCGAAGGCTGCATCCGCTCGTACGAGCACGCGTTCTCGAAGGAAGGCGGCCTCGCCGTGCTGACCGGCAACATCGCGCTCGACGGCTGCGTGGTGAAGACCGCAGGCGTGGACGACAGCATCCTCGTGTTCGAAGGCACGGCTCACGTGACCGAATCGCAGGACGAAGCGGTGGAAAACATCCTCGCCGACAAGGTCAAGGCCGGCGACGTGGTGATCGTGCGCTATGAAGGCCCGAAGGGCGGCCCCGGCATGCAGGAAATGCTCTACCCGACGAGCTACATCAAGTCAAAGGGCCTCGGCAAGGCGTGCGCGCTCCTGACCGACGGCCGCTTCTCGGGCGGCACCTCGGGCCTCTCGATCGGCCACTGCTCGCCGGAAGCGGCGGCGGGCGGCGCAATCGGCCTCGTGCGCGACGGCGACAAGATCCGCATCGACATTCCGAACCGCACGATCGACGTGCTGGTCTCGGACGAGGAACTCGCGCGCCGCCGCGAAGAGCAGAACGCCCGTGGCTGGAAGCCGGCGAAGGCGCGTGCCCGCAAGGTGTCGGCGGCTTTGAAGGCCTACGCCAGGCTCGTGATGTCGGCCGACAAGGGCGCCGTGCGCGATCTCTCGCTGCTCGACGACTGAGCCTTTCAAGGACGAGGCGGGCCGCGCGGCTCGCCTCGCCTCAAACACAACAAGCAGGGCAAAAAAATCGAGCCTCCCACGGCGACGTGGGAGGCTCGATTCGTTGGGTGGAACGTCCCCCGCGCGAGCGCACGGGGGCGGGCTTCACCGTTACTTCGCAGCGGCTGCCAGTGCGGCGTTGAACGTCGCGCTCGGGCGCATGACTTCAGCGAGCTTCGCGAAGTCCGGCTTGTAGTAGCCGCCGATGTCGACCGGCTTGCCCTGGACCGCGGCCAGCTCGCCCACGATCTTCTGCTCGTTCTCGGCCAGCGTCTTCGCGAGCGGCGCGAAGTGAGCGGCGAGTTCCGCGTCTTCCTTCTGCGCGGCCAGTTCCTGCGCCCAGTACATCGCGAGGTAGAACTGGCTGCCGCGGTTGTCCAGCTCGCCGGTCTTCGGCGACGGACCCTTGGCGTTGTCGAGCAGTTTGCCCGTGGCGGCGTCGAGCGTCTTCGCGAGCAGCTTGGCGCGCGCGTTGTTCGTCTTGATGCCGAGGTCTTCGAGCGAGACGGCCAGCGCGAGGAATTCGCCGAGCGAGTCCCAGCGCAGGTGGTCTTCCTGCACCAGCTGCTGCACGTGCTTCGGCGCCGAACCGCCTGCGCCCGTTTCGTACATGCCGCCGCCGGCCATCAGCGGAACGATCGAGAGCATCTTCGCCGAGGTGCCCAGTTCCATGATCGGGAACAGGTCGGTGAGGTAGTCGCGCAGGATGTTGCCCGTGACCGAGATCGTGTCCAGACCGCGGATCACGCGCTCGAGCGTGTAGCGCATGGCGCGCACCTGCGACATGATCTGGATGTCGAGGCCGGTCAGGTCGTAGTCCTTGAGGTAGGCTTCGACCTTCTTGATCAGCTCGTTTTCGTGCGGACGGTACGGGTCGAGCCAGAACACGGCCGGCGTGCCCGAGTTCTTCGCGCGCGTGACGGCGAGCTTGACCCAGTCGCGGATCGGCTCGTCCTTCACGAGGCACATACGCCAGATGTCGCCTTGCTCGACTTGCTGGGTGAGCGCTTCGAGCACTTCGCCCGTGGCGTTGTCGACGATGCGCGCCGTGCCGTCCTGCGTGATTTCGTACGTCTTGTCGTGCGAACCGTACTCTTCAGCCTTCTGCGCCATCAGGCCGACGTTCGGCACCGTGCCCATCGTGCGCGGGTCGAATGCGCCGTTGGTCTTGCAGAAGTTGATGATTTCCTGGTAGATGCGCGCGAACGTGCTTTCCGGAATCAGGCACTTCGTGTCGGCCGGGCGGCCGTCGGCGCCCCACATCTTGCCGCCTGCGCGGATCATGGCCGGCATCGAAGCGTCGACGATCACGTCGTTCGGTGCGTGCAGGTTCGAGATGCCCTTGGCCGAGTCGACCATGGCGAGCGCCGGACGGTGCTCGTGGCACGCGTGCATGTCGCGGATGACTTCTTCGCGCTGCGATTCCGGCAGCTTTTCGATTTTCGTGTACAGGTCGACGAGGCCGTTGTTCACGTTCACGCCGAGTTCTTCGAAAAGCTTCGCGTGCTTGGCGAACGCGTCCTTGTAGAACACGCGCACGGCGTGGCCGAACACGATGGGGTGCGAAACCTTCATCATGGTCGCCTTCACGTGCAGCGAGAGCATGATGCCGGTCTTGCGCGCGTCTTCCATCTGGTCTTCGTAGAAGGCGAGCAGCGCCTTCTTGCTCATGAACATGCTGTCGACGATCTCGCCGGCCAGCAGCTTGACCTTCGGCTTGAGCACGATGGTTTCGCCGGCCTTCGTCACGAGCTCCATGCGGACTTCACGGTCCTTGTCGTTCGTAATCGACTTTTCGCCGTGGTAGAAGTCGCCGTGCTTCATGTGCGCGACGTGAGTGCGCGACGCCATGCTCCACTCGCCCATGCTGTGCGGGTGCTTCTTCGCGAAATTCTTGACCGCGAGCGGTGCGCGGCGGTCCGAGTTGCCTTCGCGCAGCACCGGGTTCACGGCGGAACCGAGGCACTTCGAATAGCGCTTCTGGATCGCCTTTTCTTCGTCGGTCTTCGGATCTTCGGGGAAGTCAGGGACCTTGTAGCCCTTGCCCTGGAGCTCCTTGATCGCGGCGACGAGCTGCGGCACCGATGCGCTGATGTTCGGCAGCTTGATGATGTTCGTTTCCGGCAACTGCGTGAGACGGCCCAGTTCGGCCAGATTGTCCGGCACGCGCTGTTCTTCCGTGAGGAATTCCGGGAACTCGCCGAGGATACGGGCCGCAACGGAGATATCGCTGGTCTCGACGTTCACGCCGGCCGGCGCAGCGAAAGTGCGGATGATCGGCAGAAACGCGCTGGTGGCGAGCAGCGGCGCTTCATCGGTCAGGGTATAGATGATGGTGGGTTGCTGGGTACTCATCGGCTTCTTGGCGGGGTTCAAAAACGGGGTGATAACACCACCGGCTGCGCGCAGTCGGCGAAACACCTGAATTTTGCCTCAATTTGCAGCGGGCAGGGGCGCAACCGCGCAGGTATTTCATATCGTGGAAAGCGCTTGCGCAATGTTAATTGACCAGAAAGTCAGCGAGTTTGCCTTGATCCGCGGGCCGCGCGCTGAAAACGTTTCCGCTCCGGAGCCCCGTCCCGTAAGGCTTTTCGGAGCGATGCCGGTAATGCAGCCACGGTTCATGGGGTTTGTGGATCGCACCTCCGATAGGGTGTCAAGCTGGTAAAGACCCTTGTGAAAACAGAAGTGAATCGGGGAGTCTTATATAAGAATTTTGTCCAGCAAGGCTCATCGAAGACCATTAAAACAGTTGCCTTGCTAATCAATTTGTGGTCTCATTGGCCCCATGTTCGATCACTGCCTTTACTTCAATTCGTCGGCACTCGCGCGGCTCGTCGAGCGCGAATGGAGCGCCGCCTATGCGCCGTTCGGCCTCACGCCCGCGCAAGGCTTCGTGCTGCGCGTGGTGCTCGCGAAGCCTGGGTGCCTGTCGAGCGATGTCGCGCAAACGCTCGGCATCGCCCGGCCCACTGCGACGCGTCTCGTCGACAACCTCTGCGAGAAGGATTTGCTCGAGCGCCGCCAGGGCGAGGCCGATGGCCGCGAATGGGGACTCTTTCCCACGGCGGGCGGCACGGCGCTCGACGGCCCGATCAACGGCGCGAGCGCCGAAGTCGCGCGGCGCCTGCGTGTGCAGGTGGGCCCGGACCTGTTCGAGTCGACGGTCACCGGCATGCGCAAGATACGCAAGGGGCTCGCGTAAGGCGCCTGCCCCCTTTTTTAAAAGTTAAATGATTGTCTTGCTAATCAATAAGGAGAAGAACGATGAACGAAGCGGCGCTAAAGGGGGCGGGGGAGGAAGCCTGGCGGTGGGCGATCGGCGTGGCAATCGTCGCGCTGGCTGTGGGCGGCGTGGTCGCGGCAATCTTCGTGATGCCGCGCGCTGTCGAAGCGAACCACCGCGCGTGCATGGCGGCCTACGCCAGCGATCTGCACACGGATCTTGCCGCGTTCGCGCAAGACCCGGCGTGGCAGGCGCAATACGTCGAGGCGATCGCGGCGTGCGCGCGTTGAACGGGCACGCCGCGCGTAACTCCGTTACTTCCGGTTCAGGAACGCGAGTAGGTCGGCGTTGACCTGCCCGGCCATCGTCGTGCACATGCCGTGCGGGCCGCCCGGGTAGATCTTGAGCGTCGCGTCCTTGACGATCTTCGCGGAGAGCTTGCCGGCGTCGTCGATCGGCACGATCTGGTCGTCGTCGCCGTGCAGGATCAGCGTGGGCACGTCGATCTTCCTGAGGTCTTCCGTGTAGTCGACTTCGGAGAACTCGTGCACGCACTCGTGCAGCGCGAGGATGCCGCCCCACATGCCCTGCTGCCAGAACGAGTCGATCACGCCCTGTGAGACCTTCGCGCCGCTGCGGTTGTAACCGTAGAACGGCACGGCCAGGTCCTTGAAGAACTGCGAGCGGTCGTCGATCACGCCCTTGCGGATGCCGTCGAACACATCCTTGGGCAGGCCGCCCGGATTCTTCTCGCTCTTGATCATGATGGGCGGCACCGCGCCGATCAGCACAGCGCCCGAGACGCGCTGCGTGCCGTGGCGGCCGATGTAGCGCGCGACTTCGCCGCCGCCCGTGGAGTGGCCAACGAGCGTAGCGTCGTGCACGTCGAGCTTGTCGAGCAGGTCGGCGAGGTCGTCGGCCCAGGTGTCCATGTCGTTGCCCTTGGCGGGCTGATCGGAGCGGCCGTGGCCGCGGCGGTCGTGCGCGATCGTGCGAAAGCCGTTTTGCACGAGAAAGAGCATTTGGGCGTCCCAGGCGTCGGCCGTGAGCGGCCAGCCGTGGGAGAAAACGACGGGCTTGCCGCTGCCCCAGTCCTTGTAATAGATCGACGTGCCATCGCGGGTGGTGAAGGTGCTCATAGGAAACGCTCCAGTTTCTTTTACAGCATCACAAGGCAGGCAGGCGCCGGCGCATCGGTGCGCGCGGTCGTGCTTCGCGCGGCGCTGTGTGGCGGCGTCCAGGGATGGGCGATGCGGGTGGAACGTGCCGGCACCTGCGCGTCACGGAAAGCCGCAGGAGGCACGCGGGTCAGTATAGAGAGAACGCCTGAGCGATGACTCGAAGGTGTACGGCCTGAGCGGCGGCTATTCGCGAGGGCTCTATTTCGTCAGCGCCGCGCTGCTCGCGGCGGGGGCCAGAAGAGGCGCTGCACGGTTCAGGTATCGCATACGGCGCGATACGCGATAATCGGCCTTTGCCGATTCCCGCCTCTCTCGTATGTCGACGCCTGAACCGGACTCTTCCGGGCACGCCTGGTGGGGTGTGCTCGTATTGGCGCTCTCTGCCTTCATCTTCAACACGACCGAATTCGTGCCCGTTGCGCTGCTGAGCGCCATTGGCGACAGCCTGCACATGAAGCCGACCGACGTCGGCCTCATGCTGACGATTTACGCGTGGACGGTGGCCGTGGCGTCGCTGCCCCTGATGCTGCTGACGCGCAACGTCGAACGCCGCAAGCTGCTGACCTGGATATTCGCGCTCTTCGTGGTCAGCCATATCGTGACCGGCGTGGCATGGAACTTTACGGTGCTGATGGTGGGCCGGATCGGCATTGCCTTTGCACACGCCGTCTTCTGGTCGATTTCCGTTTCTCTGGTGGTGAGGCTCGCGCCGCCCGGCAACAAGAGCCGGGCGCTCGCCATGCTCGGCATGGGCACCTCGATCGCCATGGTGGCGGGCATTCCGCTTGGGCGCGTGATTGGCGAGACGCTCGGCTGGCGGCAGACCTTCTTCGTCATCGCGGGCGCGGCGGCGTTTGCGCTGCTCATGCTGCGCGTGATGCTGCCCGTATTGCCGAGCCAGCAAACGGGCTCGTTCAGCAGCGTGCCCGTGCTGTTCAGAAAGCCGATGCTGGCCTCGCTTTATCTGCTCACGATACTCGTCGTTACGGCGCACTTCACGTCGTATACATATATCGAACCCTTCATTCACACCGTCGGCCACGAAAGCAGTCAACGCATCACCTATATCCTGATCCTGTTCGGCAGTGCCGGCATTCCCGCGGCCGTGTTCTTCAATCGTGTTTACCCGCGCGACCCGGCGCAATTCCTGCAAGCGGCTGTGGTTGCCGTGTGCGTGTGCCTGCTCGTGCTGTTTCCCGCCGCGCTCTCCATTGTCACGTTGTCGGTTCACACGCTGGTGTGGGGCGGCGCGATCGTTTCCTTTGGCCTTGCCATGCAGGCATGGGTGCTCAAGCTCGCGCCCGAAGCCGCGGACCTCGCGGTCTCGATCTATTCCGGCCTCTATAACGTGGGGATCGGCGCGGGTGCGCTGCTTGGCAACCATATTGCCAGCGGCTTTGGCGTGTCGTGGGTCGGCAGCTTCGGCGGCGTGGTCGGGGGGCTCGCGGCTGGCGTGTGCTGGTTCGCATTGCGCATGTACGCGCGGGTGCATCCTGCTGAGCATTGATGGACTGCGCGCGCCGCCGGACTCGGGCTTCGGCCCTTTCGCGTCGTGTTCACATTGGCGTAGCGGGAGGCGTACCGGCTTCAGGGGGAGGGAACGTCAGCACCACGGCAAACCCGCCGCCGGCGGGAAACGCAAAGTTCACGCGCCCGCCGTGCGCCTTCATCACCGCCTGCACGATGGCGAGCCCAAGGCCCGAGCCCGTCGTGCGCTCCGCGCCTTGCTGGCCGATGCGCTCGAACGGACGCAGCGCGGCGTCCCAGTGTTCGCGTGCAATGCCTCGTCCGTTGTCGGTCACGGTCAGCGTGACGGCCTCATGCGAGGCGTTCACGGTGACGACGATATCGTCCGCCTTGCCGTGCAGCAGCGCGTTGTGCAGCACGTTCGACAGCGCTTCCTGCAGGCTCACGGGGTCGCCCGCGATCCAGACCTGCGGCGCGCTGCTTTCGAACGCCACTTTCACGTCGCGTTCGTCGGCGAGCGGAATGGTGCGGCCGAGCACTTCTCTCGCGAGCTTCGCGAGTTCCACGCGCTGCAGCGGCACCACTTCGGTGCGATGGATCACCATCGCGTGATTGAGCAACTGGCCGGTGAGCCGGCCCACGTCCGAGCAGGTGGCCCGCAACGCTTCGAGCCGAGCGGCGTGACGCACGGGATCGGACTCGGTGCTGAGCAACTCGATCTGTGCGTCGAGCCGCGCAATCGGCGTGCGCATCTGATGCGCGGCGTCGGCGATGAAACGCTGCATGGCCGTCATGCGTTCGGCCAGGCGCCCGATCAGCCCGTTGATGGCGCCGATCAGCGCATTGATTTCGCTCGGCGTGTCGTGCGCCACGGGCCGCAGGTCGGCCGGGTCGCGCGCGGCGATGATTCTCTCGATCTGCGCGAGCGGACGCAGGCCGCGCCGGATCGCAAGTCCGCTCGCGCCGATGGCGAGCACGCTCATCAGCAAAATGAGCGTCCAGACCTTGATGCTCATGTCGTTCGTGAGCTGCTGGCGCGCGTGCGTGGTCTGCGCAACCGTGACGAGGGCCCAGCCGGGCGGCCGCGCGTCCGGCATGTAGCGCCCGATGGTCGCCGTGCGCACGCGCTCGCCCTGATAGCGGGCGTTCGCGAAAGTCGGACCCTGGCGCGCGCGCATCGCGCTCAACGTATTGGCCGGACCGGGAAGGTCGCCATAGCCCGCGACGACGAGGCCGCGCGCGTCGACCACCTTGTAGTAGACGACGTCATATCGCGAGAGCGTGGAGAGCGCGGCCACCGGCGGATTGAGCGCGAGCACGCCGCCCTGCACGTAGAGGTTTTCGGCGACCTGGATGGTTGCGCCCGCAAGCAGCTGATCGTAGGCGCGCTCGGATGCGACGCCCGCGTAATAGCGCGCGATGCCTGCGAGCGCCGCCGCACCCGACGCCACGACGAGCGCAATGAAGAGCAGCGTGCGGCCGAGCAGCGTTTTCGGGAACCAGTCAAAGCGCGGCAATTTGATATCCCATGCCGCGCGCCGTGCGGATTTCGACTGAACTGCCCTGCAGCTTTTTGCGCACGCGCGTGACATATTGTTCGACGGCGTTCGCGCTCGGTTCGTTGCCGTAGCTGAACAACTGATTCAGCAGCTCTTCCTTCGGGAAGATACGCTGCGGACGGCTGGCGAGGATTTCGAGCAGCGCGAATTCCTGGCGGGAGAGCGAAAGCGGTTTGCCGTCGAGTTCGGCGAGCCGGCTGCTGCGGTCGATGGCGAGACCGCCCAGCCTCACCACGTCGTTCGCGTGCCCGCTGTTGCGGCGCAGGAGCGCCTGCACGCGCGCTTCGAGTTCGCGGTAGTCGAACGGCTTGACGAGGTAGTCGTCGGCACCGAGGCCAAGGCCGCTCACGCGATCGTCGATGGCCGAGCGTGCGGTGAGGAGCAGCACCGGCGTGGTCGAGCCCGCCGCGCGCAGATGGCGCAGAATCTCGAAGCCGTCCATGGCAGGCAGCATCACGTCGAGCACGACCAGATCGAAGCGCTCCACGCCTAGCAGGCCGTTCGCCGTGGCGCCGTTCGCTTCGAGGTCCACCGCGTGACCGAGGCGCGCGAGGCGGCTGCGGACAGCCGCGCCGATTTCCGCGTCGTCCTCTACCACCAGAATGCGCATGGTGCCGTTCCTGCCAAAATCTTCATGGGTGCGATTGCGGGTTTTCCCCGAGGTTGACGCTGCGTGTTTCTCAGCATTTTCTCAGACTCGCCCGGTAATCTCGCGAACCATGGAAGGTGCAGAGACGTGATTACGACACGAACCAACGGAGACGGCAAGATGCGCGTGAAGTCGCCGCGGGCTTCAACGCGGCGGCGCGCGCTCGTTGCGGCGGGCCTGGGCGCGGCCGCTGTTGCCGCGGCGCTCGCGCCTGCGTGGGTCCGGGCCACGCCGCGCACGGTGCGCATTTCGAAGGGCTATGGCCTGCTGTATCTGCCGCTGCTCGTGATGGAAAAGGCGCGGCTCTTCGAGCGCCATGCGGCCCGCCAGGGGCTCGCGGACGTGAGCGTGGAGTGGGTCAGGCTCGACGGCGGCAATTCGGTCGACGACGCCATGATGGCCGGTACGCTCGACTTCGCCGCGGTGGGCGCGCCCGGCTTCATCGAGCTGTGGGCGCGGGCGCGCGGCATACCGAACGTCGAGGTAATCGGCGTCAGCGGTCTTTCGGCCACGGCGCTCTCGCTCAACACGAACCGGCCGGAGATTGCGACGCTGCGCGATTTCACGAGCGCCGACCGGATTGCGGTGCCGGGCATTCGCACGTCGCTTTCGGCCGTGGTGCTGCAGATGGTGGCGAGCAAGCTGCTCGGAGCGCAGCACTTCGCGCAGCTCGATTCGATCACCGTCGGCCTGCCGCATCCGCAGGCCATGCAGTCGCTGATCCGGCGCGAGGGCGGCATCACCGCGCATTTCGCGTCGCCGCCATTTTCGACGCTCGAATTGCAGCAGCCGGGCATCCACCGCGTGGTCAATTCGGTCGACGTGCTCGGGCCGCTCACGCTCGACGTGGTGTTCGCGCCCAGGCGCCTCGTCGACACCGAGCCGGCGCTGGCAAAAGCATTCCTTCACGCGCTCGACGAGGCGAACCGGATGATCGCGCAGGACAAAGCGGCCGCGGCGCAGATCTATGTCGATTCGTCGGGCTTCGGCGCGTCGCGCGAGCATGTGGTGCAAACGCTCCGCGCGCCGGAGTCGCGCTTTTCGGTCTGGCCCGAGCAGTTGATGGAGTACGTGGACTTTCTGTACATGGTGGGCACGATCAAGGCGAAGCCGCGCACATGGACCGACATGTTCGTGGCGATGCTCGCGGATTTTCACCCATAGTGCGTGCAGGCAGGTACATGCATGGGCAACATACAAATAAACGTAGGAGAACCTGGTGAATACAAACTCAACCGTCGATCGTCAGTCCGCCGAAGAACGGCATGTCATGTCGAAGATCGCGCGCCGTCTCATGCCGATCCTCGTCGTGATGTTTCTGATCTCGTTCATCGACAGGCAAAACGTCGGCTTCGCGAAACTGCAGATGGTGCACAGCCTCAACATGACCGAAACGGCGTTCGGTCTGGCTTCCTCGCTGTTCTTCATCGGCTATCTGCTGTTCGAAGTGCCTAGCACGCTTGCGCTGCATCGCTTCGGCGCGCGCGTGTGGCTCGCGCGCATCATGCTCACCTGGGGCGTGATTACGGTGCTGATGGGCTTCACCACCTCGATGCAGGTGTTCTGCGGCCTGCGCCTTGCGCTGGGAGTGGCCGAAGCCGGCTTCTATCCGGGCGTCATTTACTACCTCACGCTGTGGTTTCCGCAAAGCTACCGCGCGCGCGTGCTCGGCATCTTCACGCTGGGCAGCGCGCTTGCGAACATGCTGGGCTCGCTCGTGGGCGGCTGGCTGCTGAGCCTCAATGGCGTATGGGGCCTCGCCGGCTGGCAGTGGGTGTTCATCGCCACGGGCCTGCCCGCCGTGCTGGTCGGCATCGCCGTGTTCAGGCTGCTGCCGGCGTCGTACCAGGAAGCGCGCTTTCTGAGCGCGAGCGAAAAGCAGATCGTGGCTGCCGCGCACGAGCGCGAGAAGCCCGCGCACGCCGAACACGCACAGCCCTGGAAGGCGCTCCTCGATCCGCGCGTGATGCTGTTCGCGGCGACCTATATGCTGATGTCGACGTCGCTCTACGGTGTAACCTACTGGCTGCCCACGCTCGTGAAGTCGTTTGGCGTGTCCAGCAGCGTGAACGGGCTGCTGAGCATGCTGCCGTGGGCGCTGGCGGTGCTGCTGCTGCTGTGGCTGCCTTCGAAGCTGCGCCGCGCGAAAAGCATTTTGCGTGCGATGGCGATCGTCGCGGCGCTCGGCACGCTGGGCTTCCTGCTGAGTCTGCTGCTGCCTTCCACGCCGCTGCGTTTTGTTGCGCTCGTGTTCGGCGGCGCGTGCATCCCGTTGCTGTACCCGTGCTTCTGGTCGATGCCGCCGCGCTACTTCACCGGCGCGCGGGCGGCGGCGAGCGTCGCGGCGATCAACTCGATCGGCAATCTCGGCGGCTTCTTCGGCCAGAACCTCATGCCGCTCGCGGGCAAGCTCACGGGCACCGCGTTCGGGCCGATGATCGTGCCGATCGTGTGTCTCGCGGTGCTCGGTCTCGGCGTCGTGGTGGCGTGGGGACGTTCCGGGCGCGCCATGGAGGGTGTGCCGGCGTGAGCCTGGCTTTATGCAATCGGGCAGCAATCCTGGGACTTTTCGCTGGAACGGGTGATTCGTTCCATAGTGTCATTGAGCTAGTCACTCCCTCCATAGCCAAGCATTGCGGGATTGGAATTCTTGAAGATCAAGTAGAAGGGACCCTGAAGCGGATTACCGGCCGGCGCCACAACGTCACAGACTTTCGTCTTGACGTTGCAGCGGCGCAGTTCCCCCGCCGTCGTTGCATCTCCACCCATAATCGGGACGTACAGCCTGTTCCCGGGCCCGAAGATGATTGCCTGCGCATAGGCTCGCGGTGCGGGCGGCGTGGACAGCACGAGTTCATCGAGAAGAGCACCGGTTTTGCCGTTAAGTTTCAGAACCTTGTCGCTGTCGCTGGTAGTCGCGCGGAAGCCCGTAACCCAAAGATTGCCTTCCTTGTCAAAGACCAGTCCTTCTGGACGATGCAAGTCAGGAATCGATTGATTGGATGCGAACACATCAACGAAAGCTTTCGTAGTTGCATTGAATCGCAAAACGTAGCCGACAAGTCTATTCGGGCTGTCCGCGTAGGGGCATCCAAATACGGAAACGTACAGGAGACCGTCTGGTCCGAACACCAGGCCACGTGGGAAAAACCCGCCAGTAAATTTGGACCGGTCGAGATTGCCGAGAAATGCTCCTGCGTCGTTGTATAGCTTGATGTCGCCCTGGCTCGAGCAGTCGCTGCCGACATCGGCGACATAGAAGACGTTGTCCGGCCCTCCGCGCACGATGCCGCGAGGCGCGTAAGGGGCGTTGACGTCACTTGCCGAGACGAGTTTTCCAAGAAACATTCCGGTTTTTCCGTCGAACCGGAAAATCTCACCGGAAAGCGGAAGGTTCACGTTCTGGTTGACGACCACGAGTTCGCCATCCGTATAAATCATGCCGGCGGGTCCGCTAAGCCCGGAACTTCCTGACGTCACAAAGGTGCCACGGTATGCGCCACTCGAACCATTGAACTCCTGGATGGTGCTGTTGCCGGCATCTCCGATAAATAGCTCTTGGGCACGCGCGGATAGGTTGACCGAAATCGCCGCCACGCTGAACAGTATTGAAACCAGGCTAGAGCGAAAGCGGCGGAGAGGCATCGGCGAGGGCTTTCGGCAAGGCAAGCTCCAACGCGTGAAGATGGAAGTTGGCGTAACCATGGGACTTCTCCGTGTTCAAGTCTTACTGAGAATCTAGCGTGGTGCTGCGTACGCGCGGACCGTAGGTGCGGTACGGCCTAAGCGAAGAGACCGGACGACAGAAAGGCTGCGGCTCGCCGATGGATGCGGGCGGCTGTTCACGTAAACGCTGAAATCAGTGTGTTTCTTGTTATCAAGCTGATTCGCGGTCGGTGGCGTGGCGAGCGACCGCGCGAAGCAGGCCAGGTTATCGTTTGGCCAAGATCAATTGATGTATGGGTATCGGCGAGAGGGTTTCCGACTACCGCAAAGGAGGGGCGGCAGTCATTGCCGCCGCACGTCAACTATATTGTGCTGGATTGCGATTTGCCTCCATCAAATGATGGAGAGCGGAGATGAATGCGCTTTCAAAGGCACCACGTCTACCGCTTGCATCTTCGGAGCGTGCGCAACGTTGTCGGTCTGTTCGGTTCCCGCCATGCCTGGCTCCTGAAGAAGATCTCTCCGCGAACATGGAAACGCCCCAGTCAAAGACCAGGGCGTGCGACCCGTATCCGGAGCTTAGTACCTCTTTGACAGAACGGCTAAAGGCCCGCGTGTTTTGGAGGCTGATTACGACGCGCTCAGGGAGTCGCCCGATACATGAACGCGCTCGCCGACCTGGACCGGCGGCTGTGACGAATAGTTAAAATTTCGGTAGCTACCGTCCTGCATCCTGACCTGCACCTGGTAGCTCGTCGCCTTGCGTACAGCATGCTCAATGCCGTTGCCCGCAAGGCCACCCCCAACGGCGCCGGCAATCGTTGCCAGAACGCGACCGCGCCCACCGCCGATCTGATTTCCCAACAGGCCACCTGCGACTGCCCCGCCTACGGCTCCGAGACCCGTTGTCGGCTCGGGTTCCTGGACCGTATTGACGGCAACGACTTCGCCGGCGTTCGGGTCAACGGCGACTGGTCCCCGAGCGGGTTGTGCCGACGATTGATATGCGTCGCCGCTGTTCGCATATCTCGGGGGCTGCCCGGCAGACACGCTATGAGGATGACGGACACGCGGCTGGGCGGGTGCTTCCTCCCGCGTCACGCGCTGCTCCACGTTCGGTTGCGGCGAAGCGGCCGGTGCGCTGGCAATTTGTGCGGCGACTGGTGCAGCTTGCGTCGGGGGAACTGTCACGGCTCGGGACGTGGGAAGCACGCCTGTCATTGCCGCGATACCCGTGGCGCTCGCGAGGATGACGGCCACGGCTGCGCCCGCCACCAAAGGGTGAATGCGACTACGCGGGGATGAACTGGAAGTCAGGTTGGTGCTCATGTCGCGCTCCGTTGATGTGTGTCAGCAAGAACGCCGCAGTCGACATAGCGGTGCACCGGAGGATTGTGAGTTTTGTAAGCAGTTGTAGTGCTCTACGGCGAGGCGAAGGGAAAGTATCTTTGAGGAGGGACCGTTAAAGAGTCAAGGACGCCGCGGGTCAGACTGAGTATTTTAAGGTCGCGTTACGGCGCCGGAACGTTGGTTTACGTTCAACGTGGAAGCGTGAATGCATTCCAATGGCGCCAGTTGAATGTGCGGTACCGAACGGTTTCCGGTTATTCAGCCGATTCAAATAGCCGAAGCCTGCAGCAGGCGTGAAAACCTGCCTCTGCCTCTTATGGTTCCTTACGGGCCGAGGACCGCGTCGGCTCGCAAGCACACATGTTCGGTTCTGCAACGACCCAGGAGGTTTTATGACTGCAATGAAGCCGGAGAACGGAGCCGCCTGGCCTATGTTTTTCCTTGTTTGGATGAAGGAGGTTGCTGATTCCTTTTGCTACGCGCCCAGGCACCTTCAGCAATCTATCAATCCCTGGACGTTTAACGGGTTTGTCATCAATGAGAAGAATTCCAGGAATCCGTCGGCCGAGCGGGCGATTGTGAGCGAAGTCAGCTATGGACAGCAATTGGGTCGCATCGAGGACGCTGTTGATGCAATCATCAAGAGGGCTCCTCCAGAGGACGAAGCGTTCAAGGAGTTCTCGAAGATGCGTGAGAAAATCGCTGACATCAAGAGGGACAGTCGGAAAGAACGATTCGAGGCAGTTTTGGCGGACCTCAAGCAGATGAAGCTGGACGACAACCGCGGGTTCCAGTCCTGCATGGAGAGCATTCAAGCGTTAGGGCGCGAGGGGTAAAAGGCGCCTGGCCTTTCACATGACAGTGCCATGGCCACAATCCGCTGAGGCCGGGATCGGCCCCAGCGGCATCGGCGCATAAGTCTGCTGGTAGAGCACGACAAGCAGTGCAACATGGCGCGGTTCGTCGGCGAACGCGGCGATTAAATGGCGTTTGGCCTCGTTGCTGGTCGACCACTGACCGAGCCTTCACTTAGCCCGTTAGCCTCAAGCAGCATCCAGGAGCGAGGCGCGGTGACACCCTGTTCGGACCACAGGGCGCTATGGCGCTCTCCGCGCGCGTTCCAGGAATTGCCAGTGTTGACATTCATTTTTTTTCGAGTAAAAGTGTAGACAGATGTGTGGCCAATTTTACTCGTCCGGTTCAGGTGACTCTGAGAGTTCGCCCATGAGCCGCGGCCTCTTCAACCGCATACCTTTGCAGCGGCGCGATGGTTGAAAGTGAAGGCAGAGTCCGAAATGCGGAAGCCCGCCAGGTTGATACGGCGAGAGTGACGGCGGCGTTGCTTTTCATGTTGGTGAGCGACATTCGCTAGCTCACTCGTTGAAGAATTTCTGAGCAAGCGCGCAGCGGCCAGGCGGAGTTTATTGCCCTACGGCTCAACGGCCTCGCGAGGGGGCCTCATGTCGGAGGTCAAGCGACGCTTGCGTCCGTGGGGAAGCCGTGCCGTACTCCGGAGTGACACAAACGTTGGTTGAAGTAAGCCGAGAGAAACTGGGGAAAACTAGAATACAAAAGTGTAGACAATCCGCTAGTCTGATTTCACTTTGAGTGGCGAAAGCGCGATTGCTTTCACGAGTCGCTAGCAGCGAGAAGCGGCGTTCGAGTCGGGCGGGAACGAAAGTTCATGGCTTTCTGAACGCGGAGTGTGCGTAGATTTCGGGTTCGCCGCGATGTTGTTTCCAGGTGTCGATGCTGTTATTGACGCCATTTTTTTTGCAATATAGTGTCGACACTTGTGTAGTCTAACATCCTCATCGACTAAAGGGGTGGCACCATGAAGTTTGCGAAAGATTTGTCCATCGGCGTTGCCGCGTGTGCGTTATTTTCCATGGCGGGCGGGGCGCTCGCGCAGACTGTGTCGCTTGGCGCAGTGCTGCCCTTGACGGGAGCGAGTGCTTCGGTCGGCGATGACCAGCGGCGGGGGATTGAGCTTGCCGTCGAACAGATCAATGCGCACAACGGTGTGCTCGGGAAAAAGCTGCAAGTTATCGTTGAGGATTCAGGCGGTGCTGCGGCAACAGCGTTGAGTTCTGCTCGCAAGTTGGTGTCGGTCAACAAGGTTCCAGTGGTGCTCGGCGAGTTCTCGTCAGGAATTACGATTCCCGTCGGGGAATACGTGGTCCAGCAGGGTGACGTTCATATCAACATCGGCTCGTCCAGTCCGCAGATTCGCAAGATTGGGAGCGGCTCGTTTAGCGTTATCGGACTGGACGACCTGTCGGCGCGTTTCGCGGCGGGAGATGTTTTTGGGCAAAACCTGAAGGACGTTGCGTTCATCGCGCCTAACAATTCGTATGGACAAGGGGTTGCGAACGAATTCAAGAAGCGCTTCGAATCGCTCGGAGGCAAGGTGTCCTCCGTGGTGCTCTACAGCGAGGGGCAATCGACCTACCGTCGCGAGTTGCAGCAGATGTCCCGGTCGTCGCCTCAGGCTTATGTGTACAGCGCTTATGGGCAGGAGGCGGCAACTATCAATCGCGAGGCCTACGAACTCGGGCTGAACAAGCAGAAGTGGTACGGCATCTATTTGACGATGTGCACGAGCGATACCGCGCCGCAAGCTGCACAGGGGCAGGAAGGTCTGGAAGTCGCGTCGATTGGCGATGGCGGCAAGGCGTACGAGCTGGCGTATCGGGCGAAGTACAAGGAGGCGCCCAAGTCCTCTTTCGGTAGCTATGCGTACGACGGCGTAATGGTCGCTGCGGCCGCCATCAATAAGGCGGGCAGTGCCGACCCCGCCAAAATCCGCGCTGCGATGAGGGCGATGCCACCTTACAGCGGCGCTACGGGGACGGTAGCGTTTGATGATGGCGGTCAGCGCAAGGAGCAGCCATACGACAAGGTGAAGTTCGATAGCAAGGTCGTTTCCCGATAAGCTTCGCCGCGCTGCCTCGCAGCGCGGAAGCCCTTGGAGAGTTCCATGCTGCAATTTATCGTCGACGCCCTGATACGCACGTCGGACATCATGCTGGTTGCTGTGGGGCTCAGCGTCGTGTACTCGCTGGTCAAGTTCCCCAACATCGCACATGTGCAGTACGCCATGCTAGGCGCGTTCGGTACGCTTGGGCTGACTCGCGTGGGCATGCCGCTTCCGCTCGCACTATTCGGCTCCTGCGTTGGGATGGGCATGCTTGCCGTGTTGCTTAACGTGCTGGTATTCAAGCGGTTACTCCGCTCAGGCAGTTCAATCGCGATGATTGGCTCGCTTGCCATCTCGATGATTATCATTGCGGTCGTCCTGGGCGTCGCTGGGTCTCGCCCGTTCCGCTACTCGTCGGGGCTTCCCCGCCCCATCTCACTGGGGTCGACAACCATCTCGATTGACCAGCTTGTGTCGATTGGATGTGGTTTTGGCTGCGTAGCGCTGTTGGCCGTGTTGCTCTTCAAGACAGGCGTTGGACGTTCAATGCGCGCGATGTCTTCGAATCCGGCTCTCGCCGCCGCGACTGGCGTTGACGGTACTCGAGTGGTGAACGGGATTACCTTCCTTAGCGGAGCGCTTGCTGCGCTTGGCGGAACCATGCTCGGTCTGACCGAGACAGTCCACGTTGGACTTGGCACGAATCTGCTACTGCCCGTCTTCGCCGCAGCGATTCTTGGCGGACTGGGAAATCCACTTGGTGCAGCAGCTGGCGCGCTGCTGATATCAATCGCGGAAACACTCGTCACGAACCTGGACTTCGGCTGGCTGTTCGGGACGTCTGATGTCTATGTTCCGATTACCTATATTGGCGCTGCGTCGTTCCTGATACTCCTTATCGCACTGCTGTTCAAGCCATACGGCATCTTTGACCGGGAGGTGCGCCGTGTATAGCTTTCTTTTGCACGTAGCGACGCTCAGTTGCATTTACGCGCTTCTCGCGCTAGGGCTGAACCTTCAGGCGGGATTTGCTGGGCTCCTGAATTTCGGCTTTATCGCGTTCGCCGGAGTGGGCGCCTATGCGTCTGCCATCACGGCATCGCTCGGATATCCCGCTCCCGTCGGAATTTTGGTCGGCGTTGTGGCCGCATTGTTTGTGGGTTTCGCCATGGCACGACTAGGACGGAATCTCGCATCGGACTACTGGGCGATTGCGACTCTCGCGATCGCTGAGCTCATCAGAACTGTGGCGCTAAATGAGACCTGGCTCACAGGAGGTGCACAGGGAATCAGCGGAGTCCCGGAACTCTTCCGAACCGCTGCGAGCGTGGAGAGCGATCTTGCGTTTTTTGCGCTTGCTCTGGCGATGGTGGTGATTGCGTTTCTTGCTTGTATGCGGCTCACGCGTGGTCGGTTCGGCCGGGCAATCCGTTTGATGCGTGAAGAACCGGCATTGGCGACCAGCCTTGGATACCAGCTTGTACCGCTCAAGGTGAAGGCTACGGTCACGGGTGCTGCAATTGCGTCTGTGGGCGGTTCACTGCTCGCTCACTATATGAGCTTCGTTGGGCCGGACTACATGCTGGCGTCGGAGACCTTCGTCATCTGGACGATGGTCATGATTGGCGGGCTAGGCAACAACCTTGGAGTCGTACTTGGTGCAGTACTCGTCGAAGCAATCTACAGCGCCGTCCCATTCGTCAAAGACTACCTCGACATCAGTAGCGACATCGCTGGTGCGGTTCGGCTCGGAGCAATCGGCGTCATCTTGCTCGCGTGCCTCCTGGCCCGCCCGGGTGGCTTGGTCCCCGAAAGAATTCGGAGCGCATGATGAGCACGATACTTCGTCTGCAAGACGTCTATAAGGCCTTTGGTGGGAACCACGTATTGACCGGCCTCAATTTCAACGTGCGCCAGGGCGAAATCGTTGGTCTGCTTGGGCCGAATGGTTGCGGAAAGAGTACCGTGTTGAACGTTATAACGGGATACTGCTCCATAGACCGCGGTGCGGTGGAGGTCCGTGGAGAGCGCGTGAGTGGTCTGGCTGCGCACCAGATTGCTGCAAAAAGTGTGCGACGCACTTTCCAGTTGCCGTCTATGCCAGGCCGAATGACGGTGGAAGAAGTCGTGATGGCTGCGTCAACGCGAAGTCACGGTCTATTCAGCACACTTTGGCGGTCCGCCAAAGTAAGGCGACTTGAGCAGGAGACGCGTGAACGCGCGCGTCAACTTCTCGAAGAGTTACTGCTCACAAAGGTCGCACATCTTCCCGCTGCGTCCATTTCTGGTGGGCAGAAGAAACTCCTTGGCATTGCTTGCGCAATGATGGAACAGCCCTTGCTGTTGCTGCTCGACGAGCCTATGGCTGGCGTTCACCCGAACCTGCGCGCAGAACTCGTCACTACGCTAAAGCGAATAAACAGTCAGGGTATTACGCTGGTCATCATCGAGCACGATATGCACTTCATTTCCGAAACGTGCAGCCGCTGTATCGTACTCGACAAGGGCAGGACGGTTGCTGACTGTCTTCCCTCGGAACTTGAAACCCACGAGAGCGTCGTCGAGGCCTACCTCGGCAAGAAGCCCGGCAGGCAATACCAGGTCGCGGGAGCAGTCGCATGATATCGGTCAACAACGTCGTCGCTGGCTACACGCGCGAAGTCGACATTCTTCGCGATATCTCTATCAACGCGCGTCAACTGGAGATTGTGACCATCCTGGGCCCCAATGGTTGCGGTAAGTCGACGCTGCTGAAGACGGTCGCCGGGTTTCTTCTGCCCCGGCGAGGTACGGTTACATTAGGCGATGCAGACATCGGGCAGGTACCCGTACATGGAAAGGTCAGAAAGCACGAAATCGGTTTCGTGCCCCAGACGGACAATGTGTTCGGGGCGTTGTCCGTCTGGGAAAACCTCATGCTCGGCGGGCAGTTCATGCGGGAAAACGACAGGAGGGAAAGGCTCGACGCTTTGTGCGACGCTTACGCGGTGCTCAAACGGAAACTTCGGGCACGGGCGTCGAGTTTGTCAGGTGGCGAACGGCAGATTCTGTCTCTCGCACGTGCATTGATGCCAAGGCCTCGCTTCCTTTTGCTTGACGAGCCTTCGGCGGGATTGTCGCCCAAAATGCTCGGCGAGGTGTTCGATGCAATCATCGAGCTACGTAACACCGAGCGTATCGGCGTCTTGATGGTGGAACAGAATGCCACGGAGGCGTTACGCATTTCCGACCGAACCTATGTTCTTTCGATGGGGCAGGTCGCCCTGGAGGGAAAATCCTCCGACCTGCTCGAAAGCGATGAGATGCGTCGTCTCTACCTGGGAGGTCGACCACACTGATAATTCGTTCCCGCGTTGAGCATGCTGCTGGCGCTCCTTGCACTGCGACCGGCAAGGTGCGCTCGCAAGCCCGTTATGAATGTGAACAGGCCCTGGCCAGCAGATGAAGGCAGACCGGCATGGCGTTCAGTCGTCAATGCGCTAATCAGCACCCGCGCCAGGAGATAGAGGCGCTCCACGGCGCGTCACGAGTTCGTACGGCTCGCTGCGGGACGCAACATGGAGTGCGCGTTTCCTGGCCCAACCTTGACTCGTGCAGAAGTCCACAACCGCGACTGGCAACATCGCAACGTATTGAGGGTCTTTCTGCAAGCGTGACATCGTCGTGAAGGCCGACGTGGTTTCGACGAGATGCAGCGGCGGCCGGAGGCCGGCTTCGTGGAACTCGCGCTCGAGCAGGCGGCGAATCGGCATGTTGGCGCGATAAACGACCCTGCGGGCATCCTCCAGGTCGGCAAGACATACCGGCTGTGCGTCAGCAAGCGGGTGCTCTGCGTTTGCCATGACGGCAAGCGTTCCAATGAAAAAGGGACGCCAACACTGATATTTGATTGTCGACACTTGTGTAGAATAAACGGTGGCAGGAATGCTGGTTCAGTGGGAGCGAATTGTGGGACTGGATGTCCCATCCCGCTGAACATGCCGCTTCGAAGGAGTGACCATGACGCTACGAACCGTAACTCTCGACGACAAGTACACCCTCGACAGCGGGCGTATTTTCCTGACCGGTGTGCAGGCGCTCGTTCGCCTTCCATTGATGCAGCATCGGCGTGACAAGGCCAACGGCCTGAATACAGCCGGCTACGTTTCAGGCTACCGAGGGTCCCCTCTCGGCACTTACGACGCCGAGTTGGGTAAGGCAAGCAAGTTTCTCAAGGCGGCGAATGTCGTATTCGTACCGGGTGTCAATGAGGATCTGGCGGCCACGGCAGTTTGGGGCACGCAGCAGGCCGAAGTAGGCGGAGAAGGGAAGTACGACGGCGTTTTCTCCATTTGGTATGGCAAAGGTCCAGGCGTCGACCGAAGCGGCGACGCCTTTCGTCACGCCAATCTTGCCGGGAGCTCGAAGCAAGGCGGCGTGCTTTTGCTCATGGGCGATGACCATACGTGCGAGTCGTCAACCACTTGCCATCAGTCGGAATTTGCGTTGGTCGACGCGTCGATTCCCATCCTGAGCCCGAGTGGCGTGCAGGAAATTATTGACTACGGTCTGTACGGTTGGGCGATGTCGCGGTACTCGGGATGCTGGGTCGGTCTCAAGTGTGTGAAAGACACCGCCGATGCATCGGCGGCAATCGATGTCGACCTCGACCGCGTTACACCGCAACTTCCCACCAGCATGGAAATGCCTGCGGGCGGACTCAACCTCCGGCATCCTGACACGCCACAGGAGCAGGAATTCCGGCTTCACAACTACAAGCTTGATGCAGTGCGCGCCTTCGTTCGGGTCAACGGGCTCGACCGGGTCACGCTGGGCAAACCTGGTGCGCGACTCGGCATCGTTACGCACGGCAAGAGCTATCTGGACCTTTTGCAGGCTATCGACGACCTGAACGTCACCGAAGCAGACCTGGAGTCCGTGGGTGTAGCCATCTACAAGGTTGCGTGCACATGGCCACTCGAGCCTCAGGGCATCCAGGCGTTCGCTTCCGGGCTTGACCTTCTCATGGTCGTTGAGGAGAAGCGGAGTCTGCTTGAGTCCCAGATTAAGGACATTCTGTATCGCGAGCCGCACGCGCCAGTGGTCATCGGGAAGCATGACGAGAGCGGCAAGAAGCTCTTCGCCGTCGAGATGTCGCTGAATTCACTCCAGATTGCTATCGCGTTGGGCCAGCGTCTGGTGCAGCACGCAGACGGCAAAGGCATCGCAGAACGTCTCGAGTTGCTGATGGAACTGGGCAAGGTTGAATTTGCCCCCGAAGCGATGCTGCGCAGCTTCTACTTCTGCAGTGGCTGCCCGCATAACTCCTCGACGGTCATCCCGGAAGGAAGCAAAGCCTACGCCGGAATCGGTTGCAGCTGGATGGCGCAGACGATGGACCGCAACACGATGGGTTACACGCAAATGGGCGCCGAGGGGATGGCATGGGTTGGCGAGGCGCCTTTCTCCAGGCGCGGGCACATGTTCCAGAACATGGGCGACGGTACCTACTTTCATTCGGGCCTGCTAGCCGTGCGTGCGGCGGTCGCTGCCAGGACCAACATCACGTTCAAGATTCTGTACAACGACGCCGTGGCGATGACCGGTGGCCAACGGCACGATGGTCAACTTAGTCCGATGACCATCACGACGCAGGTGCATTCTGAAGGCGTTAGCCGCATCGCCGTCGTTTCGGACGACCCGTCGAAGTACCCGGCAGATGCCGGCTGGGCACGGGGCGTTACGATCCATCATCGCTCCGAGTTGCAAAAGGTTCAGGAGCAGCTTCGCGACGTTCCGGGGGTCACGGTACTGGTTTACGACCAGACTTGCGCGGCCGAAAACCGTCGTCGTCGCAAGCGCAACCAGTTTCCCGACCCAGCGAAGCGCCTTGTCATCAACGACCTCGTCTGTGAAGGCTGTGGCGACTGCGGCGTGAAGTCAAACTGCGTTTCGCTTGTGCCGCTCGAGACGGAGCATGGGCGCAAACGCGCCATCGACCAGTCGGCATGCAACAAGGACTTTTCGTGCAACAACGGCTTTTGTCCGAGCTTTGTCACGGTACTCGGCGGGAGTCTGCGAAAGGCTGGAACCATCAGACCGAACATCGAGTTGTTCCCGGCACTGGTCGAACCTGAACTGCCCTCGGTCGAGAACGGGGTCTATTCCATCATCGTGACGGGTGTTGGCGGCACCGGAGTTGTGACCATCGGAGCCATTCTCGGCATGGCGGCTCATCTTGAAGGCAAAGGTTGCGGAATTCTTGACATGGCCGGTCTTGCTCAAAAGGGCGGCTCGGTATGGTCACATCTGCGGTTCGGCAAGAGCCCGAGCGCTATCAAGGCCATCCGTATCGCTGTTGGCGGTGCCGATGCAGTACTGGGCTGCGACATGGTCGTGGCCGCGAGCCGAAAGACGCTCGCTGCGACGCGAAAGGGCGCAACGCGCATGCTCATCAACACGCATGAGGTTATGACGGGTGAGTTCACGCGACACCCCGACCTTACGTTCCCAGCGCCGGAACTGCGCAAGGGCATCGCAGATGCCGTCGGCAGGGACCGTGTCGAGTTTGTCGATGCGACGAAGTACGCCCTCAACATCTTCGGTGACACGATTGCGGGCAATATGTTCATGCTTGGCTATGCCTACCAGCGCGGTCTCATCCCGATTGGCTCGGAGGCAATCAATGCCGCCATCGAGCTCAATGGCGCGGGCGTCAAGATGAACAAGGAAGCGTTTCTGTGGGGGCGCCGTGCGGCTCAATCGCCCGCTTCGGCCGAGCGGGTACTCGCCGCGGCAAAGCCGGTGAACGAGTCCGTCCGTATTTCGTCATCGCTCGACGAGTTTATCGAACGCAAGGTCAAATTCCTGACCGCCTATCAGAATGCCGCATACGGTGAACGCTTCCGCAGGCTCGTTGGCAAGGTTCGCGACTGGGAGCGCACCGTTATGCCGCGTCAGGAGACCGTCACCCGTACTGTAGCAAGCGGCTATTTTAAGGTCCTCGCCTATAAGGATGAGTATGAGGTAGCAAGGCTCCACGCTTCGCCCGAGTTCGTCGAGAGCATCAAACAGCAGTTTGAGGGCGACTTCCGTATCGCATTCAATCTGGCCCCACCCCTTTTCGCGCGCAAGGACGAGTTGAGCGGCGAGCCGCGCAAGAAGGAATATGGGGCCTGGATTTTGCCCGCGTTCCGCATGCTCGCAAAGATGAAGGTGCTGCGGGGAACCGCATTCGACGTGTTTGGCTATACGGTCGAGCGTCGGTTGGAGCGAGGCCTGATATATCGCTACGAGCAAACGGTCGACGAGATTCTCCGTCATGGCACCGCGCGCAATTATCAAACCGCTGTGCGTGCAGCGGGCATGGTGGAGAAGATCCGTGGGTATGGACACGTCAAGGAGCGCAACCTGAAGTCCGTGGACGTCGAATGGACGAACGCCGTTGCTCAGCTGTCGAAGCCCACCGTGATTGAAGTCAGGCAGGTCGCTTGAAAGGCGCGAAGACCGCAACTGGCGGCGATGACGGAATCTGGCATGTTATGCGATTCCGTCATCGAAGCCTTGAAACAGGCGGTGTGCTGCGAGGGAACCGGCTTGCATGCTTTGCCTATTGTGAGTAAAGCTTCACAACGCCGGCATCCACAACCTTGGCAATTTCCTCCATACGCCAGGTGATGTGCTTCTCGGTTAACTCCCGGCAACGCCGCGCGTCGCGAGCCTCAATGGCGTCGAGGATGTCCAGGTGTTCCGCGAATGCATCGTGGCCGCGTTGTTCAAGGTCGACCCAACGTACGAAATGGATGCGCGCGTTGATGTTATAGAGCGCGCGAACCATTTCGTTATTTCCAGATAGCGCCACTAGCCGTACATGAAATTCTTCGTCTCGCGCGACCAGTTGAGCTGCGGGCGCCTGCGCGGCCTTGTTCTTCATCACGTCTTTCCAGAACTTGCGCAAGGCGCGCACGTCCTTGGCGTCTGCGCGCTCGACTGCGAGCTGAACGGCCGATGCTTCGATGCTGCGCCGGAGTTCGAACAGGTCAAAGATGTCCTGACGATTCAGCTCCCGGATGAAGAACCCACGGTTGGGGACAAAGTTCAGCAGGTTTTCGGCAACAAGTCGGTTGAGCGCCTCTCGAAGGGGAGTGCGACTCACATCGAACTTCTCTGAGAGTTCGAGTTCGTTTACCCGCTCGCCTGGCCGAATCGTGTACAGGACGGCCATCTGCTTCAAATGCTCATAAAGGTCATTGACCGTGAGTCCGGCCCGCTTTGGAGCGCTCGTCTCCCGAACGCGCGGTTTAGAATCACGAATGAGCGAAGTGTAGCCTGCCATTGGTTGTTCCTTTCTAATGCATTACGCTATTTGTAATTCTCTTTAAGAGCCCCTCGCCCTCGACGGTCTTTCATCACCCGATATGCGTTTTACGGGGAGGCACGCGCCTTCGTTGGGGACTTACGCATGTGGGTTGCTCGAGAGGTGCGACTCAGACGTCTCCCGTCTTTGCGGACTGAAAGTGTAGGCAATACTGTATTCTACAACACCCATCGCCTCGTATCGTTACTGGGCGGGTGTGAGCCGCCCGGCAGTCTCTCTGTCCCCGCACGTTTCCGTCTGGCAGATGGACGACGCAACGCGGCACTATCCGTGTTGTTGACCCCCGTGGTGTGATTCGATGAATGAATGGAGGGGCGCGCCACCAACCCATCCAACACCGCAATGTCGGCGACACACGATTTACTTGCGCGTGAGCCATTTGAGATGCGAAGGGAAATCAAGAGGCAAGACCCTCCATCGGGATTTCCGGCGCACGTCCCGCAATCAGGTCAGCAGTGATGCGCGCCGAGCCATGAGACATCGTCCAGCCGATGTGACCGTGACCGGTGTTGAGGTAGAGATTCCTATATTTGCGTTGACCAAAGAAGGGCAGGTTGTTGGGAGTCATTGGTCGCAGGCCTGCCCACATCTCCGCACGCTCGTAGTTCCCCCCGTCGGGATAGAGTTCCTGCGTGACTCGCTTCATGAACTCGAAGTCCGACGGCTTGTGTGCGGTGTCGTACCCAGCAAACTCCGCGGTGGCCGTGACGCGAATCCGGTCTCCAAATCTCGAAATGGCGACCAGGTTGTGTTCGTCGACAGCCGCCACATTGGGCGGTTGAGCATGCCCTTCAATCGGGATAGTAAGCGAGTATCCCTTGACCGGGTAGATAGGCAGATTTATACCAATCCGACGCGCAAGAATCGGGCTGTAGCTGCCCAGGGCCAGCACGTACGCATCGCCTTTCACAGTGCCGCGGTCCGTGCGCACTCCGGAAATCTCCCCGCCTGACACCTCAAGCGCTTCGATGTTCGTGCTGTTCAGAATCGTGGCGCCCCGGGAGGTCGCGATATCAGCCAATGCGCGAGTGAATTTCGCCGGGTCGCCCGTTTCGTCTGTCGGGCAATGAATCGCGCCGACGATGCCGTCCTGAGCCGACGAGAGCGAAGGGTCAAGAGCGACGATTTCCTCGCGCGTCAATACCTTAATAATTTGGCCGTCTGACTCGAGAAGCTTCATCTGCGCCACGCCACGGTCCAGTGCCTCCTGACTCCGATGGAAATAGAGGATGCCCTTGTCGTTGCGGTCGTAGCTCACGGATTCAGTCTTGATGACGTTCTGGAGAACGGACTGCGAATATGCGGCGAGCCGATGTTTCAGCAGCGTATTGCGCTGTGCCTTTTCCGGGTTGCATTCCATCAGAAAGAGCCATGACCAGCTGTAAAGCCTCGGGTCGGTGGAGAATTTGAAGCGCAGAGCCTGGTCCTTGCGCACTAGCGACTTAAGCAGAATCATGGGCGCTTTCGGCGAGGACCACACGAATGAGTGGCCTGGCGCAACCATTCCGGCATTACCCCAGCTGGTTTCGCCGGCGACCACTGGCTGCCTGTCAATGACTGTCACGTCGTGCCCATCCGCTTGCAACTGGTATGCGGTGGTAACGCCGACTACGCCACCGCCAAGCACAATTACCTTCATGATGCCCTCAATCTCAAAGGTTGAATAACTTCGTGTCGAGCCGCCTGTCGCTCTCCAAGTGTCGACACAAATGTATATTACAAACAAAAGAGAAACGCAACGAGAGCTATCGATTACAGGAGAATCTACCTATATGTGTCGATAAAAGTGTCGACAATTGTGTGTGATGTGGGCTAATCTATGTGCTGCGCTTCACATGACCAGACGGAGGAACTTATGCAAATCAAGCGTTACGAGAGTGGTAAGCGAATGAGTCAGGCCGTTGTCTACGGTGGTTTCGCATTTCTTGCAGGACAGGTCGCCGATGATCCGGGCCAGGACGTAAAGGGGCAGACCGAGCAGATACTCGCGAAGATTGACCGCCTGCTCCAGCAGGTCGGCTCGGACAAAACCCGGGTTCTGACCGCGAGCATCTGGCTTGCCGATTACACGACGTTTAACGACATGAATGTAGTGTGGGACGCGTGGGTGCCCGAGGGCGAGGCTCCTGCTCGCGCTTGCGTTGAATCCAGGCTTGCGTTTCCCCAATACACCGTCGAAATCGGAGTCATCGCAGCAGTCTGATTTGGGGTGTATGAGCGAAGCGCCGGTGAGCGCGATTTAACTTGATGCCAGCATGAACCGACAACGTTGAAGGGGCAGGTACAGAATGGAAACCCTTGAAACAGCAGAGCGCTATGTGAAGCTCAACTTCACCCTTGACGATGGGATTTCACATCGCGCCGCAATCGGCCTGGTCGTCCTCGCGACCGACCACACCATCGAATACGAATGGCGCAAGCTGCTCGCCGTCGAAGGCGTGGGATTCTATGAAAGTCGAATTTCGAATTCTGCAGAAATCACGCCGACGACGCTCAGGGAGATGGATAGCCTGATTGCTCCGGGCGTTGCCGTCATCCGTCCCGGAGAGAGGCTCGACGTCGTAGCGTTTGGGTGCACGTCGGCATCGATGGTGCTCGGCGAAGGTCACGTCATGGCGCGAATCAGGGAGTCCCGGCCCAATGCTGCATGCACGACACCTATCACTGCTGCCAGAGTCGCGCTCAATTCGCTGGGCGCAAAGCGGGTCGCGCTGCTCACTCCTTACCTGCGCGAGATTACTGAGTCCATGAAGGACTACCTGACCGCTCGCGGCATGAACATTATCCGAATGGGCTCGTTTGAGCACTCCGACGACAACGAGGTTGCGCGAATCGACGCACAGTCAGTTCGCAATGCGGTTCTCGAGCTTGGGCGAAATGACGACATCGATGCGGTGTTTGTCTCCTGCACCTCTGTGCGCCTGGCAGATCAGGTCGTCACAATTGAGCGCGAGCTCGGTAAGCCGGTGACGTCCAGCAATCATGCAATGGCCTGGCATGCCTTGCGGTTGGGAGGCGTGAAGGATGAACTACCTCAGTTCGGACGGCTGTTCACTGTGCAAAACGTCGAGTAGCGGTTGATGCTCTCGACCGCGTGTCAGTCGGTTGCCACCCACCAACTCTCTCTCGCGATTGTTAAGGCAGCCGCAACACTGAATTCGTTCTATTAGGATTTACTTACGATAGAACGATCCTATACTGCTACCTCATGTCACGGCGGCCTCGACGGCCGCGGTGCAGGCAAAGCGAAACAGCTTTTGAAGCTGGCGGACATGGACAATCCGGCGCGCGATCGCGCACGATCTTGCCCCTGCGACGCACAGGCGTTTCGCCCAGTTTCGACGCTCGAACATGAGGTGGTGCGATGCTGCAAATTCTCGAAGGTGCCTCGGTCATTGCGGCCGTGAGCCTGTATCTGATTCCGTCCATTGAAGCCGACGCGCGCGGGCACAAGGATGCGTTTGCGATCACGATCGTCAATATCCTGCTCGGCTGGACGATCGTTGGCTGGTTCGCAGCGCGCGCCTGGGCGCACAGCGGCAGCGTCGAGCGTCGTCTGCCGCGCGCGGCGAAGCGGGTGCTTCGCTCGGCCGGGCGCGTGACGACGCAGAAGCTCGTGCAGCATGCGAAGTTGCGTACGGCGATGGAGTCCCGCAAGACGGCGGCGCAGCGCGGCGCGAAGGTCCTGTGTTCATGAACGCGTCGAAACGGTCTGGCGGCCTCATGAAGTTGCCGGGCATCCCCCACTCGTTGTCCGGGGCGTTCGTTTCACTTGCCGCCGCCTGCACGGTGCTGGCCGGGTGCGCGTCGGCTGGCAATGTCACCGCGGCGGACCGGCAGGATACGTTCGTTGTTTCGGCCTCCGCATCCGGCGGACGCCTCGCCTGGGCGCGCGCTCACAAGCGCGCCGTATCCGCGGCATCGGACTATTGCGAGAGCCGCGGCATGCAGGCGAGCCTCGGCATCGAACAAATGGACGGTATCGAGGCGCTTCAGCAGCAAGGTTCCACGATCCGCTTCGAGTGCCATCCGAAGCTTTGAGGCGCTCGCCTTCAGCGAATCACCAATGTCTCCCTGCGCGGCCCATACCATTTCGTGACTTCGGAATGGGCGGTCAGCCGGGAGGACTTCAGGATAGGGCTCGTGACGCGATACAGGCGGTCCGGGTCGGGCCCGTACAGGTAGAGATAGCCGTCGTTGCCGTCGATGTGGATTTCGGTTTCGCCGAGTTCGCCAGCGTTCGCGCGCTTGATGGCGCTGGCCAGCCGCTGTTCGAGCGCATGAATTTGTGGGCGGTCTTTCGGGTAGTAATCGAAATGGACCATCATGGCCGGCCCCGGCGGCTTCTGCGCGGGTTGCGCTACGGCGCTGCCCGCGGCGAGTGTGATGCATAACAACGTGGCGCGTGTTTTTCGGTTCTTCGGCATGGGTGAATGGTGTGCGCGAGACAAGCTGCGATGTTCGCACATTGAAGGCGTGGCATGGGGCGGGCGCTCGCGGTGAAACGATTTTCCATATCAAGGATGCGATTCCCGATCGGAGCCATTCACTGTCAATGTGCCAAGCAACTCTGGCACACACTGTTTCATGATCTCGGTGACTGTGCGCACGCGCATCGGAGTCGGCCGATGTGCTCGAACCAGCAGATGCAGATCCTGGGATGGAACGCAGTGTTGTGACAGCAGTGGCACGAGTTCTCCGCTGGCGATCGCGTCGACACATGCGAAGGCTTCGACCACTCCGATCCCGAGTCCATCCTTGATCATCTGATACATTGCGTTCCAGTGATTCGTCGTAATGGTGGTACGGATAGCGACGTTATCGCGCTTTGCGGACTCGTCGACGAGCGGCAGGTGACCGGTGGCGAACATCGACCTGATGCGGATGAATGCATGCTCGACGAGGTCCGAGGGCTCCGCTATCGGTGCATGCTGCGCGAGATATTCCGACGAAGCAACAAGAAGACGTTTGACCTGGCCGAGGTGGTACGCGTGAAACGTACCCTCATCCACCGGGCCTTGACGAAACGAGATGTCGATTCCCTCGGCGAAGAGGTCGACGATCCTGTCATTCAGCGCGAGGTCGATGTCCAACTGCGGGTATGCCTCGCGCACGAACCCCAACGCGGAGGGCAGGAGCACTTCGCCAAGGCAATGCGGCGCCCCGATGCGAATGGTTCCCCTGAGGGTATGTCCATCGCTTCGCACCTCGGCAACGGCCTGTTCAGCGGCGGCAAGGATTTTCCTGCTGCGCGCATAGAATATTTCACCTTCCGGCGTGCACTTGAAGGTGCGCGCGTTGCGTAGCAGGAGGCGGCAACCGAGGTATTTTTCGAGCCGTTCGATCCGCTCGCTGGCTGCCGGCTGGCCGATATTGGCGTCTCTTGCCGCACCGGAGATGCTTCCACGTTCGACTGCGAGGGTGTAAATGCGCATGGCCTCCAGCAAATTCACAGGCGGCCTCCGCAAGCCGGTCGATTGTTGATGTATTGCATGTTCGAGTTATCGAGGCGTAGGCAAACGCGGGCAGCGGCTTGAAATGGTCAACTGGATGAAAGAAAGCCGGAAAGACGACGCGTAGCAAGAGCGTGAGCGTGACTTTTGGATGGAAATAAACGTTCGCGGCGCCACGGATTAAAAATATCGGCTTAATTACCTCAGGGCGCCGCTTCGATCCGAACGATTTAGCTGGCGTTCGGACGAGGCTCGTTTTCACTGCGCTTTTTGCGTCCCTTGCCAGTCACGGTTCCCCCCGAAGGCGCGGTTGTCCCGGCGTCTGTTCTGGCGTCCGCGCCATTGCCTTTCGCCGATTCGGCTGTGGCGGAGGACTGCACCTTGTTGAATTTCACTTCCTCATTTTTCTTGTCATAGTCGATTTCCACGCTATCGCCGGATTTGAGCGCGTCGCCGAGTATTTCCTTCGCAAGGCGGGTTTCCACTTCCTGGCGGATTTGCCGTTTCAGCTCGCGAGCGCCGAACTCCGGTTGATAACCGACTTCGACCAGATGGTCGACCAGCGACTCGCCTACCTTCAGCGTGATGTCCTGCGCGGCCGCAGTCCGAACGACACGATCGAGCTGAATCTGTACGATCGCGCGGATATTTTCCTTTGATAGGGAGTGGAACACGATGATATCGTCGATGCGGTTGAGAAACTCTGGCCGGAAGTGACTCTTGAGTACCTTCATTAACTCGTCGCGCACTGCGTTTTCGCTCTTGCGCTTCGCCTCTGGCTGTTCGAGGTTCTCCATGATGATCGAAGCGCCAAGATTGCTCGTGGCGATGATGATCGTATTGCTGAAATCGACGACGCGGCCCTTGCCATCGGTGAGACGCCCGTCGTCGAACACCTGCAGGAGCACGTTGTAGACGTCCGGGTGCGCTTTCTCGATCTCGTCGAGGAGGATCACGCTGTACGGGCGCCGCCGCACGCGCTCGGTGAGCTGTCCGCCTTCGTCATAACCCACGTATCCCGGCGGCGCGCCGATCAGCCGCGCGACGGCATGGCGCTCCATATACTCGCTCATGTCGATCCGGATGATCGCCTGTTCGTCTCCAAAGACGCTTTCCGCAAGCGCCTTCGCGAGTTCGGTTTTTCCAACACCCGTCGGTCCGAGGAACAGGAAATTCGCAATGGGCCGGTGCTCCTGGCCGAGGCCTGCGCGCGACAAACGCACGGCATCGCTCACGGCGATAACGGCATCGTCCTGGCCAACCACGCGCTCCCTCAGCTTGTCCTCCATCTTTAGCAGCTTTTGGCGCTCTTCCTGCGTGAGCTCGGCAACAGGAATGCCGGTCAGGCGCGAGACGACCTCTGCGACGGAAGCCACTGTCACTTCCAGCGTTTCCGTGCCGGTCTTGCGTTGCCATGCCTCCATCTTCTCATCGAGCTGCTTCTGCTTCTCGTTGATGCGTTCCTCAAAAGCCTTCGCTTCGTCGTAACGCTTGCGCGAGGATGCGTAGTCCTGCTCACGCTTGAGCTGGGCAACTTCCGCCTCCAGCTCCTGGATGTCGGCTGGCCGCGACGTAGCGCCGATGCGCACGCGCGCGGCAGCCTGGTCGATCAGGTCGATGGCCTTATCCGGAAGAAAACGCGAGGTGATATAGCGGTCGGCGAATTCTGCAGCGGCGACGAATGCATCATCGGAAAACGTTACCTGATGGTGCGCTTCGAGTTTGTCGCGCAGGCCGCGCAGGATAACGATGGTTTGCTCGACGCTTGGCTCGGGAACGAGCACGGGCTGGAAACGACGCTCCAGCGCCGCATCTTTTTCGATGTACTTCTGATACTCGTTCAGTGTCGTCGCGCCGATAAGACTCAGCTCGCCGCGCGCGAGTGCGGGTTTTAGCACATTCGCTATGTCGAGTCCGCCCTCGCCGCCACCTTGCCCGGCGCCAACGATCGTATGCAGTTCGTCGATGAACAAGATGAGTTCATCCTGCCTGGCCGTCACCTCGTCGATCAACTGCTTTGCGCGTTCCTCGAATTCACCGCGATACTTCGCGCCGGCGACCATCGAATTGATATTGACTTCGACCAGGCGTTTGCCGCGCAACACCTCAGGGACATCACCGTTGACCACGCGCTGCGCGAGTCCTTCAACAATCGCGGTCTTGCCCACACCCGGTTCGCCGATGAGCACAGGGTTGTTCTTCTTGCGGCGCGCCAGTACCTCAATCGTGCTTTCGATTTCCTGCGCACGGCCGAGCACCGGGTCGAGCTTGCCTTGGCGCGCGAGCGCAGTGAGGTCCCGGCCGAACTTGTCGAGGTTCGGCGTACCCGTGGGCGTTTCGACGCGCCCGTCTTCCGCGCCCTTGCCGACAACCTTTACCACTTTCTGGCGCAGTGCCTCGGGCGTCACGCCATACTTCTTTAGCAGCGTGCCAGCCAGGCTTTCCGGCACGGCGGCGAGGCCAACTAGCAGATGCTCTGGACCAACGTACGAATGGCCGAGATCGCGAGACGCCTGGAATGCGAACTGAAAAGCCTTTTTCAGCCGCGGCGATACGGTCATTCTCTCGAGCGATTCGTCGTCGCTGGCCGTGCCGTGCTTTGCGTGCTCGTCGATATAGCCCTTGATATCCTGAGGCGAGAGCTTCAACTCTTTGAGTAGTGCTGCACATACGTCGGTATCCGCAAGCACGTAGAGCAGATGCTCGGTGTCGAGCTCGGTGCGGTGCAATTCGTGAGCCTTCTCGGCGGCGCGTTGCAGCAGCTCCATGGTTTGCTCGCCGAACGCATCAGTGGCGTCGACAGACTCCCGAGGCACGCTTGCACTCATTGCGGATTCGTCGCCGAAATCCCCGAGCAAACCCGGGAGGCCGCCTCCACCGCCGAGCAGCGAATCGAATGGGTTGAGCATGCTTTGATGGCGCATCAACTGTCGATAGTGATAGTCGCAGATCGACAGCGACTTGCGTTCGCCGTTTTCGGTCACAACGGCTCGCGCGACAGCGGGACGAGCGTGGCAAATATCACAGAGTGTAGGCATGATCGAAGCACCTCTAACCGTTTGGGTTGTGCTGTGCGCAAGCACCGCAGACATTAGACGAGAGCGCGATGGAAGCCAAAAAGGGACAATTTGACGACTGAATTCTATGGTTGGATTCAGCGGATGTGAACCTCTGACCATCCGATACTTTATATCGGGGAGTGGCGGATCGATCTTATGGTGTGTGCGATATCGCGGCGCGCAATTGTTGCTCAACACGGTGTTGGGAGACGATAATGCGATCGTCGATATCCGCCGCGGATAAAATCGTTTTTTCTATCGGGTTCAATAATGAACATGAATAACGATGCCAGTGTGCGTGTTGAAGAACGCAAAAAGACCGGGCCGCACCTGACCACGCATGAGCACGTGGGGCTCAACGGCAAGATTGCTGTGGCTATCACCAATGTCGTCGGCACCATGTGGTGTGCCTACGTTTTTGCAGCCATTGCGCTTGTGAGCTTACCGTCGGCTATTCAAGGTGGTGTTTCAACTCTCGTTGCGTGGATCGCACAGACGTTTTTGCAGCTCGTCTTGCTTTCCGTAATCATGGTCGGCCAGAAGGTGGCGGCCGCGTCATCCGATAAACAGGCGCTGCAAACCTATAAAGACGCCGAAACGCTCCTGAAGTTGCAGGACGAAATGCGCAGGCTCATTGAAGTCAACAATGCGCTGACGGAGGCAATCCATCGCGCCGTGCTGGAAAGGCAAGGCTCGACGACCGGACAGGGCTCCGCGGCGGGGGATTCACGGCCATCAACCTGAATGTTAATGGAGACAGTGGATGGCTCGAACCGACGGTGTGACTTGCTTCGGGTTTCAGATAACGACGCAATCCCGAGACAATGAGCGGGGCGGCTGGATCGCGCACGTGGAGATCCGTCACGATGGCCGTTTGTTTGCGACCTGTAGCCCGGACACCGTGCAGCCGGAATGGCTGCGGAGGCAGAGGCCAATCGTGATGGTCTGGAGCGAGGCTGCAAGTTCATCGGCCGTGTCAGGAATGACCTTCAGGATCGCTCGTGGGTTGCTGTTCGCGAGCACGCTGAGCGCTGGTTCTTCAGACTTGAATGCACGCAGGAAGCTGAGATCGGTGCTCCGATATTGGCTATTGGGACAACGCCTCGGAGAGGTAACTCCTGAGCGTGTCGACAATTTTTCGAACCCTCAGGGGAATTGGACGTTGCGGCTGGATAAGCAGACTCAGCGCGAGCGCAGGCACTTCATGCTGCGGGAGTACCCGCACCAGGTCGCCCGTTTCGAGAGCGTCCTTTACGGCGGGTGTTTCGAGCACACCGAGCCCGAGTCCCGCCAGAACCATTTCATACATCGGTCGCCAGTGCGTAGTCTTGATGATCGTCCGAATCGGAACGCTGTCGATGAGTGCGCCATCTCGCGAGAGGGGTAGCAGGTCCGCGTCGAAGGAACCTTTCACGCGAATCAGATTGTGTCTTGCGAGGTCCGCCAGATTGTCGATTGCCTCGTGCCGTTTCAGATAATCCGGCGCCGCTACGAGCACGCGTCCGATCTCCCCCAGCGGCCAGGCGATGTACGCACCGTCGCCTAACTGTCCGAGACGAAACGAGATGTCGACGCCCTCGGTCACAAGATCGGTGACCTTGTCATTGAGCACGAGTTCGATGTCGATGCGCGGATAGCTTTCACGGATCCGCTTCACCCCCTCCGGCAGAAGTGTTTCACCGAAACAGTGCGGCGCAGCAATGCGGATCGAGCCCTTCACGGCCTGTTCGTCATTCGAAACTTCGGCCACGGCTTGCTCCACGGCGCCCAGAACAGCTTTGCTGCGCTCGTGGAAGATGATTCCCTCAGGTGTGCATTTGAAGGCGCGTGCGTTGCGCTGCAGCAGGCGACATCCGAGGTACTTCTCGAGCCGCTCGATGCGCTCACTCACGGCCGGCTGCCCGATGTCCAGATCTCTTGCCGCGCCCGAGATGCTGCCTCTTTCGACTACTCTCACGTATATCCGCATGGCCTCCAAAAGGTTCACATTACGTTCCTTGCCGTGGCCAGCGATATTCGCGGTGCGTCCTTCAGTAAGTGGCGTTGACATACGATTCCTCTCATTTCTATCACTCCGATTCTTGCGTCGCGTCTCGAAGAGGCGACGTGGCGATGGAACAAGAGTAAGAGGGCTGACTCATGCGCGGAGCGCACAAATCGCGCTCACTGAGTAGAGTACAGTTTTGCTGGGGCAAGAACTGCGGGAGAATATAGATAACAGTTGGCGCTCAGGCGAGAGCCGAACTGTTATGGAAGCCAGGCCGGGCACAAAACGACGCGGGAAATCAGTCGGGCGCGAGCGGCAGCTCAAGTAAGCTGATAGGGGCGAGCGGGCGCAACGGGGTCGGGAACGGGGCATCCACATAGCTCGAGAACGGAGCGTTCAATATTGCGCGACATTGCGTCGAGTGCGAGCGCGTTGGGTGCTACGCTGAACGGATCGGCGACTTCACTCGCGATCGCTTCGAGCGCGATCAGCGTATAGGCAATGAAAACGCACAGCAGCGGTGTAAAGAACTCCGTGGAATCGACAAGCCCAAAAGGCAGCAAAACGCAATAGGCATAGACGGTACGATGCAGCAGCACATTATAGGCAAACGGAATCGGCGTCGAGGCGATACGCTCGCAGCCGCCCAATGCCTTGCCCAGCTCGTCGAGTTGTGTGTCCAGCATCCACAGCTTCGTATCGGATGTATGAACACGCTGCTTCGGGATCGAGAGTTCGCGTCGTATTTCGTTGAGAACGGACATCGGTCTATATATCTGGCTGCATACCATCTCGGCCTGCTCGCGGCCAACAAGACGCTGAAGGTCTTTCGTGGGATCGGTGCCACGCAACTCGTGCTTGAGGGCGTAAACGAATGCGATTATCTGCTGTGCAATGCGCAAGGTATCCGCGCGCTCCGGAATGTAGCAAAGCATCTGCGAAGTCAGCGTGCGCGAAGCGATCAGCAAATTGCCCCAGAGATGCCGCGCTTCGTTGAATCGCTCATAACTGGCGTTGTTTCGAAATGCGAGGAAGATTGCCAGTGCGACGCCGAACAGGGTGAAGGGCGCGGTGTTGAGCGGAATCTTTTCGCCAAACACTCGCCCGTGCGTGAAGACCGCGAGCGTACTCACAACTGCCATGAAGCACAGTTGGGGAATGATTGATGACAGAACCGATCCGTTCCAGACGAACAACAGCCGGAACCAGTTTTCCCGCGGCCGGACGATCATGATGGCCTTTTATTATCTGGAGTATTGAAGTACTGTCGCCAGCTCGTAAAGCGTGCGTGTTCAGTTCGTGTTTTCTCGCTGCGCTTCAGTGATAGCCGTGGTCTCCTTCGCGTACCTTGCCCCGGAACACGCGATATTGCATGGCGTTGTAGACGATAATGACCGGCAGCACGATGACCGTGCCGACGAGAGCGAACAGCTGGCTCGAACGGCTGGACGACGCGTCCCAGATCGTGAGCGACGGTGGCACGATGTATGGCCAGATGCTGATGATCAGTCCGGTATAGCCGAGAAAGCAGATTGCGAGCGAGAGCAGGAAGGGCATCGCTTCGTGGCTGCGGTTCAGCGAGCGGTAGATACCCAGCGTGCACAGCACCACGAGAATCGGCACTGGCAGGAACCAGCCGAGATTGCCGCTGAAGAACCAGCGCTGTCGCACGGCGGGCAGGCCTAACACGGTCCACAGGCTAACGATGGCGATCGCCAGAAGCAGCACAGCAAGGAGCGGACGCATGATCTGGCGCATCTTGCGCTGCAGTTCGCCGTCGGTCTTCAGAATCAGCCAGCCGCAACCGAGCGTCGCATACGTGAGCAATACGCCGAAACCGCAGAACACGCTAAACGGCGAGAACCAGTCGAAGGGGTCGCCCGCGAACTTGTCGTCGACAATCTTGATGCCCTGCAAGAGCGATCCGAGCGTGATGCCCTGGCACATTGCGGCGAGCGCCGAGCCGCCAATGAACGCGAGATCCCAGGCATGTTGCGTACGCGTGGCCTTCGCGCGCAACTCGAAGGCCGCGCCGCGAAAAATCAGGCCGACTACCATGAGAATAAGCGGCATGTAGTTGGCGGGCAGCAGCGTCGAGTAGACCACGGGAAAGGCGCCATAAAGACCGGCGCCGCCCAGCACGAGAAATGTTTCGTTCCCGTCCCACACCGGTGCGACGGTATTGAGCATCACCTCGCGTTCGGCTTTTTCTTCGAAGAACGGAAACAGCAGGCCGATGCCCAGATCGAAGCCGTCGAGCATCACGTAGATAAAAACGCCGAGTCCGATGATGGCGGCCCAGATCACGGGAAGATCGATTTGCATGGCCTCAGTCCCCCACGACGGCGTCGAGCGCACGATTGTGCAATCCGGGATACTTGAGCGATTCGACACTTTCGACGCCCATCGCCGGACCTTTTTTCATCATCTTGAGCATGTAATAGACGCCTGTTCCAAAGACGAGAAAATAGACAATCACGAAGATGAGCAACGAAACGCCAGCCTGTTGTGCTCCGATGGGTGACACCGAGTCGACGGTACGTACGATGCCGTACACGGTCCACGGTTGCCTGCCCACCTCGGTCGTGATCCAGCCTGCCAGGAGTGCCAGAATGCCCGATGGCCCCATGCAGAATACGAACCACTGAAACCAGCGTGCTTCATAAAGCCGGCCGCCGCGCCGAAGCAGGAGTCCGATCACGGCGGTCAACAACATCAGCATGCCAAGGCCGGCCATGATCCGGAACGTCCAGAACACAATTGGCGAGAATGGGCGATCCCCAGGTGGAAACTCCTTGAGTCCGCGAATTTCGCCGTTCCAGCTATGTGTGAGAATCAGGCTGCCGAGATGCGGTACCCTGATCGCGTAACGTGTCACTTCCGCATTCATGTCGGGAAAGCCGACCAGATTGAGCGCGGTGCCGCCACGCTCGGTTTCCCAGAGTCCTTCAATGGCGGCGATTTTCGCCGGCTGGTACTCGCGCGTATTGAGACCGTGCGCATCACCGACCAGAATCTGGATGGGCGCGAGAACGAGCAGTATCCACAACGCCATCGAAAAGCTGCGTTTTACCGGCACGTCGCGCCGACCGTGGAGCAAATGCCACGCGCCGCAGGCGGCCACGATAAAGGCGGCGACGATAAAGGCCGCGATGGTCATGTGTGCGAGACGGAACGGGAACGAGGGATTGAAGATCACCTTGAACCAGTCCACGGGTACGATGCGGCCGTTCTGGATCGCGTAACCCTGCGGTGTTTGCATGAAGCTGTTCGACGAGAGAATCCAGAATGTCGAGATGAGCGTGCCGACCGCGACCATGAGCGTGGCGAAGAAGTGGGCTTTCGGGCTCACGCGAGTCCAGCCGAACAGCATGACGCCGAGAAAACCCGCCTCGAGGAAGAACGCAGTCAGGACTTCATAAGTCAGCAGCGGACCCGTGATATTGCCTGCAATCGTCGAGAATCCGCTCCAGTTGGTGCCGAACTCGTACGCCATGACGACGCCCGAGACCACGCCCATGCCGAATCCCACCGCGAAGATTTTCGACCAGAAGCGGTACATGTCCTTGTAGGCCGCATCGCCCGTGAGCAGAAGACGCCATTCGAGTACGGCGAGAAAGCTCGCCATGCCGATGCTGATCGCCGGAAACACGATATGAAACGAGACGGTAAATGCGAACTGCAGCCTGGCCAGATGAAATGCGTCGAAGATGTCCATGATTCTTTTGCGCTCCTGGGTGACGACTGCATTTGCACACCAGAGACATGCCGGCCGGGAAGGCGGGGCGCGCCCGGCCGGACTACCGAAATTGCATACGACCAGGCCCTATGTCCCCGCTGCGCGCACCACGCGCACGGGCACGGACTTGTATGAGGGTGTGCCACTCTCCTTGTCGATATAGTCGAGCGGAACAAGCACGTTGGCTTCCGGGTAATAAGCCGCTACGGAACCGCGTGCGATGCTGTACACGATTGCGGTGATGTTTTTCAGGCGCAGCGTACGGCCTGACACGACCGTTTCAATATCGACAAGATCGCCGTGCTCGATACCATACGCGGCCATGTCGTCCGCGTTCATGAAGAGCACGTCGCGCCGGCCAAACACGCCGCGGTAGCGGTCATCCATCGCGTAAATTGTCGTGTTGTACTGGTCGTGGCTGCGAATCGTGATGAGCCGCAGCACGTTCTCTGCGCCCAACACGTCGGCGTCTTCCTTCACGCCCCCATAGACGGAGAATTCGGCCTTGCCCGATGGCGTGTGCCATTGGCGCTCGGTTGGCGGAAGCGGCAAACGGAATCCGCCCGGAACACGAATGCGCCGGTTGAAGTCCTCGAAGCCGGGTACGGTCTGCTCGATCAGATCGCGAATCTTGTCGTAGTCGGCGACGAGCTCCATCCACGACACTTTTGTATCGGGCAGCGTGGCGCGCGCGATGCCTGCAACGATAGCGGGTTCGGAGCGCAGCTGGTCTGAAGCGGGCGTGAGCTTGCCGGCCGATGCATGAACCATGGACATCGAATCCTCCACCGTGATGGATTGGCGTCCGCTGCTCTGCATGTCGAGTTCCGTGCGGCCGAGGCACGGAAAAAGATACGTTTCCTTTGAAACGAGCAGATGCGTACGATTGAGCTTCGTGCCGATGTGGACGCTCAAGTCGAGCGCAGCCATCGCGGGAAACGACTGCCCGGAGTCGGGAAGCGCAACCGCGAAATTGCCTCCCAGGCAGAGCAGCGCCTTGGCGTTGCCGTCGATCATCGCTTGCATGGCTTGCACCGCATCGTGACCGTGTGCGTCCGGCGGCGTGAATCCGCAGGCATTTTCGATGAGCTTGAGGAACGCCTTCGACGGCTTCTCGGTGATGCCAACGGTGCGATTGCCCTGAACGTTCGAATGCCCGCGCAACGGACAAATGCCGGCGCCGGGCTTGCCGAAATTTCCACGCAGCAACAGCAGATCGGCGATCAGGCGCACGTTGGCCGTGCCTTTATTGTGCTGGGTGACGCCCATGCCGTACGTGACGATCGTTGCATTCGATTTCGCGTAGGCGATCGCCACATGCTCGAGGTCGGGGCGCGTGAGGCCGCTGGCTTTCTCGATGTCTTCCCATGACGTCGCTTCGAGATCCGCGGCGAAAGCGTCGAAGCCTTCGGTATGCTGCGCGATGAATGCGTTGTCGAGTACGCCGCCTTGCTCCGCCTCCATTTGCAGCAACGCTTTCATGACGCCCTTGAGCGCGGCCGCGTCGCCACCTGCGTCCAGCTGGAAGTAGGTGGAGGCGATACGGGTCGAACCGAACGTCGCCATTTCAATCATGCTCTGCGGATCGGCAAAGCGTTCGAGCGCTCGCTCGCGCAATGGATTGAAGACGATGATGGGCACGTTGCGTCGCGAAGCTTCGTGCAATGTGCCCATCATGCGCGGATGATTCGTGCCCGGGTTGTGGCCAATGGAAATAATCAGCTCAGTCGAATCGAAATCTTCGAGCGAGACGGTGCCTTTCCCGATACCGATCGATTGCGGCAGACCGACACTGGTCGGCTCGTGGCACATGTTCGAGCAATCGGGGAAATTGTTCGTTCCGTACTCGCGCGCGAAAAGTTGATACAAAAACGCAGCTTCGTTGGATGCGCGCCCCGAGGTGTAGAACTCGACCTGATCCGGTGAGAGCGAGCGCAGGATTTCGCCGATGCGCGCAAACGCGTCCTCCCAATCGACGGCGCGAAACTTGTCGCTGGCGCGGTCGTATACGAGCGGATGCGTGAGCCGTCCCAAATCTTCGAGCTCATAGTCCGTCTTCTGCAGGAGCGAGGCGACCGTGTTTGCCGCGAAGAATTCCGGTGTCACACGCTTCGTTGTGGCTTCCCAGGTCACGGCCTTCGCACCGTTCTCGCAGAACTGGAAGGTGGAACGATGCTCCTTGTCAGGCCACGCGCAGCCGGGGCAATCGAAACCGTCGGGTTGATTGGTCCGCATCAACGTAATGGGCGCCTCGATGCTTTCCATTTGATCGTGAATCGCCTGCGCGGTGGCTTTGAGCGCGCCCCATCCGCCGGCGGGGCCGGTGTAGGGATGGACGCCGGGCACATCACGTAGTTTCGTCATGGGAAACTCCATTGGGTTTTCTACGCGTGCAACGCAAGGCCGGAGCAACGCTGCACCGGGACTGCACGGGTCTGAGGACTTCTGTCTGGCGTGTCACGGTTGATTCTAGGCAATCGCGAATGCTGAACAAGAATTAAATTTTCAAGTTCGAATTTTTATTTTTTCGTTATGTATATCAGAATATGTCGATCTCCGATTTTAAGTATGCGCATTCCCGTAAAGGCCATTGAGACGAAGAGCGAATTGAGGTGGTTCGAAAATTCTGCCCCTCATTCTAGGGATGCGGCGCGTTGCCGTGAACTATCGGCGATCCGATATTAGCTATCGGTTACTCATCCTTCATGCGGCAGCGGCGAATCCGCCGGCAACCTGGGGTACAGTTTCGCGCGCCGCAGTACACTGCATCAACTGTGCTGTGAGCGGTAACCGGGGGGAAGACAATGAAACTTTATGAAAAGCTCGCGGACGACATCGAGACGCTGATTCGTAAGGGTGTCTACCGCCCAGGCGACCGCGTGCCGTCCGTGCGACAGGCCAGCCAGCAACACCGCATCAGCATTACCACCGTCATTCGGGCGTATTTGCTGCTGGAAAGCCGCGGGGTGCTGGAGAGCCGCCCGCAGTCCGGCTATTTCGTGAGCGTGCGCGTGGGTGCAGGCAACGTGCGGTCGGAAGAACTGCGCACGAGCCGGCCGATCGCCGTCTCGGCAACGGTGGACGTGAGTCGCCTCGTGCTGTCTACCTTGCGCTCCATTGGCACCGACGACGCCGTGCCACTCGGTTCGCCGTATCCCGACCCCCAGTTTTTTCCTTACGAAAAGCTCAACCGCTATGCAGCGGCCGCGGGCCGCAGAAAGGCGCTGTGGGGCGTGACCAACGCGTTGCCGCCGGGCACCCCGGAACTGGTTCGCCAGATTGCCCGGCGCTACCTCGAGAACGGCATGGCCGTGGACCCCAACGAGATCATCGTGACAGTGGGTGCGACGGAGGCGATCAATCTGTGTTTGCAGGCAGTCGCCAAACCGGGCGACGTGATCGCCGTGGAGTCGCCCACGTTCTACGCGATGCTGCACGCTATCGAGCGCTCGGGCATGAAGGCGATCGAAGTCGCGACGCATCCCGAGTACGGTATCGAAGTCGAAGCGCTTGCGAAGATCATCGAATCAGGGCCGATTGCCGCTTGCATGGTGATGCCGAATTTTCAGAATCCACTCGGATTTCAGATGCCCGATGAGCGCAAGCGCGAACTCGTTGACCTGCTCGCGAAGGCCGGGATTCCGGTAATCGAAAACGGCGTTTATAACGAACTGTATTTCGGCGATTCGCATCCCACCACGCTCAAATCGTATGACCAGAAAGGCATGGTGCTGCACTGCGGTTCGTTTTCGAAGAGTCTGACCGCGGCGTATCGCATCGGCTGGGCGTTGCCGGGACGCTATCGCGACGAGGTGGAAAAGCTGAAGTTTCTGAACACGCTGACGACTTCGGTGATTCCTCAACTGGCCATTGCCGAATACCTCGAGCGCGATGGCTACGAGCATCACTTGAGGCGTATTCGCAAGAATTACGCACAACAGGCCAATTTGATGAAGTCGATGGTCACGCGGTTTTTTCCGGCAGGCACGCGCACGTCGACTCCGATGGGCGGGTACGTGCTATGGATCGAGTTGCCGGAGAAGGCGGATTCGATGAAGCTCTACCAACTCGCTCTGGCGCGCGGTATCACGATTGGGCCCGGTTATATGTTTTCCGTGTCGGACAACTATCGCAACTTCATACGGCTCAACTACAGTACGCCATGGTCGCCGGAAATCGAGCAAGCGGTCATCACGGTCGGCAGGCTTGCGGCGTCGTGCGCGCGCCAGGAGAGAGGGGGGCGCCTCTAATGGACCGGCAATCAAGGCCGTAGCATCTCTCACTTCTTCATCATGGCCATCACGAGAAAGTGGAAGGGCAGCGTGAGCAGAACGGTCGCACCGAATCCGACGCACCAGAGAACGGCGATCCACTTCAGGTCGTTTAGAAAACGATGCCGCCGGTTCCTTGGCTCGCGCGTCACGATTGACTCCCGTTGATCGTCAAAGCGTTCATTATGGCACCGGCACACGCGCGTTCAATATGCATTTCCCCATCAAACGGGCGATTCCAGGTATCGGAAGATACGGGGGACGATTTTATTGCAGACCTGGCATAGACTGTGCTCACCACGACGAGACGGATGCGAATGACGTGCGAAGTGAAGCGTCTACTGCATTCATCGATCGGGACGCGTTGAGAATCGTCGGGTGGATTGCGATCGCGAGGTAGCTCATGGTCATCGACTTCACGTTTTCAATGAAGGTCTTCTCGTCGCTCTTTGCGATCATGAATCCGATCGCGAACATCCCCGTTTTCATTTCGTTGACCGAGGGACTATCCGATGGAAAGAAGCGGGCTGTTGCAGCCACAACCTTTATCGGCGTGACGATTGGCTGTGTCATTTCCGTCACGCTCGGCGAGGCGATTCTCAACGTCTTTGGGGTCAGCATCGATGATTTTCGTCTCGCGGGAGGGTTGCACCGTACCTCGGGCGCTTTCTGTCCGCCAGGGTGACGGCGATCACGAAGCGTCTGATGGGTATGATACTTGCCGCCATCGCGGTGGAAATGATGGCCGCGAGTTTGACGGCGATATTCAAAGGTCTGCTCCACCAGGCCCTGGCTCGCCGTGTCGCTTCACGTACTCCACAACGTGAAGGCGAAATACCCGGGATCACCCTGCAATGCTGCCTAAAAATTTTCGGGCCGGTGCAAAGAACGTCACGCCAGTTACGGCCTTCGAGAAGTCCAGAATCCGGTCGTGGAGCGGCGGCGGATCGCCGATGAACATGCGCTCGAGCATTTTCTCTATCACCCACAGATGGCGTGAATAGCCGATGAAATAGGTGCCGTACTCGCCACGCCCCGGGGCGGCGAATGGCATGTTGTCGCGCAGGATGTCGTGCTCTCCATCCGCGTCTTCGATCGTGCAGAGCGTCTTATGCGACTTCTGGCCCGCCGTCGCGTCCGGCAATTCAACGTTGTCGAATTTTCTTCGACCTATGATGGCTTCTTGCGTTTGCAAGCTTTGCGAGCGCCAGGCGGCCATATCATGCAGATATTTCTGGGTCACGACGTAGCTGCCGCCAGCGTAATCCGGGTCCTCCTCTGCGACTATCGTCGCGGCGGCCAGATCGAGGCCATCGGGATTCGCGGTGCCATCGACGAATTCCAGCAGATCGCGTCCGTCGAAATAGCGGAATCCCGCCACGTCGTCGATGACGTCGACCGCGGTGCCAAAGGCCTCAAGGAGAATTCTTTCAAATTCGATAATGACATCCATCGATGCCGCGCGGATGTGATAAAGGAGATCCCCCGCAGTCGCGACTGCAGTGTGTGTCGTGCCACGCACTTCCTGGAACGGTTTGAGTTCCTTCGGCAGCGGCTTTCCGGTAAGCGGCCTCCATGCGCGATGCGAGATCCCCACGTTACAGATGAAGAGACCGCCCTTGGCTCGAATCCGCACGTCCTTGACAAGATCATCGGTGCTTGCGACGACCGATTGGGCGACGGCAATGGAAGACGCGTCGTCCTTGACCACGAGCACAAGGAAAGCAGCGGCTGCCGAGATGGGAGTATCGATCGATTGCGGTTCGATCGCCTGCGCGTGATGGGCGGATGAGATCGGCGAAGTCGGCAAGTTCAAGGGCCTCTCCTGTGGCGAGGTGAGCAGGGTTGAAAAGCACGGTGCGTATCCTTCCAGCACTTTCACGATAGCACCGAAGCGGTTTATTCATTTCCGGCCTGGATACCTCTTTTCCGATGTTATGAATTGGAAGATGTGCCGTATTGGATTGAGCGCCTCGAGGCGCGTGCTACGCGTTCACAACAGCGGCAGCGTGAGCCGGATGTGCTCGGCAAAGGCCGCCGTGAGGAGCGAGGGCCGCTTGCGCCCGAACTTTATCGTGATCCCGACGGCGGGCAGGGGCGGCAGCGCGGGGTCGCCATTGAGAATGGCCAGATCCTGCGGAACGGCCGTTTGCGTCATGACGGCGAACGCCTGGCCCGAACGCACGAGCGCGGTGAGCCCGGCGAGGCTGCTGCTCGCATACGCGACGCGATAGGCCCTGCCCGTGCGCTCCAATGCTTCGCAGGCCGCGATGTGATCGAGCGTATCGGGATCGGAGAGCGCGAGCGGCAGCGGATCGAAATGAGCGGCGTCGAGTTCGGGCGAGCCGATCCAGACCAGTTGCTCGCGTCGGATGATTTCGTCGTCCGTGCCGCGGGCGGTCAAAGGCAGCGACACCATGGCGAGGTCGACCGCGCGCTTGTCGAGTTGTTCGACAAGGCGCGGCGTGGGCACGCATACGACTTCCACGAGCGCATGGGGATGCTGGCTCGAAAACTGCCGCAGCAAAGAGGGGAGGAACACGGCCGCATAGTCGTCCGGGCAGCCGAAGCGGATGGTTCCCGACAGGCCCGTGCCGCACAGGTCGGCCATCGCTTCGTCGTGCAGGCGCAAAATGCGCTGGGCGTGGACCAGCAGGCGCTCGCCAGGGTGGGTCAGCGCAACACCGCGGCCGGTGCGCTGAAACAGCGGCTGATCGACGATCTCCTCGAGCCGCTTGATCTGCTGGCTCAGCGCCGACTGGGTGCGGCCCACGCGTTCGGCCGCACGGCTGAGCGAGCGCACCTCGGCAATGACCGCGAACGAACGCAGCAGATCGATTTCCAGCGGACGGCTCACGATATTAGTCTCTCTTCTAGCTTGCATAAGAACTATTCGATTCTATAAAACCAGAGCGCCGGCTAGACTGCAAGGAAAATCCGCCACCCGAAAAGGAGAAGCCCGTGTCCAGGAACGACGACGAACAGTTTTGGCGCAACGCGCGGCAGCACCTGATCCGCTATGGCGGCACGTTCGAGCCGATGATCATCGAGCGCGCCCAGGGCAGCTTCGTCTATGACGCCGACGACCGCCCGATTCTCGACTTCACCTCGGGGCAGATGAGCGCCGTGCTGGGCCATAGCCACCCCGAAATCGTCTCGGTCATCAACGAATACGCGGGCAAGCTGGACCACCTGTTTAGCGGCATGCTCTCGCGGCCCGTGGTCGAGCTGGCAACGCGTCTGGCCGATGTCACGCCCGCCGGGCTCGACCGGGCGCTGTTGTTGAGCACCGGCGCGGAGTCGAACGAGGCTGCCATCCGCATGGCGAAGCTCGTCACGGGCAAATTCGAAATCGTGGGCTTTGCGCAGTCGTGGCACGGCATGACGGGCGGCGCGGCTTCGGCAACCTATAGCGCAGGGCGCAAGGGCGTGGGTCCTGCAGCGGTGGGCTCGTATGCGATTCCCGCGCCGTTCACGTACCGGCCGCGCTTCGAGCGCAACGGGCAATATGATTACCTCGCGGAACTAGACTACGCATTCGATCTCATCGACCGCCAGTCCAGCGGCAATCTCGCGGCCTTCATCGCGGAGCCGATCCTGAGTTCGGGCGGCATCATCGAACTGCCGCCCGGCTATATGGCGGCGCTCAAGCGCAAATGCGAAGAGCGCAGCATGCTGCTGATTCTCGACGAGGCGCAAACGGGCGTTGGGCGTACTGGGATGATGTTCGCGTGCGAGCACGACGGCGTGACGCCCGACATTCTCACGCTCTCCAAGACGCTGGGCGCGGGCTTGCCGCTCGCGGCCGTGGTGACGTCCGCGCAGATCGAGGAAGCGGCGCACGAACGCGGCTTCCTGTTCTACACGACACATGTGTCCGATCCGCTTCCCGCCGCGGTCGGCCTGCGCGTGCTGGACGTGGTGCAACGCGACGGACTCGTTGCGCGCGCGAACATCATGGGCGATCGATTGAGGCGCGGGCTGCTGGACCTGATGGAGCGCTTCGAATGCATCGGCGACATTCGGGGGCGCGGCCTGCTGCTGGGTCTGGAGGTCGTCAAGGACCGCAGCACGAAGGAGCCCGCCGACGGGCTCGGCGCGAAGATCACGCGCGAATGCATGAAGCTCGGACTCAGTATGAACATCGTGCAGTTGCCGGGCATGGGCGGCGTGTTCCGCATCGCGCCGCCGCTGACCGTGAGCGAGCAGGAGATCGATCTCGGCGTGCAACTGCTGGGGCAGGCGATCGAGCGTTCGCTCTGAGGACCCGGGTCGTCTCGGCTATGTCTTGCCGCGCGACCCGACCGGGCCCACCTGAGGCCGCGCGAGTGCACGCGCGGCGAGCGGCGTGGACATGACGATGGACGTGCGCGTTTCGCCGTAAAGGTTGATCCGCTGGATCAGGCGCTCCAGATCGGCCACGCTCGTTGCGACGAGGCGAATGACGTAAGAGTCCGCGCCCGTGACGTGATGGCATTCGAGCACTTCGGCAATCGTGCTGAGCAACTTGATAAACCTCGCCTTCGCGGACTGGGGCACCGTAATGCCGATCAGGGCCGAGATCGGATAGCCGGCGGCGGCCGGGTTCACGCGCGCCGTGTAGCCTTCGATCACGCCGGCTTCTTCGAGACGTTTCACGCGTTCCGTGACCGCCGGCACGGAGAGATGCACCTGTCTCGCAAGCTCGGTGTAGGTCATGCGGCCGTTGTCTTGCAGCAGCGCCAGTACTTTCCAGTCCAGATCGTCCATCATGGCGAAATGTTTAAGGTGAAATGCCGATTTTCCCTTAAATCCCGACTTCTGCGGACAATGTGCGCGGTCTACGATAGTCCCCTATGGAACACACACTGCAGGGAGAGGGGACATGCTGTTCGTCAAAGCCGTGGCGATGGGGTTTTGCATCGCCGCACCGGTCGGGGCCATCGGCATGCTGTGCATCCAGCGCAGCATGAGCCGAGGTTTTTGCGCGGGCCTTGCGACGGGCATTGGCGCTGCCTGCGCGGACGCGTTTTATGGCTTGCTCGGCGTGCTCGGCGTGGCGGGCATCGTGACGGCGCTGCCAATGCTGACGGTGGTGTTGAAGGCAGCGGGCGGGGCATTTCTGATGTGGATGGCGTGGACCATCGCGCGCGAGTCGCCGCGCGCGCCGGCCGCCGTGCAGGAGAACTTGCGCACCACTGTCACGCGTGACTTCCTCACGACCTTTGCACTGACGCTCTCGAACCCACTGACCATTTTTTCGTTCATCGCCGCTTTTGCGGCGCTCGGGCCCCTGCCGGCCATGCCGGGCGAACAGGGCGCGCCGGGATGGCTTTCGGTGGCGCCGATGGTGACCATGGTGACGGGCGTGTTCGCGGGTTCGGCCGTGTGGTGGTTGTTCCTGAGCGGCGTGACCTCCGCGTTGCGTACCAGGCTGCCACTCGCGCTCACGCGCGGCATCTCCATTTTTTCCGCCGTAGCGATTGCCGCATTTGGCGTCGTTCAGATGGTGACCGGTCTTGCGCGACTCGCTTAATACGTCGTTTCGAAACGTTCGAGGGCTTGCGCCACTTCCTCGATGTAGGCGTCGGTCATCGCGCAGTCCGCAAGCGCCTGTCTGAGCTGGAACACATATTCCGCGTTGCTGCCGAGCGGCCCATGCGCCTGGGCAATTGCGCGCGCGACAGTCGCTGGGCTCGAATCAGCCTCGTATTGTCGCGGGCAGGTGCTCGCCACGAACGCGAGCGCGTGCCGCGTCTCTCCCGTAGTGAGCGTGACGGCGGTCCAGGCCGGCGTATAAGCGCCCGTCAGCATCTCGCGGGTCCAGAGAATGTGAAGCTCTTCGTCGAGCGTGGCGGCATCGAGCCGCAGCACCACGCCTTGCGTATGGCCGCCGCGCTCCAGCGCGAGCATGCGCCCGGGGCGCTGCGGCGTGCCGCGCCCGCCGAACAGGCGAATGCAAAAGCTCCGGCGCCAGCCATGCAGCGTGGCGCTCGCGCGCCGGTCGAAGTGTGAGAGCGGATTCCACATGAGCGAACCGTAGCCGAACACCCAGACTTCCTCGCCGGCGGGGCGCTTCGCCATCGTTTCGGCGAGCGACTGGGCGATCTGGGCTTGCGTCCAGAGAATTTCAGGGGGGAGATGGCTGAAACTCTCGAGAAACGCACCGGAGCGAATGGCGTCTCTGTTTAGCATGGCGTTGACGGGCGGTAGGGCTACGTCACGAAGTATGCGGTCGGCGAGGGCGTGGATAAAGTGGCTGGAACGCGATGCTGCGTTCAACTGGGGACGACAATCGGGTTGTACTTGCCCCGCAGAGAGGCCGCAGCCATCAATCGGTCAGCGGTGCGTAGCCGAGCTCGCGCTGGTGTCGAATCGAGAGCACGATTGCGCGCGTTTCTGAATGGGCATACAGGATCACGTGCGATCCCAGCACATATTCGCGGAAATCGGGAACATCAGCTTCGATCGCCAGACGCTTTAGCTTGTCGAGCCGCATCTGTCCCTCAATGGTCTGCGCCGCAAGGAACCCGGCGGGGCGGCCGAGTTGCGGATGAATCATCACGAGATCGCGGAAGCGAAAAATTTGCTCCCAAAGGTCATCCATTCGCTGCGGTGCTGACGACGAGTCCTGCTCCAACATGAATTCGCTGATCGTTTCGAGGCGCTCTTCGAACGTTTCTGCAAAATCGACCGGGATCATTTGTGCGACTCAGAACGACGTCGCATCGACTCCCGAATGTCCTCCAGGGACTTTGTACGTCCGGCGAGCGCGTCTTTTAGCCCCTTCTCAGCGTCTTCGATCATGATCAGCCGGCCGTACTCGGCTTCGAGGGCGTGATAGAAGTCGAGCTTTCTCGCATCGACGAGTGCAACAAAGGCTGCGCCATTCTTCGTCAGCACCTTTTCGGCACCGGCGACTACGTCGTCCGCCAGTTCGGTGAGCCGCGCGCGTGCTTCGCTAATCGGGACGACGTCTTGGGCGCGAATAGACATAAACCTCTCCTGTACAAAATTCGTTAACGAAAACATACACATGGGAGGGCGCATGGTCAAGTCCCGCTCCGTACTTCTCCCGCGGACCCGTCATCGCCGTTGCGAGCACGTCGAGGGAGATCAATTTGTGCCAGGCCCAGCGAGGATCACGCCACCTCAGGCGGCCGCTGCGGCCGCGGGCCAACGATATCGGACCTGTTGGCACTGGAGCCGCCCCGGAGTGGCGGGAATCATCAGGAGTCTTGATGACTACGCAAGCGGACGCACCCATGCCAGGCGCGGCCGCTTGAATCCAGCACTCAATGACCCAGACCGCTCGCCGCGATCTGCTGCTCGACATACTGCGCGAACAGCGTATGCGTGTGCGTGGTCGGGTGGAGGTCGTCGGCGAACATATAGGTCTGGTCGGCATTGGCCGAGACGTAGGTGGCTGGCGAGCAGAGCAGCGAGGTGTTATCCGGCGTTTTCGACGGGTCGCACGCCTGGGCCGTGTTGGACACGGTAAATCCGCTCGCCTGGAAGTTCGCAACGAGTTGCGTGATCCAGGTGTAGGAATCGACTTCGGTTACCTTGCCTTGCAGGCCGTTCGCCTGCAACGCGCCGTTCAATGCCGAATTGAAGAGCTGCGAGAGCTGGGTCAGGTTCGCGCCGCCGTCGGGCGAGGTGATGCCCTTGGGCGAGAGACCGACGTTCGGCACGTTGATCACCACGACGTGTGTGGCACCCGCCTGCACGATCTGCCCGACGATTTGTGCGAGCGTCGTGGCGGCGGTTTGCACGACCGTGTTGGCACCAGGCGGGTTGCCGGCGCGCAGCACGTCGTTCGCGCCGGCCCAGACCAGCACGAGCTGGCCGGAGTTGAAGCTGCCGTGCGCGGAGAGATAGCTCGAAACCTGCTGATTGACCGGCATTTCGATGTTGCCGATCACGTCCGAGAGGAAGTCGTACTGGTTGGCCGGCGTGGCGACCGTGGCGCCGCCCTCTGCGTAGCCGAAGCCGCCTCGCGCGCTCAGCTTGTGATCGAGACCGACCGTGTACGCGGCGTTCAGGGTGTCCCCATAATACTGCGCGACATCCTGGGACCAGACCTGACCGGGGTTGGTCGTGAACCGGCCGCCGTCCACGGCGCTCGCAAGCGGCGCATAGGTCCCGACGTCGGAAAGGCTGTCGCCGAACGAGACGACTTGCAGCTTGACGCCGCCCGCCGGCGTGCTTGTGCCGCTGCCCGAGCCGCCGCCGCCGCCGCTGCCGCTTCCGCCGCCGCCGCAAGCCGCAAGCAGGAAAAGCAGTCCAGCGGAAATTGCCACCCGAATCCGGGAATCGATCGTTGCCATTGTGCCCCCTTACCGCTTGACGCGATTGCACCCGCGACCGGATAGGGCGGGCTCAAGAGGGCTAGCAAAAAGAATGCGCACCGCCTACAAATAGCTGACAAGAATGACGGACGTGGCGTGAAGCGTTAGAGAACCAGCATTTCGAGCCGGTTGCCGCCCAGCGCTTTCGCACTGTAGAGCGCGGCGTCGGCGGCGGCCAGCAGGTCGGAGAGCGTGGACGCTTCGTGGCCATGCTGCGCGAGGCCGACGCTCACCGTGGCGCATATGGCGACGCCATCGACCTTGATCATGGCTGTTTGAGCGAAGCGCCTTGCGATCGCCTCGCCCACCGCTTTGGCGTGCACGCGGTCATGGCCCGGCAGCAGGGCGGCAAATTCTTCACCGCCTATGCGCGCGAGGATCGCCTCGGGCCCCATGGCGCTGCGGGCAATGTCCGCGAACGTCTCGAGGACCTCGTCGCCGGTCTTGTGGCCGTAGCGATCGTTGATGGTCTTGAAGTGATCGAGATCGAAGGCAAGCAGCGAAACCGGCTGCCGCGTGCCGATCTCGCGCATCACGCGCTCGCCTTCTTCGAAGAACCAGCGGCGGTTGCCAAGGCGGGTCAGGTAGTCCGTCTGGGACTCGCGCAACAGCTGCCCATGCGTTTCCTCGCGTACCAGCTTGAGCAGGGCCATGGGCAGAATGATCGAATACAGCACGCCTTCATACATCGTGATCTTGCTGACGAGCGCGACGAAGCCGTCCCCATAGCGGCTGCCCAGCAACGGAAGGACAAATGTCCTGAACACGTAGAAGAGTGCGTGAAATCCCGTGACGAACGTCGCGACGTGGCGCGATTGCATCCCTTTCATGCCGTCGCCGCGCAGCAGTTCGCGCGACGTCATGGCGCTCACCAGCGCAATGGGAAACGCGCTCGCGTAATACCACATGGCCTGCGGATGCCGTGCGCCCCATGTGGCCCAGGTCAGCGCGATCAACGCGAGCAGGGCGATCGACGCCGCCCGGTATTGCCGCCCGTTCAGCGTCGCGACGCCATGCAGAACCAGCAGATAGCCGGCCATCATGACGAGGTTGCTCAGGGCGTAGCCCCAAACGCCGGGCAGATCGGCGCGTACGAGCACCGCGGCGCAGCCGGTTGCGAGGGTGGCGTAGCCCCCGGCCAGTATCCGCAATGCCTTGCTGCGCGCGGGATGCGTACGATGCTCCCAGAGCGTTATCAGGGAACTGGCGAGCAGGGTCCCGATCAGGAGGAGGTAGATGGTAAGTAGATCGACGTGCATCGCTGGCGTGAGGCTTCTACGCCGGTACATCGCGGCGAACGCGCATTTTACGCCGAAACTTGATGCCGCGAGGCACGTTCCCTGATTGTCCGCCGCGTGCCTGCAGCGTGCCGCAGCGGCGTCATGCGTCGCGCCACGCCTCTACGCGTTTTGTATCGAGCCCGGACGGGTCGGGCGCGCGGCTCCGAATGTTCGATGCGCTGGGCAAGATGGCTGCGCCGGTGCGGGTGGGCGATCAGTAGTGCGATGGAATTCCCGCAGTTTGGTGTTCGGGGCGCGTTCGCTCTTCCCTGATTTCAAGAAATGGCAAAAGCGCCCGCCTAAGGATAATCCTGCATGGCAAGCCAGTGCCTTACCATCCGCGCCTGATCCGCATCGAGCGACTTGAGCACCTGCTCAGCAGGCTCCCTGCGCAGCGCCTCGACCACAGCAGCATCGCAAAGATGCCAGATGCCAAGCGGCTGGTCCGGGCTCGCGACCACGTCCGCTTCGGCAATCATGCCGCCATCGATCACGGGCGCGCGTCCCACGTTCAGTTCGTTGAAATCGGCGCTCACGTGAGCGGGGCGGTCGTCGGGCCATGCACCACGTGTTTGCCAGAATGGCTGCGTCGTCCAGCGCTGCTCGAGCGCATAGACATCGCGTCCAGTGCGCGCGAAGCGCATGAACAACTGCTCGATGCGCTGCTGGTGAAAGCGCAGCGCGAGCGGCGCACGCTCGGGCCTCGCGAGCAGCGTGTGGATCACCGCGGGCGCCTGCAACGCGGAGGTGAGCGACTGGAACACGCCATTGCCCGCGAGCGGATCGACGGCCATGGCGGCATCGCCCACGCGCAGCCAGTTGTGGCCGCCGGTACGGCCGCACAGCGTCGCGGTGCTGCTGCGCGCATAGAGGCGTGCATCGTTCGCGCCGTCGCCCGCGAAGAAGTCGCTGGCAAGCGGCGAGTGGCGCATGCGCTCGCAAAACGCCAGCAGTTCATCGCGCTGCGGCAGTTCGGGATTTGTGACGTCCAGCGTCAATTGCCAGTAGCAGCGGCCGTCGCCCAGACGCGCCATCCATGCCCATCCGGCAGGCAGGCTTTCCACCGCGGTGGCGGCTGCGCCCGCGCGGCCCTTCCATACGTTCAGCAGGCTCACAGTTTGCGGGCCGCGCGTGGCATCGCGCAACAGCGGCGCGAGGCGCCCGCGCGCTTCGACCAGAAAGTCCGCGCGCAGCGTGAGCGGTCCGTCGGCGGTTTCGATCATGAGATCGTGACCCGCGCAAGAGGAATGCAGCGAGCGCAAGTTCGCCTCGATCACGTTCACGTCCGCACTGCACAGATCCTCGCGCAGGGCCGCATCGAATACGCGCCGGTCCACGAGGAATTCCGCGTTGAGCGTTTGCAGCGCGCCGTTCCAGAGCGTGGTGCGCACGCATGGCCCTTCGCCGCAACTGGCTGCACGATGCAGGCCCGCACGGCGCAGCGCTTCAATCGCGCGTGCCGATAAGGCTTCGGCGGCGTCGAAGCGGCGCCAGTCGCTCACCACCTGCACGCGATATTCGAGTTCCGCGAGCGCGCGCGCAACGGCTGCGCCCGCTGGCCCCGCGCCGAGCACGACGATGCTGGCGGCATTCATGACGCGTGCGCTCGCGAATGCGCACACGCGTGCACGCTCGCGAACATGATGAGCGTGACGGCATGAAGGGGAGGGAAGTAACCGTGCATGCTGTCCCCGTGAAATCATGGCGCATCGCTTCGCGACCCCTGCGCTGCGCTTGAATGGGTGAAACCTAATCTGGCATAGATGCCGCGATAAAGCTATCCGGTCAAAGGAGAATTTCAGTAGCGGAAATCCCGTATTTCGATGCGCAATGCGTATGAACGATCGTGCGCTGTAGTTGCTTTGCGAATTGGCGATGCATGGCGGGTAACGGCACGCATCGTTCGTCTGTATTCCTCACAAGGATGCTTCGATGCAACGAGGCAAAGCGGGGACAGGGCGTGATTGGGCTAGCGAGGCGACGCCGCAGAGGCATTTGCAGGAATGCCATCCTGCCATTCGCTCCAGTGCGTGACGATGGTCTGCACGAGCGGGTGGCCCGCGCGAAAAAGGTTTTCCAACGCAGTTGCGAAGCCGCCCTGGCTCGCATAGTTCAGCAGATTCGCCGCGTTCGATTCTCCCGCATACGGACGATCGAAGTCCGAGCCCGCGCGCAGGACGGCCACGCGATCGAGGTCTACGCGTCGCGCGCGCGCCGCGCGGCTGAGTGCTTCGAACGTGGCGTTGTCCTCCTGCTGCGTCATGCAGTACACGCCTTGTCCGCCGGTCAGCTGGCGCGTGAACTCGCTCGCCCTCGCGCCGAGCGCCGTGCCCGACCACCACGTATCGTCGGTGACCGAGTCGCAACGGATCACCGTGGGCGGCCGGTTGGCAGGAGCGTAAGCATATTTCGCGCGCGCGGCCTGCGCCTGCGCGTTATCCGCGAGCGTCACGCCGCGCGAGATCGCCCAGGCCGCCGAGGTGAGCCCCGGATTCAGGCGGAACACTTCGGTGCGGTAGTCGAGCGCAGGCTTGTCGCTGGGGCCTTTCGTATTGATGCCGAGGTAGCCGGTGTGCCAGCCGTGCGGTCGGCCATCGCCGTCGATCTCCCACTGCAGGCCGAAATCGACGAGCCAGTCCGACCAGGCCGCCGAGCCGGTCGTGCCCTGCTCGGGGTTCACACCCGCAATGCCCGCGATGAGAAAGTAGGTCTTGCGCAGGTCTAACTGCGGCGCGAAGGCAAGGGCCATCGTCGAAGCGGCGGCATTCGCATGGCCCATGCCGGTCGTCATCACGCAGACGTCGTCGGCATTGCAGTGCACATCGGGATAGTCTGGAGAGAGGCCCGCGATTGTCACGGACTCCCAGGGACCGAGGCGATCGAGCCATGTCCTCGCTTCGGGCGCGAACATCGTCACGATCATGACTTTCACCGGACGTTCGTGAGCGGCGGCGCCCGCTTGCGCAAAGGCCGCGGGTTGTGCAGAAAGCGTTGCGATGTCCTGTTGCGCTGAAGGGGGCTGCGTCGCGCAGGCAGCAAGCGCCAGCGCGGCGCTGAGAGACGTGAGGCGGGTTCGCATTGTGCAACTCCTTTTCTTTATACGCCTGACACGCGGCCCGATTGATCGGGAGAATATTGAGGAAAATACGCTCGACTATGACAGTTTTGCGAACGCACGGCAGCTCGTACCGCACTGTTGATGCCGCCGTCGGGTGCCACGCGAAGCGCATTTTCGCGCCAAGTTCCTATACTTCGTAGTGCGCCCGACGAGGCAGCCTCGCCAATACGAAACGACAAGGCCGCGCGGCCCCCGGTCCGCACGCGGCAGCACCAGGAGGGAGACATGGGACAATCCGCATCCGCATCCGCATCCGCATCCGCATCCGCGGCGCCCGCGCATGGGCGCCTTGGCGACTCCGGCCCGCATCGCCCGGCGCTTCCAGCGCTCTCGCTGGCCGCACTCGGCGTGGTCTACGGTGACATCGGCACGAGCCCGCTCTACACGCTCGCCACCGTGTTCGATCCCGGCAACGGCCTTGCGGTCAATGCTTTCAATATCGTAGGTATCGTCTCGCTGATCTTCTGGTCGCTCATGATCGTCGTCTCGCTCAAGTATGTCGCGCTCATCCTGCGCGCGAACAATCACGGCGAGGGCGGCATCATGGCGCTGCTCGCGCTCGCGGCTTCTTCGGTTGCGTCGCGGCCGCACCTGCGTACCGCACTGCTCGTGATCGGCGTGATGGGCGCGGCGCTCTTCTTCGGCGACAGCGTGATCACGCCGGCCATCTCGGTGCTGAGCGCCGTGGAAGGTCTCGAAGTGGCCGAGCCAGCCCTCAAGACCTATGTGATTCCGGTGACGCTGACGGCGCTCATCGTGCTGTTCGTGACGCAAAAGCACGGCACCGGTGGCATCGGCGCAGTGTTTGGTCCGGTGATGGTGCTGTGGTTCGTCGTGATCGCCGCGGCGGGGGTGGCCAACATCGCCTCTGCGCCGGCCGTGCTGTTCGCGCTCGATCCGCGCGAGGGCATCGCGTTTTGCCTGCATCATCGCTGGCTCGCCTTCGTCGCGCTGGGCGCGGTCGTGCTCTCGCTCACGGGCGCCGAAGCGCTCTATGCCGACATGGGCCATTTCGGCAAGCAGCCTATTCGGCTGACGTGGTTCGGCATGGTATTTCCCGCGCTCGCGCTCAATTATCTCGGGCAGGGCGCACTGCTGCTGGCCAACCCCGGCGCCGTGCAAAACCCGTTCTATCGGCTCTTTCCGCAATGGACCATCGTGCCGATGATCGTGCTTGCGACCGTCGCCACCGTCATCGCATCGCAGGCCGTGATTTCGGGCACCTACTCCATGGCGATGCAGGCCATGCAACTCTCCTTCTTGCCGCGCATGAATATCGTGCACACCTCGGAGCGTGAAATCGGGCAGATCTACGTGCCCGGCATCAACTGGATACTGCTTGTCGCCGTGGTCGCAGCGGTGGTGGGCTTCCGTTCGTCGACGGCGCTCGGCTCCGCTTATGGCATCGCCGTGACCGGCACGATGCTCATCACGACGTTCCTCACGTTCTTCGTCGTGCGTTACGCGTGGCACTACAACTGGCTGCTGTGCGTGTTCGCGACGGCGTTTTTCTTCGTGATCGACGCCATGTTCTTCTCGGCCAACCTGCTCAAGATCGTGGACGGCGGCTGGTTCCCGCTCGTGATTGGCGCACTGATGTTCACGGTCATGGCGACCTGGGGCAAGGGCTGGGAAATGATGGCGGCCGAGGCACGCGTGCGCGCCGGCAAGAAGCCCCTGAGACCCTATCTCGCGACGCTGCTCGAGAGTTCGCCGGTGCGCGTGGGCGGCACGGCGATCTTCCTCACGCCGAACGCCGACGCCGTACCGCACGCGCTCGTGAACAACTTGCGGCACAACCGGGTGTTGCACGAACGCGTAGTATTCCTGAGCGTGAAGACGAAGGACGTGCCATGGGTGGCCGAAAGCGAGCGCGTGATGGTCGAACTGCTATGCCCGGGCTGCTACTGCGTCGCGGTCAACTACGGATTCAAGGACGAGGTGGACTTGCCACGCACGCTCGCCGCCTACAAGTCCGCGGACTTGACGTTCGATCTCGACGAGACGTCGTGGTTCCTCAGCCGCGCCGTGGTGGTGCCGACGCGCGGCCACGGCATGTCGCTCTGGCGCGAGCGTCTTTTCGCAGTGATGCTGCACAACGTCGGGAATATCGCCGCATTCTTCAAGCTGCCGGCCAATCGCGTGATCGAGGTCGGGGCGCGCGTCGAGATCTAGGCGGCTCGGCGCGCGTGGGTTGTGGCATACGCCCGGGATGTCGCGCTGCCCGGAACTCAGGCGTAGGATGAACGGAATCGCATCGTGGTCATGTGGCAGCGAGCCGGTTGCAGGCGGCTCGCTGCATGACCGAAGGAGGGCCATCATGAGACGCCTCTATTTCCTCGCTCCCGACACCACCACGGCGCAGGCGATCGTCGACGATCTGCTGCGCGCGCGCATCACGTGGCGTCATATTCACGTGCTCGCGAATCACAGCGTGGGGCTCGAACGCTTGCCCGAGGCGTCGCTGCTGCAGCGCAGCGACGTCGTGCACGCGCTGGAGCGCGGCGTGATGTTCGGCGCCGCGACCGGCGCAATCGCCGGTCTCGTGGCGCTGATGTTTCCGCCCGAGAACTTCGATATCACAGGCGGCGTGGTCGTGGCGCTGACCCTTGCGGGCGCGATATTCGGCGCGTGGGTGGCCGGCATGATCGGCGTGGACGAACCGAACACGCGGCTCTCGCGCTTTAACGGGCCGATCGGGGACGGCCAGTTGCTGGTCATGGCCGATGTGCCCGGTTCGCGCGAAGCGGAAATCGAGGCGAACATCGCGCAGCATGTTCCGCGCGCCGACGTGGAAGGCGCAGAAGCGACGACCCCCATCTTTCCCTGAAAGCGCCGAGGCCGCAAGGCGAATCGCGGCTGCGGCGCGGGCGTGAGCGTTTGCGCGTGCTGCCAGTCGCGCCCCCCATTTCATCTGCCGTGCCGCCCCTTTTCAGGGCCGCAGCGCTCAACCGGTAACAGCCGAAGGTCAGCGCGCTGCCCCACGCGTATTGCCCGGCGCCCCGCCCGCCATCGAAGCTTCGCGCCCCTGCCGGGCACGCCATTCCCCCCGCCAGATCCGCATTTTGACCGGCTTGCGCCCGCGACAAGGCAAAATACGGGTTTTGAGCCCGTACCGGGCTCGAGTTTCCCCTGCCGGCCGCCTCTTTCCAGGCATCGATCGGGCCTCGTTGCGAGCCCGGCAGGTCGGCTCGCCTTGCCTGCGAGCCCTCAAGCGCTATTGGAGTCGTCTACATGCCCGAATCGAATCTGTCTTTCTTCGGCCGTCTTTCGGTCGCGCTGGGATCGTTCTTCGCGATCCTCGGCGACGGTGAGCTGGCCGCCAACGTGCGCCGTCTGCGTGAAGGCGGGCTTGCACCCGCCGCCGCCGCGCCTGCGCCCGCCGCGGCTCCGGCCGCGCAGCCGGCACCCGCGCCCGCCGTCATCAAGGAAGCCACGCCCGACGCCGCGCTCCAGTTGCTCGGCCTGCTCCAGCGCAACGCGCGCTTCGTCGATTTCGTCGAGGAAGACATTGCGGGCTATGCCGATGCGGACATCGGCGCCGCCGCCCGCATCGTTCACGAAGGCTGCCGCGCCACACTGCGCGACCACTTCGCGATCCGCCCGGTGCGCAGCGAGTCCGAAGGTTCGCGCGTGACGCTGCCGGCCGGTTTCGACGCCGCCGCCGTGCGCGTGACCGGCAACGTGGTAGGCGAAGCGCCGTTCAGCGGCAGCCTCACGCATCGCGGCTGGCGCGTCGAGGAAGTCAAGCTGCCGCAACTCGTCAAGACGCACGACGCGCGCATCATCGCGCCGGCGGAGGTGGAGCTGTGAGCGATCCGCGATATTCGATTGGCGTCGACCTCGGCACGACGCACTGTGCGCTGTCCTACGTCGACCTCAGCGCCAGCGATGGCGAAAAGACCCAGCAGGGCGTGCTGAGCGTGACCCAGCTGACGGCGCCGGGCACGCTGGAATCGCCCGATCTGCTGCCTTCGTTCCTGTACTTGCCGCATGCGGGCGAGCTGACGCCGGGCGACCTCACGCTGCCGTGGACCACCACGCGCGAGTACGCCGTGGGCGAGCTTGCGCGCAGCCGCGGCGCGGGCACGCCGATCCGTCTCGTGTCGAGCGCGAAGAGCTGGCTGTGCCACCCCGGCGTGGATCGCCGCGCGGCCATTTTGCCCAACGACGCGCCGCCCGAAGTCACGCGCGTGTCGCCACTCGAAAGCTCGGTGCGCTATCTCACGCACCTGCGCGAGGCCTGGGACCACGCGCACCCCGAGGCGCCGTTCGGCGAGCAGGAGATCACCGTCACGATTCCAGCCTCGTTCGACCCTGCCGCGCGCGAGCTGACGGCCGAGGCCGCGCAGGCGGCGGGCTACGCCAACATGACGCTGCTGGAAGAGCCGCAAGCGGCGCTCTACAGCTGGATCCAGAAAAGCGGCGGCGCGTGGCGCAAGGAAGTGAAGGTCGGCGACATCATCCTCGTTGTGGACGTGGGCGGCGGCACGACCGACCTTTCGCTGATCGCCGTGGTCGAGCGCGAAGGCAATCTCGAACTGCATCGCGTGGCCGTGGGCGAGCACATTCTGCTCGGCGGCGACAACATGGACCTCGCGCTGGCGCACGTGGTGGCGCGCAAGCTCGCGGCCCAGGGCACGCAGGCCGATCCGTGGCAGCTGCGCGCGCTGACCTATGCGTGCCGGTCGGCCAAGGAAACGCTGCTGAGCGACGCCACGGTCGATACGGTGCCGCTCGTCGTGCCGAGCCGCGGCTCGAAGCTGATCGGCGGTTCGATCCGCACCGAACTCACGCGCGCCGAACTCACGCAGATCATTCTCGAAGGCTTTTTCCCGCAGGTGGACGCCGCCGCGCGCCCCGCCGTGCGCACGCGCGTGGGTCTCACGCAGCTTGGCCTGCCGTATGCACAGGACGCAGGCGTCACGCGCCATCTCGCGGCCTTCCTCGGCCGCCAGGTGCAGGCGCTCGCACAGCTCGAAGGCTTTGGCGCGCAGCATCCTGGCGCGGCAGGCGCGAGGTTCCTGCATCCCACCGCGGTCCTCTTCAACGGCGGCGTGTTCAAGTCGGCGCTGCTCTCGCAACGCGTGCTCGACATCCTCAACGGCTGGCTCGCGGCCGAGGGTGCTGCGAGCGCGCGTCTGCTCGGCGGCGCGGATCTCGACCTCGCGGTGGCGCGCGGCGCGGCCTATTACGGCTACGTGAAGCGCGGCAAGGGCGTGCGCATCCGCGGCGGCACGGCGCGTGCGTATTACGTGGCCGTCGAATCGGCCATGCCGGCGGTGCCGGGGCTCGAGCCGCCCGTGTCGGCGCTGTGCGTCGCGCCGTTCGGCATGGAAGAGGGCACTCAGGCGGCGCTGCCGCCGCAGGAATTCGGCCTCGTGGTGGGCGAGCCGGTGCACTTCCGCTTCTTCGGTTCTTCGGTGCGGCGCCAGGATCAGGTCGGCACGATGCTCGACTACTGGTCGCCCGAAGAGTTGCAGGAGCTGGAGGCAATCCAGGCCACGCTGCCGACCGAAGGCCGCACGCCCGGCGAAGTGGTGCCCGTGAAGCTGCATGCGCGCGTGACGGAGGCGGGCACGCTGGAACTCGAAGCCATGCCGAGCGGCACGAACGAGCGCTGGAAGGTCGAGTTCGACGTGCGCGGCGGAGCAGGCGACTGAGCCCGATGAAGCCATACGTCGTCGGCATCGACCTCGGGACGAGCAATACCGTCGTGGCGTACGTGGAGGCAGGCGGTGATGCCATTCGCGTGTTCGACGTCGAGCAGCTCACCGGCCTCGGGGAAGTGGGCGCGGAGAAGATGCTGCCTTCCGCGCGTTATCACCCGGCGGCAGGCGAGCTTGCGGCGGGCGATCTGCGCTTGCCGTGGCGCGCGCCTGCACCGGGCGACGACGCCGTCATCGGCCGTCTCGCGCGCACGCTCGGCGCGCAGGTGCCTGGTCGCCTCGTCGCGAGCGCGAAAAGCTGGCTCTCGCACGCCGCGGTGGACCGCCTCGCGCCGATCCTGCCGTGGGGCGCGCCCGACGACGTCGCCAAGGTTTCGCCGGTGACCGCGAGCGCGAGTTATCTCGCGCACGTGCGCGCCGCATGGAACCATCGTTTCCCGCACGCGCCGCTCGAAGATCAGGACGTGGTGCTCACCGTGCCCGCCTCGTTCGACGACGGCGCGCGCGCACTCACGCTCGAAGCGGCGCGGCAGGCGTCGCTGCCCGCGCTGCGCCTGCTCGAAGAACCGCAGGCCGCGTTCTATGACTGGCTGTATCACCATCGCGCGACACTCGATGCGCAGCTAGGCGCGTCGCGCCTCGTGCTCGTGTGCGACGTGGGCGGCGGCACGACCGATCTCACGCTCATCAAGGTGCAGTTCGAGGGCGGCGAGCCGCGGCTCACGCGCATTGGCGTGGGCAATCATCTGATGCTCGGCGGCGACAACATGGATCTCGCGCTCGCCCATCTGGCCGAAAGCCGGCTCGCGAACGCGCAAACGCGCTTGAGCGCGGCGAGCCTTTCGCAGCTTGTCGAGCGCTGCCGCGTCGCGAAGGAGCAACTGCTCGACGCGAGCGCGCCCGAGTCCGTGCCGATCACGCTGCTCGGCGCGGGCGCGCGTCTCGTGGGCGGCGCGCGCACCACGCAGCTCGGCCGCGAGGAAGTCGCGCAGATCGTGGTGGACGGCTTCTTCCCCATGGGCACTGCCAGCGATCTGCCGCGCCGCTCGCGCGCGGCGATCGTCGAATTCGGCTTGCCCTATGCCGCCGATCCGGCCATCACGCGCCATATCGCGGCGTTCCTGCAGCGCTTCGCCGCGCAGTCGCGCGAGGCGCTGGGTGCTTCCGGCGCTGCCGGCGAAGCGCAAACCGCGCTGCCCATGCCCGACGCGCTGCTGCTCAACGGCGGCGTGTTCCGCGCTCGCTCGCTCGCGCAGCGTCTGGCCGATACGCTCGGCACGTGGAGCGGCGAGCCGCTCAACGTGCTGCAGAACGATCAGCCCGACGTGGCCGTCGCGCGCGGCGCGGTCGCCTACGCGCTTGCGCGCTCGGGCAACGCGCCGCGTATTGGCGGCGGCTCGCCGCGCAGCTACTTTCTCGTGCTCGATGAAGGCGCGGGAGCCGATGCCGCACCGCGTGGCGTGTGCGTCCTGCCGCGCGGCACGGAGGAAGGCCACGAACTGCATCTGGACGACCGCACGTTCGCATTGCAGCTGGGCCAGCCGGTGCAGTTCCATCTTGCATCGACGGTGGCCGACACCGCGTGGCAACCGGGCGAACTGGCCGACCTCGCGGCGGGTGACTTCGTGCGCCTGCCGCCGCTCGCGACCGTGGTGCCCGCAGGGGGCGATGCAAAGACAGCGCGCGAGCGCCCCGTCAAGCTCACGACCGCACTCACGGAAGTCGGCACGCTGGAGATGCACTGCATCGCCACCGACGACGCCTCGCAGCGCTGGCTGCTCGAATTCGCGCTGCGCCGCGCGGAGCACGAGGTTGGGGCAGGTGTGGCGAACGGCGGGTCGCGCCACGCGGGCCTCGACGAAGCCATCGAGGCGATCGGGCGTGTGTTCGGCGCGCGCTCCGCCAAGGTCGACGCGAAGGCAGTGAAGCGCTTGCGCGCGCATCTCGAAGAGCGGCTCGGGCCGCGCCAGAGCTGGGACGGCCCGCTCCTGCGCGAGTTGTTCGGCGCGCTCTGGGAGCGCGCGGGCAAGCGCCGGCGCTCCGCCGATCACGAACGCCTGTGGCTGAACCTCGCCGGCTTCTGCCTGCGTCCGGGCTTCGGCTATCCGCTGGACGAATGGCGCGTCGAGCAGCTCTGGACGCTCTTCGACGACGGTATCCAGTTCGTGGGCGAAGGCCAGGTGTGGTCGGAGTGGTGGACGCTCTGGCGCCGCGCGGCGGGCGGCCTGAACGAGGCGCAGCAGCACGAGGTGCTCGAGGCGATGACGTACCTCGAAGAGGCGGCCGGCTCGAAGCGCCACAAGCTGCCCTTCGACCCCGCGAAGCTGGGCGTGCCGGACATGATCCGGCTCTATGCGTCGCTCGAACAGATTGCTGCCGAGCGCAAGATCGAGATCGGCGAGCGGCTGTTGCAACGGCTCCAGAAGCCTTCCGAGAATCATCAGACGTGGTGGGCCGTGGGCCGCATCGGCGCGCGCCAGCCGTTCTACGGCAGCGCGCACGGCGTGGTGCCGCCGCAAACCGCCGCGCTTTGGCTCGACGCGATTCTCGCACTCGACTGGAAGAAGATCGAACCGGCGATGTTCGCAGCCGCGCAAATCGCGCGCATGACGGGAGACCGTTCGCGCGACCTGCCCTCCGAGTTGCGCGAGACCGTGGTGCGCCGCATGGAGTCGGCCAACGCGCCGCCTGCGTGGGTGACGATGGTGCGCGAAGTCGTTGCGCTCGATACGGCGGACACGGGCCGGGTATTCGGCGAGGCGCTGCCTGCGGGGTTGAAGCTGATCGCGGGCTGATTCCCGTCCGACCCGCACCCGGCTTCTGCAGGAAGCCCGGCGCGCGTATGATCGAACGCCTGATTCCAACCGAACCACAGCGGACTGATCTGCCCATGAATTCTCCTGCCGATGCTTCCTCGCCGCGTGCCTTGCGCGCGCTTTCGCCGATCGAGGCGCGTATCGTCGGCGTGCTGGTCGAAAAGCAGCACACGGTGCCCGACACCTATCCGCTCTCGCTCAACGCGCTTACGCTCGGCTGCAACCAGAAGACCGCGCGCACCCCGGTCATGAACGTGAGCGAAGCGGAAGTCCTGGCCGCCATCGAAGACCTCAAGCTGCTGAGCCTCGTGTTCGAAGGCAGCAGCAGCCGCGTGCCGCGCTTCGAGCACAACCTGAACCGCGTGCTCGGCGTGCCGAGCCAGGCCGTGGCGCTGCTGACCGTGCTGCTGCTGCGCGGCGCGCAGACGGCGGCAGAATTGCGCCTGAACTCGTCGCGCCTGCACGGGTTCGCCGATGTGTCGTCGGTCGAAGGCTTCCTCGAAGAGCTGGCCGAACGCGAGCCGCCGCTCGTCGTGAAGCTGCCGCGTGCGCCGGGCGAGCGCGAAAGCCGCTGGATGCATCTGCTGTGCGGCGAAGTGAATACGGCGAGTTTCGTCGCCGCGGGGACCATCGCGCCCGGGGCTCGCGAGGATGCCGGCGAAAGCGTTTCGCTCGCGGACTTCGAGGCGGTGCGCGCCGGGCAGCAACGGCTCACCGAAGAAGTCGCGCGTCTGCAAACGCTCGTCGCGCGCATGGCCGCCGAACTGGGCATGTCGCTCGACTGAGCGCCGTCACTGCGCTGTCACCCCGCTGTCGCGCCATGGACGCCGCCGCATCCTCCGCCTGCGACTCATGGCGTGCCGCCGCGCGCCGCCCGCATGAACTCGCGCACTTTGGCTTCGTCGACGGGGTTCCACCATACGCCGCCCACTTTCAACGAGCTCGCGACGATCACCGCATCGACCACAGACAGGATTTCCGCGACGTTGTGTTGCGTGCACCCGCTGCCGACCAGCAGCGGCAGATGCGTCGCCGCGCGGATCTGCCGCAGGTAGTCGACGCTGGCGGCGTCGCCGGTCCGCTGGCCAGTGGCGATGATCGCGTCGGCGTCGAAGAACTCGACGTCGCGCACGAGTTCTTCCAGCGCGCGGTCCGCCACGATCGCGTGGGCGCCGTGCTTGACGTGCGCATCGGCAAACACGCGTATGCCGTCCACGCGGAGCTGCGCGCGGTAGCGCAGCGCGCGCGCCGCTTCGCCTTCAATGAAACCTTCGTTGGCAATGTACGCGTTGGCCCACTGATTGACGCGCACGAACGCGGCGTTGCTCGCCGCGGCAATGGCCAGCGCCGGTATCGACGCATTCGCGAGCACGTTGATGCCGATCGGCAGCCCGGTCTCGCGGGCGATGCGGTCGGCCGTCACGGCCATGAACGCGGACGTTTCGTGGCCGATGTCGCCGGGTTTCGAGAACGGCACGTCGCCGTGGTTCTCGACGATCAGCCCGTCGACGCCGCCTTGCGCGTAGGCGCGCGCGTCCGCGAGCGCGGTTTCGTAGAGCGCATCGCTCGTGCGGCCGTCATAGCGCGGTGCGCCTGGAAACGCGGGGCAATGAATGACGCCGATGACCACGCCGCGCGCCCGCCCAAAGATTTGTTCGAGGCAATCGGTGCTCCCGCGTCCAACCACGTTCTGTGTATTCATTCGGATACCTTGTGATCTGTTCGGAGAAAGGCGGCCAGCTCGCGCATGCGTGCATGTTCGGGAAAGCTGGCCTGCGTGCCGCGACGGCTTACCACCCAGGCGGCGACCGCCATCGCGTCGGGCAAGGCGTCGCCGATGGTGAGGCCGTGAGCCAGTGCCGCGACGAGCGTGCCGCAAAGCGCGTCGCCGGCGCCAACCGTGTCGACCGCCGTCACCGCAACGGCAGGCAGATCGACGCTGGCGCGCTCGCCACCGCACCAGACGACGCCGCCAGCGCCGAGCGTGACGAGAACGTCGGCCGCTCCGGCGTGTCGCAGCGCGTGCGCCGCGCGATGCGGGTCTTCCTGTCCCGAAAGCGCGGCGGCCTCCACGCGATTGACGACGAGCACATCGACATCAGGCAGCAACGCGCGGCAGTCAAAGTGCACTGGGCCGGGGTTCAGGAAAGTCTTGCGGCCAGTCTGCCGGGCATGGCGCAGCAGTGCAGCCGTGACGGTTTGCGAGAGATTGCCCTGCAGTGCGACCCAGTCGCCCGCGCGGCTCGCGGCATCGAGCGCGGCGGCGTCGGGTGCGTAACGGTCGGCGGCTTCGCTGCGGGTCACGATGGTGTTTTCGCCAGCCGCATCGATCGTGACGATCGAGAGATCGGTTGCACAGTCAAGCTGCACGACGTGTCGCGTGTCCACGCCCTCGCGCTGGAGCATGGCGACGATCCGCTCGCCGTCCGCGTCGCGCCCGAGCGCGGCAAGCAGCGTGACGGCCGCACCGGCGCGCGCCGCGATTACGGCCTGGTTCGCCCCCTTGCCGCCGAAATCGCAGGCGGTTTCGAGCGCGCGTGACGTCTCGCCGGGCTGCGGAAGCGCGGCGACGCGCAACGTCATGTCGATCGCAGCGTTGCCGACCACGCAGACCTGCGCGCCGCCGCGCGCCGAGGCGTCGTCAGTCATGAGCGCGTTACCCAGTCGTGGAGAATGGCCCGGTACAGTTCGACTGCGGCGTGAATGCGATCCACGCGGCAGTACTCGTCGGTCTTGTGCGCAAGTTCGGGCTCGCCGGGGCCGAGCAGGATCGTCGGCGGCCAGCCGGTGGCGGGTTTCAGCACGGCCGCGTCGGTGAAATACCGGGCCGTACGCGGACCAGCCGGTAGCTCGTCGAACGGGCGCGCGAGTTCGAGCACGTGGGCGATCCAGTTGTCGAACGGCTCCGAGTAGACCGGCGGCAGGTCGACGATCGGGGAGAGTTCGACCGGCGCGAGGCACTGGTGCAGCCGTTGCGTCACGCAGGCGTGCTCGATACCGGGCACGGTCCGCATGTCGATCGTGAACTCGGTGCGGTCGGGAACGGAATTCACGTTGAGCCCGCCGTGTATCGTGCCTACATTGAGCGTGGGCGCTCCCATCACCTCGTGCGCGGAGCCGGCGCTGAAATCCCAGAGCTTCGCGAGCGCATGGGTGGCGACGCGGATCGCGTTGACACCCTTGTCCGGCATCGCGCCGTGGGCGGTAACGCCATGTGCCATGCCCCTCAGCCACAGCGCGCCCTTGTGACCGAGCAGGACGCGGTTGGCGGTCGGCTCGCCGACGATCAATGCGCCAAGCGGCTGCAGGAGTTTGGGCTGCGCGGCAAGGAGCGCTTTTGCGCCGTCACAGCCGGTTTCCTCGCCGCCAGTCAGGATCAGATGCACGCCGCTGCCGCGCCTGAGCGCGTCGGGCGCTGCCGCGCACGCGGCAATGAACGCCGCGATGCCCGCCTTCATGTCGGACGTGCCGCGCCCGTATAGGCGCCCGTCGTGGATCTCGCCCGCGAACGGATCGTGTTCCCATGCCGCCGTGCCGAGCGGCACGACGTCGAGGTGCCCGGTGAAGCCGAGCGGCGCGCCGCCGCCCGCGCCCGCGAGCGTCGCCACCAGATTGAAGCGGCGCTCGCCAAATGCGTGCAGTGTCGTGTCGAAGCCGAGTTCATCGAGCACGCCGGCGACGTAGCGTGCGCAGGATTGCTCGTCGCCCGGCGGGTTGACGGTTGCAAACGCAACGAGCTTGCGCGCGAGCGCAATGGGATCAACGTGGGTCATGAGCGGATCTCGCTTGCCTCGTACGGCTCACCGCGCCGCTGTGTCGTGCGTGAGCCAGTCGAGACAGTTGCGCCACAGGCGGCCATAGCCCTCCCAGGCGGAAAACTCGGGCGGCAGCCAGTGCACGGACATGTCGCTCGTCCATGCAAGTGTGCGTCCCGCGCCGTACTGGCCCGCGGCGAGCAGCGGATGACCGGTTTCCGGCACAGATGCGATGATCGTCGCATCGGATTTGAGTTCGACTTCGTTGTAGCCGAGCAGATGGGGCCAACTGGCGCCGAGCCCGGCGACGACCGGGTGGTGCGCGACAATTTCCGGCGTAAAGCCCTCGGGCACTTCGACGCGGTCGTCCCAAGGCAGGCACCGCACGGGCAGCACCGCCTCGACTGGCGTATTGCGAAAGCGCGCGCTGCCGTTGATGCCCTGGAAGCTCAGATAGCCGCCGATCATCATCAATCCGCCGCCGGCTTCGACATAGTCGCGCAGCAGCTTCAGGCGGTTGGGCGTGCGCCGGCTTTGCGCCCAGGTGTCGGGATGCAGCAGCAGCGTGTTCGCACCGATGTCGGACAGAATGATCGCATCGTAGGCCTGCAAGCCTTCGAGCGTGGACGGGAACCGGGTCTGCGCGTCGTGGCTCGGCATGTGCGTGAGCGCATAGGCGGAATCCTCGAACAGCGCCATGAACTGCTGCGAGCCGGTGTGATAGGTCACCGAAGCGAACAGGTCGAAACCCTTGACGTGGGTGGCCGTGCTGGTCCAGGACTCGCCGGCGAGCAGAACGGACTTCTTCATTCGCATCTCCTTGGGGCGCAGGCCCGCAGCGCGGTTGCCGCCGGGCACCTGCGTGTTTGCATCTCGATGGATGGCGCGTGCCGGGCACGCGCCGCGTCAGCCTGTGTGAGCGCGCGAGAACACCCGGACGGGATTCGTCACGAGCAGCGTCTCGATCTGCGCGTCCGTCACGCCGTGGCGCCGCAAGCGCGGAACGAAGTGCTCGAGGATGTAGCCATAGCCGTGGCCCCCGTAGCGCGTGAGCATCATCTTGAGAAACACGTCCTGGGAAAGCAGCAGGCGTCCGATGAAGCCGGCGTCGATGAGCGCGCGGATCGCCCGGGCGTTCTCTTCGTCGGAAGGCGACTGCGCGTCCTCGTCCGCGTAGTAGTAGTCCATGCCGATCATGTCGTACTCGAGCCATGCGCCGCGGCGCGCGAGCGCGTGCTGATATTCGACGTCGGCATGGCTCGGGTTCATGTGGCACAGCACCGTGTGCGCGAGGTCGGCGCCTTCCTGCTCGACGATGTCGAGCACGCGATGACCGTGCCGCACCCAGCCCGGCAGATGCACCGACAGCGGCACCCGCGTTGCCGCGCTGGCGCGTGCCGCCGCGCGCAGCGACTTCTCCTCCTCGGGCGTGAATGCGGCCGAAACGCCGATCTCGCCGATCAGTCCCGCAACCACCTCGGGCTTGCGGTCGGCTCCGCCGACCTCGTAGACCAGCTGCTCCGCCAGTTCGCCGACGGAGCGCTCGCGCACGTAAGCGGGGTGCGAAGGCTCCAGATAGAAGCCAGTCGACATCACGATGTTCAGGCCCGTGCGCCGCGCAATGCGCTGCAGCGCGAGCGGGTCGCGGCCAATGCCGAGATTGGTCGGATCGACCACCGTCTGGCCGCCCAGTTCTCGAAACTTCATCAGTTCCTCGACCGCGAGATCGGCATCGAAGAGCTGGCAGTTGTCGCGGTTCATCAGCGGGTTCATGCGCAACGCGCCGAGAATGCCGATGTGCACTTTCTGCTCGCCGACGTGCCGCTGGCTGCAGCAGGCCGGTGCGACCCATTTGCCGGAGGCGTCGATCAGGATGTGCTCGTGCATCAGGGTGATCCCCATCGCCTCGACGGGAAGCGGCCCGAGCACCGTCATCACATGGCCGCTGTCGACTCCGACGGGCAGGGGCAAGGCGTGGCCGAACGCAGGTTTCGATCGCGTCATCGCTCGGCCCTCAGCCCTTGCGCCGGCGTTGCGGCGAGAAGATCCGCGTGTTCATCCAGATTGCGAACAGCATGATCGCCCCCTGGATGATCTGCGTGTAGAACGGCGAGACGTGGATGAGAATCAGCCCGTTGCCGAGCACGGCGATGGTCAGCGCGCCGAGCAGGGTGCCGAGGATCGTGCCGCGGCCGCCGAACAGGTTGGTGCTGCCGAGGACGACGGCGGCGATCACCGCCAGTTCGAAGCCGACGCCCTGGTTCGACGAGCCGCTGCCAAGGCGCGCCGTCGTGATGAGGCCCGCGAGCCCCGCGGCGGCGCCGCTCAGTATGTACACCTTGACGATCACGCGCCGCACGTCTACGCCCGCGCGTCGCACCCCTTCCGCATTGGTGCCGATCCCGACGATATAGCGTCCGAAGCGCGTATGGCGCAGCACGACCCAGCCGGCCGCCATGACCGCGACGGCGATGACGGCTGGCAGCGGCAGGCCGAGGAACCACTCGCGGCCGAGATCGACGAACCAGCCGTTGCTGTCCACGGGCACCGAGTAGCCCTGCGTGATAAGGAGCGCCGCGCCGCGCACGATCGACAGCGTGCCGAGCGTCACGATGAACGCGGGCATGCCGGCAATGGCGATGAAGTAGCCGTTGACGAGGCCGATCAGGCCGCCAAGCGCGAGGCCGCCGATCACCACGAGGGTGTCGGGCACGCCCGCATGCAGCGCGACCGCCGCGAGCGCGCCGACGAATGCGAGCGTCGAGCCGACCGAAAGGTCGATGCCGGCCGTCGTGATGACGAGCGTCATCGTGGTCGCGACGATCAGGAGCGGCGCGCTCTGACGCAACACGTTCAGCAGGTTGCCGGACGTAAGGAACGTGTCGGTGGCGAAGGCGAACGCGATCACGCAGATGAGGAAGAAGCCCGCGATGCTGGCAACGCCCGCATGACGGCCGAGCCGGTGCGACAGGCGCGGTGCGCCCGGTGCGGGAGTGGTTTGGGACACGGTGATACCCATGATCAGTTCCCCGCGAGTGGGCGCGCGGAGCGCGCGTTGAACTTGTGGCCGACGATCAGGTCGACGATTTCCTGCAGGTTCGTCTCGGCGATCGGCCGGTCCGCGACGGTGCGGCCCTCGTACATGACCGTGATGCGGTCGCATACGAGAAACAGGTCCTGCAGCCGGTGGCTGATCAGGATCACGCTGACGCCGCGCGCGCTGACCGTGCGCACGAGTTCGAGCACGGCCTCCACTTCGGCCACGGCGAGCGCAGCCGTCGGCTCGTCCATGATGAGCACTTTCGGGTCGAACGAGACGGCGCGCGAGATCGCAATGGCCTGGCGCTGACCGCCCGAGAGATTCTCCACGTCGAGCCGCGTGTCGGGAATGCGGATGCCGAGGCCGTCGAGCATCTCGCGCGCATCGTGATGCATCTTCGCGTGATCGAGCATGGGGACGCCGCAGATACGGCGCATGGGCTCGCGGCCGAGAAACAGGTTGCCGGCGACGTCGACGGTGTCGCACAGCGAGAGGTCCTGATAGACCATCTCGATGCGATGGGCGCGCGCGTCGCCCGGATCCTCGAAATGGACGGCCGCGCCGTCGATCTCGATCGTTCCGCTGTCGGGAACCACGGCGCCCGAGAGCACCTTCGAGAGCGTGGACTTGCCCGCGCCGTTGTCGCCCACCAGGCCCAGCACCTCGCCGGGAGCGACTTCGAGATTGACGCCGCGCAGCGACTGGATCGCTCCGTACTGCTTGGCGATGTCGCGCATGCGTACGCGCAGCGGCGCCGCCGTGGCTGCACTGTTCATCTGGATTCCTCCATTTCCGCGCCCCGCGCGGGGCGGGCTGCGGTTACTTGAACACGCTGCGGTACTTGTCGACGTTGGCCTTCGTGACGATCGTCACCGGCACGGAGATGTTCTTCTCCACCGGCTGCTTCGCGATGAGCTTCAACGCCGCGGCCACCGCTGCCTTGCCTTCGCCTTCGGGGTCCTGCTGCACGACGGCGAGAACATAACCCTGGTCGATGCCCTTGATGGCCTGCGCGCTCAGGTCCCAGCCGACGATTTTCACGCGATTGGTCACGCCTTGCGCCGACGCTGCTGCAACGAGCCCGATCAGCGCGGGCTCGCCCGTGGCGTAGACGACCGACATGTCCGGGTTGCCGGAGATCAGGTTCTCGGCAGCCGTCTGCGCCTGGTCCTGTACGTTCTGGCCATCGACCGTCGAGCCGATCTTCGCGCCCGGGGTGGCGGCGAGGCCGGACTTGAAGCCGTCGAGACGCACGTTCTGGATGTACGAATTGAGCGCGCCCACCACACCTACCTGTGCCTTGCCGCCCATCGACTTCGCGATGTAGTTGCCGGTATAGGTGCCGATGTCGACGCCGACCTTGTGGTTGTCGACGCCCACCTGCACGTCGTTGTCGCCATTGACGACGGCGTCGATCGCAACCACCGGTATGCCTGCCTTCTTCGCCTCGGTGATCGCGGGCTTGATGCCGTTCACGTCGATCGCGGCGACGAGAATCGCGTCCACCTTCTGCTGGATATAGGTTTCGATCGCGTTGTTCTGCGCGTTCGGGTCGTTGTTCGAATTGAAGATCGCGAGATCGACGCCGGCTGCCTTCGCCGCTTTTTGTGCGCCGTCGTCCATCTGTGTGAAGAACAGGGCTTCCTGATTGATCTGGACGAGAGCGATCTTTTTCTTCCCGGCCGCGTGCGCGAGCGTCATGCCCAGCAGCGAGACGGCAGCGGCGAGCGCGACGGCAGGGAGGGTCCGGCGGAACAGCTTGGCTGCGTTCATCAACTTCCCCTTCAAGAAAGGACGAAGGCACGGGGCGGCCGCCCACGCGGCTATCCCGGCTTCTGTTGGTGACACTTCAGGAGACGCAACGGACCGTCGCGCCTGACGCATTGCAAATGCCTGCGAATCCACTCGCTTGTAAACCGGTTTACATAAAAGTACCGCCATTGGATGAGCACTGTCAACGGCATCAAAATAAATTCGCGATAAGGGTTTACCTGGGGGGCGGCGCCACGGACGCGCGTTCGATCAAGCGCACCGGCAGGCGCTCGACGACAGCGGGCACGTCGCCAGTGAGGCGTGCGAGCAGCAGGTCGACGCCCTTGCGCCCGAGTTCGCGTGCGGACTGGCGCAGCGTCGAGATGGGGGGCATCAGCAGACTCGCGAACTCCATGTCGTCGAAGCCGACGATGGACATGTCGGCGGGGACGTTGATTGCGCGATCGCGCAGGAGTTCGAGCATGCCGACGGCCAGGTAGTCGCTTGCTGCGAAGACCGCAGTGGGCGGCGAGGGCAGCTCGAGCAATCCGGTAAGCGCCGTCGCGCCGAAGTGCCGTTCGTAGGAGCCGAAGCGCACGAGCGATTCGTCGAACGCAATGCCGGCCTCCGCCAGCGCGCGACGGTAGCCCTCGCAGCGCTCCTGCACGGTGAAGAGCCCGCGCGGCCCGCTGACGTGGGCGATGCGCCGGTGACCGGCGGCGAGCAGATGCCGGGTCGCGAGATAGCCGCCCTGCACGTTGTCGACGAAGACCTTGGGCACATCGGCGCCGGGGATGTCCTCGTCGATGAGCACGATGTTGCCGCGCGTGCCGATCAGGTTGCGCAGCGAACCGTCGTCGGGACGGTTGGAGACGAGGATCAAGCCATCGAGATGCTGGGTGTCGAGCCAGCCGATATACAGCGACTCGCGATCGAACTGGTTTCGCGTAATGCAAAGCGACAGCCCGTAACCGTGCTCGGAAGCGGCCAGCTCGACTTCGTCCGCGATTTCGGCAAAAAACGGGTTGGCGACGTCGGGCATAGCGAGTCCGATGGTTTCGCTGCTGCCGAGGCTCAAGCGCCGTGCGAGGCTGTTCTGCCGGTAGTTGAGGGCGGCGATTGCCGCGTCGATCCGTTCGGAGGTTTCGGGCGGAAGCGCGAGGCTGCCGTTCAGATAGCGGGACACGGTGGCTTTCGACACCTTTGCGTATTCGGCGACGTCGCGGATCGTGGAGACTTTGGGCACTGCTTGATCCCGGAGCGAAAAACTCCAGTGTAGCGCGCGGCGCAAGCGCGGCATCGGACCATGAACGCGTCAAAACCCTGCATCGATCGTGATCTTCGAGCCGTCGCTAAAGCGGCTCAGGCGAAACACATGGGTATCGACCAGCGGCTCGTCGTTATGGACGATATCGGCCATCAGCTTGCCCGCGCCAGGTCCGATGCCGAAGCCATGGCCGGAGAAGCCCGTGCCGATAAACAGTCCCGGCACCCGCGCAACGTTCGAGATGATCGGGATGGCATCCGGCGTAACGTCGATATAGCCAGCCCAGCGCTGCGCGATGCGCGCGGCCGACAACCGCGGAAAGGCTGCGACGAATTCCTGCAGGCCCTTGTCGACATAAGGAACGATGGGGTCGGGGTCAAGCGTACGCACGGATTCGAACACGGTCGGCCGATCCAGCGGCCAGCGGCGCGGCCGTTTCAGCTCGTCGAAAAACCGCCTGCCAACGCTGATCTGCAACGCACCCAGCTGGCTCTTCAGTGCTTCGATGTATTTAAAGAACAAGCGGAACGAATCGGGCGTGAGGTCGGCATGCGTGCGCAGCCCGTAGGCGACGGTATAGCCGCCGTCCAGACGTTTGCGAAAGGCGAACTCCTCGTTGTTGGCACTGCACGTCGGGCCGCCTTCAATCGGTTCGGTACGCAACACCGATGCGCGCGTCAGCAGTTGGGGCAGATCGACGCCGAGATTGCCGCAGAAATAGCGCGTCCACGCGCCGCCCGCGATCACGGCTGCATCGCAGCGAATCGTACCGTGCTCCGTGACGACAGCGCTCACGCGGCCACCGCTCGTTTCGACGCCGCGTACCGCGCACGGCGTCAGTATGCTGACGCCGCGCTCGCGCAGCGCGTTCGCGATTGCGGGCGCGGCCTTTTGCGGTTCCGCGCGCGCGTCGCCTGGCGTGAAAATGCCGCCTTTATAGGTGCGCGTCGCACCAGGCAACAACGCGGAGATCTCGCGTGAATCCATTTCGCGTGTATCGAATGCATCACCGGCAATGTCTCGCGCGCGTCGTAGCCAGTCGCGATGACGTTCGAGTGTCGCGTCGTCGTTCGATACGTAAAGAATGCCGCACTGGTTGAATCCCGTTTCGATGCCGAGCTTCTTGTCGAGCGTACGCCATACCTTGAGGCTTTCAATGCTCAGCAGGAGTTCGCGGGGATCGCGCCGCGTCACGCGCACCCAGCCCCAGTTGCGGCTGGACTGCTCGCCGGCGATATGGCCTTTCTCGCACAGCGCCACGCTGAGCCCTTTTTCACTCAACGCAAGCGCGGTGGACACGCCAATGATGCCGCCGCCTACCACGACGACGTCGGCGCGCTCCGGCAGCTTGATGTCGTCGGCTACGATGTCGACTTTCGGTCCCATGTTTTGATTGGTCTGTGTGAGGTTTCAGGAGCGCTGCTCGGCGGCTGACGCGTGCGTTTGCGGCTGCAAGGCCTCCTCACGGCGAGTGGCGCGCAGCGTGCGTGTCGACGCCTTGTCGCGGCGGGCGCCGGGATTGCTGAAGCGATTGGTCCAGCGGTCGATATGATTGATTGCGTGCGTGAGCGGCACGGTGATCAGCAGATACACGATGCCGGCCGCGACCAGCGGCGAGAGGTTGGCGGTGTTGACAGCGGCGTTCTGGCCGATCGTGAACAGATCGCGCTGCGACGTTAGTAATCCAAGGAAATAAACCAGGCTGGAGTCCTTGACGATGGCGATGAACTGGTTCGCGAGCGCAGGCAGAATGCGCCGTACGCCTTGCGGTACGATCACGTGGCGCATGCCGCTCCAGTACGTCATGCCTAACGCCTGGCACGCGTTCATCTGCCCGCGTCCGACGCTCTGGATGCCGGAGCGGAAAATCTCCGCAATATAGGCCGACGAGATCAGCGCGAGCGCGACGATCGCGAGCGGATACGGATTCGGCCCGAACAGCGAAAGACCAACCGGCGCGAGCCCCTGGCCCACCACGAGAATCACGAGTGCGGCGGGCAGGCCGCGAAACACGTCGATAAAGACCTGTGCGGGCCACGTCAGCCAACGCGTGCTGGATACGGCCAGCAGCGCAAGCGCCATGCCCGCGACAATGCCGAGCGCCGTTGAGAACAACGACAGTATCAGCGTATTCACGAGGCCCGTGCCCAGCAGTGCGGGCAGCGAGTCCAGAAGAAGCGGCCAGTCGAAGAAGTTCTGCAAGAACGCATCCATTTGAGTCTGCCTCAACAGTGTCCGGGGAGGAAAGGCGGCCGCACTCGGCGCAAACGTGCGCCCGTTGTGCAAATCGAGCCTTATGTGCCGGACTTCATCGCGTACGGGGGCAATTGGGTCGGCTTCGGGTAACCCGGATGGAACTCCAGGTACAGCTTCATCCACGTACCGTCCGCGACGAGTTCGCCGAGCGTCTTGTTGAGCGCGGCCTCCAGTTTCGTGTTGCCCTTGCGCACGGGAAATCCCGCGGGCAGATTGACGGCCGAAATGTCGAGCTTGTCGGCAATATTGGCTTGTGGATATTTGCCTTGCAGACCTTCGACGAGCGTCTTGTCGACAAAGTAGCCGTCGATATATTTGTTGCGTAGCGCGAGAAAGCCCGCGTTCAGATTGGGAAAGCGCACAATTTGCGCGCCGGGGAGATAGCTGGCCGAGTAGGTGTCTTCGATCGTGCCCTGGACAACGCCAATGCGCTTGTCCTTCACGGACGTGACGTCGCTGGTGATCGTGCCGCCGGGCAGCGTGGCGACACTGAGCAGGCCCGTCAAATAGCCCTCGGAGAAGTCGACCATCTTGAGACGCTCGTTTGTGATCGAGATGGAGCCTGCCGCGAGATCGATCTGCCGGTTTGCGACGCTCGGCAGCAGGCCCGCGAAATCCTGTGCACGAAAGTCGGCGGACAGCCCGAGCTTCGCAGCGATCGCGCGGATCAGTTCGACGTCGAAGCCCGTCATCTTGCCGTTGTCGATGTATGAATACGGTTTATTGTTAGCGTCGACGCCCGCGACGATCTTGCCCTGCGTTAGCGTGCCGACGTCTTCGGCGCGGGCGGCCGTTGCCGCGACGACGCAGAGCGACGTTGCAATGGCGAGGTTGCGTGCAAACTGAAGGAATCGCATCTGAAACTCCCCATGTGGAAACGGCGGTCAACGAAACTTGCAGAGATAGCGCGGGTTAGTGGAGAATGCGCGACAGGAATTCCCTGGCGCGCTCCGAGCGCGGTCTTTCAAAAAATGCGTCGCGGGCGCCGTCCTCGACGATCTCGCCGCGGTCCATGAACACGATGCGGTCGGCCACACGCCTGGCAAAGCCCATTTCGTGGGTGACACACATCATTGTCATGCCCTCCCGCGCGAGCGTGCTCATTACATCGAGCACCTCGCTGACCATTTCGGGGTCGAGCGCCGATGTCGGTTCGTCGAACAGCATCGCTACCGGATCCATCGAGAGGGCGCGCGCAATCGCAACGCGCTGTTGCTGTCCACCCGAGAGCTGCGCCGGATACTTGTCCTCGTGCTCGCCGAGCCCGACTCGCCGCAGCAGTGCGCGGGATCTGTCGGCGGCTTCGTCGCGGCCGCGGCCGAGCACGTTCATTTGCGCGAGCATCAGGTTGCGCCGCACAGTGAGATGCGGAAACAGCTCGAAGTGCTGGAACACCATGCCGACTTTCGCGCGCAGCCGGGTGAGGCTGGCGGATCCGGCGGTGACGTCCACGCCGTTCACGACGATCTGTCCGCTTTGCACGGGTTCGAGCCCGTTGACGGATTTAACCAGTGTGGACTTGCCGGAACCCGATGGTCCGCAGATCACCACGACCTCGCCGCTCGCGATGCTCATCGAGCAGTCGGACAACACACGGCTTTTGCCGTACCACTTCGAAACCTTGTGCATTTCGATCATTGGCATCCCTCTCGATGCAAAGTTGCTAACGCAACGATATACCGCGAGCGCCTAAGACAGCGCGCTGCGCGTACGCCCACGCACGAGGTCGTCGGCCTTGTAGAGTGCGGTGCCGAGCGGCACGGCGATTCGGCGCACCATGCCTGCGCGGCTCAGCGCAAACGTGCCTTCGCCGAAAGCACCCATATCGCATTCGACGCCGAGCATGTGCTTTGCGATTCGATGTCCAAGGTAGCTCATCAGTGCGACGCCGTTACCATTGCAGCCGAGCGCGTAGTGGACACCCTCGTGAGTGCCGATGTGTGCGAGCTTGTCTCTTGTCATCGCGACATAGCCTTTCCAGGCATGCGTGATGCGAACGTCGCGCAATGCCGGCCAGAGCTGAACCAGCTTCGAGTAAAGCCTTCGCGCGGCTTCGCGTTCGCTCAGTTCGCGTATCGCAGGCCGTGAGCCAAAGATCATCCGCGTGCCGTCTGGCGATGGGCGTGTATAGAACAGGTTGCGCTTCGAATCGCTAATCATGCGGCGGCCTGGATTGAGCGCGTCCATCAGGCCATCAGGCAAGGCTTCGGTGGCTATCTGGTAGCTTGCGATCGGCAATACCCGCCGCGAGAAGAACGGCAGCAGCGGCCCGGTATAGCCATTGGTCGCGACGAGCACGCGACGCGCATTGAGCGTCCCGCGCGCCGTGTGCAGGCGAAACTGCGGACCCTCGCGTTCGATGCGCTGCACCGCCGCATGCGAGTGCATGGTTGCGCCGCGCCTGCGTGCGAGCTCGCGCAGCGCACGATGATATTTCGCGGTGTGCAAGCCACCATATTCGTCGACGAGAATGCCGCCGTAGTAGTAATCGGAGCCAATGATCGCGCGTTGCGCGTCCCGCTCAATCACATGAACCGTCACACCCGTCTTGTCGCGCAGCACCTGTCCCTGATCACGTAGCACGTCGAAATGGGCAGGCGTATAGGCGCCGAAAAAGCGACCGGTGATCGTCAGATCGGCGTCGAGCGCTTCTTCCGCGATGAGCCGTTTGAGATAGTCGAAGCTGGCCGCCGACTCGCACATCAGCCGCTTCAGGCGGTCGGCGGGCACGCCGCGAATGGCGTTGGTCAACGCCAGCTTCTGTCCGCTCGACACCATGCCGCCACTGCGCGTGCTGCCTCCCGCGCCAATCTCCGCCGCATCCAGGACGGCGACGCTTGCGCCACGACACGCGGCTTCGGCCGCTGCCGACAGCCCGCAATAACCGCTGCCGACAATCGCGACATCTACGCTCGCGGGCAATGGCGCATGCGACGCCTCGGGCGGTGCGGCGTCCCACCAGTACGGCACGCAGCGGAAGGCTTGATGAAACAGCAGGGCATCAGGGCGCATGAATCAGGACCTGTAAGCTCGACGTGAGGCCAGTCTAGGCCGCGGGAAATCATGCGGTCAAATAGCGCCAAAAAAGTCTTCCATTCATTTCTGATATGGCAAGCTATCGTATCGGTCATGTTGCATTGCATCGGAGAGCGCATGAATCTCAGGCAAATTGAAGCGTTTCGGCTCGTGATGCTGCGCGGATCGATGACGGCCGCCGCGGAGGAGCTCAGCTCTTCGCAGCCCAGCGTCAGCCGGCTGATCGCGGAACTGGAAGCGTCAACGGGGTTGACGCTATTCGTGCGCAATGGCGGCCGGATACACGCTACGGATGCGGGCAGTGCGTTCTATCGCGAGGTGGACCGCAGTTTCGTCGGACTCGAAAAGCTCGAGCACTCAGCGAACGAGATTCGACAGCTTGGTAGCGGGCGTTTGCGGATTGTCGCGGCGCCTGTCCTCGCGCTGTCATTTCTGCCCGCTGTGATCGAACGCTTCGTCGATGTTTATCCGCGCGTGCCGGTGTCGCTCGAAATGCGCAGCGAGAGCACGATCCAGCGTTGGGTGTCGTCGGGTCACTGCGACGTGGGCTTCGGGACGACAACGCCCGATGCGTTCGGCGTGACGAGCGCCGAGCTGTACAGGCTGCCGGGTTTGTGCGCGCTACCGGCACGCCATCCGCTCTCGGCGCGCAAGCGCATCCAGGCTGCCGATTTGTGCGGTGAGCGGCTGATCTTGCCCTCTTACGCGGACGATACGCGTACGCCGTTGGACCGTGCGTTGCGGCCTGCCGGCGTGGACCAGGTGCCGACCATTGAAACGCCGTACGGCGCAACGATCTGCGCGCTGGTCTCGCGCGGATTAGGCATAGGCATCGTCAATCCGTTGGCCGCGCTGGAAGCGGACGCGCGGCGCATTGTGTTCCGGCCATTCGAGCCGGCGATTTTTTTCCGTGGCTTTATTCTGTATCCCCAGTCCCGGCAAGCCAATCCCGTTGTCGAGACGTTTCTTCAACTGGTCGAGGACACGATGGCACACGAGATCGCCGCGCTCGGCGTGAAGGCAAGCTGATTGACGGAGCTGAGAAACCTCACCGGGCAAGACGAGCGAGGCGACCTGCTCCAGGTGCGGCCCCGAGATCGTTGCCTTCGCTTCGATTGAGCCGGAAGCCTCAGGTATTGCGCACGAACCACGTGCGCTTCGCGGTTGCCAGCAGCCCGCTATACACGACCCACGAAACGGCGAGGGTGGCCGGCGCGGAAAACGACGCGAGAAAACCCGACGAGGTGTTCAATGCGAACCCCACGAACGCCCCCGCGAACCACGCAATCAAACCCCCAGGATTGAACTGCGGTACGTGGGAATCCCTGCATTCGATGTCCTCGCCGATGAGCCGGGCATAGCGCGCGGACGTAATATGCGCGAGCGCGACACCTACCCACGCGACAACGAAAATGCCCTGCCAGGCGAGCGCCAGAAGGATCTTCGAGAAAATATCGGCCATCATCAGCACATAGACCACCACGCCGACCACGAGCGCCCAGAGGAACTTCGGCGCCCGCAGGCCCGCGACTTTCTGGAAGAACGCCTGCATGTTGATGGTGGCGAGATAGTAGTTCGCGGTGTTGATGCGCGACTGGGTGACCCACACGAACAACAGTCCCCAGATGCCCATCAGCTTGAGCAAGGCCAGCACGACCGACACTTCGGAAAGCGTGCCAAGGCCCGGAATCGTGCTGACCAGATAAATGCCTGCCGCGCCGTTGACGAGAAAGGTGACAAGATAGAACGGCATGCCGAAATTCCAGCGACCGTGATATTGCGCATCTTCCTTGCGCCCGAAGCGGGCGTAGTCGAACGTGAACATCATGAGCACCCACACGCCCATGTAATAGACGAAACAGTGCCACCAGCCGTCGGCCGGCGCCGCGCCTTTGGGGCCGAAGTCCAGCCACGCAGGGCTGTAACCGAATTCCCAGGTCGCGAGTCCCACGGCCGCGAGCAGTCCGAGCAGATAGAACGGCAGCAGCACGCCGTTGAATTTGTCGAGCCAGTGTTGCACGCTGCCGAATACGAGCGGCACGCTGTAGCAGACCACGATCAGCGCGGCCCATTTGTAGGCGAGCGCGGGAAAAAGATGGTTGACCGCGACGGCGATGACCGAGCCTTCGAATACCGCGTAGTAAATGGCGGTCGCGAAGAAGATCAGCGTCGCGAGCGCGGCGCCCGCGCTGCCGAACAGCACCCTTGAAAAGAGCGCGACCGACAAACCCGTACGAATGGCATAGCGGCTGATGATCGTGTTCACGGCGCCATAAGAGACGACCGATAGCGCCATGCCGATCAAGGCGTTACGCGCGCCATAGTTCAGCGCGAGCGTCGCGCCCACCACGATATAGAACACCGCGCTGCATACCGCCCACCACGCCATCGTCAGCGCAAAGGGGGGCATTCTTGCGCTGTCGGGGATGGCGACTGTCGAAAGATCGACGTCCGCCTCCGTGCTTTCCTGCGCCAGATTGGCCATGATCCTGCTCCTCGAGTCTGAGTTTTGCGAACGGCGTCCGAACCGCGGTGCGAGATGGCCGCGGGGCTGCCTTGACGCCGGGCGGGCAGCCGATGCTGCGAAAAAAGCGCGAGCGTTCCCGCCGTGTGGCCCGGGGCCGCACGGAGCGCGGATTGCGAAAGGAAAAAGCAGGGGAGCGGCGCTGCTGCCAACCGCTCCCTGGCCTCGGCAGGGCTAGCGCACTAGCGCTTCACGCAGCAGGGCGAGGCGATGTTGATATTCGCCCCGGGCCGCCAGCGCCTGATTCATGGTGACGCTCACGAAGCGCGCGCGGTAGTTGGGCTGCATCTGGCCGATCAGATCCATATCCGCGCTGATGACCGTGCCGATGGTGGCGTATCCGCCGCCCGACACCGCATCGCGATGCAGGATGATCGGCTCCAGCCCGGCCGGCACCTGGATCGAGCCAATGGGATAACAGGCGTCGACGATATTCGACGGGTCGGCCCCCGCGCCGAACGGCTGCTCGCGTTCCATGAAGTGGAGCGGGCGTCCGTTCTTGTAGCGATAGCCAATGCGGTCCGCTTCAGGCGCGACGGTCCATTCGTCTTCGAAGAACGTTTGCGCCGATTCGGCGGTGAGGCGGTAGTGATAAAGCCCCGTGAGCACGCGCAGTTCGACCGTGGTGTCGAGCTTCGCACGCAAGGCGGACGGCAGTTCCGCCCCCTCACCCGCGTTCGGGCGGCTCGCGCCTGTCGTGAGGCGGTCGCCTTTTTGCAGGCGGCGGCCCGCGAGTCCGCCGATTGCGCCCAGCGTGTAGGTCGAGCGGCTGCCGAGCACGGACGGCACGTCGATGCCGCCGGAGACTGCCAGATACGCGCGTGCGCCACGTTTCACGTAGTCGAACGTGAGCTTGCTTCCCGCGCGAATGCGCAGCGCGGTATTGCCGGTATAGGCCACGCCGTCGATCTTCGGGGTCATCTGCGCGCCCGTTAGCGCGACGAGTGTGTCCGAGTGGAACAGGAGATCGGGGCCGAGCAGCGTCAGTTCGAGCACCGCCGCGTCTTCGGCATTGCCCACGAGGAGGTTCGCCGCGCGGGACGAGTACTGGTCGAGCGAGCCGGAGGGCGGAATGCCGACGTGGTAGTAGCCCTGGCGTCCCGTGTCCTGCACCGAAGTGGCCAGTCCGGGCTTGAGCACCTCGATCACATTGGGCGTATCAGTTGGCATACAGAACCTCCACGAGGGAACGGTTGTATTCGTCAGGATCGCGAAGGAAATCGGCGAGCGAGAATTTCACGGGCTTCACGCGCAGCGCAAACGTGCCTGCTTCGACGGCGGCGGCGGCCTCGTCGTAAGCCGCGCGGTCGATGGGTTTGAACTTCACGATGTCGCCGGGCCGGAAAAACACCATGAACTCGCGCAGGTAGTCGAGCCGCTGTGCGGGGTCGAAGATCGGCGCGGGCGTCACGCCGAACATCTGGTATCCGCCCGCGCCGCGCACCGAATAGATGCAGCCGAAGCAGCCGCCATGGCCGACCGTCAGTTTCGGCGTGTCGGTGCGCGGCCGCAGGTATTTGGGCACCTGTAGCTGGCGCTCGCGCTCCACCATCTGGTACATGAACGGCAGCCCCGCTACGAATCCGACCATCGAAACGAACCACGGCGATCCCGCATGCGCCGCGATGAACTCGTCGACGTCGCGTTTGCCGTTGATGCGTGCCGCGTATTCGAGGTCCGTCGAAGACGGGTCCTGGTGACGCTCGCGAAAGCGCATGAGCGTCTCGTGCGTCCAGGGATCGTTGTAGAGCACCGGGACTTCGACAATGCGCGTGTCGATGTCGAGCGCCGCTTCGCCCACTTCGGCCTCGATGTCGCGCAGCAGCGCAACGAGCGCATCGGGGGCGATCACATCCGGGTCATAGCGCACCTGGTAGGAGGCATTCGCGGGGCAGATCTCGGTCACGCCCGCCACGTTGCGGCGCTGGAGTTCGCGCGTGATTGCCGTGCCCTTGAAAAACGCGTCGAGAGACATCGCTTCGCTGATCTCGGCGAACACGAATTCGTCGCCGCCAAATGTGTAGCGTATGGTCATGACGTCTCCCTTGCGCTCGTCGATCCCGCCACGGCGTGCTCGCACGCCGCGTTCGAGGTGGCCTCGCTGCCTGCGCGCCACGCCGCCATCCAGGTTTCCAGATAGTTGGTGTGATAACGGGCCGCGCGCACGTCGTCGTCGGCCATGAGCGCGCGGTGCAGCACGGCGGTGGTTTTCAGGCCGCCGATCTGCAACTCGCGCAGCGCGCGTGCGAGGCGTTCGATGGCCGCCGCGCGACTTTCGTCGTGCACGATCAGCTTGGCGAGCAGCGAGTCGTAGAAGGGCGGCACGACATAGCCGGGGTAGAGCAGCGAATCGACTCGCACGCCTGGGCCCGTCGGCCAGACCAGTTCTTCCACACGCCCCGGATTCGGGCGGAAATCGTGGAGCGGATCTTCGGCGTTGATGCGGCATTCGAGCGCCGCGCCGCGCAGCACGATGTCGCTCTGCCTGAAGCGCAATGGCTCGCCATCGGCAATGCGCAGCATTTCGCGCACGAGATCGACGCCCGTAATGGCCTCCGTCACCGGATGCTCGACCTGGATGCGCGTATTCATTTCGATGAAATAGAATTCGCCGCGCGTTTCGTCGAAGAGATATTCCAGCGTCCCTGCGCTGCGATAGCCCACCTGTCTGGCGAGGCGCACCGCCGATGCGCAAAGCTCCGCGCGCAGCCTGGGCGTGAGCGAAGGCGAAGGGGCTTCTTCGAGAATCTTTTGGCGCCGCCGTTGCAGCGAACACTCGCGCTCGAACAGATGGATTGCGTCATTGCCGTCGCCCAGCACCTGGACCTCGATATGCCGGGCGCGTGCGATGAAGCGCTCCAGATAGACGCCGCCGTCGCCGAACGCGGCCTGGGCTTCGCGCTGGGCAAGCGGCAGTTCGGCGTCGAGCTGCGCCGCGTCGTGCGCCACGCGGATGCCGCGTCCGCCGCCGCCCGCCGCCGCCTTGATCATGATCGGGTAGCCGATGCGCGCGGCAACCTCGCGCGCTTCTTCGAGCGAGTTCACGATGCCTGCGCTGCCGGGCACCGTGGGCACGTCGGCGCGCTGCGCGGTTTCGCGGGCGCGGGCCTTGTCGCCCATCGTCGCGATGACCTGCGAAGCTGGACCGACGAAGATGAGGCCTGCCGCCTCCACCTGCGCCGCGAAATCCGCGTTCTCGGAGAGAAAGCCATAGCCCGGATGAATGGCGTCCGCGCCGCATTGCCGGGCCGCGGCGAGTACCGCAGCGGGATTCAGATAGCTTTTGGCCGCATGCGAAGAGCCGATATGCACGGCTTCATCGGCCATGCGCGCGGCGAGGCTGTCGCGGTCCGCGTCGCTCACCACGACTGCCGCGCGCATGCCAAGCTCCTGCGCCGCGCGTATCACGCGCACCGCGATCTCGCCGCGATTGGCAACCAGCACGGTGCGAATGCGCGAGGGGCGGTAGAACACCGCCGTCGAATTGTCCACGTTCATCGCTTCACTCCTCGATGCGCATCAGCACCTGTCCCGCATCCACGGGCTCGCCGTCCTCGACGAGAAGCTCCGCCACGCGGCCCGACACCTCGGTCTCGACTTCGGTGAACTGCTTCATCACTTCGACGAGGCCGATGACCGCGCCGGCCTGAACGGCGGTGTCGATGGCGACGTAAAACTCCGCCTCGGGCGAGGGACGCCGGTAGAACGTGCCCGGCAGGGGGCTCACGATATCGTGCAATGCCATCATGTCTCTCCTTGAATGGATTTAGAACCTGGTCGTCGGCGCGAGCGGCCCGGTGATTCGAATCCCTTCGCGAACGAGGTGTTCGCGAGTGGTTTGCACGAGTTCCAGCGCGCCGGGCGTGTCGCTGTGGATGCAGATGGAATCGAAGTCGATGTCGATGTCGTCGCCGTCGAGCGTGCGCACCTTGCCTTCGATGCACGCACGCAGGACCTTCCCCGCGACCTGGCCGGCGTCGAGGCGGCCAACGCGGCGCGTGAAGACGATCGAACCGCTGCGGTCGTAATCGCGGTCGGCGTAAAACTCGCGCACGACCGGCTGGCCGATTTCACGCGCAATACGATAAGTCGCCGACGACTCCATGCAAAAGAGCAGCAGATTCGGATCGATCTGTTGCAGCGTTTCGACGAGGAGCCGCGAGAATGCCTCGTCGCGCGCGGCGTGCATATAAAGCGCGCCATGCGGCTTCACGTGCTGGAGCCTGAGACCGTGCAGCCGCGCGAACTCGCGCAGCGCGCCGAGTTGATAGAGGATGTCGTTGACGAGCGCCTGAGGCGCTTCGGCGATATTGCGGCGGCCGAAGCCGACCAGATCCCGAAAACCGGGATGCGCACCGATCCCGACGCCGGATTCCCTCGCCAGTTGAACGGTGCGCGCCATGATGTTCGGATCGCCGGCATGAAAGCCGGTGGCGATATTCGCCGAGCTGATGAGCGGCATGATGGCTTCGTCCACGCCATCGCCAATACGCCAAGGGCCGAAGCCTTCCCCCATGTCGGAGTTCAGGTCGACGGACTGCTTCTTCATACGGTTCCCCTCCTCGTTCGCTCGGCCGGGTGTTTCGAAACACGCACAGCCGACTGTCGAACTGAGGTTATACGGAGGGTGGTGGCCAAAAAAGTTTTATTTTTATATGCTTGCGTATCGATTTTTTCGATAAGGCGGGCTAGTCTTCAGGCTGACGCATTCACTTCCCGTTGAAGATGGCGCTTACCCTCAGGCAGCTCAAGTACTTCGTCGCGACGGCCGAGCTCGGGCAACTCTCGCAAGCGGCCATTCATCTGACCATATCGCAGTCGGCGGTGACGAGTGCCATCAAGGAACTGGAAGACAGCCTCGGCACGCAGCTTTTCGTGCGCACTGCTTCAGGCGTGACGCTGACCGACACGGGGCGGCGCTTCCTCAATCACGCCTACACCATTCTCGCCTCGGTGGACGAGGCCATGCGCATTCCCAACCTGGAAAGCACGCTTACCGGCACGCTCGCCATTGCGGCGAGCTACACGGTGCTGGGCTATTTCCTGCCGCATCACATCCAGCGGCTCAATGCGCTGTATCCGCGCCTCACCATTCAACTGCACGAGTTGAACCGCGACGCGATCGAGGAAGGATTGATCACCGGTCAGTACGACATGGCCGTTCTGCTCACGTCGAACGTCTCGAACCCGGAACTCGCGCTGGAGCCCGTGATCCATTCCGTGCGGCGGCTGTGGGTGGGCGCGCATCACCCGTTGCTCAAGCGCGAGAGCGTGACCTTTGCCGAGGTCGCACATGAGCCCTTCGTCATGCTGACCGTAGACGAAGCCGCGCAAACGGCAATGCGCTACTGGAACGAGACGCCCTGGCGGCCGAACGTGATTCTGCGCACCTCGTCTGTGGAAGCGGTGCGCAGCATGGTCGCGAACGGCTCGGGCGTCGCCATTCTGTCCGACATGGTCTACCGGCCGTGGTCGCTCGAAGGCCGGCGCATCGAAACGATCACGCTGCTGGACGCCGTTCCCGCGATGAGCGTAGGTCTCGCGTGGCGCAAGAACAAGGAGCCGAGCCCCGCGATGCACGCCGTGCGCGAGTATTTCCGGCGTACGTTCATGGAGCCGCGAGCCAGCAGCTGAAGAGGTCAGGGCGGCCAAAGCGCATGCTGGCCCGCGTGAGCGATCAAAGACCGCTGACCGTCTTGACCGTCACCCACTGGCCGTTCTTCACCTGATAGACCGTGGAGGAACCGTTCTTCAGCGAGCCATTCGTGTTGAACCCGATATCGCCGGTGATGCCGTCAAAGCTGCTGGCTTGCAGCTTTGCGCGATAGTCGGAGGGCTTCGTCGAATTGGCGGCCTGCATCGCCTTGATGGCGGCCCACGCCGCGTCGTAGCCGAACGGCGCGTACGAGAGCAC
>NZ_QEOL01000024.1 GCF_003096715.1 Paraburkholderia silvatlantica
AGGCTACGACCGACGGAACGGCCGGTCCCGTCACCAACCTTGTGGGCGGGCGGGACAATGACACATACGACTTCACGTCGCACCATTACCGTCGTATCGACAATCACCCGCTTCAGGCTCGAAGTCTTGATGACGTTGGCACGTTTGGCCGCTTCGATCGTCTCGGCCAGCAATTCTTCAACGCCGGCTTCGCCCAGCCGCTTGCGCCAGCGCGTCAGGCTCGACGGATCAACCGGCGGCTTCGTCTGCAGGTACGTCTCGCCGGTGAACACCTGCCAATACGGATTCTCCAGCCATTGCCAGACCACGTCCTCGTCCGATAGGTCGAACGCGTGCTGCAAGTACAGCAGTCCTGCGATCAAACGCGGCGACGTTGCCGGTCGGCCGCGGTGCGACGCGAAGCTCTCGCTCATCGCCACATTCAACCGCTGCCAGTCAATCAGATCGGCAAGGCGAACCAATGGATGCTGCAAGTTGATCTGCTCGCGCAGCGGTTGGCGGAAGAAATCTCCCTCTGGCACCGGCGTCTTCGGACCCATCCACACCTCGTCGGAATTTGCAGGATTCACACATCAATATGCCAGGTCCCTGCAATTCCCACAACACCATTCCGACCTCGAAGCCTTACTGCATATGCCTTCGCGGATTGTTCAGGGCCGACTAGGTAGAGAGTATCAAACGCTGAGCAGTGGTAAAGGGCGAGCCTGTCCGGGGAATTGAAATAGATAAGCCAATGGAGTCGTTAATGATGTAAAGGTGTGAACCAAGGTGCGATTGCAGTATTTCACAGCGCTTTTGTTTTGATGTACCGACCGGGGCAGGCATTGCGCCTGCCTTCTTTTCGACGTATTCGAACCACCGCCAGTCCCCGTCAACAGTCCAGTCCAGGCGAACAGGGTCACTCCACATATCGCCTCGTTCCGTAGAGAAGTAGTTTTCCTCAATATAGTTAAACCACTCGTCAGTGCATGGCGTGGCAGTCGGTAGAGAGGGGATGTGCGTTGTTATTGTGAGATAACCAGGCAAAAGTACGGAAGTCAGTCCTATCAATACCTTATGTCGTCTATGCACGGGTTTACCTTTCCAGAACTGAATTGACCGTAGCACGGTACCATGGCATTTCGTGGATTATTCGAGGCAAGCGGCTTGCTGCATCAATTGCATTGACTTCCAATCAGGTTGGCGCAGATTTCACAACTGCCATCCCTGGTTTGAGATGGCAGAGTAAAAAACCGGACGGTATGACCGGCCGGTTTTTTAATACCTGATACCCGATTTCGCCCGACCTCGGCCTGGCGCATCCAGGACTCGATTACTGCCCGATGCCGATGAGCTCGATTTCGAACGTGAGGTCGCTGTTCGGCGGGATCGGGCCGACCGCGCGATCGCCGTAAGCGGTTGCCGCCGGGCAGGTCAGCTTCGCCTTGCCGCCGACCTTCATCTTCTGCACGCCTTGCGTCCAGCAGGGAATCACGCGATTGAGCGGGAAGGTCGCCGGGCCGCCGTGCTTGTCGGAGCTGTCGAATTCAGTGCCGTTCGCGAGCGTGCCGCGATAGTTCACGCGCACGACGTCGGTGGCGGTGGGTTGCGGACCGGTGCCTTGCTTGAGGTGTTCGACGACGACGCCCGACGGCAGCTTGTCGATGGCGTTGGCGGCGAATGCGGTCGTTGCAACGGTGGCAGCGGCGACCAGGGCAAGCAGTGATTTCATGAGATGTCCTCGTTAAATGGCAAATCGATTATATCGGGCGCGGCGCCCGGGTCCCGGTTCGTTGCCGGATGAGGGTTCAGGTGCTCGGCGCATGGCGTGTCGAATGACGGGGGATAGCCGGCGCCCCGACGCTTTGGCACGCGCGCGATGTCGATCTGCGGCATAGGCGACGCCACAATTTGCGAAGGCAGATGAAAAGGTGAGCTTCTACGGGACCCGCCGCGCCGCGCGTGCGGCGCACCATGCCTGCGCTCGCAGACCCTTGATTAGTCGGAGAACTTTACCCTGTCGGCGTTGCGCCGCGAGATTGCAGGCGGTGTATCGGTGAGCTTTTTCAGGAGATCGATCGGGCGAAGCGAAGGGTGAGACCGGTGCACGCGAGCCGCGCACCGGCCATGGCGTCCATGCATCAATTCGGCTTGCCGCTCGACGACCCGTTGCCGTCGCCCGATGCACCGGCGCGGCCAGTGCGCGGCTTGCCGCCTTGCGAAGCCGCCTTCGTCGAAGCGCCGCGCGCCTGCGCCCGCGTGCGATCGTTGTCGGTGGCGTCGTCGTCGTGATCGTCGCCGTACGTATGCCCTTCGACATCGTCGCCGCGCGCCATGCCCACGAGGAAATTGCGCTGCGGATTCGCCAGCTCGATGCCGCGTTCCGTGAAGCGCAGCAACACGCGCTTGTTGAACTCACGCTGCACGCCCCAGCGCGTCGAGTCCTTGCACTGAATCTGCCCGACGAGCGTCACGGCCGCGCCATCCACCTGATCGACGCCCCAGTACGCGAAGTCGCTGAGAATGCCGTCCTTGAACGCGTCTTCCTTGCGGATCTCGGCGCCGATATCCTTGAGCGTGTCGATGGCGCGCTGCAGATCCGCGCCATGCGCGATCTGCACCTTCACCGCCGCATTGCCGATGCCGCGATTCGTGTTGTTCACGGTCGTCACCGAACTGAACGGCACGGTGTAGAGCGAGCCGTCGCCGCCGCGCAGGCGCACGGTGCGGATCGAGAGAAACTCGACCGTGCCCGAGACGCCTGCCACCGTCACCCAGTCGCCCACCTGCATGGCATTTTCCGTCAACAGGAAGATGCCGGTGATGAAGTCTTGCACGAGCTTTTGCGAGCCAAAGCCGAGCGCCACGCCGAAGATACTCGCGCCCGCAATCAGCGGCGCGGTGTTCACGCCGAGTTGCGAGAGCGCGGTGAGCCCGACCACGACAAGGATCGAAACGAGCAGCGTGGTGCGGAACATCGGCAAGAGCGTGCGCAGGCGCGCGGCGCGCACGAAGTCGCCGGCGTCGGTCCACGCGTTCAGGCGCCGTTCGGCCGCGCCGTTCGCGAACTCCCAGATCGCGACAGCGGCGAAGACGGCGATCACGATAGTCAGGAGTGCAGAACCCAGCATATGCCCGATAGGTGCGAGCGCGAGAATGCGTGCGGGACGCAGGTCCCAGACGTGCAGCAGCAGGTCGAGCGTCACGATCCAGATCGCCGCGACGACGCAGCGACGCAGCGCAGGGTAATAGCGATACGCACGGCGCTGGCCGAAGCTCATCTTCTCCTGTTCCTCGCGCAACCCGAACACGCGGCTCAATGCGCCGAGCAACACGATCGCGCTCACGCGCGCGGCAAGCAGAACGACGAGCGAGAGTCCGCCCGCGCGCAGCAGCGCCGCGTAGCCGCCGCGCAGATCGAGCGCCCAGACGAACCAGAGCGCCAGGACCACGAAGAGCGCAACGCCGACCCAGATGTCGGCGAACCATTGCATGAACCAGGCATACGAGCCGTGGCGCGCGGCGGCGGCGCGCATGGCATCGGCGACGGGGCGGCGCAGTTGCAGGATGATCACGGCAAGCGCGAGGTGAACGACCAGCGTGACGACCTTCACGAGCGCGAGATGCGCGTCCTCGGTCATGCCGAGCGGCACCGCGCCGCCAAGCGCCCCGCCCACGCCGCCGATCACGACGACGCGCACGAGCCAGCGCTGCGCATAAGCGGCCCAGTCGTCGGGGAGCGGCACGAGGCGCAGCGCGGCCGCGCCGGGCGCGAACAGCAGCTTGCCGAACATCACGATCACGCGGCAGATCACATACGTATCGACGATCTGGCCCACGGCTTCGGCGGGCGCGGCGTCGTCGGGGCCGAACAGCGAAAGCACGCCCGCGGCGCACAGGCCGAAGGCGATCACGGGCACGACTTCGAGCAGCATCACGAGCAATGCGCCCGGCAGACGCTGCAACAGGCGCCAGTGATGCGCGCCGCGCAGCGCGTGGTATGCCTCTTTCGCGCGGTCGGCGGCGGTTTTTGGCGAGGCTCCGGCGTTGTCCCCGGCTTGCGCCGCGACCACGGTGGCGCGCGCCGCCGCGTTGGCGTTGGCGTTCGCATTGGGGCCTGCGTTCGGGTCGCTGTCCTTGTCGTCCTTGCCGTCGGCTGGCTCCATGCCCGCGGCCTCGCGCAGGGCGTCCTGTTCCGCGTCGGCCTTGGCATCGGCGGCTTTCGCCTGCGCGGCGAGCGCGACGCTCGTGCCCGTCGCTTCAGGCGTTTGCGGCTGCGGCGGGGGCGTGCCGCCTTGCGAGCGAGCGGCGTCCTCGCGCTGTTTCGCGGCCTGATGCGCGGCGATGGCGCGCTCAGGCGAGGCGACGACGCGGCGCAGCACGGTGGCGAGCGCGAGCGCGGGCACGAGCGTGAGCAGCAGCACACGCAGCAGCGCGAGCAGCAGCGCGTGGCCTTGCGGCGTGTTCAGATGGTCCTGCCACCAGTTGCGTGTGGACCAAAGGCCGAGCAGCGTCGCGAACGTATGGTTCAGATGCTGGCCGATCATGCGCGCGCCGTGCGCGGCGTGATCGGCGATCTGCACGACGAGACCGTTGGAGCGCAGCGCGCCCGCGAGCGGCGCCGAAGCGGGCGTGGCCGCCGCCGCGCCGGAGGCCGCGGCGGGTGCGCTGGCCGGCGCGCTCGCCGAGGCGGGCACGGCCAGCGCGCCGGCGGCGGCGATGGCGCGCAGCGTGTCTTCCATGTGGCCGCGCTGCACGGGATCGTCGAGAACCTGCAGGGCGGCTTGCGCCTGGGTGGGCGTGAGCGCCACAGGGGCGGCAGGGTTGGCGGCGTTGGCGTTAGTGGCGGGTGCCGCGGGCTGGGCGGGATGCGCCGGGCTCGCGCCGGGCTTGAGCGCTTCGGCGACGGCGGCCGGTGTAGCCGCCGTTGCACTCGACGCGCCGAGCGCCAGCGTCAGGCCGGCTGAAACGGCGAGGACGGAAACGAAAATATGCAGGCGCGCCGGGCGCGCAAACCGAAAGGCAGAAGAAAGGGACATCCTTGTCATTGGCTTACGGGTCGCGACTGCGGCGACCCTTCAGTGGCGGCGGAGGAAAAGACAGCGGAACGAAACGCGCGGCTGGAAGCGCGTTGGCGCGGCGCACAGCCTGTTGCCGCCCGATTCGTCGGTACGTTCGACGCACTGCCGCAATTTTGGTGCCCACTTTGTGCATGCGCGGGCCACATGGCGTTTGCGGAACCGCCAAAAACGGCGCGGCGCGCGAAACGTGAGTGCTGACTATGCCGGGAGTATGCCTCTTTTACCTGACGAACGCGGATGAGACGCGCACGCCGCGCCTCGATAAAAGGGACGCTTCAACGCGGTATCCGTTTCGCGGCCTACGCGGGTTTTGATCAGTGGCGCGTGCGCCCGGGCGAATGCTACCGTTGCACGGTCAACATTCAGGCCCGCCAGAGGCCGATGAGGAGAGCCATGAACAGCGTCAGCATGACCGGAGTGCGCAAGGGCAAACTGGGCCGCACGCAGTTGATCGTCGCCGCCACAATCGGCAATGCGCTCGAATTCTTCGATTTCACCGTCTACAGCTTCTTCGCGCTGACCATCGGCAAGCTGTTCTTTCCCACCATGTCGAGCTACGGGCAATTGCTCGCTTCGGTGGCGACGTTCGGCGTGGGCTTCGTGATGCGGCCGCTGGGCGGCGTCATGATCGGCGCTTATGCCGACCGCGCCGGACGCAAGCCTGCCATGACGCTCACCATCTTCATGATGGCACTGGGCTGCATGCTGATCGGCGTTGCGCCCACCTACGCGCAGATCGGCGTGGCTGCGCCCGTGTTGATCGTGTTCGCGCGTTTGCTGCAGGGGTTTTCCGCGGGCGGCGAAGTGGGCGCTTCCACCACGCTGCTGATCGAGGCGGGCACGCCCGCCAATCGCGGCCTGCTCGGCAGCTGGCAGTTCGCGAGCCAGGGGCTGGGCGTTTCGCTCGGCGCGCTGATGGCAGGACTCCTGACGACCTTCCTCGCGCCCGACACGCTGCTCGCCTGGGGCTGGCGCGTGCCTTTCCTCATGGGCGTGGCGATCGCACCGCTCGGCTTGTGGATTCGCCGGCGTCTGGACGAACAGTTGCCGGAGCCGGCGAGCGTGGAGCGCATGCCGGTGCTCGCCGTGCTGCGCGACCACTGGCGGCGCGCGGCGCTCGGCATCCTGCTGACGATCGGCTCCACGGTCACGGCCTATGTCGTTACGTTCTATATGCCGACGTATGCGATTCATGAACTGAAGGTGCCCGCACCCACGGCCTTGCTGGCGGGGCTCGTTTCCGGCGTCGCGACCTTTCTGGTGGCGCCGGTATCGGGCTTGCTCTGCGACCGGTTCAGCCGCCGCGCGCTGATCTTCTGGCCGCGCGTGGGCGTCCTGCTGTCGATCTACCCGGCGTTCCTCTGGCTCGCGAGCGGCCCCGACGCCACGCGTCTTTTGATCACCGTGGGCGGCCTGAGCGTGCTGCTCGCGCTACAGGCCGCGCCCTCCATCACGATGCTGCCCGAGATGTTCCCGCGCGCCGTGCGTGCGACGGGCATGGCGATCGTCTACGGCGTCGGCGTGGCGATTTTCGGCGGCTTCGCGCAGACCGTGGCCACGTGGCTCGTGAAGAACACGGGCAATTTGCTCGCGCCCGCGTGGTATGTCATGGCGTGCGTGGCGATCTCGTGCCTCGCGTTGCCGTTCATTCGCGACCTCACGGGCAAGCCGCTCGAGGATTGAGGCGAACAGGCCTTAGTGTTTCTGGCGCGCCGCTTCGAGATTCGAATCGAGCTGGCGCGCCAGGCCGTAAAGCATGCCGAGCGAGGGCGCCTCGATGCCCACGCGCTGCGCCAGTTCATATGGCGCGCCTAGCAGTGCTTCGACTTCGAGCGAGCGCTGCGCTTCCACGTCCTGCAGCATCGAAGTCTTGAACGCGCCCAGCTTGCGCGTGATCGCGTTGCGCGCCTCGATAGTCATCGCGAGGCGAATGCCGAGCGCTTCGCCAATCGCACGCGCTTCCGCCATGACCGCGCTCACGAGTTGCGCGGTGAGCGGGTCGTCGAGAATCACGTCGGCCGTCGAGCGTGTGAGCGCGCTGATGGGGTTCATCGTCATGTTGCCCCAGAGCTTCGCCCAGATATCGGCCTGGATCGGCGCGGCTTTCGTGACCTCGAAGCCGGCCCGCTCGAGCAGACCGCGCGCTTCCTGCGCGCGCGCGGCCATGTGCGCCGAGCCCTCTCCGACGATCAGATGATTGCCGCCGCCCTTGCGGATCACGCCCGGCCCCGCAATCGCCGACGACAGATGCACGACGCAGCCCGAAGCCTGCGCAGGCGGCAACGCCTGCGAGACGATACCGTGCGGATCGACCGCATCGAGCCGGCCGTTCGCATACGTGCCGCCGAATCCGTGAAGGAACCACCAGGGTACGCCGTTCATCGCCGAGACGATATGCGTGTGCGGGCCCACGAGCGGCGCGAGCGAAGCCGCCGACTGGGCGAGCGCCTGACCCTTCAGGCAAACGAACACGACGTCTTGCGCGCCGAGCGTTGCGGCGTCGCCGGTGGCGTTGACGGATTGCGTGTAGCGCGTGTCGCCTTCGACAATCGTCAGACCGTCGCGGCGAATCGCTTCCAGATGCGCGCCGCGTGCGAGCAGATTCACGGCGATGCCCGCGCGCGCAAGACGCGCCGCGATCAGTCCGCCGATCGCACCGCCGCCGACGACGGTGATCTTCTGATTCGGTGTGTTCAAACTTTCACTCCTGATATGACGGGTCGATGCGCGTGACACGACGGACCAGCGCGTCGAGCACGTTCTGGCCCGCGCCGTGTTCGGGCGAGAACTGCAAGGCGTCGCGCGTCGCGCGCTCGGTAATGGCGGGCGGGATCGGCAGCGTCTGGCCGCGCATCGAATCGGTCACGACCTGCACCTCGCACGCACGGTTGAGCGTCCACAACAGCGCAAAGGCATGTGCGAGGGTCACACCGTGCGAGAGCAGCCCGTGATTGCGCAGGATGAGCAGCCGCTTGTCGCCCATCGACTGCAGGATGCGCGATTTTTCTTCGGCGTGCACGGTGATGCCTTCGAAGTCGTGATACGCGACCATATCGTGCAACTGCGCCGAATAGAAGTTCGTATACGCCAGGCCGCCTTCCATGCACGCCACCGCGAGCCCTGCCGTGGTGTGCGTGTGCATCACGCAATGCGCGTCTGCCACGTTGGCATGGATCGCGCTGTGAATCACGAAGCCGGCCGGGTTGACCGGATACTCGCCCGGACTCAGGATATGGCCTTCGAGATCGATTTTGACGAGATTCGACGCCTTGATTTCGTCGTACGCGAGCCCGAACGAATTGATGAGGAAATGCTTGTGCGGCCCGGGCACGCGCAGCGTAATGTGATTGAAGATCAGCTCGGTCCAGCCCATGAGATGAAACACGCGATACACGGCGGCAAGCTGCACGCGCGCCGCCCATTCCGCGGGGTCGCACCATTCGGGGCGCGTGCGCTGAATGTTTTCATTCATGAAAGTCTCCTCATGGCGGGCTCCGGTCACGCCGATCCTACGCGCATATAAATGCGTGTGCAAGCATCAAATATTCATGAAATGCCCGCAGAAAAGGGCTTTTATCGATGCTATTCTGATGGCGTGGCCGCATTTCGCGGCCGGTGAAAGCCAGGCGGGAAGATCAATGACGGGGAAGTACAACATCGCGGAGCTGTTCACCTACCGGCTCCATGTGCTCAAGAAGCAGACCGACCGCACGATGGGCGACGCGTTCGAGGCAGCGCTTTCCCTGTCGCTCACCGAGGCGCGGCTGCTGCTCAGCGTGGGCGCGTTCGGATCGTTGTCGGTGTCGGATCTCGGGCGCGTGTCGAATCTCGATCGCAGCCAGGCGAGCCGCGCCACCGACGTGCTCGAACGCAAGGGTCTGCTCGTCAAGACCTCGAACGAGGCGGACGCGCGCGGCGTGCTCGTGGCGCTTACGGCGCAGGGGCGCAGCACCTGCCGGCGCGCCGCGGCCATCTCGAAGGCGACGAACGACGCGATTCTCGCCACGCTGAGCGAGCACGAGCGCGAGGTGCTGGCGAGCGTGCTGGCAAAGCTCGTCGAGAGCGGGGAAGCGGGCGAATGAAGCGCGCGCCGCGGCGACGGCGGCGCGCGCCTCTTCGGCGTTTCCGATCATCGGCACGAGCAGCGTTCGCGTGCCGGTGATCAGCGCACCTGATCAGATGAAATTGAAGCCGATGCCGCCCAGCGGGCCGTAATCGGCATGGAACGTATCGCCCGCGCGCGCTGGAATCGGGGCCGTGAATGCGCCGCTAAGGATCACGTCGCCGGCTTCGAGCCGCTCGTCGTGGCGCGCGATCCGGTTGGCGAGCCAGGCAACGCCGGTTGCCGGATGGTCGAGCACCGCGGCGGCCAGCCCGCTTTCCTCCACGGCGCCGTTCCTGTAGAGCAGCGCGCCGACCCAGCGCAGGTCCACGTCGAGCGGCTTCACCGGGCGGCCGCCCAGCACGACGCCCGCGTTGGCGGCGAAGTCGGAAATGGTGTCGAACACTTTGCGCGGCGCTTGAGTCTCGCGGTCGAACTGCTCGATGCGCGCGTCGATGATCTCGATGGCCGGCGTGACGTAGGCCGTTGCGTCGAGCACGTCGAAGAGCGTGACCCTGGGCCCTTGCAGCGGCCGGTTCAGCACGAACGCCAGTTCCACTTCCACACGCGGCGCGATGAAACGGTCGGCGCGAATCGCGCTGCCTGCGGGGATGAACATGCTGTCGAGCAGCGGCGCGTAGTCGGGCTCGTCGATCTGCGAGGCGCGCTGCATGGCGCGCGACGTAAGGCCGATTTTGCGGCCCCTGATCGTGTGGCCCGCGGCGAGCTTGAGCTTGACCCACTCGCGCTGGATCGCGTAGCCGTCGTCGATCGTCATGTCCGGATGCGACCGCGAAAAATGCCGCAGCGGCGTGCGCGTGCGTTCCGCTTCGTCGAGCTGTGCAGCCAGCTCGCAGACGGTTTGCTGATCTAGCATCATGAACTCGCGTCTTTGAGCCGGGCGTGCAGGTTGTTGTGCTTCCACGCGCCTTCCTCGCCGAACTCGACGATTTCGAGCGAGAGCGCGAGGCCGTGCGACGCGAAGGCGGGTGCGAAGTGCTGCTTGATCGCATCGAAGAGCGCATCGCCCGTCGCCCTGCGCACGGCCTGCGAGCGACCTGCGCCGATCTTCAGGCAGCCGTGCAGGAAGGCGTTCGCGGGATCGCCGTCGGCAACGAAGTAATGTTCGCAGCGCAGCGCGCGCGTGCGGATGCCGCCGCGTGGATAGACGCGCGCACCGTGCTCGTCGCGTTGTGCATCGAGCACGTGGGCAAGCGTTTCGCAGAGCCGGTCCACGCTGCTGGCATCCGCGAGGTTCGCGCTGTATTCGAGGGTGAGGTGGGGCATGGCGTTCTCCCGTGTTCAAGCCGGCAGCGGCGTGACCGGCAGGACAGCGTTGATCTGTCCGGTGCCGGAGCTGCCGAAATACGGCGTGACGATTTCCGCCCGGCCGTCGTAGCGGTCCCATCCCAGCGCGCCGAGCAGCATGGCGGTGTCGTGCATGCCGCCCTCTCCCCAGCACTTTTCGTTGTACATCGGCAGCATGCCGCAGAAGGTTTTCCAGTCGCCGCGCTCCCACATTGCGACGACGTTGCGATCGGTCGCTTCGAGAAACGGGTCCCAGACCTTGTGCATGAAGGCTTCGGCTGTGCCGTTGTTGGCGAAGCGGTGGCTGAGCGACCCGCTCGCGAGTATCGCCACCGTGCCTTCGTAGCGCTCTTCGATCGCGCGGCGCACGGCGAGGCCAAAGCGCGCGCTCGTGGCGAGGTCGTGCCACATGCACCAGCCCGCCACCGAAACCGTGCGGAAATGTTCGTCGCCGTTCATATAGCGCATGGGTACGAGCGTGCCGTATTCGAGGTCGAGCGTCGTTTCGCTATGCGCGCGCGTCTTGACGTCCATTGCGTTCGCGACATCGGCAATCAGATGACCAAGCTGCGGATTGCCAGGATACGCATACGGCATGTTCCTGATGAAATGCGGCAGTTCGTTGCTCGTGTAGACGCCTTCGAAGCGCGGCGCACAGTTGATGTGATACTCGCTGTTCACGAGCCAGTGCACATCGAACACGACGATCGTATCGACGCCCAGTTCGCGGCAGCGGCGGCCGATTTCGCGATGGCCGTCGATGGCTGCCTGGCGGCAGCCCTTGTGGGGGCCGTCCAGTTCCGAGAGGTACAGCGAAGGCACGTGCGTCACCTTGGCTGCCAGCGCGAGTTTGCCCATTACACGCCCCAGTGCGGAATGTGATGCGAGCCGAGCGAAACGCACACGTTCTTCGGCTCGAGGAACACTTCGTAGCTCCATCTGCCGCCTTCGCGGCCCACGCCCGAAGCCTTCGTGCCGCCGAACGGCTGGCGCAGGTCGCGCACGTTCTGGCTGTTGACGAAGCACATGCCCGCTTCGACGGCGGCGGCCACGCGCAACGCGCGGCCGGTGTTCTCGGTCCACACGTAGCTGGACAGACCGTAGGCTATGTCGTTGGAAAGGCGGATCGCGTGCGCTTCGTCGTCGAAGGGAATCAGGCAGGCAACGGGGCCGAAGATTTCTTCCTGCGCAATGCGCATGCGGTTGTCGACATCGACGAACACGGTCGGCTGAACGAAGTTTCCCTTCTTCACGGCGCCGGGCAGCGCGGGCGCGTCGAGGCCGCCGCACGCGAGCGTTGCACCTTCCTTCGGCCCGAGTTCGATATAGCTGCGCACCTTCGCGAGATGGCCCTGGCTGATCATCGGACCGACGAGGGTTGTCTCGTCGAGCGGATCGCCGACGCTGATGCGCTTCGCGCGCTCGACGAAGCGCTCGGCGAACTTCGCATAGATCGAACGCTGCACGAGAATGCGCGAGCCGGCCGTGCAGCGCTCGCCGTTGTTCGAGAAGATCATGAACACGGCGGCGTCGAGCGCGCGCTCGAAATCGGCGTCGTCGAAGATCACGAACGGCGACTTGCCGCCCAGCTCCATCGAGAACTTCTTGAGGCCCGCGGCCTGCACGATGCGGTTGCCCGTCGCCGTCGAGCCCGTGAACGAGACCGCGCGCACGTCGGGGTGCGCGACAAGCGGCTCGCCCGCTTCCTTGCCATAGCCGTGCACGATATTGAGCACGCCCGCCGGAATGCCCGCGTCGAGCGCGAGCTGGCCGAGCATCGAGGCCGTGAGCGGCGATAGCTCGCTCATCTTCAGCACGGCAGTATTGCCGAACGCGAGGCAGGGCGCGACCTTCCACGTGGCGGTCATGAACGGCACGTTCCAGGGCGAGATGAGCGCACACACGCCCACGGGATGAAATAGCGTGTAGTTCAAGTGCGTGGAGGTGGGGTAGGTGTGGCCGTCCACGGCGGTGCAGACTTCGGCGAAGTAGCTGAAGTTGTCGGCGGCGCGCGGCACGAGTTGCTTGCCGGTTTGCGAAATGGTCTGGCCCGTGTCCTTCGTTTCGGCCTGCGCGATTTCGGGCACGTGCTTCGCGATCAGCTCGCCGAGCTTGCGAATCGCCTTCGCGCGCTCGGCGGCGGGTGTGGCTGCCCAGGCGGGGAACGCGTCTTTCGCGGCGCGCACCGCGAGATCGGCTTCCTCCGCGCCGCCGCGCGCCACTTCCGCGAGTACGTCCTGGTTCGCCGGATTCACGGTTTCGAAGTAGTCGCGCCCGCTGTGCGCGCGGCCATTGATGAGATGGTCGATTCGCATGTCTAACGTAGTCCGTGTTCGGTTCGTTGGCTGGTCAGCGCCCGTAGTCGGCGTCGCTCGCGATGGTGTTGACGAGACGGCCCAGCCCGTCGATCTCGCACACCACCTCGTCGCCCGCATTCACGTTGACGACGCCTTCGGGCGTGCCGGTCAGAATGACGTCGCCGGGGGCGAGCGTCATGAAACCGCTCAAATACTCGATGAGTTCGGCGACGCCGGTGACGAAATCGCGCGTGTTGCCGTTCTGCTTGAGTTCGCCGTTCACGTAAGTGCGCAGGCCGAGCGCGTCGACGTCTGCGACGTCGGCGGCGTCGACGAACCAGGGGCCCAGCACAGTGCCGCCGTCGCGGTTCTTCACGCGCAGGTTCGGGCGGTAGTAGTTCTCCAGATAGTCGCGGATCGCATAGTCGTTCGCGATCGTGTAGCCGGCCACGTACTGCATGGCGTCCTCGCGTTTCACGTTCTGCGCGGTGCGGCCGATCACGACGGCAAGCTCGCACTCGTAGTGCATGAAGGCGACGCCGGCGGGGCGGCGCGTGGTGCCGCGATGGCCGACCACGCTGCCCGGCCCCTTGAGGAACACGAGCGGCTCTTCCTGCTTCGAGAATTGCAGCTCCGTGGCGTGCCCGGCGTAATTGAGCCCGAGTGCGAAGATCGTGCCGGGCTCGAAAGGCGCGAGCCAGACGACTTCGTGCTCCTCGCGCACGCGCCCGTCGGCGAGCCGCACGCGTGTTCCTTCCGGCGTGGCTTCGTGGATGGCGCCTGCATAGGCAACGCGTGCGCGCATCATGCTCGTGCTCCCTGCGCCACGCCTGCCGCGACGAATTCGATTTCGAGCGGTGCCCAGTCTCCAATGGAGATCGCCGCACGCGCACCTGCCTGAACCACGGGCGCGCCGTGTGGCACGCCGAGCGTGATGACGTCGCCGGGGGCGAGCGTCATGAAGTCGGTGACGTCGGCGAGCAACTGGGCGACGCCGCGAACGCTCGTGGCCGTCGTTGCGTGGAAGGCCGCGCCGCCCTCGACGTTCACCGTGATGGCAAGCCGGTCGGGATCGGCCACATGGCGGCGCGCGACCACGGCAGGGCCGACTACGCAGAAGCTGTCGCGCGCGCGAAACCTCACCGATGGGCGATAGACGCTCGCGTGCGGCACGCTCAGATCGGCCACGAGCGTATACCCCGCAACGTAATCGAACGCTTCGTGTGCGCTGACGCGCGCGGCGGTCCGTCCAATCACGACGCCGAGCGACGCGCCGACCTCAACGCCCTCGCTGCCGGGCACGACCACGCGCGCGTGGTGGCCCGCGAGCGTATTGCGCGGCTTCAGGTAGAGAACCGGCGCGCGCGGCGGCGCTTTGTAAGGGAGCGCGTTCATGGCGTCGCCCAGCGCTTCGAGCGCGTGGCGGTCGTTGAGCAGCGTGCCGTAGACGGCGCCGCTCACAGGCGCCCGGCAACGCGCGCCCGTGGCGAGCAGCCCGCCCATGGCGGCGGCGCTGACGTCGCGCGGCAATGCCTCGCCTTCGACGTGCAGCAGATGATCGGCAACGGAAAACATGGCCTGGGGGCTTCACGGAAACACTAATATGTGAGTGATAGTGCGCTTGCTATCATCCATCGTCAATCGTCGATGAGAATTTTTCGGGTTTCCCCTGGGCCCGCTATTCATGTGAACGCGCCCAGGGCCGTCCAGTTCGTCGAATTCTTCGTTTAGCTGAAACCGCCATGTCCGATACTTCGCGTCCGACCACTCGCGTTGCGCACCGCAACCTGCCCATGCTGCTGCTGCGCGCGCGCGAAAAGATGATGGAACGCTTTCGCCCGCTCATCACGTCGCACGGCCTCACCGAGCAGCAGTGGCGCGTGATCCGCGCGCTCAACGAAAGCGGCCCGCTCGAGCCGCGGCAGATTTCCGATCTGTGCACGATATCCAGCCCGAGCATGGCGGGCGTACTCGCGCGCATGGAGGCGCTCGGACTCGTGACGAAGGAGCGTTTCGCCGACGACCAGCGGCGCGTGCTCGTCTCGCTCACGAAGAAGAGCCATCACCTCGTGAAAGTGATTTCGAAGGAACTGGAGGCGCGCTATAAGGCGCTGGAAGCGCAGGTTGGGCCAGAGGTGGTCGAGCGTGTGTATCGCGCGATCGACGATCTGCTCGCCGGGCTGGAGGCGTGAGCGTGGCGCGCGCCTTCGGGCGCGCTCGCGGGCAAAGGTGAGGCTTTTCGGGAGCGGTCCGCGCGGCTCGTTCGGACCGCGCAGGAGGGCCTCGCGCGACTACGCGAGCGAAGCGAACGCCTCGTCGAGTTCGGCGGCGTTTTGCGGACGCACCACGCGCGCGACCTCGACGCCGTCGCGCAGGAAAACGAGCGTGGGCCAGAGCTTCACGCGAAACGAGCGGCCTAGCGCGCGGCCCGGTCCATCTTCCACTTGCAGGCGACGCACCTGCGGATTGCGCTCGAACGCCGCGCCGATCAGCGGTTGCGCGCCCTGGCAATAGCCGCACCAGTCGGTGCCGAATTCGACGACGGCGGCCCCGCTGAGCGAGTCGATTTCCTTGCGGGCGGGCGCATTCGTTGCGTAGCTCATCGTGTGATTCCTCGTATTGGCATCTGCAGACATTCACGTACGATACCGCATCGCGCGGCATCGTTCAGGCTTCGCATTGGGCGCCCGCATGGACGTTCGCATGAACGTTCGCATGAACGTTCGCGCGAGAGGTGAGGCTTTTCGGGAGTGAGCCGGTATGCACGTGATCACGCACCTTGAATGGAATGGCGCAAGCGCGTGGATTATGCCGTCAAGAGAAAAAGTACCTTGAAAACAAGGGCGAAACGCAAAACCGGCGCGTGATGCGGTGAGCGTGAACCGATCGGTGGATGCACTCGAAGCGGCGTGAATCCACGCATCGACGCACAAAGGTGAGCGTTTGCGGGAGAGGCTGGAGCGTGCCGTCGGCAATCCCGTGAAGCGAGGCGACGAACCTGACGATCCATCGTGCGAAATCCACATTAGCCTTGAATTCAAGGCATTTTTTAGTCGCCGGGCGTGACGAAGCGACAAGCCGCCGCGCAGGCGGCCTCGGCGCACGGGCGGCAAAGGTGAGAAGATTCGGGAGTGCACCTGGCGTTGGCCTTCGCGCTGCCGGGCTTCGAATAGACGCCTGCACCCGATGGGTATATAACATTGAAAAGTGCGGGATTCTTCTGACTACTGCTCACCAAGGGAGATTGACTTCATCATGACGAGCGACGACAAGCAAAAGCAGGACGCTCAAAAGCCTGGCGCCGGTTCATCGCAACCGGATCTGGAGAGTCTGAACGCCGCCTTCAGCCACGTCGACGAAGGCGTGAAATCCGGCAAGATCGCGGCGGGCGCGGCCAAGGGCCTCGTCTTCAGCCTGGTGGAAACGCTGGGCGCGCTGGTGGGCGACCCCGACCTGCCGCAACACGCGCGTTCGGGCTACGAAGGGTTGCTCGAAGCCGCGCGCGAGTTGCGCGCCAAGCTGGAGCACTAATCGTTCTAGAAGCGTGCGGGCGGCTCTGCCGGGTCGGCAGCCGCACGCTCACGCAGCCAGAAGGGCGGCCGCGAGGCCGTCCGGCGCTGCGCCGATGCGGAGTTCCGGCGTGCCGTGCCAGTCCGCGCAACGCTGCAGCGCCCGGCGCAAGTCGGCCACGAGACGGCCGCTCGCGCGCACGCCGGGCTCCAGATGCAGCGACTTCACCTCGAACACCTGCTGTGCCCGATGCGCCTTTGCGTCGATGCGCCCGACAAGCCGCCCGCGATTCAAGATCGGCAGTACGAAGTAACCGTATTTGCGCTTTGCAGCCGGCACATAGCATTCCATGGCGTAATCGAAATCGAACAACGCGAGCGCTCGCTTGCGGTCCCACACTACCGGATCGAAGGGCGAGAGCAGGGTCGTGACCGTGGAGGCGAGCTTCCCGCTCGCCGCTTCGTCGATGAGCGCCGCGTGCTCGCGATGCACGAACGCGTCGTGCTTCCAGCCTTCCACGCGCACGGGCAGCAACTCGCCCGCGTCGGCGAGCGCGTGCAGGGCATCGGCATAGGGGCGGCGCGGCAGGCGGAAGTAGTCGGCCGCCCAGTCCGCGCGGATCACGCCGAGCGCGCGGCAGGAACGCAGGAGCAACTCGCGTTCCGCTTCGGCGCGCGGGGGCAGGTCGCGCGCGTCGTTCCAGTGCGGCAGCACACGCTCGGCCACGTCGTACACACGCTGGAAGTTGTGCCGCGCGGCCACCATGAGCGCGCCGGTTGCGAACAGCACTTCCAGATGCCGCTTCTCCGGCTTCCAGTCCCACCAGCCGCTGCCTTTCGCGCCCTCGGCGCGCGCGAAGTCGGCGGAACGCACGGCGCCCTCGGCGCGAATGCGCTCGAGCAGCGCGTCGATTTCGTCGCGGTACTGGTCGTGCCACGCGGCCGCGTATTTCCAGCCCATGCCGGAAGGATCGAGCATGCGATGGCGCAGCAGCCCGTAGTCCTCGATCGGCAGGAAGCAGGCTTCGTGCGCCCAGTATTCGAACAGGCGCCCTTGCGCGAGGTGCGCGTCGAGCCACGCCGGCTCGAACGCGCCAATGCGGCTGAACAGCACGAAATAGGGACTGCGCGCGACCACGTGGATCGTGTCGATCTGCAACTGCGCCATCCGGCGGATCGCTTCGAGCACGTCGTCCTGGGTCGCCTTGCGGCGCGGCGGCGCGAGCAGCCCCTGCGCCGCGAGATGCAGCGTGCGCGCCGCCGCGAGCGGCAGAACTAGCGAGGAACTGGCTTCGGCAACCGTGGGTGCTTCTGCAACCTCCGCAGCGCGCTCACGCATGGACGCCCGCAACCGTCGTCACCGGGCGCAGCGCAGCGAGCCGTTGATGGATCTGCGCGACCACGGCCGCGCCTTCGCCCACCGCCGCGGCCACGCGCTTGGTCGAGCCCGCGCGCGCGTCGCCGATCGCGTAGACGCCTTCCACCGAAGTCGCGAGGCTGCACGACTCGTTATCGCCGGTCAGCACGAAGCCATGCGGGTCGAGCTTCACGCCGCATGCCCGCAGCCAGCCGGTGTTCGGGTCCGCGCCCGTGAAGAGGAACAGATGGCGCGCATCGAAATGGTCGACGCCCTCCGGACACGGCGCCTTCAGACGCACCGCGGCGAGGCCGCTGTTGTCTTCGTCGAGGCCGCCGATCTCGCTGTGCCCATGCACGCGCACGTTCGGGAGCGAGGCGATACGGTCGATCAGATAGCGCGACATCGTCGATTCGAAACCGGCCTTGCGGATCAGCACGTCGATCTGGCGCGCGTGGGTGGAAAGATAGACGATCGCCTGGCCCGCCGAATTGCCGCCGCCAACGAGCACGATGTTTTCGTGCTTGCAAAGCTTCGCCTCGACCGGCGAGGCCCAGTAGTAAATGCCGCGCCCCGTGTAGCGATCGATGCCCTCGATCGCGGGCTTGCGGTACACGGCGCCGCTCGCGATCACGACCGTATGCGCGCGCACATCGCCGCTGCAGGTTTCGAGCCGGCGCGGTTCTTCATCGCAGATCAGCCTGCGCACCGAGACAGGAATGGCCACATGTGCGCCGAACTTCTGCGCCTGCACGAACGCGCGGCCTGCGAGTGCCTGGCCGGAGATGCCCGTGGGAAAGCCCAGATAGTTTTCGATACGCGAGCTGGCGCCTGCCTGGCCGCCGGGCGCGCGCGAGTCGAGCACGATGACCGAAAGGCCTTCGGAAGCGGCATAGACCGCAGTGGCGAGACCGGCCGGCCCCGCGCCCACCACGGCGACGTCGTAGACGCGCTCGCCGTCCAGCTCGGGCAGGATGCCCAGACGCGTCGCCAGTTCGGGCGCACTGGGTTGGCGCAGCACAGACCCGTCGGGGCAGATCACGAGCGGCAGGTCCTCGCAGCGCGCGGCGAAACGCTCGACGATGCAGAGCATGCCTTCGTCGCGCTCGTCGAGCACCGAATACGGATGGCCGTTGCGCGAGAGGAAGCCTTGCAGCGAAACGAGCGCGGGATCGTCGTGCTTGCCCACGAGAATCGGGCCGCCCGCGCCCTTTTCGATCAGCGAGACGCGGCGCAGGATCAGCGCGCGCACGATGCGCTCGCCGAGTTCGGCTTCGGCGACGATGGCCGCGCGCAGCTGCTCGGGCGGAATCAGGATCGCATCGACGGGTTCGAGCGCCATGCCGTCCACGAGCGCCGGGCCGCCCGAAAGCTGGCCCACTTCGGCGAGGAAATGCCCGCGCCCATGCTCGACGATGAGCCGCTCGCGGCCCAGCCCGTCGCGCTGGAACACTTTGACGGAACCGGAGAGCAGCACGAACATGCCGGGCCCGGTTTCGCCCGTGCGAAAGAGCCGCTCGCCCGGCGCCCAGTGGCGCTGCTCGCCGAAGCGCGCAAGGCGCGCGATTTCGTCGTCGGTGAGCTCGGGGAACATCTGGTGGCGCCGCGTGGAGAGCGTCGAGAACGGCGCTTCGGCGGGTTGCGGCTGCGTGTCGGAGTGGCGGCTCGCGGAAGGAAGTTCCGCGGATTCCGGAACCTCGGCTTCGGTGATCGTGCCCATCTGGCGGTTCTCCTCGTGCGGGCGGCTCGGGAGCGGGCCGCCCGGATCAGACAGCTTTAGGCGTGATGTTGACCGGGACGTCGGCGTGGGCGTGCACCTGGAGCGACTCGAGCGCGCGGCCTGCATCGCGCCATGCATCGAGACCGCCGAGGAGCGGCACCACATCGGTAAAGCCGGCCTCGGCGAGCTTCTTCGCCATCCAGGCCGCGGAAATTTCATTAGGGCACGAGCAGTAGATCACGAGCTTCTGGTCATTCGGATACTTGCCGACGATCTCCTCGAGCTTGCGCTCGTCGGCGAACAACGCGCCCGGAATGATGTACGGATCGAGCTTGCGCTTCTCTTCTGACCGGATGTCGAAGACGACTGGCGGCGGCTTGGCACCCATTGCGCGGTAAAGGTCTTCCACCGTGATGCGCGCGTTCGCGAGCTTCTTGATGAGCTGGCGGCGGCGCTGCCAGCGGTAGGTCGCGTAGAGCACGAGCAGCACGACCACCACCACGAGGGCGAAGCGGCCAAGGCGGCTTGCGCCGGCGAGCATCATGTCGATCTGCGGCGCGAACATCACGCCGACGAGCAGGCCGGTGCCGGACCACAGCGCCGCGCCAATGCCGTCGAAGCCGACGAACTGGCGGTAGGGCACGCCCATCGCGCCGGCCAACGGTACGGAAACGAGCGACAGCCCCGGCACGAACTTGGCGACGGCGAGCACCCGCACGCCCCAGCGGCCGAAAAAGCGCTCGGTTTTTTTCACGCAGGTGTCGCGCGAGAGCGAGAGCTTGCAGAGCGTCTTGAGCGTGTTGCCGCCGTAGAGGCGCCCGGCCATGAACCACACGCTGTCGCCGATCAGCATGGCGAAGATGGCGAGCCCGAGCACCGGCGCGACCTGCTGGCCGATCGAACCGGGATGCATGGCCGCCATCGCGCCGAACAACACGAGCGCGGGCATCGCGGGCACGGGCAGCCCGAGCGATCCGGCGAGCACATTGATGAACACCAGCGCAGGCCCGTATTGCGCGATGAGGTCATGTAGCATCGGCTTACTTCCCTTGCGCCGTCAGGCGAGCAACGGCAAAGACAGGAGGGTAACGTAAAGATTATGGACGCATTTCGAAGGCGTGCAAGCGACCCCCTGCATGCGCGTGAGAATGCCTGCCGAGTGGGGCAGGCATATGAAAAAAGCGCCGGATTGAAAAGAGAAACGCGAGCCGGAAACGCGAGACGAGCGCGCGATGAGTGGAAAACGACAGAACGCGGCACGGGAGACTGCGCGTGCCGCGTTCGTGCCGCCGGTTCCCGTGCGCTTAACGCGTGTGTGACTCCCCGGGCAACTCGGCACCTTGTGCGCGAATGGCCGCGATCAGCTCGGCCGGCGTGATTTCGTAACGCACTTCGCGATGGATGCCCGGCTTGCGCTCGTCGACTTCGACCAGCAAGAGGCTTTTGCCGTCGGCCGCCGATTCGAGGCGCAGTGAACGCAGTTCGCGTCCGGTCGCGTCGTCATGCTCGGTGAGCAGGGTCATGTTTCCGGAAGACCCGGTCGTGCGCATTGATGTTGTCCTCGTGCGTTGGGTGGTCGAGCCATTGTACGGGGTCGGCTGCGCGGCGTGTTCATGCAAGTGAGCGCCGACACACACAGCGAGATCGCTGTGGCGCGACCCTGGCCAGCCAGTGTAACGCGACTCGCCGCCGCAACGCCCGTTTTTGCGCGCCCTGCAACGGGCCATGCGAAATGCGTTGCGCGTTGCCCCGCTGTCATGGTTGCGAAGCAAAGCGATGCCAGGCGTCAGGTGTGCGCGGCAGAAAAAACGGCCCACCCGGGCAGGCCGGGCGAGCCGTTGAAACGCCGTTGTTACTCGGATCAGCAAACCGTGGTACGGCTTGCTGACGGTTTTCATGGTGCCGCCCGCGCGCTGCACTGTCGAGATGGGACTAACGCCGATCTCTCAGACCAATAGACAGCAAGACAGCAGACAGCAACTCGACTGCGCTTGCGGCGAGGCGTGAGCGCCGGTCGTTATGCCGCGACGTCCTCGGCCGCTTCGGCAAGATCGACACTCTGGCGGCGCGCCGGGATGCGAGCGAGCTTCGAGCGCTTGGCCGCCTCGGCGCCGGCCACGGTAAACAGGCGCACGGCCTCGTCGAGCACGTCGGCCTGCTCGGCCAGCCGCTGCGCCGTGGCGGCGGCCTGCTCGACGAGCGCGGCGTTCTGCTGCGTGGCGCTGTCCAGATGCGCGACGGCCTGATTGACCTGGCGGATGCCTTCGGCCTGCTCGCCGCTTGCGTTCGCGACCTCGGTGATGATCGACGAGACGCGGGTCACGGCTTCGTCGATCGAGCGCATCTGCGCAGTCGTGTTGCCGACGAGGCGCGTGCCCTCGGCGATCTCGTTGACGCTGGCGTCCACGACCTGCTTGATCTCCCTGGCCGACGCCGCGCAGCGCTGCGCGAGCATGCGCACCTCGCCCGCCACCACGGCGAACGAGCGGCCGGCCTCGCCCGCGCGCGCGGCTTCGACGGCGGCGTTGAGCGCGAGGATATTGGTCTGGAACGCGATGCCGTCGATCACGCCGGTGATGTCGCTGATGCGGCGCGACGCGTCGGTGATGCCCGTCATCGTGCGCTCCATCTGCGCGGCGATCGAACCGCCCTCGGCGGCGGCGGACTGCGCGTCGCGCGCGAGATCGAGCGCGCGGGCGCTGGCTTCGGCGTTGGCCTGCACGGTGGCCGTGAGCTGATCCATCGTGGCCGCGGTTTCTTCGAGCGACGCGGCTTGCATCTCGGTGCGGCGCGCGAGATCGAGATTGCCGCTCGAGATTTCGTGCGCGGCGTCGAGCATGCCGTCGATCTGCGAGCGCACGTCGAACACGATTGCCGTGAGATTGGCCTGCAACTGGTTGAGCGCCTGGAGCACGTCGCCGAGATCGTCGTTCGCGGCGACCGCAAGCGTGGCCGTGAGGTCGCCCGCGGCCATGCGCGTGGAGGCCGTGGTCATCTGCGCGAGCGGCGCGCCGAGGTGGCGTGTGGTGAGACGCCAGGCGCCGAGCGCACACACGCAGGCGGCGCCGAACGCGCCCCAGAACGGCAGCGGCGGCAGGCCCTGCCAGGCGGCGAAGCCGGCCGCGGCGAACACGGCGGGCACGGCGCCATAGCCGAACGCGATACGCGTGGCGATCGGCACGCGCAGGACCGCCTGCAGCGCGCCCGCGAGGCCCGTGCGCACCACCGAGCCGTGACGCAGCCGCACGCCTTGCAGACGGCCCTCGCGCATTTGCGCGTAGAAGGCTTCGGCCGTACGGATTTCCTCGCGCGTGGGCTTCACGCGCACGCTCAGATAGCCGACCACCGTGCCTTGCTCGGAGACGGGCGTTACGTTCGCGCGTACCCAGTAGTGGTCGCCGGACTTGCGGCGGTTCTTGACGATCGCGGTCCAGGGACGGCCTTCGCGAACGGTCTCCCACAAGTCGGCGAATGCTTCGGCCGGCATGTCGGGATGGCGAATGATGTTATGTGCCTTGCCGATCAGTTCTTCTTTCGCAAAGCCGGACACCGCGACGAACGCAGGATTGCAGTATTGAATGCGGCCCTTGAGGTCGGTGGCCGAGACGAGCATCTGCGAAGCGGGATAGTCGAATTCCTGTTGCGTGACGGGTTGATTGTTGCGCATGAGATTCCTTCGATGGGGCCGCTTGAGACCCAACAACACAGCAAGGCATAACGGCATTTCCCTTACAAACTTTAGGGATATGTGCATTCCCGGAGCGCGTGAGGCGATCTGCGCGCAGCGAGAAAATCCGTTGTGCGATCAATGGATTGGCGCGGATGTTGGGGGGTGTATGCACAGACTTTTCCCCGTTTTCTGTGGACAAGTCCAGTGCCTCCAAAACGTGCAACTTCTCTGTCGCGTGGCGCATTGGTGTTTGCGATCAGGGACTTAGGTTCGCTGTCCAGAAGTTGTGCACAGGGCTGCCAACAAAATCTGTGGAAAAGGTGCGTACGTTTCGACGCGCTGCGAGACTGCGTTGCCGCGATTGGGATCGCCCTGGGTTAACCGAAACGCATCAAGGACTTGATACGGTCTTCCAAGGGTTACGCACAGGGCTGCCAACACAATGTGTGGACAAGTCATGGCGCGCGCAACGGTTCGTGTTGCCAACCAATCCGGCCTCGAAGCGATTGGGCGCACTCGCGCAGCAATTGCGCGTTACCTCGATATCGCGGCCGGTGTCGCTAAAACGCCAATATCAATTGAAAGAAAATGAGACGTGTGTAATGATATCGATTCTCATTACCGCGGATATTTCCGCGGCCAAACAACTAGACCAGCCAGCCTAGCGTCGTTTCCCTCGGTCCTTTCGGGGCGGCCCAGCCAGCCAATCGACCCGCGTCGTCCGCGCCAGTTCTCCGCGAGTCGCACGGTTGGGTCATCCGCCATGTACAGGGACCTCATGTTGAACCGGACGCCGCTCGCGAGTGCGCTCGCGCTGACCTTTGCCGTGCCTTTCGCTTCGTCTGCACTCGCCCAGAGCGAGCCTGCCGCCGCCACGGCGGCAAGCGCCGCGAACGCCGCCACGCTGCCCACGATCTCCGTATCCGGCCAGAGCGAAGCGCAGGACTTCCAGGCGGAGCGCTCGACCGTCGGCGCGAAAACGCCCACCGCGCTGCGCGACATTCCGCAGTCGGTCACGGTGATCAACAAGGCCGTGATGCAGTCGCAGGGCGCCACATCGTTCCAGGATGCATTGCGCAACGCGCCCGGCATCACCATCGGCGGTGCGGAAGGCGGCCAGATCGGCAACAACATCAACCTGCGCGGCTTCACGGCGCAAAACGACATTTACCTCGACGGCTTTCGCGACCGCAACCAGTACTACCGCGACACCTTCGACCTCGAATCGATCGAGGTGCTCTACGGCCCCTCGTCGATGCTGTTCGGCCGCGGCTCCACGGGCGGCGTCATCAACCAGGTCACGAAGCAGGCGAACCTCAAGCCGCTCACCGAAGTGTCGACCACCATCGGAACCGACGATCGCTATCGCGCGACGCTCGACGTGAACCGTCCGCTCGGCGATCACGCTGCATTTCGTCTGAATGCGTTCGGCCAGTCGATGGGCTCGACGCGCGACGTGATGAAAAACAAGGACTACGGTTTCGCGCCCGAGTTGCGCTTCGGCATCGGCACGCCGACCGAGGTCACGATCTCGGCGCTGATCCAGCACAACTACGACATGCCGGACTACGGCGTGCAGGCGATCAACGGCCGACCGTTCGCGCCTTCGAAGCGCACGTTCTACGGTTTGACCGACGACCGCACGATCCAGGACGTACAGACGGTTCAGGCGCGCGTGGATCACCGTTTCAACGACCAGTTCAAGATCACCAACCAGACGCAGTTTTCGCACTCGCTCACGGACGCGCGCGAGACCGCGCCCGGCGCAGTGCTGACGGGCCCGCTTTCCTCGAGTACGGCGCTCAAGAACGGCAACTTCACGAACCTGCCGCTCCAGGATCTTTACATCAAGCTGGCGAGCCACGATCGCGTGATCGAGAACCACTCGATCTACAACGATACGATGGCGCAATACAAGTTCACCACGGGCCTCCTGAGGCACGAGATGCTCGCGGGCATCGAGGTGGGCCACGACAGCTACACGAATCAGGCCTCCACGCGCAACAACCTGCCGATTCTCTCGCTGCTCAACCCGGTCTATATTTCGACACCTTCGAACGTCACGACCACGGTGGGCAATCACGCGGAGTCGGGCGCGACCACGCTCGCTGCGTACTTCAACGAAACCATGTCGATTGGCGAGCACTGGAAGCTCATTGGCGGCGTGCGTTGGGATCGCTTCCAGGCGCATATCGCCAACACGATCAGCGCGCCGGCATACGCGGATCAGACCAACACGTTCACGAGCGTGCGCGCGGGGGCGATTTATCAGCCGACCGACTGGCAGTCGTATTACTTCTCCTACGGCACGTCGTTCAATCCGTCGCTCGAAGCGCTCACGGTCACGAACAACACGCAAAATCTCTCGCCGGAACATACGAAGTCGTATGAAGTCGGCGCGAAGTGGGACCTGCTGGGCGGCAATCTTTCGGTGACGTCGGCATTCTTCCAGCAAGAGATGGACAACGCGCGCACGCAAACTTCGACGGGCGAGTACACACTCGAAGGCGATATTCGCGTGCGCGGCTTCCAGGCGGGCGCGACGGGCCACATTACCGACAAGTGGCAGGTGTTCGCCGGCTACACCTACATGGACGGTGTGATCCTCAAGGCGCTCGACGGCACCCAGGGCAATACGCCGGCGAATACGCCGCGCAATACCTTCACGCTGTGGACCACGTATGCACTGACGCCTCATTGGGAAATCGGCGGCGGGCCGACCTATATGTCGGCGCGTTACGCAGCGAACACGAACTACGTGGAAACCGGTGGCTACACCCGTTGGGACGCAACGGCCGCGTACCACGAGAAGAAGTGGGACGTGCGGCTCAATCTGCTGAATCTGACCAACAAGTTCTACTACGACGCCCTCATCCCGTCGGACGGCGGGCGGTCGGTGCCGGGTATCGGCCGCACGTTCCTCGCGACGGTCGATTACCGGTTCTGACAACCGGGTGTCATGCGTGCGCCGGGCATTTTTTGCGTGCCATCGCGCGAAGCCCACATAATGCGGGCTCTTTGCGCAACGGCGCGCATGCGCATGATTGCGGCGCTCTGCCGCTTGCGCAGCATAACGAAGGAATTGATGATGCTGGTTCACGTCCCCAACGTATTGACGCCCGAGCAGGTGCGCACGCTGCGCGCGCGGCTCGACCATGCAGGCGATGCCTGGGTGGACGGCCGCGCAACGGCCGGCTGGTCCGGTGCGCCCGTGAAGCGCAATGTGCAGGTCGCCGAGCATACGCCCATCGCACGCGAACTCGGCGACATCGTGCTCGCGGCCATCGAGCGCAATCCGCTTTTCATCAGCGCGGCGCTGCCCAACCAGGTGTACCCGCCGCTCTTCAATCGCTATGAAGGCGGTATGACGTTCGGCAGTCACGTGGATGGCGCAGTGCGTGTGCTGCCCAACGGCGTGAAGCTGCGCACCGACGTTTCCTGCACGCTCTTTCTCTCGTCGCCAGACGAATACGATGGCGGCGAACTCGTGGTCGAAGACACCTACGGCGTGCAGGAGGTCAAGCTGCCGGCGGGCGACATGATCGTCTATCCGGCCACGAGCCTGCACCAGGTCAGGCCGGTCACGCGCGGCGCGCGCGTGGCGAGCTTTTTCTGGGTGCAAAGCCTCGTGCGCGACGACACGAAGCGCGCGCTGCTCTTCGACATGGACACGGCCATCCAGCGCCTGAACGCAAGCGACGCCGATGCCCAGGCGCGGCGCAGCCTCGTGGGCTGCTACCACAATCTGTTGCGACTCTGGAGTGAAACATGAGCTTTCCCGATGCTGCCGAGATCGACGCGCCGGCAACGCCGCGCACGCGTCTCGACGCCGAACAGCGCGACGAGCGCGCAAAGCGCTCGCGCCGCGCAACCTTCATCAAGTGGCTACGCAAGGTCCACGGCTGGGTGGGCCTGTGGGGCGCGGCGCTCGGCCTGCTGTTTGGCGCAACGGGATTCGTGCTCAACCATCGCGCCGAGCCGCTGCGCATTTCGCCGGGCGCGCCGCAAGTCTCGACGGTGCAGATTGCCGTGCCCGACCCCGCGCCCGAAACGCCGCGGGAAATGGCGAAATGGTTGCGCTCGCAACCGGATTTGAAGCTGCCCGCGCGCATGGGCCGCGTGCAGAAGGAGCCCGAGCATAACGTGGCGTGGGGCGATCGCCAGGTCGTGCAGCCCGAGCACTGGCAGATAATGTTCACGTCGCCCGGCGAGAGCGTGATGGTCGAGTACTGGATGGGCAACGACAAGCTCACGCTCAAGCGTAACGACAACTCGCTTGTCTCGACGATCGCCAATCTGCACAAGGGTACGGGTATGAGCATCGGCTGGGTGCTGTTCATCGACAGCTTCGCCGGGGCGCTCATTCTGCTTTCGCTCACGGGCGTGCTGCTGTGGACGGAGCTGAACAAGCGCAAGACAGTGGGCGCCGTGCTGCTGTTCGGCTCGATTATCGTCGCGGTGGGCGTCGGCCTGGCGTAAGCTTCGATACGTCATCCAGGCAACGGGCGCGAACCCCGCTGTTCGCGCCCGTTCTGCTTTCAGTCTTTCACGCCACGCTTGCGCAGCAAATAGGTGTCCATGATCCATCCGTTCGCTTCGCGCGCCTGTGCGCGAACACGGACGATCTCGTCTTTCACGTCTTCCAGCCGGCCCGACATCAGGATCTCGTCAGGGGTGCCGACATAGGCGCCCCAGTAGATATCGAGTGCTTCGCCCGCGAGCTGCGCGTACGCGTTCTGCGCGTCGAGCATGACCACCGCGCTTTCCACGTCTTGCGGAAAGCCGCCCTCCGCGAGCCGCCTCCCCGTCGTGATGCTCACCGGCTTGCCGATGAAGTTCAGCGGCACGCGGTGCTTCGCCGCGAGCGCCTGCACGCTGCTAATGCCGGGAATCACCTCGAAGTCGAACGCGAGCCGGCCATCGGCCAGGATCGTATCGAGAATGCGGATCGTGCTGTCGTAGAGCGACGGGTCGCCCCAGACGAGAAACGCGCCGCATTGGCCGTCGGTCAATTCCTCTTCGATCAGGCGCTCGAATACGCGCTGCTTGTCGCGGTTGAGCTCGTCCACGGCGGCCTTGTAGTCGAGACCTTCGTCGCGGCGCCGCTCGGGGCTCGTGGCCTCCACGATGCGATAGTCGTGGTCCGCGATGAAGCGCGCGCAGATTTCCTTGCGCAGCGCGACGAGCTTGTCCTTGGCCGCGCCCTTGTCCATCACGAAGAACACGTCGGCCGCGTTGAGCGCTTCGATTGCCTGCACGGTCAGATATTTCGGATCGCCCGCGCCGATGCCGATGATGAGGATCTTTTTCACGTTGCCGTTCCGGAATGGGAGTCGTCGGTGCGGCGCAATGATAGCGCGAGTTCGGCGCTGTGCCGCGCTCGCGGGCAGGGCAATTTTCTTCAATACGGCGGCGGTGCGCGCGTCTACCCTCGACGCTGACTGATCGCCCATGAGCGTAGCGAGGAAAACCGTGAACACTGCTTTGTCGATGGCCGCCTTCGCGCTGGCCACTTCCATTACCCCTGGTCCCGTCAATATCGTCGCGCTGGGCGCGGGCGTGCGCTACGGGCTGCGCGCGAGCCTGCGCCACGTCGCCGGCGCGACCGTGGGCTTCACGTTGCTTCTGCTGCTGATCGGTCTCGGCATGCGGGAACTGCTGGCGCGCTTGCCGTTTCTCACGCGCGCGCTCGAATGGGCGGGCGTGGCCTTCCTGCTGTACGTGGCTTACCGGCTCGCCACCGACGATGGCCGCATCGACTCGCCGAACGCGGCGCGCGGTCCCTCGCTGATGGCGGGTGCCACGATGCAATGGCTCAATCCCAAGGCGTGGCTCGCGTCGGTAGCGGGCATGGGTTTATATGCGGCTTCGGGAGAAAATGCGCTCGTCTGGCAGTTCGCCGCGATCTATTTCGCGGTGTGCTACGTGTCGATCGGGTGCTGGGCGTGGGCGGGCGCGTCGCTGCGCCAGGCCTTGCGCGAACCGTCGCGCGTGCGTTTCGTGAACCGCGCGATGGCGCTGCTGCTGGCGGGCAGTGCGGTCTGGCTGGTGCTCGGCTGAGCGCACGGCGGCTACGTTAGCCGCGATATTGGCCAGGCGTCGCGGCAACGAACTGGCGGAACGCGCGCTGCAGATGCGCCTGATCGGCGAAACCCGCTTGCGCCGCAACGTCTGCAATGGCGTGCCCGCGGCGCAGTTGAGCGCGGCTGAATTCGATACGGCGGTTCACGACATACGCGTGCGGCGTCATGCCGTATTGCTCGCGAAACGCGCGTATCAGATACGAGGGCGACAGATCGGCGGCGGCGCAGATCTCTTCGAGCTTGAGCGTGCGCGTGTAGTTGCCGTCGATGAATTCCGCCGCCCGCGCGAGGCGCTCGTTCGGTTCGCGCGCGCTGACCGGCGCGGGATTGAGGGACTGCTGGAGCCGGGAGAAATAGGCCACGACGGCGCATTCCTTGCGCAACGCCGACTCATTCGTATCGACGAGCAACGCGTAAAGTGCGTTGAGCCCGTCGAACAAGTCGCGCTCCCAGCTCAAGGTCTGCTCGAACGGGCGAAAGCCTTCGTGCGCTCCGAAGCCCAGCTCGTGTTGCAGATTCGCGAGCCATGCCGTGTCGAGATAGAACATGCGGTAGGCCCAGGGCTCGTCCGCGGCCGGGTTGCATGCATGCACGGTTTCCGGGTTGATGACCACCACCGCGCCCGCGCCGATATGCGAGAGCGTGCTTCCGTTCAGGTAGGTGCTGCACCCGCCCGTGACCGCGCCGATCGAGAACGTGCTGTGTGCGTGACGGCCGTAGCGGACCTTGCGCCCGTCGGCGATTGCGCGCACCTCGATGAACGGCAGGTCGGCGTCGCGCCAGAAGCAGGGTTGTGCGTCGGACGTCGTGGCTAGCGGCATGGGGGACCTCGGAGTCATGCTGCGCGCAACAAGCGGCGCAGGCGGTCCATATTAGCGCAACGCGAGCAAGCAGGGGGGACGTGATAGGCTTGTCCGGATCGCGCGGGTCATTCCCTTTTCCATTGCCAGGCACTGCACATGAACGAAACGAAGCCAATGAATACAACGATTCGCCCGTTGACCGAGCAGGACGCCGAGGCGTTTCACGCCATGCGTTTGTACGCGACCGAAAATTATCCCGCCGGCATCGTCCCGACCTATGAAGAGGAATCGAAACGCACGCCCGAAGAAAGCCGGGCCCGCGTGCGGGCTACCGAAAACCAGGTCGTGTTCGGCGCATTCGTGGGCGACACGCTCGTCGGCATTACCGGCCTCATGCGCGAACCCAGGCGCAAGCTTGCCCACAAGGGGCTCGTTTGGGGCGTCTTTGTCGATCCTGCATGGCGCGGCGCCGGCATTGCCAGGCAACTGATGGAGGGCGTCATCGCGCACGCCCGCACGCTCGGCTTGCTCCAGGTGCAACTGGTGGTGAGCGCGCTGAATCCCCGCGCCCAGGCGCTCTACCGTTCGTGCGGCTTCGTGCGCTACGGGGTCGAGCCCCGCGGCCTGTGCATCGACGGCGAGTATGCCGACGACGAACTCATGGTGCGCTTTCTCGACGACCCGGCCGTGCCCGACTGAGCTCCACGCCGTTGCCGCACAATGCGCAACGCCGCGCGAACGTCAAGTGTGGTGCAACGCACAGTGCGCTCGGGCGAATTATGCATGGTCATCATTTCGTCATACCTGAACGTCGATAATCCACCGCGAATAAATTGGCCGACGTGTCCCGAGCCGCGCAACCATAGCGCGGCCGGCGCGACGAAGGCCCGGGGATTTCGACATGACCATTCGTCACCGCATCACGCTGCTGATCGTCCTGATGTTCGTCGCGCTGTCCGCCATCGGCGGCTACGCGGCCTGGCAGGCCCGCCGCAGCGCCACCGACGTCCGCGAGGTTACCCAGGGCGTCGTGCCGAGCGCCCTCGCTTCATCCGACCTCGTGTCGCTCGTGAAAGACGTGCAGCTCGCCACCATGACGCTCGTCTACGCACCTGACGCCACGGTCGCGTCGCTCGCGCAAAACGAACTCAAGGACAAGGAAGCCGCGTTGCGCGCCGCGCTCGACGTGCAGCGCAAGGCGGCAGCCAGCCACGCGCAGGAAGGCCTGGTTTCGCAGGCGCAGGAAAGTCTCGCGAACTACTTCTCCGCGATCGACGACACCGCGAAAATGAAGGCGAGCGGCAAGAACGAACTCGCGCAGGCCTATCTCTTCGCGAACGTCGCGCAGTACCGCGACGAACTCGAAGGCATCGTCACGACGATGCGCGTGGAAAAGAACCGCCAGAAAGACGACGCGATCCGCACGCTCAACGGCGCGCTCGACACCACGACGAGCGCGATTGCCGGCGTGACGGGCGGCGCGATTCTGCTGCTCACGCTGATCGGCGCGCTGCTGTATCGCCAGATCACGCGCCCGCTTTCGCGCATGCAGGCCATGATGAGCGAGATTGCTTCGAGCCAGGACTTCACGCGCCGCGTGCCCGTGGGCCGGATGGACGAAATCGGTCATTCGATCGTCGCCTTCAACGGCATGATCGAAAAGATCCAGCACAGCTCCGCGCAGCTCAAGCGCAAGACCGCCGACATTCAGGCGATGTTGCAGAACATGCAGCAGGGCATTCTCACGGTGGTGGAAGGCGCGACGATCCACAACGAATATTCGGCGTATCTGGAGGCGATCTTCGAAACGAACGAGATTGCGGGCCGTTCGCTCATGGACCTCGTGTTCTCGCATACGGATCTCGACGCCGACACCCTTGCGCAAATCGACGCCGCCGTGCACGCGTGCCTGGGCGAAGACGACGTGAATTTCGCCTTCAATCAACATCTGCTCGTGAACGAGATCACGCGCACGCTGCCCGATGGCCGCGCGAAGGTGCTCGACCTGAGCTGGTCGGCCATCACCGACGAAAACGACGTGGTCGTGCGTCTCATGCTGTGCGTGCGCGACGTGACGGAACTGCGCGAGCTCGCGGCCGAGGCCGGCGAGCAGAAACGCCGCCTCGAAATGATCGGCGAAATTCTCGCGGTGAGCGAAGAGAAGTTCCAGCATTTCGTCGAAAGCTCGACGGGTTTCATTCACGAGAACGAGCACATCATTCGTCAGCACGACTGCGCGGACACGAGCGCGATTGCAGCGCTGTTCCGCAATATGCACACGATCAAGGGCAATGCGCGCACGTATAGCCTGCAGCATCTCACGGGCGTGGTGCACGAAGTCGAGCAGCGCTACGACGCATTGCGCCGTGAGGACACGAGCCACACGTGGGACCAGCAGGCGCTCATTGCCGATCTGGAGCGCGTGAAGACGGCGCTCGAGCACTATTCGAGCATCAACGAAGTGAGCCTCGGGCGCGGCCCGCGTGCGGCTGGCGCGCAGAACGGCGCGGCGAGCCTCACGGTCACGCGCGAAGCGATCGAAGAGACGCTGCGCATCGTCGATCGCACCGACGACAACGACCTGCCCGCGCTGCGCGCGATGCGCGCCGAACTGCGCGCTACGCTGCGCGCCATCGGCACCGAGCGCGTGGCCGATGTGCTCGCGGGCGTGACCGGCTCGCTGCCCTCGCTCGCCGAGGAACTCGGCAAGACCGAACCGGTGGTGCGGATCGCGGACAACGGTTATCGCCTGCGCGGCGAGGCTGCCGGCACGGTGAAGAACGTGTTCATGCACCTGCTGCGCAACTCGCTCGACCACGGCATTGAAATGCCGGCGCAGCGCCGCGCGATCGGTAAGGACGAGTCGGGTCATATCGACATCGACGTGAATGTGCACGACGGTGCGCTGCAACTGACGCTCGCCGACGACGGCCGCGGCCTCGCGCTCGCGCGCATTCGCGGCATTGCCGTGGAGCGCGGCTGGCTGCAGGCGGATGAAGCGGTGAGCGACGACGCGATCGCGGCGTTCATTTTCCGTCCCGGCTTTTCGACGGCGGCGAGCGTGACTGAAGTCTCGGGCCGCGGCGTGGGTATGGACGCGGTGCGCGATTTCCTCGAACGCGAGGGCGGCGCAATCGAACTGCGTTTCACCGATGACCGTGCGGGCGCCGATTACCGGCATTTCCAGACCGTCGTGCGTTTGCCGCAGCAGTGGGCCGTAAAGATGGCGGACGCAACGCAGGCAACGCAAGAGGAAGCGCTGGCGGGCTAGGGCCTGTTATTAGCGTGAACAGGTCTTGACGCATGGCGGGGGTGGAAGTGGTCTTACCGTATTTGATCGAAGGCGCGGCGCTCGTCGTCCTGGCGGCCGGCCTGGCTGCCGTGTGGGGCAGGCGTGCGAAAACGCAGGCTCGTGAGGCCGCGCGCGCGCAGGACGCCGCGCACGCAGCCGCGCTTGCACAGGCTCAAGCGCACCACGCGGCGCAGCAGGAAAGCGCCGCGCGCGAACGCGAGGCGCTGGTTGCGCAGACCGAGTCGCTGCGGGCGGAACTCGCGCAGCGCAGGTCCGTGGCGGATGCACTCGAAGCGGCGCTCGCCGGCGAGCGCGCGCAGCGCGACGACGCCATGCAGCATGCGGCGCGGATCGCCGCCGAGGCTGCGCGCCTGAAGCTCATGTCGTCGACGTTCGAGCGCTGGCACGAGCAGATGATTTCGCTGATGGCGCAGAACAACGACATGCACAAGAAGAACCAGGAGCTGTCGTCGATCGTCAGTCACGTGCTGATCGTTTCGCTCAACGCTTCGATCGAAGCGGCACGCGCCGGCGCGGCCGGCCGCGGCTTCTCGATTGTGGCGGGCGAAGTGCGCTCGCTCGCCACGCGCTCGCAGGAACTGTCGAAGAGCTATCGCGACAGCCTGAACCGTAACGACCTCATCACGGCCGCGACGTTCCAGGACATTCAGGCGGGCGGCAAGATGATCGCGGCGACGCTCGCGAGCGTGGAAGCGTCGTCGCAGCAGCTGCATCACCAGCTTGAAGCGGCGCGCGCCGGGGCGCACGCATGATCGGCACGCACGCGAAGGACAGCATCGAGCGGATTTTCTTCGCGGCCGCGCGCATGCGTCTCGTGACCGACGCGCAGCACCGCTGCGATATCGAGCCTCGGGTGGGCGAGGCTCCCCAGGGCGAGCATCTGGTCGTCCTGACGATTTCGTCGATGCAGTTCCGCCTGCTCCTGCTCCTGCACTTCGAAGACGACGAACGCACGCAGCGCTATTACGTGGGCGACGCCTCACGCCCGCTCGCCGAGTGCTTCATGGAGTTCGGCAATCTGTGCTGCGGGGCCATGAACCAGCAACTGGTCGAGCATTTCCCCGACCTCGGGATGTCCACGCCCTATGCGCTCAGCAGCGGGTGCCTGCCGTATCTGCGCGAACTGAAGCCGGATTACGTGCAGTCGTATGCGCTCACGATCGATCACGACGTCCGGCTCGGCGCCACGCTGTGCATCTGCACGCAGGCGCCGCTCGATTTCGTGGCGGGTCCCGCCGCAGTCGAAGTGCACGACAGCGCGGGCGAACTCGAATTGTTTTGAAGGCAGGGACAGGAACATGAACGCGAACAAGCCAGTCAGCAAGCTGTTGCTGCTGGAAAGCGATACGGCGCGCGCCGGGGCGATAGTGCAAACCGCAGCCGCACACGATTGCGTGTGCGTGCCGGTGCGGCGCGACGCGCTCTCGGCGGCGCTGAAAACGCATTACGACCTCGGCGGCGTGCTTCTGGGCGAGGACTTTGGCGGCTCGCTCGAAGCCGCGTCGGCGGTGGCTGTCGCGCTCGAAGCGGAGCGCCCCGAACTGCCCGTCGTGCTGCGGCGCGCAGCAAACGGGCACGGCGATGCGTTGCCCGAGCCGTTGCGCCGCCTGCCGCGCGCCAGCTGGCACGAAAGCGATCCTGCCACGCTGATCGCGGCGCTCGAAGCGCACGTGTTCTCGCACGACTATCCGGACCCGCTCGTGGACGGCATCACCGACATGACGCTCGGGCGCCTGCGCGGCCTCTTCCCCGAACTCGAGGTGAACTGGGACACGCCAGGTATCGTGCGCGACCGCATCATCTTCGGCGAGGTGTTGACGCTCATTCCGATCGAGACCGCATGGTGCCGCGGCTGGCTTCTCATGCAGACCGAGGAGGCGCCGCTCATCGAGCTGCTGCCGCCGCGCGCGGGCCGCGACGAAGCGAGCGACTTCCGCGATGTGAACGGCGTGCTGGCCGAACTCACCAATCTCGTGTGGGGTGCGTTCCGTAATCGCTATCTGGGTAACGCGCACGCTGCCGACGAGGCGGGTGGGGGCCGCGCGCCGGTGCAGGTGCCGCTGCTCATCAATCATCGGCGACGCTACTTGTCGTTTGGCTCGGACAACCCGCAGCTATGCATCAAGTACCGGCTCACATGCCCGAATACGGGCCGCGAAGTGGTGATCGACCAGCGGTTCGTGTTCAGCCTCGGCTGGTCGCGCGAAGGATTCGACGAGACGGCCGCGCAGGCCGCGGCTGCAGCCGTTCAAGAGCAGGCGAGCGGCGAACTCGAACTATTTTGATCAAATGCGCGCGCTGCGCGCGCAACAGAGAGGGACAACATGGCAAAGATTCTGGTGGTGGACGATTCGAGCACGGTGCGCGACGAAGTGGCCGGCTTTCTGCGCAAGAACGGTCTGGACGTGGACACGGCGGTGGACGGCAAGGACGGCCTCGCGAAGCTGCGCTCGAACCCCGGCGTGAAGCTCGTGGTGAGCGACGTGAACATGCCGAACATGGACGGCCTCACGATGGTCGAGAAGATCCGCAGCGAACTCGCGAATACGGCCGTGAACGTGGTGATGCTGACCACGGAAAGCAGCCCGGCCATGAAGGAGCGCGGCAAGGCGGCCGGCGTGCGCGGCTGGATCGTGAAGCCGTTCAAGGGCGAAGCCGTGCTGGAGACGTTCCGCAAGCTCGCGAGCTAAGCGCGGCACGTGCAAAAAGGCCCCGGCGCCGTTGCCGGGGCCTGCAGACCAGACATCACGCCATCACGCCGCGCTGGCGTGATCGTTAGTCTTCGCCGGAGTCAGCAGCACCGGAATCGACTTCGAAGTCGGCGTGCCCGCGCCATCCGCGACGGACGAAAGCGGTACGAGCGGATTGGTCTCGGGATAGTACGCGCCGAGGCAGCCGCGCGGAATGTCGTATTCCACCAGCATGAAATCCTCGACGTGGCGCTCCACGCCGTCGTCCCACACGCTCGTGATGTCCACGTGCTGGCCCGGCTCGAAGCCGAGCATCGTCATGTCTTCGCGGTTCGCGAACAGGACGCGGCGCAGGCCGTATACGCCGCGGTAACGATCGTCGAGACCGTAGATCGTGGTGTTGTACTGATCGTGCGAGCGCGTCGTCATGAGCGTCATGAGGCGCGGACCGTGTTCGGCCCGCGCGCGGTGAATCGGCGTATCGAGCGCGATGGGGTGCACGACGAATTGCGCCTTGTTGCTGGGCGTTTTCCACACACGGTCGCGCGAGGCCACCCCCAGGTGGAAGCCGCCCGGGTGCTTCAGGCGCTCGTTGTAGTTCTCGAAGCCGTCGAATACTTGTTCGATGCCGTCGCGGATCTTCGCGTAGTCGGCAGCGAGATCGAGCCAGTCCACCTTGTCGCTGCCGAGCGTGGCGTGCGCCATGCGCGCGACGATGGCGATTTCCGAAAGCAGGTTCGTCGAAGCGGGCCGGTTCATGCCGTAGGAGATGTGCACCATGCTCATCGAGTCCTCGACGCTTACCCCTTGCGGCACGCCGTTCTGCAAGTCGATTTCGGTTCGCCCGAGCGTGGGCAGAATGAGCGCGTCATGGCCGTGAACCAGATGGCTGCGGTTGAGCTTCGTCGTGACGTGCACCGTGAGCGCGCACGCGCGCATGGCTTCCCACGTGCGCGGCGTGTCGGGCGTGGCGATCGAGAAGTTGCCGCCAAGACCGATGAACACCTTCACGCGGCCTTCGAGCATCGCGTGGATCGTCTCCACGACGTCATAGCCGTGCTCGCGCGGCGGCTCGAAATCGTAGGCCTTGCCGAGACGGTCGAGAAACGCCTGGGTGGGCTTTTCCTCGATGCCCACCGTGCGGTCGCCCTGCACGTTCGAATGGCCGCGCACGGGGCACAGGCCCGCGCCGCGGCGGCCGATATTGCCGCGCATCATCATGAGATTCGACAGCAACTGGATCGTCGCCACCGAATTCTTGTGCTGCGTGAGGCCCATGCCCCACGTCGAGATGACGGCCTTGCCCTTCACGTAGATGTCGGCGAGCTTGAGCACCTCTTCCATCGGCACGCCTGCTTCGGCGACGAGGGTGTCCCACGACTCGGCGCGCAGGTCGGCGGCGAAGGCGTCGAAGCCAACGCAGTGTTCGGCGATGAAATCGGCGTCGAGCACGCGTTGCGTGCCTTGCGCGAGCGCCTCGTCGTCAAGTTCGATCACGCGCTTGGCCACGCCCTTGATGAGCGCGAAGTCGCCGCCCACGCGCGGGCGGATGAACACGGAGCTAATCTGCACGCCCTTGGGCGAGAGCATGTCGAGCGTGTGCTGCGGGCTCGCGAAGCGCTCCAGCCCGCGTTCTTTCAACGGATTGATCGAGACGATGGTCGCGCCGCGCTTTGCGCATTCGCGCAACTCGCCGAGCATGCGCGGATGGTTCGTCGCCGGGTTCTGGCCGAAGATGAGCAGCGTGTCGGCGTGTTCGAAGTCGTCGAGCGTGACGGTGCCCTTGCCGATGCCCACCGTGCCCGGCAGGCCGCGGCTCGTGGCCTCGTGGCACATGTTCGAGCAGTCGGGGAAGTTGTTCGTGCCGTACATGCGCACGAAGAGCTGGTAGAGGAATGCGGCCTCGTTGCTGGCACGGCCCGAGGTGTAGAACGCGGCGCGGTTCGGGTCGTCGAGCGCATTGAGGTGCTTCGCGATCAGCTTGAACGCGTCGTTCCACTCGATCGGCACATAGCGGTCCTGCAACGCGTCGTAGACGAGCGGATCGGTCAGGCGGCCGTGCTGCTCCAGCTCGTAGTCCGACTGCGCCATCAGTTCGCTAACCGTGTGCTCCTGAAAGAACCGGGGCGTCACGCGCTTGCTGGTCGCCTCCGCCGCCACGGCCTTCACGCCGTTCTCGCAGAATTCGAACGTGGAAGCGTGCTCGCGGTCGGGCCATGCGCAGCCGGGGCAGTCGAAGCCGTCGGGCTGGTTCTGCTTGAGCAGGGTGCGGTAATTGCCGCCCGTCACCTTCTCCTTGATCAGGTTGATGGCAACCTGCTTGAGCGCGCCCCAGCCGGCGGCGGGGTGGTGATACGGCTCGATGCGACCTTGCGGCTTCTTCATGATGCGGTTGGCTTTTCGTTTTCCAGGGCGCTCTGCCCGACGACCCAAGGCTACTGTGTTCCTGTGCCCCCCGGAGATCACAGAAAAACCAAAAGGCAAGGGATACAGTTGCGGCGTTTTGTCATAGACTTGCCGGGATCGGCCCCGCGCGCGCGGCCTCACCCTTTCGCCGCTTGAATGCAACCCGAACGCAACCCGAACGTGACCCGCTACGAGCAACTCGCCGACGATATCGAAGCCGCCGTGCGCCGCGGCGTGTTCGGCCCTGGCGAGCGCATTCTCTCGGTGCGGCGCGCGAGCCGGCAGCACGGCGTGAGCATCAAGACAGTGCTGCGCGCCTACGCGGTGCTGGAAAGCCGCAGCGTGATCGAGTCACGGCCGCAATCCGGGTATTTCGTGCGCGCGCGCCTGGCTGCGCCGCAAGGGCGCGGCCAGGTGGGCACACAAAGCTCACAGGGCAAGGAACCCGTTTCACCGGGCAAGGCGCGCCGCGCCGGCGCGCCCAGGCAGCCCGTGCCTGCCAACGTGGACGTGAGCCGGCTCGTGCTTTCCACGCTGCGCAGCATCGGCGCGCAGGACGCGGTGCCGCTCGGTTCGCCGTACCCGGACCCGGCGCTGTTCCCCTGGCGGCGCATCAACCAGTACGCCAATGCCATTGCGCGCCGCCATGCGAGCTGGAACCTCATCGACGACCTGCCGCCCGGCAATCCCGAACTGATCCGCCAGATCGCGCGGCGCTACGCCGAAAACGGCGTGAGCGTCGATCCGGAGGAAATCGTCATCACCGTGGGCGCGACCGAGGCGATCAACCTGAGCCTGCAAGCCGTGGCCAGGCCGGGCGACACGGTCGCCGTCGAATCGCCGACGTACTACGCGATGCTGCACGCCATCGAGCGTCTGGGCATGCGCGCGATCGAAGTGAGCACGCACCCTCACACCGGCATCGACCTCGACGCGCTGGAGCGCGTACTGGCGCGCCAGAAGATCGCGGCTTGCATGGTGATGCCGAACTTCCAGAATCCGCTGGGCTTTCGCATGCCCGACGCGAACAAGGCGCGGCTCGTGGCGCTCGCCGAGGCGCACGACTTGCCCGTGATCGAGAACGACGTCTATCAGGAGCTGTACTTCGGGCAGACGCGGCCTTCCACGCTCAAACAGTTCGATACCCGCGCTCTCGTGCTGCATTGCGCTTCGTTTTCGAAGAGCCTCTCCGCCTCGTACCGCATTGGCTGGGCGCTGCCGGGGCGTTACCGCGCGCAGGTCGAAAAGCTCAAGTTCCTCAATACGCTCACGACACCCTCGATTCCCCAGGTGGCGCTCGCCGACTACTTGCGCCACGATGGCTACGACCGGCACCTGCGCCGCGTGCGGCGCTTCTACCGGCAACAGGCGCGGCTCATGCGGGCGATGGTCGAGCGCTTTTTTCCGGCGGGCACGCGCACCTCGGAGCCGCAAGGCGGCTACGTGCTGTGGGTAGAACTGCCGCCGCGCGTCGATTCGATGCGGCTCTATCAGGCGGCGCTCGCACAGGGCATTACCATCGGGCCCGGCTACATGTTCTCGATGCGCAACGAGTATCACCACTACATCCGGCTGAACTACAGCTACCCGTGGAACGCGCAGACCGAAGCCGCGCTGAAGACGCTGGGCGAAATGGCCGCGAAGATGGCATGAGGAGACAGACGATGGACGCAGACAAAGAACGCGAAGACGACGCGCACCAGCAGGGTGTCGACCCGGTGCTGATTGCGGTGCTCGAGCAGTTGTGGCGCGCGGAGTGCGAGAAGCACGAGCATCCTGAGCGCCAGGGGCGCGCATGGTCGCTCGCGAAACTCTCGAAGCAGGCCGGCGTGCCGATGAGCGGATTGCGCAGACAATTGACGGCGCTCGTGGACAGTGGACTCGTGGTGACGACGCAGGCCGAAGATGGGACCGGCACGGCGAGTCTGTCGGATGAAGGGCGGGTGTTTTGTGCGGAGGTGTTCGGCGAGGGCGGCTGAAAGGCTTTAAGCTACGCCAACGCCATCCCCCTCACGACCATGGATTACATCGACAGCCTGCGGATCTTCCGCTCCGTCGTCGAGGCGCGCAGCTTCACGCGCGCCGCGGACATGCACAGCCTCACCACGCCCGTCGTCTCGCGCGCCATCGCGCGCCTCGAAAAACGCCTTGGCAGCCGGCTCTTTCATCGCAGCACGCGTGCGGTGTCGCTCACCGAGGCGGCCGAGCGCTTCTACGAAGGCTGCTGCCGCGTGCTCGACGATCTCGACGCGCTGGAGGCCGACGCCACGGTGCAAACGCGCGAAGCCAGCGGCGTGCTGCGCCTCGTCGCGCATACCACGGCCACCGTCAACCGGCTCGTGCCGCTCATTGCCAGCTTCAAGCGCGCACATCCCAAGGTGACGCTCGACGTGATCCTCACCGAGCGCCCCGTCGATCTGATCGCGGACGGCTACGACCTCGGCCTCGTGCTGCCGTTCATGCTCAACAACGAATCGACCGTCACGCGCCTGCTCGAGCGCATTCCGCTCGCGCTCGTCACGACGCCCGCGTATTTCGAAGCGCATGGCACGCCGAAGCATCCCGCGGACCTCGTCGACCACCTGTTCGTACTGATGCCGCCTTCCATGCGCAAGCCCGCGATCGCGTTTCGCGTCGGCGACGAGGAAGTCGTCGTGCCGCTGCACCACGAAATCGCCTCGAACAACCCCGAGTTCAATCGCGAGATGGTGCTGGAAGGCTTCGGTATCGGCATTCTCCCCACCGCCCTGGTGAGCGAGGAACTCGAGGCGGGCAAGCTCGTGACGGTGCTCGACGAGTTCCCGCTCGTCGACATGCAAATCGAGATTCGCCTCGCCTACACCACACGCACGCTGCTGCCGGCGAAGGTGCGCGCGTTCATCGATCACGCCACGGCGTTTTTCGACGATGTGAAGCACGAGGCGCCTTCCGAAGCGAAGGCTAACTGAAAGATTGGCCGCGATTATTGTCGCCGCGGCCATAATGTGATGCCGCGCGCAAGCCTTGTTCGGGGCCTGACTGGAGACTACTCTGTGCATATGCACATCTACCAGTCACCCGAGCACGACGATTGCTTTGCCGTACGCCAGGCCGCGCGGCATCTGTCGCAGCTCTACGAGCGGCACCTGAGCGCGGCGGGGCTCACGTCCACGCAGTTCAGCATTCTCGGTGCGCTGGGCCGCACGTCGAGCCTCACGATGGCGGAACTCGGGCGCTCGATGGTGATGGAGCGTACCACGCTCGTGCGCGCCTTGCGGCCGTTGTTGCGCGGTGCGCTCGTGGCCGATGCGCCGGACTGCGGCGAACGTCGCCGCCGCCTCACGCTCACCCAGGTGGGCCGTACGCGGCTCGATGCGGCGCATGAACATTGGCGCGCGGCGCAGGACGAATTCGAGCGCCGCTTTGGCGCACGACGCGCCGCATGGCTGCGGCGCGAGTTGTTTCGCATCACCCGGGCGGTTTAGTGTTTTCGGCTGGGTTTGTGGGTTGCGTCGCGCTTCTTCCCATGGCGGCGTTTTTTCATTTTCAGTAGTGTATATGCACAGGTAAACGTCATGTCGAGTCCTTCCACTCCCGTCGCGGTCGAGCCGACCCAGGCGCCAGAGCGTACGCGCATCTCGCGCATGCGTCTCGCGCTAGGCGCGGTCGCTCTCGTGCTGGCGGCTGCCGCCGGCTACTGGTTCTTCGTGCTGCGCTTCGTCGAGACCACCGACGACGCCTACGTGGGCGGCAACGTCACCGTGATGGCGCCGCGCGTGAGCGGCTTCGTCGCCGATATTCCCGTGCAGGACAACCAACGCGTGCACGCGGGCCAGGTACTGTTGCGTCTCGACTCGCGCGACTACGATGCGAAGCTCGCCCAGGCCAACGCGGAGCTTGCGAGCGCGCGCGCTGCGGTCGACGAATTGCAGGCGAGGCGCACGTTGCAGGAAGCGGTGATCAACCAGCATCAGGCCGAAGTGCGCGCCTCGAATGCGGAACTGACGCGCAGCGGCCAGGACCAGACGCGCTACCGCGAGCTGGTGAAGGACGACGCGGTCTCGAACCAACTGGTCGAGCGTGCGGATTCCGACTACGCGAAGGCGCAGGCGTCGGTTGCGCAAAGCGCAGCGGCGGTGCTGGCCGCGCAACGCCAGCTCGACGTGCTGGCCGCGCAGATCAACGATGCGCAGGCGCGTGTCGCAACGGCCGAGGCCAGCCAGCGCCTCGCGCAACTGAACGTCGAATACACGACGTTGACCGCGCCCGTGGACGGCTACATCGGCAATCGCACGGCGCGCGTGGGCACGCTTGCAAACGTGGGCGCGCCGCTGCTTACCGTGGTGCCTGCCACCGGCCTGTGGGTGGACGCGAACTTCAAGGAAGACCAACTGAAGAAGATGCACGCCGGCGATCGCGCCGACGTGACGCTCGACGCGGCCAGCGGCACGCTGCACGGCACCGTGGAGAGCCTCGCGCCCGCCACGGGGGCGACCTTCAGCGTGCTGCCGCCCGAGAACGCCACGGGCAACTTCACGAAGATCGTGCAGCGCGTGCCGGTGCGCATCCGCATCGACGCGAATGCGCCGGCGGACCTGCAAGCCGCGCTGCGGCCCGGTCTTTCGGCAACCGTGAAAGTGCATCTCACGCAAGCGCATTGAAGGGGCTACGACGATGGACGCCACGACAAGCGCCGACCCGACGCTCGCTCCGCATCTTCAACCGATGGCGCAACGCGCCTTCGCCTTTGCGCTCATGTGCATCGGCTTCTTCATGGCCACGCTCGACATCCAGATCGTCGCTTCGTCGCTGCGCGACATCGGCGGCGGTCTTTCCGCGAGCCAGGACGAGCTTTCATGGGTGCAAACGGCCTACCTGATTGCCGAGATCATGGTGATTCCCATGTCGGGCTGGCTCTCGAAGGTGTTTTCCACGCGCTGGCTCTTCGTGGCCTCCGCGGTGGGCTTCACCGTCACGAGCATGCTGTGCGGCCTCGCCTGGGACATCAATTCGATGATCGTGTTCCGCGGCCTGCAAGGCGCGCTCGGCGCGGCGATGATCCCCACCGTGTTCACCACGGCTTTCGTGCTCTTTCCCGGCAAGCAGCGCCTCGTTGCCTCCACGACGATCGGCGCGCTCGCCTCGCTCGCGCCCACGCTCGGGCCCGTGATCGGCGGCTGGATCACCGATCAATGGTCGTGGCATTGGCTCTTCTATCTGAACCTCGTGCCGGGTATTGCGGTGGCCGCGCTGGTGCCCAAATACGTGAACATCGACAAACCCGATCTTTCGCTTCTCAAACGCGGCGACTATCCCGGCATCGCGCTCATGTGCGGCTTTCTCGGCTGCCTCGAATACGTGCTCGAAGAAGGCCCGCGCAAGAACTGGTTCGGCGACGACGTGATCGTCGCCTGTACCTGGATCTCGGCGATCTGCGGCTTTCTCTTCATCGTTCACGCGCTCACGGCGAAGGACCCGATCGTCGATCTGCGCGCGCTGCTCGTGCGCAACTTCGGCATTGGCAGCCTGCTTTCGTTTGTCACGGGCATCGGCATTTTCGTGGCCGTTTATCTCACGCCGCTCTTTCTCGCGGAAGTGCGCGGCTATAGTTCGCTGCAAATCGGCTTGTCGCTGCTTTCGGTGGGTGTGTTCCAGTTGCTCGCGCTGGGTGCCTATGCCTTCGCCACGCGTTATTTCAGCATGCGGGCGCTGATGCTGTTCGGGCTGGTCTGCTTCGGGTTGGGCTGCTACCTGTATGTGCCGCTCACGCACGACTGGGGCTGGCAGCAATTTCTCGTGCCGCAGGCGCTGCGCGGCATTGGCCAGCAGTTCGCCGTTCCGCCCATCGTCACGATGTCGCTCGGCTCGCTGCCGCCTTCGCGGCTCAGGTCCGCGAGCGGTCTCTTCAACCTCATGCGCAATCTGGGCGGCGCGATCGGCATTGCCGTAAGCGCGACGATGCTCAACGACCGGCTCAACTTCCACTATCTGCGCCTGAACGAGAGCGTGACCGGCGGCGCGCCGCAAGTGCAATGGCTGCTGGCGGGGCGCACTGCGTACTGGTCGTCCGTGGCGGGCAATGCACTCGATGCCGCCGAAGCGGGGCTCGCGCAACTGCATGCACTGGTTCTGCGCGAAGCGCTCGTGATGACGTTCTCCGATACGTTCTTCGTGCTCTCGCTATGTTTCCTGGTCGCCATTGCGAGCGTGGCGTTCTCAAAGCCGATTTCGCTGGGCGGCCCGCCGCCCGACGCCCATTGAGGTGACTTATGACAACCCCTGAACGCTCATCGACGCCCATGCGTCTCGCACTCTCGCTGCTTTGCGCCGCCGTGCTCGCCGCATGCGCGGTGCAGCCCGCGCAGCACCCCGATCTGCCCGCCACGGTGCACGAAACGGCGCCGGCGGCTTGGCGTATCGACGCGCCGCAGGACGCCATCGAAGCGCGCGCCTGGTGGGCGCAATTCGGCGACCCGACACTGGACACGCTGCTCGCAACAGTGCTCGAAGGCAACCTCGACTTGCAGGCCGCCGCCGAACGCGTGAAGCAGGCGCAGTCGATCACGACGCAAAAGCGCGCGGCGCTGCTGCCGCAACTCGACTTCACCGCGCAAGGCGCCTATACGCGGCAGAACACGCCGCCTCCGCTCGGCTATGTGAAGCAGGCCGGCGCGGGCCTCGCGTTGAGCTGGTCGCCCGACGTGTTCGGCGGCGAGCGGCTCGACCTGCTCGCGGCGCAAGCGAACCTCGTGGGCCAGAAGCATGCGCTCGATGCGGTGCGTCTCGCGCTCGCGGCGAATACGGCCTCGGCGTACGTCGATCTGCGCTATGCGCAGGCAGAGTTGAAGATCCTTCAGGATAACCTGGCGATTCGCAAACGTACCTTGCTGCTCACGCAAGACCGCCTGAAATACGGCCTGTCCACGCAACTGGACGTGGCGCGCGCGCAAACGCAGCTAAGCGAACTGCAAGCGCGTATTCCGCGTGCGCAGGCCAGCATCGATCACCAGTTGAACCTGATCGCGGTGTACACGGGGCGCACGCCGGAGTCGGTGGCGCAGCTCGCGCTCGCGCAAACGGCGCCCATTCCCGGCGCGCCCGCGAGCGTGCCGCAGATGCTGCCTTCCGAGGCGCTGCTGCGCCGCCCCGACGTGCAGGCCGCCTACGCCACCGTGCAGCAGCGCGCGGCGGAAGTGGGCGTGGCGCGCGCCGAGCGTTATCCGAAGTTCACGCTCAATCTCACGGATGGCATTCTCGCGGCGTCCTACCTCGGCATGCCCACGCTCACGGACAACCTCTTTAGCGCGGCGCTCGGCGCGACGAGTCCGATCTTCAACGCGGGGCGCATCACGGCCGACATCGACCAGAGCGAGAGCCGCATGCGCGAGTCGCAATTGAATCTGCAGGAGACGATGCTGCAGGCTTTGCGCGAAGTGGAGGATAGCCGCAGCGATCTCGTGAGCACGGCGAGCCAAACGCAGCAGTTGAACGACGCGCTGGCGTCGTCGGCGCAATCGCTCAAGCTGGCCAACCAGCTCTACAAGGGCGGCGCCGCGGACTTTCTCGACGTGCTGAGCGCGCAGCAAACGTTGCTCGCCGATCAGGACCTGCTCAACGACGCGCAGCGCGAGCGCGCGCTCGCGGCGGTGGCGCTCTACCGGTCGCTGGGCGGCGGCTGGAGCCAGAGCGGCGACGTGGTGCTCGCGCAGGAAACGCCGGCGCGCGGCGGCTAGTGGGCACGGACAAAGTCATGATCTTGCGCTCAAGCGCCGGAAGCCGCTTCGCGAGCCAGCGAGCGCCACTGCGCGGGCGTCATGCCCACGTGGCGCTTGAAGCCGCGCTGGAACGCGGCGTCCGACTGGTAGCCCACGAATTCGCCGATCCCGGCCACGCTGTCGTTGCCTTGCGCGAGCATGCGGCCCGCGAGCGTCATGCGGATATCGGTGAGCACGTCGGCGGCCGAGCGGCCGATGGCCTCGTCGAAGTGCCGCGCGAATGTCGCGCGCGACATGTGGCAAAGCTCGGCGAGCTCGGGCAGTGTCCAGGGCTTGCCGGGCGCTTCGAACATGGCGTCGATGGCGGGTTGCAGGCGTGGCCGCTGCGCGAGCGCGAGCAGGCCGCGCGGCGGCGCGTCGCCGGCGCTGGCGTAGCGCAGCGTGAGCCCGAAGAGCGCGCCCGAAAGATGGTTCACGAGCGACTCGCTGCCCGGCGCCGCCTCATACGCTTCGTCGCGCAACAGCGCGATCAGGCGCACGAGCCGTTCTGGCGCCTGCGCGCCGTCCCGTGCGCTATGCACGACGAGGCGCGCGGGCAGATTCTCGCGCAGCAGGCGCGGCGGTACGGCGGGCAGCAGGAAGCGGCCGCACAGGACGTCGGCGGCGGCGCCATCGCCCGCATTGGTTTCGATGCTCACGCCGTTCTCCATTCGCCTCGCAACCGCGGCGGGCGCCGCGCCGCTGCCGTCGTGCAGCACGTGCGCGCTGCCCGAGGGAAACAGCACGATGTCCCCCGCATGGAGCGCAACGGGCGCGCCGTGCGCATCCTCGACGATGGCGCGCCCCGCAACCAGCACGTGATAGCGGATCTCGCGCTCCTTCGCGCCGGGTTCGTCGATGCGCCAGGGCGCGCCGAAATGGCAGCGCACGTCGAGGCGGCCGGCAACGGGCATCAGTGCGAGAAGGCGGCTCAGCAGATCCATGGTGAGTGGGTGAGACGATGGAGCATGAAGTCGCGCCATTCTGGCATTAAAAGCGCGACGGTGCGCGACTAGACTGCATCCATGCCATCGACGATGGCAGCGCGACACAGACACCCGCTCGCGACCCTGCAACGTTAAAGGAGCCAAACATGTCCCGTCTTTCCGCCATCAAGCCTGAAGCCGCCACCGGCGCCGCCGCCGAAATCTTTGCCAAGATCCGCAAGGCCGTGGGCAAGGTGCCCAACGCCTACGCCACCATCGGCACACATAGCCCCGAAGCGCTGGGCGCGCTGCTGGGCGTCGAGGCCGTGATTTCCTCCGGCACGCTGTCGAAGCCCGACATCGAAGCGATCAAGCTCGCGGTAAGCGAAGTGGCGGGTTGTGACTACTGTCTCGCGGCACACACGCTGGCGGGCAAGTTTGCCGGGCTCGCGCCGGAAACGATGAAGGCGGTCCGCGCAGGCGATGCGACCGGCGACGCGAAGCGCGATGCGCTCGTGCACTTCGTCCGCTTGCTGGTGACCACGCACGGCACGGTGCCGGAAGCGGAAGTGAGCGCGATTCGCGAAGCCGGTTATACCGAGCGCCAGATCGTGGAAATCGCGCTCGCCGTGACGTCGATTACGTTCACGAACCTCGTGAACCGCATCAACGATACGACGCTGGATTTTCCGGCCGCGCCGTAACGTAACAGCAACGGTTTTACCAACCCGCGTGCGCTTGACACGACATTAATCGTGCCAGCGCACGCGAGCGCATGTTCCACAAAATCGTTTGAAGGTGTGCATATGCATACATAGACTGTGGGTGGAACGGTGCATATCAAAGGAGAGTCGACCATGAGCAAGATGAATTCGCGCGAGATCGTTTTGTGCCAGCCGGTGCGTACGGCAATTGGCGGATTCAACGGTGCGTTCAAGGGCGTGCCGGCCACGGAGCTGGGCGCGGCGGCGGTGCGCGAAACGCTCGCGCGCGCGAAGCTCGACCCGGCGCGGCTCGGGTCCGTGGTGCTCGGCAACGTGATCCAGGCGGGCAACAAGATGAATCCCGCGCGTCAGGCCGAGCTTGGCGGCGGCGTGCCGGTTCAGGTGCCCGCGCTCACGGTGAATCGCGTGTGCGGCTCCGGCGCGCAAGCCATTGCGAGCGCCGCGCAGGAGGTGATGCTGGGTCTTGCCGACGTCGCGCTCGCGGGCGGCATGGAGAACATGGACCGCGCGCCGTATTTGCTGGACGGCGGCCGCTGGGGCTATCGCATGGGCAATGCCGAGATTCACGACAGCATGCTGCGCGACGGTCTCGTCGATGCGTTTTCGGGCCAACATTCGGGCTGGCATACCGAAGACCTCGTGACGCGGGCCGCGCTCACGCGCGCGGAGCAGGACAACTGGGCCGTGCGCTCGCAGCAGCGCTTTGCTGCCGCACAAGCGGCCGGACGCTTCAGGGAAGAAATCGTCGCGGTGGAGGTCAAGGGCAAGAAGGGCATGGAGCGCATCGACACCGACGAAGCGCCGCGTCCCGAAACCACGCTCGAGGGACTCGCGAAACTGCGTCCCGCGTTTCGCCCGGACGGCACGATCACGGCGGGCAACGCGCCCGGCCTGAACAGCGCGGCGAGCGCCATGCTCGTGGCCGAGCGCGGCTTCGCCGAAAGCCAGGGACTCTCGCCGATGGTCAAGCTCGTGGCGTGGGGCGTCGCGGCGGTGGAGCCGGGCCTGTTCGGCCTGGGTCCCGTGCCCGCCGTGCAGCTCGCGCTGGGGCGCGCCGGCTGGTCGCTTGGCGACGTCGAGCGCTTCGAGATCAACGAGGCGTTCGCAGCGGTGCCGCTCGCGGTCATGAAGCAACTCGGCATTCCCGAGGACATCGTCAACGTGGAAGGCGGCGCGATCGCGCATGGCCACCCCATCGGCGCGACGGGCGCGATTCTCACCACGCGCCTCGCATGGTCGATGCAGCGCGATGGGCTGCGTCGCGGCGTCGTGACGCTTTGCATCGGCGGTGGCCAGGGTATCGCGCTCGCGCTCGAGAAAGTATGATGGCCGGGCCACGTGAGGTGGACGGGATTGGGATACAGGCGGGGAACACGATGACGAAGCGGATCATACGCGAGGAATGCAACTGTTTTGCGCTGCGGCAGGCGGCGCGTTTCGTCACGCAGCTTTACGAGCGGCACCTCTCGCAGGCCGACGTAACGGCCGCGCAGTTCACCATCCTCTCCCGCCTCGCGGGCCGGCCCGACGCCACGGCCGCCGAACTCTCCGACGACCTCGTGATGGACCGCACGACGCTCGTGCGGGCGCTCAAGCCGTTGCAGCGCGACGGCCTCGTGCTCACGGCGGCGGCTGAACACGACACGCGCACGCTGGTCTACCGGCTCTCGGCTGCCGGCTTGCGCCGCTACGACAAGGCGCATGCGTTATGGCTCGACGCGCAGGCCGAGTTCGAGCGGCACATGAAGCGCGAGCGCGCGAAGGCGCTGCGCAGCGAACTGTTTGCCCTGACGAAGGCCGCCGCGGACTGACACGGCATTGACGCGAGCACGCGTCTCGCCAGCCCTCCAGCCCTCCAGGTAAGGCGGTCACGCCAGCGATCAGATCTGGCGCGAAAATGGCATCATGAGAATTCCACGAGTCTGACGCTTTGCCGCCGGGTTCTCATGAGACGATTTCGACCGCCGCCGCCTAATTTCCTGCGTGACCACGCGCATCCAGCCTGGCGCGATATCGCGTTGACCACGCTGCCCGTGGCCCTGTTCTGCGCAGTCGTCGTCGGTCTCGTCTTCTGGCTCGTCGACCCGGCGCCGCCGCGCGCGATCACGATCAGCGCGGGCCCCGCCGACAGCTCCTTCATGCAGATGGCGCAAGCCTACCGCGCGATCCTCGCGCGCAACGGCGTGACGCTCAAGATCCTCGAATCGGACGGCTCGGTGCAGAACCTGCAGCGCCTGCTCGATCCGAAGCAACACGTGGATCTCGCGTTTGTTCAGGGCGGCGTCGCCGACGGCCTGGATACGCGCTCGCTGATGTCGCTCGGCAGCGTGGCCTATTTGCCTATCATCGTTTTTTATCGCGGCTCGGGCCTCACGCGGCTCTCCGAACTCGACGGCAAGCGCATCGCCATAGGCCGCGTGGGCAGCGGCACGCGCGAGCTGGCGCTCAAGCTGCTCTCTGCGAACGGCATCGACCCCGGCGGCGACTCCACGTTCCTGCCGCTCGACGGCATGGACGCGGCCACGGCGCTCGTCTCCGGCCGCGTCGAGGCCGCCATGCTGAGCGGCGACTCGACCACGCGGGGGCTCATGCTGCGTTTGCTCGACATCCCCGGCATCTCGGTCATGAGCTTCGACGAAGCGGCCGCCTATACGCGGCTCTTTCCGTATCTGGAGAACGTCGACCTGCCGCCCGGCGTGCTCGATCTGCGCAGGCGCCAGCCACGCGAAACGGTGCACCTGATCGGCCCGACCGTCGAACTCGTCGCGCGCGATACGCTGCATCCCGCGCTCTCCGATCTGCTCATCGAAGCGGCGGGAGAGGTGAACGGCGCGCCCGGACTCCTGCAGCGCGAGGGCCAGTTTCCGAGCCCGGCGGTGCACGACTTTCGCGTGAGCGAGGACGCCACCCGCTACTACAAATCGGGCAAGAGCTTTCTCTATCGTGCGCTGCCGTTCTGGCTTGCGAGCGTGGCGGACCGCTTGCTGGTGCTGCTGCTGCCGTTGGCCGTACTCGTGATTCCCGCGTTGCGCACGATACCGGCGCTGTATCGCTGGCGCGTGCGTTCGCGCATTTATCGCTATTACGGCGCGCTCATCGCCATCGAGCGCAACGCGCTCAAGCATACGAACGAAGAAGAGAGGCGTGCGCTGGTCGAGGAGCTTGACGAGATCGAACGTTCGCTCAATACGCTGCGCATGCCGCTTGCGTTCGCCGATGCGTTTTACGTGTTGCGCGAACACGTAGGTTTCGTGCGCATGCATTTGCGTGCCAACGAGTCGCAATCGCACTCCGGCGCGGTCTAATTCGTATTCACGATATTGTTACGCTCAACGTAGTTTTCCGTCTCGTTGATGCATGCCAACGCCGTCTCGGCTTCGAGACTGTGAGGATCACTTGAGGTTTGCGAATGTTCGATCCCTGTACATATCAGAACCATTGCTCGTAGCCGGGAGGACCCTGACGTGAAGACATCCGGTGCAAGCCAGCGTCTTGCCTGGCTCGTGTGCGCGACACTCGCGGGCGCGCCGCTCTTCGTGGGGCCGCCTGGTCCTGCTGCCGCGCTGGCGCAGAACGCGGCGCATCTTTCGAACCAGCAGCTCGATTCGCTCACCGCGCCTATCGCGCTCTATCCCGACGCGTTGCTCGCCCAGGTGCTCATGGCCGCCACGTTCCCGCAAGACGTGGCCGCCGCCGCCGCGTGGGCCAGGTCCAACCCGAATCTCAAGGGCGACGACGCAGTGAAGGCCGTGGCCTCCCAGCCGTGGGACCCGAGCGTGCAGTCGCTCGTGGCGTTCCCGCAGGTGCTCGAAACCATGGCTTCGAAGCCCGACTGGGTCCAGCAGATCGGCAACGCGTTTCTCGCGCAGCCCAACGACGTGATGGATTCGGTGCAGCGCCTGCGCGTGCAGGCGCAGAAGGCGGGCAACCTCAAGTCCAACGAGCAGCAGAAGGTCGTGGTCCAGCCAGCCTCGAGCACCTCGGCTACACAGACCATCGTGATCGAGCCTGCGAATCCGCAGGTGGTGTATGTGCCGACCTATAACCCCACGGTGGTTTATGGCGCGTGGCCGTATCCGGCCTATCCGCCCGTGTACATGCCGCCGCCTCCGGGTTACGCCATTGCGTCGGGTTTCGTCGGCGGGCTCGCGTTCGGCGCGGGCATTGCGGTCGCAAACTCGTTGTGGGGCGGCTTCAACTGGAACAACCACGACGTGAACATCAACGTCAATCGCTACAACAACATCAACGTCAACAACCGCATCAACTCGGCCAACGGTACGGCGAACTGGAATCGCAACGCCAATGTCGAGCGCCGCCAGAACTACAGCAACGCGAACCTGAACGGCCAGCGCGGCCAGTACCGGGGCTACGACCAGTCGCGCACGCAGGCCATGGAGACCTTGCAGAACCGCACCGGCCAGAACATGAGCGGCAACGCCCAACAGCGGTTGCAGGGCATCCAGGAAGGCGGCCGGCCGAATGCAGGCGGCGGCAACGAACTCAACAACCGTGCGCAAAGCATGAATCGCGACAACGCGTTACGCGGCGCGGGCGACGGCGCCAATGCGCGCCTCGAACAGCAACGCGGCCAGCAAAGCCGCGACGCGTTCCAGAGCCATGGCGGCTTCAACGGCGGCGCAGGCGGTGGCGGCTTCCATGGCGGTGGTGGCGGGTTCGGTGGCGGCGGACGTCACTTCGGCCGTCGCTAACGTTGAATATCATGAGGAGCCTGGAAATGATCCGCATTTGCGCACGCCGCCTGCCGCACGACTACGCGCTCGCGTTCGGTACGGCACTCGCCCTCTTTTGTGCACCCGCGCTGCTGCCGGCCCGTTTCGGTGGTGCCGCCGTCTGGGCGCAAGCCGTTTTCGCCACGCCTGAAGCCGCCGCGAACGCGTTTACCGACGCACTCGCGACTAACGACCAGGGCGCGATGAAGCACGTGCTCGGCAACGATTTCACCGCGTTCATCCCGACGCAAAGCATCGGTCAGGACGATATCGACGACTACCTTGGCGCCTGGGCGAAGGGCCATCGCGTCGTACCCGACGCCACGCCGGTTGCCGGCAAGGCGAGCGCTCACGTCGAGGTGGGCGACAGCGGCTGGACGCTGCCCATCCCGATCGTACAGTCGGGAAAGGGCTGGCATTTCGACCCGCGTGAAGGCGCGAGCGAAATTCTCACGCGCCGCATTGGCCGCAACGAGCGTGCCGCCATGCTCACCTCGCTCGCCTACGTCGACGCGCAGAACGACTATCGCAAGCTCACGCAGCACTATGCGCTGCGCCTCGTGAGCACGCCGGGCATGCACGACGGTTTGTACTGGCCTGTCGAACCGGGCGAGACCGAAAGTCCGCTCGGGCCGCTCGCCGCAACCATGCCGGGTAACGCGAAGATCACGCCGGCCCAGGGTTATCACGGCTATCACTTCCGCATTCTCACTGCGCAGGGGCCGCACGCCAGCGGCGGTGCGCGCAGCTATCTCGAGAACGGGGATCTGAGCGGCGGTTTTGCGCTCGTGGCCTGGCCGGCGCAGTACGGCAAAACCGGTGTGATGAGCTTCATCATCAATCAGGACGGCCAGCTTTATCAGAAGAACCTCGGGCCGAACGGCGCGCAGACGGCAGCGGCGATCAAGGCATTCGATCCCGACTCGTCCTGGCAGGCCACCCAACCCTGAGCGGCGATCCGCCGTCCGTCGGGCAGCACGATTGCCGACGTTGTCCTCCGACAAACGCCTCACACGGAATTCGGGCACAATCAAGCCACGGCGACGTGGCTGTCGCCCGATGCGGGCTTTGGCCAACGCAAGCGGAGAAGCCGGGCATGTGGCTTGCTCAATCTTCTCCGCACTCTCATTCGTGTGGAGATAACCAAATGCAACGACGCAACTTCATGCTAACGGCGGCGGTGACCCTTGCCTCGGGCGGTCTCACGCTCGCGGGCTGTACCACCACGACGAATTCGAATTCCACGGCGTCGCAGAACATGTCCAAGCGGCAGTCGATCGACGCGTCTGTGGACGGCACCCTCTCGCGGCTGTATTCGACCGTGAAAGGCTCGCACGAACTCCTCGCGAAGTCGCGCGGCGTGCTGGTGTTTCCCGAAGTGCTGCAGGCCGGCTTCATCGTCGGCGCGCAGTATGGCGAGGGCGCGTTGCGCGTGGGCGGCGCCACGGTCGGCTACTACAGCACCGTGTCGGGCTCGTTCGGCCTGCAGGCCGGCGCTCAGTCAAAGGCGCTCATCTTCGCCTTCATGACGCAGGACGCGCTCGACAAATTCCGCGCGACGGACGGCTGGGCGGCGGGGGCCGATGCCTCGGTCGCGCTCGTGACCGTGGGCGCGAACGGCGTTGTCGACACCAACACGGCCACGCACCCTGTGGAAGTCTTCGTGCTGACGAACGCGGGCCTGATGGCCGACGTCTCGCTGGCGGGCACCAAGGTCTCGCGTCTGAATATCTGATAAGGCGCGCTTCGGTAAACGCGCCGGATCGGGTAAAAAGGGCAAGGCATCAAGCCTTGCCCTTCGTCATTTCTGTGCGGCCCGAACTGGCGGCGCCGCGTACGGCCTCAGCAGCCGGTATTCTTCAGGCGTTCGACTTCGAGCCCGAACAACGGGCGCAGCTTCGTGCCGAGCACATTGCCCGCGAACGCGCACACGAGCCATAGCCAGCCGTGCAGGCTGCCCGAGACGATGCCGCTGAAATACGCGCCGATATTGCAGCCGTAAGCGAGGCGTGCGCCATAGCCGAGCAGCAGCCCGCCGATCACGGCCGCCGCGAGCGAGCGCAGCGGAGTGCGCCACACCGGCGCGTAGCGGCCCGCGAGCGAGGCCGCGGCCATTGCGCCGAGCACGATGCCGATGTCCATGACCGTCGTGACGTCGTGGCTTGCCGGGGCGGCGAGCGCGGCGGCGTTCGGGCCGGCCATCCAGTACTTCCAGCTCGCCACGTCGATGCCAAGCGTGGCGAAGCCCTTCGCGCCCCACAGCGCGAATGCCGAGGTCACGCCCCAGGGGCGGCCCGAGAGCGCGAGCGTCGCGAAATTCAGGATCGCGAGCGCGACCGCGCCGGCAAGCAGCGGCCACGGACCATGCAGCCAAGGCGAGGTGTGCGGGGCGCGCGGCTCGTTGATGAGGCGGCCGTGGCGGCGCTTTTCGACGACCACGGTGAGCGCGGCGATGAGCGCGAACACCACGAGGTTGAGCGCAATGGCGGGCGCGGCGCCGAACGCGTTCACGAACGAGAACGGCTTCAATTGCGGCATCGACGTCCAGAACGGCATGTGCGCCGTGGCGACCACGGAGCCCACGATAAAGGCGATGAGCGTGACGACCATGCGCGTGCTGCCGCCGCCTACGGTGTAGAGCGTGCCCGAGGCGCAGCCGCCGCCCAGCTGCATGCCCACGCCGAACATGAATGCGCCGACAATGACCGACGTGCCCGCGGGCGAAACGAGGCCCGTGACCGGATGGCCGAACAGCGTTCCCGCCGCGAGCGCGGGAAAAAACAGCAGGACGCCGATGGCGAGCATGGCCATCTGCGCGCGCAGACCGGCGCCGCGCCCGTCGGCGATGAATACGCGCCACGCCGAGGTGAAGCCGAACGCCGCGTGATAGAGCGTCATGCCGAGCAGCGCGCCGACCACGTAGAGCGCCGCCTGGCGCCCGCTCACCGTCTGCGCGAGATACACCGCGCCGAGCGCGACGAGCAAAAGCGCGATGCCTAGCGGCCTGGGATTGATGGAGTCGAGTGGGCGCGGCGCGCGCGCCAGCGGCGTGGAGAGGTCGGACATATGGGAGCGGGGCGGCCTGGAGAGGCTGCCAGGAAAAACAATCGATGAAAGCAAAACGATAGCACGAATCGCAAAACGGTCTGACGGAGCCCTCAGCCCGACCTTTCGCGATCCGCGCAGCGCCGGGAGCCATCCCCGCAAACCCCGTTCAGACAGGGATTTCCCAGACATTGGGAGGCTCCCCGCGAAACCTCGCGTAGCCCTGCGAACGTCATGGATTTCCCCTATGCAGCGCCGCGCCCCGTCTGCCGTTACGCGAGACGAGGTGCGAAGACGCGTCGGGCCGCGCAGATTCGCACCGGCTGGAAGATAAAAGAACGCAACGGAGACCTCATGCTGGGAAACATCACCATTCGCCGTGGGCTAACGCTCGTTATCGGTATCTTCGTCGCGTTTCTGCTGACGGTGATCGGCGTGTCGTATGGCGCGCTCAAGCTCACCAACGACAGCCTGCACGACGCCCAGCGAGGCGCGCGGTCGCTCGACGCCCTCAAGACCAGTTCTGAGCGCCTGCTCCAGGTACGCCTCGCGCTCGGCGGCTACGAGACGCTCTTCAGCGTCGGCAAGGCCACGGACGGTTTGCTCGACAAGGCGCACCAGGTGCTCGTGAATTCGAACAAGGAGTTCGCGCGCTACAGCGCCGGCCCGTTCGAAGACGCCGAAGAGGGCCGCCTCGCCCAGGCCGTGAGCCGCGCGCGCGAGGCGCTCGTCTCGCAGGCGCTCGAGCCCGAGTACAAGTCGCTCGTCGACAACGATTTCAATACCTTCCGCACGATCCAGGGCGAGACCGCCGACCGCTACTACGGCACCTACGCGAAAGCGATCGACGCGCTCGAGAACTGGCAGGCTGCGCGTCAGCAGCAGGACGCCGACACCGCCGCGCAGCGCTTCCGTCTTTCGCTCATCGTGTTCGGCCTGATCGGCGTGGTGGGCGTGGCGATTGGCGTGTTCGCGCGCGTGGGGCTCGCCGCCGCCGTGGTCAAGCCGGTGAACCACGCGATCCGCCATTTCGAGCGCATCGCCGCGGGCGATCTCACGGTGGACGTGCGGGTGCGCTCGAACAACGAAATGGGCCAGCTGCTGGGCGCGCTGCAGACCATGCGCGACGGCCTCGTGGGCACCGTCTCGCGCGTGCGCGGCAGCACGCACGAAATCACCCAGGGCGCGAAGCAGATCGCGTCGGGCAACGTCGACCTCTCGGACCGCACGGCCCAGCAGGCGGCGGCGCTCGAAGAAACGGCGGCGAGCATCGAGGAGCTTTCGGCGGCGGTGCGCCAGAACACGGACGGCGCGAAGCAAGCGAGCGGGCTCGCCCAGTCCGCGCTCGAAACGGTCACGCGCGGCGCCGACGTGGTGGCCCGCGTGAACGCGACGATGAGCGACATCACGGCCTCGTCGCAGAAGGTGGAGGAGATCACCGGCATCATCGAGGGCATTGCGTTCCAGACCAACATCCTCGCGCTCAATGCGGCGGTGGAGGCGGCGCGCGCGGGCGAGCAGGGCCGCGGCTTCGCGGTCGTGGCGAGCGAGGTGCGCAGCCTCGCGCAGCGCTCCGGCACGGCCGCCAAGGAGATCAAGGAGCTGATCGCGGCCTCGGCGGCGACCGTCGGCGCAGGCGCGCGCCTCGTGGAAGACGCGCGCCGTACCATGGACGAGGCGCGCAGTGCGGTGGCGCGCGTGAGCGGGATCATGAGCGAGATCGAGACCGCAACGCACGAACAGAGCGATGGCATCGAGCAGGTGAACCGCGCGATTGCGCAGATCGACGAGGTCACGCAGCGCAACGCGGCGCTCGTGGAGGAAGCGGCGGCGGCCGCGCAGTCGCTCGAATCGCAGGCCGATTTGCTGCGCGAGGCCGTGGCGGTGTTCAATCTGGGCGGCGCGGGACAGGCCGGTGCGCGAGCGGCGCATGCCGCTCCCGCGGACGCGCGCGCAGCCCGCGGGGGCGCGCCGGCGCTGGCCTGAGCCTGCCGTGACGGGTTGTCCTTGCCGTTGCAGGGACAACTTCCGGCCGTTTTAACCTGAGGTTGTCTCCCGCGCGCAATTCGCGGTTGAGTTCCCCATCGTTCCCGGCGAGACTGGCGGCATAGACAGCCAGGGTCCGGCCGTCAGCGAAAGAGAACAACGGAACGCCGAGTTTTCCGGACTGCGAACGAAAGGGCTGCGAGTGCTCGCCGATCTGATGGCGGAGCGCGAGTTGCCGATTAACGGCGACGCCTTTGCGCCGGGCCGCTGATCTGGTGTACCGATTTACCAGCGAGGCTTGACTGCAGCGTGCGGTGCCGAAGTCGTTGATCGCGTAGTGGCGTGTGGTGCGGTTGTGATTGGCACGCACCAAAAGACGCGCACCAAAAGAAAATGACGCAGACCCGCGAGGGAATGCGTCATTCACAGGATGCTGCAAGGTACAGCTTCTTTACTGCGTGTTCGCTTCTATGTTCTGCTTCTATGTTCGTTGGTAGGCTCGATTGGATTCGAACCAACGACCCCCACCATGTCAAGGTGGTGCTCTAACCAACTGAGCTACGAGCCTGTCGAGGCGCGAATTATAGAGACACTCGCGCGCGCATGCAAGCGCTTTTCTCGAATCGGGCGAAACGCCGTGTTTCCGGGCGTTCGTCTATGCGAACTCGCGCGCCAGGTTACGCAGGTTTTGCGCGGGATCGGCGAGCGTTTCGCGGGCGATGCGCGCGCGTTTGCCGATCAACGCCTTGGCGCTGCGCATGTCGCGCCCCTGATTCACGGTGATCGCGCCGACCAGCGCGCCTTCGCCGTCGAGGCCGAATAGCACGCAGGGCGGCGCTTCCAGCGAACCGCGTACGAGCCATTCAGGCGCAGCCATGTCGCCCGCGAACTGGATGTTGAGGCCGCATTGGTCGGTCCAGAACCAGGCCGCTTCCCAGGCTTCGGTTTCGACGCCGAGCATCGCGCGCGCGGCCGTCTGCGCCTGACGATTCGCGTTCTCCCACGTTTCGCGGCGCTGGTGGCGGCCGCTCGCTTCGTCCCACTGGCTCGCGGCGTCGCCGGCTGCGTAGATGTGCATGTGCGAGGTGCGGCACTGCGCGTCGATCGCGATGCCGTTGTCGACGCGCAGTCCCGCCGCCTGGGCGAGCGTGGTTTCCGGTTCGACGCCGATGCCGTAGATCACCGCATCGCCAGTAATGCGCGTGCCGTCTTCGAGCGTCAGTACGAGTTCGCTGTTTTCGCGAGCGGCCGACGCGAGCGGCGAGCCCAGATGCAGTCTCACGCCCCGCGCGCGATGCACGTTGCACAGATGCCCGGCGAGCAGCGGCGGAGCACAACGCGCCATCGCCCGCGGGGCCTGTTCGATCACGGTGACTTGCGCGCCGAGATCGACCGCACTCGAAGCCAGTTCGAGACCGATCACACCCGCGCCCACCAGCAATACGCGTTTGCTGGGTTCAAGCACAGGCAGAAGGCGTTGCGCGTCCTCTAGCGTGCGCAGCGTGTAGACACGCTCGCCCAGCGCGTCGAGCATCGGCAGGCGCCGCACGCGCGCGCCCGTGGCGAGCAGCAGTGCGTCGAAGGCGATCGATTCGCCGTTCGCGAGCACGACGACACGCGCCTGTGCGTCGAGCGCGGTCACGGCCACGCCGAGCTTCAACTCGATGTTGTGCTCCGCGTAGTAGCCTTCGCCGTGAATCGCGCAGCGCGCGGTTTGCGGTTGCAGCAGCAGGTCCTTCGAAAGCGGCGGCCGTTCATACGGCGCGTGCGTTTCCTCGCCGATCAGCACGACGCGGCCCGCATAGCCTTGCTGGCGCAATTCGGCGGCGGCGAGCGCGCCCGCCTGGCCCGCACCGACGATGACGATAGTCGAGGCGTTCATGATCCGTTTCCCCTCACAGATGCAGGCCGCCCGCCGCGTGACGGATGCCGCGAATGCCGAGGCCGGCGTCTGCATTGATCATCACGCCGCTGAGCACGCGGTTGTTCGCGCGTGAGGCGAGCATCACGTAAGGCCCGGTGAAATCCGCAGGCTGCGGGAAGAACTGTAGCGGCAGGATGCCGGCAATCGCTTCGGGCGAGCGCGAATCCATGATGCGCAGGTCTTGCTGGCCGAGCGAAGCGGGGCCGCGCAAATCGCTCGCCATGCCGCACGGGCCGACGCCGTTCACGCGCACCTTCGGTGCGAGTTCATAGGCCAGCTGGCGGATGATGCCCACGGCCGCGTGCTTGCTCGCCGTGTACAAGGGGCCGCCGCCACCCGGATAGAACGAGGCGTTCGAGAGCGTGAAGATCATGCTGCCTTCGCTCGCGACGAGCGCGCGCGCCGCCGCTTTCGCGCCGAGCAGATAGCCCTTCACGTTGATCGAGAAAAGCTCTTCATAACCGTTCTCGAGTTGTTCGGGCGAAAGATCGACGAGGCTCGAAGCGTGGTCCCAGATCGCCGCGTTGCCGATGAAGACGTCTAGCTTGCCGAACGCATCGACGGCGGCGCTCACGGCGCGCTCGTTGTCGGCGTACGAGGTGACGTCGCCGTGCACGGCAACGACACGATGCATGCCGCGTTGTGTGCCGAAGCGTTCGCGCAACGCCGCGACTTTACCGGCCGAGCGTTCGAGCACGGCCACGCGCGCGCCTTCGTCGAGAAAGCGTTCGACGAGCGCGAGGCCGAGTCCCGAGCCGCCGCCCGTAATCAACGCAACTTCGTTATCGAGCCAGCCCATTACGCGGCCTCCGGGACGTCGACAAACACCGCGCCGTCGACGAGCGTGACAGGGAACGTCTTGAGCGCTTCGGTCGCAGGCTGGCACAGCGCCGCCCCTGTCTTCAGGCAGAAACGTGCGGCATGCAGCGGACATTCGACGGTGCCATCGTCTTCGACGTACCCTTCGGACATCGAAGCGTTGCCGTGCGAGCAGCGGTCGTTCAGCGCGAAAAGCTCGCCGTTGACCTTGAATACGGCGATCGCGGCGGACGGGCCGTCCACCTTGATCGCTTCGCCGTCGGACAACGCGTTGTCCTGGCAGACAAAAATACGGGCCATGATCAGAAAAGCACACTCAGGTTATGGGAAGTGAGCACCGCCTGGTCCAGCGTGATCTCACGGTTACACACCTGCCAGCCTTGCGCGCCCTCCACGCGGCGCACGCGGTCGATGCGGCGGCCCACATAGAACGTCTCGTCGCGTTCCTTCTGCGAACGGTAGAGCGCGTAGTTCACCTGTGCTTCGTACTCGCCGGGCGTTTCGGTGGTGAACGCCCGCAGATTCGTCACGAGATGGCGCGTGCGCGAAGGCGGTTCTTCCGCCCACGCCATGCCGGTTTCGAGGCGCGCCACGCGGCGTTCGAGCTGGAAATGCGTGTCGTTGAAGATCCACGTGGTGGGTGGCTGCACGCCGCGCCGACGGTCGCGCGTTTGCGCGTTGACGGTCGTGCGCATGGTGTAGCGGATGTCCTTCGACATGAGGTCGAGCCATGCGCGAAAGCGCCAGCCGTCGAGCAGCGCCGCTTCGTCAAAGAGGAACTGCCCGATTTCGTGATGCAGTTCGAGACCCACGCGCGTGGGCGTGAAAACCGGTTCGGCGGCTTCGCTCATTTGAGCACCTCCGCTTCGTAGCGCGCGGTACGCTCGTTCACTTCGTCCCACGTTTCGGCAATCAGCAGGTCTGCCCAGCGTCGGTACATGCCGCGCGCAGCGGTCTCCGAGAAAATGTAGTTCGTCATGCCAGGTATGCCGTCTTCGCGCATGCGCTCGTTGCCGAGACCCATTTCGAGACAAAGTTTCGTTTTTCGCGCGCGGCTGCCGCGCAACACTTTCTGCACTTCGGCCCAGTTTTCCGAGTCGTCCTGTTCGAGAAATCCTGCGGGTCCGAACGCGCGCGTCGCGCTGCGCTCGAACGCGGCCTTGACCTCGTCGGAAGCGGCTTTGTCGGCGATACAGAACGCCCACACCTCCACCTGGTTCGGCCCGCGCGGATGCCAGACGCGCAGCGTGGCCGTGCCGTTGAGCCAGGAAAGCGTGGGGAACATGTTGTTGTGGCCCGCGAGACGCATCGCGCGCACCTTGCCGAGGCGCGCTTCGGCTTCGCCATAGGTGTCGCGGAAGTACTGCGAGACTTCGCCGTCCACCCACACGTTCGCGTCGGGCTGCTCCGTGAAGAAGAAGCCGCTGCCATGGCCCGCCTGGCCATACTGCAGCGCGCCCTTCGCGGTCTCCCATACAGGGCGCGCCGTTTGACCCGCGCCCAGCGCCTTGTCGGCTGTGCCTTCCTTCGCGCCGAGCACTTCGATGGCCGACGCGTGCGTGAAGAGCGCGTGATACTGATCGCTCGCGAACTGCTCCGCCGGGAATTTCCAGTTGCAGTCGATCACCCACTTGTGCACGCCGCCCACGATCTCGGTGCCGCCTTCGCGGCGGTCGAGCACGCCGTCCAGATACCAGGCGATGTCGCCCATATAGGCTTCGAGGTCGGGCGCGTTCGCGTCCCAGTTGCCGAACACGAGGCCCTTGTACACGGCCACGCGCGTGACTTCCTGCAAGCCCCATTGCTCCTTGCACAGGCCCTGCGGATAGGCGCGCGGTTCGAGCGGCACGTCGATGAGCGCGCCGTCCACGCCATACGACCAGCCGTGATACGGGCACGTGAACGCGCGCGTGTTGCCGCAATCGGCGTGGCTCACGCGCATCGAGCGATGGCGGCACTGGTTGAGGAAGGCCTTGATCGAGCCGTCCTTCTGGCGCACCACGACGATGGGGTCTTCGCCCATGTAGGTATTGAAAAAGTCGCCGGCTTTCGGTATTTGACTGACGTGAGCGAGAAAGAGCCAGCAGCGGCCGAAAATACGCTCGAGTTCGAGCGCGTAGATGTCGGGGTCGGTATAGATCGACGACGTGACGCGGCCATTCTGCGCGTCGACGAGTGCATCGATGTCGATGATTGCGGACATGCGAGTCTCCTCCGTGGGAGCATTCCCCTTTTGGCGGAGAACGCAGACGGATGATCGTTGCTCGCTTTGCCGTTGTGAAATATTTTGTTTGTTGCCACTAAGACTTCGAAACGATAATTCGAGCATGGAACTGAGACACCTGCGCTACTTCATTGCCGTTGCCGACGAGCTGAGCTTCACGCGCGCGGCGCAGCGCCTGCATACGGCGCAGCCATCGCTGAGCCAGCAGATCCGCAATCTCGAAGACGAAGTGGGCACGCCGCTCTTCGAGCGCACGCGCCGCAAGGTGGAATTGACCGACGCCGGCAAGGTGTTCCTCGCCGAGGCGCGCCTCGTGGTGGCCCAGGCCGATCGCGCGGTGGCGCGTGCACGCCAGGTGGGGCAGGGGCGCGCGACGGTGACGATCGGCTTCGTGCCTGCCGCGGAGATCCGGGTTTTCCCGATGATCTTGCCGCGTTTGCGTTTGCGCTTTCCCGAGGTGAATGTCGAGTTGCGCAGCCTGCCGACGGCCGAGCAGGAAGAGGCGCTGCTGCGCGGCGATATCGACGTGGCGTTCATGCGCCGGCCCGTCGTCTCGCCTGAATTGCGCAGCGAAGTCGTGCTCACCGAGCCGCTCGTGGTGGTGCTGCCGGGCACTCATCCGCTCGCGAAGCAAAAGCGCATCGCACCGGCGCAACTGAGCGGCGAGCCGTTCATCAGCACGCATCCGCAGTTCTCGGGGCAGGTGCACAGCGTCGTCGAGGCGTATTGCGAGGCGCACGGCATTCAGCGCAAGGTGGCGCAGGTCGCGACCAATATTCTGCTCAATCTGAATCTGGTGGGGATGGGGCTCGGCTACGCGCTCCTGCCCGCGTATGTCTCGTCGCTCACGAGCAGGGCGATCTGCACGCGCGCGCTCGAAGGCGAGCCGCCCACCATCGACTTGCTGATGGTGTCGCGCAAAGAGCCGCATTCAGCGGAGCTCGAAGCGTTGTTCGAACTCGTGCGCGAGAGCGAGGCTTAACGCTTGGTGTTTTCCTCCTGCGCCTCCAGCGCCGCCACCATTTCCTGCGCGGCGCGCTGCAACTCGGGCACGAAGCGGCGCACCGCCTCCGCCGGATGGATGGCCTGCTCCAGGTAGATCACGTTCAGGCTCGCGAGCACGCGCCCGTGGGCCTCGATGGCCGTTGCGAGCGCACCGATCTTGCGCTGGTCCGCCCAGTCGCCGTGGTTCGAGCCGAAGCCGTCTGCGCGGGTCTGGCGCACGAGATTGCGGATATAGGCCTTGTCGCCAGCCAGCTTTTGCTGCTGCTCGCCACCCGCCCCCGCGCGCAATAGTTCGAGGATGTCTTCGCGCTCCGCCTCGGGGCACATCGCGAAGTACACGCGGCCGGCCGCCGTGAGCAGGATCGGCAGGCGGCGGCCCACCATCGCGCGGTGAAACGAAAGCGGGCTGAAGCGGTGCGTGGTCTCGCGTATCACCATGGAGTCGCCATCGGGCGTCGTGAGGTCCGATGGCCATACGGTGCGCTGGAGCATTTGCGCCATGATCGGCGGCGCGATGGTCGCGATCAGCTCGTCGTCGGTGAAGCCTTCGCTCAGGCCGCGCACGTTCATCGTCAGACGAAAGCTGTCGTCGGAAGCGCTGCGGCGCACGAACTTCTCCTCGACCAGGGTTTCCAGCAGGCGCCTCACGGTCGTGCGGTGCAGACCCGTCGCCTCGCTCAGCTGCTGGCTCGTGGCGCGCCCGTTCTCCATGGCGTTGAGCGCCTGGAGCACCTGCAGGCCGCGCGCCAGCCCCCGCACGTTTGCATACTTCGTCATCAAAAACGCCTTAAAAATCAACTGTGTGCATTCTATGCACATTTCTCTAAAAATGTTGAGCGCGCATCGGGCGGAACCTAGACTCGCTTCCATTCACCGGACTGTGACAAAACGTCCAACCGGGTGATCCGTTTTCAGGCACCCCCTGTCAGCATCCGCAGCGGCTCCCTAAGCCGCGCGAGAAGGAGACACATGAACACCCCCCTCGCCCAGGTGGCGGATATCGTCCGCCCTCGCCAGATTGCCACCGACGTCGCCATCATCGGCGCGGGTCCGGTCGGCCTCATGATCGCCAACATTCTCGGCCTGCAGGGCGTGCGCGTCACGCTCGTCGAGAAGCTCGACCAGATCATCGACTATCCGCGCGCCATTGGTCTGGATGACGAAGCATTGCGGGTGTTTCAGTCGATCGGCCTTGCCGATGCGCTGCTGCCGCACACCACGCCCGACCACTGGATGCGTTTCGTCACGAAAGACGGCCATTGTTTCGCGTCGATCGAGCCGCGCACCGACGAATTCGGCTGGCCGCGCCGCAATGCCTTCATTCAGCCGCTCGCCGACCGCGTGCTGTATGAAGGGCTCGCGCGCTTCGAGCATGTGGACGTGCTGTTCGGCCACACGGTCGACGCATTCGAGCAGGACACGCAGGGCGTGACGATCGACGTGAGCGACGTGAACGGCGAGCGCCGCACGATCCGCGCAGCGTACCTGGTGGGCGCGGACGGCGGCAACAGCTTCGTGCGCCGCGCGCTGAACGTGCCGTTCGAAGGCCGCACGAAGCCGAATCAATGGATCGTGGTGGACGTGCGCAACGACCCCATCGGCTCGCCGCATATTTATATGCATTGCGATCATCAGCGCCCGTATGTGTCGGCTGCGCTGCCGCACGGTATTCGCCGCTTCGAATTCATGGTGATGCCGGGCGAAACGGAGGAAGAACTCTCGAAGCCCGGGAACATGGCCGCGCTCATCCGCAAGGTGGTGGCGGACCCCGACAAGGTCGACTACATCCGCAAGCGTGTGTACACGCACAACGCGCGCCTCGCCGAAACGTTCCGCGTGGACCGCGTGCTGCTCGCGGGCGACGCCGCGCACATCATGCCCGTGTGGCAGGGCCAGGGCTACAACAGCGGCATTCGCGACGCGAACAACCTGGGCTGGAAGCTCGCGATGGTCGCGAAGGGCGAGGCCGACGGCCGCCTGCTCGACAGCTATACCGTGGAGCGCCGCGCGCACGCGCGCTCGATGATCCACCTCTCCGAAGTGGCGGGCGATATTTTCGCGCCCACCACGCGCCTTGGCGCGCGCTTTCGCGACACGTTCGTGCGTTACATGAACGTGTTTCCCTCGGTCAAGCGTTACTTCGTGGAAATGCGCTTCAAGCCGATGCCGCGCTATGAAGCGGGCGTCGTGCTGCTGCCGCCGCCGCAAAAGACGGGCGGCTGGTTTGCCAGCCTGCTGGAACGCTCCGGCAACTCCGCGCCGGGCCGCCTGCTCGGCCTGATGAGCCAGAAGCGCGACTCGCTGATCGGCCGCCTCGCGTACGGCCGCGATCCGCTCGCCGCCTCGCCCGTGGGCCGCATGTTCATCCAGCCGCGCGTGCGGCTTGCCGATGGCCGCGTGGTGCGCCTCGACGACGCGATCGGCAACGGCTTCGCGGTACTGGCCTGGGGCGCGGACCCGACCTTCGGCCTCACGCCGCAAGCCCGCGCGCTGTGGGAGCGCCTTGGTGCGCGCTTCGTCTTCGCGAAGCCCGACGTGCAGCTCGAATACGCCGACGACGTGCCCGAGGGCGTGCTCGCGCTCGGCGACGTGCAGGGCCGCCTGAAGGAGTGGTTCAGCCGCCTGCCCGAATCCGTCGTGCTGCTGCGCCCGGACCGCTTCGTCGCGGGCGTGTGCACGCCGCAACAGGTATCGGACGCGATCGTCGAACTCGCGGGCAAGCTCGGCATGACCGAAGCCGCCTTGCATGGGGCGAGCGCCGCTGCCCCGCAAAACCGTCCCGTGCGCGGCGTGGCCGTTGCGCGTACCGCAGGAGCCTGAGCATGCCGATTCACCTCGAATGTCTGTCGCATACGCCATTGCATGGCTATTTCGATCCGCGGCCTGACGTGGTGGCGGAAGTCGAACGTATAGGCCGCGCCGCGCGCGAACGCGTGGAGGCTTTCAACCCCGACGTGATCGTCGCGTTCGCACCCGACCACTTCAACGGCTTCTTCTATGACGTGATGCCGCCGTTCTGCATCGGCGCGCGCGCGGAAGCGATCGGCGACTTCAAGAGCCTGGCCGGCACGCTGCCGGTTCCTGAAGCACTTGCGCACAGGCTCGCCGAAAACGTGCTCGACACCGATATCGACGTGGCGCTTTCGTACCGCATGCAGGTCGATCACGGCTGCGCGCAGGCGCTGGAAGTGCTCACGGGCGGTCTCGACCGTTACCCGGTGATTCCGGTGTTCATCAATTCCGTGGCGCCGCCCATGGCGACGCTGCGCCGCGCGCGTCTGCTCGGCGATGCCATCGGGCGCTTCTTCTCGCGCAGCGGCAAGCGCGTGCTCGTGGTGGGTTCGGGCGGTATTTCGCATGAGCCGCCGGTGCCGGAACTGGCCGGCGCGGCGCCCGAAGTGGCCGAACGCCTGATCGCGGGCCGCAACCCCACGCCCGATTCGCGCGCCGCGCGCCAGGCGCGCACCGTGGCCGCGGCGAAGTCGTTCACCGCGGGCGACAGTCCGTTGCATCCGCTCAATCCCGAATGGGACCGCGCGTTCCTCGCGCGCCTTGCGTCGGGCGAGCTGACTTCCGTGGACGGTATGACGAACGCGGCCATCACGCGCGACGGCGGCAAATCGGCCCACGAAATCCGCACATGGGTGGCGGCGTTCGGCGCGTTGGCTGCTTACGGCCCGTATTGCGCTTCGCTCGATTACTACCGCGAAATTCCCGAGTGGATTGCGGGTTTCGCCGCCATGCACGCCACGCCCGACGCGGCTTGATAGAACAGTACGGACTCCGGAGAATCCACATGTCAGATCCAAAACTCGTCGCGGCGCTGGCCGCGCGCCTGCGCGAAGCCGAAGCGTCGCGCAACGTGATCGAACCGGTGCGCGGCGAGATCGCTATTGACGATATCGCCACCGCTTACGCCGTTCAGCAAGCCAACGTCGATCTGCGCGTGGCGAAGGGCGAGCGCATCGTGGGCCGCAAGATCGGTCTCACGTCGCTTGCGGTGCAAAAGCAGCTGGGCGTCGACCAGCCCGACTTCGGCGCGCTGTTCGCCTCGATGGCCTGCGGCGACAGCGAGGCGATTGTGCTCTCGCAACTGATCCAGCCGAAGGTGGAAGCGGAAATCGCGCTCGTGCTGGAGCACGACCTCACGTTCGAAAAGCACACCTTCGTCGATATCCTGCGCGCGAGCGCCTATGCGCTCGCGGCGATCGAAGTGGTCGACAGCCGCATCCGGAACTGGGACATCCGCTTCGTCGACACCGTGGCCGACAACGCGTCGAGCGCGCGCTTCGTGGTGGGCAGCCGCCCGGTGCCGTTCTCGCAGATCGACTTGACCGCCTGCGCGATGGAACTCTCGCGTGACGGCGAAGTGCTCTCGCGCGGCAACGGCGCCGCTTGCCTCGGCAACCCGCTCAACGCCGCCGTGTGGCTTGCAGACCGCATGGTGCGGCTCGGCACGCCGCTGCGTGCGGGCGACGTGGTGCTCACGGGTGCGCTCGGGCCCATGGTCGCCGTGAAGGAACCCGGCACGTACACCGCGCAGATCGAAGGCCTCGGCAGCGTTCGCGCGACTTTTTCCGCCTGACACAGGAATTCATATGGCTTCCGAAAAACTCAAGGCCGCGATCATCGGCTCCGGCAACATAGGCACGGATCTGATGATCAAGATCATGCGCAACAGCAAGCATCTGGAAATGGCGGCGATGGTCGGCATCGACCCGAATTCCGATGGCCTCGCGCGCGCCGCGCGCCTCGGCGTCGCGACCACGCACGAAGGCGTGGTTGGTCTCACGCGCCTGCCCGTGTTCAACGATATCGACTTCGTGTTCGATGCGACTTCCGCTGGCGCTCACGTGAAGAACGATGCGCTGCTGCGCACGTTCAAGCCGTCGATCCGCGTGATCGACCTCACGCCCGCCGCGATCGGTCCGTACTGCGTGCCGGTCGTGAACCTCGACGCCCACATCCAGGCGCCTAACGTCAACATGGTGACGTGCGGCGGCCAGGCCACCATACCGATGGTCGCGGCTGTGTCGCGCGTCGCGAAGGTCCACTACGCGGAAATCGTCGCGTCGATCAGCAGCAAGTCGGCAGGTCCGGGCACGCGCGCCAACATCGACGAGTTCACCGAAACGACTTCGAAGGCCATCGAAGTGGTGGGCGGCGCGGCGAAAGGCAAAGCCATCATCGTGCTGAATCCGGCTGAGCCGCCGGTCATGATGCGCGACACGGTGTATACGCTTTCTGAGGCGGCCGACCGCGTGAAGGTCGAGCAGTCCATCGAAGAGATGGTCGCGAAGGTGCACGCCTACGTGCCGGGCTATCGCCTGAAGCAAAAGGTGCAGTTCGACGAGATTCCGGCCAGTGCCCCCCAGAATATCCCGGGCCTCGGCAAGTTCAGCGGCCTGAAGACCTCGGTGTTCCTCGAAGTGGAAGGCGCCGCGCACTATCTGCCCGCTTACGCAGGCAATCTCGACATCATGACTTCCGCTGCGCTCGCCACCGCCGAACGCATGGCGCAGACGCTTCTGAGCGTGCAGGGAGCTTAAGACCATGAGCAAGAAACTCTACATTTCCGACGTGACGCTGCGCGACGGCAGCCACGCCATCCGCCACCAATACTCGATCCAGAACGTGCAGGACATCGCCCGTGCGCTGGACAAGGCAAAAGTCGACAGCATCGAGGTCGCTCACGGCGACGGCCTGCAGGGCTCGAGCTTCAACTACGGCTTCGGCGCGCACAGCGACCTCGAATGGATCGAAGCCGTGGCCGACGTGGTTACGCATGCGCAGATCGCCACGCTGCTCCTGCCCGGCATCGGCACGATTCACGACCTGAAGGCCGCGTACAACGCCGGCGCACGTGTGGTGCGTATCGCCACGCATTGCACCGAAGCCGACATTTCGAAGCAGCACATCGAATACGCACGCGAACTGGGCATGGACACGGTGGGCTTCCTGATGATGAGCCACATGACCACGCCGGAAAATCTCGCCATCGAAGCGAAGAAGATGGAAAGCTACGGCGCGACCTGCATTTATGTGGTCGATTCGGGCGGCGCACTGACGATGAACGACGTGCGCGACCGCTTCCGTGCCGTCAAACAGGTGCTCAAGCCCGAAACGCAAACGGGCATGCACGCGCACCACAATCTCTCGCTGGGCGTGGCGAATTCGATCGTGGCGGTGGAAGAAGGGTGCGACCGCATCGATGCGTCGCTCGCGGGCATGGGTGCGGGCGCGGGCAATGCGCCGCTCGAAGTATTCATCGGCGCGGCGGAACGCATGGGCTGGAACCATGGCGCCGACCTCTACACGCTGATGGACGCCGCCGACGACATCGTGCGCCCGTTGCAGGACAGGCCGGTTCGCGTGGACCGCGAAACGCTCGCGCTCGGCTATGCGGGCGTGTACTCGAGCTTCCTGCGCCACTCGGAAGTGGCCGCGAAGAAGTACGGCCTCAAGACGGTGGACATTCTCGTCGAACTGGGCAAGCGCCGGATGGTGGGCGGCCAGGAAGACATGATCGTCGACGTGGCGCTCGATCTGAAAAAGCGCCAGCAAGCATTGCAATCCTGATCAAGTGCGCCGCGCATCGCCTTTGGGCGGTGCGCGGCGTTGCTGCATATAGCCGCCGGAAAGAGCGGCTCGCAAATACACATGGAGACTTTTTATGACGTCGCGAAACAGTAGTGCTGGAGGAGGTGGAACGAGCAGCAAGGCAACCATCGCCCTGTGTCTGGCGATTGCGCTGCTCGAAGGGCTGGACCTGCAATCGGCGGGCGTAGCGGGGCCGCGCATGGCGAAGGAGTTTCATCTTGCCGTCGCGCAAATGGGCTGGGCGTTCAGCGCCGGCGCAATCGGCCTGTTGCCGGGCGCGGCACTGGGCGGCCGGCTTGCCGACCGCTTCGGCCGCAAACGCGTGCTCATGTGGTCGGTGGCGCTGTTCGGGCTGTTTTCGCTTGCCACGACCATGGTGTGGAATTTCGAAAGCCTGCTCGTCGCGCGTCTGCTTACGGGTCTCGGCCTTGGCGCGGCCATGCCGAACCTGATCGCGCTGTGCTCGGAGGCAGCGGGTGAGCAGCAGCGCAGCACGGCCGTCGGAGCGATGTACTGCGGCATGCCGTTCGGCGCGGCGATTGCCGCCGTCATCGGCATGCTCGGCACGGGGGAGCCAAGCTGGCGCCACGTGTTCTACGTCGGCGGTCTCGGCCCGATCGTGATGGTGCCGCTGCTTGGCCTGTTCCTGCGCGAGTCGCAGCAGTTCGTCGCCGCGCAGGCTTCGAAGGCCGCGAAGGAAGGCGCGCCAACTGTGACGCAGGCGCTCTGGCGAGCGGGCCGAGCGCGTACCACGATTGCGCTGTGGATCAGCTACCTCGGCACCTTGATCGTGCTGTACTTCCTGATGAACTGGCTGCCCTCGATGGTGCTCGCACGCGGCCTCACGCGCGTGCAGTCGAACCTCGTGCTGATGCTGTTCAACATCGGCGGCGGCATCGGTGCCGTTGCGATCGCAACGATCATGGATCGCTTTGGCCGCCGCGGCACGGTGATCGGCATGTACGTGGGCATCGTGGCGGCGCTCACCGTGCTCGCAAGCGCGGGCGGCGCAAGCTCGACGGCCGTGGGCGGCCTGCTGTGCGGCTTCTTTATCGTGGGCGGCCAGTCCGTGCTTTACGCACTCGCGGGCCATGCGTACCCCACGGAAGTGCGCGGCACGGGGGTGGGCGCGGCAGTGGCCGTGGGGCGTCTGGGTTCGATTCTCGGGCCGCTCGTGGCGGGCCAGCTGTTCGCGCTCGGCCAAAGCCCGTCGATGCTGGTGGGCTCGAGCATTCCGCTCGTCGTGATCGCGGCGCTCGCCGCGCTCAGCGTGGTGGGTGCATTCAGGCAGCGCCGCACGTTGGGCGCACAGGGCGCATGAATGTAAAGGGGAGAAGGCATGCGCCTTCTCCGGCATGGGTTATTACGTTTTAAAGGATGATAATCATGACGGGTACGGCACAGGCAATCACCGAAGCCTCGACGAGCAAATTCGCACGCGTGAAGGACGGCGAGGTCGAGTTCCAGATTCACTACAACGACGCAGGCGCCGGCGCCGAAACCGTCGTGATGCTGCACGGCTCGGGTCCGGGCGCGAGCGGCTGGGCCAACTTCAACCGCAACGTCGAACCGCTCGTCGCGGCGGGCTACCGGGTGATCCTGATGGACTGCCCGGGCTGGAGCAAGAGCGACCCGGTCGTCTGCACGAGCTCGCGCTCGGACCTGAACGGCCGCGTGCTCAAGGGCCTGCTCGATGTGCTCGACATCGAGCGCGTGCATATTCTCGGCAATTCGATGGGCGGTCATAGCGCCGTCGCGTTCGCACTGGCGAATCCGCAACGCGTGGGCAAGCTCGTGCTGATGGGCGGCGGCACCGGCGGCCCGAGCAGTTTCGTGCCGATGCCCACCGAAGGCATCAAGCTGCTGCAAGGTCTCTATCGCGATCCGACCATCGAGAACCTCAAGCGCATGATGAACGTGTTCGTGTACGACGCGAGCGCGCTCACCGACGAGCTGATGCAAACGCGGCTCGACAACATGCTCGCGCGCCGCGACCACCTGGAAAACTTCGTGAAGAGCCTCGCTGCCTTCCCGAAGCAGTTCAGCGACTATGGTCCGCGACTTGGCGAAATCGCCGCGCCCACGCTCGTGATCTGGGGCCGCGACGACCGCTTCGTGCCGATGGATGTCGGCCTGCGTCTGCTGGCCGGCATGCAGAACGCGCAACTGCACGTGTTCAACCGATGCGGCCACTGGGCGCAATGGGAGCATGCGGAAGCCTTTAACCGCATGGTGATCGACTTCCTGACGCACTAAGACACGAAAGCCCTTGCGGTAACGAAGCGGCGCACCTCGCGGTGTGCCGCTTTTTTATTTGGGCGAGCGCATGGCGTCGGCATTTGTGTGACGAAACCATGAGCCGATGCACCGTCGACCGGACCACCTAAAGACAAACCCGTATTAGCGTAAGGCGAAATGATTCGCCATTGACAAATCAAACCTGCCGCACCTATGATCGGCGTCACTGCCTGGACAGACGCGCGAACCGCACGCGCCCAGGCGAGCCGCGCAAGGCGCGCAAGACGCCGCGCATCGACGGTCTGCCTGGGCCCGCCCGGGTGTACCGGAGTCATGTTTGGAGACAGGCAGATGCCCCAATCGATCGCCCCGGACCGCCGGTCCGAAGCCGCGCGCGCGTACGCTGCGTCCGCGCAGAATCCCTCGCAGCAAGACGATGCGCTCTATCGGAAAGTTTCCGCGCGCGTCATTCCGTTCCTGTTCGTTTGCTACGTCGTCTCGTTTCTCGACCGCATCAACATCGGCTTCGCGCAGTTGCAGATGAAGCACGACCTGGGCTTCAGCGACGCGATGTACGGCCTCGGCGCCGCCGTGTTCTACGTGGGCTACGTGCTGTGCGAAGTGCCGAGCAACATGCTGCTGGCGCGCTTCGGCGCGCGCCGCACGTTCATGCGCATCATGCTGCTGTGGGGCATTGCCTCGACCTGCATGATGTTCGTGTCGAGCCCCACGCAGTTCTATGCGCTGCGCTTTTTGCTGGGCGTATTCGAGGCGGGTTTCTTTCCGGGTATCGTGCTCTATCTCACGTACTGGTATCCGGCACGGCGCCGCGCAGCCGTGTTCTCGATCTTCTTCGCGGGCGTGGCGGTGGCGGGCGTGCTCGGCGGCCTCATCTCGGGCTGGATCATGCGCGACATGGCCGGCGTGGCGGGACTCGCCGGCTGGCGCTGGATGTTCCTGATCGAAGGGCTGCCGGCCGTGCTGCTCGGCCTCATGGCCGCGTTCTGGCTCGTGGACGGCCCCGAGAAGGCGCGCTGGCTGACCGATGCGGAAAAGGCCCACCTCCTCGCGCAACGCGACGGCGAAGGCGATCACCCGCATTCCACGCGTTCGTTTGGGGCGGCGCTGCGCAACCCGCGCGTCTATCTGTTCGCGTTCATCTACTTCTCGCTGACCTGTGCGTCGCTCACGCTGAACTTCTGGATGCCGCTCATGATCCGCGACTTCGGCGTGCATGACGTGCTGGCGATCAGCCTCTACACCGTCATTCCGAATGCGGTGGGCGCGGTGGGCCTGATGTGGATCGCGCGCCGCTCGGACCGGCGAGGCGAACGGCGCTGGCATTTCGCCGCGTGCACGATAGGCGGCGGCGTTGCATTGGCGCTGCTCACGCTGCATCTCGCGAGCTTCGCCGCGATGATGGCGATTCTTTCGATCGCAGCGGTGCTGATCTTCGCCGCGTTGCCGATCTTCTGGGCGGTGCCTTCGGCGTATCTCTCGGGCAAGGCCGCCGCTGCGGGCATCGCGCTCATCAGCAGTATCGGCATCACGAGCGGCATTGTGAGCCCGTGGGCAATCGGGATCATCAAGACGCATACGGGCAGCATGGATAACGCGCTGTATCTGCTCGCGGCGTTGCTGGTGGCGAGCGGTGCGGCGTTGGTGGCGGGCGTGCCGGCCGCGAAGGCCGCGAAGGCCGTGAAAGCCGGCCGCTGAGCGCACCTCGCACACGCTCGACGTCACGGCTGCGCCGCAAGCTCCTTCAGCAGCCAGTCACGAAACGCCACCAGCACGGGATGGCGCTGAACCCGCTGCGGGTAGACGAGGTAATACGAACGCGAGCTCGGTACCGCTTCGAACGGGCTGAGAAGCCGGCTTTCCTTCAATTCGTCTTCCACCAGCATGCGCGGCACGAGGCCGATGCCGATACCGGCCACGACTGCCTGAATCAAATGCGAAGTCAGTTCGAAACTCGGGCCAGGCCGCAGCGCGTCGTGAGGCAAGCCGAAATGCGCGCACCATTCGCGCCATGCGTCGGGAAAGCTGCGCACGCGCAGCAGCGTGAGCCCTTCGAGGGATTCGATGGTCGGCGCAGCGGCCCTGCGCCTCGCTTTTCGCGCGAGCGGTAACGCGGCAGGGTTGCCGACCAGCACCAGCTCTTCCGCGTAGAGCCGGTGTGCCGTCACCCCCGGCCAGCGGCCGTCGCCCACCACGATGGCCGCGTCGAGGGCCTGGGTCGCAAAATCGGCGGCCTCGATGCGCGAGTCGAGATCGATCTGCAGATCCGGGTGCGCCTGATAGAAGCGGTGCAGGCGCGGCAGCAGCCACTTGGCGCCGAACGTCGGCAGGGTCGCGACGCGCAACTGCGTTTTCGGCGCGTTGGACGTGAGTGCCTGCAGCGTCGCGCTGCGGATCAGCGTGAGCGCGTGCGAGATCTCGGCCATGTAGGCGCGGCCGATATCCGTCGGGATGATGCGCTTGCCTTCGCGCGTGAAGAGCGCAAGCTCGAGCATCGCTTCGAGCGCCTGCACCTGGCGGCTCACGGCGCTCTGCGTGAGCGACAGCTCCTCGGCGGCACGCGTGAAGCTCTCATGCCGCGCGGACGCTTCGAACGCGAGCAGCAGCGACATGGAAGGCGTGAGCTTGCGGAAATTCATTCATAAACCTCATGATCGACCCAACGAATATACGTTTGCCCGGTGTCGGACGGAAAAGCGACAATCGTTTCCCAGAAAGGGAATAGTGCGCCCCTGGCGAGACTCCGAGAACGTTATGACCATTGCCCCGCTTACCATCGGCGAATTCAGCAACCCGCTGATCCGTCAATTTTTGCATGAATTGGCGGCGTCGGGCTTCGAAGGCGAGGTGGATGCGACTCACGCGACGCGCACGGTGCTGGCCACGGACAATTCGATCTACCAGCGCTATCCGCAAGCGGCGGTGTTTCCGCGTCATGCGCACGACGTCGCCCGCCTCGCGCGCCTGCTCGGGCGCGAGACGTTTCGCGGCGTGGCGGTCGCGGCGCGCGGCGGCGGCACGGGCACGAACGGGCAGTCGCTGACCGAAGGCATCGTGGTCGACATGTCGCGCCATATGAACCGGATTCTCGAAATCGATCCCGTTGCCCGCACGGCCAGAGTGGAGGCCGGTGTCGTCAAGGATCAGCTCAATGCCGAACTGAAGCGGCACGGACTCTTCTTCGCGCCGGAACTGTCGACTTCGAATCGCGCGACCATCGGCGGCATGATCAGCACGGATGCGAGCGGGCAGGGCAGTTGCACCTATGGGAAAACGCGCGACCACGTGCTCGCGCTGGAAACGGTCCTGGTCGGCGGTGAGCGGCTGTCGGGCGCACCGGTCGAAGATGACGCGCTCATGGCGCTCTGTGCGCGCGAGGACAAGGTCGGCGCAGTGTTTCGCACCGCGCGCGACATCGGCGAGCGCGAAGCCGGTCTGATACGCGAGCGCTTTCCCGCGCTGAACCGCTGTTTGACGGGTTACGACCTCGCTCATCTGCGCGACGGCGAGGGGCGCTTCGACATCAATAGCGTGCTGTGCGGCTCGGAAGGCACGCTCGGCTTTATTGTCGAGGCGACGCTGAACGTGCTGCCGGTTCCGAAGCACGCCGCGCTCGTCAATATCCGCTACGAGAGTTTCATGGATGCCCTGCGCGATGCGCGCGCATTGATGGCTCATCGTCCTCTCTCGATTGAAACCGTGGACTCCACGGTGCTGCGGCTCGCGCGCGAGGACAGCGTCTGGCAAAGCGTGGCGGAATATTTCCCCGACGACGAAGGCGTCGAAGGCGGTGCGAGCGGCATCAACATGGTCGAATTCAGCGGCGATGACGCGCACGAACTGCGTGCGCGCGTGGCGGCGTTTGCCGGGCATCTCGGCGCCGACGCGAGCGTCAGGCGCCTGGGACATACGATCGCCGACGGCGAGGCGGCGATCCATCGCGTCTACGCGATGCGCAAGCGTGCGGTGGGCCTGCTGGGCAACGCACGCGGCGCGAGCCGCCCGCAGCCCTTCGTGGAAGACACGGCCGTGCCGCCCGAAAATCTCGCCGACTATATTGCGGAGTTCCGGGCGCTGCTCGATGGTTTCGGTCTGCGCTACGGGATGTTCGGCCATGTCGATGCCGGCGTGCTGCACGTGCGCCCCGCGCTCGACATGCGCAATCCCGACGAGGCCGCACTCGTGCGCCCCATTTCGGACGCCGTGACCGCCTTGACGATGAAGTATGGCGGCCTGCTGTGGGGAGAGCATGGCAAGGGCGTGCGCTCGGAGTACGTGCCCGCGTATTTCGGGCCTTTGTATCCCGCGCTGCAGCGGCTCAAGGCGGCATTCGATCCGCACAACCAGCTCAATCCCGGCAAGATCGCCACGCCGGCGGGGGCGAGTGCGGCGCTGTTGAAGATCGACGCGACGACGCTGCGCGGCGAACTGGACCGACGCATGGACGAGCGCGTCTGGCAGGCCAATGCCGACGCCGTTCACTGCAACGGCAACGGCGCCTGCTACAACTTCGACCCGAACGACGCCATGTGTCCGTCGTGGAAAGCCACGCGCGAGCGCGTGCATTCGCCGAAGGGCCGGGCTTCGCTGATGCGCGAATGGTTGCGCAGGCAACAGGATGCCGGTGCGGATCTCACGGCTGCGCCAGCCGCGGCGGCGTTGCCGGTGCGCATGTTCAACAGCATGCGCAAACGCCAGGGCGAACAAGACTTCTCGCATGAGGTGTATGACGCCATGGCGGGTTGCCTGTCGTGCAAGTCATGCGTGGGGCAGTGCCCCGTGAAGGTGAGCGTGCCCGAGTTTCGCGCACGTTTTCTGGAGTGGTATCACACGCGCTATTTGCGGCCGCTGCGCGACTATTTGATCGGCGCGCTCGAATTCACGGTACCGCGCGTCGCCGCGGTGCCTGGCGCGGGAAGCGTGTACAACGCAGTGATGGGCGCGGGTCCCGTCAAGTCGTTGCTTGCGCGCTATGCAGGACTTGTCGATTGCCCGTTGTTGAGCCGTGAGTCATGGCGTGACATACTGCGCCGCTCGGGAGCGCAGGCCGCAACGCCCGAACGCCTCTCGATGCTCAGCGTTGCCGAGCGCCGGCAAAGCGTGATCGTGGTGCAGGACGCGTTCACGCGCTATTTTGAAACGCCGGTGGCCGCCGCGTTTCTGGAACTCGCCGCGCGGCTTGGGTTCCAGGTATTCGTCGCGCCTTATCTGCCGAACGGCAAGCCGCTGCACGTGCAGGGGTTTCTGCCGCAGTTTCGCCGGGCCGCGCGGCGCAATGCGGCACAACTGGCTGCGCTTGCCAGATCGGGTGTGCCGCTCGTCGGCATCGATCCGGCCATGACGCTCGTGTACCGCCAGGAGTACCGCAAGGTGGAAGGCGTCGAAACCGTGCCCGACATTCAGTTGCCGCAGGAATGGCTGATCGGCGCACTGCGCACGCGCGCATCGTCGTCGCGCGCGTCCGGCTCGTTCAGACTGCTGCCGCATTGCACCGAGCGCACCAACGCGAACGCCGCCACGCTCTTGTGGAAAGACGTCTTCGCGGCGGCGGGCCTCACGCTCGCGACGCCGGCCAGCGGCTGCTGCGGCATGTCGGGCACCTACGGCCACGAGGCGCGCAATCGCGCGACCTCGGAGACGATCTTCGAGCAATCGTGGGCGCGACATGTCGATGCGGCATCGACGTCGACGCGGGGGGCGGACGAACTGCTCGCCACGGGCTATTCATGCCGCTGCCAGGTGAAGCGCTTGCGCGGGCGCCACTTGCGCCACCCCGTTCAAGCGCTGCTGGACGCCCTGCGCTGACCGGGATCAGTAGTCCCAACGGCCCTGGTCGTGCCATTCGCGTTCGCGCCACTGCCGCTCGCGCCATTCATGCTCACGACGTTCGTGCTCGCGCCATTCGTGTTCCCGCCAGCGCCGCGCGCGCCAGTCGTCGTCGCCTCTCCAGTCGGTCTGGACGGGAACCGGCGCATAGGCCGCGCCTGGCACGCCAACGCCCACGGCCACATCCACGTGGGCCAATGCGGCGGTCGAAGCCGCCAACGCCGTTGCGGCCAGGACCAGGCCGAGAATCGTCCTCTTCATCTCGCAACTCCTTCGCACGCTGTGTGCGTTCTCGATAAGCACGGTTCCGAGTGTAGGCGCCGCCCCCGGACACAGGTGCAACGGTGCTGCGAGATTGGTAACAACGCGTTAAGTACGCGCCGCGCTGCGCCGTGAAAATCCCATTGCGATTTGATCAGTAGACCGATTTATTCGGCATGCATGGAGCATGCTGAACTTCGACCCCTGGGGTGAGGTGGAGCGCTGGTGATTGACATTGGCGGAATCCGGGTACACTTGAAGGCGAACCGCGGTTCGGGTTCTGCCTGTGTCGTGCCCGCTCTCCAGCCAGCTTTTTGTGCCCGATGCCAAAACGAATCCTGCTAGTCGACGACAACCGGGACATCGCAGATGCGCTCGCGGCGCTCGTCGAGTTCGAAGGTCATCAAGCCCGATGCGCCGCCGATGGACAAGAGGCCCTGCTCGTCGCCGGGTCGTTCCTTCCCGAGCTTGCCTTTGTGGACTGGACGCTGCCGGACATGAGCGGCGGCGATCTGGTGGGCCAGCTTCGGCTCAACCCCGCTCTGTCGAGTACCCGGTACGTTCTGCTATCGGGGCACATCGACCCGGATATCACGGCCAGGGCGGCAGCCGCCGGTTTCGACAAATGTCTGATGAAGCCGGTGCGGCTCGAAGACCTGCTGGCCTGCCTGTGACGCCGCTCCGACCGGCTGCCGCTTCGGTGCCGGTTGCCCTGAGCGGCGATCCAGGCGGCACCTGCCCCAATGCGGAACAAAAATTGCGCGCTCCGTTTCGCTCGTGTGCAGCCGTGCAGCCACCCGTCTCCACGAACAGGGTCGTACCGATATCCAGCAGCGTCTCCCTCGGAGCAAAGCCGCCTCATGAACAAGGAAGTTCCACCGCCGATCGAGCACCCCTCGACCCGCTGGCCGGGCGAAATGGCGGAGCGCATCGCCGCATTCGACTGGAGCGACACGGCGCTCGGCCCGCGCGAATCGTGGTCGGCGAGCCTCGTCGCCGCGATCAATATGCTCCTCGCCTCGCCTTCTCCGCTCGCCATGCTTTGGGGCCGCGAAGGCACGATGGTCTACAACGACGCCTACGCGGTTTTCGCGGGCGGCCGGCATCCGTTCCTGTTGGGCAAACCGGTCGAAACCGGCTGGCCAGAGGTGGCGGCGTTCAACCGCAAGGTCGTCGACACGTGCCTTGCGGGCGGAACGCTGGCCTTTCAGGACAAGCATCTCGTGCTGTATCGCGAAGGTCACGCCGAAGACGTCTGGATGGATCTGAGCTACAGCCCGGTTTTCGAAGGCGACGAGCGGCCGGCGGGCGTCCTCGCCATCGTGTTCGAAACGACCGCGAAGATACTGGCGGAAAAGCAGCGCAAGGTGGCCGAAGACGCGCTGCTGCAACTGACCCAGACACTGGAGCAGCGCGTCGCCGAGGAAGTGGGGGCGCGCGTGGCGATGGAGGAGCGGCTGCGTCAGGCGCAAAAGCTGGAGGCGATCGGCAGTCTTACGGGCGGCGTGGCGCACGACTTCAACAACGTTTTGCAGGTCATCTCCGCCAACCTGCAGCTCATCGAGCTTTCGACGAAAGGCAACGCCGCGCTCGAGCGGCACGTGGCTGCGGTCAGCAACGCAGTGTCGCGCGGCGCGAAACTCGCCTCGCAACTGCTGGCCTTTGCACGAAGGCAACCGCTCGCGCCGGCCGTTCTGAATCCATTCCGGCTGGTCGAAGGCATAGCCGAGATGCTTCATCGCACGTTGCCGGAGACGATCGAACTCGCCATCGTGCCGGCGCAGGAGACCTGGAATATCTGTGCAGACCGAAGTCAGCTGGAAAGCGCGCTGTTGAATCTGGTCATCAACTCGCGCGACGCGATAAACGGACCCGGACGCATCCACGTGTGTCTTGCGAACATCGATGCAGGCAACGACGAACTGGCGCGCCGCGATGGCGTGCCAGCGGGCGAATATGTGCGCCTGCAGGTTTCGGACTCGGGCAGCGGCATGCCCGACCACGTGAAAGCGCGCGTGTTCGAACCGTTCTTCACCACCAAGGCCGAGGGCCAGGGAACGGGACTGGGCCTGAGCATGGTGCACGGGTTCGTTGCGCAGAGTTCGGGCCACGTTTTCATTGAAAGCGCACAAGGCCAGGGCACGACCGTCAGCCTCTATTTCCCGCGCAGCCTCGAGGCGGAATACGACGCTTACAAGCCGACCGTCGCACGACAGGAGCGAGGCGGCGAGACCATTCTCGTTGTCGAAGACGATGCCGACGTTCGCATTGCCGCGATCGAAATGCTGGCCCAGCTCGGCTACAAGGTGCTCTCCGCGCAAGACGGCGAAGGCGCGCTCAAGCTGATCCAGAGCGGCCAGCGTTTCGACCTTCTGTTCACGGATGTCGTGACGCCGGGCACGGTGAGAAGCAGCGAACTGGCTCGTATCGCGAGCGGAGCGCCCTACTATGCCCAGGTCCTCTTCGCCTCCGGTTATACGCGCGACGTCATTTTCCACGACGGCAAGCTCGACGAAGGCGTCGCGCTCATCAGCAAGCCTTATCGATACGACGACCTTGCCGTTGCGGTGCGTAATGCCCTCAACAAGACCGGCTGACGCAGCAATCGATGCGTCAGGTCTTCAGCCCGATTTGTGCGCGTCCGAGCGCGGTCAGGTCGTCTGCCGTTGCGCGCCCGACGAAATCGACTTCGAAATGATCCGTGGGGAAATCCGGCGGACTCTTGCCTGCGAGGAAGTCCGGTAGTTGCCGCGCGAGATACGCCTCGTTCCTGGCGCAGGACGGCGCCGAAGCGATGTACATCACGTTGCTGTAGCCCTTGCCGCGATGCGCGTCCTCCACGGCATGAATGACGTCGCTATGCCAGAAGACGGTGTCGCCCGGCTGCATCAGGGGAATCGACGAAAGCGCGTGGAAAAGTGGCGCGTGGTACTCCGGCCTGATCGAGAGCGCGCGGCCCGGCATCGCGCCGCACAGGTCGTCGTCTGCCATGTCGTCCTGCAGCGCCCGCAACAGGATGTAGACCATCGCGTTCGCGATGGGCACGAGTTGCAGCGTGCCGTCGCCGGGGCCTTGCTGCGTGAGCGCGGTCCAGCCCTGAAACGTGCGGAACATCGAGCAGACGGCCGGTGACGGAATCTCTTCGACCTCGGTGCGCCATGCCGCATCGAACGCATCGTAGTCGCGCCAGTTTCCGGAGAAGACGTGGCGGTAGACCTTGCGGAAGTTCGCCTCGATCCAGCGCTCGACCGAACCGCCGTCGCAATGCGCGGAAAGACCCAGCGATTCGGAGCCGGGCGGCCGGCGGCGCAGCCGGTCTGCATAAACCGGCACGTGATTCGGGTCGAAATGCACGCGGCCTTCGCTCTCGCTGCGCCACAGGCGGTTCAGAAACACGCGTGCCTGCGTGAGTTCCGGCGACTGGCGCGCCAGCACTTGCGGCTTCGACCAGTAGACACCGTAGATCTGCGGCTTGTTAGAGGCCAGCTGGCCGAAGTATTCGTCTTCGGCGCGATGAAGCAGCTTGCGCTCGAGATCGTTGCGCTCGACATAGTCCGCGATGTCGTTGTCCCACTGCTCTACGCGCGAGCGGTCGAATACCTTGCGGATGACACAGGCGCCGCGCGCCTTCACGAGCGCGATCTGCTCGGCGCTCACCCGGTTGCCGACGATGTCCGCGAAGGCGATTTCGGGGATGACCGGCTCACCCCGGTCGCGAAGCCGGGCAATGCGGTGCGCCTCTTCGTGCATGGCCGCTTCGACCTCGGCGAACACGGCCCGGTAGTTGGGCAAGTTCTCCCGCAGTTCCCGTTTCGCCTTGCGGATAGCCGCGGGCAGGTCGTCGATATGCAAAGCCATGTCGTTGTCTCCACCTGGTGATTTCGAATGATGCGAGCGTACGCCGGCGCAGCCTTCGCCAGTGATACTATCGGGCCAATCTTTTTGTAGTTTCGGCCATGAAAGCAGCGTACGCGCACGTCGACTTCGGCAGCAGTTGTTCGGTGCGGGTTTACCACCGGCGCTTGCCGCGCATTCCGTTCGAGTGGCATCACCACCCGGAATACGAACTCACGCTGACGATGAACAGCCAGGGCAAGCGTTATATCGGCGACTCAGTCACCGTTTATGGCGCCGACGATCTCGTCCTCGTGCCGCCGGACATGCCGCACACCTGGTCGTCCAATCGCTCGATCGACCCGGCGGACTCGCAGGTTGCCATCGTCGTCTGGTTCGAAGGCAACTGGGTGCAGCGTCTCGCCGACGTTTGTCCGGAGTATGCGAACCTGCGCAACCTGCTGCGCCGCGCGGCCTGCGGCCTGGTCTTCGAGGAAGGCGCCGGCATGCAGATGCGCGGCTATCTGGATCGTCTTTTGGCGGCCGACCCGCGTGCGCGCCTCGCTGCCGTGCTGGAGATCCTCGCCTGGCTGACCGATTGGCCGGCCACCCAGCTGGCGACGCCCAGCGCATTCGAGGGGCGCGTGGGTGCATCGTCGGGCTATGAGCCCGAGCAGCTGAACCGGGTGCTTGCGCTGATCGAAACGCAGTTCTCGCAGCCCTTGCGGCTTTCGACGCTAGCCAAAGCCGCGGGTCTGTCTGAACGCACGCTGACGAGACATTTCGTGCAGCACACGGGCGAAAGCGCGGGGCAGTACATTGCGCGGGTTCGGATCGGCCATGCCTGCCGGCTGTTGACCGGCACGCCGATGCCCATCTCCGTGATCGCCGCCCGCTCGGGGTTCCCCAATACCGCGAATTTCAACCGGCAGTTCAAGGCTGCAAAAGCGTTGACGCCCGTGGCCTACCGGCAGCAATTCAAGGGCGCAAAGCTTGACGAGGACCATGCTGCGCCGTCCCTTACCGAGCGCTCGCCTTCTCTCGAGCCGGCGCGGCGGATGGCGGGCGGCAAGCCCCGGCTGCGGCGAGCCTGAGGTCCTGAACGCGGGATTGCGTCCTCGCGCACGGACCCAGGCTGACCGTAAGCCAGTTGCAATGACCCGCCATGCCTCACCGCCTCAGCGATTTCCCTGGAGTGCTGTCATTGGCGCCAGGAATGTGTTGATATAGCGAAAAATCGCACGGTCGGACTGAAAATTCACGCTCGATAAGCAATGCCCAAACAAAGGAGACAGTCCATGAGGATGTTGCGCTCGTTGCTGGCTGGTGCAGTTGTATCGTCGGCGTTGGCAGGCGGGGCCGCGCAAGCGCAGACGGTCAAGATCGCCTTCATCGATCCGCTGTCCGGCTTGATGGCGTCGCTCGGAACGAATCAGCTGCACAGCTGGCAATACACGGCCGAATATGCCAACGAGCATAACTGGGCAAACGGCACGAAGTTCGAGGTGGTCGGATTCGACAACAAGCTGTTGCCGCAGGAAAGCCTGACCCTGCTGAACCAGGCCGCCGACCAGGGCATTCGCTATATCGTGCAGGGCAACGGCTCGTCGGTCGGCCTCGCGCTGGAAGACGCGGTCGCCAGGTACAACTCGCGCAACCCGGGCAAGGAAATCGTCTACCTGAACTACGCCGCGGTGGACCCGGCCATGACCAACGCCCGGTGCGACTACTGGCACTTCCGCTTCGACGCCAACGCCGACATGAAGATGGATGCGCTCACCACGTTCCTCGCGCGCGACAAGGACATCAGGAAGGTCTACCTCATCAATCAGGACTACTCGTTTGGCCATGACGTTTCGCGCGTGGCGCGCGAGGACCTGAAGAGCAAGCGCCCGGATATCGTGATCGTCGGCGACGATTTTCATCCGCTCGCGCGCGTGAAGGACTTTTCGCCTTACGCCACCAAGATCAAGGCGTCCGGCGCCGACACGGTGATCACGGGCAACTGGGGCAGCGACCTCGCCTTGCTCGTGAAGGCGAGCAAGGACGCGGGCGTGACGGCCAACTTCTACACCTATTACGCGGGCACGACCGGCGTGCCGACGGCCATGGGCGCGTCCGGCGCCGACCATGTGAAGTATGTGGGCGTGTTCGGCCCGAACACGGCGAACAACCCGCCGGTGGTTGGGCAGATCATCGAGGGCTACAAGAAGAAGTACAACGACGACTATTATCTGGCGACGGCCTATGCCGCCATCGCAATGCTCAGCCGTGCGATGAACGCGGCGAAGTCGACCGATCCCGTCAAGGTGGCGAGGGCCATGGAAGGCATGACGGTCGACGGCATGAACGGTCCGGTGACGATGCGCGCTGCCGATCACCAGGCCCAGCAGTCGCTCGTGATCGCGACATGGACCCGGGCGGACGGCAAAACGGTAAAGTACGACCAGGAGAACACCGGCTATGGCTGGCGCACCGACGTCCAGCTTGGGCCGACCGCGGCAACGCAGCCGACCACTTGCCAGATGAAGCGCCCGGGCTGAACGTGCTCTCGCTGCGACACTTCACAAGGATCATCGGGCAGTGGAATTCCTGACCATCTCTCTGTTGAACGGCATCGGCTACGGACTGCTGCTGTTCATGCTTTCCTCGGGCCTCACCTTGATTTTCAGCATGATGGGCGTGCTCAATTTCGCGCACGCCAGCTTTTACATGCTCGGGGCCTACTTCGCCTACACCATCGCCAGCAAGATCGGCTTCTGGCCGGCGCTCGTGGCGGCGCCGGTGCTCGTGGCGTGTGTCGGCGCGCTCGTCGAGCGTTTCGGCTTGCGTACCGTGCACAGGTTCGGGCATGTGGCGGAATTGCTGTTCACCTTCGGCCTCTCGTATCTGATCGTGGAGGGCGTCAAGCTGGTCTGGGGTCTGGCCGCGGTGCCTTACGCGATTCCGCCCGAACTGAACGGGGCGCTGTTCAAGGTGTACACCTCGGAATTTCCGAAGTATCGCGCCTTCATGATGCTCATCTCGATCGCCATGCTCGCCGCGCTGTATCTGGTGCTGACGCGCACGCGCATCGGCCTTGTCATTCAGGCGTCGCTCACGCACCCGGAAATGGTCGAGGCGCTCGGGCACAACGTGCAGCGCGTGTTCATGCTGGTGTTCGGCGGCGGCGCCGCGCTGGCGGGCCTCGCTGGCGTGATTGGCGGCAATGCGTTCGTCACGTCGCCTTCGATGGCCGAGTCGGTGGGCACCATCGTGTTCGTGATCGCCGTGGTGGGCGGCATGGGCTCGCTGCCGGGCGCATTCATCGCGTCGCTGCTGATCGGCGTCATGCAGACCTTCGCCGTCACGATCGATGCCTCGCTCTCCGATCTGTTCTCACTCGTCGGCGTGCGGGTCACGGACACTACGGCGCTCTCTTCGCTGTGGCGCATGCCCGTCTCGCAGGTCGCGCCGATTCTGCCTTATCTGCTCATGGTGCTCATGATGATCCTGCGGCCGCGCGGATTGCTCGGCAAGCGGGAGGGCTGAACGATGAAACCGCTCATTCAGGCCAATGCCGGTTCGGCCATGCAGCGCCACGGATGGCTGCAGTCCACGCATGCGCTGCGCTGGATCGTCTGGGGCGCCACGGGGCTCGTGATGCTGGTGCTGCCGCTCGTGTTTTCCAGCGGCTTCGCGATCGCGCTGCTTTCGCAGATGGGCATCATGATCATTTTCGCGCTCTCGTACAACATGCTGCTCGGCCAGACCGGCATGCTCTCGTTCGGGCACGCGGTGTACTCCGGGCTCGGCGCATTCGTGGCGGCTCATGTGCTCAACCGGATCGGCGCGGGCCATTTCCCGCTGCCCGTTTCGCTGCTGCCGCTGGTGGGCGGGCTAGGCGGCATGCTGTTCGGCGTGCTGTTCGGCTACGTGACCACGCGCAAGTCGGGCACCACCTTCGCGATGATCACGCTCGGCATCGGCGAAATGGTGGCGGCGAGTTCGCTGATGTTTCCCGGCTTTTTCGGCGGCGAAGGCGGGGTGCCGACCAATCGTACGGTCGGCCATGCGGTGCTTGGCATCACTTACGGCCCGGCGATCCAGGTGTACTACCTGATCGCCGTGTGGTGCCTCGTGTCGATGATCGCCATGTACGCGTGGACGCAGACCCCGCTCGGCCGCATCGCCAATGCCGTGCGCGACAATCCCGAGCGCGCGGAATTCGTCGGGTACAACACGCAGCGCGTGCGCTTTTTCGTGATGGTCCTCGCGGCGTTCTTCGCCGGCATTGCGGGCGGCCTCTCTGTGATCGACTTCGAGATCGTGACCGCGGAGAACGTCGGCGCCGCGCAGTCCGGCGGCGTGCTGCTCGCGACGTTCATCGGCGGCGGGGCGTTCTTCTTCGGGCCGGTCATCGGTTCGATCCTGTTCGTGCTGTTCGCGGTCGCGTTGTCCAATCTCACGCCGGCATGGTTGCTGTACCTCGGCCTGTTCTTCGTGCTCGTGGTGATGTACGTGCCGGGCGGCGTGTCGAGCCTGCTGATGAAGCAGGTCCCGCTCATCGCGGCGCGCAAGCTGCACCGCATGTTGCCTTCCTATGCGGCGGCGCTGGGCGCCGCGCTGATCTTGCTTGCAGCGCTCGTGCTGACGGTCGAACTCGTCTACAAGGTGCAGATCGATAGTGACAATGGCACGGCCATGGCGTTCTTCGGCCTGAACTTCGATGCCGCGTCGTGGAAGCCCTGGGCCGTCGCCGCCGTGCTGTGGGGGCTGGGCGCGCAGGCGGGACGCCTCGCCGCCGCGCGCTTGCGCGCGGCCTGGGACGGCGTGCAACGGGAAATCGCAGGGAGCAACGCATGACGGCCGCACTGGAGTTGCGTGACGTGCGCAAGCATTTCGGGCGCACGGAGATCATTCGCGGTGTCGACCTGACGATCGCGAAGGGCGAACGTCACGCGCTGATCGGTCCTAACGGCGCGGGCAAATCGACCACGTTCAACCTGATTTCGGGGCGCATGGCGCCCAGTTCAGGCACGGTCAAACTCGACGGCGTCGAGATCGGCGGGCTGCCGCCGTACAAGATCAACCGCATGGGGCTCTCGCGCAGCTTTCAGGTGACGAACATTTTTCATCGCCTTTCGGTGTTCGAGAATTTGCGCTGCTCCGTGTTGTGGTCGCTCGGCTACCGCTATTCGTTCTGGCATCGTCTCGAGCAGTTGCGCGACGCTCGCGCACGCGCCGAAGAAGTGCTCGAACTGATCGGCCTGCAGGGCCGCCACGACACGCTTGCAGGTCTGCTGACTTACGCCGAGCAGCGCGCGCTCGAAATCGGCATCACGATCGCGGGCGGCGCCGAAGTGATCCTGCTCGACGAACCCACGGCGGGCATGAGCCGCCCGGAGTCGGATCGCGCGGTGGAACTGATTCGCCGCGTCACCGCCGGCAAGACGCTGGTGATGGTCGAGCACGACATGAGCGTCGTGTTCGGCCTCGCCGACCGCATCTCGGTGCTCGTGTACGGCGAGGTGATCGCCACGGACACGCCGCAAGCCATCCGTAACAACCGCCGCGTGAAGGAAGCCTATCTGGGCACCACGCTGGACGAACCCGCAGGTGCACACTGATGGCGACCGCCAATCCCATGCTCGAGGTGCGCGATCTGCACGCGTACTACGGCAAGAGCCATATCCTGCACGGCGTCGAGATGCAGGTGGGCGAAGGCGAGATCGTCGCCTTGCTCGGGCGCAACGGCGTGGGCCGCTCGACGCTCGCCAAAGCCATCATGGGGCTCGTGCGGTGCGAGGGGCAGATTCTGCTGCGCGGCGAGGAGGTGCGCGGCCTGCGCACGTTCGAGGTCGCGCACCGGGGCATCGGTTACGTGCCGGAGAACCGCGATATCTTCCCGACGCTCACCGTGCGGCAGAACCTGATGCTCGGCGAAAAGCGCAAGCGGTTGGGCGACAAGCCGCGCCAGAACGCGCGCTGGCAGTTCGACGACATGTACCGCATGTTCCCGCGCCTGAAGGAGCGCGAGGAGACGCCGGCGGGCCTGCTGTCGGGCGGCGAGCAGCAGATGCTGACGCTGTGCCGCACGCTCATGGGCGACCCCGACCTCATCGTCATCGACGAGCCGACCGAAGGGCTCGCGCCGCTTGTCGTCGCGCAGGTGGGCGAGTACCTGAAGACGCTGAAGGCGCGCGGCATTTCGGTGTTGCTCGTCGAGCAGAAGCAGGCCATCGCGCTCGATATCTCGCAGCGCGTGTACGTCATGGGGCACGGCCAGATCGTGTTCGAGGGGACGCCGCAGCAGTTGAAGGCCGATGCGCGCGTCCGCCGGGAATGGCTGGAAGTGTAGGGCGCACTTCGAACGTTCGCTCCCCTCGGGAGACATGCCGCCTGGCGTGCGGGCAGGTTACCCGGCGAGTAGTCGGGCTGCTGGCCGGCAGCCCCGAAAAGATCTTCGGGTTGACCGTTCATACGCTGACGTATGTTGTCGTTAGCACGGGCGGCCGATTTATCTCGTTATTGCGAGCGTGGCCGCGCGGTCCTATCGTTGCGCAGAAGAGTGAGCCGGCGAGGTGGCAGTCGATGAGTGCAATCGATGATGAGTGCGGGCAAAGCGCCCGGCGCGCGCGGGCGGCGCAGACAGCACGGCTTGCGGCGGCGCTTGTTTGCGTGGGCGTTTTCGCGGGCTTTTGGGCGGCTGCCGCGCCCGCGCAATCGCAAACCGGCGCCTCTGCGCCCGCCTCGAAGGCCGGGAACGCTGCGGATGTCGAGCGCAAGAACTGGTACAACGACCCGTTCTTCGCGTTGTCGAACGCGATTGGCGCCTGCCCGCCGCCGCTCGGCCCGCGGATGACGAAAACCGAAGCCGACGACGACGCGCATTATCGCGTGGAGCGAGGCACGACCTGCTGGCTCGCGCACAAGTGCTCGAGGCCGAACTCGTATCTTTACGATGCGGACATTGCAGCGGCGATTCGCCAGCAACTGCAAGGCGATGCCCTGTTTGCGGGCACGAGCATCTGGATCACGGTGCAGCGGCGTTTCGTCTACGCGGAAGGGTGCGTGGGGCCAGGCTTCGACAGTGCGGCGCTCGAGCGCAGACTCGCCGCGATTCCCGACGTCGAGCAGGTCTTCGTACGCGTGAGCTCGGACCCGCAAGGCGCGCTGCCGTACAAGACGCTCTCGACCGCGCCCTGAGCACGCGCACGCAACGCTCGCAGCGATGCATCGCACATGGCTCGCGGCATGGCACAATCGCAACGTCGAAAAACTAGAAGCCCGTAGGGGTGCTCCAAATGACTCGTCCTGGTTCGCCGTTGTTCCGTTTGCGCAGGCTGCCGTTCGCGGCGTGCGCGTTGACCTTGATCGCTGGCCTTGCTGCGTGCAGTAGCGGGCCGCCGCTGTTCCTGTCGGACGGCCGTCCGACGATCCAGGTGCAATGCCCGGCCTCGGGCGATCGCGATTCCTGCGCCCAGCAGGCGCGCGCCCGTTGCGCCGGCGCGGGTTACGACACTGTCGCGACATCGACCGAAAGCGGCAACTACACGCTCGTGTTCGCCTGCCGCAAGGCCCAATAAGTCTGTCGCGCGCCGCTCAGCCTTCGGCTGCGGCGCCCGTGCCGCGCGCCGGCAGATTCAGCAAAAGGCGCAGCAGGTCGGGCTGGCGGCGCGTCGCCGTCTTCTGAAAGATCGATTGCAATTGCTTGCGCACGGTGTCGTGCTGCACGCCGACGTGCGCGGCGATTTCCTTTTGCGTGAGACCTTCCGCGAGCAGCAGCGCAATGCGGCATTCGGCCGGCGAGAGATCGAAGGCCGTGGCGAGCACCCGCTCGTCGACCAGCGGCGCGGAGCGCGGGTGATAGAAGGTCAGCGCCGCGAAGGCGTGCAATTCCGAAGCCGAGGCGTCGTCGGCCGTCACCACGTTGTAGAACGCGTAGAGCACCTCCTGCTGGCTCGCCGGAGCCTGCGCGCGGGCCCGCCCGCCAAGGGTCCGGCCGTGCGGGTCCGTTGCGGCGGCCGCGTCGGGTGCGCGGAGCGCGGGCGTGCCGTCGGCGGCGCCTACGATACGCAACGCGCGAAAGCGCGCTGCCGCCGCCCGCGCGCCGCTCATGCGGTTGCGCAGGCGCACCTCGCTCACGGCGATGTCCTCGAGCAGGCGCGCGTGATGGGGCGCAGCGAGCGTGATCCGCCGTCCGCGCACCCGCACGAGCGAGGTCGCCTTCAGGAGCCGCTGTGCGGCCTCGTTGCTATGGAGCACTTCGCCCAGCGCACTCACGAGCATGGCTGGCGGACGTGAGCGGTTTGCAAGCGTGTCGGCGTTCAAGGCAAAGCGGCGCAGGTACAGGCGCACCGCGCGCACGAGGTGCGGCGTGAGCCGTTCGAGCAGTGCGCGGTGTTCGCCCGGGAGCGGCCCGTCCTCGGCGTGGGTGCGGCACGCAAGCATGACGGCGAGCCCGTTCTGTTCGATCAGCTTGCACAGCGCCGCGCAGCGATGGCCTTCCTCGAACGGGCAGAGTTCGAAGCCGGCTGCGCAGTCGGGTTCGGCGCCGCAATGCAGCCACTTGCCCGGCGGGTAAGCGCGCAGCCATGCCAGGCGCGTATCGTCGCGGTACAGCGGCCGAATGCGCTCCAGCGGTTCCGCGCCGGCAAGCGCGAAACCGTCGCTCCAGGAAAACAGATCGCGCTGCCGGTCAAAGGCATACAGATGAATCGACGCCACTCCAGTCGCTTCGCGTAATAGCGCGCAAAAATCCTTCCAGGCGCAAGGATTATCGAGTGTGTCGTAAACAAGATGCAGCAGGCGATCATATTGTGATTCGTTTGTTTTCACGCCATTCTCGTTGTTCGTATTGTGAAAAACCGTCGGCGGCAAAATGCGCGCCGCATAGCGTTCCACAATTGAGGAATATACAGACGCAATAGCCCCCGTTAATCTGCCTTCCGATATGGATGTGGATACAACCGTCAGCGTGGAGGAGCGGCCGTTGAAATTCCGTGCGGTATCCAACGGATAGCCGGCCGCGCTGGCCTTATTCTGGTCTGACAGTACGAACAAAACCAGTCGATCCGCTGCGGCGCGCATTTAGCACGGTCAGCCGGTGCGATTACCAGACTGACCGATTATCCGCAGCATGCGGAAAATCGGCGATGCGACGAAAGTGAGTGCGCGCTATTTGTGCGCGCTCGATAAAACTTGTCATTACCGGGGACAGCGATGAATCATCACCAACTCGAAAAGGACATTGAGCATCTCGAGCACATCATCGGGCGGCTCTCGGGGCGCGACCGTATTCCGCTTTCTTATTGGCGCGGCCGGCTCGAATCGGTTTCCAGCGAGAACCTCGTGCCTTCGCAGGTGCAGCGCGTGAAGCGGCTCAACGAAGCGCTGCGTGCGCTCGAAAGCCGTCTGTCGCACGAATCGCTGCAGCAGCGCGAACGGTAACGCCAACGTTTGCGCCAGCATAGTAAAAAAGCGCGCCTTCATCGTCGCACGGGCTCCAAACCGGTCACAATGAGACTCTCTTGACCGAACTGGAGATGACGTTTCATGCCGAGCTACAAGCAACTGACCGCCCAGCTGGAGAAGCTTCACAAGGAAGTGGCTGCGGCGCGTGAAAAGGAAATTGACCAGGCGATCGCCGAGATCAGGGAAAAGATCGCGGAGTACGACATCACTGCGGAAGAACTGGGCTTCACGACCCGACGCGCAGGCCCCGCGCGCAAGAAGGCGCTGCCGGCCCGCTACATGAACCCGAAAACCGGCGAGACCTGGAGCGGCCGTGGCCGCACGCCGGGCTGGCTGGCGGGCAAGAATCGCGAACGCTTCCTCATCAAGGAATAACGGGCCAATTCCCCCCAGGCCGTTGCAGCGGGGGCGCGCAGCACCCGACGTGACGGCCGGCCGCTTCGCTTCAAGTCTCCCGGAAAAGCTCACCTCACGCCCTGCGCGGCGCGCACCAGCATGCCGCGACGAGCAGGACCAGGGCGCTCACGGAGCGGGGCCACGCCTGTGACGAAAGGACATTGCCGCGAAAACGGGGGGCATCGCGAGCGCGCGGCGGGGGCATGACGGCGTCGGCGGTGCGCTCGCATCGAGGTCCCGTAAAAGCTCACCTTTGCCAAAGCGGCGCCAGCCCGCACGTCCAACCCGTTCGAACCCCATCAAACCTTTAGTCGGCGGGACGAATGCCGTGTATCATTCGGTCCCGGCGCCTTTTCGCTTTTTTGCGCGGACATCCGCGGGACATTCCCGATCGTTCGTGCTATTTGCCGTGCGCCGCGGTCCGCGCGCTGCCGCCGCACGCACCGTAAGCGTTGCCCGAAAACGCGCCCGCCAGCGCCGCCGCGCTCGCCGCAACCTCCGCTGCGCGGCCCGGTTGCCCGAATTCATCCGTGATACCCGCTCTATCCATGTCAGTAGCCGAACTCAGACGCCGCCGCACGTTCGCGGTCATTTCTCACCCGGACGCGGGCAAGACCACGCTCACCGAAAAACTGCTGCTGTTTTCGGGCGCGATCCAGATCGCCGGTACCGTGAAGGGCAAGAAGAGCGGCCGCTTCGCGACCTCCGACTGGATGGAGATCGAAAAGCAGCGCGGCATTTCGGTCGCCAGCTCGGTCATGCAGTTCGAGTACGGCGACGCCGTCATCAACCTGCTCGACACGCCGGGTCACGAGGACTTCTCGGAAGACACCTACCGCGTGCTCACGGCAGTCGACGCGGCCGTGATGGTGATCGACGGCGCGAACGGCGTGGAAGCGCAAACGCTCAAGCTGCTCGAAGTCTGCCGCAGCCGCAAGACGCCCATTCTCACGTTCATCAACAAGCTCGACCGCGAAGTGCGCGAGCCGCTCGACCTGCTCGACGAAATCGAGCAGCACCTGGGTGTGGCCGCCGTGCCGTTCACCTGGCCCATCGGCATGGGCAAGGAGTTCCAGGGCGTGTACGACATCCAGCGCGACCAGGTGCGCGTGTTCCGCGCGGGCCAGGAGTCGCTTGGCGGTGCGGTGGAAACGCTGCAGAACATCAGCGAAGAAGAAGGCGAAGCCCGCTTCGGCTATCACTGGAAGCGCACCAAGGAAGAAGTCGAGCTGATCACGGGCGCGACGCCCACGTTCGATCGCGACGCCTTCCTCGCGGGCGAGCAGTCGCCGGTGCTGTTCGGCTCGGCGATCAACAACTTCGGCGTGAAGGAAATTCTCGACGCGCTGGTCGATCTCGCGCCGCCGCCGTCGCCGCGCATGGCCGTGCAGCGTCCGGTCTCGCCTGAAGAAAGCAAGTTCACGGGCGTCGTATTCAAGGTGCAGGCCAACATGGACCTCGCGCACCGCGACCGCGTGGCGTTCATCCGCGTGTGCTCGGGCCATTTCGAGCGCGGCATGCAGTTGAAGGTCACGCGCAACAACAAGACCTTCCGCGCGAACAACGTGGTGAGCTTCCTGTCGCAGCGCCGCGAGACCGTGGCCGAGGCGTACCCGGGCGACATCATCGGTATTCCTAACCACGGTACGCTGAGCCTCGGCGACACGCTCACCGAAGGCGAAGACCTGCAATTCACGGGTCTGCCGTTCTTCGCGCCGGAAATCTTCCAGACCGTCGAAGTGGTCGATCCGATGCGCGCGAAGCAATTGGGCGAAGCGCTCAAGCAGCTCGGCGAAGAGGGCGCGATCCAGGTGTTCCGCCCGATCCACGGCGGCGCGACGATTCTGGGCGCGGTCGGTCAGCTGCAGTTCGAAGTGGTGTCGCACCGCCTCGCCGCCGAGTACAAGGTTGCCGTGCGCCTGATGCCGGCGCGCTATCGCCTGTCGCGCTGGGTGACCTGCGACGATCCCGCCGAGCTGCGCCGCTTCACCGATTCGTACGAGGCCCGCATGGCCTACGACGCGTCGAACGCGCCGACCTATCTCGCCTCGCACGTCTCCGAAATCGAAGTCGCGCAAAAGGCCTGGCCGAAGATCGTGTTCAACGAGCTGCGCGAGCATTCTGGCGCGCCGTTCCGCAAGTCGATGTAACACGCGGCGTTCACGAACCAGGCGACGTTCCTTCTCGCGCATCGTGGCGCCGCACGCCCAGGGCGGCGTGCGGCGCCATGCCGCCGCGTCCGCGTCCGCCCGCGCCGGGCGAAATACGCGCAGCGCCTGCGCGCTTGCCCTATCCTCTTCTCGTAACGGTAAAAGACGACAAACCGGCGTTCGCATCTACGGCAAGCGCCTGTCCGACCGACGAGGAGTGCCTGTGACCGTACGCAATCTCGATGCAGTGTTCCAGCCGAAATCCGTGGCCGTGATCGGCGCTTCGCAGCGTCCCGGCAGCATCGGCAGCATGGTGTGGCGGCGGCTGATCGAAGGCGGCTTCACGAGCCCGCTGTGGGCCGTCAACCCGCGTCATGCGGGCGACTTCGAAGCCTTCGACGGCCGGCCCGTGCTCGCCGACGCGGGCGATCTGCCCGAAGCGCCCGGCGTCGCGATCATCTGCACGCGGCCCGCCACGTGGCCCGCGCTCGTGCATCGCCTCGGCGGCATGGGCACGCGCGCGGCGATCATCGTCGGCGAGGTGCGCGACGAGGCCGATCAGGCCGACCTGCGCCATGCGCTCGCGGCGGCGCGCCCGCATCTGCTGCGCATCGTCGGCCCCGGCAGTCTCGGCGCGCTCACGCCCGCGCTCAACGCGCAGCTCGGCGCGGCGGCGTCGATTGCGCGCAAGGGCGGCGTGGCCTGGGTGTCGCAGTCCAACGCGCTCACCAACGCGGTGCTGCGCTGGGCCGCGCCGCGCGGCCTCGGCTTCTCGCACGTGATCGCGCTCGGCGACGAAGCCGACGTCGACGTGGGCGACGTGCTCGACTATCTCGCGAGCGACCCCGGCACGCGGGCCATCCTGCTCGAAGTGGACACGATCCGCGCGGCGCGCAAGTTCATGTCGGCGGCGCGCGCGGCGGCGCGCAACAAGCCCGTGCTCGCGTTGCGCAGCGGCCGCGACGACAAGGGCGACGCGCTCTACACGGCGGCGTTCCGGCGCGCGGGCCTCGTGCGCGTCGACACGCTCGACGACCTGCTCGACGAAATCGAAACGCTCGGCGTGGGCCGCGTGGCTGCGAGCGACAGCGCCACGCTCATCACGAGCGACCGCGGCGTGGCAACGCTTGCGCGCGACGCCTTCATGAAAGCCGGCGACACGCTCGCACGCTGGAACGACGAAGCGATTGCGGCCGTCCAGGCCGCGCTGCCGCACGCGCAGGCCGGCAATCCGCTCGTGCTCGGCGACACCGCCAGGCCCGAGCACTTCGGCCTCGCGCTGCAAACGCTGGCCACGCATCGCTCGAGCGGCACGGCGTTCGTCGTGCACGCGCCCACCCACAGTGCGCCGGTCGATGCGGTGGCGCGCACGCTGATCGAGCAACAGCGTTTCGCGTATCGCGGCATGCTCGCGTGCTTCTTCGGCGGCGTGGACGAAACCATGCGCGACGAACTGCACGCGCATGGCATTCCGGTGCACACCACGCCGCGGCGGCTCGCGCGCGCGTTTGCCCGTCTCGTCGATTACCGGCTGGGCCGCGAGCTGTTGATGCAGACGCCGGAGACCATGCCCGCCCAGGGCCCGGCCGCGATCGAGGCCGCGCAGGGCGAAGCGCGCGCGGCGCTGGCGGCCGGACGCACGGAACTGAAAGGGGAGGAGGCGGGCAGATTGCTGGCCTTGTTCGGGCTCGCCACGCAGGCGCAGGACGAACCAGGCGTCAAGCCGGTGGTGGACGTGTCGGTCGAGTTTCGCGACGACGACAACTTCGGCCCGGTGTTCCGTTTCGCCGCGCCTTCGCCGGACGATTTTTCGCCGCCGCTGCGCGTGTACAGCCTGCCGCCGCTGAACCCGGTGCTCTCGCGCGACATCGTTGCGCACTCGCCCTATGCGCGCTACACGGCGCCCGAGCCGACGCTGGCCGCGCTCACCGAGCTGTCGCAGTTCGTGTGCGAGGTGCGGGAAATCGTGGGCTTGCGGCTGACGCTGCGCGTGCTGCCCGAGGCGGTCGTGGTCGTCGCGCCCTGTCTGCAGCTCGCGGAAAAGCGCAGCCGCTTCGCGATCATGCCGTATCCGCGGCGGCTGGAGGAGACCATCGACTGGCACGGCGAGCGCCTCACGATCCGACCGATCCGTCCCGAAGACGAGGCCATGCACCGCACGTTCGTCGAGTCGATGACGCCCGACGACCTGCGCCTGCGCTTCTTCTCTGCGGTGCGCAGCTTCGATCACACGCAGCTCGCGCGCATGACGCAAATCGACTACGACCGCGAGATGGCGCTGATCGCGGTCGTGCAGGACGGGGACGGCCAGCCGCGCACGCTCGGTGTGGTGCGAGCCGTGGCCGACCCGGACAACGAGACCGCCGAGTTCGCGGTCGCGATTCTGTCGAATCTCAAACGCGGCGGCCTTGGCCGCCTGCTGATGTCGCGCATCATCGAGTACGCGCGCTCGCGCGGCACGCACTGGCTGCTCGGCGAGGCGCTGCGCGAGAATGCGCCGATGATCGGCCTCGCGCGCGCCTGCGGCTTCACCGTCACGCCCACGGAAGACCCGGGCGTGGTCGGTTTTCGCATGCCGCTCGACTGAGCCGGCGCGCCTGGCTGCTTACGCGGCCAGCTTCGCGAGCGCGTCGTCGATCTGGCCGCGCGTGAGAGCGAGTTCTTCGAGCCACGCCTCGCCGTACTGCGCGCCGGTTTCCTTCTCCAGCCGGGCGATGGTCGCGGCGCAGCGCGCGGCGTCCTTGGGCGTGGCGATGAACGCCTTCACCGACTGACCGCCCCGGAACGCCTCGAATAGCGGCGTGCGGATTTCCTCGGGCAGCGCGCGCGTGGTCCACTGGTGCGTCTTGCCGTTGAAGGTGAGCGAAGGCGGCAGCACGCGCTCCTTGCGCGTGGCCGGAATCAGGCCGAAATTGCGCGCGGCTTCGGCAATCTGTTCGGCCGTGAAAAGCTCCTCGGGAGCGATCTCGAATTGCGCGATGGCGGTTTCGACGGTCTTCATCGCGTCGGCGCGGTCGTCGCGCTTTTTCTGCGCGCGGGCGACGATGTCGCGCAGCTCGTCGGCTTCGTCGGCCGTGATCGTGAAGCTCGCCTGTTTCTGCTGAAGCTCGGAAAAGCGCTGGAATTCTTGATCGGTCAGGAGTTTCGCCATGGGTTTCGAATGCGCGTGAGCCGCTCGCCCGCCGTTTCGCGGCAGTGCGCGGCGCACTGGTTTTTTTTGAGAGGGCCGTCATTCTAACCGTTTTGCGTGGCCGGCCTCAGGCCGCGCTGTCCTCGCGAAACATCGACAAGGCCTGCACGGTCGCGCGCAGCATTTGCGTCGCCTCGTCGAGCGAGGGCGCGACATAGTCGTCGATGCGCTTGAGAAACGGGCAGGTGAGCGCCGCGATCGCCTGGCCCGAAGGCCCAAGCACCGGAAACGTCACGTCCGTCACGCCGAAAATCTGCTGACTGTCCTTGCGCGAGAAGCCCGCCTCGCGCACCTGCTCGCACGCGGCTTCCAGCGCCGCATGGTCGATCGCCACCTCGCCCTTCACTTTCGTATGCTCCGCGAGCATGTGCGCGCGCTGTTCCGGCGTTTGCCAGGCGAGGAGCGTGCGGCCCGAACTCGTATCGACGAGGCCCACGCGCGAACCGAGCCGCACCGCGATGCCCCATGTGCCCGGCCCGTCCACCTGGGCGATCACGAGCAGGTTGCCGCGGTCGTACACGGCGAGATGGCAGGACTGCTCGGCTTCGTCGGCGAAGCGCTGCATGAGCGGCAGCGCTTCCGAGATCAGGCGCTCCATGGGCGGGTGGCGGTGGGCGAGCGCGAACAGCTTGAGGCTCAGCGCATAGCGGTCGCCGCCTTCCGAACGGATGACGTACTGGCGCGCCACCAGCCGCTCGAGCATGCGGTAAATCTCGCTCGCATTGCGCCCCAGCGCTTTCGTGATCTCGGCGCGCGTGAGGCCGGCGCGCTGCTCCGCAAGCAGTTCGAGGATGTCGAGCCCCTTGTCCAGCGCGGGCGCGCGATAGCGGTCGGCGTCGTCTTTCTCTTCGGCTTCTTCGGGCACGTTGTCCATCCGGCTCTTTTTCGCGTTCTTTTCCATTCGATCGCCCCCAGGGAAATCACGGACCCATGCTGCACTGCACATTGCTTGACCTCGCAATGTGCGTATATGAATAATACGTTCACTGGTGAATATACGCCAGCGTCGTCAGGCAAGGAAAGGCAGCAGCAACGGGTCGCCGGCGCTTCGGGCATGCCACGTGGGCGCGGCAAACACATGCGGTTCATCAACGACAGAATCGGCGTGCGAGGCGCGTCGACAGGAGACAGACATGGCGTTCGCATCCGGGCTCTCGAAGGCCCGCCGCTCCACCGGAATTCAACCAGCGCGCGGCGCCTTCGCGCGCGCCGCCACCAGGACGCTGTGCGTCGCCGCGGCCTGTGCTGCGGCATTCGGCGCGTCGGCTGCCGCTGGCGCAGCCGAACCCGGCAAGGTCGGCCTTGGCCTGCCGCTCCTCACTTCGCCGTTCTGGCAGTCGTACAACAACTACCTCGGCGCTTATGCGAAGCAGGACGGCATCGACATCCTCGCGCCCGTGAACTCGAACAACGACCCCGCCCAGCAGATCACGGACATGAACAACATGATCAATCTGGGGGCAAAGGGCATCGTGGTCGGGCCGATCGATTCGGCGGCGATCAGCCGCGCGCTCGGCAACGCGGCGCAGAAAGACGTGAAGGTCGTGGCCGTGGACGTCGCGCCCACGCAGGGTAACGTGGCGATGGTCGTGCGTGCCGACAATCGCGCGTACGGCGAGCAGGCCTGCAAATACATCGGCGAGCACGTGAAGTCGGGCAAGGTCGTGCAGATCATGGGCGACCTCGCCTCGGTGAACGGCCGCGACCGTTCGGAAGCGTTCCGTGCGTGCCTGAAGCAGTATCCGAATCTGTCGCTGCTCGAAATTCCGGCTGGCTGGAAGGGCGACGTCGCCGCGAGCGCGCTGGACAGCCTGCTCACCGCGAACCCCGACGTGAAGGCCATCTACATGCAGGCGGGCGGCGTGTATCTCTCGCCCACGCTGCAAACGCTGCGCCGCAAGCAGTTGCTCTTTCCCGCAGGCGATCCGAAGCACATCGTAATCGTTTCCAATGACGGCATTCCGCAGGAGTTCGAAGCGATTCGCAAGGGCGAGATCGATGCGACGGTATCGCAGCCTGCCGACCTCTATGCGAAGTACGGCCTCTACTACATCAAGGCCGCGCTGGAGGGCAAGACGTTCAAGCCGGGCAAGACCGATCACGACAGCACCATCATCCAGCTGCAGTCCGGCATGCTCGAAGACCAGTTGCCGGCGCCGCTCGTGACGAAGCAGAACGTCGACGACAAGAACCTGTGGGGCAACACCGTCAAATGAACGATCGAACCAGCGGTCGGGCCGTGGCGGACAGCGCGCCGCCATGGGGCGCGCTATCGGTGGGCAGCCGCGAGGCGGCCGTGCGAGCCCGCTTGCCGGTGGTCGAGGCGAGCGGCGTGACGAAGCGCTATGGCTCCACCGCGGCGCTCGCCGACGTGAGCCTGCGCGTCATGGCCGGCGAATCGCACGCACTGGTGGGCCGCAACGGCGCGGGCAAGTCCACGCTCGTTTCGATCCTCACCGGCTTGCGCAAGCCCGACGAAGGCAGCGTGCGCTTCAATGGCGAGCGTGCGCCCGCGCTCGCCGACCGCGACGCCTGGCGCGAGCGCGTGGCCTGCGTGTATCAGCATTCGACCATCATTCGCGATCTCACGGTCGCAGAGAACCTCTTCATCAATCGCCAGCCAGGCAGGCGCGGGGTGATCGACTGGTCAACCATGCGCCGCGACGCGCGTGCGCTGCTCGCTCACTGGCGCATCGACGTGCGCGAGGACGCGCGCGCCGGCGACCTCACCGTCGAGGCGCGCCAGCTCGTGGAGATCGCACGGGCGCTTTCGTACGGCGCGCGTTTCATCATCCTCGACGAACCGACTGCGCAGCTCGACGGCGAGGAAATCAAGCGCCTTTTCCGCCGTATCGACGAATTGCAGCGCGAAGGCGTGACGTTCCTGTTCATCTCGCACCATTTGCAGGAGGTATACGAGATTTGCCAGGCCGTCACGGTGCTGCGCGACGCGCGGCACATCGTGAGCGCAAGCGTGGCCGAATTGCCGCGCGAGCGGCTCATCGAAGCCATGACGGGCGAGCGCGGCGGCCTGCACGTCGCCGATGCGGCGGCGCGCGCGGCGCTGCCCGCCAGCGCGCCGCGCGCGCTCGAAGTGCGCGGCCTCACGGGGCGTGACTATCGCGACGTGTCGTTCACGCTCAAGCGCGGCGAAGTGGTCGGCCTTACGGGCGCGACGAGCAGCGGCCGCACGAGCGTAGGCGAGGCAATTGCGGGACTCACGGCGCAGCGTTCGGGCGAGATTCGCGTGAAAGGCGCGCCGCTCAAGCCCGGCGACGTGCCAGCGGCGCTCGCGAGCGGCGTGGGCTGCGTGCCGAAGGACCGCCATCACGAGGGGCTCGTTCTCACGCAGTCGGTGGCCGAGAACGCTTCCATGACGATCGCGGGCTTGCTGGGGCGCTTCGGTTTTGCGCCGCCGGCGAAGAAGCAGGCATTCGGCAAGCGCATGATCGAGACGCTCGGCATCGTCGCGCAAGGTCCGGATCATGTCGTTTCGGGGCTTTCGGGCGGCAACCAGCAAAAGGTGGTGATGGCCCGCGCGTTGGCAAGCAATCCTGACGTTCTCGTGCTGATCGACCCCACGGCGGGCGTGGACGTGAAGTCGAAAGAAGCGCTGCTCTCGGTCGTGGACCGCGTGCGCGACGAAGGCAAGGCCGTGCTCGTGGTGTCGAGCGAACTCGACGACTTGCGCACCTGCGACCGCGTGCTCGTGATGTTTCGCGGCGAGGTGGTCGCCGAAATGGCGGCCGGATGGCAGGACCAGGAGCTGATCGCATCGATTGAAGGAGTCGATCTCCATGAAGAATAGTGTTTCGACGCCCGCGTTCGCGGCGGCGCAGGCCGATGCGGCCGCGAGCGCCCGCCGGGCGCGTCCGCGCATCCAGCTGGCGCGCCTGCGCGATTTCGCGCTGCTGCCCGCGCTGGTGCTGCTGCTCGTGATCGGCGGTTTCGTGAGCCCGAGCTTTCTCACGCGCGCGAATCTCATCAGCGTGCTCGGGGCTTCCGCTGCGCTCGCGCTCGTGGTGCTCGCCGAATCGCTCATCGTCCTCACCGGCAAGTTCGATCTTTCGCTCGAATCGACCGTGGGCATTGCGCCCGCCGTTGGCGCGATGCTCGTCATGCCGGCCGCTTCGGCGGGCTTCGGCCTGCAATGGCCTGCTTTTGCAGGGCTCGCCGCCATCGTGGCGGCGGGCGCGCTGATCGGCTTCATCAACGGTTTTCTGGTCGTGCGGCTGCGCCTGAACGCCTTCATCGTCACGCTGGCCATGCTGATCGTGCTGCGCGGCATGCTCGTGGGCGCAACCAAGGGCGGCACGCTCTTCGACATGCCGTCGTCGTTCTTCGCGCTCGCCACCACCATCGTGCTCGGGCTGCCGGTTTCCGTATGGCTTGCCGCTGCGGCGTTCGCGATTGCCGCGTTCATGCTGCGCTATCACCGCGTGGGCCGCGCGCTCTATGCGATCGGCGGCAATCCCGACGCGGCGCGCGCCGCGGGCATCCGGGTGGAGCGCATTACCTGGGGCGTGTTCGTGCTCGGCAGCGTGCTCGCGGCGATTGGCGGCTTGATCGTCACCGGCTACGTGGGCGCGATCAACGCGAATCAGGGCAACGGCATGATCTTCACGGTGTTCGCGGCGGCCGTGATCGGCGGCATTTCGCTCGATGGCGGCAAGGGCACGATGCTCGGCGCGCTCTCGGGCGTGCTGCTGCTCGGCGTGGTGCAGAACCTGCTCACGCTCGCACAGGTGCCGTCGTTCTGGATTCAGGCGATTTACGGCGCGATCATCCTCGGCTCGCTGATGGTGGCGCGGCTCACCGGCGGCGAGGCACAGAACTAAACGCGGAGACTATCTGTGAACGGCAACGCCCCCCATACCGACGCCCGCCTCATCCTGCTCGCGCCCGAGGACAACTGCCTGATCGCGGCGGCGCGTCTGGCAGCAGGCGACACGGTGGAGATAGAAGGCGAGCGCGTGACGCTCGCAAAGACGATCGAACTCGGCCACAAAGTAGCGCGTCACGCGCTCGCGCAAGACGAGAAGGTGCTGCGCTATGGCGCGCGCATCGGCCACGTGAACGAGCCGGTGGCGCGCGGCGAGCATCTGCACACGCACAACCTCGAAAGCGATTACTTGCCGACCTATACGCACGACGCGGGGCACGAGTTCGTGCCGCACGCGTAACGCCACCATGATGCGGCATGCGCCGCGAGCAGGATTCAAGTTATGAGCGATAGCAACGTCACCCCTTCACACGCCGCCGCGCCGATGCTCGAAGGCTGGCTGCGCAACGACGGCCGCAAGGGCATACGCAACGTGGTTGCGGTGGCTTATCTCGTGGAATGCGCGCACCACGTGGCGCGGGAAATCGTCGCGCAGTTCCGCGAGCCGTTTGGCGCGTTCGACGATCCGCACGCGCTGCAGCAGGCAAAAGAGCCGCCGGTGCATCTGATCGGCTTTCCGGGCTGCTTCCCGAACAGCTACGCCGAGAAGATGATGAAGCAACTGACCACGCATCCGAACGTGGGCGCGGTGCTGTTCGTTTCGCTCGGCTGCGAGAGCATGAACAAGCACTATCTCGTCGAGCAGGTGCGTGCCAGCGGCCGCCCGGTAGACGTCCTGACGATTCAGGAAAAGGGCGGCACGCGCAGCACGATCCAGTACGGTCTCGACTGGGTGCGCGAAGCGCGTGCGCAACTTGCCGCGCAGCAGAAGGTGCCGATGCGCCTCGACGAACTCGTGGTCGGCACGATTTGCGGCGGCTCGGACGGCACGAGCGGCATCACTGCCAACCCGGCTGTGGGCCGCGCCTTCGATCAGCTGATCGCAGCGGGTTCGGCCTGCCTGTTCGAGGAAACCGGCGAGCTGGTGGGCTGCGAATTCCACATGAAGAGCCGGGCGGCCCGGCCCGGGCTGGGCGAGGAAATCGTTGCGTGCGTGGCCAAGGCGGCGCGCTATTACTCGATACTCGGCCACGGTTCGTTCGCGGTCGGCAACGCGGACGGCGGCCTCACCACGCTGGAAGAGAAGTCGCTCGGTGCGTATGCAAAAAGCGGCGCCTCGCCGATCGTCGGCATTGTGAAGCCGGGCGACGTGCCGCCCACGGGCGGTCTCTATCTGCTCGACGTGGTGCCCGATGGCGAGCCGCGCTTTGGCTTTCCGAATATCAGCGACAATGCGGAAATCGCCGAGCTGATCGCATGCGGCGCGCACGTGATCCTGTTCACGACGGGGCGCGGGTCGGTGGTGGGCTCGGCGCTTGCGCCGGTCATCAAGGTGTGCGCGAACCCGCTGACCTACCGCAACCTCGCCGGCGACATGGACGTGGACGCCGGCCGCATTCTCGAAGGGCGCGCGACGCTCGACGAAGTGGGGCGCGAAGTGTTCGAGCGCACGCTGGCGGTGGCCGCCGGCGAGCGTTCGAAGTCGGAAATGCTGGGGCACCAGGAGTTTATCCTCACATACAAGCGCTTCGAGCCAGTCGGCCCCGCATGCCTGCCCGCCAGTGCGCGCGTGCCGATCGTCGAAGCTGCGAGCTGAAACACGCAGTCGCACGATTTCGTTGTGGGAACAACCATCTCCAGGAGGGGACGAACCATGGCGCAAGAACAGCATCCCAAGGTGGCGCACAGGCGCCGTATCGGCCGCACGGCGCTCGAAGTCAGCGCATTGGGTCTAGGCACCGCGCCGCTCGGCGGCCTGTATCGCGACCTGTCCGAAGAAGAGGCGCAGGCGACCGTCGACGCCGCGTGGGAAGCCGGCATCCGCTTTTTCGATACCGCGCCGCACTACGGCCACACCAAGGCCGAGCACCGGCTGGGTGCCGCGCTGCGGCGCTATCCGCGCAACGAGTACGTGCTTTCGACGAAGGTGGGCCGCCATTTCGTGCCGCGCACACACGCGTACGACGGCAGCGAGGGCTGGCAAAACCCGCTGCCCTTCGAAGCGGTCTTCGACTACACACGCGACGGCATCCTGCGCTCGTTCGAGGACAGCCAGCAGCGGCTCGGCCTCGTCGAGATCGATATCCTGCTCGTGCACGACATCGGCCGCTACACGCACGGCGAGCGCAACGAGCACTACTGGCGGCAACTGCGCGACAGCGGTTTCAAGGCGCTCGACGAATTGCGCAGGGCGGGCGCGATCAAGGCGGTCGGCTTCGGCGTGAACGAGCGCGAAGTGATACGCGAGGCGATGCAGGAATTCGACATCGATTGCGCGCTGCTGGCGGGCCGCTATACGCTGCTCGAACAGGCGCCGCTCGACGACCTGCTGCCCGAGTGCGAGAAGAAGGGCGTGAGCATTCTGCTGGGCGGCGCGTTCAACTCGGGCATTCTCGCGCACGGACTGCTCGGCGAACTCAAGTTCAACTACGCCGATGCCCCGCAGGACGTGGTCGAACGCGTGGCGCGGCTCGATACGATCTGCCGGACCTATGACGCGCCGCTCGCGGCGGCGGCGCTGCAGTTTCCCTACGCGCACCCGGCCGTGGCGACGGTGCTCAACGGCGCACGCAGCCCGCAGGAGGTGCGCGAGAACGTCGCCTCGTTCGAGACGAATTTGCCCCGCGAGCTGTGGCTCGCGCTGCGCGACAAGGGTCTCCTCGATCCGCGCGCGCCGCTTCCGCAGGCTTGAGCCATGGCTACGCTAGAGGCAATCGACGCCCATCAGCACTATTGGGACCCCGCGCGCGGCGATTACGGCTGGCTCACGCCTGCGACGACCGTGCTTTATCGCACGTTTGGACCTGCCGATCTCGCGCCGCTGCGCGCCTCGTGCGGCGTGGCGCGCACGGTGGTCGTGCAGGCCGCGCCGACTGTCGAAGAAACGCGCTGGCTGCTCGATCTTGCGCGCAACGAGCCCTCGATTGCGGGCGTGGTGGGCTGGGTGCCGCTGGACGACCCCCACGTCGCCACGCTGATCGCCGAACTCGCGCGCGAGCCGAAGCTGCGCGGCGTGCGCCCCATGCTGCAGGATTTGCCCGACGACGACTGGATCGTGAAAGCCGATACCGCGCGCGGCGTGCAAGCGCTCATCGCGCACGATCTCGCTTTCGACGCGCTCGTGTTCACGCGTCATGCGGATGCGCTGGCGACGTTTCTCGCGCGGCATCCGACGCTGCGCGTGGTCGTCGATCACGGCGCGAAGCCGCCGATCGCGGCGGGCGGCGAGAGCGGTTTTGCGGCGTGGGCGCAGGCCATCACGCGCTTCGCGCAGTTTGCGCAGGTGCACTGCAAGCTGTCGGGGCTCGCTACCGAAGCCGCGCCCGGCTGGGACGACGCCACGCTGGCGCCATGGGTCGCGCATCTGCTTGCCGCGTTCGGGCCGCAACGCCTCATGTGGGGTAGCGACTGGCCGGTGCTGAACCTCAATGGCGACTACGCGCGTTGGCACGCGAGCGCGCAAGAGCTGACCCAGACACTTTCCGCAGACGAGCGCGCCGCCGTATTCGGCGGCAACGCTGCGGCTTTTTATCGGCTCAAGACCGGGCTCAAGACCGGGCCCGGAGGCCATCCAGCCGGTTAGAAAACGTCAGCCGAACGCCACGAGGCGCACCTGCGTCGCCATAATGGCCGTTGGCGTCATCCCAACTTCTTCCCGCGATTTCATCGCTCGATCGCGGCATGGGGGCCTGCTGCAATACGGGGTATCGCCGTGCCGCGCTTCCAACCGCGCTTCCAACCGCGCTTCCAACCGGAGTGGCAGATGGTACAAAGACTGGCCGGCAAGACGGCCTTGATCACCGCGGCGGGCCAGGGCATCGGCTACGCGGCCGCCGAACTGTTCGCGCGCGAGGGCGCACGCGTGATCGCCACGGACCTGCGCATCGACGCGCTTGCCGCGCTGCCGGTCGAGGCACGCCAGCTCGACGTGCTCGACGGCGCGGCCATCACGGCGCTCGCGCAGGAACTGGGCGCGCTCGACGTGCTGTTCAACTGCGCGGGCTTCGTGCACGCGGGCTCGATCCTGGAAGCGAGCGAAGAAGACTGGGACTTCGCGTTCGATCTGAACGCGAAGGCGATGTACCGGACCATCCGCGCCTTCCTGCCGGCCATGCTGGCGAAGGGCGGCGGGTCGATCATCAACATGTCGTCGGCGGCGTCGAGCGTGAAGGGCGTGCCCAACCGCTTCGTGTACGGCGCCTCGAAGGCCGCTGTGATAGGGTTGACGAAGGCCGTGGCTGCGGACTTCGTGACGCGCGGCATCCGCTGCAACGCGATCTGCCCGGGCACGGTGTCGTCGCCGTCGCTGGAGCAGCGCATCGCCGCGCAGGCGGCGGCGCAGGGCACGAGCGTGGACGCGGCGCGCGCCGCGTTCGTCGCGCGCCAGCCGATGGGGCGCGTGGGCAAGCCCGAGGAAATCGCGGCGCTCGCGCTCTACCTTGCCAGCGATGAATCCGGGTTCACGACCGGCCAGGCGCATGTGATCGACGGCGGATGGTCTAACTAGTTAGCCCCCAGGCGATTCCGACCGACTGCAACGCACAGACACACGAGGAACACAGACGATGAAACTGCTTCGCTATGGCCCGAAGGGCCACGAGAAACCGGGCCTGCTCGACGCCGAAGGCCGCATTCGCGCGCTTTCGGGCAACGTGGCCGACATCGCGGGCGACGTGCTCTCGGACGCCGGACTCGCGCAACTGCGCACGATCGATCCGGAAACGCTGCCGCTCGTCGAAGGCAATCCGCGTATCGGGCCCTGCGTGGGCCATATCGGCAAGATGGTCTGCATCGGCCTGAACTATGCCGATCACGCCGCCGAGTCGGGCATGCCGGTGCCGGGCGAGCCGGTCGTCTTCAACAAGTGGACGAGCGCCATCGTTGGCCCGAACGACGATATCGAGATCCCGCGCGGCTCGAAGAAGACCGACTGGGAAGTGGAACTGGGTGTCGTGATCGGCAAGCACGCGAAGAACGTGAGCGAGGCGGACGCGCTCGACTACGTGGCGGGCTACTGCGTGGTCAACGACGTGTCCGAGCGCGAATGGCAGATCGAGCGCGGCGGCCAGTGGGACAAGGGCAAGGGTTTCGACACCTTCGGCCCGACCGGCCCGTGGCTCGTCACGCGCGACGAAGTGGCCGATCCGCAGAACCTCTCCATGTGGCTCGAAGTGGACGGCCATCGCTACCAGAACGGCAGCACGCGCACGATGATCTTCCCGGTCGCGAAGCTCGTTTCGTATCTGTCGGAGTGCATGAGCCTGCAGCCGGGCGACGTGATCTCCACCGGCACGCCGCCGGGCGTGGGCATGGGCGTGAAGCCGAATCCCGTGTTCCTGAAGGCGGGGCAAACGGTGCGCCTTGGCATCGAGGGCCTCGGCGAACAGCAGCAGAAAACGCGCGCGGCCGAGTAAGCGCGCCGCAAGTACAAAAAAGCGCGCGAGGGGAGGCGGGACAGACCCGCTTCGCCTCGCGCGCCTTGTTTTGTGACACAGGCCTTTCAGTTCTTCGGACTTTTCTCTTCCGGCCCGCTGCCTTCTGCAAGCCGGTTCACCGTCCCCTGTGCGAGCGCGACGAGCTTTTCGTCGCCGTTTTCCATTACGTACACGCTGCACTGGCAGGTGGCCTGGTGGCGCCCCGCGTGCACCACACGGGCCCGCGCCATCAGCGTGCCCTTGAGCGCGGGGCGCAGATAGTTGATCTTGTATTCCCCCGTCACCACGCGCGGCCCGAGCGCGAGCGCGCCGGCGAAAGTCAGCGCGTTGTCGGCGAGATAGCTGATCACGCCGCCATGCACGTAACCGTGCTGCTGCTTGAGGTCGTCGCGTACGGGCAGGCGCAGGGTCAGCTCGTCGGTTCCCACGTGTGTCAGTTCGGTTCCGAGCAGCACGCTGAATGGTTGGGCGTGCAAAGCGCCGCGTGCGCGGTCCACAAGATCGGTCATCGTCGCATTCCCTGGGTCTATCCCCGAGTGGTTTCCTAACCACTCTAGGAAGCCTCAGCGTCGAGTCAAGGTGAATCGAATCGAGTTGGTCATTCTATTGTTGCGAGAAATGCAGACAATGGCCGTTCAACCATTGCCGAAATGATTCGTTGCGCATTTTGGGGCGTTTTTTCACGGTTTAGGGCTCAAAAACAGGGGTTGCGTGGCCGTAAACGCAGTGCGGGCCCGGGCGATCACATGCTCGCGCCTCACTCATTCACTGCCATCCCCAGGTGTCCCCGATGTTCAGCAAGATCAAGGTCGCATCCGGCCTGTTGTGTGTCCTCGTCGCGTTCTGTGTACTGCAGCTCGTGACCGCAGGACTGGGTTACTGGTCGCTCACGCGCACGCACGACGACGTGGCCGACCTCTCGAAAGTGGCGTTGCGGCAGGCGAGCGCCGCCAACGTCATCACCCAGCAGTTGATGGACGCCCGTATCAATCTCTCGCGTGCGGGCACGCGCATGGTGCGCGGCGGCACGGTGCCGACCGACATGGTCAATCACGCGCGCGACCAGCTGGCCGCCGCCGATACCACCTTCGCGGCGCTCATGGCCGTGCCGCCGATCAACGACGACAACCGCGCGCGCGTCGCCGCGCTCGGCGAGCGCTACCAGGTGTACCGCAAGGCGCTCGGCGAGCTGATCGACGACCTCAACGGCAACAATCTGCAGGCCTTCCTCGACCAGCCGACGCAGTCGTACCAGGACGCCTATCTCGCTGAACTGCACGCCTTCGTGCAGTTCAGCGCTGCGGCGAGCCGCGCTTCGCTCGATTCGATCGACTCGCGCCTCGCGCTGTTCCAGGGCGTGGGCATCTTCATCCTGGTCCTGCTGATCGCGCTCGCGACCGGCGTGCACTTCGCGCTGCGCCGCGGCGTGGTGGAGCCGCTCGAGGAAGCGGGTCGCCATTTCGAGCGCATCGCGCGCGGGCGCCTCGACGAGCGCATCGCCGCGCGCGGCGAGAACGAGATCGGCCGGCTGTTCGAGGGCCTCGCGCTGATGCAGGCGAGCCTCGCGCGCACGGTCCACACCGTGCGCGAAACGGCGGGCTCGATCCACGTGGGCGCCGACGAGATCGCCACCGGCAACGCCGATCTTTCGGCGCGCACCGAATCGCAGGCGGCGTCGCTGGAGCAAACGGCGGCGAGCATGGAGGAACTGACGGGCACGGTGCGCAACACGGCCGAAAACGCGCGCGAGGCCAACGTGCTGGCGGAGGCGGCGCTCGACGCGACCGCGCGCGGCGGCGCCGTGGTGGGCGAGGTGGTCGAGCGCATGCGCGGCATTGCGCAAAGCTCGGACAAGATCGCCGAGATCATCGGCGTGATCGACGGCATCGCGTTCCAGACCAATATTCTCGCGCTCAACGCGGCCGTGGAAGCGGCGCGCGCGGGCGAGCAGGGCCGCGGTTTCGCGGTCGTGGCGGGCGAGGTGCGCGCTCTCGCGCAGCGCAGCGCGCAGTCGGCCAAGGAGATCAAGACGCTGATCAGCGAGTCGGTTGCGCAGATCCGCGGCGGCTCGGAGCTGGTGGAGCGCGCAGGCGAGTCGATGCGCGAGGTGTCGAACTCGATCTCGCGGGCCACGCAGATGATGGCGGGTATCAGCGCCTCGTCGCTCGAGCAGAGCACGGGCATTGATCAGGTGAATCAGGCCGTCTCGCAGATGGATCAGATGACCCAGCAGAACGCGGCGCTCGTCGAGGAGGCCGCGGCTGCTGCGGCTTCGCTGCATCAGCAGACGCGCCAGCTTTCCGAGGCCGTGGCCGCGTTCGAGATTTCGCCGGCCGTGCTGGCGGCCTGAGCGGCTTGAGCGGTCCGGGCGCCGCGGCGGCGCGCTTTCGCCCGCCTGCGGCGGCGTTTTGGGTGGTCGCGGCTCAGACGCCCATGCCCTGGTAGGCGGTCAAGAGGTGATACGGCGTCGTGGACGGCATGTCCGCGCGCGCCACGTCGCCGTTTGCGCGGCGGCATTCCACCCAGCCCTGCGGCGTGAGAAAGCGCGGCGCGAAGCGCCCGGTCTGCGGCGCGAGCGCGGCGCGCACCGCGGCGTCGCCGTGCGTGGCGAGCGCGCGCAGGTATTCCGTTTGCGCCCAGATGCGCTGCGTCGCATCGATCACCCGGCCCTGCTCGTCGAGCGCGGCCGCCACGGCGCCCGTTTCCGGGTCCACGCCGTGCTGCTGCGCAAAGACGAACGCGCGCGCGAGCGCTTCGTCCAGACCCGATGCGCCCAACCGGGCGCCCGCGCGCGATGCCAGCCAGAACCATTCGAACTGATGTCCGGGCTCGAGGCGGTTGTCCGCCGCGCCGACCGGCAATTCGGCGATACAACCCGTCGGCGCGTGCAGGAAGCCGCGCGCGAGGGCCTCGACGAGCCCCGTGATCGCCGTGTCGAACGCGCTGTCGCCGGTCGCCTCGCTCGCCGCGAGCCAGGCTTCGGTGAGGTGCATGAGCGGATTCTGCAGCGGACCGCCGGCGACGCTTGCAAAGGAAGCATCGAGCGCCGCGTTGAGCAGGCCGTCGCGGGCAGCGAAGCGGTCGACGATCAGCGAGGACGTTTCGCGCGCGACGTCGAGCGCCTCGGCCGCGCCGAAGCGCTGGCCGTAGGCCGCGGTTGCGAACACCACGAAGGCGTGCGTGTAGAGGTCCTTGGTGGTGTCGAGCGGCGCGCCGGCTGCGTCGACGCTAAAGAACCATCCGCCGTGCTTCGGGTCCTGATACGTGCGGCGCAGGGATTCGAAGAGCGTTTGCGCGTGCGCGGCGTCGCCGGCCTCGGAGAAGACGAAAAGCTGGCGGGCGCACGCCATCGCGCGGTAGCGCGTGACGGGCAGCGGCTGCACGCCGGCCGCATCGAGCGCCTCGTAGGGCAGGTGCAGTTCGGCGTTGAAGCCCGGGCCGCGCCACATCGGCAGGACGACGCGGTCGAAATGCTCGCGCAGGCTGGCTGCGCTCGTAGGTGTGTTCATGGCGAAAAGGTGCGGCGAAGCGCGTCACATCAAAAGAACAATGCCGGCGATTGTACGCATTCGAGAATGGCGCGGACATTCCAGGCCGCGCGTTCTGGCATGCGACAATGCGCGTTCGAACCAGAACACGAGGACGTCGCCAAGCGGCCGTGACCGGCCGGCGCGCGACGCGAACCGCATCGCTGACCCATGGCCGATTACGCAGATACCGCATCCTTGAGCTCTTCGCCTCCCGAACGCAACGCGCCGTGGCAGCCCCGCGCGACGTCTGCGTCGTCCGACGTTACTGAATCCCCGCTTGCTGTCGAATCCGATGCGCCACACGCGCCTGTCGGCGAGGGACTCGCCGCCGTTGCCGAAGCGGATGCCGCCGTGCGCCAGGGCACGCTGAGCGGCTTTGAGAGCCCCGAGCCGGCTCAAGCGGTAGCCGCGCCCGTCGACGAGGCCGGCGCGGCCAGCCCCGTTGCGGGTGCAACGACTGCGCGCCGCGCGCCGCGGGCGAAACGTGCCGCGGCGCCTGCCGCCGCCGAAGCGGCGGAGCCGGGCGTCGGGGCGGTGCATGAGGTGCAGGAGCCGGGTGCCGCCGCCTTTGCCGCCGAGCCGTCGTTTGCCGCCGGTCCTGCCGAGCGCGTGGAACCCACCGGGTTCGCGTCCGAAGTGGCACAGGCAGCCTCCGAACCGGACGCGCTCACGCAGCGCCTCGACGCGCTCCAGGGCGCGCTCGCCGAGCAGCGCCGCGTGGCGCTCGCCTCGTCGCGGCATCAGAAGTGGGGGCTTGCCGCCGCGTCGGCGGCGGTGCTCGCATCGGTCGGCTTCGGGATCGCGCAGTCGGTGCGGCTCGACAGCCTCGCAAACGAATCCCGCGCCGACGAGGCGCGCCTCGAGCAGTTCATCCTGAAGCAGCAGTCCACGCTCGACGACCTGTCCCAGCGCGTTGCCGCGCAAACCGCAGCGGCCTCCGCGGCGGCTGCGGCTGCGGCCGCTGCCGCGGAAACCTCGGCGGCGGCCCCCGCACGCGTGTCGTCCAGGGCGGCGCCCGCCAAAGCATCGCCCGCCCCCGCGCACCGTGCGGCGGCGCATGCCACGCGTGCGGCTCACGCGAAAAGCACCCAGAAAGCCACGCGCTGACCGGCCTCGCTCAGCGATCCCGCCCCTGTATCCGAAATCTCGATGCGTTGTTTTGTTGCAACGCATCGAATGCGTGCGACCCCGTGCGACGGCACGTCGCAGTTTTTTTGCTGCGCTGCACTAGCGCTGTCCTAGGGAAAACCCTATAATTCGTTCTGTCTTAGGGAAAACCCTGAACTGCAGCCTAACTGGGAGTCGCCATGAGCTTCATCTTTGCCCTGTTCCAAAAGGTCAGCGATCTCTTCGCGTCGCCGTATCTGCCGATGGATTCGGAATATTCGTACGAAGCGCGTCACCGCGAAGCCGAGCGCGTTCGCCGCTCGCACTACATGCCGTTTGGCATGCCGCGTGACTGATCGAAGCTGAAGCGCTTCGGGCGGCGCGCGCCGCCCAACGCGTTTCTCCGGTCGGACCGCCAGGTCTTCAAGCAAGGCCGGCTCTCGCAAGAGAGCCGGCCTTGCTGCGTCATGGGGCTGCTGCACGCCGAAGTCGCTTCGTCTGGCGTGACGGCAAGCGCGCGCGGCTCGTGTCATAGTAGTGCCGCACCGAAATCGCTACGCCTCACACCCCATGTCCAATACCTACTTCTACGACCCCGCCCAGGGCCATGGCCTGCCGCACGATCCTTTCAAGGCGATCGTTGCGCCACGCATGATCGGCTGGATCTCCAGCCGCGCAAAAAACGGCGCGCTCAATCTCGCGCCCTACAGTTTCTTCGGTGCATTTGCCACCTTTCCGCCGATCATCGGGTTCTGCAGCGAAGGCCGCAAGGACAGCATCAGCAACATCGAAGAGACCGGTGAGTTCGTCTGGAATCTCACGTCGAAGGCGCTGGCGCCGCAGATGAACCGGACCTCCGCGCCGGTCGCCGCCGACGTCGACGAATTCTCACTCGCGGGCCTCACGGCCGCGCCGGGCCGCAGCGTGGCGGTGCCGCACGTGGCGGAGTCGCCGGCCGCGCTCGAATGCAAGCTGCTGAAGGTCGTGCGGCTCAACACGCTGGACGGCGCACCCAGGGACAACTGGCTCGCGCTCGGGCAGGTGGTGGGTGTGCACATCCGCGAGGAATTTCTGAAGGACGGCCTGTTCGACACGCACGCCGCCCAGCCCGTGATGCGCGCGGGTTATCGCGCCGACTACGCGCAGATCGGCGAGATGTTCCAGATGGTGCGGCCGAGCGCGTAGGCCGCTGCGGACGTGAGCAGGTCGCGGCGTTGCCGCGTCCAGCCCGCCCGCCGATAATGGCCGACAGCGTGGCCCGACAGCGCGAGGCGCGCAGGGAGGCAATCCATGCAATCTCCGACGGGATCGGTAGTGGCGCTCAGTTCCGCCGCCTCGACGATGTTTTCGATCGGCCTCATCGCGCTCGGCTACTGGGGGCTGCACGAGCCGACGGCCTGGCGCATCGGCGACCGGGTGATCGTCGGCATCGCGCTCGCGGGCTTCGCGTGCCTCGGCAGCGTGCCCTGGCTTGCCACCTCGCCCGCGAAGCCCAACGACGAGTCGCGTTTCCTGATGGCGCGCCGCGCCTTTCTCTGCGGCGCGGCTGCCGTGTGGGTGTCGATCGTGCTGTCGCTCGTGCTGTGATCAGGCGGGCGATCAGAAGCGGGCGCGCAACCCCACCGTGCCTACGACCTGATTGGCAGTCGTTGACGCGCCGCCCGCCGTGTTGATGAACGCCACGTAGTTGTGCCCCGTGGCGTGCTGGTACATCGCCTCGCCGTAGAGGTCGGTGCGCTTCGAGAGGCGGTACACGACCTGTGCGTCCACCTGGTTCCACTTCGGATCGGCGCCGAAAGTCGTCGTGTCGCTCACGTGGCCATCCGTGAAGGTGTAGGCGAGACCGAGACTCCACGCCGGGTTCAGCTGATACTTCCCGTTCACTTCATAGTTGTTGAAGCTCATGTCGCCGCCCTTCGAGCCGAACGAGCTGGTGCCCGTGTACTCGCTGCGCGTGAACACGAAGCCCGCCGTGGCCGGGCCGAACGTGTAGTTGATGCCGCCGCCGAACGAACGCAGACGGTCGGCGCCGAGCGCGAAGCCGCCCTTGCCGTTGGCCGTCGACTCCGCGAGATCCACCGCGCCCGGGCTGCTCGCCGTCGCGCCCTGGGTGCCGTTCAGCTGCAGATAACCGCCGGCGATGGCGAGCGGCCCGTTGGTGTAGCTTGCGCCGAAGCTGTAGGCGCGATTCACGGCGAAGTCGGTGTTGTTCGAGAACGCATAGAGCGCGCCGAACTTCAGGCCGCTATACGTGTTGCTCGTGAACTTGACCGCGTTGCTCATGCGCAGCGAGTGGTTCAGGTTGTCGTTGTCGAACGGATGCGCGAAGCCCGTGTCGCCGAAGGTGCCCGCCGTGGCCGAAAGCGGCGCGACGAAGTCGACGAGCGAGTCGTACTGGCGGCCGAGCGTGAGCGAGCCGAACTGGTCGCTCGCGAGGCCCACGTAGGCCTGGCGGCCGAACATGCGGCCGTCCTGGCCGAGCTTGCCGTTCTGCACGTTGAAGCCGTTTTCGAGCACGAAGACCGCATGCAGGCCGCCGCCCAGGTCCTCGCTGCCGCGCATGCCGAAGCGGCTGCCGTTCACGTTGCCGCTCGTTGCCTGCCACAGCGCGCCGGACGACTTGCCGCTCGCGACGTTGTTCGTGTACATGATGCCGGCGTCGATCAGGCCGTAGAGCGTGACCGAGCTTTGCGCGTGGGCGGCGGGCGCGGCGAGCGTGCCGAGGGCGCCGATCACGGCGGCAATGGTGGTGAGCGAGAGGGTGTTCTTCATTCGAGGTTCCTGTAGCGTTGTTGTTTCGCGGCGTATGCAAAAGCGGGTTTGCAACAGCGACAGGAGTGTAGGGAGTGAAAGGCGCCGGAAAAACCGGCTGTGACTGCAGAGGATTCTTCCTCGATCTGGAAGGATGTTTTCATCGCCCTGTCATAAATCGATTCAGGCATCGACTCGGGCGACCGAGGGCGTGCGCCCCGCGGGAAGCAGGAGCGGTCTTGCGAGTTTGGTACGATTCACGCTTTGCCAGCCGACCCTACCTGCCGCGTGAAGCGTTACGTGCCGTTGATCCGCGATCGAATCGCGCTGTCGTTGTCCCGCCTGAAGCCCGCCGCAGCGCGGCTGGGCGGGTTTATTCGCCCGCTGGGAGCGCGTGCGCTCCATCGTCTGCGGCATCCCACGCGGCGCGGCGTGCTCATGGCGATTGGCGCGTTGCCCGCGCTCGTCGTGCTCTACGTGCTCGTGCTGATTCCGTTCACCCCGAGCATTGGCGACATCCGCAAGGCGCGGGTGGACGAACCGGCCCAGATTCTTTCCGCCGACGGCAAGGTGCTCGCCGAGTTCAAGCCCTCGAACCGCGAATGGGTGCCGCTCGCGCAGATCTCGCCGCACATGGTCGATGCGCTGATTTCCACCGAGGATCACCGCTTCTACGAGCACCACGGCATCGACTTCAAGCGCACGGCGGGCGCGGCGCTGCACACGTTCTCGGGCGAGCGTCAGGGCGGCTCGACCATTACGCAGCAACTCGCGCGCAATCTCTATCCCGATGAAATCGGCCGCGCGCCCACGCTCACGCGCAAGATCAAGGAAGCGATCACGGCGTTCAAGATCGAGGCGGTGTACAGCAAGCAGCAGATTCTCGAGACCTATCTGAACACGGTGCCGTTCCTCTACAACGCCTACGGCATCGAGATGGCGGCGCGCACCTACTTCGGCGTGTCGGCGGATCAGCTCGACATCCTGCAAGCCGCGACGCTCACCGGCATGCTCAAGGGCAACGCCTATTACAACCCGGTGATCAACCCCGAGCGTGCGCTCGCGCGGCGCAACACCGTGCTCGGCCAGATGGTGAAGTACGGCAAGCTCAGCGAGGCGCAGTACGCCACGCTTTCGAAGAAGCCGCTGCGCCTCGACTTCGAGCGCCAGACAGAGCCGCCCGGCCCCGCGCCGCACTTCGCGCTGCAACTGCGCAAGTGGCTGATTGCGTGGGCCGACCGCAACGACTACAACATCTATTCGGATGGCCTCGTGGTGCGCACCACGATCGATTCGCGCCTCCAGCAGATGGCAACCGCTGCGCTGCGCCAGCACACGAACCAGCTCCAGGGCATCGCCAACGGTGCATGGAGCGGACGCAACGGCTGTGTGGCCGGCAACGACCTGTTCGCGACCTTCATGCGCGAAACGCAGGACTACAAGAGCGCGCGCGACGCAGGCGCGAACGACGCCGACGCGCTCAAGCAGCTCGCCGGCGACCGCACCTTCATGCGCAATCTCTGCAAAAGCAAGACCGCGGTGGAGGCGGGCTTTCTCGCCATCGACCCGCGCAACGGGCAGATCAAGGCGTGGGTGGGCAGCCGCGACTTTACCGACGAGCCGTTCGACCACGTGCAGCAGGCGCGCCGTCAGCCCGGCTCGACGTTCAAGCCGTTTGTGTACGGCGCGGCCTACGCGGCGGGCGCCAAGCCGGGCGACACGTTCATCGACCAGCCGGTGGAGATCACGCTGGCGGGCGGCGAAATCTGGAAGCCGACCGACGACGTGCCGCCGAGCAATCGCCCGGTGACGCTGCGCGACGCGATCGCGTTCTCGCGCAACCGCATCACCGCGCAGCTCATGCAGACGGTGGGCCCGGACAAGGTCGCGCGGCTCGCGCGCGCGATGGGCGTGCGCGACAGCCAGCTCGACCCGGTGCCGTCGCTCGCGCTCGGCACGAGCCCGGTCACCTTGAAGGAAATGGTCTCCGCCTACAGCACCATCGCGAACGACGGCGAGTATCTCGAACCGCGCATGGTCACGAGTATCGAGGACCACAAGGGCAACGTGCTCGCGCAGTTCGAGAGCGCTTCGCCCGAGCGCGCGCTTTCGGCGGAGGCGGACCGCACGCTGCTCGACACGATGCGCGACGTCGTCAACCGCGGCACGGGCTCGGCCATCCGCACGCGCTTCGGCATTCGCGGCGACGTGGCGGGCAAGACCGGCACGACCCAGGGCAACACGGACGGCTGGTTCATCCTGATGGACCCGCAACTGGTGGCGGGCGCGTGGGTGGGCTTCGACGACGGCCGCGTGACGCTCGACGACTACTGGGGGCAGGGCGCGCGCAGCGCGCTGCCGATCGTCGGCGACTTCTTCCAGCGCGCGTTGCGCTCGCGCCTCGTCGATCCGCGTGCGCGCTTCGACACCGAAGTGACGCCGGGTGCGTTCGAAACCTTCCGCGAGAAGCTGCGCGCGTGGATGGACAAGCTGTTCGGCAAGCACGAAGCGCCGCCACCGGCGCCGCCGGTGCGGCATGCGCCGCCGCCGCGCGCGAGTGCGCCGGCACCTGCGTCTGTGCCTGCTGTGGCTTCGGAGGCGGGGGCGTCGGCGCCTTCTGCGGCATCGGCGCCTTCTGCCGCTTCGGCGGCGGCCGCGGAATCCGCCGCGCGCGCGATCATGGGTCTGCCGCCGATCATCGGGCCGTCCAGCGCGCCGCCGGCGCTTGCCCCGCAGCCCTCGTATCCGGCGCAGGCGCCGGCGCTTGCGCCGACCCCGACTCCCGACGAGGCGGACCCTGACACGCCAGGCGCGAGCGCGAGCTACACGCCGCCGGTGGCGCAGCCGCAGGGACAATGAGCGCGGCGTATCTCGAACCCGGCCAGGCACCCTGCATGACTCGTTGCGCTCGCAAGGGTGTCTGCCCTTGGGGTAGGGGTGTGCTCGCTAGCGAGCATATCCAGCGGAAACCGGCTCCACGATTTCCGGCGACGCCTACGCGTCGTTACTCCCGAACCTTGAACACGGAAACCAGCTCGGCGAGCGCAGCCGCATGCTCGTTGAGCGCGGCGGCGGCGCGCTCGGCGTCGCCCACGAGCGCGGCGTTCTGCTGCGTCGCCGCGCCGATCTGCGAAACCGCGATGTTCACCTGCTCGATGCCGCCCGATTGCTCGCGCGAGGCCACGCTGATCTCGCCGATGATCGAGCGCACTTCATCCACGCGCGCGACGATGCCGTGCATGGTCGTGCTCGCTTCGCCGGCGATCCGGTAGCCCGTCTCGACCGTCGTCGACGATTCGGTGATCAGCGCCGAGATTTCCTTCGCGGCCGCCGCGCTGCGCTGCGCGAGCGCGCGCACTTCGCTCGCGACCACCGCGAAGCCCTTGCCGTGCTCGCCCGCGCGCGCCGCTTCGACGGCTGCATTGAGTGCGAGGATGTTGGTCTGGAACGCGATGCCGTCGATCACGCCCGTAATCTCGGCGATCTTCTGCGACGCGCGGCTGATGTCGTTCATCGTTTCGACGACGCGGCTCACGGCGCGCCCGCCGTCGAGCGCGGCTTGCGCAGCGCTGGTCACCACGGTGTTGGCGCGCGTCGCGTGGTCGGCGTTCTGCTGCACGGTGGACGTGAGTTCCTCCATGCTCGCCGCCGTCTGCTCCAGGCTGCTCGCCTGGCTCGCGATGCGCGAAGCGATCTCGCCGCTGCCCTGCGCGATGCGCGAGGTGTCCTCGCTCATCTGCGCCGCGGCGCTGCGTACTTGCGCGACGATCTGCGCGAGGCCCACGCCGATGCCGTCGATCGCGCGCGTGAGGCGGCCGATCTCGTCGGCGCCCGCCGTATCCTGCGCGTGCGCGGCATCGCCATTGCCGATGCCGTTGCGGCTGGGGTTGCCGATGCGCACCGTGAGGTCGCCCGCCGCGAGCTGGCCGGCGGCGAGCGCTGCGGCGTCGAGCGGCCGGCTCACGAGGCGGCGCGCGGCGTAGATCGAAAGCGCCGCGAACAGCGCGACCAGCACGAGGCCGATGGCCGCGAAGCGGTCGCGCGTGGCGTTCACGTCGGCCATGATCTCATCGCGCACGGCGACGCCGCCCACGAGCCATTGCCACTGCGGCACGCTCACGAACGAGACGAACTTCGCCCGCGCGTCGCCCTCGCCGCGCGTCGAGTCGGCGGAGGTGTAATCGAGCGTGCCTTCGCGCGCTTCGAGCATGCGCGACCAGGGCGCGTCGGCGTCGTCGTAGTGTTTGCCGACGGCGCCAGGGTGCACGAGGAAGGTGCCGCGCGCCGGGCCGTTCGAAGCGTCCATCACGAAGTAATAGCCGCTCTCGCCGATCTTGAGCCTGGCAATCCCGCTTTTGAGCGCATCGATCTGCGCACCCACGTCCACGCCCACGAAGAGCGCGCCGATCACGTGGCCGCTCGCGTCGAGAATCGGCTTGTATTGCGTGATGTACTGCTTGCCGAACAACTGGGCGAGGCCGGTATAGGTGCGATTGGCCATCACCGGCCCATACGCGGGGCCCTTGCGGTCGAGCAGCGTGCCGATCGCGCGCGTGCCGTCCTGCTTCTTGAGCGAGGTGGTCACGCGCACGAAGTCGTCGCCGCTGCGCGCGAAAACGGTGGCGATTTCGCCGCTGCGCGCGAGAAACTGGTCGGGAATCGTAAAGTCCAGGTTCAGCACGTGATCGCCGGACTTGAAGACCGGCGTGGCCTTGCCGCCAATGTCGACCGTCTGCGTCGCGTCGAGCGTGAAGGCGCCGGGCAGGAAACTCTCGAAGAGTTGCATGGCGCGGTCGACTTCGGCCTCGAGCGCGCCGTTGATGAGCGAGATCGACGAAGCGACCGCCTGGTCCTTTTCGGCAATGCGCATGCGCACCTGGTCGCCGGCCTGCGTCGCCGCCGAACGCGTGATCGCCCATGTGAAGGCGGCAAAGATGGCTGCGACTAGCGCACACGATAGCAAGGCGAGGCGCACGCCGACGCTCGCGCGGCTTGATAAGCGTGAAAGCATGGATTCGGTTCCGGAATAGAGCGTGTAAAGAAGGAACCTGCGCCTTCGAGGCGCTGGTATGACGCATTACGGCGCGTGCGAGGGATCCTTTAGGGGTAGGACCGAAAAACCTTACAGCCATGTAAAGATTGCCGATCGGTCATGCCAATTTGCTGCGCAGACTGTGGGATGTTTCGGATCCCAAAACAAGATCGATACAAGGGAAAGGGCGCACGAAGCGCCCTTTCGTTATGTTCCGCGCGATACGTCGCGCCGTGAAATTCTGCGCTAGCGGCGGGCCCGCCACGTTCTGAGCAAGAGCGCGTTGGTCACGACGCTCACGCTGGAAAACGCCATGGCCGCGCCCGCGAGCATGGGGTTGAGCAAGCCGAAGGCGGCGAGCGGAATCCCGATCAGGTTGTAGAAGAACGCCCAGAACAGGTTCTGCTGGATCTTGCGCCACGTGCGCCGCGAAATATCGATTGCGGCGGCAACGAGCGCCGGGTCGCCGCGCATGAGCGTGATGCCCGCCGCGTGCATGGCGACGTCGGTGCCCGTCGCCATGGCGATGCCGATGTCGGCGGCGGCGAGCGCCGGCGCATCGTTGATGCCGTCGCCGGCCATTGCGACGATGCCGCCGCTCTGGATCTTGAGGTCGCGGATCGTGCGCGCCTTGTCGTCGGGCAGCACCTGCGCATGAACTTCGCCGATGCCGAGCTGCGCGGCCACGGCCGCCGCGCTGCCCGCGTTGTCGCCGGTCACGAGCACGCTGCGGATGCCCATCGCCTCGAGGCTCGCAATGGCTTCGCGCGCCGTGGGCTTCACGGTGTCGCCGAAAGCGAGCAGGGCGAGCACGCCGCCGTGCGGCTCGAATAGCCATGACACCGTATTGCCCGCTGCTTCGAGCGTACGCGCGCGGGCCGCGAGCGCGGGCGGCACGGCGAGCGCCAGTTCGTCGAGCCAGCGGCCGCTGCCGATGGCGATGCGCCGGCCGGTCACTTCGGCCTCCACGCCGCGCCCGGGCACCGCGCGCGCATGGGCGGCGCCGGCCAGGACGTCTCGCGCCTGGGCGTTGGCGTGCGCCTCATACGCCTGCACCACGGCCTTCGCGAGCGGGTGATCGCTTTGCCGCTGCACGGCGGCGGCGAGCGCGAGCGCCTCGCCGCGCTCGAGTCCCTCGGCCGCATCGAACGCGGTGAGCGAGGGCTGGCCGAGCGTGAGCGTGCCGGTCTTGTCGAAGGCGACCACGCTCACGCTGTGGGCGGTCTCCAATGCTTCGGCATCCTTGATGAGCACGCCCTGGCGCGCGGCCACGCCGGTCCCGGCCATGATCGCGGCAGGCGTGGCGAGGCCGAGCGCGCACGGGCAGGCGATCACGAGCACGGCCACGGCGTTGAGGATCGCCGTTTCGGCGCTCGCGCCCGCGATCAGCCAGCCGCCCAGCGTGAGGGCCGCGATCACGAGAATCGCGGGGACGAACACGGCGCTCACGCGGTCGACGAGACGCTGGATCGGCGCCTTTTCGGCCTGCGCGCTTTCCACGAGGCGAATGATGCGTGCCAGCGTGGTTTCCGCGCCGATGGCCGTGGTGCGCAGGAGAATCGCGCCTTCGCCGTTGATCGAGCCGGCCGTGACGGGGTCGTCCGGCGCTTTCGGCACCGGCAGGCTTTCGCCGGTGATGAGCGATTCGTCGATGTGGCTGCGGCCTTCGAGCACGACGCCGTCCACGGGCACGCGCTCGCCGGGACGCACGACTACCACGGCGCCCACGCGAACCTGGGCGAGCGGGACTTCGCGCTCCTCGGCGTTGGCGCCATTTGCGCCATCGACACGGATGCGCGCGCGATCGGGCCGCAGCGCGTTGAGGGCGCGGATCGCGTCGGTGGTCTGGCGCTTCGCGCGCGCTTCGAGCCATTTGCCGAAGCGCACGAGCGTGATGACGACCGCCGCAGCCTCGAAATACAGATGCGCCATGTCGCCTGGGTGCGCGAGCATCGAATAGACGCTCACGCCATACGCGGCCGAGGTGCCGAGCGCGACCAGCAGATCCATGTTGCCCGCGCCCGCGCGCACGGCCTTCCAGGCGGCGCGGTAGAAGCGCGCGCCGAACACGAACTGCACGACGCTCGCAAGCGCCAGCTGCGCCGCGGCGGGCAGCATCCAGTCGAACCCGAGCCAGTGGCCGAACATCGGCAGCACGAGCGGGACGGTGAGCACGGCCGAAACCAGCACGGCGCGCCATTCGCGGCGCGCTTCGTCGCCGGCAGTGGCGCGCTTCGCGGGGGCGGCGGTATCTTGGTCGGCGGCGAGCGGCGTGGCTTCATAGCCGGCCTTCTTGACGGCGGCGACGAGCAGGTCCTGCAATTCGCCCGTGAGCGGCGAGCGCGTGTTGACGGTGGCCTGCTCGGTGGCGAGGTTCACGCTTACGCCAGCCACGCCGGGCACGCGCGCGAGTGCCTTCTCGACGCGGTTCGCGCACGAAGCGCATGTCATCCCGCCGATGGCGAACGTGGCGGCTTCCGTGGCGACGGGCACGGCTTCGTAGCCGGCCTTTTCGACGGCTGCGAGGAGGGCGGCTACGAGGGCGGCGGGCGCGACGCCGCCGCTGGCCTCGACGGTCGCCTTTTCCGTGGCGAGGTTGACCGAGGCGCGCGTGACGCCCGGCACCTTGGCAAGCGCTTTCTCGACGCGCATGGCGCACGAGGCGCACGTCATGCCGTGGATCTCGAGTTCGGCTACAGCGGTATCCGTGCGCTCTGCTACGAGGGGTTCATTCATGATGGGGTGCGAGCACTGGCTGTCATCGATGTTAAGCAGTATCTACGTTCCCATCATGGGAAGGTCAAGGGGCGACACTACGCCACTTCCGTTTCAGAAGGCAAGCTATCCAGCTGTAACGCAATATTCCGCGCCGCAGTCTTTTCAGGCCCATGCGCGAGCGATACGATACCTACCGGCGGCATTGGCGCCGTGCCGCGCGTATTTGACGACGGCCCTGGGGGGGCCCGCGCGCGGAGTGGCCAGCCGGTCGACGTCACTTCATGGACCGCCCGCACCGAATACAACCAACAAATGACAACAATACATCGAGCATTCTCTACGTACCGTAGCTGCTCCGCGCTTGCCTGCCTTGCCCTGATCGCCGGATGCGCCTCGGCGCCGGGCGACGTGGCGCCGAAGAGCAACGGCTGGATGAAGGACGAAGTCTCCGACTCCTATGTGTTCGGCTACCCGCTCGTGCTGATGGACGTGGCGCGCGAAGCCGCCACTGGCAGCGGGCCCGGCCAGGCCGCGCCGAACACGCTGCGCCACGCGCAGTCGCTGCCGCCCGTCGGGGCGTCGAGCCCGCCCGAGCCCAACCTCGACACGCTGGCTTCCAGCGGCTGGCTCGACGTTTCGAGCGAGCCGGTGCTCGTCACGCTGCCCGACACGCATGGCCGCTACATGGACGCGCGCGCGCTCGACATGTGGACGAACGTTGTCTGGTCGACGGCCGCCGCCCAGACCGGCGAACGTGTCAGCGGTCTGAAAGCGCAAACGATTGCATTCGTGCCGGTCGGCTGGAAGGGTACGCTGCCCGCGCGCGTGAAGCGCGTCGAGGTGTCGACGCGCTACGTTTGGTTCCTCGCGCGCATCCAGACGCGCGGCGGCGGCGACCTCGCGGCCGTGCGACGGCTGCAGCACGGCCTGCAGGTCGCGGCGCTTTCCGAATGGGACGATCGCAGCGCACGCGGCAAGGCCGGCGCTCGCGGCGGCCGCGGCAACGAGCCGGCCGGCGCCACACAGAGCGGCGATCCGGCCGCGCCGGGCACGCCGTCCGCCCAGGTTGCGGCGCTCGACGCGAACGGTTTCTTCAACCGGCTCGCCCAGGCGCTGGAAGACAACCCGCCCGCGACGGACGACGCGCACGCGCTCAAGATTCTCGGCGACATTGGCGTGCATCCGGGCGACCCGGCGCAGTTGCCCTCGGGCGCAAAGGATGCCGCGGTCGTGAAGGCGGGCCTCGCCGATGGCCGCACCCGCGCCGCGACGCCGCCGCCCAACCTGCTGGCGGGCAACGGATGGCTCTGGGTGGGCGACGACGCGGGCAACTACGGCCCCGACTATGCGCTGCGTGCCTATGCGGCGTACACGTCGCCGGGGTTGCCGACGACACGCGACGAGGTGCGCGCCCGCGTGAGCCAGGACAGCGACGGTCATGCGCTCAACGGCGCGAACCGCTACACGATCCACTTCACGGCAAAGCAGTTGCCGCCGGTGCGCGGCTTCTGGTCGATCACGGCCTATACGACCGACGGCGCGCTCGACGCCGACGCGCCCGTGCGCGTGGCGTTCGGCGACCGCAGCGGCGCACGGCGCAACCGCGACGGCTCGCTCGACGTGCACGTGAGCGCCGAGCGGCCGCGCGGCGGCGCGAACTGGGTGCCGGCGCCGCATGGCGACTTCCGTCTCGTGATGCGGCTCTACGCCGCGAAGCCGCAAGCGACCGATGGCAGCTGGCAGCCGCCCGCCGTCGAGCGGCAGTAAGCGCTGAATCAGGCGTTGGCGGGACGCTGTCCCGCCAACGCCCTTTTTGCGCCGCATAAATTCACTCGAGCGCGCAACGCCCGCATTCTTATGCATCGCGCAACACGCGCGACATAGCGGGCAATCGCACTTCCCTTGTTACTTCTTGTTGCGCAATACCTGCGCCGCAGGCGGCGTTTTCCCGCCGTCCGATCTTCTATCGGACCTATACTTCCGGCTGTCGGCATCCCCGGATTTCCGACATCAGACCCACATCCAGCGGCGGGCCTGTTGCCGCCTCATCCGCAAGCAAGCATGGCAAGCCTCAACAAAGCGTCGCTCAACTCTTCCTTGCAATCGGTGCGCGCGGTCGCGCGTGCGCCCCGCACCCGGCGCATCCTCACGGGCGTCCTCATCTTTCTGATTGTGTTCGGTCTGCTCGGCTTCTTCGCCGCGCCGCCGATCATTCGCCACGTTGCCGAGCAGCAGTTGAGCAAGCAGCTCGACCGGCCCGTCACGATCGGCCGCATCGCGCTCAATCCGTACACGCTGCGTCTCGAAGCGGACCGCGTGCATATCGGCGAGCGCGGCGGCAACGGCGACTTCTTCGATGTCTCGCGCGCCGTCGTGCAGGCGTCGTGGTCGTCGATCTTTCACGCGGCGCCCATTGTCGAGGAACTGCGGCTCGACTCGCCGCGCGCCACGATCGTGCGGCTCGACGCGCAGCACTTCAACTTCTCGGACCTCATCGAGAAGTTCTCGACGCCCTCGAAACCGAACAGCAAGCCCGCGCAGTTTTCGGTTTCGAACATCCGCATCGAGAACGGCCAGATCACCTTCGACGATCGCCTGCTCAACGAAAAGCACGTGATCGACCGCTGGTCGCTCGGCATTCCGTTCATCGCCACGCTGCCTTCCAAGACCGATATCTTCGTCCAGCCGATGCTGCGCGCGCGCATCGACGGGGCGAGCACGCTCGCCATCGACGGCAGGACCAAGCCGTTTTCCGCGACGCGCGAGTCGGAAGTGGAGCTGCGCCTGACCGACCTCGACGTGCCGAAGCTCCTCACCTACGCGCCGACGAAGCTGCCCGTCACAGTGAAGAGCGGCAAGCTCTCGACCAACCTCAAGCTCGATTTCGTGATGTCGGGCGAGAAGCCCACGCTGCGCGTGACGGGCACGACCGACCTGAACGACTTCGACTCGACCGACAACGCCAACGCGCCGTTCTTCGGCGCACGCAGCCTGCACGTGGCGGCGGCCTCGCTCGAACCGTTCAGCAACGCCTATCGCTTCGACGAGATCCGTCTCGACGCGCCCACCGTGTGGGTCGCGCGCGACAAGCAAGGCGTGCTGAGCGTCGAGAAGCTGATGGGCGCGTCGGCGGCACAAAATGCACCGGCTGAAAACAAGGCCGCGAGCGCCGCGCCGGCCTCGGGCGCCTCGGCTGCCCAGAGCGCGCAGGCGGCGTCCGGAGAAGCGAAGCCCGCGCCGCTCGATCTCTCGATCCGCCAGTTCGCGCTCACGAACGGCACCGTGCACATCGCTGACGATCTGCCCGCGCGGCCGGTGAACCTCGACCTCACCCAGCTTTCCGCCACGCTCGCCAACTTCTCGAGCACCGCGAAGGCGGGCGCGCCATTTACGTTCGCGACCACCGCGAATGACGGCGGCACGGCCAAGGCGTCGGGCACGTTCAGCATGGCGGGCAGGAACGCCGAAGCCAACATCGCGCTCGAGCGCGTGAGCCTGCCGCAGGCGCAACCGTATATCGACAACCTGAGCGGCGCGCAGATTCTGGACGGCAAGCTCAATCTCACGTCCACGCTCAAGGCTGACTGGGCGCAGCAGCCTGCCGTCGTGCAGGTCGGCCAGAGCACGCTCGGCCTCGAATCGCTCAAGCTCGCGGCGCGCGGCGCGAAGGAACCGGCCATCGCGCTCGCCCAGGGCACGGTGCAGGTGAGCGGCATCGACCTCAACGCGCGCAAGGCGCAGATCGCTTCGGTGGACGTGACGGGTCTCGTGATGAACGCCGAGCGCCAGAAGGACGGCAAGATCGACCTGGCGCAGCTCGCCTCCACGCATCAGGCGGCGCCCGAGCGCACGGCGATTCGCGCCGCGCAGAAGTCGGTGCGGGAGGGCCCGGCCTGGCGCTACACGATCGACGCTTTCACGCTGAACAACGGCACGATCAACTTCACGGATAGCTCGACGCAGCGCCCGGTCAAGCTTGCCATCACGCCGTTCGACCTGAAGATCCAGCAGATCAGCGACGACCTGAGGCACCCGCTGCCGGTCGACCTGAAGGCGACCGTCAACCGTAAGGGCACGCTGGCGCTGAGCGGCAAGATCAACCCCACGCCGCTCACGGCGCAACTCAAGATCGACGCGAACCGGCTCGACGCCGCCGCGTTCGAGCCTTACTTCGGTAACCAGCTCAACGCGGTGATCGCGAGCGCGCTGCTCAACATGACCGGGCAGCTAACGGTTGCGCAGGGCAAGGCGCTCAAGGCGGACTATCGCGGCGACGCGGCGCTCGTGGACGTGCGCATGCTCGACAAGGCCACGTCCGCGCCGTTCGCGGGCTGGCGCTCGCTCGCGCTCACGAACCTGAAGGCGAATTACGACGACGCGCGCGGCACCGACGTGGACGCGAGCCGCGTGACCTTCGCCGGCTTCTATGGCCGCGTGCTGCTCGACGCGCAAGGCAAGCTCAATCTCAAGGACGTGGTTGCGCATCAAACCGGCGCGGCACAGTCGCTCACGCAGGATGCGGGCGGCAAGCCAGGCGCGCGCGAGCCCGTGCCGCTCACGCCGCAGGCGGCGAGCGCACCCGTGCAGACGGCGTCCGCACCCACGCCGGCTTCCGCGCCCGCGACGGTCGTGGCCGCGCAGCCGCCGAAGAACCCCGTGCGCATGCACTTCGGCGAGCTCGTGCTGCAGGACGGCCGCGTGAACTACACCGACAACTTCATCAAGCCGAACTACACCGCCGATCTCGTGCAGATCCACGGCACGGTGGGCGCGTTCGGCACGCAGTCGACGACGCCTGCGCCCGTGGACGTCTCCGCGAAGCTCTCGGCGAACGGTCCGCTCTCGATCAAGGGCACGGTGAATCCGCTCATCGAGAAGCCGTCGCTCGACCTCACGGCGAGCGCGCACGATATCGAGCTCACGAACCTCACGCCGTACTCGGCGAAGTATGCGGGCTACCCGATCACGAAGGGCAAGCTCAACGTCGACCTGCACTACCAGCTCGCGAACGACCAGCTCACGGCGAACAACCATCTCTTCATCGACCAGCTCACGTTCGGCGATCACGTCGACAACGACACGGCCACCAAGCTGCCGGTGCGGCTCGCGATCTCGCTGCTCAAGAACCGCAAGGGCGAGATCGACGTGAACATTCCGGTGTCGGGCTCGCTCTCGAACCCCGAGTTCAGCCTGGGCGGCCTGATCTGGAAGGCGGTGCTCAACCTCATCGCGAAGGCGGTGACCGCGCCGTTCACGCTGCTCGCCAACGCATTCGGGGGCGGCGGTGAGGATCTCGGCTACGTCGAATTCGCAGCGGGCACGGCAACGCTGACCGATGCCGACCAGAAGAAGCTGGACACGATCGTGAAGGCGCTCGACGACAAGCCTTCGGTCAAGATCGACCTGATCGGCCGCGTCGATCCGGCCGTGGACACGCCCGCGCTGCGCGAGCAGTACGTGGATCGCCTCGTGCGGCTTCAGAAGGTGAAGGACACGGTGGGCAACGGCGAGAGCGTGGATACCTCGCAGGTCAAGGTGGACGACAAGGAGTACGAGAAGTACCTCACCAAGGCCTATAAGGATGCCGACTTCAAGAAGCCGCACAACATGATCGGCTTCACGAAGACGCTGCCCGCGGACGACATGAAGCAGGCGCTGGCCGACCACGCGCCCGTTGACGACGCAACCTTGCGCAACCTCGCGCAGCAGCGCGCGCAGGCGGTACAGCAGTATTTCGAAGGCAAGGTCGATGCGAGCCGCGTGTTCATCGTGGCGCCCAGGCTGGACGCCAAGGGCATCGACGACAAGGGCGCGACGACGCGCGTGGATTTCGGGCTGAAATAAGCGGCGCGCTTCGGTCTAACCGGCGCGCCGCCGCTTTTCCGGCTTCGCAAGCGCATGTTCCTCGATGACCCGCGCGAGCGTCGCAAAGGCCGGTTCGATTTCCTCGTGCGGTACGCACGCGTAACCCGTTAGCAATCCTTTGCGCGCCTGGCGCACGCTGTAGTAGGCCGCGAGCGGACGCACGATCACGCCGGCGTCGTAGGCGGCCGCAGCGACGGCGCGATCGTCGGCATGGTCGGGCAGGCCGAGCACGAAGTGCAGGCCCGCTTCGTCCCCCATGACCGGCAGTGCGTCGCCGAAGTGGCGCGTGACCGCGTCGATCAGCAGCTGGCGCCGCTCGCCATAGAGCGTGCGCATGCGGCGCACGTGCGAAGTGAGATAGCCATCCATGATGAATTCGGCGAGCACGGCCTGCTGCATGAGCTGGCCTTCGCGATACAGCTCCGCCACGCCCGTGCGGAACGTGGCCGCGAGCCGCTCGGGCACGACCATGTAGCCGATGCGCAGGCCCGGAAACAGCAGCTTGCCGAGGCTGCCCACGTAGATCACGCGGTCCGATTCGTCGAGACCCTGCAGCGAGGCGAGCGGGCGGCTGCCGTAGCGGAACTCGCTGTCGTAGTCGTCCTCGACGATCCATACTTTGTGCTGGCGCGCGTATTCGAGCAGCGTGCGGCGGCGTGCGAGGCTCATCACCATGCCGAGCGGGTATTGATGCGAAGGCGTGACGAGCGCGATGCGCGGCGGGTCGCGCAGGTCCTGCTCGCGCGGATTGAGCCCTTCGTCGTCGACGGGAATGGGCGCGAGCTTCAGTCCCGAGGATTGCAACACGCTGCGCGCGCCCCAATAGCACGGTTCCTCCACCCATGCGGTGTCGCCGTGGTCGGCGAGCAGGCGCACGGCAAGATCGATGGACTGGTGAATACCCGTAGTGATGATGATCTGGTCCGGCGTGCAGCGCACCGAGCGCGCCACGCGCAGGTAGTCCGAAAGCGCACGCCGCAGCGGCCGGTAGCCGCCGCCGGGCGCGTAAGTCAGCAAACCATGGTTCGCCGATTTCCAGAGCCGCGCCTGCAGGCGGCTCCACGTGCGCGCCGGAAATTCGGCCACGTCGGGCACACCCGGCATGAACGCGCCCCATTGTCTGGCGGACACGCCCGCCTCGTCGATGAGCCGTTGGCCGCGCATCGACATGTCACCGCGCGGGGAGGCGCCGCTCGCGTCGTCGTCCTCGTCGGCGGGGGCAGACGCTGGCGTTGGCGTGCTCACGGCGGCCGAGTCGGGGCGTGTGTCGGCGACATAGGTGCCGCTGCCCGTGGTCGAGATCACGTAGCCCTCGGCGCCCAGCTGGTCGTACACATGGAGCACGGTGTTGCGCGCCACGCCGAGGTCGCCCGCGAGCGTGCGCGAGCTGGGCAGCCTGGCGCCTGGCGCGAGCCGGCCCGTCAGGATGGCCTGCTGCATGAGCTGCAGCAGCTGACGGTAGGCGGGCTCGGCGCTTTCCTTGTCGAGTTGCGCCGCAAGCCATTCGGACAGGATGACCATGGCCAAGTGGTTCCATCGATAATAATGAAATGGCTCCATTGAATAGAGCCGGGACCATCTATAGTAATTCGCACGTCAGTTTCGGTTAATGCCTGCGACAGGATTTATTTAATCGCGTCAGAAGGGCCGGCCGGGAAAGAGTCAGCAAAGGAGACAGGGCGAATGAAGACCTCGGATGTGATTGTCAGCTTTCGCGGCGTGCGCAAGACCTACGACGGCGAAACGCTGGTCGTCAAACAACTTGACCTCGATATCTATCAGGGAGAGTTTCTGACGCTGCTCGGGCCGTCCGGCTCGGGCAAGACCACCTGCCTGATGATGCTCGCCGGCTTCGAGTTTCCCACCGGCGGCGAGATCCGCCTCGAAGGCAAGCTGCTCAACAACGTGCCGCCTCACAAGCGCGACATCGGCATGGTGTTCCAGAACTACGCGCTCTTTCCGCATCTCACGGTCGAGCAGAACGTGGCTTATCCGCTGGGCGTGCGCAAGGTGCCCACTGCAGAACGCGCGCAGCGCGTAGATGATGCGCTCAGGATGGTGCGCATGGAAGGTTTTGCGAAGCGCTACCCCGCACAGCTGTCGGGCGGCCAGCAGCAGCGCATCGCGCTCGCCCGCGCGCTCGTGTTCCAGCCCAAGCTCGTGCTCATGGACGAGCCGCTTGGCGCGCTCGACAAGCAGTTGCGCGAACATATGCAATACGAACTGAAGTCGCTGCATGAAAAGCTCGGCGTCACGTTCGTCTATGTCACGCACGATCAAGGCGAGGCGCTCACGATGTCGGACCGCGTGGCCGTGTTCGACAAGGGCATCGTGCAGCAGCTCGACAGCGTGGACCGGCTCTACGAGTCGCCGTGCAACGAGTTCGTGGCGAACTTCATCGGCGACAGCAACCGGCTGCGCGGCACCATTGCCGCCGTGGATGGCGAGTACTGCGAAATGCATCTCGCCGACGGCACGCGCCTGAAGGGCCGCAATGTGGCGGGTGCGCAGGCGGGTGCCGCGGCCATCGCCTGCATTCGTCCCGAGCGCATGAAGCTCGCGAACGGTTCCAGGGGCAACGGCGCGAACGCGCTGGCGGGCGAAGCGCGCGGCCTCATCTATTTCGGCGACCACGTGCGCATGCGCTGTGGCTTGCCCCAGCAGGACGAGTGCTTCGTGAAGGTGCCGCTCGGCACCGAGGCGCTCGAAGGTTTCGCGCCCGGCCAGCCGGTCGCACTCGAATTCGCGCCGGAGCATCTGCGCGTGTTCGCATGAGGCGTGCGGGCGCGGCGCGCAATCTCGCGCGCCGTTGCCTCGCGAAGCAGGCGTTTCGACGATCGGGCCACGTTTCTCGCATCGAAGGGCCCGGCAAGACAAACCACCAAGGAGAAGGGACTCACCATGAAGCAGATCGGCAACATGCGCGTTGCAGCGGTCGCGGCCGCGCTCGCACTCTCGTTCGGCGTGGCGAATGCCGCGGAGCTGACCGTCGTGAACTTTGGCGGCGCCAATGGCAATGCGCAGAAGGCGGCGTTCAACGAGCCGTTCCAGTCGCAGACGGGCAACAAGATCACCGCGGTCGAGTACAACGGCGAGCAGGCCAAGGTGAAGGCCATGGTCGACGCGAAGCACGTGGACTGGGACGTGGTGGAAGTCGAAACCGGCGACATCGCGCGCGGCTGCGACGAAGGTCTTTATGAGAAGCTCGACTGGGCCAGGCTCGGCAACAAGGGCGATTTCATGAAAGAGGCGCAGCAGCCCTGCGGCGCAGGCTTCTTCGTGTGGTCGACGGCGCTCGCCTACAACGCCGACAAGCTCAAGACCGCACCGGCGAACTGGGCCGACTTCTGGGACGTGAAGAAATTCCCGGGCAAGCGCGGCATGCGCAAGGGCGCCCGCTACAACATGGAATTCGCGCTGATGGCCGACGGCGTTGCGCCGCAGGACGTCTACAAGGTGCTCGCGACGAAGGCCGGTCAGGACCGCGCTTTCAAGAAGCTCGACGAACTGAAGCCGAACATCCAGTGGTGGGAAGCCGGCGCGCAGCCGCCGCAGTTCCTGGTCGCGGGCGACGTGGTGATGTCCACGGCGTACAACGGCCGTATCGACGCCGCGCAGCGCGAAGGCAAGAACCTCAAGGTCGTGTGGACCGGCAGCATTTACGACCTCGACTACTGGGCGATCCCGAAGGGCGCGCCGAACAAGGCGCTGGCCGAGCAGTACATCGCCTATACGCTCTCGCCGAAGCCGCAGCAGGCGTACGCGCAGCACATCGCCTACGGCCCGGTGAATGCGAACGCGATCAAGGCGCTCGACGCGAAGACACTCGCCAACCTGCCGAACTCGCCGGCCAACGGCAAGAACGCCATTCAGGAGAACCTCACGTTCTGGACCGACCACGGCGACGAACTGGAGCAGCGCTTCGCCTCGTGGGCCGCGAAGTAAGGATGGGGTAGACGCTCCGGCGCGCAGGCGCCGGAGCGCTTTGGCTGCATGGCTGGAGACCGGATGTGACCACAATGACGACCGTGACCAACGTTGCCGGCGCGGCGCGCGAAGAGACTGCGCGCCTGAAGCGGGAACTGCGCGTAGCGCAAGCGAAGAAGCGCACGATGGCGCTCATGCTGATTGCGCCGCTCGCGATCTTTCTGTTGCTGATTTTCGTGGTGCCGATCGCCGCGCTGCTCACGCGCGCGGTTCAGAACCCCGAAGTGGCGACGGCGCTGCCGCATACCGTCACGGCGCTGCGCGGCTGGGACCGCAAGAGCGCGCCGCCCGACGCGGCCTATGCGGCGCTCGCGCAAGACCTGACCGTCGTGCGGGACGGCGATGCGATGGGCGCGCTGGCGCGCCGCCTGAACGTGGAAATCGCGGGCTTCCGCTCGTTGGTGGCGAAGACGGCGCGCGCCATGCCGCTCGCCGACGACGACGGCAAGCCGCTCACGCTCACCCCCGCGCAAACGCGCGCCAAAATCGTCGAACTCGACGACCGCTGGAGCGACGTCGCCTACTGGCAGGCGATCGCGAAGAACAGTTCGCGCTATTCGCCGTTCTACCTGCTTGCATCGCTGGACCACCGGCAGGACGCATTCGGCCGCATCGTGCCCGCCGATCCGGAGCAGCAGATCTATCTCGACGTGTTCGGCCGCACCTTCGTCATCAGCGTGTTCGTGACGGTGTTCGCGCTGCTGCTCGGCTACCCGCTCGCCTACTGGATCTCCACGCTCTCCGAGCGCCGCGCGAATCTCGTGATGATCCTCGTGCTGATTCCGTTCTGGACGTCGATTCTCGTGCGCGTCGCCGCGTGGATCGTGATTCTCCAGGGCGAGGGTCTCGTCAACAAGGCGCTGCTGGGCACGGGCCTCGTTTCGCAGCCCTTGACGCTGCTGTTCAACCGCGTGGGCGTCTACATTTCGATGACGCATATCCTGCTGCCGTTCATGGTGCTGCCGCTCTACAGCGTGATGAAGTCGATTCCGCCGAGTTACCAGCGCGCGGCCGTGTCGCTCGGCAGCCATCCGTTCGCGGCCTTCTGGCGCGTGTACGTGCCGCAGACGTACCCCGGCGTGGGTGCGGGCGTGCTGCTCGTGTTCATTCTCTCGATCGGCTACTACATCACGCCGGCGCTGCTCGGCGGCCCGGGCGACCAGATGGTCAGCTACTACGTGGCGTACTTCACCAACGTGTCGATCAACTGGGGCATGGCCTGCGCGCTGGGCGCGCTGCTGCTCGCGGCGACCACGGTGCTCTATTTCGTCTACGGGCGCTTCACGCGCACGCAACTGAGCCTCGGCTGAGGAAGGCGCAACCATGAAATTCGCCAAACCGCTTTTTGCGCCGCATATGTCGGCCGTCGAACGCGTGTGGTACTTCGCGCTGCGCGCCCTCGTCGTGCTCACGCTGTTGTATCTGATCCTGCCCGTACTCGCGATCGTGCCGCTGTCGTTTTCGTCGAGTACGTTCCTCGTCTATCCGATTCCCGGCTGGTCGCTGCGCTGGTATCAAAACCTCGTGATGTCCGACGAATGGCGCATGGCCGCGAAGAACAGCTTCATCGTGGGCCCCGCCGCGACGTTCGTGGCAACCGTGCTCGGCACGCTCGCGGCCATCGGCATCACGAAGGCCGATTTCCGCGGCAAGACGCTGCTCATGGCCGTGCTCATCTCGCCGATGATCGTGCCCGTGGTCGTGGTGGGCGTGGGCATGTACCTGTTCTTCGCGCCGCTCGGACTCGCCAATACGTATCTCGGTCTGATCCTCGCGCATGCGGCATTGGGCGTGCCGTTCGTCGTGACCACGGTCGCGGCCACGCTGCAGGGCTTCAATCACAATCTCGTGCGCGCGAGCCTTTCGCTCGGGGCGAATCCGGTCACGACGTTCTTTCGCATCACATTGCCCGTCATCGCGCCGGGCGTGATTTCGGGTGCCCTGTTCGCGTTCGCCACGTCGTTCGATGAAGTCGTCGTGACGCTCTTCCTCGCGGGCGCCGACCAGACCACCTTGCCGCGCCAGATGTTCACGGGCATCCGCGAGAACATCAGCCCGACGATCGCTGCGCTCGCCACGATCCTGATCGTGTTTTCCACCTGTTTGCTGCTCGCGCTCGAATGGCTGCGCGGCAGGAATGCGGCGCGCGCGGTGAGGGCGTGAGGGTGTGAGGGTGTGAGATGGCGATGAAAAAAGGCAGCGCCGCGGCGCTGCCTTTTTGCTTGTGCGCGTTGCGCGTTACGCCTGGAGCAGCGGCGGCACACGCCGCTTGACCCACTGCGTGGCCCGATCGTACGCGTGGGCGAGTTGCAGTACCGGGAGATCCGCGCGCGGCTTGCCGATCACCTGCAGCCCCATCGGCAGGCCTTGCGCATTGAAGCCCGCAGGCACGCTGATGACCGGCAGCCCCGCGAGACTGCCGCCGATCACGACTTCCATCCAGCGGTGATAGGTGTCCATCGTGCGGCCCGCGATCGACTTCGGCCAGTGTTCGTTCGCGTCGAACGGGAAGAGTTGGGCGCTGGGCAGCACGAGGTAGTCGTAACGCTCGAAGAGCGCGAGCAGCGCGTTGTACCACTGGCTGCGCGTGACCGTGGCGTTCCACACGTCTTCGCCCGAAAGCTTCAGGCCGCCTTCCACTTCCCATTGCGCTTCCGGCTTGAGCAGCGCGCGCTTTTCCGGTTCGCGATAAAGCGCGCCCAGCGTGCCTGCGCACGAGAAATGGCGCAGCGTGAGCCACGTTTGCCACACGCGCTCCATGGCGAATTCGGGGCGTGCGGTCTCGACCTTGCAGCCGATCGACTCGAAATCCTTGAGCGCCGCTTCGCAAAGTGCGAGCACGCCGTCTTCCATCGGCAGATAGCCGCCGTAGTCGCCTAGCCAACCGATGCGCGCGCAATCAAAGTCGTGTTCGAGCGGGCCCGTGAACTGCGCGGGATCTTCGGCCATGGAAAGCGGAGCACGCGCGTCGTAGCCCGCCTGGGTCGAAAGCAGCATCGCGAGGTCGGGTACATTGCGGGCCATCGGTCCCGCGTAGCCGAGCTGGTGGAAGAACAGTTCGTGCGCAGGCACGGAGGGCACGCGGCCTTGCGACGGACGAAAGCCGAACACGTTGTTCCACCCGGCGGGATTGCGCAGCGATCCCATCATGTCGCTGCCGTCCGCCACGGGCAGCATGCGCAGCGCAAGCGCCACGGCCGTGCCGCCGCTGCTGCCTCCTGCGCTGCGCGTGGGGTCGTAAGCGTTGAGCGTGGTGCCGAAGACTGTGTTGTAGGTGTTCGAGCCAAGGCCGAATTCCGGCGTGTTCGTCTTGCCGATGAAGATCGCGCCCTGTGCGCGCATGCGCGCGGCCATCAGAGAATCGGTTGCGGGTACTTCGTTGTGGAACAGCGGCGAGCCTTGCGTGTACGGGATGCCGGCCGTGGCCGTGAGGTCCTTCGGCGCTTGCGGCATGCCGTGCATCCAGCCCAGGTACTCGCCGCGCGCGAGCTGGGTGTCGCGAACGCCTGCCTCGGCGAGCAGCGTGGCGCGCTCGCGCAGCGAGACGATGGCGTTGGCCGGCGTATTCACACGCTCGATATGATCGAGAAACGCGCTCATCACCTCGCGGCAGGAGACCTTGCGCAGGCGTATCCATTCCGAAAGCTCAAACGCATCGGCTGCGACGAGATCGTTGGGGGGCAGTCCTGCGGGGGACAGCGATGCCTGGTTCATGCGTGTCTCTCGTTTGCGGATGGAGCAACGGAAGGGTCATTGTCGCCCAGGCGCGGCGCAAACGAAAGGAAACGAATGGTTGCCGCAGCGGGCCGCCGGTTGCCGTCCGGGGGTGACGGGCTTACCGGGCGGGCGCGCTGGGTGCCGATAGGTCGTTGCCTGGCGCGGACGGCGCGGTGCCGGGCAGCGGCGCGCCGCCGAGGGCCTGATAGAGCGCCGCGGTGTCGGTTAGCCGATCCGCATGAACGCGCGAGCGGTCGAGCGTAGTCTGAAGCGCCTGGCGTTGCGCGTCGATCAACGCAAATTCGCTCACGCCGCCTGCGTTGTAGCGCGTTTGTGCGATCGCCGCGTTGGCCTGCGCCTCACGAGCGGCGTCGTCGCGCGCCTGCAGTTCGGCCGCATCGTTCTGGAGCGCCTGGAGCGAGTCGGCGACCTGCTGCAACGCCTGCAGGACCGTCTGCCGATAATCGGCGAAAGCGGCTTCATAGGCGGCTTCCGACGCGCGTTTCTTCGCGCGCAATTCGCCGCCATGGAACAGCGGCTGGGTGAGGCCGAGTCCGACATTCCAGATGTTCAGTCCGCTGACGACGTCTTCGATATGCGTGCGCTCCGACCCGATGCTCGCCGAGAGCGAGATCTGCGGATAGAGGTTCGCAGTCGCCACGCCCACGTTCGCGCCCGCCTGGTGCAGCAGCGCCTCGGCGGCGCGTATGTCGGGACGCTCGCGGGCCAGCGTGGAAGGCACAGTGAGCGAAACCGTCTCAGGCAGATGCAGCGTATCGAGAGAAAGGGCGTCGAGCGGCGCGGCGAACTGCGCAGGCGCAACGCCCAGCAGGGTGGCGAGCTGATGCTCCGCAGCCTGGCGCTGCGTTTCGAGCGGCGGCAGCGAGGCGCGCGTTTGCGCGAGCAGGGTGCGCTGGCTGCGCACGTCGATCTGCGCCACACCGCCGGCCGAGTAGCGCGCTTGCATGATCGCGAGCTGGCGTGCCTGCGTCTGCGCGAGTTGCGCGGTGAGGTCGATCTGGCGTTGCAGCGACGCGCGGCGGATGGCGGTGGACACCACGTTGGCGGCTACCGTCAGTCGCGCCGCCTCCATTTCGTACGTCTGATAATCGACCTGCGCGAGCGTGGATTCCAGTGCGCGACGGTTCGCGCCGAACAGGTCGAATACGTACGAGACGCTGACCGAAGCGTTGTAAAGCGTGAACGGCGGCGGGTTCGGCACTTGCGTAATGCCGAAAGCGGCGAGATCGACCTTCTGGCGCGTGCCGGAGAGCTTCAGATCGACGGCGGGAAAGTTCGTCGCGCCTGCCTGCGCGTTGTAGTTTTCGCGCGCTTCCACGAGTCTGGCGCGCGCCGAATCGAGCGTGGGGCTCGCGCGCAAGGCCTGATCGACGAGTTCGTTCAACTGCGTACTGCCGAATTGTGTCCACCAGTCGTTTGGCGCGTGCGCTGCAGCCGTGAAGGTTTGCGCGCCGCCACCGGGGCCGGCGGCGCCGGCGGTGGACATCGGCACGGGCTCGCGCGCCCAGCCCGTGGCATCGGGCGCGGCGGGCGGGTGGAAATCGGGGCCCACGGTGCAGCCCGCGAGCATGAGCACAAACAGGAAAGCAAGGGCAGCGTCGCGCGTCATGGTCGTGTGCCTCGCGCTAGTCGAGCGTGCGCCGGTAAAAGCGCACGGCGATCGCCATGACCGCGACCGTGAATATGGCAAGCGGCCACACCGCGGGCCACAGGTCGGTCCAGCCGTTGCCCTTGAGCAGGATGCCGCGCACGAGCCGGTTGAAATACGTGAGCGGCAGCAGGTTGCCGAGCCACTGCGCCCAGCGCGGCATGCCTCCGAACGGGAACATGAAGCCGGAGAGCAGCAGGCTCGGCAGGAAATAGAACATCGTCAGCTGCATGGCCTGCAACTGGTTCTGCGCGAGCGACGACAGCGTGATGCCCACGGTGAGATTCGCGGCGATGAACAGCAGCGCCGCAAGATAGAGCGTGACGAGACCGCCCGCGAACGGTACGTGAAATACGTAGCGCGCCGCGAGCACGATGATGGTCGCCTGGATCAGCCCGATCGCCACGTACGGAATGATCTTGCCCGTCATTACCTCGATGGGCAGCACCGGCGTGGCGAGCAGGTTCTCCATCGTGCCGCGCTCGCGCTCGCGCGTGATGGCGAGGCCCGTCATCATCACCATCGTCATCGTGAGGATCACACCCATGAGGCCGGGCACGACGTTGTATTGCGTGATGCCCTCCGGGTTGTAGAGCCGGTGCACCTGCACGTCGAACGCGGCGGGCGTGCCGTTCAGGTGCGCGAGCGGGCCGGTCAGGTCTTTCGCGGCCACGGGCGCGACAAGACCTGGCAGCGCCGCGAGCGCGGTGGTGATGGCAGTGGGGTCGCTCGCGTCGGCTTCGACAAGCAGCGAGGGTCTTTCGCCGCGCAGCAGGCGCCGCGAGAAATCGACAGGAATGCTGAGCACGAACTGCACCGTGCCGCGCGCGAGCGCATGACGCGCCGAGGCCTCGTCGGGCAACGTTTCGATCACGTCGAAATAGGCGGAATTGCGCATGCCCGCGACGAAGCTGCGGGCGAATACGCTGTCCTCGCCCACGACGATCGCGGTGGGCAAATGCTTCGGGTCGGTGTTGATCGCATAGCCGAACAGCGTGAGCTGGATGATCGGCAGGCCAACGATCATCGCGAACGTGATGCGGTCGCGCTTGAGCTGCAGGAACTCCTTGAGCACGATGCTCCACCAGCGCGCCACGGAAAACGGGAACGACGCGCTCACGACACGACTCCGTAATTGTCCTGAGCATGGCTCATCAGGTAGATAAAGACATCTTCGAGACCGGTGTCGATGCGCTCCGCGCGCAGGGGCTGGCCTTCTACGGCGCGCTCGACCGCTTTGGCAAGCGCCGCATGATCGCGTCCGCTCGCATGCAGCGCGGAGCCGAACACCACCGTCTGGTCGATGCCCGGCGCTTCGCGCAACTGCGCGGCGAGCGTGCTGAGCCGCTCGCCATGAATCGCCCACGTTTCGAGGTTCTGTTCTGCGATCACCTCGGCGGCGGTGCCCTGCGTGAGCAGCTTGCCGTAGGCGATATAAGCGAGCTTGTGGCAGCGCTCGGCTTCGTCCATGTAATGCGTGCTCACGAGCACCGAAATGCCCCGCGCGGCGAGCCGGTGCAACTCCTCCCAGAAATCGCGGCGCGCGGTGGGATCCACGCCCGCAGTCGGTTCGTCGAGCAGCAGCAATTCGGGCTCGTGCAGCATGCAGGCCGCGAGCGCGAGCCGCTGCTTCCAGCCGCCCGAAAGCGCACCCGTGAGCTGGCCCGCGCGGCTGGCGAGCCCGAGCGATTCGAGCGCGCGGTCGACGGCCTCGCGGCGGTTGCGCATCTGGTAGATGCGCGCAACGAAGTCGAGGTTCTCGCGGATCGTCAGGTCTTCCCAGTACGAGAAACGCTGCGTCATGTAGCCCACGTGACGCTTGATCTGCGCGCTCTCGCGCAGGATGTCGTAGCCGAGGCAGGTGCCCGAGCCGGAGTCGGGCGTGAGCAGCCCGCACATGAGCCGGATCGAGGTGGTTTTGCCGCTGCCGTTCGGGCCGAGAAAGCCGAAGATCTCGCCGCGCGCCACACGCAGCGACACGTCGTTCACGACATGCTTGCTGCCGAAACGCTTGTTGAGATTGCGCACGTCGATGGCGTAGTCGCCGGCAGGTCGATCAGCGGTGCTCATTGCAGCGTCACCTCGACCGGCTGGCCCGGATGCAGCTTCACGGCGTCTTCGGCGGAAGGCCGTGCCTCGATCATGAAAACGAGCTTCGCGCGGTTCTCGTTGCTGTAGATAACGGGCGGCGTATATTCGGCGGCGTTCGAAATCCACGTGATGGTGGCCGGAATCAGGGCGGCGCAGCCGTCGCAGCGCACGTTCACCTTGCGGCCCGGCGCGAGCGATCCGACGATCGTTTCGGGCACGAAAAAGCGCACCTTCACGTTCTGCGGCGGCAACATCTGCACGACGGGGTTGCCCGCCTGCACCCACTCGCCCACGCGAAACAGCGTGTCGTAGACGAGGCCGCCGCCCGGCACGCTCACGCGCTTCTGGTCGAGCCGCCACTGCGCCTGCGCGAGCGAGGCGCGCGCGGCCTCGACGTCGGCGGCCTGGGCGGCGATTTGCGCGCTACGTCCCGGGAGATTCGCCACGCGCACCTGGTTTTGCAGTTCGCGCACCTGAGCGGCCGTGGAGGCGGCCTGCGCACGCGAGTCGTCGAGCTGCGCCTGCGCAATGCCGCCTGCGCGCAGTTGCGCTTCGTCGCGCGTGAGCTGGAGTGCGGCCTTGCGCGCATTCGCCTCGGCCTGCGCGAGCTGCGCCTCGGTCACGCGCACTTCGGGCGGACGCTTGCCGGTCTGGAGGTCGGCGAGCTGCTGCTGTGCGGCCGTCAGGCGATGCTGCGCCTCGTCGCGCGCGGCCGCTTCCTCGACGGAGTCGAGCGCGAAGGCGGGCGCATGGGCGGCCACGGTTTGCCCGCGCTGCACTTCGAGGTGCGTGAGCGTGCCCGGCTGTGACGACGCGAGATAGACGTATTCGCCTTCGGCATAGCCCTGCCAGCCAGCCGGGCCGTGCCGCGAACATGCGGCGAGCACGAGCACGAGCGTCGCGGCGCACGTGCCGGCAATGCGGCGCTTCATGACGCGTCCTCCTTGCGGCCGGCAGTCGAGCCCGTCGTGCGGGGCGCGCGCGCGCCCTGCGGCGCAGGCCGCAAGGCCGCGCTCAACAGCGCGCTCACATGCCGATGCAGCGCCTCGCGCTCGATCTTCGGAAAGCCGCGCACACTTTGCCAGAGCTTCGAAGTGGCGAGCGGCAGCATGACGAGCGCGAGAATCGAGATGAACAGCAGCGGCGCTTCCAGTTCGGCGTTGACCCTGCCGTCGCGCTGCGCCTCGTTGACGCGCGCAGCAAAGCGCTGCAACTGCTCGGTGGGCAGCCGCTTGAGCATGCGTTCGCGCAGCAAGCCGCCTTCGTTGACGATTTCGCGCAGCCAGAGCGGCGGCAGCCAGGGCATGCGCGCGGTCACTTCGAAGAGCCGCGCGACCAGTTCTTCCACGAGCGCGTGCGGGTCTTGCGCCAGGTCTCCCCGAGCGCTGTCCACGCTTTCCCACACGAAGGCAATCGAGCGCGCAATGCGCTCCTCGACCACGGCGTCGAGCAGCTTTTCGCGGTTCGTGAAGTAGTAGTGGACCATGGCGGACGTCACGCCCGCGGCCTCGGCGATCTGCGCCATGGTGGTGGCCGCGATGCCCTGCTCGCCGAACAGTTGCGTGGCGCTGGCGAGCAGCCGCTCGCGCATGTCGAGGTCGGCGGCGGCGCGGCGCCGGCCGCGCGGGCGGGGCGCAGCAGCGGCGGAGCGGGTACGCGTGATCATCGCTCTACTTTAATTCACGCATTAGTTAAATTCAAATCGCGCGCGCAGCGGGTTAACCCTGCGACAGTTTCCTGCGGGTTCTTTCAGAACTTTCCTATATAAAAATGCGGGTGCGTCGTTCAGGCTGTGAGATTCACGCTGAAGGGACGAACAAGTCACGCCACCATGGAACAGAAAATGAAGCGCGTCGTCGTCATCGACGACCACCCGATTGTGCGGAAGATGCTCGTCAACGTGCTCAATACGGAGTACGAGCTGGTGGGCGAGTGCAGCGATGGCGAAGCGGGCCTGCAGCTCGTCCAGGAACTGCGTCCCGATCTGGTGATTCTCGACCTCGAGTTGCCGAAGCTCGACGGCCTTTCCGTCATCCGCGGCATTCGCGCGCAGCAGCCCGGCGCGCGCATTCTCGTGCTCTCTGCGAAGCCCGAGATGGTCATGGCCAATCACACGCGTATCGCGGGCGCGAACGGCTATGTCAACAAGAATCGCGGCGTGGAGGAGCTGTGCGGTGTGGTCAGGGCGGTATTGCTCGGCTACGACTGCTTCCCGGCGGGCAGTTGCGGCGGCGGCCGCGACGTGGCGCTCAACGGGCTGTCGCCTCGCGAGGTCGAAGTCCTGCAGTATCTCGCGCGCGGTTTGAGCAACAAGGGTATCGCGGCACGGCTCGGGCTTTCAGATAAAACCGTCAGCACCTACAAGACCCGCGTGCTGGACAAGCTCGGCGTCACGTCGCTTGCGGCGCTGATCGAGTTTGCGACGTTGAACAAGCTGATCGAATAGCGCGACCCAACGCATAGTCGAAAAAAAAGCCCGACTTGCGTCGGGCTCCAAGTGTGACCGCACCCGTTGCCGGGCGCGGCACCTGCAAAAAACTGCGTACTTACGCCGCGAGTCAAGCGGCCAAAAGCGAGCGCAGCACGAACGGCAGAATACCGCCGTGCTTGTAGTAGTCGACTTCGATCGGCGTGTCGATGCGCAGCAGCACCTGCACGCGCTGATCCTTGCCGTCCTTGTGGTGGATCACGAGCGTCAGGTCCTGCTGCGGCTTGAAGTCGTCCGTCAGGCCTTCGATATCGAACGTTTCTTCGCCCGTCAGGCCGAGCGACTGAACGCTGTCCGAACCCTTGAACTGCAGCGGCAGAACGCCCATGCCGACGAGGTTCGAGCGGTGGATACGCTCGAAGCTGCGTGCGACCACGGCCTTCACGCCCAGCAGCTGCGTGCCCTTGGCTGCCCAGTCGCGCGACGAGCCCGTGCCGTACTCTTCGCCTGCGAACACCATGGTCGGCGTGCCGGCGTCGATGTACTTCATGGCGGCGTCGTAAATCGACAGTTGTTCGCCGCTCGGCTGGTGAATCGTCAGGCCGCCTTCCACGCGCGTGCCGTCGGCTTTCGCCGGGATCATCAGGTTCTTGATCCGCACGTTCGCGAAGGTGCCGCGCATCATCACGTCGTGGTTGCCGCGGCGCGAGCCGTAGCTGTTGAAGTCGGCTTTCTGCACGCCGTTTTCCTTCAGCCACTTGCCTGCGGGCGAGTCTTCCTTGATCGAGCCAGCCGGGCTGATGTGGTCGGTCGTGACCGAGTCGCCGAAGATGCCCAAGGCGCGCGCACCCTTGATCTCGGGCACCGCCGACGACGGCGTCATCGAAAAGTCGCTGCCGAAGAACGGCGGCTCGGCGATGTAGGTCGACTTCGGCCAGTCGTAGACCTGACCTTCTTCGCCTTCGATCTTGCTCCACAGGTCGCCCTTCTTCGTGAGCTGGCTGTAGTTCTTCTGAAACGCGTCCGGATCGAGGGCGAACTTGAGCAGTGCGTTGACTTCATCGCTCGTCGGCCAGATGTCGCCGAGGTAGATGTCACGGCCGCCCTTGCCCTTGCCCACCGGTTCCGTCATGAGGTCGCGCGTGATGTTGCCCGCGATCGCGTAAGCCACGACCAGCGGCGGCGAGGCGAGGAAGTTCGCGCGGATGTTCGGGTGGATACGCGCTTCGAAGTTACGGTTGCCCGAGAGCACCGCAGCCGCAACGACATCGTTCTTGACGATCGATTCGTTCAGCTCGGGCGTCAGGTCGCCGGCGTTGCCGATACAGGTCGTGCAGCCGTATGCCGCGAGTTCGAAGCCGAGCTTCGAGAGGTACGGCAGCAGGCCCGTCTTCGTCAGGTATTCCGTGACGATGCGCGATCCCGGAGCGAGCGACGTCTTGATGTGCGGCGCGACCGTCAGACCCGCTTCCACGGCCTTCTTCGCGAGCAGACCGGCTGCCAGCAGCACGCTCGGGTTCGACGTGTTCGTGCACGACGTGATCGCGGCGATCAGCACGTCGCCGTTGTGCAGCTTGACCTTCTCGCCCGCCGCGTATTCCGCGGAGAGGTCGGCGGCCTTCTTGTTGAAGCCGTTTTCCGCGACCGGCTTCGAGAACAGGTCCGTGAAGGTCGACTTCACGTTGCCGATTTCGATGCGGTCCTGCGGACGCTTCGGACCCGCCAGCGACGGCGCGACCGTGCCGAGGTCGAGCGTGAGCGTCTTCGTGTAGTCGATGTCGCCGGCCTTCGGCACACCGAAGAGATCCTGGGCCTTGAAGTAGTTTTCGAATGCCGAGATTTCGGCTTGCGTGCGGCCCGTGCCCTTGAAGTAGTCGATCGTCTTTTCGTCGACCGGGAAGAAGCCCATCGTCGCGCCGTATTCCGGCGCCATGTTGCCGATGGTCGCGCGGTCGGGCACGCCGATCGACGCCGTGCCTTCGCCGAAGAACTCGACGAACTTGCCGACGACCTTCTCCTTGCGCAGCATTTCGGTGATGGTCAGCACGAGGTCGGTGGCCGTGCAGCCTTCGCGCAGCTTGCCCTTGAGCTCGACGCCCACCACATCGGGCGTGAGGAAGTACACCGGCTGGCCGAGCATGCCGGCTTCCGCCTCGATGCCGCCCACGCCCCAGCCCACCACGCCGATGCCGTTGATCATCGTGGTGTGGCTGTCGGTGCCGACGAGCGTGTCCGGGTAGTAGACGGTGTCGCCGCCTTCGGTCTTCTTGTGCACGCCGCGTGCGAGGTATTCCAGGTTCACCTGGTGGACGATGCCGATGCCCGGCGGCACGACCTTGAACGTGTCGAACGCCTGCATGCCCCACTTCATGAACTGGTAGCGCTCGTTGTTGCGCTGGAATTCCAGTTTCATGTTCAGGTCGAGTGCGTCCTTCTGGCGGAAGTAGTCGATCTGCACCGAGTGGTCGACGACGAGGTCCACCGGCACGAGCGGCTCGATGACCTTCGGATCCTTGCCGACCTGTTTGGCGACGCCGCGCATGGCGGCGATGTCGGCAAGCAGCGGCACGCCGGTGAAGTCCTGCAGCACGACGCGGGCGACGACAAACGGGATTTCGTCGACGCGCGAAGCATTCGGCTTCCAGTTCGCCAGCTGCTCGATGTGCTCTTCCGCGATCTTCTTGCCGTCGTAGTTACGCAGCACAGACTCGAGCACCAGACGGATCGAGACCGGCAGGCGATTGATCTTCACGCCAAGCTGCTTGCCGAGATGCGGCAGCGAGTAGAACTTGCCTTTGCCGGAACCGCTGTCGAATTCTTTTAGCGTTTTGTGGAGATTGTGGGCCATAGTGTTTTCCTTCGTTTAATCGCGGAAATAACGCTTACTGCTCGTTTGCTGCTGTCACGGATACCTGCCTGATTGCTCAGATCACATACATGTCGACGTACTCGTTGACGCTCAGGGCGCAAAGCCGGGCCTCGTCGAGCGAGACGTCGAGAATCGCCTGCTGCTGCTTCGCGGGGAAGCGGCGCGCGAGGTTGATTCGAAACTTTTCGATCAGCAGCGGAATGCCTTCTTCGCGGCGCCGCTTGTGGCCGATCGGATACTCCACGACGACCTCGTCGAGCGTCGTGCCGTCGATGAGCTCTATGGTGAGCGCATTTGCGATCGAGCGCTTGTCCGGATCGTGATAATCCTTCGTGAACTGCGGGTCTTCCACGCATACCGTCTTTGCGCGCAGTTCGTCGATGCGCGGGTCGCCTGCGACTTCGTCTTCGTAGTCGGAGGCGGTGAGGCGGCCGAAGAGCAGCGGCACGGCGACCATGTACTGGATACAGTGATCGCGGTCGGCCGGGTTGGCAAGCGGGCCGCTCTTGTCGATGATGCGGATGGCCGCTTCATGCGTGCGGATGGTGATGCGCTTGATGTCCCCAGCCGTCCTGCCGCGCTGCGCGAGCACGCCGTGCAGCGTCATCGCGGCTTCGGCCGCAGTCTGTGCGTGGAATTCGGCGGGGAACGAAATCTTGAACAGCACGTTTTCCATCACATACGTGCCGTAGGGGCGCTGAAACCTGAATGGCTGTCCCTTGAACGAGACGTCGTAGAAGCCCCACGTTTTTGCCGTGAGCGCCGAGGGATAGCCCATCTCGCCCGTTTTCGCCATGAGCGCGAGACGCACGGCGCGCGAGGTGGCGTCGCCTGCGGCCCACGACTTGCGCGAGCCCGTGTTGGGCGCGTGGCGGTAGGTGCGCAGCGACTGGCCGTCGACCATCGCAAGCGAAACGGCGTTGATCAGCTCGTCGCGGGTGAGCCCGAGCATTTGCCCGACCACCGCGGTCGAGGCGAGCTTCACGAGCAGCACATGGTCGAGACCGACCTTGTTGAACGAGTTTTCCAGCGCGATGCAGCCCTGGATCTCGTGTGCCTTCACCATGCCTTCGAGCACGTGCTTCATGGTGAGCGGCGCTTTGCCCTGGGCGATGGCGGTGCGCGAGAGCCAGTCGGCGGCCGCGAGGATGCCGCCCAGGTTGTCCGACGGATGGCCCCATTCGGCGGCGAGCCATGTGTCGTTGAAGTCGAGCCAGCGGATCATCGCGCCGATGTTGAACGCGGCCTGTACCGGATCGAGCTGGAATGACGTGCCCGGCACCTTTGCGCCGTGCGGGACGATCGTGCCCGGCACGATCGGTCCCAGCAACTTGGTGCACGCGGGGTAGGAGAGCGCCTCGAGTCCGCAGCCGAGGGTATCGATCAGGCAATGCCGGGCCGTCGTCAGCGCGAGCGCGCTGTCAACCCGGAAGTTCAGGACGTAGTCGACGATATCGACCAGTACCTGGTCCGGCTGCGGCCTGACGTTGGAGATCAGGGCGGACATCGAGGCGATCCCGCGGTCCTTACTGGCCCGCGGCGCCGCTGGCGGCTGCCGGAGCGCGGTTAGCCGGGTTCAGCGCTTGAGCCTGGGTCGGGGCCATTGCGCCTTGCTGCATTGCAACAGTCTTGCACTCGTCGGCCAGACGCGAGCTGTCCTTGTCCGAGAACAGCATGGCCTTCGTCGGGATCACGACGAGGTCGAGGCCGGTGGCGGCGTCGTGGAAGCGGTCGGCGCCCGTGGTCGTGACCTGACGCGGCAGGCTGTAGTTCTTGTTCGCCCAGTGAACCGTGACGATCTGGTCACGCGCCATGTCGCCCTTCAGGTCGAATTGCGCGCCTTCAGCGCAGGTCCAGTGCTCCGAGCCTTCCGGGATCGGATCGACCTTCGCTTCCTTGGCCGGGTTGGCCTTGCGCTTGATGATGCGATGCTTCGGAGCCGGCTTTTTGGCAGTGGTCGACGTGCCTTGTGCGGCGGCGTCGGTGGCGGCCAGCATCAGCGTCGAGGACAGCGTGCCGATGACAGCGGCGATCAGCAGTTTCTTCATGGGTGTCAAACCTTTATCTATCTAAAAGCGGTTGATCAGTGCGCGGTTGAACAGGCAACCGCCGTTTGCACGGCGCGCGCCCCGAAAGCGCGCAGCGGACGCTATTTTCACCTATTTATCGCCGTGAGCTTCAATTTCTCCGGCCCGGTGTTGTTTGCAGCCTGGTTCGCAAGTAACTGCCTGTAACTGTTCGTGACTGCTGCCGCTGCGCTATGCGGTGCGAGATCCGCGTCGTCGTCGTGGCGCGATACGCTGAAAACGTTTTCTGCATCCATTCGCGGCGCGCATCAGGCCGACTCCCGCGCCAGCTCGCCCCGCGCGAACAGCGGCGCCGCTTCGGCCGGCAAGGCCCGGCCCGTGGCGCGCGCGCGGCGCAGCACGGACCAGTAATAGCGGTAGCTCGCGCGGTCGTGCAGCGTGTCGCCGTGGCGTGTCGGACCCCATTGGGCGTGTTGCGCGGCCAGCAGGATTTCGGCGGCCAGCGCGATTTCTTCGTCGCGCGGCGCGAACGCGGCCACGATCGCGGGAATCTGCGCCGGGTGAATGCTCCACATGCGCGTGTAGCCGAACTCGTTGCGGGCGCGGCGCGCGTCGTTCGCCACCACGTCCATGTCGCGCACTTCCGTACTCACGTTGTGCGAGGGCACGCGGCCGAACGCATGGCACGCGGCTGCGATTTCGAGCTTCGCGCGGCGCACGAGCGGGTGGTCGAACTGGCCGGGCGAGCGCATGGCCGTGTCGGGAATCGCGCCGTCGTGCGCGGAGACGAAGTCCATCAGCCCGAAGCTGAGCGACTCGACGCCGCGCAGCGCGGCGAGGTCGAACACGCGCGCGAGGGCGCCGTGCGTTTCGACGAGCAATTGAACGGGAATGGGCTTGTCGATGCCCATTTCGACGCGCGTGGCCTCGATGAACGCCGTCATTTCGGCGGCGTCGCCCACGGCCCGGATCTTCGGCAGGGTGATGAAGGCCGGCGCGCGTTTGGCGGCGCGCAGGATCATGCGCACGTCGTCGCGCCAGTGCGGGTGATGGAAATCGTGGATGCGAACGCCGACGCGGCCAAAGCGGTCATGTTCGCCGCCGATGAACGACGCCGCGAGTTCGGCGTGTTCGGCTTCGCGGCCTACCTGCGCGCCGTCTTCGCAATCGAGCGTGATGTCGAATACCGGGCCCAGCTGCTGTTGCAGCGCGAGCGATTTGAGCATCAGCTTCTCACTGCCCGCGTAGTGGTCGCATGCGGGCAGGATGGCGGGCGGCGCTTCGCCGTCAAACAGCACTTCGGCTGGCAGAATGGCGCGCATCTTCGGCGTCGGGAGTCGAGTTTTACAGGAGATACCGGATTCGGATGCGTCCTGCCAGCAAGGCGCATGCGGATCGGGGGGCCCGCCTAGGGCGGCCCGCGTAGGGGGGCCCGCCCAAGGCCGCCCGCGGAGGCTGCTCCGCGGGCCCATAAAGCAGAACGGAACGGGCGTCAAACGCGCGTTCCGTTCGTACCGCCGGCTTACTTGCCGAGCAGGTGAGCCACGCCTTCGCGCTCTTCGAGCAGCTCGGCCAGCGTGCCGTCCATTTTCTCGCGCGAGAATGCGTCGATTTCGAGACCTTCCACGCGCTTGTATTCGCCGTTTTCGCACGTCACCGGCACGCCGTAGATGATGTCTTCGGGAATGCCGTACGAGCCGTCCGACGGGATACCCATCGTGACCCACTTGCCGTTCGTGCCGAGGACCCAGTCACGCACGTGGTCGATCGCTGCATTGGCGGCCGAAGCTGCCGACGAGAGGCCGCGCGCTTCGATGATCGCCGCGCCGCGCTTGCCGACCGTCGGGATGAACGTGTCGCGGTTCCACACGTCGTCGTTGATCAGCGCGTTGAGCGACTGGCCGTCGACGGTGGCGAAACGGAAGTCGGGATACATCGTCGGCGAGTGGTTGCCCCACACGGCGAGCTTCTCGATCGAAGCCACCGGCTTGCCCGACTTGGCGGCCAGTTGCGAGAGCGCGCGGTTGTGGTCCAGACGCAGCATGGCGGTGAAGTTCTTCTTCGGCAGGTCCGGAGCCGACTTCATGGCGATGTAGGCGTTCGTGTTCGCCGGGTTGCCGACGACGAGCACCTTCACGTCGCGGCTGGCGACGTCGTTCAGCGCCTTGCCCTGAACCGTGAAGATTTCGGCGTTGGCCGAGAGCAGGTCCTTACGCTCCATGCCCTTCGAGCGCGGACGTGCGCCAACCAGCAGGGCGACGTCGGCGTCCTTGAACGCGACCTTCGGGTCGTCGGTGATGACCACGCCCGCGAGCAGCGGGAATGCGCAGTCGTCCAGTTCCATCACGACGCCCTTGACGGCGGCTTGCGCTTGCGGCAGGTCGAGCAGTTGCAGGATGACGGGCTGATCCTTGCCGAGCAGGTCGCCATTCGCAATGCGGAACAGCAGGGAGTAAGCGATCTGACCTGCGGCGCCGGTGACGGCAACGCGCTTTGCGGGCTTAGCCATTGAAAATCTCCAGGAAGATGCGTTAGACGCCAGGGTAAAACGCCATTCTATATGCGCGATACACGAAGCGTAGGTGAAACAGGCGGTCTTTATCGCTGGCGTGCGCGCTTCACTGGAACAACCCTGACTGACAAGCCGTGAAGCATGCGCCGCCGGCACGGACCGCCGTGCCGGTAACCATGTGCAACATGGCAAGAGGTGAACGGGGCGCCCTTCGAGGAACGCCAGACGCTGGCCGCTTCGCGTGTGCCGACTCCTGCAACAGCTCGCTCGGGCTCTCCCACGAAACGCGCGGCGCGCAACGACTCGCGCGCGCCGGCTGGGCGGATCGAAACCTCTACTGCGTTGACTGCGTGAGGGAACAGCATCGTGCAAGGCGGCTCGCGGCGTATTCGCCACGAGGCGGATGTAGCCGGCGGTGTCTCCTCGTCATGCCGGTTTCATGTCCTGAAATTAGCATGCAGCCTGCCCGCAAACCCTTGCTCGATCGGGAGTGTAGAAGTCGTCAGGGTCAAAGTCAACCGTATCTTATGTCTTATATAAGACATAACTATTACAGGCAAAATGCTTGATGCGCAGGGGGGGTTTATGTTGAAATGCGCGCCATGAGTGCAAACCCGGCCAGCAACGCGAATTCCACCGCTCCCGAGAGCGGGGCTCCGGCGTCTGCGCCCGCGGTGCCGCCGTCCCCGACCTTCAGTCCGCTTTACCAGCAGATCAAGGGGCTCATTACCCAGAGCCTCGAGTCCGGCGAATGGAAGCCCGGCGAAATCATCCCCAGCGAAGTCGAGCTGGCCGCCCGTTACAAGGTGAGCCAGGGGACCGTACGCAAGGCGATCGACGAACTGGCTGCCGACAATCTGCTGGTGCGCCGCCAGGGCAAGGGCACGTTTGTTGCAACGCACAACGAAGAGCGTGCCCAGTTTCGCTTTCTTAGATTACTCGCCGATGACGGCGCGGAACACCCGCACGTGAGCAAACTGCTCGAGTGCCGGCGCCTGCGCGCTTCGGCCGAGATCGCACGGCAACTCGACCTCAAGCCCTCGGATCCGGTGGTGCTGATCCGGCGTCTGCTGCAGTTCGACGGCGAGAGCACCGTGCTCGACGAAATCTGGCTGCCCGGCGGCGTGTTCCGCGGGCTCACGAGCGAGCGCCTCGCCGAGTACAAAGGCCCGCTCTACGCCATGTTCGAGGCGGAATTCGGCACGCGCATGATTCGTGCGACCGAGAAGATCCGCGCCGTGGCCGCGGAGCCCACCGTGGCCGACCTCCTCAAGGTGCCGGCCGGTTTTCCTTTGCTATCGGTCGAGCGGGTGTCCTATACCTATGGAGACCGTCCGGTCGAGGTACGCCGCGGATGGTATGTCACAACCGGGTACTACTATCAGAATGATTTGAGTTGACGGGCGGCCGCGCGAAAGGCGCGGAGCCCTTCCCCACAGTGCCTTTGCTTGCGCGCGCCACCAGCCGTATCCGACGTGGGTTTCGCTGCAGCGCGATATGAAAAGGCGCTAAAATTGCGAATTAGTGTTAACACATAGTAGGGGTCTAGCATGGCAGAAGCCACAAAAAAACCGAGGCCGGAATACCGGAACATCGGGCTTGGGCAGATATTGTTCGCATACCGCCTGCCTCTGGCCGGCCGTGTGTCGATCGGCCACCGCGTGAGCGGTGCGCTGTTGTTCCTGTTCCTGCCTTTCATCCTGTTCCTGTTGGACCAGAGCCTCACTTCGGAGCTTAGCTTCGAGGTCTTCAAGGGCTTCCTCTCCAAC
>NZ_QEOL01000025.1 GCF_003096715.1 Paraburkholderia silvatlantica
TCGAAGCTCGCGCCGGGCAACCGCAAGGGCGCGGCCACGGGCGTGTACAACACCACGCAGTCGATCGGGCTCGCGCTCGGCGGCGTGGCGGGCGGATGGATCCTCAAGCACGAAGGCGCGAGCGCCGTCTTTTACACGTGCTCTGGGCTCGTCTTGTGCTGGCTCGTCATCGCACTCAACATGAAGGCGCCGCCGCTGCGCAGGGCCTGAGTTGCCCTCCTCCTCCTGAGCGACATGAGGCCGGCGATGGAATTGTCCGGAAAATCAGCATGGAAAAGCAGGGGATACAGATCGTGCGCATGTTCGGGCTGATTGACCGGCGAGCGCTGCAGCGAGCCAACCGGCTATGGCTCCATTACGGGGTATTCTGGCTCGGGGCGATCTCTGTCGGCCTCATCGCCGTGCTCTACGCGAAGCTGATCGATTTCGGCTACGGCCTGTTCCTGCGTTACGCCGCCGAGCACTTCTGGTTGCCTCTACTTGTAGCGCCCGCCACAGGTGCCGTCACGGTCTGGCTCACGCGGCGCTTCTTTGACGGCTCGGAAGGCAGCGGCATCCCGCAGGTCATCGCCATGCTTCACGGGCCGGACGAACTCGGCCCCCGACTACTCACGCTGCGGATCCTCGTCGGCAAGATCTTCATCTCCTTTCTGGCCATTCTCGGTGGATTTACGATCGGCCGCGAAGGACCCACCATTCACGTCGGCGCCGCCCTGATGTTCAGCCTGAGGCGTTTCTACCCCCGGCGTTTCCTTGCAATCCGCCCGGGCGTGCTGGAACGCAGGCTCGCTCTCGCGGGTGCAGCCGCAGGCCTGTCCGCAGCATTCAACGCGCCGCTCGCGGGCGTGGTGTTCGCCATCGAGGAACTCATGCGCAGCTTCGAGCAGCGCACGAGCGGCGTGCTGATTACGGCCATCATTTTTGCCGGCGTCGTCTCGCTGGGAATCCAGGGTAACTACGTGTACTTCGGCACGATCGATATCGGCTCGGGACTGCCCCAATGGCTCAGCCTCGCCGTCCTGCTGATCGGTGTGATTGCAGGCTTGCTTGGCGGCTGCTTTTGCTGGCTGCTGCTCAATACGAAGCGCTGGATGCCGGGACCGCTGCTCGAACTGCGCGGGAAGCGGCCGGTGCTGTTTGGCGCCTTCAGCGGCCTCGTCATCGCGGTCGTTGGCGTGCTGACGCACGGCCACACTTTCGGCAGCGGCTATGCCGAAGCACGCAGCATGCTCGAGGGTACTGCGCACGTCAGCGCGGCATACCCGGTCCTGAAGATGGTATCGATGGTGGGATCGTACCTGCCTGGCGCGCCGGGCGGTCTCTTCGCCCCTTCGCTCGCGATCGGGTCGGGCATCGGCAACACGGTGCACATGGTGTTCTCGCAGATGCAACTCCCGATGCTCATCGCGCTCGGCATGGTCGGCTATCTCGCGGCGGTCACGCAGAGTCCGATTACGGCGTTCGTGATTGTCATCGAGATGATCAACGGGCACGCGCTCGTCATTTCATTGATGGCCACGGCGCTCATCGCGAGCCGCGTCTCGCGCCTGTTCGCGCCGCCCCTGTACGAAGCGCTCGCGCAGCGTTACCTGCGGGAGCCGTAAAGTCAATGCCGGCACCGCGCCGGAGCTGATTTCAACGGGAACGACATGAAAATTGCGGACAAGCTGGAGAGGCGCCTGCTGGGCATGGCACACGTGCTGTGTCTCATCGCCCTCGTGGGGGCCGTGCTGGCCATGATTGCACTGATGTTCGCACTCGCGCTTCCGGGAAAGACTGCTGTCACCGCAGATCCTCCACTGAGTGCCAGCGAAGTTCTCTCCTCGATACCGGGTTCGGAAGCGGCGAACGATGCCCTGTCAAATGACAGCGCGAACGGCAGCTACCCCACAGTAAACGTGCCTGGCGCGGCGGGATTCCTGATTCCCGCTCCATTGCGTACCGTATTGAGTCAGGACAATGCGAGTCAGCCGCTGCTCGAGGCATGGCTGGCCAGCGTCCCCCTGGCCGACCGGCAGCAGTTTCTGGACGAGCTCTCCGACATCGTCGTGCGGGCAACGCAGCATGCGGCAAGCTGGGAATGGGACAATCGCGAGCGGTATGTCGCGGCGGCCATGAACCAGTACGCCCGGGTCAAGATCGAGCGCATTGGAGACGCCCAAAGCGCCATGCAGGCCGCGCGCGGCAGAAGCGAACAGCTCGGGGCATCGCTGGGAACGCTCCTCGCACTGGCAGGCTTCCTCGTCCTGTTGTTGCTGCTGACCGCGATCGAGCGCAATACGCGCAACAGTAGGTGAACGACGGGCGTGACCGCAGCGCCGCCCTGGCTGCGCCGATACGGCACGCGCATAACCGGTACGGCTGGCTGGGACCACCGCGAGGCAATCCTGAGCTTTGCGAACTCTCTACGGCGCGCGATGCCGAAGCCGCAGCCGCCGAACCGCTCGAATGCCCTCTTCGTGCGAGTCCATGAACTACCTCCAGGTTGCCAGGTTTTTTGTCCGCATCTCCCAGGCGGCCCGTTTTCTGCACACATTTAACGGCGGCGCTACACTCGTGCGGTTGTCGAAGGGCCGTGCCCACGGGCCTGCGCTTTGGCCCGCCCATTAGGCGGGCCACGCGGAACAGCCGGCGCGCGGACGCTTCGATTGCATTATCGAGAACGACAAATCCCCACTTTCGGAGAGCCGCTCCATGACGACATTAACAATCAACGGAGAAACGCATACCGTCGACGCGCCGCCCGACATGCCGCTGCTCTGGGTCCTGCGCGACATCGTCGGCCTCACCGGCACGAAGTTCGGCTGCGGCATTGCACAGTGCGGCGCATGCACGGTGCATCTCGACGGCGAGGCCGCGCGTTCGTGCGTGCTGCCCGTCGCCGCCGTTGCGGGCCGCAAGATCACCACCATCGAGGCCATTGGCGCAACGCCCGCTGGACAGAAAGTGCAGAAGGCCTGGCGCGAAATCGACGTCGTGCAGTGCGGCTACTGTCAATCGGGGCAGGTGATGTCGGCGACGGCACTCATCGCCACGAATCCGAACCCGAGCGACGCGGATATCGACGCCGCCATGGCGGGCAACATCTGCCGCTGTGGTACCTATGCGCGCATTCGCGCCGCCATCAAACAAGCCGCGAAGGAGGCCTGACATGTCACAGGGTCTCCTCGACGCGCAAAACGGCGCGCCGCAACGCAGGCAGCATGTCGCCGTGAGCGGCCCATTCTCGCGCCGCGCGTTTCTCAAGCTCGGCGCGGCAGCGGGCGGCGGCCTGCTGCTCGGCATCAGCTTTTCTGCCGGCGCGCAGGGCGACAGCCAGAGGCGTCAATCGGTCGTGGGCGGCGACGGCAACGAAGCCCCGCAAGACGGCGTGTTCGAGCCGAACGCATTCGTGCAGATCGACCGCTCGGGCAAGGTCACGCTGATCGTCCCGAAGGTGGAGATGGGGCAAGGCGTCTACACCTCGATTCCGATGCTGATCGCGGAAGAGCTCGAAGTGCCGCTCGATAGCGTCACGATCGATCACGCGCCGCCCAATGCGAAGCTCTTCACCGACCCGCTGCTGGGCGGTCAACTCACGGGCGGCTCGACGTCGATTCGCTTTGCCTGGCAACCCATGCGCGAAGCGGGCGCCGCCGCGCGCACCGTTCTGATCCAGGCGGCGGCGCAACAATGGCAGGTCGATCCCGCCACTTGCCACGCCAAGGCGGGCGAGGTGCTGCACGACGCAAGCGGCCGGCGCATCGCCTATGGCCAGCTCGTCGACGCGGCCGCCCGTCTGCCCGTGCCGCAGAAAGTGGCGCTCAAGGACCCGAAAGCCTTCACGCTGATCGGCAAGCCCACAAAGCGCCTCGACTCGCCCGAGAAGGTGGACGGCTCGGCGCTTTTCGGCCTCGACGTGCGCCTGCCGGGGATGGTCTACGCGGCCATCGTGAACTGCCCCGTGTTCGGCGGTACGCCCGCGAAGGTCGACGACACGCACGCGTTGCAGGTCCCCGGCGTCACGCAGGTCGTGAAGATCGACAATGCGGTGGCCGTGATCGGCGCACACACGTGGGCCGCCAAACGGGGCGCTGCGGCGCTCGTCGTCGAGTGGAACGAGGGCGCGGGCGCGAACGTTTCGATGCAGCAGATCGTCGCCGATCTCGCGAGCGCCTCGCAACGCGAGGGCGCCGTCGCACGCAAGGACGGCGACGTGCAGCAGGGGTTCGGCACCGCAAAAACGCGCATCGATGCCGTTTATCAGCAGCCATTCCTTGCACACGCAACGATGGAGCCGATCAACTGCACGGTCAACGTGCAGCCCGATGGCTGCGAAATCTGGGTGGGCACCCAGGTGCCCACGCGCGCCGTGGATGCGGCCGTTGCCGTCACGGGTCTGAAGCCCGAACAGGTCACGCTGCACAATCATCTGCTTGGCGGCGGCTTCGGGAGGCGGCTCGAAGTCGATGCCATCACCCAGGCGCTCAAGATCGGCAAACAACTCAAGGTGCCGGTGAAGGTGTTCTACACGCGCGAAGAGGACATTCAGCACGACATGTACCGGCCGTATTACTACGACAGCATCTCGGCCGGGCTCGACGCGAACGGCAAGCCCGTCGCCTGGCAGCACCGCATCGCGGGCTCCTCGATCATGGCGCGCTTTGCTCCCCCCGCGTTCCAGCACGGCGTCGACCCCGACGCGGTGGAAGTCGCCGCCGATCTGCCCTACGACCTGCCGAACCAGTTGATCGAATACGTGCGCCAGGAGCCGCGCGCGGTGCCCACAGCGTTCTGGCGCGGCGTGGGGCCCACGCGCAGCACGTTCGTGGTGGAGAGCTTCGTCGACGAACTGGCCGTGGCCGCGAAAACCGATCCGGTCACTTACCGCCGCAATCTGCTCGGCAAGTCGCCGCGCGCGCTGGGTGTGCTCGACGCGGCCACGCGCGCTGCAAACTGGGGACCGCCCATGCCGAAGGGGCAGGGGCGCGGCGTTTCGGTCATGCACGCGTTCGGCAGCTTCATGAGCATGGTCGCAGACGTTACCGTCGACGACGGCGAGGTGCGCGTGAACCGCGTGGTGTGCGCCGTGGATTGCGGCATGGCCGTGAATCCCGAGACCATCGAGGCGCAGATCCAGGGCGGCATCGTGTTCGGCATCACGGCCGCGCTGTGGGGCGAGATTACGATCGAGCGCGGACGCGTCACGCAAACCAACTTCACCGACTATCGAGTGATGCGCATCGACCAGATGCCGCTGATCGAAGTCCATCTGGTGAAGAGCGCCGAAGCGCCCGGCGGGATCGGCGAGCCCGGCACCGCGGCGGTCATACCGGCCGTGATGAACGCGATCTACGCGGCGACCGGAAAACGTCTGCGGCACTTGCCCGTGGGCCGCCAGCTCATGAACGCGGGCGCGTCCGCGCAGTCGGCTTGAGGGAGCGAACCATGACCAGGACAATCGACGCATCCCAACGCGCCCGCGGCCTGCGCCGCTTTGCCGGTGCCACGCTCGCGCTAGCGGCATTCGCGTGCGTGAGCGCGCGCCCCGCCCTCGCCGCGAGCGCAGCGGACGCCGCCACGGTCCAGCACGGCGCCTACCTCGCCGCCGTGGGCGACTGCGCGGCGTGCCACACGGCGCCGCACGGCAAGCCGTTTGCCGGCGGCCTGCCGATGAACACGCCGCTTGGACGCATCTACTCGACCAATATCACGCCCGACCCGGACACCGGCATTGGCGGCTATACGCAAGCGGACTTCGCGCGCGCCCTGCGCGAGGGCGTCGCGAGAGACGGCCACAACCTCTATCCGGCGATGCCCTACCCCTCGTACGCGAAGGTGCGCGACGAAGACATTGCCGCGCTCTACGCGTACTTCATGCAGGGCGTGCAGCCGGTCAAGCAGAGCAACCGCGACGCCGACATCAAGTGGCCGATGAACATGCGCTGGCCGCTCAAGATCTGGAACGCTGTCTTTCTCGACAAGGGCGCTTATCAGGACAAAGCGGGCAAGGACGTCGCGTGGAACCGCGGCGCGTACCTCGTGCAGGGTCTCGGCCATTGCGGCTCGTGCCACACGCCGCGCGGCGTCGGCTTCAACGAGAAGGCGCTCGACGAAAGCGGCGACGCCTGGCTCACGGGCGCCGTGCTCGACGGCTGGTTCGCCTCGAACCTGACCGGCGCGCACAACACGGGCCTCGGCCGCTGGAGCGAAGCGGACCTCGCGCAGTTCCTGAAGACGGGCGCGAACCAGCACGCCTCCGCGTTCGGCGCGATGACCGATGTGATCAACAAGAGCACCCAGGCCATGAACGACGCGGACGTCAACGCGATCGCGGTCTACCTGAAGTCGCTGCCGGCGAAGGGCGACGACGGCGGACCGGCGTATGCCTATGACGCGCAGGCGACGAAGGTGTCGCTCTCGCGTCCGGCGAACGATGCGGGTGCGCGCGTCTACACGGCGTACTGCATGCATTGCCACGGCGCCGACGGCCGTGGCTTCGCGCCGATGTTCGCGCCGCTCGCCGGCAATCCGAACGTGCTCGCGAAGGACGCGTCGTCACTCATCAACGTCACGCTCAACGGCACCGGCGCTCTCGTGATCCAGGGCATGCCCGCGCCATACCCCATGCCCGCTTATGCAGATGTCCTGAGCGACAAGCAGATCGCCGACGTACTCACGTTCGTGCGCGCGGGGTGGAACAACCAGGCAGGCGGGGTGGGCGCGGCGGAGGTCGCGAAGATGCGCACGAGGACGCAGGCGCCGCGGTAGGAAGAAGTGTCGAAGCGATCGCGCCGGCCATGAAGGCGGCCGGCGCGAGTGTCGCAAAACGCCCGCAACGTTAGTGAGCGAGCGGTTGCGTCACGTCCTGGCCGAACCACTGCATGGAGATCTTCTTGAGCGTGCCGTCCTGCTTGAGCGAGGTGAGCGCGTCGTTGATCGCCTTCTCGAACTTCGGATTGCCCTTGCGGAACGGAATGGCCATTTGCTGATCGGCGCCCGGCAACACGGCGCCTGGACGCAGGGGCAGATTCGACGTCTTGATGATGTACGGCAGCATCAGGCGGTCGTCCATCGTCGCGTCGATGCGCTTCGCGGCCAGGTCGCGCAGCTTCTCGGGCGCGCCGGGATACGTCTGCACGTTGATGCCGGGCACGGCGCGCGCCATCTGGTCATAGTTGGTGCCGAGCGTCACGCCGAGCTTCTTGTCGCCCTTGAATGCGTCGAGCGTCTTGAATTCGCGTTTGTCGTCGGAGCGCTGGATCAATTGCGCGGCCGAGTACGTGTACGGCTGGCTGAAGTCGAGCGCCTGCTGGCGTTGCGGCGTGACGGTCACCTGATTGACGATCACGTCGAACTTGCCGGCCTGCAGCGCCGCAATAATGCCGCTCCACTCGGTGGGAATGAACTCGGGCTTGACCCCAAGTTTGGCCGCCACGGCCTTCGCCACATCCACGTCGAAGCCAACGAGTTCGCCCTTGCTGTCACGGGAATCGAACGGGGGATAGGTGCCCTCCAGACCGATTTTGAGCACCCCGGCCTGTTTGACCGAATCCAGCAGATCTTCCGCATGGGCGGAAATGGCGGTAAATCCAAGTGCCGATACGGCAAGCGCGCTTGTGAACAGGAGCTTCGTCAACTTCATTCAACCTCTCCTCTTTATGTGGATGTCTGCACTGCTTCGCGACGGCACATCAGCGCCCCCCGAGGCCGCGTCGCTAGAGGATACTACGATCGGCAACGCGATCGTAGCCTGCACAACTGAGGACTTTCCCGCGCTGTGCGGCGCGCGAAACGGGGCAAATCGCCTTCGATTCCGGCCGCCGCCTGAAATGCAGGGATTCGCTTAACAGCGCGTTTGCGCGCGGCGCAATCAGCCGGCGCAGGCGTTCATCGCCGTCACGGCCTCCAACGCTGCGCCCACCATCCTGCTCACCACCGGCCCGACTTTCTGGGCGAGCGACGGCGCGTAGTCGAACGGCGCTGCCTCGCTCATGTACGTCGACTGGCACATTTCGAGTTGCACGGCATGCACGCCATCCTGCGGCGCGCCGTAACGACGCGTGTTGTAGCCGCCCTTGAACCGGCCATTCGCGATCCACGTGAAGCCGCTCGCAGCCGCCGCGCGCTCGACCGCCGCCTGCACCGCCGCCGCTGCCGTGCGCCCGTCCTGCGTGCCGATGTTCAAATCGGGCAGCTTGCCGTCGAATAGCCGCGGCAGCACGCTTGCAATCGAATGCGCTTCCCACAGCAGCACGTTGGCGTGCTGCGCGCGCAGACGCTGCAGCTCGGCGCGCAGCGCGTCGTGATATGGCTGCCAGTACGCGGCGACGCGGCGTTGGCGCTCGTGCGCAGCGGGCGCGCGGCCCTCGCGATAGAGCGCCTCGCCGCGGAACGTTTCAGTCGGGCACAGCGAAGTCGTCGTCTGCCCCGGGTACAGGCTTTCGTCGTTGGGCGGCCGGTTCAGGTCGATCACATAGCGCGACACGCGCGCACCGAGTATCGTCGCGCCCAACGTCTTTGCAAACGCATAGAGCCGGTCGAGATGCCAGTCGGTATCGGCAACCGTGAGCGCAATGTCCGTATAAGCGTCGCGCAGCGCCTCGGGAATCTGCGTGCCGAGGTGGGGAATCGAGATCAGCAGCGGCGCCGTGCCGCGTTCGAGCGTAAAGAGGTCGGTCATGGGGTTCCGTCCGGTTGGCCGCGCACTCAAGCGCCAGCGAGGAGATGGTTCAACGCCTTGCGATAGCCGGCGTACAGCCGCGTTTCGTCGCGGTGGCGGCGCTGCGCGACGACTTGCTCGCCGCCCACATAGACGTCGCGCACCGGCGTCTCGCCGTGCTCGCAGAACACCACTGAGGATAGCCAGCTTTGCGGCGTCTGCTGCGCGAGATTCGGATGCTGCGCGTCGAGCACGAGCCAATCCGCGCGGGCGCCCTGGCGCAACGCGCCCACCGCGCGCCCCGTCGCGCGCGCGCCGCCTGCGAGCGCCGCGTCGAAAAGACGGTCGGCAACCTGCGCGTTCCCCGCCGACGCGAGCACGTTGCGTTCGCGCTGCGCGAGCCGCTGCCCGTATTCGAGCAAGCGCAATTCGGCGCGCCAGTCCACGCCGATATGGCTGTCCGAGCCGATGCCGAACGCGCCGCCCGCATCGAGATACTCGCGCGTGGGGAAAATGCCGTCACCGAGATTCGCTTCGGTCGTGAGGCACAAGCCCGCAATCGCACCGCTCTGGGCGAGCGCGGCGGTCTCCCGCGCATCGATATGCGTGGCATGGACGAGGCACCAGCGCGCGTTCACGTCGAACCGGTCGAGGAGCCATTGCACCGGCCGCGCACCTTCTGTCGCGAGGCAAGCCTCGACTTCGGCCGTCTGTTCGGCGATGTGGATATGCACGGGCGCGCCAGGAAGCGCGTGGTCCAGGCCTTCCAGCAGCGCGCGCAACGAGTCGTGTGAAACCGCGCGCAGCGAATGTGGTGCAACGCCGTAGCGCAACGCGCCGTGCTCGGGCCGCCACGCACGCAGCGCCTCGACGATGCCGAGCAACTGTTCCGGCGTGTTGATGAAGCGGCGCTGATCGTCACGCGGCGTTTGCGCGCCGAAGCCGCTGTACTGGTAGAGCACGGGCAGCATGGTCATGCCGATGCCGGTCGCGCTCGCTGCGTCGACCACACGCTGCGCCAGTTCGGCGGGGCTCGCATAGCGCTGGCCGTCTTGCGCGTGATGCACGTAGTGAAACTCGCAGACGGACGTGTAGCCGGCCTTGAGCATTTCCACGTAAAGCCAGCTCGCGACCGCGGCAAGATCGTCGGGCGTGAGGCGCGCGGCGAACCGGTACATCAGGTCACGCCAGCTCCAGAAGCTGTCGGTGGGATTCGCGCGATATTCGGTGAGGCCTGCCATCGCTCGCTGGAAAGCATGCGAATGAAGATTAGGCATGCCAGGCACGATCGGCCCCGGCGCGCGCGCAACGCCGCTCGGCGCATTCGCGAGGTCGGGCGTCACGCCGCGCAGCGTGCCCGTGGCGTCCCATTCGAGCAGCACGTTGCGGCGCCAGCCGCCGGGCAGGTACGCATGGTCCGCGAAGAGCGCATTCGTCATGGAAAGCGGGGAAATCGGGGCGCCCCTCGAATCAGGCGCGCGCGATATCGATTGTGACGGTACGGACGAGCGGCTCATACGCGCGACAACACCGCTTGCAGGAAACTGCGCGTGCGCGGTTGTGCCGGCGCGGTGAAGATCGTCGAAGGCGGTCCCGCCTCGACGATCTCGCCGCCATCCATCACGACCACGACATCGGCCACTTCCTTCGCGAAGCCCATCTCGTGCGTGACGACCACCATGGTCATGCCCTCGGAAGCCAGCAGCTTCATGACCTGCAAGACTTCGCCGACCAGCTCCGGGTCGAGCGCAGAAGTCGGCTCGTCGAACAGCATCACGCGCGGCTGCATGGCCAGCGCGCGCGCAATGGCCACACGCTGCTTCTGCCCGCCCGAAAGGCTCGCCGGCATACCATGCGCCTTGTGCGCGAGCCCGACTTTCTCGAGCAACGCAAGCGCGGCGGACTCGGCTTGCGCCTTCGATGCCCCGCGCAGCATGCGCGGCCCGACCGTGATGTTGTGCAGCACCGAGAGGTGCGGAAACAGGTTGAACGACTGGAACACCATGCCGACTTCGGTACGCAGCGCATTGAGCGCGCGGTCCTTGAGCATCGCGCCGTTTTCCACGAGGCGATGACCGCAGATATCGATGGTGCCGCCCTCGGGCTGCTCGAGCCCGTTGCAGCAGCGCAGGAACGTGCTCTTGCCCGAACCGCTCGGGCCGATCACCACGACCACCTGTTGCGGCTGAATGTCGAAGTCGATGCCGTTGAGCACGAGGTGCGAGCCAAACGACTTCTTGAGCCCGCGAATGCTGACGATCGGTTCCTGTTTCGCGCTCATTGCACCATCCCTCCCGCGCGCAAGCGGCGCTCGACTCGATGCAGCGCATAATTTGTCGTCTGCGTGAGCACGAGATAGACGAGCGCAATCACGAGGTACACCTCCAGCGAGCGATACGAAACGCTGATGATCTTCTGGCCTTCATGCATCAGGTCGTCGATCGTCAGCAGCGAGACCAGCGCGGAATTCTTGATGAGCGCGATGAATTCGTTGCCGAGCGGCGGAATCATGCGAACCACGGCCTGCGGCAGGATGATCGCGCGCATGGCCTGCGCCGCCGACATGCCGATCGAACGCGCGGCTTCCATCTGCCCGCGATCGACGGACTGGATCGCGCCGCGCACGATCTCCGAGACATAGGCCGCCGAATAGAGCCCCAGCCCCAGCATGCCGCAGACGAACGCCGGCAGCAGGATGTTGAACTGCGGCAGTCCGAAAAAGAGCAGGAACAGCTGCACGAGCAGCGGCGTGCCGCGAAAGAACACGAGGTAGCCCGTGCAGAAGCCGTAAATGAGCCGCCTTTGCGGCGCGAGCCGGCCGATGCCGATCAGGAGGCCAAGCATGCAGCTGAGCACGAGCGCGGCGGCGGTCACTTCCACCGTCACCAGCGCGCCGTGTGCGATGTCGGCCCAGCCGGCGATAGCCGGAGAGAAGTCGAGTTGCATCGATCAGATCCGCCGGGTCACTTCGAACTCGTGCCGAACCACTTGTTCACGATCTGGGCGTAGGTGCCGTCCGCCTTGATCTTCGCAAGCGCGGCATTCAGCGCATCGCGCAGTTGCGGCTCGTCCTTCCGCACGGCAATGCCATAGGCTTCCTTCGTCAGTTCCGTGTCGAGCACGCGAAATCCCGCGCGCGTGCGGGCGAACTGGTACGCGGCGGGCTTGCCGGTCACGGCGGCGTCGGCGCGGCCAATGCCGACGAGGTCGAACATTTCCTGGTTCTTCTCGACCTCGACGCGCGTCACCTTCGGGTAGTTGTCGCGCAGGAAGTTCACCGACTTCGTGCCGACCTGCACCGAGACCTTCTTTCCGTCGAGATCGGCGAGCGTCTTGATGGGCGAGTCGGCCTTCACGAGCGCGACGAGGCCGCCCGCGAAATACGGCTGCGTGAAGTCCACCACCTGGCTGCGTTCAGGCGTGATGTAGATGCCGGAGATCGCGACGTCGAAGCGGTGCGCGATGAGGCCCGGAATCAGCCCCTTGAAGTCGATGTCGGTCCACTGAACCTGCTTGCCCATTGCCTTGGCGAGCGCGTTCATCAGGTCGACGTCGAACCCGGTGCGCTGACCGTTTTCCGTGAACTCCATCGGCGGGAAGGTCGCATCGGTCGCAACCTGGAGGACGTTCTGCGCCTGCGCGCTCGCGGTGCCGGGAGCGGCGGCGGCGAACATCGCGAGGGCGACGCACGTGGCGGACAGCAGTTTGTGCAGTTTCATGTTGGACTCCTGTGTGGTTTGTCGAGGCGCTGCGGATTTGGGCTTCGTTCTTTGTCTTCGTGCGTTGGCTTCGTTCGTTGCGGTCAATCGGTCTGCAGGCGGGCGGAGATGCCGTGTGCGGTGCGCAAGGTCCAGTCGGCGAGCTGCGGCTCGCGGCCCGCCACGCGCGAGGTCGGCGCCATCAAGGTAATCGATGCGTTGGCAAGCACGCCGCGCGCAACGCGCCGGAACACAGGCGCACTCACGCCCCACACGCCGGGGTCGACTTCGCTTTCGCTTACCGCGTAGCCGCGCGCGCGAATCTGCTCCAGTTCCGCCTCCATGGCGGCGCGGCCTTGAGGGTCGCCGGCGAAGATGCGCTCGAGCGTCTCGCCGCGCGCCTTTTCATGCATGAACGCGAGCAATGACCTGGCCGACGCCCCGGCCTTGAGCGGCACCGCGCGCCCCTTCTCGAACGAACAGCGCAGCGAATGCGTGCTTTCGACCATTTCGAGGCAGACCACCTGGTCGTTCACGGCAACGACGAGCCCAACGCTCTCCTGCGAAGTCCGCGCGAGTTGCAGCATGCCTTCGCGGCTCGATTCGACGAGCAGCGAATTGACGTCGAAGCCGAGCGCAAGCTGCAGACTGATGGGGCCCGGCGCGTAGTAGCCGGCGTCTTCGGTCACGAAGCCCCAGCGCTTGAGCACCGCGACCTGGCGATAAAGGGTGCTTTGCGCGAGCCCCGTAGCCGCGAGCATGTCCTTCGCGGACATCGCCTTGCCGCGGCTCGCGAGTGCCGAAAGCACGAGTAGCAGGCGCTCTGCGCCGGTAACACCGGGTTCCTGTTTCACCTGGACGTCGAAGGCTGAATCGATGCACTCAGCATGCCACGTCACTCCCGGAAATCAAAAATACGATTCCCAGCGAATGGGAATGAAATGGGAGGGTTTTCCCTGGGATGTCCGATGTCCCCGCGTGGGTCCGCCCGATGTCTTTTGCCCGCTTCTGGTAATGTCACGCACATGCAAACGATCCTCTCCATCGAGAATCTCTCGAAAGTCTATGCATCGGGACTCCGGGCACTCACGAACATCAATCTGGACATTGCGCGAGGCGAGATCTTCGCGCTGCTGGGACCGAACGGCGCGGGCAAGACGACACTGATCAGCATCGTCTGCGGCATCGTCAATGCGAGCGAAGGCAGTGTGCGCGTGGCCGGTCACGATATCGTCGCCGACTACCGCGCCGCGCGCTCGCTGATCGGCCTCGTGCCTCAGGAGCTGACGACCGACGCGTTCGAAACGGTCTGGGCCACCGTATCGTTCAGCCGCGGCCTGTTCGGCAAGGCGCCCAACCCCGCGTATGTCGAGCGCGTGCTGCGCGACCTCTCGCTGTGGGAGAAGCGCAACAACAAGATCATGACGCTCTCGGGCGGCATGAAACGCCGCGTGCTGATCGCGAAGGCGCTCGCGCACGAGCCGCAAGTCCTGTTTCTGGACGAGCCGACGGCGGGGGTGGACGTCGAGCTGCGCCGCGACATGTGGGAACTCGTGCGCGGCCTCAAGGCGAATGGCGTGACGATCATCCTGACGACGCACTACATCGACGAGGCGGAGGAGATGGCCGACCGCATCGGCGTCATCAACGCGGGCAAGATCATGCTCGTCGAGCACAAGGACGTGCTCATGCGCAAGCTCGGCCGCAAACAGCTGACGTTGCAGCTCGACGCCCCGCTGGGCGCCATTCCGGACGGCCTCGCCGCCTGGGGGCTGGAGCTGGCCGACGGCGGCGCCGAACTCACCTATACCTACGACAGCGAGAGCGAACGCAACGACATCATCGCGCTGCTGAAGAACCTGAACGAGGCGGGCATCGGCTTCACGGACCTGAAAACGAGCCAGAGTTCGCTGGAGGACATCTTCGTGAGTCTCGTCCACCAGGACCCGGCGGCCCCTTCACGGCCCGCCCCAGCTTCGGTCGCAGAAGACGGCAAAAGACAGGTAACCTCCCGATGAACCACTACGCAATTCGCGCCATCTACCGGTTCGAAATGGCGCGCACGCGGCGCACGCTGATGCAGAGCATTGTCGCGCCGGTCATTTCGACCTCGCTCTACTTCATCGTATTCGGCTCCGCTATCGGCTCGCGCATCAAGGAAGTGAACGGCGTCAGCTACGGCGCGTTCATCGTGCCGGGCCTGATCATGCTGTCGCTGCTTTCGCAGAGCATCTCGAACGCGTCGTTCGGCATCTACTTCCCGCGCTTCACGGGCACGATCTACGAACTGCTCTCCGCGCCCGTGTCCTACCTCGAAATCGTGGTCAGCTATGTCGGCGCGGCGGCGACCAAGTCGGTCGTGCTCGGGCTCATCATCCTCGCGACCGCGGCGCTCTTCGTGCCGATCCAGATCCAGCATCCCCTGTGGATGGCGCTGTTCCTGCTGCTCACCGCGGTCACGTTCAGCCTGCTCGGTTTCATCATCGGCATCTGGGCGGACAACTTCGAGAAGCTGCAGATCGTGCCGCTTCTCGTCATCACGCCGCTGACCTTCCTCGGCGGCGCCTTCTACTCGGTCGACATGCTGCCGACGGCGTGGAAGGTGATCACGCTATTCAACCCGATCGTCTATCTCATCAGCGGTTTTCGCTGGAGCTTCTACGGGCTCGCGGATGTCGACGTCGGCGTGAGTCTCGGCATGACAGCCGCCTTTCTCGCCTTGTTCCTCGCGATCACCGCGTGGATCTTCAAGACGGGCTACCGGCTGAAAACCTGACGCCAGGGCGCCCGCCTCGAACTTCAGGCTGGCAGCTGTCCCGGCGCGCCGTCGAGCGGCCGGGCCTGCGGGCCGTTCAGGGGCGCGTCGAACGAGCCGTCCAGAATACGCAGCTTGTCGGTCATATCGGGGAAGTTGTGGCCTGCCGCGCGCAGCTCGTTCACGAGCCGATGCGCAACGGCCCGGCAGTGAGCCAGCGTCTCATGCAGGCGCGGCTCCGACTGCAGACCGGTCACCGCCCGCTCCAGGTCCGGGGGAGATTCGCTCAGCAAAGCGGGAACGACTTCGTCCGGCGGGATCAGCGAGCCGTGACTCAGCAGTTGCGCGGTCCAGTCGCAGCCGTACAGCAGTGCGCGCCTCTCGGCCCTGCGCGCTTCGTCCTGTTCGAGCGTGGCGAGGCTGTGGCGATTCTTCTGAATCTCGGCGCGCCACGGCGCCAGAATGTCGGCACGCAGCGCCGCTATCGCTTCGCCGAGCGCAGCGTTCTGCCCACCCGCGACGAGCCGGCGTTCATCCAGCCTGTCCACCTCGTCCCGGTAACCTTCGAGGTACGCCAGCCAGTTCAACGGCAACTCCGGCTTTTCGAAGAAAGCGCGCCTCACTTCATTGAGTTCGTTGCGAATATCCTGCAGCGCCTGGTTGTCGGCAAGACGCGCCTCATGCACGTCGTGCGCCGTCACCATCTGCCGGTGCAGCGGAAAGAGCGGATTGCCGTAGCGCCGCTGCAGATGCCGCTCAGCCGCGCCCGGACGGGCGCTCCATTTCCAGTTGGGCAACGATTTCGCGTCGAACTCGACCGCCTGGATCATCGGCCGGAAAACGGCCAGCGCTTCGTCAGTCGCATGGCGAAAGCAGTCCGCCAGCTTGTAGTCGTTGCCTTGCAGGGAGGCCGCCGCATCGCCCGCATAAGGCGAATCGGGCCTGAGCCTGAGCGTGCCGGTGGCCAGAAAGAATTCCATCGGCAGTTCGATGCTCAGGCCTTCCAGGCTGAACGCCCGCTGCCCGGCGGAAATCGCCTCGACAGCGTGCGCGAGGCGGTTTTCCTGATCGAGGAGCGCGTCGATCGCGTCTCCCGACGACGGCTGCGCCGCATCGGCTAGCAGGCAGAACGTTTCGCGGGCCATTCTCGCCGCGATGGTGCCGTGCTTCTCAGCAAAGAGCCAGAACCAGAGGGCAAGCTGATAGCCCTTGACCCCATTTTGGGCGATCGATTCGACTGCGGGAGTGAATGCGATGCCGGGCGCGGCCCAGTTCGTGAACGGCGGCGTGCCGACGCCCTGGTACATGCTCAGGAGCTGGCGTATCGATTCATGCGTATCGCCGGGCCAGTTGCGCGCCTCTTCCTGGCGCTTCTCTGTCTTCCAGAACCTCCAGTCCATTCTGCACCTCGCAAGAGAGCAAGAGTCTCGGTGCGACTCGCTGCGAGGGATACTTGCACACTCCGCCGAGGGCGTAAACCGGTGATGTCCGCGCTTGCCCTTCAAGCCCCGCTCAATTCCCGATGGAGCGCGACGAATTCGCGTGTGAGCTTATGGGCCGGATCGAGGTGAACGACGGGCCTGGCCTGCTGATGCGATTCGCGAATCTTCACCGACGAAGACAGCCGCGACGACAGCACCGGCAACCCTTCGTCGACGAGTTCGTCGACGAGTTTTTGCGGCAGGCTCGCGCGCGGCTGGAACTGGTTGATGACGATGCCTTCGACCGTGAGCCCGGCATTGTGATCCTGCTGAATTTCCTTCACGTTCTCGAGCAGCGTGTAGAGTGCGCGGCGCGAGAAGTCGTCGCAGTCGAATGGAATGAGACAGCGCTCGACCGCGATCAGCGCCGAGCGCGTGTAGAAGTTCAACGCAGGCGGCGTGTCGATGTAAATCGCATCGTACATGTCGAGTTCCTTGAGCGCATCGCGCAGCTTGTAGATCTTGTAGCGCGACTCGAGCTTCCCGTGCAGCGTGTCGAGATCGGGATGCGCGGGCATCACGTCCAGATTCTCGAAGGGTGTCGAATGAATGAACGACGTGACCTCGACCGGTCGGAAGCTGAACGTCAGCGCGGTTTCGAAGAAGTCGGCGACGTTGGGCTTCGCGCCGGTGGAAGCCGCGCCGAGCAGGTACTGGCTCGAATTTGCCTGCGCGTCGAGGTCGATGACGAGCGTACGCCGTCCCTCATTCGCGCTGATTGCAGCGAGATTGCAAACGATCGTTGACTTGCCTACGCCACCCTTCTGATTGAACACCACACGCCGCATGTCTTCGCGCCCCTGTTTCTCTCTCATTCGATGAGATGGATGAGGATGAGCATACCCGATGCGGCGGTGCAAAAAGATTCCTGGTGGCGGTTTTCCTGTTTTCCTGGGTTTTCCTGGGTTTTCCTGGGTTTTCCTGGGTTTTCCTGGGTTTTCCTGGGTTTTCCTGGGTTTTCCTGGGTTTTCCTGGTAGATGGCCAGGGCCTGTTCACGCTAATAACAGGGCCCGGTTATATCACCGCTTCATTTTCCCGCGCCGCCTGACTGGTTATAACCCGTACCGTCGCATGCGTAACTGGCGGTTGCTGGCAGCGCCAGGACAAACGATACAGCCAACAGGGCTGCAAAGATGCGCCGAGCTTTCATTTGCTTTTCTCCTTTTCAAATGTACGCCGGTACATCAAGCATAGGTCAGGTGACTTACAGCGCAATTTCGTGTGATTACGACATGAAGTGACGGCTCACGAGTGTCCCCAGAATTTGCGCTGCACCCGCATCACTTCCTCCTCGATCTCGGCTACGGGCCCGATCAGGTCGACGCGCTTCTGGCAATGATCGAAAACATAACGCGACGACACACTCATTGTCGGGTTCTCCGCGTGATTGCCCGTAGCCTGCAGCAACCGCTCTTCGGTCATGCCGAACACCACGCGCCCGATGTTCGCCCAATAGGCCGTGCCCGCGCACATGCAGCACGGCTCGACCGTCGTATAGAGCGTGCAACTCCACAAGTATTGCGGCGTGAAGTTGAGCGCGGCGATGCGCGCGAGCACGGCTTCCGCATGATTAACGGTATCGACATTACCCTGTTCGATGAGAACCGATTCCTGATCGGGCCCGACGAGAATGGCGCCAAACGGGTGATGGCCCAACTGCGTCGCACGTTGCGCAACCACGCTCGCGTGCCGCAAATGGCGGACGATCTGTTCGCGCGTCGGCGCGAGCCCTTGCTCAGGGAATGCCGATGCGCTCTGTTGCGGGGAAATGGTCAGGCTCAAAGCGCGTCTCCTCCTTGTTGCCGATGTTATTTCGGCAACGCGCCGTCCACGCCCTGCACGAACCAGTTCAGCCGCAGCAGCTCGGCGTCGGGCAGCGACGTGCCCGCCGCCACCTTGATCGCGCCGCTCTGATCCTTGATCGGTCCCGCGAACGGATCGAATTTGCCGGCGATGATGTCGTCGCGCTTTTGCGCGAGCGCCTTCTGCGCGGCAGGCGATACGGCTGCGGTATTGATGTCGGCGAGGTCGATGGCTTTTTCCTTGAGGCCCCACCACGTCGGCGTGTTGGTCCACGTGCCGGCCTGCACCTGTTCGATCAGGTGAGAGTAATAGACGCCCCAGTAACTCACGCAAGCACCCAGCTGGGCATTCGGGCCGAACTTCTTCATGTCGGAGTCCCAACCGAACGCATGCACTTTCTTCTGCTCGGCCGTCTGCATCGTCGCCGTCGAGTCGGTGTTCTGGATCAGCACGTCCGCGCCCTGGCCGATCAGCGTTTCGGCCGCCTGTTTCTCCTTACCCGGATCGAACCAGCTATTGATCCAGATGACCTTGACCTTCGCATTCGGATTGACCGATCGCGCGCCCATGGTGAAGGCGTTGATGTTGCGCACCACTTCGGGCACCGGCACCGAGGCGACAAAGCCGAGCGTATTCGTCTTCGTCGTATAGCCGCCAACGAGACCGGCCAGATACGCGCTCTGGTACGTGCGCACGTCGTAGGTCGCGAAGTTCGCGGCCTTCTTGTATCCCGTCGCATGCTCGAAGACGACGTCGGGATAATCCTTCGCAGTCTTCAGTTCGAAATCCTGAAAGCCGAAGCTGGAGCCCACGATAATCTTGTTGCCCTTGCTCGCGAGGTCGCGAAACACGCGCTCCGAGTCGGCGGATTCGGGCACGTTCTCGACGCGCGTGACCTTGATCTTGTCGCCGAACTTCGCTTCGATCGCCTTGACGCCCTGTTCGTGCGCGTAAGTCCAGCCTGCGTCACCGGGGTTGCCGAGATAGACGAACGCAACGCCCATCGGGGCCGCAGCGGCGGCAGTGGGGCTCAACGCGACCCAGGCGCCGAGCGTGGCGAAAAGCGCAGCCATGAGGCGTAGTGAGCGCACTGCCGCGCCACCGAATCTTGTTGCCATGAGGTCTCCAAAACAGGGAATGAGAAGGTCGAATAGTGGTCAGTCAAAATTGAGGCCGAAATTTCGATTCATTATGTGACGAATAACGGAATCGATATAACGCTCAATGCGTCGTCGAAGCACGCAAGCGTCCACCGCCTCGCGCTGGAACGCCTCGTGCTTGCCAATCCCGTTGCCCTTTCAACCTTTGCGCTCGGGAGACCTGCCATGCAAACCGCATTCGCCACGGATTTTTCGCACGTCAAGCCGCAGGACACCTCATTCACGGGCGGCGGCCTGCGCGACTTCTTGTCTATCGTGACCTGGGCATCGCCGAAGCCACGCACGGCAAGGTGGTCGCGCAACTCGTCAGGGCAAATCTTGCGCCGGAACTGGGCACGGGCTGGCACCGGCATGAGGCAGACTTTCATATCGTCATCATGCTCAAGGGCTGGGCGCGCTTCATGTACGGCGACAAGGAAACGCTCGTCGAAGCGGGCGACTGCGTGCATCAGGCGCCGGGCATCGCCCATTACCTCTTCGATTACTCGCCCGACATGGAGTACCTCGAAATCGTGAGCCCCGCCGACTTCAAGTCGATCGATGTGCAAGCGCCCTGCGCCGTGCCCGCGCCGACGCCCTGGCAAACGAGTCCCGCTACGTAACGCACGCCCTATTTGGGTTGCGCTTCAGCGGCGCGGCTGATCGCCGTTGCGGCATGCGCCTCGGCGTCGAGCAGTGCGCGCAGGGTCACCTGATCGTCGCCCATCGCCTCCGGCGCCGCGATGCGCCGTGCGCGCGGTTCGTGGTCGTGAATAGTCGAGCGCACGAGCGGGTAAATCTGCGTGTCCCAGCGGCGGCCGTTGAATACGCCGTAGTGGCCCACGCCCGTCTGCACATGATGCGTCTTCATATAAGGGCGCAGCCCCCGGCACAGATCATGGGCGGCAACGGTCTGGCCGACTGCGCAGATATCGTCCTTCTCGCCTTCGATCGTGAGCAGCGCGGTGCGGCGGATCGCGTGCGGTTCCACGAGGCGCTCGCCCACCTTGAGCTTGCCTAACGGCAGGGCGTATTCCTGAAACACCGATCTGACGGTTTCCAGGTAGAACTCCGCGGTGAGATCGGACGTGGCGAAGTACTCACGGTAGAACACGTTGAGCGCATCCGCCCTCGCGGGGTCGCCCTTCGCCCGCTCGTGGCGCATCTCCTCGAACGAAGCGAGATGACGCTCCAGGTTCATCGACATGAACGCACTGAGCTGCACGAAGCCCGGATACACGCGACGTTGCGCGCCGGGAAAACCGCCCGGCACCACGCTGATCAGATTGCGCTCGAACCACGTGATCGGCTTGCTGTTGGCGAGTTCGTTGACCTTGGTGGGATTCACCCGGCAATCGATCGGTCCCGCCATCAGCGTCATGCTCGCGGGCTGCGCGGGATCGTTGTCGGCGGCCATCAGCGAGACGGCGGCGAGCGCCGCGACCGTTGGCTGGCAGATCGCCACCAGATGCGCATCGGGGCCGATGCGCCGAATGAAGGACATGATGTGCTCGACGTATTCGTCGAAGCCGAAGCGCCCCGCCGACAAAGGCACGTCGCGCGGGTTGTGCCAGTCGGTGATATAGACGTCGTGGTCGGCGAGCATGGTGCGCACGGTGCCGCGCAGCAGCGTCGCGAAGTGCCCCGACATGGGAGCGACGAGCAGCACGCGCGGCTGCGGCGTGGCGACGTCCTTGCGAAAGTGCAGCAGCGAGGCGAACGGCGTGCGCTTGACGACCGCTTCGGTCACCGGCGTGCGCACGCCATCCACCTCCACCCCATCGATTTCGAACGGCGGACGCGTGTGCGAGAGCCCGGCAAGCTCGATCTGCTCGCACCACGCATCGAGATAGCGCGTATCGAAGCCGCAGGCGAGCGCGGGCCACGCCGCGAGCGCCGCGCGGGAGAACGACGCGGTAGTACGCCCGAACCTCGTCAAGTCCGCGAACGTCTGGTAGGCCAGATAGGCGAGCAGGTTCATTGGCAAAGATCCCGATTGTCTTGAACGCGAAGTGAAGCAGGCAATACATATGCCAGAAGCGTGCATTGGCACAGTGCTTGCACCTGCCCGGCAGGGTGCGCGAGCCCTCGTGCCCTGGCCGGCGCGTCACGCCATGGCGGCACGGCGCGGGCGCTGCGCGGCAAGCGGCGGGATGGTTCCCCTGCATGCCGCAATGTAGTGCGGCCAGTTGGCGTGAGCGGTGCATGCAGCGGCGATGCGCGCATTCGGTGCATGCGGCTTGCCGAGCGTCGCCCTGTTTGCCGTCATGTCCTCACCGTTCAGGAGCTTTCCATGAGTCAGACGAATACGACCCTGACGATCAGCAGCCGGAACTATTCGTCGTGGTCCATGCGCGGCTGGCTGCTTGCCAGGCTCGCGGGGCTCGAATTCGACACGGTGACGGTGCCGCTCGACGACGCGGCCACGCGCGCCGAGCTGCTGCTGCTCTCGCCTTCCATCCTCGTTCCCTGCCTGCGCCACGACGGCATCACGGTCTGGGACACGCTCGCGATCTGCGAATACCTCAACGAGATCCAGCCGCAGGCGCAGCTGCTGCCCGCGGACCGCACGGCGCGCGCGCACTGCCGCTCCGTGTGCGGGGAAATGCATTCGGGCTTCAGCGCATTGCGCTCCGCCCTGCCGATGAACCTGCGCGGCCATTTCCCGAACTTTCGCGTCTGGTCGCGCGCGCAGGACGATATCGGGCGCATCGTGACGATCTGGCGCGAATGCCTGCAGAAGTATGGCGGCCCCTGGCTCTTTGGCGAGATCGGCGCGGCGGACGCGATGTATGCGCCCGTCGTCACGCGCCTGCTCACCTATGACGTGCCGATCGACCCCGACATCGGCGACTACTGCATGCGCGTGCTCAAGCAGCCTTATGTTGCGGAATGGATCGCGGCAGCCCAGTCGGAGACCGAGGACATCGACGAACTGGATATGGAATTCTGAGCGTCGCCGCGCACCAGCATCGGGCATGAGGGCTTGCGCTCGCAGGTCCGGCACCGGCATGGAAGTTGCATTGACCCCATGCAGCCCGATCACCGAACAGTATGAAGAAGCGCGAAGCAACACGAACCATCGCGCGCAAAGAACAGCGAACGGAAAAAACGAGCATGACGCAAACAGTCTTCAACGAGATGTTCGAGTACGGGGAGTTCGACGTTCGAGGCCTGGCCGCCGCGACGTTCGCGCAGGCCGGCGAGCCGCGCGCCCACTACCGCGAATTCTTCGCCTGGATGCGCGGCCAGAGCGAGCACCAGATGCTCAAGAAGCGCACCGAAGCCGATGCCATCTTCCGGCGCGTGGGCATCACCTTCGCCGTGTATGGCGAAAAGGACGAAACGGGCGCGGGCACCGAGCGCACGATCCCCTTCGACGTGATCCCGCGTATCTTCCAGCGCCAGGAGTGGAACACGCTCGAGCGAGGCTTGCGCCAGCGCGTGAACGCGCTCAACCGCTTCCTCCACGACATCTATCACGAGCAGGAGATCGTGAAGCGCGGCATCGTGCCCGCCGACCAGATCTTCCGCAACGCGCAGTATCGCCCCGAGATGCAGGGCGTAAACGTCGCGCACGACATCTATGCGCATATCGCGGGCATCGATATCGTGCGCGCCGGCGAAGGCGAGTTCTACGTGCTGGAGGACAACCTGCGCGTGCCCTCCGGCGTCTCGTACATGCTGGAAAACCGCAAGATGATGATGCGGCTCTTTCCCGATCTGTTCGTGCGCAACCGCGTGGCGCCCGTCGCGCATTACCCCGACCTGCTGCTCGACACGCTGCGCGCCGCCGCGCCTTCGGGCTCGGACAATCCCACGGTCGTGCTGCTCACGCCGGGCATGTACAACTCGGCGTACTTCGAGCACGCGTTCCTCGCGCAGCAAATGGGCATCGAACTCGTGGAAGGCCAGGACCTGTTCGTCGAGAACGACCACCTCTATATGCGCACCACGCAGGGTCCGCAGCGCGTGGACGTGATCTACCGGCGCGTGGACGACGACTTTCTCGATCCGCTCGTGTTCCGCTCCGACTCGGCGCTCGGCGCGGCGGGCCTCATGAACGTCTACCGCAAGGGCAACGTGACGCTGTGCAACGCGGTGGGCACGGGCGTGGCCGACGACAAGTCGATCTACCCCTACGTGCCCGACATGGTGCGCTTCTATCTGGGCGAGGAGCCGCTGCTCAAGAACGTGCCCACGTGGATGTGCCGCAAGGCCGACGACCTGCACTACGTGCTCGACCATCTGCCCGAGCTGGTCGTGAAGGAAACGCACGGCGCGGGCGGCTACGGCATGCTGATCGGCCCCGCTGCCACGCGCGCCGAGATCGAGGCGTTTCGCGCGGCGCTCGTCGCCAACCCGGACAAGTACATCGCGCAGCCCACGCTCTCGCTTTCCACCTGCCCGACGTGGGTCGAGACAGGCGTCGCGCCGCGCCACATCGACCTGCGCCCATTCGTGCTCTCGGGCAAGGAAGTCCGCATGGTGCCGGGCGGGCTCACGCGGGTCGCGCTGCGCGAGGGCTCGCTCGTGGTCAATTCCTCGCAGGGCGGCGGCACGAAGGACACCTGGGTGCTCGAGCGCTGAGCCGGCGCATCGACGAACGCAAGCGGCGCGTGGACGTTCACGGCCGCAAAGACGAAGCCGAGATCACGCGATGAACGAAGCGCAACTTGTCGATGACAGGCGTCGCCAGCGCGAACGGATAGCCGTCGGGCATGCCGAGGCTGCGGTTCAGGCTGTTGAGCGCGTAAGTGAGCGGAAACCACCGAGCCATGAGGCTGTCGAAGCTCGCCTCGTCCACCGGCGTCTGGTCGATGAGCGTGGGCTCGTCGGGGCTGTCGGGCAAGAGCGCGAGGCCGCAGGCCGTCGCCGTGTCGAGCGTATCGACGATATGCAGGTAATGCGCCCATGTCTCGGCCCAGTCCTCCAACGGATGCACCGACGCATACGCGCTCACGTGGCGCGCGGCCCAGTCGGGCGCGGGGCCGTCGGCGTAATGCGCGGCGAGCGCTTGGGCATAGTCGGCGCGCTCGTCGCCGAAACGGCGGCGAAACGGTTCGAGCCAGCGCCCCGACGGTTCCTGCGCGATGAGACGGTCGAAATAGTAGTGGCCGACCTCGTGGCGGAAATGCCCCAGCATGGTGCGATACGGCTCGTGCAGCGACACGCGCGTGCGCTCGCGATGCGCGTCGTCGGCCTCGGCGATGTTCATGGTGATGAGGCCGTGATCGTGGCCCGTCATGATCGGCCGGCCATCGCCCGTTTCTTCGAGAAACTCGAATTGCAGGCCCTGTTCCGGGTCTTCGGTGCGCGTGACGAGCGGCAGGCCGAGCGCCCCCAGCGTGTAGAGCAGGCGTCGCTTGGCCGTCTCGAGGCGATACCAGTAAAGGCGGTTCTCGGGCCGCGAGAGGTTGGGGATCGTGCGCGTGAACTGGCAGGCGCGGCACAGCGTGTCTTCGGAATCGGCCGGGATCATGCCGTTGCAGACGTTCTCGACCGCGTAGTTGTGGCATTGGCGAAAGAGCGCACCCTGAGCCCGCGGATTCAGGCTGCGCCAGCGGCCCTCGCCCGCATCCTCGAACGCGTGCATCTCGCCTGCGTGCGGCACGTAGCCGAGGCGCGCCTCGCAACGCTCGCAGCGCTCGTTCTCGAAAAACACCAGCTGATTGCAGTGGTCGCAATGAAAGGTCTTCATGGCCGCATTCCTGTGATGGCCGCGCGGGACGCAGCGCTTCGCGCAGCACGCGGCGTGCCGCGCTCGCGCATGAGCGCTGTCGTCACCGCGGCTGTCACATCCTGCACTCGCGCCATGCGCATCATAGGCGCGCTGCGCCGTGCGCCGCTTGCGCCTTTTCCGCCGTTCCATCCACGTCGATCGAGGAGTCGGGTGTGTCCATCCGTGTCGCGTTAAACCATGTCACGCAGTATCGCTATGACCGGCTCGTGCGCCTCGCGCCTCACGTGGTGCGCCTGCGCCCCGTGCCGCACTGCCGCACGCCCATCCTCTCGTACTCGATGCGCGTGGAGCCCGCCGGTCATTTCGTCAACTGGCAGCAGGACCCGTTCGCCAACTATCAGGCGCGGCTCGCGTTTCCCGAGCCGACGCGCGAATTCCGCGTCACCATCGATCTGGTCGCGGAAATGGCGGTCTACAACCCGTTCGACTTTTTTCTGGAACCGAGCGCCGAGCGCTTTCCGTTCGTGTACGCGCCGGAGCTGGCCGCGGAGCTTGCGCCGTATCTGGCGCACAGCGAGCCGACGCCGCGCTTCGCGGCGTTCGTCGAGTCGATCGATCGCACGCCGCGCGTGACCATCGACTTCCTCGTCGATCTGAACCAGCGCCTGCAACGCGAGATCGGCTACCTGATCCGCATGGAGCCGGGCGTGCAGACGCCCGAGGAGACGCTGGAAAAAGGCTCCGGCTCGTGCCGCGACACGGGCTGGCTGCTCGTGCAGACGCTGCGTCAGCTCGGCCTGGCGGCGCGCTTCGTGTCGGGCTACCTGCTGCAGCTCACGCCCGACGTCAAGGCAATCGACGGCCCGCGCGGCGCCGAAGCCGACTTCACCGACCTGCACGCCTGGTGCGAGGTCTATCTGCCTGGCGCGGGCTGGATCGGGCTCGATCCGACCTCGGGCCTGCTCGCGGGCGAAGGCCATATTCCGGTGGCATGCACCCCGGAGCCCGGCAGCGCCGCGCCGATCGCGGGCGCGCTCGACGAATGCGAAGTCGAGTTTTCGCACTCGATGTCGATTTCGCGCGTACTCGAAACGCCGCGCGTGACGAAGCCCTACACCGAAGCGCAATGGGCCGATATGCACGCCATGGGTGTCCAGGTGGACGCCGCGCTCGCCGGCCAGGACGTGCGCCTCACGATGGGCGGCGAGCCGACCTTCGTGGCGGCGGGCGACCGCGACGCGCCCGAATGGAACACCGACGCGCTCGGCCCGACCAAGCGCCGCTACGCCATCGCGCTGATGGACAAGCTGCGGGCGCACTATGGCGCGCTGGGCTTTCTGCATATCGGCCAGGGCAAGTGGTATCCGGGCGAGCAGTTGCCGCGCTGGGCGCTTTCGCTCTTTTGGCGCGCGGACGGCGAGCCCTGCTGGCGCGATCCCGCGCTCTTCGCCGACGAGCGCTCGCCGACCCATCACACGGCGCAGGATGCGCAGCGCTTCATCGCCCACCTCGCCGCGAAGCTCGCGGTCGATCCCCAGCACGTGCAGGCGGGCTACGAGGACACCTGGTATTACCTGTGGCGCGAGCGCCGCCTGCCCGTGAACGTCGATCCGTTCGACTCGCGCCTCGACGACGAGCTCGAACGCACGCGGCTGCGCCGCGTGTTCGACGCGGGCCTCGATGCCGTGACCGGCTACGTGCTGCCGCTCGCATGCGAGCGCGGCGGGGCCCCGGCGGGCCAACCCGGGTTGCGGGGTCCGCGCTGGATGAGCGGCCCGTGGTTCTTCCGCGACGAGCGCATGTACCTGATTCCCGGCGACTCGCCGATGGGCTATCGCTTGCCGCTCGATTCGCTGCCGTGGGTCGCGGCGGGCGACTACCCGTGGCAGCACGCGCGCGATCCGTTCGCTGCGCCGGCGCCGCTGCGCAGCGCGGCCGAGTTGCGCATGCAGTACGCGGCGGGCTTCGACGAAGCTGCGAAGGCGGCGACTGGGGAAAGCGCGGGAAGCGCCGCCTACGCGGAAGGCGCGGGCAGCACCGGCGAACTCCATGCAAACCGCTACCCCGAGCGCGGCGAATCCGCCGCCTGGGTCCACCGCACGGCACTGTGCGTCGAAGTACGCGACCCGGCGCGCGCCGCAGGGCCGAAAGCCGAAGCCGCATCGTTCGGCCGCGCGCAGGGCCAGTTGCACGTCTTCATGCCGCCGCTCGCCGAACTCGACGACTATCTCGACCTGCTGGCCGCCGTCGAAGCCACCGCCGCCGACCTCGCGCTGCCCGTCGTGATCGAAGGCTATCCGCCGCCGCGCGACGCGCGCCTGAAAATGCTCCAGGTCACGCCCGACCCCGGCGTGATCGAGGTGAACATTCACCCGTCGTCGAACTGGGACGAACTGGTCGAGCGCACCGAATTCCTCTATCAGGCCGCGCACGAAACCCTGCTCTCCACCGAGAAGTTCATGCTCGACGGCCGCCACACGGGCACAGGCGGCGGCAATCACCTCGTGCTCGGCGGCGCCACGCCGGCGGACAGCCCGTTCCTGCGCCGCCCCGACCTGCTCGCGAGCCTCGTGGCCTACTGGCACAACCATCCGTCGCTGTCGTATCTGTTCTCGGGCCTCTTCATCGGACCGACGAGCCAGGCGCCGCGCGTGGACGAAGCGCGCAACGATCAGGTCTACGAACTGGAAGTCGCGTTCGCCGAGATCCAGCGTCAGGTCGATCTGCTGCGTGGCTTCGGAAGCCCGTTCGACGGCGGCCCGCGCGTGCCGCCGTGGCTCATCGACCGCACGCTGCGCAACATCCTCATCGACGTGACCGGCAACACGCATCGCGCCGAGTTCTGCATCGACAAGCTCTACTCGCCCGACGGCCCGACCGGGCGCCTGGGCCTGCTCGAGCTGCGCGGCTTCGAAATGCCGCCGCACGCGCGCATGAGCCTCGCGCAGCAACTGCTGCTGCGCGCGCTCGTCGCGCGCTTCTGGAAGACGCCGTACACGCAGCGCCTCACGCGCTGGGGCACCGAGCTGCACGACCGCTTCATGCTCTCGACCTTCGTGCAGATGGACTTCGACGACGTGCTCGCCGAAACGTCGGCTGCAGGATTCGCGCTCGACCCCGCCTGGTTCGCGCCGCACTTCGAATTCCGCTTCCCGCTGGTGGGCGAGCTGCAGACGAGCGGCATCGCGCTTTCGGTGCGCCATGCGCTCGAACCATGGCACGTGATGGGCGAAGAAGGCGGGGCGGGCACCACGGTGCGTTACGTCGATTCGTCGGTGGAGCGGCTCGAAGTGCGCGTGCTCGGCATCAACGAAAGCCGCCACGTCGTGACCGTGAACGGCCGCGCGCTGCCGCTGCAGCCCACCGGGCGCGTGAGCGAGAGCGTGGCGGGCGTGCGCTTTCGCGCGTGGCAGCAGGCGGCGTCGCTGCATCCCACCATCGGTGTGCACGCGCCGCTCACGATCGATATCGTCGACACCTGGAGCGCGCGCGCGATCGGCGGATGCCAGTATCATGTTGCGCATCCGGGCGGCCGCAATTATCAGACGTTTCCGGTCAACGCCTACGAGGCCGAGAGCCGGCGGCGCGCACGCTTCTTCACGACCGGCCACACGCCGGGGCCCGTGGAAGCGGCGCCGCCCGAGCGCAGCCTCGAATTTCCGTTCACACTGGATCTACGCCGCGGCTAATTGCGGCCGATAACCCGACAAGAGCCCTAACCGAAGGCGCGCCTCACGAACGAGGCGCGCTGCCACGACCCACGATCTTGCCGACCCAATCCACCCTTCCGTTCGATTCCTCCGCCGGCGACGACGAGGCGTACGCGCCGCTGCGCACGCTGCCAGTGCGCGCCGGGCACTGGGACGAACTGCAAACGGCAGAAGGCGAGCTGCGCGAGCCGTGGCGGCAGTTTTTCGGGCTGCTCGGCAAGCCGGGCGTGGCGGGATTCGACGGCGCCGCGGCGTCGGTCGCGCGCCAGGTGCGGGAAAACGACATCACCTATAACGTCTACGCGGACCCGGGCGGACCGCGGCCGTGGGCGCTCGACGTGCTGCCGTTCATCATCGACGAGGCCGAATGGGCGCAGATCGAGCGCGGCGCCGCGCAGCGCGCGCGCCTGCTCAACGAGATCGTCGCCGACATCTACGGGCCGCAAACGCTGCTCGCGCGCGGCCTGCTGCCGCCCGCGCTGGTGTTCGGCCACCCGGGCTACCTGCGCGCCGTGAAAGGCTTCGTGCCGCCCGGCCGCCAGTATCTGCAGATCGTCGCGCTCGACCTCGCGCGCGCGCCTGAAGGCCAGTGGACCGTCGTCTCGCACCGCGCGGAAGCGCCCTCGGGACTCGGCTATCTGCTGGAAAACCGCCTGATCGTCTCGAGCCTCTTCGCCGAGCCGTTTCGCACCCTGCGGGTGCACCGTCTCGCGCCGTCCTATTCGCAGCTCGTCGCCACGCTCGCCGCGGCCGCGCGCGCGATCATGAGCGCCGACGAGCGCAGCGTGAGCGGCGCGTCTGCGCATATCGTGCTGCTCACGCCGGGGCCCTTTAGCGAGACCTACTTCGAGCACGTGTTCCTCGCGCGCTACCTCGGCCTCACGCTCGTCGAGGGTAAGGACCTCACAGTGCGCGACGACATGCTGTACCTGAAAACGCTCGACGGCCTGGAGCGCGTGCACGCCGTGCTGCGGCGCCTCGACGATACCTTCTGCGACCCGGTCGAGCTTCGCGCCGCCTCGACCATCGGCGTGCCGGGCCTGCTGCAGGTCATGCGCGCGGGCAACGTGATGGTCTCGAACGTGCCCGGCGCGGGCTTCGTCGAATCGCCTGCGCTGCACGGCTTCATGCCCGGCATCGCGCAGGCGCTGCTCGGCGAGGAGCTTGCGCTGCCGGGCATCGCGACATGGTGGTGCGGCGAAGACGCGGCCTGGCGCGATGCGCTCGCGCAGGTGCCCGAGGCGCTGCTCGTGCCGACGTGGCCGGGCGCGGCGAATGCGTCGTCCGAGCCGCCCGCGGTGCCGGGACTGGCCGCCGGCCTGCAAACGCTCGCCGACTGGCGCGAGCGCATCGAGCAGTTGCCCGACGCCTTCACGGTCCAGCAGCCGCTGCGCTACAGCTATACGCCGCGCTACGAGACCGGTGCGGGCATGCTCGGCGCGCGGCCTGCCGTGCTGCGCGTCTACGCAATCGCCGACCAGGAATGCGGCTGGCGTGTGCTGCCTGGCGGCTTCACGCGCCTTGCCGCCGAACATCAGGAATCCGTATCGATGCAGATGGGCGGCAGCAGCGTGGATACCTGGGTGCTGTCGAGCCAGCCCGGTTCGACCTTCACGCTCTTGCCGAGCCCGATCAAGCCCGGCGAGCTGCGCCGCGAGCGCCGCCGCGTGCCGAGCCGCGCGGCGGAAAACCTGTTCTGGGCGGGGCGTTATGGCGAGCGCGCCGAAAATGGCGTGCGCCTGTGCCGGCTGATTCTCGGTTCGCTCGAAGGCAGCGACGCAGAAGAGTTGTTCGACACCTTCATCGAACTGGCCGCCGCCAACGGGCTCGTGCCCTCAGCGGTCAGCGAAGCCCGGCGCAGCCTCGACGACTTCGAGCGCGTGCTCGTGGCCAATCTGCACGAAAATGCGGGCGCAACGGGAATCGGCCGCACGCTCGCGAGCCAGGCGTACGCATGCGGCGAAATTCGCGGCCGGCTGTCGAACGACCATTGGCGCACCGTGCTTGCCTCGCGCAACGACTTCCGCGATGCGCTTCATGCGCTTTCGCTCGTGCCGGCGGCTGCGCGTCAAGGAGCGGCGATCGAATTCAGGCGCCCCACGCCGTACGACCGCATGGCGCTGATGGGCGCGCTCGATGCGCTCGCCACGCAATTGAGCGCCATCAGCGGCTGCCAGGGCGACCGCATGACCCGCGACGAAGCCTGGCGCCTGCTGTTCGCGGGGCGCCATATCGAACGCGTGGCCGCGATGGCCACCATCCTCCGCATCGCCGCGCACGAACGCACGCTCGCCACGCCCGCGGGCTTCGACGTGCTGCTGCAACTGTTCGACAGCACGCTCACGTATCGCTCGCTGTATCCGGGGCGCCTCGAGGTGCCCGCCCTGCTCGACGTGATCGTGACCGACCCGACCAATCCTCGCGGCCTGTACGGCGTCTATGCGCGGCTGCGCGCGCGGCTCGACGAAATCGCCGAGGCGGCGCGCGGTCCAAAGCGCGAGCCGTTCGCTTCGCAACTCGCGCCCGTCGAGGCGCTGCCGACGCTGGAGGCGATTTGCGAGCCCGGCGGCGACGGCCGCTACCCTGCGCTCACCGCACTGTGCGACAGTCTCGCCGAGCGGATGGCCGCGATGTCGAACGAGATCAGCGCGCGCTGGTTCAGCCACGCCGCGCCGCTCGCCGCGCAGGTCTGGTCATGAACGGCACGCGCCTCGCGGTCACGCACCGCACGACCTACCGCTATTCGACGCTCGTCGAGACCGCGCAGCATCTCGCGACCATCCGCCCGCTCGACCTTCCCTGGCAGCGCGTGCTCGCACACCGCGAGCGTATCGAACCCGCGCCGTCGTATCAGACGAGCCGCCGCGACGCCTTCGGCAACGAGGTCCTCTATTTCTCGTTCGACGCGCCGCACGACTACCTGCGGATGACGAGTGAAACGAACGTGCTGCTCACGCCGCGCTACGCGACGCTCGACGCTCACGGCACGCCAGCCTGGGAAGACGTCGCGCATACGCTGCGTTACACGGCGGGCGGCGCTTTCCATGCGGAGTCGGAGTTCTGCTTCGCCTCGCCGAATATCGCCTTGCTGCCCGAACTGCGCGCCTACGCGCTGGAGAGTTTCGCGCCCGGCGCCCCCGTTCTGGCCGGCGCGATCGATCTGATGCATCGCATCCACGCCGATTTCGCGTACCGCCCCTCGGCCACGTCGTTCGACACGCCCGCCGCGCGCGCATTCGAACTGCGCCATGGCGTGTGTCAGGATTTCGCCCAGGTGATGATCGGCTGCCTGCGCTCGATCGGGCTCGCCGCGCGCTACGTGAGCGGCTATCTGCGCAACGATCCGCCCGAAGGCGCTCAACCGATGATCGGCGCGGACGCCTCGCATGCGTGGGTGTCGCTCTACGTGCCTTCGGCGCCGCCTGCCCCGTGTGCTGGCTGGATCGATCTCGATCCGACCAACGACGTGCTCGCCGACCAGGGCCACGTGACACTCGCCATCGGCCGCGATTACACCGACGTGTCGCTGCTGCGCGGCGTCATTCTTGGCGGGGGCGCGCACCGGGTGGACGTGGCGGTCCATGTGAGCGCAGATTGAAGGCTGCGCCCAGACCCGGCGTCGAAGCGGCGCAACGCCTGCCGGCGAATGAGGCCGGGTCATTACGTAAGACTAAAAGCGCGGCTGAATGCAGGCGCGCGCGAAACCCACGCGCCTGCATGGCATTTCGGGTTACGGCGCGATCGGTTTGCCGCTCGCGTCCTTGACCTTCTCCTTCCATTGCGACTTGATTTCGCTGACCACTGACTCCGGCAGCGAGATGTAGTCGAGGCTATCGGCGGCGGACGAGCCGTTCTTGAAGGCCCAGTCGAAGAACTTGAGCGTTTCCTTGCCCTGGTCCGGCTTGTCCTGCGCGGTGTGCAGCAGCACGAAGGTCGCGCCGACCACCGGCCATGCGTCCTTGCCCGGCTCGTTCGTGAGGATCTGGTAGAACGACTTCTTCCAGTCCGCGCCGGCGGCGGCTGCCTTGAACGTTTCGGTGTCCGGCTGAACAACTGCGCCCGCTTCGTTCTTCATCGCGGCGTAGACCATGTGGTTCTGCTTGGCGTACGCCCACTCGACGTAGCCGATCGCGCCCGGCAGACGCTGCACGAAGGCGGCGACGCCGTCGTTGCCCTTGCCGCCCGTGCCCGTCGGCCAGTTCACGGTCGTGCCTTCGCCGACCTTGCTCTTCCACTCGGGGTTGACCTTCGAGAGGTAGTTCGTCCAGATGAAGCTGGTGCCCGAACCGTCGGCGCGGCGCACCACGGCGATGTCGAGGTCAGGCAGTTTGACCTTCGGGTTCAGTGCGGCGATGGCCGGATCGTTCCACTTCTTGATCTTGCCGAGGTAGATGTCGCCGAGCACCGGGCCCGACAGCGTGATTTCGCCGGCCCTGATACCCGGCACGTTGATCGCCGGCACCACGCCGCCGACCACCGTCGGGAACTGGAACAGGCCGTCCTTGGCCAGTTGGTCGTCCTTCAGCGGAGCATCGGAGCCCGCGAAGTCGACAGTCCTGGCCTGGATCTGCTTGATGCCGCCCGACGAACCAATGCCCTGGTAATTCACCTTGCCGCCGCCCGACTTTTGATAGGCATCCGCCCATTTCGTGTAGATCGGTGCTGCGAAGGTGCTGCCCGCGCCGGTGATATCCGCAGCCTGGGCGATGCCCGTGCCCAACGCGAGAATGACAATCGCAAATAGACTGAGTCTCATCCCGTACTCCTTAAAATCGTTCTTGATGCGCTGGACGTTACGTTCGCAATGTGACGATTGGGTGACGCTGCAATCGATCGCAAAAGAGAGCTTATGGATGCCGACGTCACCATTCAGGGGGCGTGTTAGCAAGGACTCCCTGAATACATTCGAAGGCGGATCGCGGCACGTGCGGAATGTCGGTATAAACGGTATATACTATTTATACCGTTTTCAGACCGGAGATCGACATGACTGTAGCGACCACACGCAAAGCCACAAAGAAGGCGTTCCACTTCCCGAAGTCCGCGGCCCCCGCGGAAGAGCAAAGCGAAGCAGCAAAGCCCGCCGCGCAAGCGCAAGCGGCGGTCAAGGCCAAACGCAAAAAGGCCGTACCCAAAGCGGCGGCGATACCCACTGGCGGCGCTGCAGAGGCGCCGGCTCCTGCAGCCGCCCCCGCCGAAAAGGTCAAGGCCAGGCGCGTCAAGAAAGACAAGGTCGTGCGTGACAGCTTCACGATGCCCAAGACGGATTACCAGCGCATCGCACTCCTCAAACGCAAGTGCCTGGAAGCCGGCGTTGAGGTGAGAAAGAGCGAGCTGCTGCGCGCCGGTCTTCAAATGCTGGAAGCGGCCCCGCAGAAGCGGCTGCTGGCTGCGATCGAAGCGCTTGAAACCGTCAAGACGGGCCGTCCGGCCAAAGGCGACGAAAACGGGTGATGCGCGCGAGGCGCTGATGATGATGGGCTTGGGGCGTCTGCCAGTGGAAGGCGATGCATCCGGATTGAACGCCGTAGGCGTTCGATCGCTCGCCGCGTGGGCCGTGGTGTTACTTCCTGCGCCGCTGATTGATCAGCCGCACGATATCGCTCGTGGGGCCGCTCGTGATCAGGCGCGGGATGTCGTCGAGGTGGACCCATCGACACCTGGCGATCTCGCTGCTCGGCCGCGCTTTGGCCTGCCTCGGTATTTCGCAGGAAAAGACGTGGTGGTGCTTCTGCTTGCCGCGAATGTCGAACAGGTACCTGGCCGACTTGCCGAGGAGGCGGGTCTCCTCCTTGAGCTCTCGAAGCGCGGTCTCCGTAAGTTGCTCACCGCGCTTCAACATGCCGCCCGGCAGTGCCCACTTCGACTGACTGCGTGCTACCAGGAGAATTCGCTTGCCTCTACGACAGATCACGGTGGCCCGTTTCTTCAACTCGAACTCCCACTTCGTTCCCGGAGGGCGCTTCTCGATGCATCCGCATAGCAACGCCTGACGTAGGTAAGCATCGTAATACAGAAAAGCAGAAGGTCAACCTGCTGGCAACGCAAAGGCTGTCAACTTGTCAGAATTTGCGCAATTCATCAAATCGTCACAAAGATCGGGTTGCCGGGCGCCCCTATGGTATGGTTTGGGCCAACCCGTTTTTTGTCAGACTCGAGGCTGAAATGGATATGGACGGTGACTGGCCGCTGCCACGGCCGCGCACTCGCTTCAGAATCGACCGGCACCGCTGCGGTGCCTCACTTACCAGCAAGACCTCCATCGCCAGCACCTTCTCATCATTGGCCATGCCAGTGGTCATCGAGGTGGTGCAAAGAACACAATCTCTCGCGACGGAAGTCGACCCCGAAGCGTTTCATCAGCTTCGCGTGGCCTTCAGGAAACTTCGTGCCTTGTATTGGGCATACTCGCCCTGGCTCGGCGAGGAAGCCACCGCGCACGCCAGCGAAGAATTCAAGCGCCTGGCCGCCGTGGCGGGCGGAACGCGCGACTGGGACATCGCCGGCGATCTCCTCAAAACCGCGCAGAAGTCGGACGCGTCCATCGAACGGCTCGTGAGCGCCGCGCGCGAGAAGCGCGCGCAAGCGGTGGCGCATAGCCAGACCATGATCAAGAGCGACGCCGTCGAGGCATTTCTGAACGACGCCATGATGCGCGCGCAAACCACACTGCAGTCGTGTTGCAATGATCTTCCGATCCGCGCGTTTGCCAGGCGGCGAGTCCGTATGGCGCAGCGCACGCTTCGAAAGCGCAGCAGACGCGCGGCGCGAAGCGAGGCCGGACACGAGGAAAATCTCCATGACGTGCGCAAGGCCGGAAAAAAACTGCGCTATCTGCTCGAGTTTTTTCAACCCGTTATCAAAGGCGAGCACGAGCGAACCATCAAGGAGCTGACGGCCGTGCAAAAGACGCTGGGGGAGTTCAACGACATTGCCGCGAGCGAGACCCTGATCCGCAACACGAGTTTCGACGAGGTTCCTGCCGACGTCGTCGAGAAGTCGCTGCAATGGTTAGAAAGAGAAAAGTGCCAGCGAATAGACCTGGCCTCGCGAAAGGTGAAAGCCATTTCCGATTGACCCAGCGCCGCCTGCAATCACTGGCAGGTCACGACGCTAACGGGCAAGTTCTCACTCGCCGTGCCGAGCCGCTCGCGCGATGCGGTGGTAATGGAACCGCCAGGCGGTATGCATTCCGATTGCCCCATTCCCCCGCCCTCCATTTGCGGCGCGCCGTTGTTGAACGACTGCCACGTGATGATGACCGGCGCACCGCAGTTGTTGATCAAGTCGGTGTAGTCGACGCCCAGCTTGGCGTTCTTCCCGCGATATTCCCGGTCGACGCAGTCTGTCGAAAGCTCGCTCGGCTCGAAGCGCGCCGAGGCCGTAGGCGCCGCGCGATCGCCCGCAGCGCTGGCCGTGACATGCGCAAGAAAGATCACGAGAAGGACTGCAAGTTGGCTGTTAGCCAGGTTGCGGGAAGCTGTCATTTCTTCACCTCGCTTTCGGCTGCCGATCACCGTCAGTTAGCTTCCCGCAGAAGCAGGCGTCAAGCGTCAGGCGCTGTATTGCGTGGGCAAACAGACAGTATCGCCCACGAACCCCCGGCCTTTTACTAAGGAATTCGAAATGACTGGCCTCTCACAAGGCTTGCACCTGCACTGCGGGTCCGGGCGAGCCGCCCACGCTCGGAGCGATCACGAGATATCTGCGGTGGTCGGTCACGCCCGGCGTGCCGGGCGCGACGACCTGTCGAATCTGGCCCAGCGTGTTGACGATCGCCGAACCCGCCGGGTTGGTCCTGAAGCTCGCAAGGACGTCGATGCGGCCGCTGCCGTCGGCGTGATCCGAAAGGCCGAGGAAGTACGGCTGGCCCGCCTGCAATCCCGTTACTGCAGCCTGCAGCACCTGCAGCAATCCCTGATCGAACAACGCCACTGAAGTGGGCGCAGCGCCATGACCGGCTTCGGCGCCACCCACCGGAACCAGCATGACGTGCGTTGCCTCGCCCGCCGCGCCGAGCGGCTGCGTGTTGGCCGTCCCGTCGCCGTCCGGCACGGCGTCGGGCACGTAGGCCACGGCTTGCGGCGCCTGGCCGACCGGCACCGTGGCGATGACCTTGTTGGTCAGCGTGTCGATTGCCGTCATCGCGTCGCCGTTTTCGAGGCCCACGTAGACACGCGTGCCGTCGCCGGATGGCCAGATGCCGTGCGGCAGGCTGCCAACCGCAATGGTCGCCACCTGCGAAAAGTCGTCGGTCCGGAACACCTTGATCTGGTTCAGGCCGCCCACCGTCACGTACGCAAACATGCCGTGGGCGTTCTGCACGATGTTCACATGATTGGTGATCGGCCCCGTGTCGAGCGTTTTCAGCAGCGCAAACGGCGCTCGGGCGTCGAACACCTGCGTCTTGCCCACGTCCTTCAGCGTGAACCAGACCTGCCGGCCATCCGGTGTCGCCGCGATGTTCGGGCAGAACGGGCTCGCCTGCGCGACGCGGGCCACGATCTTGTGATCGGCTATCGAAACGACATCGGTCTCCGGGTTGAACGACGAACAGATATACCCGTACTTTCCATCGGGCGAGAAGATCTGCATGCCGGGCCCGGCTGGCACGACAATGCGCGTCTTCTCTTCGAAAGTCTTGCCGTCGAGCACATCGACGTAATTCTCGCCGCGCACGGTCACCCACACTTCGTTGCCGTCGGGCGTGAAGAAGGCCTCGTGCGGGGAGCGGCCCACATAGGTCACGTGCTTGACCGCATTGGTTTGCGTATCGATGAAGGTCACCGAGTTCGAGCCGATGGAGACAATGGCCAATGTGCGGTGATCGGGCGAAAAGCCCATCCCGTGCACAAGCAACTGGCCGTGATAGAGCGGGCTGAAGTTGGCCGGGGCCGGTTCGCCGAGACGGATGACACCGACCAGACGATTGGCTGCGGGATCGATGATCGACACGGTGTTCGAAAACTGATCAGACGAATAAACGCGGTCCCGATGGCTCACCGGAATATCGGCGGCCGCCAGCGAGCCGGGGACCTGCCCCGCCTCGGCGAGCGTTGCGGCGGCAAGCGCAGCGGCGCTCAAGGCCGCGCCAAGCATGGCGATGGATTTCATGACTTTGTCTCCTGCGTCCTGATGCGAGTGGGTCAGCGGGACATCGGCGCCGGCGCAGTGTTCGAGTCATGCACGGCGAGGCGCATGGCAACGATCTCCTGCTGTTGCTCGACGACGATCTCCTGGGCGATCCGGCGTAGCTGTTCGTTGTGTCCATGGCGCAGTTCCGCCTTGGCCATGTCGATCGCGCCCTGGTGGTGCGGAATCATCGTTGCGACGAAATCGCGGTCGATATCGCCCGTGGGCCTCGCCGCCATCCCGGCCATCATCTTCGTCATGGCCGCGTCGTTTTCAGAGAGAAACGAGGCTTCTTCACTGTCGCGAGACGATCCCGCGTCACCCGACGACGCGGCGCACAGACCGGCCATGGAAAGCACGGCCGCACCGCTCACCGTTGCCCGCAAAACGAGTCGAATTGCAGCGTTCATGACGTCCCCTCCGTGTGGGTCGAATCCCCTTCGACGTAGAGGCAAACAACGGACTCGCCGATTTACTCCATGCAGACCAGATTCGAATCGTGGATCGACGCGCCGCAAAACGTTGGCAAACGCTTGTTGGCAAAACACTTGCCAACTCCCCGGGCTTCGCGCGGGCCGGTTGGAATAACTTCGTCGGTTGCGTGTTCGTCCCGTGACATTCGCATATGCGGGCGTACCATCATTGCACAACGCATGAAAGTCGCACGCGCGGACCCGGCCGGTTCATCTTTTGCCGGGCGCCGCATGGCAGATCAGCCGCGCCGCAGCGGCAAGGAGCGCTTCATGGCCACGAGCATTGGGCTTCACGATCAAGGACGGCAACTGTTGCCGTTTCGCGAGTCGGTATTGGCGATGCTCGGCGTCGCGTCGGTTTCGATGCTGATCGCGCTCGACCAGACCATCGTCGGCACCGCACTGCCGCGCATCGTCGCGGAGCTCAAGGGCTTCGAGCTTTATGCATGGGTCGCGACCGCCTACATGCTCGCGTCGGTCATCACAATTCCGATCTTCGGCCGTCTGGGCGATCTGTTCGGCCGCAAGCCCTTCATGCTGGCAGCGATCCTCCTCTTCACCCTTGCCTCGGTGCTCTGCGGAATCGCGACCAACATGCTGTTCCTCGTGCTCGCGCGCGGCCTGCAGGGCATCGGCGGCGGCATCATGATGGGGACGGTGTTCGCGACCGTCGCCGACCTGTTCCCCGATCCGCGGCTACGCCTGCGTTGGCTGGTGTTCGTCACCTCGGCGTTCGGCCTTGCGAACGTGGTCGGGCCCACGCTCGGGGGCATGCTGACGCAGCACGGAAGCTGGCGCCTCGTGTTCTTCGTCAACGTGCCGGTAGGCGTGGCGGCGCTCTTCTTCGTGCATGCTTTCCTGCCGCACCTGCACCGCGCCCACGATGGCGCGCGGCTGCGTCTCGACTGGCTCGGCGCTTGCGTCGTCGCCGTCACGTTCGGCGCACTGCAGCTCGCCATCGAGCTATTGCCGAGGCAGGGCTGGACGACTTCGACGATCGTGCTGGCCGTGATCGTGGTGGTCTGTTCGTTGACGCTTTTCTTCTGGGAAAAGCGCATGGGCTATCCGATCATCCCCGTGGACATGCTGCTCGACCGCAAGCTCGGCCCGCTTTTCGCGATGTCGGTGCTCGGCGGGTTTGCGCTGTTCTCGCTCGTGTTCTATGTGCCGCTGCTGTTCCAGGGCGGCTATGCGATGTCGCCGCGCGCCTCGGGCATGCTGATCACGCCCCTGCTGCTCGGCACGACAGTCGGCAGTTTCGTGAACAATCGCGTGGTCACGCGCATCCGGCGCGCCAACGCGATCCTCTACGTCGGCTTTGCGTTGTCCGCTTTCGCGAGCCTCGCGGTGGTCGTCCTGCGCGGCAACGAGCCACATCTCGTGTGGATGGCGTGCATGGGCGCGAGCGGCCTGGGGCTGGGCCTCGTGGGCACGAGCCTCACGGTCTGCTCGCAGCAGATCGTCTCGCGCGACCATCTCGGCGCCGCCACGGCGATGCTGCAATCGCTGCGCACATTCGGCGGCATGCTGGGCACGGCAATGACGGGCGCGCTGCTCGGGCACCTTTACACCATGGGCGTGAATCGCTCGCTCGACTCGTATCAGGCCACGCAGTGGTTCAAGTCGTTTGCGAGTCCCGAACTGCTCGTGGACCGCGCCGACCAGGCCGCGCTGATCAATCGCCTCGTGAGCGCCGGCCATGCCGGCGACGCGATGATGAACTCGGCGCGCGGCGCGCTCGTCGATTCGATCCACATGGGACTCATCGTCGCTGCCGTGGCCGCGCTGGCCGGCCTGTGTCTCGCGTGGTTCGTGCCGCCCGTGCGGGTCGGCTATCTCGAGGCGCAGCCGTAAAGCGGCGCGGAAAGGGAGATTTCGCCACACCCCACCCGCAAAGGTTGACGCGCCGAATGCGCGGCCATTACCCTTGCGCGCTGATGGTTCCCGGCGACGGGATCAAAAGGGAACGCAGTGCAAGACTGCGGCTGCCCCCGCAACTGTCAGCGGCGAGTCCATGCCAGAGAAGGCCACTGGGAAACCGGGAAGGCCGGCAGCGGATGTCGACCCGCGAGCCAGGAGACCTGCCATCAGCCGAGTCCAGCAGCCGCAGCGGGCGGGGATCCCCAATGCGCAAGCACCGCCCGCGCGGCGATCGCCCGTTGCACGGACAGCCCGTATTTCAGGAGCTGTTTCCAGCCACCACATGATGAAGTTTCGCCAATTCGTATTGACATCCGCCGCGCTCGCCTGTGCGTGGCAAACCGCGCATGCCGCCGCCACCGCTGGCGCTACCGCCGATGCCACGAACGCATCGCCCACCCAGGCGCAACAGCAAGCCGGCGACGACGCCGCGCTGCCCAATATCCTCGTCGTGGGCGACGCGCAGCATCTGCCGCAATCGTTCGACCAGCGCTACGCGACCACCCAGGTGCTCACGCGCCAGGATCTCGACCGCGTCTCCCCCGCCGACCCCAGCATCGCGCAGGCGCTTGCCACGCTGCCGGGCGTCACCGTCTCGCAGACCGGCGGCCCGGGGTCGTACACAGGCGTGAGTATCCGCGGGTCGTCGGCTGACCAGGTGGCCGTTTTCATCGACGGCATACGCGTGGGCTCCGTCACCACGGGCACGGCAGAATGGGCCGATCTTGCGACCGCCTCGTTCGACCGCGTCGAGGTGATCTCGGGCCCCGCGGCGGCCTCGTTCGGCGCAGATGCCATGGGCGGCGTCGTGCAGCTCTTCACGCGCCATGCGTCGAACCAGCCGAACCAGACCACCGTCTCCTTCGGCGGCGGCTCGAACAAGACCTTCGACACGCAGGTGCGCACCTCGGGCACGATCCCATCGACCGGACCGCTTTGCGCACTGAGCGGCCTCACCTACTCGCTGGGCCTGCACGACTACAACACGGCGGGCATCGACGCGACGCAGCCCTGGGCCTACGGCCACGAAGACGGCCGCAACCCGTACCACGCGCAGAACCTGGACGCACGCCTCGGCTACGCGCACGACAACTGGTCGATCTCGACCTTCGCGCTCTACCACCGCTCCGATCTCTCCTACGACAACGCGGGAGGCAACGACCGCCAGCGCGACACCCAGCTCACGACCGGCCTCGCGTTCCACCTCGACATCACGCCGACCACGCAGTTCGACCAGTCGGTGGGCTACGCGACGGACCGTCAGTTCCTCTATTCGAACGACCCGGCGATCCCGACCGACGAGATCGACTCGACACGTTTTTCCACGTCCACGTCGATCACGCATCAGGAAAGGGGCCACACGCTCTTCGGCATGCCGCTCGACGGCGAGACCAAGCTCGCCTACGACTACACGCGCGAGATGGCGTTCCTGCCTGTGGATGTGCCGGGCGGCCTGCCCGCGCGCAACGATTCGGCCGTGTCGATGCATCAGTCCACCACGCTCGGACCCGTCACGCTGTTTCTGGCGGGGCGGCACGAGATCGTGCAGGGGCAATCGGTGAATACGGGCAACGTCGCGCTCTCGTGGGCAATCACGCCGGACTACACGGCGCGCGTTTCGTACGGCAACGCGTTCCGCCTGCCGACGTTCAACGATTTGTACTATCCGGGCTATTCGAACCCCGACTTGCGGCCCGAGCGCAGCGACTCGGTCGAAGCCGCGCTCGATGCGAGCACGTCGTACGGCACGTTCACGGCAGCCGTGTACGACACGCGCGTGCACGACCTCATCACTTACAACTCGCAGACCTTCCTGCCGGTAAACGTGGGCCGCGCGCACATACAGGGGCTCGACCTCTCGTACAAAGGCACGCTCGGCAAGTCCACGCCGGTGAGCCTCACGGTGGGGATTCTGAATCCGCAGGACGTGACCGACCAGACCTGGCTCAATCGCCGCCCGCGCCAGACAGTGAGTCTGAGCGTGGATCACACGTGGGACGAGTTCCAGCTCCACGCGCTCAGTACCGGCGTTTCGCTGCTGTATAACGGCTCGACGTTCGACGACCAGCTCAACACGATCTACCTGCCTTCGTGGACGACCGTGAGCCTGCGCGCGTCGTACAAGGTCAATGCGCATCTCGCGCTTTCGGCCACGCTTGCGAACGTGTTCAACCGGCAATACGCGAGCGCCTACGGGTACAACACGCTGGGGCGCACCGCGTTCGGCAAGGCTACCTATACGTTCTGAGCGTTCTGAGCGTTCTGAGCGTTCTGAGCGTTCTGAGCGTTGCGTGCGAGCGGGTGCGCCCGGGCGATTTGCGCGCCCGCTCGCCTAATCCTCGCGCCTGGGCCGCCGCACTGCGCGAATCTTCCCGCTGTTGCCGCCGCCGCAGAAAAACTGCTCGCCGCCATCGGACTCCAGCCCCGAAACGGCGGTTCCGGGCGGCATGTCGAGTTGTTCCAGCACTTCGCCCGTGCCCGGATCGATACGCCGCAAGTCGCTCTCGTCGCCTTCCCAGGTGCCGTGCCACAGTTCGCCGTCCACCCACGTCACGCCCGTGACGAAGCGGCTCGATTCGAGCGTGCGCAAAATCGCGCCCGTCTGCGGATCGACCTGATGGATCTTGCGCTCGCGATACACCCCGACCCAGAGCGTGCCGTCCGCCCACGCGAGTCCCGAGTCTCCGCCGCCTCCCGGCGCGGGAATCGTGGCGAGCACGCGGCCCGTTTCGGGATCGATCTTGTGGATGCGGTCCTCGGCGATCTGAAACAGATGCCGGCCGTCGAAGGCCGTGCCCGCGTGCGCCGCGATGTCGATCGAACGCTGCGTCTGGCCGCTCTCGGGATCGAGCGACGCGATGCGCTCGCCCACGGCGAACCACACCCGCTTGCCGTCGTACGTGACGCCACCCACCTTGTCGATGCCGGGATAAGGGCCGTACTCGCGGACGATTTCGGCAGTCGTTCGTTTCATGATTTCCTCCTTCGATGAAGGGACAGGCGTTCATCCTAATCGCCCGGCAGCGGCGCGGGGAGTAACAAGGTCGTCGCGAATCCGGGGACGGGCGGCGTGGTCCAGCGGCGCGCGCGGCCGTAGCCGAACGACTGCACCTTGTCCGCTGCGGCGAGCGAATCGAGCGCACGCTGCACGGTGCGCTGGCTCGCGCCGAGCGCGAGCGCCAGCGCCGAACTCGACCACGATTCGCCATCGGCGAGAAAGGCCAGCACGGCAGCGTGCTTTTCCTCCACAGGGCGCGCCAGCACCACCACTTCGCTCGCGTTGCGCGGCGCCAGCGCAAAGCCCTGCTGGGTCGCGCCGATATCGGCGACGTCGCGCAACAGCGTACGCAAGCGGCCGATTTCCACGCGCAGGCGGGCGCGATGCGTTTCGTCGGCGTGTTTCGTGCGAAAGGCGCGGGCGATGAGCGCGTCGCGCGGCATGTCGGCGGGCCACGCCTGCGCGAGCGCGCGGGCGAGCACGAACAGCACGGGGCGCCGTGCAAGTTCGATGACGGTCGCGCCCTCGCGCGCGACGTAGCGGCACGCGTCCACGATGAGCGCCTTCGAGGCGAGCAGCGCCTCGACGTCTTCCAGTAGCAGCACCCGCTCTTCACCGCCCGCGATGAGGCGCGCCGCCGGCGAGGTCAACAGCAGCGCGGCGCTCTCGATTTCGGCGCTCAGCGCTGCGATGCCCGCCTCGCGTGCGGCGCGCGCCGCCTCGGAGAGCGCCCGGCGCGCCGCCTGCGTCTGAATGCGCCGCATGGCGATGCCGGCGGCGATCAGCTCATGGGCCGCGCGCAATGCGGGCGGCAGTGGCGCGGGATCGGCTTCGGCAAGCATGCCCCCGGCCTCGTCGAGCCGCCCGATGAGCAGCAAGCGGCGAATTTCCAGGTAACGCGCATGCGCGGCATTGAGGCGGTCGCCATGGGCTTCGAGCGTTTGCCGCGCCGCAGCGAGCGTATCGGTCGGCCAGCCGAGATCGCGTGAGGCGAGCGCGATTTCGGCCTCGGCGACGACACAGCGCGCGCGCGCTACGGCCTCGCGCGAGCCGAAGCCGCGTGCCGCGCCGCGCAGCAGCGCTTTGGCGCGCGCGAAGTCGCCGAGCTGCGCCATGGCGATGCCGCGCAGCGCGAGCGCGGGCGCGTCGTCGCGCAACGCGACCCGGTTCAGCGCGCCGAGCGGATCACCGGCGGCGAGCGAGCGCGCCGCCGCCGTGAACAGCGAATCCATGGTCATGGGAATCCCGCCACACTTGTCACTCCCCCTCCTTCTGGGTCCGGACCTAATCTAACACGGCGATCAAACGAAGCATCGATCGAACGGCGCGGCGGTGCCCACAGCATGCCGCCACGATGGCGAAACCATAGGAGGACCAGGCAATGGCAACTCATACCACAGGAACACGGGAAGACTGGCTTGCGGCACGCATCGAACTGCTCGCGGCCGAAAAGGAGCACACACGCCGCGGCGACGCACTGGCGCAGCAACGCCAGGCGTTGCCGTGGGTGCGTGTCGACAAAACCTATCGCTTCGAGACCGAGGACGGCGGCGCCACACTCGCCGATCTTTTCAAGGGGCGCTCGCAACTGCTGGTTTATCACTTCATGTTCGGGCCGGATTACGCGGCGGGCTGTCCGTCGTGTTCCTCGATTGCAGATGGCTTCGACGGCATCGCCGTGCATCTCGCGAATCACGACGTGCGGCTCATGGCCGTGTCGCGCGCCCCGCTCGCGAAGCTGCTGGGCTACCGCAAGCGCATGGGATGGCATTTTCCGTGGGCCTCGTCGAGCGGCAACGACTTCAACTTCGATTTCAACGTCTCGTTCACCACTGCGCAGCAGCGCGCGGGCGACATCGAATACAACTACGCGCGCAGCGGCCACGCCATGGACATGAATCCGCCGCCCGCGCCCGTTGCGGAGTTCGCGGCGAGCTGCGGCACCGACGCGGCGACCTATACGCGCGACCGTCCGGGCCTGAGTGCATTCGTGCTCGAGGATGGCGTGGTCTATCACACGTACTCGACCTATGCGCGCGGCCTGGATGGCGTGTGGGGCATGTACCAGTGGCTCGACCGCGCACCCAAGGGACGCAACGAGGCCGGCATCTGGTGGCACCGGCACGATGAATACGCGGAAAACTGAGGCGCATCATGGATAACGTCGGCATGACGGTACGGCGGCATAGCGGTGCGCCGCGTGCGATTTTCTTCGGCGCTTCGTCGCTGGTCTTTGCGGCGAGCGCGGCGGCAACGTTCGTATGGTGCGCTTCGATGGACGCGATGGGCGGCACGCCCATGGCCGGCGGCTGGACGATGTCCGCGCTCTGGGCGCCCATGTGTGGACGCACCTGGTTCGACGCCGCCGTATCGTTTGCCGGCATGTGGAACGTGATGATGGTCGCGATGATGTTGCCTGCGGTCGCGCCGGCTTTGTGGCGGTATTTCGAGGCCGTTGGGGATGAGCGCGCGGCGCGCGCGGGTGGAATGACCGCGATGGCTGGGGCGGGCTATTTCTTCGTGTGGCTCGTGGTTGGGGTGGTCGTGTTCGCGGCGGGAGCGCAACTTGCCGCGCTAGCGGTCGAGGCACCTGAGCTGGCCCATACCGCGCCAGCCGTGGCGGGTGTTGTCGTCGTGATCGCGGGCGTGCTGCAGTTCTCCGCGTGGAAAGCGCGGTGGCTGGCATGCTGCGGGAACGTGCCGTCTTGCGGGCATGCGCGGCTCAATGTGCAAGCGGCGCTGCGTCACGGCTTGAAGCTCGGCCAGCATTGCCTGTGCTGCTGCGCGAATTTGATGGCGGCACTGCTGGCCGCCGGTGTGATGGATCGGCCTGCGATGGCTTTGGTCGCCGTGGCGATTGCTGCGGAACGGTGGGTGCCAGCTGGCGCAAGAGTCGCACGCGGGATTGGAGCGGCGGCGATTGCGGTGGGTGTGGTGATGGTGGTGCGGGCAGTGGCTGCATAAAAAGATCGCCGTTGCGCACCCGCGAAACGGCGATAAAACGCTCCGACTCTAACGTCGAACTCACGCCTCCGGACTCGCGCCTGCACACGAGCCCGATCGACGCTCCGGATGGTAAGTCATCCGGAGTAACAGCAAGAGGTCGACTGGATTCCACCTCCGTGCTGCTGGGCGAAGCCCGGCGCAACCTGGCGCAACCCGGGGAAACGCCCGGCAGCACCGCGCTCCACGCCTCTTGTGGCGGCTTACATGCCGCCCAAAGACTTCTGCACCGTCAGCTTGTTCGTCACCGACGTCACACCGGGCACGCCCTTCGCAATCTCTTCGACTTTACCGACCTGTGCTGGGTCGGAAACCGTACCGGTGAGCGTCACCGCGCCGGACTTCGCGCGCACGCTGATGTTGCCCGCGTTGATCGACTTATCCTTGCCGATGGCCGAATACACCTTGCGACGCAGCGCGCGATCCGTCTGCCTGCCCGTCGGCGCCGCGGCACCCGAGGCCGCCTGAGCGCCCGCAGACGCGCCCGCGTCGCTCTGGGGCTGCGCCCATGCGCTCATGGAAGCCGCCGCCAGCATCGCGATCGCCAGGCCAACTACCGTGGTTCTCTTCATGAAATGTGCTCCGTTTCTTCTCGAGAGTGTGAGGATCAGAACGTGTGACGAATACCGACCATGGCCGCCGTCGTCGACCGGCCCGGCGCGACCGGCGCACCGTAGACGATCGTCTGGTTCATGGTCCCCTTGTTGCTGACGTAGCCAACCTGAGCGTAGGTCCTGGTCGCCTTTGAAAGGTTGTATTCGGCGCCCACGGCGACTTCGCTCGAATGATTCGCCGTGTTGTTGCGGTCCTTCAAATAGTAGTAGCCGGAAGTTACCTTGAATGCCGGACTGAACTGGTAGCCCAGACCAGCCGAAATCATTTCGAAGTTGTACGTGGCTTTGCTCAGCAAGCTGGATGAGTTCGCCGAGCTGAACGAGCCGGATATCGAGAAGCCGCTGATCGTGTACATCGCGCCGACGTAATAGAAGTTGTTGTTGTTGCGGCCCGTCGCCGGCGCGGCCGGTGCCGTCGGATAGTTGCCCGGGAACGGGTTGGTGTCGTGCCCGGCGTAGTACACGCCAGCCAGGTTCAGGCCGTAATTCGAGTACTTGAGCACGGCCGACTCGCGCGTGCCGCCCTGGAACTGCCCCGGCGTGCCGCCCGGCGCGTACTCCAGCGCGAGCGACGCACCATAGAATTTGGGCGAGTTATAGACAATCGCGTTGCTGTCATAGAGCGCGCCGATCGGCGCGTTCGTGCTGGTGCCGGGCCAGCCGGCCGCCTGATTGAGGCCCAGCCACGCGGTCAGGATACTGCCGAAATACTGCGCGCCGCGAACGTCCGTGTCCGCCATCGCATAGATCATCGGGATGATCTGCCGGCCCGCGTCGATCGAGCCGAACCAGCCCGATCCGCCGATGGTCGCAAACTGGTTGAAAACCGCGGTCACGCCCGGCGTGTCGGACAGACCCGTCTTGCCGTTATTGGACGTGAACGACCCTTGCAGCTTGAAGTTGATCTTGTACCCGCCGCCAATGTCCTCGGTACCCCGCAAGCCCCAGATGCTGGAGTAGATGCCGCCGTCCTTGAGCTGCCAGGTGCTCCCGAGATTCTTCGCAGTGCCAGAAAAATTTGCGGCCGAGGTGCTCTGATACAGTACGCCGCTGTCAACGACGCCATAAAGCGTGACCGACGATTGCGCATGAGCCGCGCTGGCGAACAGGGCCAGCGCTGCCAGGCTGCCGAACTTCAATTTCATTGTCTCTCTCCGTGTGTGTGGCTCCCCGGTGGTCCCGGCGCCTTTTGGTGTGATCTGAAAGGGTATGTCCTGAACGAAACTCTGTGACCAGGGGACTTAACCGGCCCGCAAATAGTGGTCGCCGTATTGATCGCGCAACTGGTTCTTGAGCACCTTGCCCGTCGCGCCGATCGGCACGGTTTCGACGAACAGGACGGCATCGGGCTTCCACCACTTCGCCACGCGGGAGTCGAAGAACGTCAGCAGGTCGTCCGCTTCGAGCGCGCTGCCCGCCTTCTTCACGATCAGCAGCAGCGGCCGCTCGTCCCACTTGGGGTGACGCGCTGCAATGCACACTGCCGTCGCGACTTCGGGATGCAGGCTCGCAACGTTTTCAATGTCGGCGGAGCTGATCCACTCGCCGCCCGACTTGATCACGTCCTTGCTGCGATCCACGATCTGCATGAAGCCGTCGGCATCGATCTTCGCCACGTCGCCGGTCGGGAACCAGCCATCCTGCAGCGGTGAAGCGTAGTCGCCGCCAAAGTATTCGCTCGCGACCCAGTGACCGCGCACCTGCAAGTCGCCCGCGGCGTTGCCGTCCCAGGGCAGTTCCTTGCCCGCGGCGTCGACGATCTTCATGTCGATGCCGAACACCGGCCGGCCCTGTTTCGCCTGCAGCGCATAGCGCTGGTCTTCAGCCAGCCCGGTCTGGTGCGCCTTGAAACTGCAAACCGTGCCGACCGGGCTCAGCTCCGTCATGCCCCATGCGTGCAGCACGTCGACGCGATGACGCTGCTGGAACGCCTGGGTCATCGCGGTCGGGCACGGAGCGCCGCCGATGATCGTGCGGCGCATGGAGGAGAACGAACCCGCGACCGATTCGACGTGCGAAAGCAGCCCTTGCCAGACCGTCGGAACGCCTGCCGAAACCGTGACCTGCTCTTCCTCGACCAGTTCGAACAGCGACTTGCCATCCAGTGCCGGACCCGGAAACACGAGCTTCGCACCCACCATGCAGGCGATGTACGGCAGGCCCCACGCATTCACATGGAACATCGGCACCACTGGCAGGATCGCGTCGCGCGCCGAGCAGTTCAGCGCATCGGGCAGTGCCGCCGCATAAGTGTGCAGCAGCGTCGAGCGGTGGCTATAGAGCACGCCCTTCGGATTGCCGGTCGTACCCGACGTATAGCAGAGCGACGAGGCGCTGCGTTCATCGAGCAGCGGCCATTCGAAATCGTCCTCGTGACTGTCGATCAGGTCCTCATAGCAGAGGAGTCTCGATCCCAGGCCATGATCGTGCGGCATATGCACGCAATCGGTCATGGCGATGAAGAACTTCGGGGTCGTCACGCGTGACGCGACGCTTTCGATGAGCGGCAGGAACGTGAGATCGAAGAAGATCGCGCGGTCCTGCGCATGCTCGACGATGTACACGAGCTGGTCGGCATGCAGGCGCGGATTCAGCGTATGGAGCACGGCGCCCGAACCCGATACCGCAAAGTACAGCTCCATGTGGCGGTAGCCGTTCCATGCCAGCGTCGCCACGCGCTCGCCCGGCGCAATGACGAGGCTCGACAGCGCATTCGCCATGCGGCGCGCGCGCTGCGCGAGATCCTGATAGCGGTAGCGGTGAATGTCGCCTTCCACGCGGCGCGAGACGATTTCCCGCGCGCCATGATGGCGTTCTGCGTGCTTGAGCAGCGAAGCAACCAGGAGCGGCTGCTCCATCATCAGACCTTGCATGGTTTGCTATCCTAAGTGACTCTTTTACGTGTACGTTCGTGAACGGGGTGCCGCACGGCTATACCTGGCGGGAGGCCGGCGTCTGCGTCACGCTCACCAGCAGCTTTCCTTCCACGGCCCGCACAGGAAACGTCGTGAGCTTCAGTCCGGCCGCGCCGGGCATACAGCCGCTGCGCACGTCGAAGCGCAGTCCATGCGCCGGGCAGCGCACCATGCATCCTTCGAGCGGGCCGCTCGCGAGCGAGGCGCCGTTGTGGGGGCACGCATTGTCGATCGCGTGCAGCTGTCCTTCGATATTGAACAGAACGATGCTGCGGCCATCGACGAAAACCAGCTTGCGCTGCCCCGGCGCAAGTTCGTCGGCCATGCCGGCCAGAACTTCACGTGTCATTCCCGTTCCCCTCGACTTCCTTCAGCTCGCCTCAGTGTTCGAGCGCCAATGCCATCGTGCCGGCCATCGCCACCGGCGAATAGACGCCCGAGAGCGAATAATCCGTGTTGAACACGAAGTACGGCACGCCGCTCACCTGCGGGTCGGCGTAGGCCGTGCGCCGACCAGTCGGTTCCGCGAGGCGCTTCGATGCGGCAATGTGCGCCGCCAGCGGCTCGCGCTCGAGGCCGCATTCGAGACCCAGGCGCTCGAGCACCGCATAGTCGCCGATGTTCTGGCCTTCCATGAAGTACGCGTTGAGCACGCGGTCGATCAGCGCCGCGCTCTGTTCGCGCGCGCCGCAGCTGACGGCAAACGTGACGAGGTCGTGCGCGGCCGCGGTGTTCGGCAGCACCGCGATGCGCTCGAACGCGAACTCCACACCCGCGTCGCGCCCCGCGCGCTGCACCTGCGCACGCCGTGCGGCCACCGCTTCGGCGCTGCCCAGACGGTCGCGATAGAACGCCTGATACGGCATGCCTTCGAGCGGCGTCCATGGCAGCAGCTGGTGCGAACGCCACTGCACACGCACGCGCACGTCGGGCCGCGAACGCGCGAAACGCGCGAGTGCTGCGTCCAGATTGCGCTTGCCGATCAGGCACCACGGGCAGATGAAATCGAAGAAGGCATCGACCGTCAGGACGGGCGGCTCGCCCGCGTCGCGACTCGCCTGCGCCGCCCACTTTTGATCAGACAAGTTCATGAATCAACCTCTGCGCCATGGGCCATTCGCCAAAACCCGCTGCGGGATTCAGGTGACCGACTTCGCCCAGGTCGACGAGGCTGCTGCCCCAGTCCTTCGCCATGGCCTCCACGCGCTCGAAGCGCGCGAGCGGATCGTTGCGGCTTGCGCCCACCATGCTCGGGAACGGCAGCGGCGTGCGCGGAATCGGGTGCCAGCCGTTCCCGGCCAAGGCTTCGAATGCCGGGTAACCGGGCGGCAGCGGCGTTTCGAGGTCCGCCGGCGCGGCGAGCAGCGCGCCATGAATCTTGCGGCGGTGCTGCTGCGCCCAATGCACCGTGATCATCACGCCCGCGCTGTGCGCGACGAGAATGACGGGACCGTCGATCTTCGCGAGCGCCGCGTCGAGCGCGGCCACGCGCGCCGCGCAGCTGAGCTTGTCGTGCTCGAGCGGCGGCACCGAAGCCGCGTTGGGCAGCTTTTGCTGCAGCAGCGTTTGCCAGTGCTCCGCCACATGGTCGCGCAACCCCGGGACCATCAGGATGGCCGGTGTGGTCTTCAGCGTCATTTTCTACGGTCTCCTGCGCGTTTCAGTACGGCTTGTCGCCGATAATGCCGGCGCGTTCCATCTTGCGGTGGCACGGCGGGTAGTCCATCACCGCATAGTGCTGGGTGCTTCGGTTGTCCCAGATCGCGATGCTGTTCGGCTTCCATCGCCAGCGCACCTGGTACTCCGGAATATAGGCCTGGCTCACGAGATAACGCAGCAGGTCGCCCGCGCCCGGGTTGGCGTCCTGCCCGAAGCGCACGCGCTCGGGCGTGTGATAGTTCGTGAAGTGCGTCGTGAACGCGCTCACGAACAGCACTTTCTCGCCGGTCTCCGGGTGCGTGCGCACCACCGGGTGTTCCGCGTCGGGAAACTGCGCCTTCAAGGCATGGCGTTTCTCGATCGGCATGGCCGCGCCGAAGCTCGCCTCGATGCTGTGGCGCGCATACAGGCCGGCGATCTGCGCCTTCACGTGTTCCGGCAGCTTCTCGTAGGCGAGCACCATGTTCGCCCACATCGTGTCGCCGCCCACGGGCGGGCATTCCACGCAGCGCAGCACCGCGCCGAACTGCGGCGCTTCGCGCCACGTGGCGTCCGCGTGCCACGCGTTCTCGTAGCGGTCGTTGGGCTGCTCCGGGTTCTTGTAGATGCGCACGAGGCCCGGATGGTCGGGGTCGCTGCCCGCAACCGGATGGTCCTCCAGTTCGCCGAAGCGGCGCGCAAACGCCACGTGTTCGGTGCGCGTGATGTTCTGATCGCGCAGGAACAGGACGCGGTGCTTGAGCAGCGCCGCGCGAATCCCGGCAAAGAGCCCGTCGTCGTGAACGGCATCGGCGAGATTCACGCCGCTCAGTTCCGCGCCGATGGCATAGGTCAGTTGCTCGACTTTCATGCTGCGCTCCTCAGATGACGAAGACCGACGAGCCCGTCGTCTTGCGTGCTTCGAGGTCGCGATGCGCCTGCACCGCGTCTTCCAGCGCGTAACGCTGGTTCAGTTCGATCCTGATGCGGCCCGCCGCAACGTGGCCGAACAGTTCGCCGGCCAGCTCGTTCTTCTCCGCGGGGTCGGCGATATAGTCCGCCAGCGCCGGGCGCGTGAGATAGAGCGAGCCCTTCATCGCGAGGACCTGCGGATTGAACGGCGGAACCGGACCGGAAGCCGTGCCGACGCAAACCATCAGGCCGCGGCGCTTGAGCGAGTCGAGCGACGCCTCGAAGGTATCCTTGCCCACGCTGTCGAACACCACGTTCACGCCCACGCCGCCGGTCAGTTCGCGCACGCGCTTCGCGACATCTTCGCGGCCGTAGTAGACGATGTGATCGCAGCCATGCGCGCGCGCCACTTCGCCTTTTGCCTCGTTCGACACCGTGCCGATCACCGTGAGGCCCAGCAGCTTCGCCCACTGCGAGACGATCAGACCGACACCGCCTGCCGCTGCGTGCAGCAGGATCGTGTCGCCGGCCTTGAACTCGTGGATGCGGCGCATCAGGTACGACGACGTGAGGCCTCGCATGGTCATGCCGGCCGCCGTTTCGCACGCAATCGCGTCGGGCAGCTTGATGAGCGCAGCCGCCGGAATCAGGCGTTCGGTGCTGTACGCGCCGAGCGTGTTGATGAAGCCGGTGTAAGTCACGCGGTCGCCCACCGCCACATTGCCCACTTCGGGGCCCACGGCCTCGACCACGCCCGCGGCTTCCACGCCCATGCCGGCAGGCAGCGGCACGGGGTAGAGGCCTGAGCGGAAGTAGGTATCCGCGAAATTCAGGCCGACTGCCTCATGGCGCAGGCGGACCTGTCCGGGGCCGGGGTCGCCCACTTCGACGCTCTCGTAGCGCAAGACTTCGGGACCGCCGGTTTCGTGGAAGCGTACTGCTTTCGCCATGTTCAATCTCCTATCCTTTACTCGAACGCATTGACTCGAACTCAGTCAAGCTGACTCGAACTGCCTGTTCAATTTCATCGCTGTGCGTGGCCGCCGGCTTCTTCGCGCAGTGCGTTCACACGATCCAGATCGACGGCATAGTTGCGCTTGCCGATCAGGAAAACCGCTGCCGCGACGAGCGGCGCAAACGGTACGAGCTGCAGCGCGCCCAGCAGGCCGATGTGGTCGGCGGCCATGCCCGTGAGCACTGCGGCGGGCGCAAGGCCGAGCAGGTTGTTCGCCAGCGTGAGCGTGGCGAACGCCGAAGCGTGGATCGAGGGCGGCGTGAGGTTCGCCACCATCGCACCCGAGGGACCGGCTGCGCCTGCGCAGAAGAACATGGCCGCGCCGATCAGAACCAGTTGCGCCGGGCCCGCCGGTATGCGCAAGCCCACCGTGAGCAGCGCGAAACAGATCAGGCAGTACGCAATGGCGATGCTCCATTTGCGCGCGCCGTTATCCTTGCTGATGCGGTCCGCGAGGTTGCCGCACACCACCATGCCAACGCCCGTCACCAGCACGAACAGCGCGGCGGTCGCAGCCGCCTTGCCCGTCGCCATGCCGTAGTAGCGGTTCAGAAAGCTCGGCAGCCAGCTCCACACGGCCGCCGGCACGAGCAGATGCACGCCGCTGCCCACATACGCGCACACCACGGAGCGCGTGGAAAACAGGCCCTTGAGCAGCGCGCGCAGGCTCATGCGCATCCCGAGACCATTCGCCTCGCGGCTCACGCCTGCCGGCTGCAGCGGGGCAAGGCGCTTTTCGGTGACGACGATGCGATAGATCACGACCAGCACGATCCCCATGGCCGCCATCGCGCCAAACGCGGCGCGCCAGCCAAGCTGCGCCGCCACCGCGCCGCCCAGCGCCATACCCAGCACCGAGCCGAACGCGCCGCCCGCCATGAACGCGCCCGTAATCGTGGAGCGCAGCCGCACCGGAAAAATACTCAGGACAACGGCAATCCCCACGCTGCCATAAGCGGCTTCGCCGATGCCGACGAAGGCGCGTGCAAGCAGCATTTGGCCGTAGTTCGTCGAGAGCGCGCAGCCAAGCGTGGCGATGCTCCACAGCGCCGCCATCAGGACGATGCTCTTCACGCGGCCCCAGCGGTCGGCGAGCACCGAAAGCGGAAACGTGAGCACGCCCACCATCAGCGCGACCACGCTGCTCAGCGAGCCGAGCTGTGTGTCCGTCAGGTTCCATGTGGTCTTGAGCAGCGGGAAAACCGCATTCAGGACCTGCCGCGACATGTAGTCCGAAAGCAGCAGCCCGACCGTCAAGGCGAACACAACCCACGCATACACGCGCACGTTCGTCCCGGTCGTCGTCAATTCGCCCGCGGTGGGCTCGGCATGCGTGAGCATGGTTATCTCCGTGGTGTCCCGCTCTTCGTCGGGTTCCGTTGTTCTCTCAGGTCTGCCGGCGGCCACAAGGCAAGCGCCGGACACCCGTTTGCAGGCCCGCGCTCGCGGCGCCGGGCCCCACTGCGATTACGCCGCGCGCAGCGGCAGGTTCTTCACGCCGGCCACGCGGTTCGGCGCCATGCCGTTGGCCGCGAGCGTTTCGTCGACCGTCTCGTACTGCACGCCAATCCGGTAGATCTCGCGCGCTTGCTTGCCCGTGGCAATTTCGCGGCCCAGCTCGCGCGCCACGCGCACGCACTGCTCGATCTGCTGCACGGACGTGAAGCGCTTGCCGTGCTGGTCGATGATCGTATCTTCGATGCCGCAGCGCGGGTGCAGGCCCATGGACATCGCCATCATGTTGAATGGCAGCACGTTCTTGAGCAGCGATTCCGCCGTGACCGTGCAGCCATCCGGCGCGCGATGCACGAAGTTGAAGAAGTTGAACGGGTTCGGGCCGTCGAAGCCGCCGCCAATGCCGATCCACGTGAGGTTCAGCGGGCCCTTGTACGCGCCCTTGCGCACGAGGCGCTCGAGCGTTTCGAGCGCGTGGATGCCCGTGAGCTGGAAGTGCGGCTGAATGCCCGAAGCCTGCAGGCGGCGCAGATGCTCCTCCACCCATGCCGGGCCGGCCGGCACCGTCATTTCGCTGTACGCGGCCATGAGCGCCGGGTGCGACAGCGACGTGCCCTCCAGGTATTCCGGATAAAGCAGCTCCATGATGTTCATCTGCGTGGTGTTGATCGCCACGGTCACCTGGTCCGGCTTCGGCTCGAGGTCGGCCAGCATGTGGCGCGTGTCGTCGGAGAGCCACTTGGCGGCCTGGCCATCGTCTTCCGGCGCGAACGAGATCGAGCCGCCCACCTGGATGATCATGTCGGGCACCGCCGCGCGCACGCCTGCGATCAATTCGTTGAACTTCGAGAGGCGCTTGGAGCCCTTGCCGTCGAGTTCGCGCACGTGCAGGTGCAACACTGTCGCGCCCGCGTTGTAGCAGTCCACGGCCTTCTGGATCTGTTCTTCCATCGTCACCGGAATGTCTTCCGGGAAGTCTTCGGGCATCCATTCCGGGCCATACGGCGCGGTGGTAATCACAACCTTGTCCTGGTTCTCGGGGTGCAGCGAATCGTCGAGGAATTGCATCGTGTTCTCCAATATGAGGGACCGTATTTCAACGTTTGGCAACGTGACCCAGCGCCTGAAATACCGCTCGGAACCTGGCTGATCCGTTGAGATGCACGATACGGCAATCCTGCGCTACACTTTTCTGATCGCGCGCCATCGTTTTAGCCTTTCGCGCCACCAGGCGTTAACACCGACATAAGCGCGAACCCATGTTCTACGGGCTGACAAAGCGTGACGCGGCCGCAGCAAGGAGGAGACACGAAATGGAAACCACGCTGAGCTCGGTCTCGCTGAGCGGCTATTTCGACGTGGCGAAGCGCGTGGGACTGAACCCGGTCGAGCTTGCCCACGAGGCGGGCGTAGACGCCGCGGCGCTCGCGAACCCCGACCACCGCATTCCCGCGGCGGCCGCGTGCCGGTTGCTGGAGCGCTCGGCGGAAAAGTCCGCGTGCCCGACCTTCGCGCTGCAAATGGCCGAGGTCCGGCACAAGTTCGGCACCGGCGTGGTCAACATTCTGCTCGCGCATAAGCGCACGCTGCGTGAAGTGCTGCTCGCTACCGCCGAATACCGGCACCTGCTCAACGAGGCGCTTGCGGTGTATGTCGAGGACGCGGGCGCGACGGTCACCATCCGCGAGGAACTGGTGGTCGAGCCGGGCACGCCCACGAACCAGGCCATCGAACTCGCGGTGGGCGTGCTCGCGCGCCACTCCAGCGCGCTGCTGGGCGAGCACTGGAAACCCCGCGCGGTGCACTTCGTTCACCGGGCGCCGCCCAGCCTCACGTTCCATCGGCGATTTTTCGGCTGTCCGCTGGAATTCGGCAGCGACTTCAACGGCATCGTGTGCACGGCCGCCGATCTCGACTACGCGAACCCCGCCGCCGACCCGGAACTGGTGCGCTACGCCGAGAGCCTCGCCGAATCGCTCAACGCGACGGGCGTCGATTCCACGGCACTCGAGGTGCGCAAGGCGATCTACCTGCTGCTGCCGCTCGACCAGGCCAGCGTCGAAGGGGTGGCCGCGCATCTGCGGCTGAGCGTGCGCACCATGCAGCGCCAGCTCGGGGTCGCCGATACGAGCTTCACGCGGCTCGTGGAGGAAGTGCGGGGCGAACTTGCCGTGCGCTACATGAGCAACCCGCGCTATCCCATCGGACGCGTCTCCGACCTGCTCGGCTACGCCCAGCAGGGCTCGTTCACGAACTGGTTCAGCGCGCGCTTCGGCATGACGCCGCGCGACTGGCGCAATAGCCATTTGAAGTGACGGGACGACGGCGCGCGTGCCCTGCCCCCTGGTCTCTTAGCCCCTTGGTCCCTCAACCCGTATGCGCAAGCGGGTGCGGCTCGCGCGCGTCGGCATCGAACGTGGTCATGAGCCGCACCAGATCGGCAAGCGAGTCCGCTTTCATCTTCTCCATGACGCGCGCCCGGTGAATCTTGATCGTTTTCTCCGCCGCGCCCAGCTCGTCGGCCACGAGCTTGTTCGGCCGCCCCGTCACCACGAGCGCCATGACCTCGCGCTCGCGCGGCGTGAGCTTTTCCACCCGGCGCTGGATCTCCGCACGCTGCTCGCGTTGTTCGTACAGGTGGCAGGCGCGTTCGAGCGCGCGCGACGTGGCTTCGAACAGCACCTGCGCGTCGATCGGCTTCGTCAGGAAATCCGATGCGCCAGCCTTCATTGCCCGCACCGCCGTATTCATGTCGCCATGGCCCGAAACGAACACGATCGGCACCCTGCCCTCGAGCCGCTGCTGCAGTTCAATGCCGCTCAAGTCGGGCAACTGGAGGTCGAGCAGCAGGCACGCCGGCGCGCCAGTCAGATCCGCGCCGTGCAGGAAGGCGCTGGCGCTGCCGTAGGCCTCTGCCGCGTAGCCGCCGGATCGCAGCAAGCGGCATAGTGCGTTGCGAACGTGCTCGTCGTCGTCCACGACGAACACGATGGGAGTTGGCGAGTTCATGGTGAAAAACGCGTAGTCGTTTGCACGCACGCGCCCTGAGCGGGAAGTTCGATATGGAACGTGAGTCCGCTATCGGCGTTGCGCTCGGCCCAGAGCTGGCCGCCGTGCGCCATGACGATGGTGCGGCTGATAGAGAGGCCAAGACCCAGACCTTGCGGCTTGGACGTCATGAACGGCTTGAACAGCGTGACGAGCCGGTCGGCATCGACACCCGGACCGTGATCGCGGATGGCGAGGCGCACCCTGGCGCGATCCTCGCTCGCCGTGACGACGATGGACACCCTGCGGTCTTCCGCACGGCAGTCGTGCACCGCATCGAGCGCGTTCAACAGCAGATTGACGAGCACCTGCTGCAGTTGAACCGCATCGCCGCGCACTTGCGGCAGGCCGTCTTCGATTTGCGCGCCCACCGCCGCGCCGCAGGTTTCCGTCTCGCGGTGCAGCAGGCGAACCACGTCGCGCACGAGGCTGCCTACGTCGACCGGACACAGCTCGGGCGGCTCGCAGCGCGCCGACTGACGCATCTTGCGGATGATCGCGTGTGCGCGCGCGCTATCGGACACGACCTCGCCAAGCAGTTCCCGCAGGTCGCTCATGGCCGGCGGACTCTGCGCGAGAAACCGCTGCGCCGCCTGCGCGTTGCTGAGAATGGCCGTGAGCGGCTGATCGACTTCGTGCGCGAGCGCGGCGGCCATGTCGCCCACTTCGGATGCCCGTTCCCGACGCAGCCGGCGTGGTTCGCTGCTGAGTTCCGCGGGCATTGTGTCGCGGCTTTCCGGTTCGATGACGACCACCATGCGCGCCGCGGGTCCGGCCGCGAGCGACGCCGAAGCGCTCACACGCACGTCGATATCGGCGCCGTTCTTCGCGCGGGCGATGGCCACGCGCGTCACGCTATGCGGCAGTCCTTGCGCGGACTTCAGTGCGCCAAACGACACGGGACGCGCGTCTCTTCGCCAGGCGACGAGCACGTCTTCAATGCGCATGCCGATCAATTCGCCCAAGGCGTAGCCGAGCACGCGGGTGGCCATGCCATTGGCCCATGCGACGCTGCCTGCTTCGTCGATCACCAGCGCCGCCGCGGGCACGACTTCGAGGACGCTGTGCAGGCTTTGCGCAATGGCTTGCGTAGCCTGCGCCGATACGTGGCCGGATTTGCGCGCGGCCCATGCCTTCCCGTTCGGGAGACTGCGTGGCTTGATCCTGTCGAGCCACGCCAGCAGACCGGCCGCTGCGTGTTCGGCTCTCGATCTGCCCAGTTTTAGTTTTTCGTTCCCCATGTCTGCCCTGATCACGGTGTCCTCCGACTACGCTGTCCTGCTCCGGTCTGCGAAACGTTTCAAGCGCTTCGACGCCTAAGCGGGACGGATTTGACGAGCACCCGAATTCCGGCCGTTTTTGGGGCAGGCTGCGCCCCCAATACCGACTACCGCCTACTTTTGATTTTCGAAGAACGCTCCGGCTGTTGCGGAGAATGAATCAGTCATTGAAGAAAAGAACGGATGGGATCATGATTGCGGAACCATGTTACTGTGTGCTTTCACCGCGCGTTTATTATATGAAAGAAATTGCCGATGATTCGTCCCGCGTGCAACGATTTTCGACAAGTTTTTCCGCATACAGCGCCACGCAAGCGCTCCCGGTCATGAATGCGCTTGCACGGCCTATATACGCTGACTATTTTGCGGGAACATTTGCGAACGTTTTATCTAATTTCGATAAATGGCTCGCGAAATCACTTCCATTCAACACGAATAGCGATTCTGTTATTTGTCGTGTTAATTATCTATTCTGGTTTTCATGAAATAGCCACAGCCATTATTTCGAATTGGAACCGCGTTGAATGGCCGTGCAGGATCCGTCACAGCTTCAGCGCCTGACGGCTCGTTCGGCGCCGTTGTCGATCAAGGCGCCGAAGCCGGCATGGCCGCACTCGCCGCATGCTGCTGCGTCGCATTTTGCTGACCTTGCTGCCGGGACTGGTTCGAGCGGGCCTTTTGCTCCGCTTTGCGCTGCACGTCCCGCATCTGCCTCGTACCCATCGTTCCCGCTTGCGCAAATACTTCAGACATGAAAACGGGCGCGCAAACGAGGAGCGCCAATGCACACGGCGCAGCAAAACGCATTTTCATTTTGGACCTCCAGGTATCGGCGCTGCCGGCCTCGACGAGTGAACAGCATCATTGCGCCGCCATTGCGGTGTCAATAGGACTCTGGTCCGATTGCCAGCACAGAGCGGCCTACCGGACTATACCCGTGGGGCTCTGCGCCTCGCCATACTCGAACAGGAATGCGTGCACGCGCTCGCCCCTTCACGTTGTCGCTATCCGTCCCGCAGTCCGGTTGAGCAAACGAATGGAAGGATCGGCCATGACCTTATGGATCAAACAACGCACGTACACGCTCTGCCTGCTCGTGCTCGCGTTGCTCCTGGCAGGCGCTCAAGCGGTGCGCGCGCAAGACGCGCCGCAGCCCGCTCCGTACAAACCCGAGGAACTGGAGGCGCTCGTCGCACCCATTGCGCTCTATCCCGATTCGGTGCTGGCGCAAGTCCTGATGGCATCGACTTACCCGCTCGAAATCGTGCACGCGGCGCGCTGGGTCAAGGAGCACCCGAAGCTGAAGGGCGACGAAGCCGTCAAGGCCGTGCAGGATCAGCCGTGGGACACGAGCGTGAAATCGCTCGTCGCGTTCCCGCAGGCGCTCGAACCGATGAACGACAAGCTCGACTGGACCCAGAAGCTCGGTGACGCATTCCTCGCGCAGGAAAAGGATGTGCTCGCCGCCGTGCAGCGCCTGCGTGCGCGCGCACAGGATTCGGGCAACCTGAAGAGCAACGAGCAGCAGAAGGTCGTGGTCGAACAGCCGCCCGCGCAAGGCGGCCAGACCATCGTGAAGATCGAGCCGGCCAACCCCGAGGTGATCTACGTGCCCGCGTACAACCCTACGGTCGTATATGGCGCATGGAGCTACCCGGCCTATCCGCCGTACGCCTGGCCGCCCTATCCCGCTTACTATCCTGGCGGCGCGCTGATGACCGGCTTCGCGTGGGGCGTCGGGCTCGCCGCCGCGGGCGCGATCTTCGGCAACTGCAACTGGGGCGGCGGCGACGTCAACATCAACGTGGACAAGGCGCGCAACGTCAATCGCAACTTCGACAGCACGAAAGTCCAGGGAGGCAAGTGGCAGCACGACTCGAGCCACCGCCAGGGCGTTGCGTACCGTGACAATGCTACGCGCGAGAAGTTCGGCAACAACGTGGCAGGCGCCGACGGCCGCCGCGACTATCGCGGCCGCAATGGTCAGAACGGCCAGAACGGCGCCAGCGTGGCCGACCGCGCCGGCAACCGCGGCGGCGCAGGCGGCGAGGGCCTGGGCAATGGCAACCGCGGGAATCAGGGCAATCCTGGCAATCGCGGGGGCGCAGGCAATAACGCGAGTGCCGGCAATCGCGCAAACTTCGCCGACAACGGGGCCGGTGGAAATCGCGGGAACCTTGGCGATAATGGCGCCGGCGGCAATCGCGGGAACATCGGCAATAACGGCGCCGGCGGCAATCGCGGGAATCCCGGCGATAACGGCGCCGGCGGCAATCGCGGGAACATCGGCAATAACGGCGCCGGAGGCAATCGCGGTGGCGTGGGCAATAATGCCGGCGTGAGCAATCGCGTGAGCACCGGGGCAGGCGGCGGGTTTGGCGGTGGCGGCGGCGGGAGCTACAGTGGCGGAGGCGGCCGTGATGGCGCCTTCCAGGGTGTGGGCAGCGGCGGCGCCACCCAGCGCGACGCGAGCCGCGGCCGCTCCAGCATGCAGTCTTCAGGGTTCAGCCGTCCGAGCGGCGGCGGCGGGATGCGTGGCGGTGGCGGCGGCCGTGGCGGCGGCAGACGGTAGGGCCTGCTCACATGAATAACGGGCCCTTCTGGCGGCCAGCCCCTGGCGTGCCAATGTTTAGTTTGGAGAGCGGCCATGAACAGACATGAGTTTCTCCGTCCGGCTGCATCGGCAGCGCTCGCAGCGGCGATCGCCATCGCACTCCTCGCGTACGCGCCGCGGCCTTGCGCGGCCGCCGGCCAAAACACCTTCGCTACACCCGACGCGGCGATGGCCGCGTTCGGCGACGCCGTGGCCGGCAACGACGAGGCGGAACTGCGCACGCTCTTTGGGGCAGATTTCCGCCAGCTCATACCGCCGGTTGGCGCGGAGATCCGCGACAAGTTCCTGAGTGAATGGCAGACTTCGCACACCATTCAGGATACCGATGCAAATCACGCGATGATCGCCGTTGGCGACGACGGCTGGACCTTTCCGGTCCCGCTCGTCAAAACCGCCCAGGGCTGGCACTTCGACACGCACGCCGGTGTCGAGGAGATGCGCGTGCGCCGCATTGGCCGAAACGAGCTTGCCGTGATGCAGACGATGCTCGCGGTCTACGACGCGCAACGCGAATATGCGCAGACCTATCACGACGGCAGCAACATGCTGGTCTACGCCAGCAAGCTCGCGAGTTCGCCGGGCAAGCAGGACGGCCTGTACTGGCCGACCGGCCCCGACGCCACGCCGAGCCCGCTAGGCGTCGCATTCCTCAAGGCCGGCGCGCGCAATGCCGAAAACGCCGGTTACTACGGCTACCACTACAAGCTGCTGACCTCCCAGGGTCCGCACGCGCCGGGCGGCGCGTATAACTACATGGTCGACAACAAGCTGTTCGGCGGCTTTGGCGTCGTTGCGTGGCCGGTGCGGTACGGCGACACGGGTATCAAGACATTCATGGTGAGCCACGACGGCCAGGTCTACGAGCGCGATCTCGGCCCGGATGGCGCCGCTAAGGCCGAAGCGATGACGTCCTTCGATCCGGGCCCGGGATGGTCGAAGGCTTCGCCGTGACGCTCGGCACTGGCGCGACGTCGACGCAGCGCCGCGTGTCAAGGCGCGTGCGCGGGTTCGGGGGCGCTCGCGCGCGCCGGCGCATCTTCGCCGAGCATGTAGAGCAGTAGCGCGTCGCGATCGGGTCCGCTCATCGCCGCCGTCGAGCGCATGAGCACCGCGCTCGCCCAGCAGATGTCAGCCATCGTGGCGCCCGGCCCGCCGTTCGTGACGCGCTCGAGCCGCGCCACGGATTGCGGATCGCCAGCGAGCGTGGCGTTGACCGCATCGTCCAGATGCCGCAATGCCTGCTCGTACGCCACGGGCGTGGGCAACCTGACCGGCGCGGCGAGCACGGAACGGATCACCACGCGATAAAGCAACGAGAAGTATTCGGCCGTGTCGGCATCGCTCATGCTGCCGATCGAAATGCTTTGGCCAATGTCCTGCACGCTCGCCACGCCCTGACAATCGCCGCGCGCCGCGCGGCCCATGTATTTCGCGAGCAGCGTGAAGTACGCCAACCGGTCTTGCGGCGTCAGACGCGCAATGCCGCCGCGGATCAGGCGCTCGCGCGCCGCGTCGTCGCGCAGCCGCGCCTCGAGGCCCGCCGCGCCGCCGGGCACGGCGACCGCTACGGCCGGGTCCGCGCGCAGCCGGTAGAACCAGGCTTCGACGATGCGCGCCTTGATCGTCTCCTGCTCCACGCCGGCCTCGCGCAACGCCGCCGCGCTTTGCGCGGACGTCGGCTCGGCGGGCGCGACAACGTAATCGAGCACCGCGAAGAGTCCCGCCGGCGTGTCCTCGCTGCGCGGCACGCTGCCCGACGCATCGTGGCCCGCCAGCGCCAGCGCAGTGGCCAACAGTGCGAACGACGCACAATGCAACGTCTTCATGAGACCCCGCGTGGCGTACTCACTCCGTCGCACTGCCAACTGTTGCGTGGTCCGCGCGAATCGCGGCGGCGATGTCCGCGCTGATGGTGGCGAGTGCGCGATCGTGCGCGTCGACGAGCGCGCCGTAGTCCTGGCTCGTCACCTGCTCGTGCGCCACCGTGTGCCCGAGCGTCAGCGCCTGGTGACCCGGCGGGCGCACGACCCATTGCGCATCGATCGTCACCGAGTCTCCCAATACGCTGTCAATGCGCGTGATATCCACGCGAACGCGCCAGACAGGCGGGATGGCCGCGCCATCGAACGTCGAGACGTGCGCCGTACCGAGCCGCTGCGCAAGGTCCGCGGCAACGACGCGTCCGACGTCCAGTTTGAGCGGCGTGGCCCAGCGCGCGAACTCGTTCATCTGGATCGTGTTGTCCGGATTGCGCGTCACGATTTGCGGGCGGTCCACCATGTCGGGCACAGTTACGGGCCCGACGATGACATCGAGCGCAGAAGCGCCCGTTGGCACGGCGGGCGATGTGTTCGACGCCGCCGCGCTCGCTTCGTCGGCGCGCAGCGCATAAAACGTGGGCGACGGCGAGGAGCAGGCGGCAAGGCACGCCAGCGCGGCGGCGAGAGCGCGAGGCACGGTCAGGTTGCGGCGGTTCACTGCTTGCCTCCGGGTTTGCCCTGCACCACGGCCTCGGGATGGCGCTCGAGATAGTCCGTGAGCATGCGCACGGAAGCCGCGGTGCGGGCCAGTTCACGCATGGCGTCGCTCGTGTTCTGCTGAAGCTGCGAGTCGGGCTGCAAGGCGTCGGTGGCCGAGTTGAGCGTCGATTGCGCCGCCGAGAGCGTGTCGTGCGCCTGCGGCACGACATCGGTGCCCAGCTTCGCCATCACGTCGTTCGCGCTTTGCAGCGTGCGCTGCGCATTCGCGCCGATCGCCTCGAAAGGAATGCTGTTGAGCTTCGCGAGCAGCCGCGTGAGCGAATCCTGCAGCGATTGCAACGTGCGCGGCACCGTCGGCAGCTCGGGCGGCGTTCTCGACCAGTCGATCTTCGCCTTCGGCGCGTCCGGGAAGACGTCGAAGGCAACGTAGAGCTGCCCCGTGAGCGGATTACCCGAGCGCAGCTGGAAGCGAAAGCCGCTGGAGACCAGGAACTCGGCGAGCTGGCGCGGTTGCGCAGTGAGGCGTCCGGCCGGACGGCCATTCTCGAAGCGCGACGTAAAGCGCTCCGGATACAGGTTGATTTCAACAGGAATGCTGAACTGCTTCTTGACCGGATCGAAACGCGTGTAGATGCGTGTGACCTCGCCGATCACGACGCCGCGGAAATCGATGGGCGCACCCACGGTCAGCCCGCGTACCGAATCGTAGAAGGTCACGACGTAGGTGTCGATAATGCGGTCATGCTCCTTCATCGAGTCGGCGTGCGTGGCGTAAAGCTCGAACTTCGAGTTGTCGTCGGCCTCCGGCGAATCACTGCTGGCGTCGGGTGTTTCGAACGCCACGCCGCCAATGAGCAGCGACACCACCGACTGCGTGTTGATCTGCACGCCGTCCGGGCTTAGCGAGACGTCGAGTCCGCTCGCATGCCAGAAACGCGTATCGCTGCGCACGAACCTGTCGTAGGGTGCGTTCACGAACACGCGCAACGTCACGCCCTTGCCGTTCGGGTCCATTTCATAGGAAGCGACCTGCCCGACCTGAAGACGGCGGAAAAACACCGGCGAGCCGACATCGAGCGAGCCCATGTTTGTGCTGTGCAACACGAACTCGCGGCCCGGAACATCGCTCGGGATGACAGGCGGCACTTCGAGCCCCACGAAGTCGTGGCGCGTTTTACTGGCGTTGCCTTCATCCATGCCGACATACGAACCCGAGAGCAGCGTGCCCAGGCCCGAAACCGTGCCGCCCGAAATGCGCGGGCGCACGACCCAGAAGCGCGTGTTGTCGACGAGCATGCTCGCCGCGTCTTTCACGAGCTCGCCGGTCGCGATCACACGCTTGTGATCGGGCGAGAGCGTGACCGCCTTCACCACGCCGATATCGACGTCCTTGTACTTGATCTTCGTTTTGCCGGCTTCGAGACCGTCGCCGGTCTTGAAGCTGATCGTGATGGTCGGCCCCTCCTCGATGATCGCCTTGGCGGCGAGCCAGCCGCCAATGAGTACCGCGACGATCGGCACGAGCCATACGATCTGCATGCGCCAGCGCGAGCCGTGCACCGGCTTCGCCTCGGGCAGGTCCGGCAAGGAATGGTCGTCACCGGGCGCTGCCATTTTCACGCTCCATCGCGTCCCAGATGAGACGCGGGTCGAACATGTTCGCGGCGAACATCGTGAGGATCACGACGGCACCGAAAGCGATCGCGGCAGGGCCCGCCTTGATCGTGGCGAGCGCATTGAACTGCACCAGCGCGACAAGCATCGTGATCACGTAGATGTCGAGCATCGACCAGCGGCCGACCAGCTCGATCAGCCGGTAGATGCGCGTGCGTTGTTCGGGCAGCCAGGTCCAGCGGCGCTGTGTGGACCACGTCAGATACGAAAGCCCGAGAATCTTCAGCATGGGCACGGCGATGCTGGCAATAAACACGAGCAGCGCAAGCGGCCAGGAACCCGACACCCACAGATACACCACGCCGCTCATGATCGTGTCCTTCTGCGTGCCGAACAGCGAACTCGTGTCCATCACGGGCAGCACGTTCGCGGGCACGTACAGCACCATCGCCGCGACCAGAAGCGCCCACGTGCGCGAGAGGCTCGCGACCTTGCGCAGATGCAGCGCGCTGCCGCAGCGCGGGCACGCCGCCGCATGCGCGGCCGCCGGCATGCGCGCGAGCAGCCCGCACGCATGGCAGCGCGCGATGCCGCACGCAGCGCCCGTGAGCGGGACTGCAGCGCGCTCGCCTCGCGCCCTGGGCGCCTCGCCAGACGCAACGTCCGTTGTCACGTTGGGCACGTTGGCGGGCTGCGTCGCCCGCGCCACGCGCGACCAGAACTGGCGCGCGTCGAACGCCGCGCTCGCGCCCGCGAGCACCAGCATCAACGCGCCGAACGACCACAATGCAACGCCCGTCACGACCGTTGCGATATGGGACAGCTTCACGAGCGCGACCAGCAGGCCGAGTATCAGCACCTCGGTCATGCCCCAGGGCCGCGCGATGTACATCGCGCGAAACAGGAGCGGCGCCTGCCAGGGCGCGCGGCCGACAGCGAGCGGCACGAGCAGCGCGAGCAGACACATGACCTGCATGCCCGGCATGAGGATCGTCGTGGCGAACACCAGCGCGGCGATGGGCCACATGCCGTCGAGATAGAGAATCTCGACGGCATGCCACAGCGTCGTGCGCACGAGATTGCCGTTCACCGAGAGTCCGACGATCGGATACAGGTTGGAAATGACAAACAGCACGAGCGCGCCCAGCGCGAGCGCGAGCGCACGGCCAAGGCTTTCCGGAAGATCCCGCTCCAGTTCGGCGTTGCAGCGCAGGCAGCGCAGCGTGCCACCCGGCGGGCAAGACGCGCCGCGCTGCATGAGATCGCAGTCGTGGCAAACAAGAAGCTCCGCGCGCTTCATCGCGGGGCCCTCCCGGATCCGGTCGTGGCGTGGTCGATTCATCGTCGCTGTACCGATTCGGCATGCGGGGCGTCAGCCTGGCGGCGCCACGCCAAGCACCGCATGGACCGCGCCTATGAGCGCGGAGTCGTCGAACGGCTTGCGCAGGTACGCAACCGCGCCGGCGGCCTGCGCCTGCTCGCGCACGCGCGCATCGTCGTGCGCCGTAATCACGATGCACTGGATGCCGGTACCGCCCAACCGGCGCTGGACCTCGATACCGTTGATGCCGGGCATCTGGATATCGAGGACCACGCACGCCGGCGCGTGAGGCGCCGCAGCCGCCAGCGCGTCGAGAAAGGCCTCGCCGCTGGTGTACACGTCGGAGTCGATGCCGACCGACTTCAACAGGCGCTGGATCGCTCGCCCGACCGACTCCTCGTCGTCGACGACGGCCACGGATCGTGTCACGTTGTTCATTTGACTCAGCGTTCGGTTACCGGTGAGGACAGCCAGCCCGGCGCCGCCGTGCGGGCCGACCGGCATCCTGAGCGCACGCGGCCCCCCATGCGCGACTACTTGTGTGGTGCAGGCTTGACGGATACGGCGAACGCTTCCGTATACACTGCCTCGACCTGATCGCCGACCTGCACGCTTGCAAGTTGCTGGGGGTCTTCGACCCGCAAGTCCATCGTCCCCCCTTCGGGTCCCATCAGCGTGACCATTTTTGTTTGGGTGTCGACCGCCACGACGTTTGCCGTGACCTTCACCTCACGCCCCACCATGCCGCCGGGCTTCTCGCCGGCAGCCGCGCGCTCGACCTGCGGCGTTTCCTGTACCGAGGTCTCGCCGCCGCCCCCCTTCTTCAGGCTCAGCGTGAGCGATTCCTTATAGGTCATGGTCACGACGTCGCCGACCTTTAGTTGGTCGAAGTTTCTGACTTCCGGTCCCAGCTCGGCTTCGACCAGCTTGCCGTCGTGGCGCTTGAGCGTGACGGTGCGGGTATTGGCGTCGATCTTCGTAATCGTCGCCGTCACCTTGTGCATGCCGGTGACGGTTGCCTTGCCCGGCTCGTGCGTCACGTTGGCCGTCGTCTGGCCCTGGGCCGCGGCAAGCTGCGCCGCGGCGGCGATGACAGCTGTTACAACCCACTTGAGGTACGGCATCGCGACCTCCTGTTACAGATCGAGTTTCGTCACCTTCGTACCCGCGACCGAAGCATCGGCCATGATGCCCGTATTGGTCATCACGATCGCCTGAACCGGCGCCGTCGCGGTTCTCGTGTCGATCTGTCCATTCGCACCGACCTTGACGAGCGCGACGGCAACGTCGCCGCCAACCGACCAGCCCTTCGAGTTGCGGAACTTGTCGAGCGAGTCCTGCGTCATGAAGAGAAAGATCACGGCGGTGGACTGCACCCCCGCCTGCAAGCCGAACGAAGCGGCCGCCGTGCTGTAGTAACCGACCGTCGAGCCGCCTACGCGCAACGCACCCTGGCCGTATGAGCCGCCAATAATGAACGCTGCCTTGCCGACCGAAGGAAAGACCAGCACGCCCTGCGACTTGGCAACGAGTTCCTGCGAGCCCGGGACAGTCGAGAACAGCCGGGACATCGTGCCGTCCACGGCCGCATCGATCTCCTGGCGTTTCGCCGCGTCGGTCGCGCCGCTCGTCCCACTGCTCGTGGTCGTGCTGCAACCCGCTGCGGCCAGCCCAGCCGCGGCCGCCGCCGTAAGCACAAAAATCCGTCGCTTCATTGTTTTCCTCCATTGAGTTTAGACAGCCCGGACACGGCACTCACGCATGCGGATCGAACGTCACGCGGGAATGAGACGTTGCTCGCACATCGTTGCGAAGCGTTGCTCATCGTTGAATTGCATAGTGTCAGACGCGGCACACAGGACAAATCGGACCTTGGTCTTACGCCGCCCGAGCCGCAGCGCACACCGCGCTACTGCACCGTGTAGCCGCGCCCTTGCATGCACGCGGCAAAAGCCCGGTTGAACGTGTCGATCGCGCCCTGCTGCTGTTGCTGGGCATTGGCCTGCTGGGCACGCCGGTTCTGTCGCGCGCGCGATCCGCCCACCATCGTTCCGGCCGCTGCGCCTACTGCAGCGCCCTTGCCCGCGTCGCCCGTGATCGCGCCGATCACCGCGCCGCCCGCGGCACCACGCGCTGCGCCCTGAACACGCTCGCCTCCGCCCACGGCCGGGCCCGAAGGCGGCGGTGGCGTCGACGCAACCTGTTTCGGATCGATACCTGTGTTGCTCTTTGCCCACGAGTAGCACGCCGATTCGTCCGCGTGCTGTTGCTGCGCGCTCTGCCCCTTCGCGGGATAGGCAATCGGCGTTGCCTGCGCGGCACTCATCAAAAGCAGCACGGCGGCGCACAGGGCGCCGGTCCGACTATTTATATAGGTATCCATATCAACTCCTTGAGCGCGTGCGAGATCGCGCCGATTACGCCTGCTGCCATCGGCGGGAGGTTGGGAAGTGACAGTCGTGCTGACGGCACGACACCCGAATCCGGGGCAAACACTGCGCCGTGCGACCGGCGCGGTGGTCTCTTCAATGATGTGGGAGCGGCACAGCGAAGGCAATCAGACCATGGTCCTACCGTCAGCCGCAGCGGCTGACAGGCTCAACGACGCGCCCGCCGGCGCACGGCCGGAACAGCCATGCAGCGCGGCGGGCGCAGACGAGAGGCAGCGGGCGATCAGAACTTGTGACGAATGCCGAGACTCACCATGATTTGCGAACTCGAACTGCCGTTCAGCCCATAGTCGGCGACCGAAGCGACCGCGGTGGTCAGAATGGAACCCGTTGCGGTCGGCACGCGCTGCGTGCCGTTGGCGTGCTGCCACGCGCCGACCAGGTAGACGTCGGTACGCTTGGAGAGGTTGTAGTCGCCGCCCAGCGAGACCTGGTTATAGGTCGCCGAGGTGTCGCCCGCGCTGTGCGTCCACGTATAGCCGACACCGATGAGCGACGCCGGCGTGAGCGCATAGTTTATGAAACCGCCGGCGACGTTGTAGCGCTGGTTGGATGGGAAAAGCGACTGCGCGTCGGCCTTGTATTGCGCGTTGCTATACCGGCCGCCGAATGTCCACGGCCCGGCCACGTATTGCAGCGCGACGGAGCCAATGCCGACCCACTTGGCGGTTTCGTACGCGAGGTTCTGAAAACCGCCGTCGAACATGCCGTCCGAGCTGCTGGTCCAGTTGGTGCGGGGAATCGTGGAGTTTGCGTTGTGCATGCGGACGTAGCCCGCCGCGATGCTGAATGGGCCGGTCACATAGCTCGCCGCCGCCGACCAGGTCTGCTGCGAACCCGTCGCGCCCGCGACGCCTCCGAACGCATACATGCCTTCGATCTGGAAGCCCGCGAATTGCGGCGAGAGATACTTGATCGCATTGTTCGTACGAGAGCTGTTGTCGTTGTTGTCGACATCGCCCGGCGTGGCGAAGGTGCTGCCCCAGTAATTGTCTGCGGTAAGCGGCTGAACCATGTCGACGACAGGGTCGTATTGACGGCCCAGGGTGAGCGTGCCGTACTGCTGGTGCGTCAAGCCCACGAACGCCTGCCGGCCGAACAGTCGGCTGCCCTGCTGCGAAGTCCCGCTATTGATGTCGAATCCGCTTTCCAGCTGGAAGATCGCTTTCAGGCCGCCGCCCAGATCCTCGGTTCCCTTCAACCCCCAGCGAGACCCTTGCAGATTGCCGCCTTGCATCCGATACAGGTTGTTGCCCTGAGCGTCGGCGTTGTGGACGAACTGAAAGGCCTCGTCGATCACGCCATACAGGGTCACACTGCTTTGCGCGTGAGCGGCCGGCGCCAGCACGGTGAGCGGAACAGGAAGCAACATAAGCGCAAGCTTTTTCATGTTTGCAACTCCTTCACGCACCGGGTAATCGGTATTCCTATGTTAGTCGCTTGCTTCGGAACGACCTCGGCGTGAAATTGGTTCCGTTGTCGGCGCAAGACACCCAATGCGGCACGAATGAAGACCGGCACCTTGTAACCGCAGCTTAAATAAGGCATTGAGACCGGCATGTTTGCAAATGCCGTGGAACTCGCCTCACTGCGCCGATGTCCGTTTCGAATAAACAATCAGGAGTCCACACACTTGGCGCGCCTCGCCGCCCAGATCGACTTGACCTCGACGCCGTCCATTCTCAGCGTCGTGCCGGCCATCCAGTGCGCGCCGGGCGAGACGATGAACGCCTCATCTTCCCGCCCCTCATTCGATCAGTATTACCAACCATCAATCGAGAAATTCCGTAATCGCCGCAGCGATCTCTTCAGCGTGCGTTTCCAGTGCGAAGTGGCCCGTGTCGAGAAAGCGCACCACGGCTTGCGGCAAGTCGCGCTTGAATGCCTGCGCGCCCGCAGGCAGGAAGAACGGATCGTTCTTGCCCCACACGGCGAGAAACGGCGGACGATGCGTACGGAAATACGCATGAAACTCGGGGTACAAAGCAACGTTGTTCCGGTAGTCGCGGAACAGGTCGAGCTGGATCTCGTGCGCGCCGGGGCGGTTCATATAGTAGTCGTCGAGCGAATAGCCGTCTGGCGACACGGCAGACCCACCGGGCACGCCGTGCGTGTATTGCCAGATCGTCGTTTCGCGCGAGAGCGTAGTCGAATACATACACCGCGAAGCGATCGAAGCCGATGCGCTCGGTGAAGCGCGCCATCACGTTCGCGATGTTCTCGAACGTGTACGCGAATTGGCCCCGGTCCGGCAGGTCCGATTGACCGAAGCCCGGCAGATCCGGTGCGACGAGATGAAAGCGGTCGGCGAGCTTCGGAATGAGATCGCGGAACATGTGCCCGGCACTCGGAAAGCCGTGCAGTAGCAGGAGCTTCGGCGCTCCCACGCGCCCGGCTTCCCGGTAGAACACTTTCGAGTCTCCTGGTTCGAGCCGGCGGCAAGTCGTTGAACCATGCCTCGGTTGCGGGCGCATTGCAAGCGCTGCCGGGAACTGCAGCCGCACGTGTGCGGGCCGCACGTCAGGTTGCCACGACGCTCAGGCAGAGAAGTCAGTCGATGACGACAGCGCTTGCCACGTTTGCGTTTCCTGCGCCACGTAAGCGTTTTTCGCGGCGATGGCAGCGAGCGTGTCCGTGCCGAGCGGAAGGCGCAACGGCGGGTCCGAGGCGTCGACGAGCGTGATCAACGCGGCGGCAAGCTTCGTCGGGTCGCCGGGCTGGTTGTGATTCAATTGCACGGCCTTGCGGCGAGCGGCGCCCGAGGTTTCGTCGTAGTCCTCGATGACGTCCTGCGCGACGACCAGCGAGGAGCCATCCAGAAAGTCGGTCCGAAAATAGCCCGGCTCGACAACCGTCGCGTGAATGCCAAGCGGCTTCAATTCGGCATGCAACGCTTCCGTAATGCCTTCGACGGCGAACTTCGTCGACGAGTACACGCCGAATCCGGCCGCGGCGCGATATCCGCCAATCGACGAAATATTGATCACGTGGCCCGAGCGGTTTGCGCGCATCGTCGGCAACACCGCACGCGTGACGTTCAGCAGACCGAATACATTCGTGTCGTACATGCGGCGCACGTCCTTGTCGGCGGACTCTTCCACTGCGCCCAGCAGGCCAAAGCCGGCGTTGTTGACCAGCACGTCGACGCGGCCGAATCGCTCGACCGCCGCCTGCACTGCCGCCTTTGCCTGCGCCTCGTCGGTAACGTCCAGCGCGACCGGCAACACCGCAGCCGAGTCGCCGAGACGCTCGACGATCGCCCGAAGGTTACGTCCGGCGGCCACGACTGCGTTGCCGTCCGCAAGCGCCGCTTCGGCAATCAACGCGCCAATGCCACGCGACGCGCCAGTGATGAACCATACGCGCTTGAAACCACCTTGTTGAGCGTCAGCCATGATGTCTCTCCTACGTGTGTGTGATGAGGTGATGTCATGGTAGGCGCGGCGATTGACATAAACTAGCCGTATATTACTGGCGTGATAATCAACTTTTATTTGCGAATCGGGGGGGCTCCGAAGTGAACGAAATTCGCGCGATCACCACGTTCGTCCGTGCCGCTGCGCTTGGGAGCCTGCGTGGCGCCGCGGTCGATCAAGGCATCTCGCCGCAGGCCGCGAGCCATGCGGTGATGCAACTGGAGAAGGAACTGGGCGTGCGGCTCTTTCACCGGACCACCCGCAAGCTGAGCCTCACCGAAGAAGGCCAACGGCTTCTCGAGAGCGTGGCGCCGGCGCTCGCCATGCTGTCGTCCGCACTCGACGAGGCCCGGCGCTCGAAAGAAGACGTGACCGGCATGCTGCGCGTGAGTGCGCCGCGCGCCTTCGGGCTCCCGGTCCTGTGGCCGTACTTCGAGGAATTCCAGAAGCTTTATCCGAACGTGCAGCTCGAAGTGCAATTCGACGATCAGTTCACGGATCTCGTGACCGACCGCTCCGACGTGGGATTTCGCGGTGGACCGCCGCCTTCGGGCGGCTCGATCGCGCGCCGGCTGGTGCCGATCCAGCTGATCGTGTGTGCGTCGCCGGACTATATCGAGCGCAACGGCGCGCCGCAAACCATCGAAGAACTCGCTCAACATCGCTGCACCGGGTACCGGCGCGCGAACACGGGCAAGCTCGCGCAGTGGCAGTTCCGTCTCGGCGACGAGATCGTCTACCGCGACGTACCCGCGGCCATCTGCGTGAATGACACAGAACTGGAAACGCAGGCGGTGCTTTCGGGTCTCGGCATCGGGCAGTTGGGCAGCTTCAACGCCGCGACGCATATCCGTTGCGGACGACTCGTTCCGTTACTGATGCAGCACGTCACCGAATACGGCACGATTTATATCTACTACAGGCATCGAACCGAACAGTCCCTGCGCGTGAAGACGTTCATCGACTTCATGGTCGAACGCATGGCCGGTAACCGAAATTTTTTTCTCGAGCCGTCGGAGCTTCGCGCCGGGTAGCATCCGCGCGCAAACGCCAGACCGTGCACAATATCGCCATGCAAGCGCAAGACCTCGAACGCCTCGTCACCCTCGCCATGCCCTTCGGCAAATACAAGGGCCGGCTCATCGCCGACCTGCCCGGGCACTACCTCAACTGGTTCGCCCGCGAAGGGTTCCCGCCGGGTGAGATCGGCCGTCTGCTCGCACTGATGCACGAGCTCGACCATAACGGCCTGAAGGGCTTGCTCGAGCCGCTGCGCAAACGCGGCTAGCGCCAGGCCGGCACCCGGCGGACAATGCCCGTGCGAAGCGCTTGCGAGGCAACCCGACATGGCGCAATTCCAGCCCGACGGATGGCATACCGTGACGCCCCGAATCGTCGTACGCGACGCGGAAAACCTGATCGCCTTCATCACGACGGTGTTTCAGGCGCAGGGCGCATTCCGCCACGGGCTGCCGGCCGAAGTCAGGATCGGCGATTCCACACTCGCACTCCGCCGCCCGAATGTCCACGCCGTTCGCTTACGCGAACGGGGATTGCAGGACGATCGCATCGTCGCGTTCAGGGCCGGTGGTGACCATCGCCGCGGGAACGCCGACTTCGCTCTGAATCGCTTCGATCAGCGCCGCTGCCTGCGGCGGCAGATCGCCATAGGAGCGGATGCCGCGGGTCGAACCCGCCCAGCCGTCGAAGCGCCTGAGAACCGGCTGCAGGCGCTGCTGCCCGGCGTTCGTGGGCGGCATGTAGTCGATGCGCACCCCATCGAGCATGTAGCCCACACAGAGCTGCACCGACTCGAAGCCATCGAGCACATCGAGCTTGGTCAGCGCGAGCTGGTTGATGCCCGCGACCTTGCAGCTCTGACGCAGTTGTACGGTGTCCAGCCAGCCGCAGCGGCGCGGGCGACCGGTGTTGACCCCGTATTCGCCGCCGCGCTGCCGGAGCACGTCGCCGAGCGCGCCGTGCAGTTCCGACGTGAACGGGCCTTCGCCAACACGCGTCGCATAGACCTTGCTGACGCCAAGCACCCGCCCCAGCTGCGACGGGGCAATGCCGGCGCCGCCCGCCGCGCCGGCGGCAATGGTGCTCGACGACGTCACGTACGGGTAGCTGCCCCAATCCACGTCGAGCATGACCGCTTGCGAGCCTTCGAATACCACGCGCTTGCCTGCCGAATGGGCGTGGTCGAGCTGCTCCCAGACGCGGCCCACGAACGGCAGGATGCGCGGCGCCATGGCAAGCAGCCCGCTTAGCATCGGCTCGCGCGGAAATGGCTCCTGGCCCGAGCCGCGAAGCCAGGCGTTATGGTGCTCGAGCAGAACGTCGAGCTTCTGGGCCAGCAGATCCGGTTCGGCCAGATCGCACACGCGCAGCCCGCGGCGCCCAACCTTGTCCTCGTATGCCGGACCGATGCCGCGCAGGGTGGTGCCGAGCGGCTTCGCGCGCATCCGCTCCTGGGCAGCGTCGAGCGCGCGATGCACCGGCAGGACCAGCGTGGCCGTCTCGGCGATCTGCAGCACGTCCGGCGTGACGCGGACACCCATGGCCGCCATGCGGTCGATCTCCGCGAGCAGCGCCTCGGGATCGAGCGCAACGCCGTTGCCGATCAGGCCGAGCTTCCCGCGCACGACACCGCTGGGAAGCAGCGCCAGCTTGTAGGTCCGGCCGTCCACCACCAGCGTGTGCCCGGCGTTGTGCCCGCCGTTGTAACGGACGACGACATCCGCCTTCTCCGCGAGCCAATCCACGATCCGGCCCTTTCCCTCATCGCCCCACTGCGCACCGACTACGACGACATTCGACATGCGAGATTACCCTGGTGAGTTAATCGAACAGATCCAGAACCGGAACTGCTGCAAAGGGGCTCAATATAGGGCTACGCTCGCGCCACGAAAAGCGATGTAAACTCACGGGACTTGTCAGGAAAAGTCACATAGGAATGGCCTTCATGTCGCGTCGTCTGCCGCCGTTGAACGCCCTGCGCGTATTCGAGGCCGCCGCCCGCGCGGAGAGTTTTTCCGTAGCGGCCGAAGAGCTATGCGTCACGCACGGTGCGGTTAGCCGACAAGTGCGGCAACTGGAGGACTGGCTTGGACTCGACTTGTTCGAGCGGCGCGGGCGCAGGGTCGTCCTGACCGCGTCGGGGCGCGCTTACCTGGCCGAAGTATCGGCGGCGCTGGATCGCATCGCGCTGGCGACCAGTGCGCAACTTCGGGCCTCGCGCGCGCAGATCGTGAGGGTCAACGCGCCCACGACGTTCGCGTTGCGCTGGCTCTTGCCGCAGCTTTCCAGCTTCCAGCTGACCCACCCGGCGGTGGAGGTCCGGCTGACGACATCGGATGAGCCAATCGAAAAGCTCGCCGACGAATGCGATGTGGCGATTCGCGGCAGCGAGCAGAAGTCGGCGGGGTATGCGGTCAAGGAGTTTTTATCGGAAGTCCGGCTGCCGGTATGCTCACCCAAGGTGCTGGAGTCTCACCCGATACACACTGTCCCGGACCTGACGCACCACACCCTGCTTCACACGGCGACCTATCCCGGCCTTTGGGCGCAATGGCTTGCGGCGAGCGGCCACCCAGGGCTTGCCGCTCGCCATTCCCAGCAACTGGATCACTTTTATTTGACCCTGCAAGCCGCCATCGACGGTCTGGGGATCGCGATGGGCCCTACCGCGCTTGTCGCACTCGACGTCAAAGAAGGCCGTCTCGTGTTTCCGTTCGACGGCCCCGCCTTGCCGGCGTGGCGCTACTGCAGCTATGTCCGCGAAGCACGCCTCGACGATCCTGCAATCAACACCTTTCTGGCGTGGTTGCGCGAACTCGGCCAGCGCTTTTCGCATCATGCGTAGCGTTGGATTGGGGTGAAGGCGGTCGGAGTGGGCGCCACCCTTCGGCGACATTCGCCCACAGTCAGCCGAGCGGAAGCGATCGAGCAACCGGTTGAACGACAGCTTCAATGTCGCAATAGGTTCGACTTATGACCGCGACATAAATCTCGTATTTCCGCGCATCCGGCCATTCACATAAAGTCTCCGTACCGAAAACTAATTCATCGGCTCTCTGGCCGATGACGGAGACAGGCATGAATCTTCAGATCGCTGAAAACAGCGAGCACACGGAAAACGCCAGCGATATCGTTGCTCGAACGTCTGCGGCCGCCCTGAGCGCGACCCTGGACTACGAAGTTGCTCCGCAAACCGGCGAAGCGCTTCCTCTTCTGTGGCACTGGATCTTTTTCAGGCCGACCGTTCCCCAGCATCTCATCGCCGAAGATGGGCATCCGCAAAAAGGCGGATTTCTCCCCGACCTCGGACTACCGCGGCGCATGTGGGCGGGCGGGCGTCTGCGCTTTATATCGCCACTCATCGTCGGCAACGAGATCACTCGTGAATCGACGATCCTGAACATCAGCGAAAAGCACGGGAGAAGCGGCAAGCTCGGCTTCGTCACCGTCAGCCATCAGATCCGTTGCGCGGGCACGCTCGCCATCGATGAAGAACAGGACATCGTCTATCGCGAGCCGCCCGTGCCCGGCGCCGCAGCGCCTGCGCCCACGGCCCCACCGGATAACGCGCAGTGGAAACGGGAGGTCGTACCCGATGAAGTGCTGATGTTCCGCTACTCCGCACTGACGTTCAACGCCCATCGCATTCATTATGACAAGCCGTATGTCACGCAGACGGAAGGCTATCCCAACCTCGTCGTACATGGGCCGCTCATCGCCACGCTACTGATGGATCTTGTGCGCAGGCACCGGCCCGATGCCGCGGTACTCGACTTCTCATTCAAGGCGATGCGTCCGAGTTTCATGGGGAACACGCTTTATCTCTGCGGCAGTCCATCGCCCGATGGCAAGTCTGTCGAGCTCTGGTCACACGACCATGAAGGCTGGCAGACCATGTCCGCGCGCGCAGTCCTCGCTTAATCCACTGACGGAAGATTCACCATGCTCAATTCGACAATCGACTCACACCAGGACATCCGCGAAGCTGTTCGCGACCTGTGCCAACAGTTTGCGGGCGAGTATTTTCGCAAGGTCGACGAGGAGCGCGGCTATCCCGAGGCCTTCGTCAATGCACTGACTGAAGCGGGATGGCTTGCCGCGTTGATTCCGCAGGAATACGGCGGCTCCGGCCTTGGGCTGACTGAAGCGTCCGTGATTATGGAAGAGATCAACCGGTCCGGCGGCAATTCGGGCGCCTGCCACGGGCAAATGTACAACATGGGCACGCTGCTGCGTCACGGCTCGGCGGAACAGAAAAGCCGCTATCTGCCGAAGATCGCCACGGGTGAGTTGCGCCTGCAGTCGATGGGCGTCACGGAACCGACCACGGGCACCGACACGACGAAGATCAAGACGACGGCAGAACGCAAGGGCGATCGCTACGTGATCAACGGCCAGAAGGTCTGGATTTCCCGCATCCAGCACTCGGACCTGATGATTCTGCTTGCGCGTACGACGCCGCTCCCGGACGTCAAGAAGAAGAGCGAAGGCATGTCGATCTTCATCGTCGACCTGCGCGAAGCGATCGGACACGGCATGACGGTTCGCCCGATCCTGAACATGGTGAACCACGAAACCAATGAGCTCTTCTTTGACAACCTCGAAATTCCGGCTGAAAACCTGATTGGCGAAGAAGGCATGGGCTTCAGGTACATTCTTGACGGCCTGAATGCAGAACGCACGCTGATTGCAGCGGAATGTATCGGCGATGGGTACTGGTTCCTCGACAAGGTCTCCCAGTACGTCAGGGACCGGGTTGTCTTCGGCCGCCCCATCGGCCAGAACCAGGGTGTGCAGTTCCCGATCGCAAGAGCCTTCGTCAACGTCGAGGCAGCCAACCTGATGCGCTACAAGGCCTGCGAGCTGTTCGACGCGCACAGGCACTGCGGCGCCCAGGCGAATATGGCCAAACTGCTCGCTGCCGATGCATCGTGGGAAGCCGCCAATGCCTGCCTCCAGTTTCACGGCGGCTTTGGATTCGCGGCGGAATACGACGTCGAGCGCAAGTTCCGCGAGACACGCCTGTACCAGGTGGCGCCTATCTCGACCAACCTGATCCTGTCCTACGTCGCCGAGCACATTCTCGGTCTGCCCCGTTCCTTCTAAGAGGCCGTCTGACCATGCGTCCGCTTCAAGGTATCAAGGTTGTCACGTTCGAACATGCGATCGCCGCTCCGTTTTGCACCCGGCAGCTTGCCGACCTTGGCGCCCGTGTGATCAAGATTGAACGGCCGGGCACGGGCGATTTTGCACGCAATTACGATGAACGTGTCTCGGGTCTCGCGTCCCACTTCGTCTGGACCAACCGGTCGAAGGAAAGCATCACACTCGACGTCAAGCGGGCGCAAGCACTCGACGTCGTGCACAGGTTACTCGCAGATGCCGATGTATTCGTGCAGAACCTGGCGCCCGGTGCAACCCAACGACTCGGTCTCGACTATGCATCTCTCTGTGAGAAGTATCCACGTCTGATTGTCTGCGACATCTCCGGCTATGGACTCGACGGTCCATTCCGCGACAAGAAAGCCTATGACCTGCTGATCCAGAGCGAATCCGGCTTTTTGAGCATCACCGGCTCTGAAGATAAGCCGGCAAAGGCAGGGTGTTCGATCGCGGACATCGCCGCCGGCATGTACGGCTACACCAATATTCTTGCGGCGCTCATCGAGCGTGGGAAAACAGGACGTGGCAAACACATCGACGTATCGATGCTCGAAAGCATGGTCGAGTGGATGAGCTACCCGCTCTATTACTCGATCGACGGGCAGACTGCGCCTCGCCAGGCCGGTGCGTCACACGCAACCATCTTCCCGTACGGGCCTTTTCTGGCGGGTGACGGCAAGACGGTCATGCTGGGTCTGCAGAACGAACGCGAATGGAAGAGCTTTTGCGACGCCGTAATACGCCAACCCGAGCTCTCAACAGACGAACGATTCAATTCCAACAGCCGGCGTGTCAAGAATCGCGACGAACTGACACGCATCATCGTTGAAGCGTTTGCAACGCTGACAGCCGCACAGGTCATCGAGCGGCTCGAGCAGGCGAGTATCGCGAATGCGCGAATGAACAACATGCATGATGTGTGGGAGCACAAGCAGCTGAAGGCACGGCAACGATGGACGACAGTACGAACGCCCGCGGGAGAAGTCCCGGCGTTATATCCCCCAGGCCACGCGGCTGCCGACGAGCCGCGCATGGACGCAGTCCCGGCATTGGGTGAAAACACCGACGCCATTCTCCGCGAACTCGGCTTCAATGCGTCCGCCGTCGAAGAGATGCGAACAGTGGGCGCCATCTAGGCGCGCAAAACGCGCAAGAACGAACAGGGGCATAAGTTCAATAATTCAGCCCCTGCTCGATGCATAACCGCAAGGTTTCAATTCAGGAGACAACATGTCAGTTACGGTCAATGCCGCCGGGCGGCTCGATCGCCTGCCGATCTGCCGCTTTCATTGGAAGATTCTCGGCCTGATTGCAGGAGGCGCTTTTCTCGACGCTTTCGATATCTATCTGGCGAACGGATCAGTCGCCGCGATGGTGAAGGAAGGCTTTACGGATCTGCGCCACGGCGCCATCTTCGTGTCGGCTACGTTCGTCGGCATGATGATTGGCGCATATGCCGCGGGACACATTGGCGACAAGCTGGGTCGGCGCTACTCCTACCAGCTCAACCTCGGTATCTTCGGACTGGCCTCGATTGCTGCGTGCTTTGCACCGAACATCGAATGGCTCATCGTGTTGCGCTTCATCATGGGCGTGGGACTCGGCGCCGAGCTCGTGGTGGCCGCGGGGACCCTTGCCGAATTCGTACCACCTGCAACGCGCGGCAAATGGGTTTCGCTACTGGCTATCATCATCAACAGCGGGCTCTTCGCTGCACTCGCGGCCGGCTACTGGATCATTCCCAATCTCGGCTGGCGTTACATGTTCGCGATTGCCGGCGTTGGGGCGCTGATCGTCTGGTTCCTCCGTCATCGCATGCCTGAATCGCCCCGTTGGCTTGAATCGACAGGCAAACTGGAAGAAGCGGAAGCGACGCTTGGGGCGATCGAGCGAGAAGTTGAAACTCGTGTCGGTGCCTTGCCCCCGGTGCAGCGGGTCGTGAACCTGAACGTCGGCACCGTCCCTCTTCGGGCGCTTTTCGTACCGGGCATGAGGGGCCGCACGTTTGTCGCAGCATTGACGGCCATCGGCGTCAATGTTGGACTCTATGGCTTCATCGCATGGCTGCCAACGTTCTTCGTTAGCGAAGGCCTGTCGATCGTCAAGTCATTGGGCTTCGTCCTTCTGATGTCGATCGGTTCTCCCGTTGGCGGGCTCGTAGGCTATCTGATCGCAGACCGCGTTGGACGTGCGAAAGGTATCGTGTTGTCTGCGCTCGTGAGTATCGCGCTGGGCTGGATCTACGTCACGTTGCGTGACCCTGCGTACATCGTGTTTATAGGCTTTTGTCTTGTCACGGCGATTTACACAATCACGACGCTCGGTCTTTTCGGCTACATTCCCGAACTCTTCCCGACAGAAGTCCGTCTGCGCGGCACTGGCGTCGCAGGAACCTCCGGACGTGCTGCATCGATCGCGACACCCTACCTCGCGCTACTGCTTTACCAGCATGTCGGTGTTTCCGGCGTCATCGCCATGGTTAGCGCCGTGTTTGCGATCCTGTGTGCGGCAATTCTCGTGCTACGCGTCGAGACGGGCCGACACGCGCTCGAAGACGTCGCACCTGGCAAAAGCGACACGGCACCTCTGGTCCAACCTGAGTCTTCGACGACGCGACCGTCGCAAAGCGCACCAGCCAGAAGCGGGTGAATTTTCGCGGAGAATAGCGACGAGGAAGGTGTTGGGGCGGGAACTGCCCGATCGTGTTGAGGGTTTTGGCGACCTCTGCCCCTACTACGGCGAAACGAATGTCGCCTGTCCGCCCGGCGGCGGCGCAATCCGGCTGTCGTTCCATCATCATCTGCGCAATGGCGATCATGTGACGCGCATGGTCTTGCAGGAAGCCATTCTCCAGACCCACGGAGGCCGGGCTCGCGCAATCGAGGCGGGTGAGTTACCCATCGACGTCATACATGCCATGTGCTGAACCGGTGACTGGCTGCTGGCGTCAGCCTCCCGTACCGGCCTTGCGCTCGCGCAGCGTCACGCCTTTCCATGTATCGCGCATCACCTGCTCTTTGATCAGCTCGATCAGCGTGTCCCGTACGGCAATCGTCGCCGAATGAATCGGAACGCCGTTTGGCCAGCAGATACTGGCTGGACGCCGGATGATCGGGTCAACGATCTTGCGCATTTTCGGGAGACGGGACTGATCCCACTGCGCAACGGCAGAGCCCGGAAGTACCGTACATGCGCGGCCCGAATGGGCGATCAGCAGCAATGACGGCAGCGAGTCGATATCGGCCACGATGTTGAGATCGACTTTGCCGCTCAGAAACGTACGCTCCAGCAGAAGACGCAGACCATTCGAAACACCCGGCGCCACCATGGGAATTCCGCTGAGTTTCGTCAACGGGCACGTCGTCGAGCGTGGCGAGATATCGCCGCCTGGGTCTCCGAACAGATACAGCGTCTCATCGAGAACCGGCATGGCCGTAATGCCGGGCGTATCCGACTCGCGAAAGAGAATCCCCAGATCCAGCCGGCCATTCACCATCAGTTCGTTCAGATACCCGCTCATGGTTTCGAAGAACTGCACGCGGATGCCGGGATATCGATCCTGTATCCGCTCGAGCAGCGGCACTGCAAGCACGGAAGCCATCGTAGTAGGCAGGCCTATCGCTACGGTCCCCGATTCGGCCCCTGCTCCTTTCGTGACTTCCTGCTTCAATTGCTCCATCTGCCGCAGGACCGTTCGCGCATGACGATATAGCGCGTCGCCTTTGGCCGTGGGCGTGACGCCGTGATTACTTCGCAGAAGCAGCGAGACCCCCAGCTCTTCTTCGAGTCGCGCCATCTGCTGACTTAAAGACGGCTGGGCAACGAAAAGCTTTTCCGCTGCCTTGCCCAGGCTGCCGAAATCGACAATGCTGACAAAGTATCGGAGCTGGCGAACGTCCATGGGCGGCTTCTGGCAATGCGCTGTTGGAGTTTGGCGCAATCTCGGTGCGCCCGGCGGAGCATTATATCCCCCTTGAGTTCCTGTATCGCGAATCGTACAGGGGCTCTCGCCACGTTATTCGTCAGATCGTGCCGTAAGGTGACCCGCACCATATTCCAGCAGCATCCGAAAAAGCAACCTGACCGGCTCAAGCAGGAGCATCCCGAACACGATGCCGAACAGACGGTCAAGGCCGGGCTCGAGGTCTGCTGCCGCGTAGGCGTCCGGCACCAGGATCACAAGGAACGCAAGCGCGAACTGCGTGCCGAGGTAGCTGACGCCCGACTTTCCGTTTTCGATGTGCTTGCCTATGACGACACCGAAGCACACACCAAGTGTCATCAATAGCGGGCTGTGATGGGCCGACACGAGAATCGCGGCCGCCAGCAAGCCGCCGGCCAGGCAGCCCGCGAACCGGTGAATCAGCTTGGTGGAAGTCGGCTTCCGCGGTAACGACAGGCTTGAAATGGGCACCGTCATCACCGCCATGATGGTAATGCTCGACTGGTCAAGCGATTCGATGCCGAGAAGCCGCCACGCAACCGGAATCAGACCCAGCGCGATAGCGCCCTGCATCGCATGCGAGAACGCGGGTCCGTTCCAGAACGCGACGCCCTGAGAAGCCAGCGGCTTTGCCGGCCGGGACGGGGCAGTTCTGCCAGTACGGCGAAGCGTCACCGTTGACGCCGCACTGACAAGCACGCATGCCGCTGTGCCGATCAGCACTTCTTCGAACCGCGACAGGGCAAAGTCCACGACCATGCCGTCCGGATGCTGCATGCCGTCGATCAGGACCATCGCAAAGGTCAAGCCCGCAAACAACCACGCGTAACCTTTCTGGCTGATCAGCGCCCCATACAGCGTGAGAAAACCAAACGCAACCAGAAGCGCGCTTTGCAGCCACGAAACGTCGTGACCCTTGTTCAGCGCGATCACTGCGAGCAGCGCGCCCGCGGCCGTTCCGGCTACCCGCAGCGCACCGCGCCCGAAGGTCTCGGCAACATGCGAGCGCATCACCATATAGCCGCTGAATGCCGCCCATCCGACGTTCCGCAGGCCCATCAGATGCGCGGCGGCAATGGCCAGCAGCACAGAAAGCACCGCTTCGATCTCATCAAACAAGCGGGCTTTCGACGTCGGCCAGCTTTCGAAATCGCCGAGCGCCGCGCGAATGGCTCGAGCCAGATCGACAGCCGTATCCCTGATCCTACCCATTGTGACCTGCCGAGCCTCCCTACATGTTCGGATAGTTCGGCCCGCCGCCGCCTTCCGGCGTGACCCATACGATGTTCTGCGTCGGGTCCTTGATATCGCAGGTCTTGCAGTGCACGCAGTTCTGCGCGTTGATCACGAGGCGCTCGCTGCCGTCGTCGTTCTTCACGAACTCGTACACGGCGGCGGGGCAGTAGCGACCCTCGGGACCTGCATATGTTTGCAGATTCACCTTGAGGGGCACCGACGCATCTTTCAGCGTCAGATGCGCAGGCTGGTTTTCTTCGTGATTGGTGTTCGAGATGAACACCGACGACAGACGGTCGAATGTGAGCTTGCCATCGGGTTTCGGATAATCGATCGGCTTGCACTGGGATGCCGGCTTCAGCATTTCGTGATCCCAGTGCTGGTGATGCAGCGTCCACGGCACGTTGCCGCCCAGCAGTTTCTGTTCGATGCCGACCATCAAGGTGCCGAAGTACAGGCCCTTGCTCATCCACTGCTTGAAGTTGCGCGCCCTGTACAGCTCGGTGTGCAGCCACGAAGTCTTGAACGACTCGGGATAGGCCGTCAGTGCATCGCTTTGACGACCCGCTTGTACTGCGTCGAACGCGGCATCGGCGGCGAGCATGCCCGTCTTGATCGCTGCGTGCGAGCCCTTGATCCGCGATGCGTTGAGGAAACCCGCATCGTCGCCGACGAGCGCGCCGCCCGGAAACACCAGCTTCGGCAGCGACAACAGCCCGCCTGCCGTGATCGCACGTGCGCCATACGACACCCGCTTGCCGCCTTCGAGAAATTTGCGAATTTCCGGATGCGTCTTGTAGCGCTGAAACTCTTCGAACGGCGACAGGTACGGGTTCGAATAACCGAGACCGACGACAAAGCCGACCATCACCTGGTTGTGGTCGATGTGATACAGGAACGAGCCGCCATACGTGTGCGTATCGAGCGGCCAGCCAGCCGTGTGAATCACCAGACCCGGCTTGTGTTTCAACGGATCGATTTCCCACAGCTCCTTGATGCCGATGCCGTAGACCTGTGGATCGGCGCCATCGCGCAGCTTGAACTTATCGGAGAGTTGACGGCCGAGATGCCCGCGTGCGCCTTCGCAGAACAGCGTGTACTTCGCGTGCAGTTCCATGCCGAGCTGAAAGTTCCCGGTCGGCTCGCCGTCCTTGCCGATGCCGAGATTACCCGTCGCCACACCTTTGACCGAGCCGTCGTCGTTGTAAAGCACTTCAGCGGCCGGAAAGCCCGGGAAGATCTCGACGCCGAGCGCTTCGGCCTGCTGGCCCAGCCAGCGCGTGACATTGGCGAGGCTGATCACGTAATTGCCGTGATTCCTGAAATTATCCGGCAGCGCCCAGTTCGGCACGGCTTTCGCGGCCGATTCAGTGAGGAAAAGGAACCGGTCTTCCGTGACTTCGACGTCCAGCGGAGCACCCTTGTCTTCCCAGTCGGGGAGCAACTCATAAAGCGCGCGCGGGTCCATCACGGCGCCCGAGAGGATGTGCGCGCCGATCTCCGAGCCCTTTTCGAGCACGCAGACGCCCATTTCTGCGCCTTTTTCCGCCGCGCGCTGCTTCAGACGAATGGCCGCCGACAGGCCCGCAGGGCCGCCGCCGACGATCACCACGTCATAGTCCATCGACTCGCGCGGGCGGTATTGTTCGACGAGGTTGCTATTGCTCACGATTGAAAATTTTGGGAAACGGCAGACTGGTCATCAGGACCGCACATCATCAAGAATGCTCTGCGCTTTGAGAAAAACGGGCCGGTCGACCATTTTTCCATCAACGGCCACTGCCGCACCATTGGCGTTCTCGAACGCGCAAAGCACTCGTCGCGCCCATTCCCGCTCCGCCTCGCTGGGGGCAAAGGTACGGTTGACGATCGATACCTGGCTGGGGTGAATGCACAGTTTCCCGGCGAATCCGAAGCGCCTCGCTTTTATCGTTTCTGCCCGCAGTTGCCCGGCGTTGTCGATCGACGGCGTGACACCGTCGACAGGTGCGCGGATGCCAGCAACCCTGGAGATCATCGTCAACTGAACACGAAATGTATCCAGTCCGTCCCCGTCCGACTCCATATTCATATCGGCACCGAAATCCAGTGTGCCGAACATGAGTTGACGCACGCATGGGGCCTTCGCAATCTCCAGCGCATTCCACATTCCCCTGGCGCTTTCGATCAGCGGATACACCGGAATCTTTCGCCTGATACGCGAAATCAGGTCGATCACGTCATGCGCACTTTCGGCCTTCGGCAGGACGATGCCGGCCACGCCACGCAGTTTCCCCAACTCCACATCCCGCTCGTAATACGGCGTGCTGGCCGCGTTGACCCGGACAAGAACCGGACGCTCCGGCGCTAGCCACGCTACTACGTGGTGCCTCGCGACATCCTTGTCTTCGGGCGCGACGGCATCTTCGAGATCGAGGATGACTGCATCGCCGCCGCTACCCAGCGCTTTTTCAAACCGGTCAGGCCGGGAACCCGGTACGAACAGAAACGAACGATACGGCCTGCTTTGAATCTCTGACATGGCTTTTCCTGAGGAACCGGTGGCGAGTTGCTTACAAGGCGCCAGCCAGTTCAGGCACGAGCGTGAACAGGTCGCCGACGAGGCCGTAATCCGCGACGCTGAAAATCGGCGCTTCTTCGTCCTTGTTGATCGCTACGATCACCTTCGAGTCCTTCATGCCTGCGAGGTGCTGAATCGCGCCCGAGATGCCAACCGCGATGTACAGCTGCGGCGCGACGATCTTGCCCGTCTGGCCGACCTGATAGTCGTTCGGCACATAGCCCGCATCGACGGCTGCGCGCGAAGCGCCCATCGCTGCACCGAGCTTGTCGGCCAAAGGTTCCAGCACCTTCGTGTAGTTCTCGCCGCTGCCCAGACCACGGCCACCCGACACGATGATGTTCGCCGACGTCAGCTCCGGACGGTCCAGCTTCGTCACTTCGCGGCTCACGAACTGCGAAACGCCTGCGTTTGCGGCAGCTTCGATCTTCTCGACCGATGCGCTGCCGCCTTCCGCTGCCACCGGATCGAAACCCGTTGCGCGGACCGTGATCACCTTGATCGGATCGGCCGATTGCACGATCGCGATTGCGTTGCCTGCGTAGATCGGGCGCTCGAACGTATCGTCGCTATCGACTGCCGTGATGTCGCTGATCTGCGCGACGTCGAGCTTTGCCGCGATGCGCGGCGCGATGTTCCTGCCGTAGGCGGTAGCGGGCGCGAGGATGTGCGAATAGTCCTTCGCCGGGTCTTGCACAAGCCTCAGCACCGTCGCCTCGACGTTTTCCGCCAAACCCGCTTCGAGTTGCGGCGCGTCGGCGAGCAATACCTTCGCAACGCCTGCCACCTTCGACGCCGCTTCAGCCGCCGGCTGCGCATTGTGCCCAGCGATCAGCACATGAATATCGCCACCAATCTTCTGAGCGGCAGCAACCGTATTCAGCGTCGCTGCCTTGAGCGCCGCGTTGTCGTGTTCAGCAATTACCAGAATCGTCATTTCTTTCGTCTCAGTATGCCTAAGCAGATCAAAGCACCTTGGCTTCCGTCTTGAGCTTCTCGAGCAGCGTCTTCACGTCCGGCACCTTCACACCGGCGGAACGCTTCGGCGGCTCGCAGACCCTCAGCGTCTTCAGACGTGGCGTCACATCGACGCCCAGGTCTTCCGGCTTCACGGTTTCGAGCGGCTTTTTCTTCGCCTTCATGATGTTCGGCAGCGTGACATAACGCGGCTCGTTGAGGCGCAAATCGGTCGTGACCACCGCCGGCAGCGTCAGCGACAGCGTTTCCGCGCCGCCATCGACTTCACGCGACACGGTCGCCTTGCCGTCAGCCACGACGACCTTCGAAGCGAAAGTCGCCTGCGGCAGATTCGCCAGCGCGGCCAGCATCTGACCCGTCTGGTTCGAATCGTCGTCGATGGCCTGCTTTCCGAGGATCACCAGCGAAGGCTGTTCCTTGTCGACCAACACCTTCAACAGCTTGGCGACAGCCAGCGACTGCAGGTCTTCATTCGATTCGATCAGGATCGCGCGGTCCGCGCCGATTGCCAGCGCAGTGCGCAGCGTTTCCTGACATTGCGCGACGCCCGCCGACACGGCGATCACTTCCGTCGCAACACCCGCCTCCTTCAGACGCACAGCTTCCTCGACGGCGATTTCGTCGAACGGATTCATCGACATCTTCACATTCGCAATGTCGACCCCCGTGTTGTCCGACTTCACGCGGACCTTCACGTTATAGTCAACCACTCTCTTGACTGGCACAAGAATTTTCAACGTCGTCTCCTGATGAACGGCACGGGAACACACAGCGCTCGAGCAGCGCCGCCGTTGCACGTTTACGTAGTAAAGATGCTGAGCCGGGATTTGCCACAGACTCCATTTGACAGCCAAGCCACGAGGCAATGCAAATACCGGATTTCTCTGGCCGCCATAGGTTTTACTTAGGGCTTTGGCGCGCCGTGCCGGAGAGCAAAGCCGCGCCGCGCGGCCATATCTCATACGCCGTCTCGATCCACCGCGAACGATCCACACGGCTCGTCTCTGGTGAATGTAAAAATTCCAATCGCCAGGGGAGCACGAGCAAGGGTGTTTCTCGCCAGGATGACATATCCTGTCGCCTTGCAATGCTCCCGCGTTACGCGCTCGCCGGTTGACAGCCTGGTTTCGATGCTTTAAAAAGTAAAGCATGAAAATTCCACGGCCAGGACAACCCGTACGCGGCTCGACCACCGGACGGCCGATCATGGTCGTGCTGGACCTGCTCGGGCGGCGCACCGCACTGCGGATACTGTGGGAACTTCGCGGCGAGGCGATGACGTTTCGCGCGCTCCAGGAAGCGTGCGGCACCAATGCCCGCTTGCTCAATACGCGGCTCGCGGAATTGCGGGCGTCCGGTCTCGTCGAGCACGGCGATGGCGGTTACCGGATGACAGCCGAAGGCCGGAAGCTCCTGAGCGCACTGCAGCCGCTGCTAGCGTGGGCGCGTCAGTGGGCGCAGCGCGATCCGGAAGGGTTTGCCGCCGCCGACCCCGATCACGCCGGCCGCGAGGCGTAATGCGCGGTTTCTCATGCAAGGGATGTTGCACACCGTGAACCATCTCCGCTGGAAGATCGTGGCATTGCTCGTGGCGCCGCTCACGTTCGTGATGACGCTCGACCGCACGGCCATGGCTGTCGCGGCCCCGACGATCCAGAACGAACTGGGCCTGTCGATCGTCGAGATGTCGATGATTCTCACGATCTACTTCTGGGCCTATGCAATCGGACAGATACCGGCCGGCCGCGCTGCCGAGCGCTTCGGGTCGCGCAAGGTGCTGTTCGGCACGAGTACGCTCTGGTCGCTCATGATGCTCGCCACGCCCCTTGGCACCTCATTTGCCTGGCTCTTCGGGTGCCGGCTCGTGCTGGGCGGGGCGCAGTCGGCGGACTGGTCGAGCAGTGTCGTCGCGCTCAAGCGCTGGGTTCCGGCCAGCGAGCGCGCGAAAGGCAACGCCCTGCTGCTCGCAGGACTCTATCTTGGCCCAATCGTTGCGGCACCCCTTACGGCGTGGACCATCGCGCGGTTCGGCTGGCATGCCGTTTTCTTCGGATTCGGCGCATTGGGCCTGCTGCTAGGCGCGATCTGGTGGTTCGGCTATCGCGACACGCCGGCGGCACATCCGCTCATCACGAAGGCGGAAGTCGAGTACATCGCCGCCGGCCAGCCACCCGAGCGCGCGGCCGCCAGGGGCCCGCTCAGCCGCTGTCTGAGGCAGTGGCGCTTCTGGATCTTCGGTGTCCAGTACTTCCTGCTGGTGCTGATCCAGAGCTTCTATACGACGTGGCTGCCAACCTACCTCATGCGCGCGCGTGGGCTCTCGCTCAAGGCGATGGGTCTGTACGCGTCCTTGCCCTGGGTCGCCGTGTTCGTGGCGGTATTCGTCGCGGGGGCGTTCAGCGACTGGCTGCTTCGAAAGACCGGATCGATCTATCGGGCGCGCACGCCCGTCGCGATGACCGGATTTGTCGTGAGCGCGCTCGCATTGACGGCGGCCTCGCGCGCGGATTCGATTGCGGTGGTTATCGGCTTGCTGTGCCTGTCCTTTGCGGCGGTGGGATTCGTGCAGGTAGTCGTGTGGTCTGCCACGCAGGATCTCGGGCGCGCATTTGCCGGTGTCATGTCCGGCTGGACGAACGTGTGGGGGGCACTCTCGAACGTCGCCGGCCCCATGACGCTGGCTTTGGTCGTCAAGGTCACGCATAGCTGGGCAAGCGGCATGATCGTGATAGGCGTGGCGGCCGCCTGCGGTGCGCTGCTGTGGCTGTTCGTGCACCCCGAGCGCCCCTTGCTCGATGACGAGGCGGCTGGACCGCCGCCGCCATCGGAAACGGGCGCGACAACAGAATCAGTCGGGAACGCTGGGGGTTCGCGCAATGATGCGCTTAGCAGGCATTGATCTGACTACCTTGCTGGTTCCCCGTTCAGGGCGTTTCCAGCCGCGCGTATACCCGCTTGTCATCCGTTTTTTTCCATGAAACACTGAGCCGCATCTGCTGTGCCGGATTCGATTCCGATATATCGGACACACAGCGGGGTGCGCGATCCGTCGCTTGCACGTCTGCGTGCAGTCATGACTGTCACGGTCGCGAGTTCCGTCCAGGATGGGATTCCTTTCACAGGGTCGAAAATGAGACTGTTCAAAGAAAGCGTAAGGGTCGCCTGTTTGTCCGCCGTCGTCGGCCTGCTGACGCTCACCGGTTGCACCAAAGTCGCGACGCCCGGCCAGGATGCCGCGACCGGCTCGACCTTGCAGTCGGTCCTGCAGCGCGGCACGCTGCGTGTCGGCGACTGTCTGACCTTCGCGCCATTCGGCTTCTACGACAAGAACGGGCAACCGGACGGCTACGACGTCGATCTCGCGAAAGAACTGGCGAAGCAGATGGGCGTGAAGCTCGAAATGGTCAACACGACGAGCGCCAACCGCATTCCGAATCTGCAGACCGCCAAGGTCGACGTGGTCTTCTGCAACTTCACGCGCAACCTCGAACGTGCGAAGGAAATCGCGTTCACGACGCCATATGTCGTCGCGAGCGAGGCGCTGCTCGTCAAGAAGAGCAGCGGCATCCAGTCGGTCAAGGACATGTCTGGCCATACGATTGCGACCGTCAAGGGCTCGACGAACGGCGACGAAGTCCGCGCGCTGGGCATCCCTGTGAAGATCCAGGAATACGACAGCTCGGAAGCCGCGATCCTCGCCGTCAAGCAAGGCCAGGCCGACGCAATGATCGAGGACAACAACTTCCTCGCCTATCAAGCGAAGCTGGACCCCGAACTGACCGTCACCAATGAAGCCCTTGTGCCGCTCGAATACAACGCGTTCGGTGTGAAATCGGGCGATCAGGTCTGGCTGAACTACCTGAACCTGTTCCTGTTCAACATCAACGCGTCGAAACAAAACGCGCAGCTGTACACGAAGTGGTTCGGCACCCCGCCCCGCTATCCGCTCAACCCGCAGTTCTGAACACGAACTCGCGGCGCAAGCGCCGGTACGACTTTGCGAAGGAATGGCGATGAGTTATCAATGGCTGACCCTGTGGGGCTACGTGCCCGAATTCTTTCAGGCCGCGTGGCTCACGTTGCAGGTCACGCTGCTCGCATTTTGCGTCGCGCTGATTCTCGGTCTGCTGACTGCGATCGCGGGCGCCTCGCATCTCGCGCCGCTGCGCGTCGTCGCACGCAGCTATATCGAGCTGATCCGCAATACGCCTGTGCTGCTGCAGATATTCATCGTGTTCTTCGGACTGCCGTCGCTGGGTTTGAACCTGAGCGCGTATACGGCGGGCGTGATTGCGCTCGGCGTCAATGTGGGCGCGTATATGGCGGAAGTTTTCCGCGCCGGCATTCAGTCGGTGCCGCGCGGACAGATCGAAGCGGCCGGCATTCTCGGCCTCGGCCGCTCGCAGGTGTTTATCGAAGTCGTCTTGCCGCAAGCGGCGCGCGCCGTCTATCCCGCCATCGTCAATAACCTGATCCAGTTGCTGCTCGGCACGTCGCTGCTCTCCGCAATCGCGTTGCCTGAACTGACGGGCACGGCGACCGTGATCAATGCGCGAACCCTGCTCTATATCCAGACGTTCTCGGTGACGCTGATCGCGTATCTGATTCTGAGCCACTGCCTGTCATGGATCGCGGAGCAGATCGGCGCACGCATGTTCCATCCGCCCCTCATGCTCAAGCAGCACACGCGCCGGCGGTTTCTGCTGATTGCGCGTCAGGCGAGTCGCACCTGAACCATCGAAGGGGAAACCGTCCATGTCAACCGAACTGCTGACGACCAGCCTGTCGATCCTGCTGCAGGGACTGGTCGCGACCTTGCTCCTCTCCGCGGCATCGATTGTCGGCGGCACGCTGGTGGGCCTCCTCGCCGCCGTGTTGCGCTCCTTCGGACCGTGGGGCAGCGCGCGCGTCGCGAAGCTCTACACCGAACTGTTCCGCGGCACGCCCGTGCTCATCACACTGATGTTCATCTATTTCGGCGTGTCGTACTTCGGCTATGCGATCGATGTGTTCGCGGCGGGCGTCGTCGGCTTGAGCGTGTACCAGGGCGCCTACATCGCCGAAGTGTTCCGCTCGGGCATCGAAGCCGTACCCAAAGGACAATGGGAAGTCTCGCAGATTCTTGGTCTCAGCAAGACGCAGACGTTCTTCTCGGTCGTGTTGCCGCAGACGGGCAAGATCGTATTGCCGCCGCTGATCGGTCAGTACCTGTCGCTGATCAAGGATACGTCGATCGTCAGCATGATCGGCATGTCGGAACTGATGCATGGCGGCCAGGCCATCGTCGACCGCGTCGGCAAGCCGGTCGAGATCTATGGACTCGTCGCCGTGCTGTATTTCGCCGTGTGTTTCCCGCTGTCGCAGTGGGTGCGCCACCATGATCGTAGGAGCCTGTCGTCATGACCATATCCATCGGGTCCAAGCCAGTCATCAACCTGAACGGCGTCAGCAAATCGTTCGGCGCCACGAAGGTGCTGAAGGAAATCAATCTCGAAGTGCGCCCCGGCGAAGTGCTCGTGCTGATCGGCGCATCCGGTTCGGGCAAGAGCACGGTGCTGCGCATCATGGCCGGTCTCGAAACGGCTGATTCCGGCGAAGTCTGGGTCAACGAAGTGCCGCTCCACGATGTGCGTCGCGCGAGGGAAATCCGCGGTCACGTCGGCATGGTATTCCAGCAGTTCAATCTGTTCCCCCACAAGACGGCGCTCGGCAATGTGACGCTCGCGCTGATCAAGGCGCGCAAGATGAGTCCCGCCGACGCGCGCAAACGCGCAATGGCCGTGCTCGACCGCGTGGGCCTTGCCGATCGCGCCGAACATTATCCGAGCCAGTTGTCGGGCGGACAGCAGCAGCGTGTCGCGATTGCGCGGGCCCTGGCTGTCGAGCCCGGCATCATGTTCTTCGACGAAGCGACCTCCGCGCTGGACCCGGAACTGGTCGGCGAAGTCACGGAAGTCATGCGCGGACTGGCGCGCGACGGCATGACGATGGTCGTCGTCACGCACGAAATGGGCTTCGCGCGCAAGACGGCCGACCGCGTCGTGTTCATGGACAAAGGCGTGATCGCCGAACAGGGCGTGCCGGAGGAAATCTTCGTCTCGCCGCAGAGCGAACGGACCAGGCAGTTTCTGCACCGCGTGCTCGATCATTGACGCGTCGCGTCTATCGCATCCATCGCGCAGGAACGAACGACAACGACACAAGAGCAAACCGCGATCCCTATCGCCGACGGAGTCTACGGAATGTCTGCACCAGAATCGTCACGGGCCCGGGGCGTGGACCGCGTGATCGGCATTCTCAGGGAACTGCATGTTGCGCGGCGTCCACTGACGATGCGCGAGCTGATCGAGGCGACGCGTGCGCCGCGTTCGAGCGTCTACGAACTGGTCACGATACTCACGGACGCGGGTTGGCTCGAAACGGCCGCGGACGGCAGCGTGTTTTTCGGGCGCGAGATGCACTACTACGGCGCCGATTACGCGATGCACAACGATCTCATCAGCCGCGCGCATCAGACCATACTCGGTCTCGTGCGCAAGTACGACGAGACCACGCAACTGTGCATGCTCGAGGGCAACAAGTACACGGTGGTGCTGTCGGAAAACAGCGCGCGCCCGTTCAACATCACCTCCGATATCGGCGTGAAGGTGCCGATTCCGTGGACGGCGACGGGACGCCTGTTGCTCGGCGAGCTGACAGACGACGACGTCCTTGCGCTGATTCCGGACGAAGACTACGTACTGGATGATGGTCGCCGCATCGGGTTCGACGACTTCATGCGGGACGTTCGCGACGCGGCTGCACGGGGCTATTGCTGCACGGAGGGCCTTTCGATGTCGTTCCGGCTCTGCATGGCCGCGCCCGTATGCGATCGTAGCGGCCTGCCCATCGCGGCGCTGTGCTTCATGACGGGGCGCGACACCGATCCCGCCAAGCGGGCCGCGATGCTCGACGATCTGATTGCCTCGGCGAAGGCGTTGTCGCAGCCGTCCATGCGGACGTGAAGCCGGCCGCCAGCCCTGCTTGAGCGCCCCACTTCAAGGTTCTGCCGCTACCTGCCGATAACGCACTTACGCGTTATTGGACGATCACGATGAGCCACGAAGAAGAAGATCTGGCCCGCAGTTCGCTTCAGGCCGCATTCCTGCGCCACGAGGACAGCCTTGCACCGCCCGGGCACCAGCCCGGCGAGGACAACCCCGCCGTTTATCGCACACTGCTCGAATCCACCCGGGCGATCCCCTGGAAGATCGACTGGGCGACGATGCAGTTCGCCTATATCGGCCCGCAGATCGAAGCACTGCTCGGCTACGCGCCGTCCACGTGGAAAACGGTCGATGACTGGGTCGCGCGCATGCATCCGGACGACCGTGAGGCCGTGGTGAATTTTTGTGTCGCGCAGTCGCAGGCGGGCACCGATCACGAGGCGGACTATCGCGCGCTTACGGCGGACGGCGGCTACGTGTGGATTCGCGACGTTGTCCACGTCGTGCGCAAAGAGGACGGCGACGTCGACGCGCTGATCGGCTTCATGTTCGACATCAGCGAACGCAAGCGTACGGAGGAACGGCTCGCGGAACTCCAGCGCGAACTGGAACGCCTCTCGCTGTCCGACAGTTTGACGGGCATCGGCAACCGTCGCATGTTCGACACGGTCATTGCGCGCGAATGGGCGAGTGCGGCAGTATCGTGCAAGCCGCTTTCGCTCGTGATGGTCGACATCGACTTCTTCAAGTCGTACAACGATTATTACGGTCACCTGCAGGGCGACGAATGTCTGAAGCGCATTGCGCGCGTGCTCGGCGAGGCAGCCGGAGCGAACGCGTTCCTGGGCCGGTTTGGCGGCGAGGAATTCGTGCTCGTGCTCGCCGACACCGACGCCGATCACGCCGTGCGCGTCGCGCAGCGTTGCCGCTCGCTGATCGCGGATGAAGGCATCGCGCATTTGCGCTCCCCGCACGGTCAGCGAGTCACGGCGAGCTTCGGAGTCGCCACCGGTGTGCCGAACGAAGGCATCGACGTCACAGCGTTCATCAATCTGGCGGATGCGCAGCTCTATCAGGCCAAGGATCAGGGACGCAACCGCATCGCGGCGGTGGACCGGGCAGGCATCGGCGGCGAAGGATTCAAGCTGCAGTCGCGCTGATCCTTGCTTTGATAGTGCGACGATCCTTCCGGCATACGGGCTCTTCACGAGAGTCGAGCGAGGGCAGTCCGGTCGGCGGTCGGGCCGTTGAGCCGATGGTGGATATAAAGCAGCGGTCCGCGAGCCGCACAGGCAGACGAAGAGGGCCGTGGGGTGGCACCCTTGTGTCCCTCGAGCTCTCACGCAACGGCGGTGATGTGAATAGCCAGTTCGAAACTGGCGCCCGTCAAGACATGGCCCGCTGTTGCGGCCTTTTTTCGGTTCTTCGCGGCTTCGGGGGAGGGCTCTTTTCGAACCTGACCGGTCTATCGAGCTTCTCGAAAGCGGTCAATCAGTCATCTATGGCGAGGCCACATCGTATTACACCAACGGAGTTGCGAGCCCTTCCGTTTTGACTACGCGCTGGATCGCAGGTCGCGCTAGCATCCGTTGCAAATACTGACCGAGCAGTGGCCATTCGCGCGCGGGCTTCGTGAAGCCCCTTGTCCACCGGCAGAGCATGAATGCGTAGGGATCAAGAATCGTGTATTGGTTCCCCAGTAACCAAGGGCCATCGCTCGATTGAAGTTGCGACTCCAACTGGTCAAGCAAGATGTCGATCTTCGATTCAGCATGAGTCTGCACTTGGTTCGCACCCAGCGCGTTGCCGGCATCCACCCAACGCTCGGGATAAAAATAGACAATCAACGCCGCTTGCAGTGTGTTCGTCAACCACATGAGCCATTTGTAAAATTCGGCCCGTTCCGGCGTTCCCAGTGTGGGCGCCATGCCGCTTTCTGGATGTGTGTCCGCCAAATGCAGGCAAATGGCAGCCGTCTCATACAGCACCATGTCGCCATCAACCAATACCGGAATCAATCCGTTGGGATTTAGTCGTAGATAGTCCGCTGACTTGTGCTCGTCCTGCGTGCGATCTACAAGCACTAACCCGAAAGGCTGGCCGATTTCTTCCAGAACAATGTGGGGGGCCATGCTTGCGTTGCTGGGGTAATAGAACAATTTTTTGATGGTCATATTTAACGTTGATTGCCTATACCTAGATTGTCTTGCACATCATGACGCTGTGGTTACCCGCGCTCACCCGCTGCGAATATACACCGCGCAATCGTTGACGATCTACGCGCCGACGTCGACTGTCGCTTCCTGGCCGGGAAGGAGCATCTCCTGCTGATTCTCCGCCTCGACGCGCCAAACTCGTCAAGCGTCTCGGACAGGACGCGCCGCTGGATTGGCAGAGATCCGTGCACGCATGACGACGACCTTACCGATCTCGCAAACCTCACAGCAGACCCAATGTCGACGCCTTCAAGGTCGCGGCAGCGCGCGTCGAGCATTCGAGTTTGCGAAACACGCTCTCCATGTGCGTGCGTATCGTGCTCGGACTGAGTTCGAGCTCCCGGGCTGCCTCCTTGTTGCTCGCGCCGTGACTGATGAAACGCAATACTTCGATCTCGCGCGCCGTAAGCCGGATTGCCGACTGCCGCGGCCGTGCGCTGCCGGACGGCGCTTCGCCGGCATAGAGCATCGCTTCGACAACCTCTCTGTCGAAGCGCCCCGTGTCGGCCTCAGCGCGCATTAACGAGGCGGCTTCTGTAGCGGTTAGCGCATCGCGCCATGGCCGCTTTTGTCCCAGCGCGACCCACGCGACTGCCGCACTGAGTACACGGGCGTTGAGCGACAGCGCGCCTTCACCAGCGCCGCGGAAGTAGCCGCTCCCGTCGGAGCGCTCGTAGGCGTGAGATGCCAGCTCCGCCGCCTGCGCAAGTGTGCCGGTCTGCTTGCCGGCGCGAGCCGTCCAGTACGGCACGAGCCTCACTTTCTCCCATTCCGCCGCGCTTAAACGCCCGGGTGAATTCCAGATCGCGTTGGGCACCGCAGCCCGTCCGATTCCATGAATCAGTCCCGCCTGGTACACCTGGGCCAGGGCCGGGTCATCGCCGCCCAGCCGGGCCAGGCATGCGGCGGCAGCCGATGCGACTGCCCGCGAATGACCCGTCATCCACGGCAGTTTCAGGTCAATCACATCGGCGATGAGTTCGACGGACGTCGTCTCCTGCATGTGAGGCGTGACGATTGCGTCGGCCAGCGTGGCGGGTTCGAGCAGCGCAAGCCTGTCGAGCCAGTCAGTGGCGCGATCTGTGACCAGCAGGGCGAGTTCGCGCGGATAACGCATACCGGACTGCTCCTCGATCAGCGCGAGGGCGCGAGGCAGGCCATAGACGCGGCTGAAGATTTCAAGGTCGCTGGCCAGCGCCACCATGAGGACAGCGCGCGGCACCGACGTGCCTGAGAGTCCGTCGGGAAGGCCGTTGCCGTCCCATGTTTCGAAAATATGGCGTAGCGCGGCTTCGGTTTCGGCAGACAGCCGCAGTATGCGCGCGACTTCGCCAGACACCTCGCAGTGAATCTGCGCGAGCGGGATCAACGCGTCTCGTACGCCGAGCGGATCGAGCGATTTCGCCCAGTCTTTGCGTTGCGCCAGCATGGCTGCGCGCGCGGCCACGTCGTCGCCCAGTGCGTCGGAGAATCCAGGTGCATTGGCCGTGCAGCCCGACCAGCGCAGCAACGCAGCTTCCACCGCCGTCGCGACACTCATGTCGCGTTCGCCGGCTGCGCGGGCCAGTTGCGCGGCAAGCCAGGCCGTTCGCAGTGAATGGTCGGTCGGCTGCCCCATGCTGAGATCACCGACAAAGGCCAGCGCCTTCACCGCGTCGTAAGCCGGCACCAATGCGTGCCTGGCGGGGGCGTTTCCGTGTTCCTTCTGCGCTGCATCCATGCAAGTCGTCCGTTATTGCAGCAGGCGGCGTAGCGCGAGGATCGGACATTTGACCGATACCGCCGCGCGCCTTGGGCTGCGATTCTAACTGTCACGCCGGCCCATGGCAGGGCATGAACCGCGAGGAACCGCCTGCAGGGCAATCGACCGGCCAGGTATTGTAAAACTTCCCTCAGTTGAGGCCGCTTTGAGTCACACCACAATCCATCCTGGCTGGGTTCGGATCTTTCACTGGATCAACGCCGCGACTGTTATTGCCATGTGTCTGAGTGGCTGGCAGGTCTACGACGCGTCGCCGGTCTTCCGCGCGATCCGCTTTCCTGCGTCGATCACGCTCGGCGGCTGGCTCGGTGGCGCGCTGCTCTGGCACTTTGCACTCATGTGGGTGCTCGTGGCGAACGTTATCGTCTATCTCGGGATGGGCCTCGTCACGGGCCGGCTGCGCAACACGCTGCTGCCTGTCGGCGTGTGCGCCATTGCGCGCGACATGCTCGCAGCCCTTCAGGGCAAGCTCGGTCACGAAGATCTCAGCCAGTACAACGCGGTGCAGAAGTCTGCCTATCTCCTCGCGCTTGCCGATCTCGTGTTGCTCGTGCTGTCGGGACTGGCGATCTGGAAACCGGTGCAATTCCCTGTGCTTGCCGGTGCGATGGGCGGATTCGACAACGCGCGCGTCGTCCACTTCGTCGCGATGGCTGTCATCGTCGCTTTCCTCGCCGTTCATCTGGCCATGGTCGCGCTGGTGCCGCGCTCCCTGCTCGCCATGATCCGAGGCCGATAACCATGCGCTCCCGTCAACCCGTGCGAAAACCCGACCCGACGTACCGTCCGGACGCGGCGTCGATCATTCAGGACGCGCACCGGGAACTCAAATCGCCGGCGCGGCGTCTGCTCGGCAAGCGCATTCTCACGCTCGGCGGTCTGGTGTTGCTGTCGGGATGCGATCTGACCAGCGACAAGTCGGTCGACGCCATGCTGCGCAAGATGTCGGCGTTCAACGACGACGCCCAGGCACTGCTATTCGATCCACGCAAACTGGCGCCGACCTATCCGGAGTCGATGATCGCGCGCCCGTTCCCGTTCAATGCGTTCTACGACATCGACCAGGTGCCGGACGTCGATGCGCGAACCTACCGTCTCGAAATTGGCGGGCTGGTTGGCGGCAAACGCAACTGGACGCTCGACGAGTTGCGCTCGCTCCCCCAGCAGGACCAGATTACCCGGCATATCTGCATCGAAGGCTGGAGTGCGATCGGAAGATGGGGCGGCGTGCGCTTCTCCGATTTCCTCGCGCGCGCCGGCGCCGATATGCGGGCGAAATATGTTGCGCTGCATTGTGCGGACAACTACTGGACCAGCATCGACATGCCGACCGCGCTGCATCCGCAGACGCAGCTCACGCTGACCTACGACGGCGACGTGCTGCCTCCGAAGTACGGTTTCCCGATGAAGCTGCGCATGCCGACGAAGCTCGGCTACAAGAACGCGAAGCATATTGTCGCCATCACGGTGACGAATGAATTTCCCGGCGGTTACTGGGAAAACCAGGGATACAACTGGTTCGGTGGCTCCTGAGCCGCCAATGCCGCCAATACCGCTAACGACAGAGTCTTTTGACACAACACACCATACGGAGCATTCATGGCCCTTCGATTCAAACTTGCTGTTTCCCTGGTTACGCTGGCTTTTGCCGGTGCCGCCGTCGCGCAATCCCCGGCCGGCAAGCCCGAGCGCATTCGTGGCGAGATCGTGTCCGTGTCCGGCGATATGCTGAAGGTGCACCGTCATAGCGGCGACACGGTCACCATAGAGGTCAAGAACTCGGTGAGCGTCAATGCCGTCAAGCCCATCCAGTTGGCCGACATCAAGCCCGGCTCCTACGTCGGCACCGCGGCAATGACCGGGGCGGACGGCAAGCTGACGGCGAGGGAAGTGCTGGTCTTCCCGGATGCCGCGCGCGGTATGGGCGAAGGGCATTACGCATGGGACTTCGGTACCAACAGCACAATGACGAATGCCAATGTCGACAGCGTCGTGCAGGGTACCAGCGGACGGGACCTCAAACTGTCTTACAAGGGAGGGAATAACGTCGTCACCGTGCCGGCCAACGTTCCGGTCGTGACGCTGATTCCCGCGACCCGTGCTGATCTGACGGCTGGCAAGGCGGTATTCGTCGTCGCGACGCCGGAGGCGAATGACCGTTACGACGGCCATGTGATCGTGGTCGAAAAAGATGGCGTGGTCCCGCCGATGTGAGCCTGGCCATCGGTATCTGGTTGCCGCGATAGCACACTGCGTCAAACGCTCGGCTTGCTGATCTTCGTTGTGGGCGCGCTTCGCCTCGCGGCGGATATCTTCCGGTACGCGCCTGGCGTGGGGTCGCCGCGCACCCGAACCCGCGTAGCACCCTGTCTGCGAATCACGCCGGCTGACATTGACCGTGTGCGCAGACAGGATTTCATGAACGAATATACAGGCCGGCGAAGGAATGCATTCAGCCTCGCGACGCTAATGACCCTGGGGCAAGGCGCCCGGCCGGCGGCGAGTCATGCGTGGTCAGCAGCCACACTTCCATTGCGGCTGGGACAATGTCATGCCGTGCTGTCCGTTGTACGCGGCAACCGCGGGCGGCGTCCATCCCTCCAGCATCTGCGGTGCGAGCCGGTAGATCTCGATGCCCAGCGGACGGCATACCTCCAGCGGATCGCGCGCGTCCGGCCCCCACATCGGCAGCGACAGATCGCCGCCCGGGCAGGTCGAGAGCGCGCACAGCAGGTCGATTTCCGCGAAAAATTCGAGGTAATCGCCCTTCTTCGCCGGGCAGGCTTTCATGAAGTACTTGTCTTCGAGATTCAGCCCGGTGCACTGGAACACGTTCAGCACGTCCTGCACGTCGTATTCGGTCAAGCCATAGGGCGCGATTGCCCGCGTCAGGTTCGAGTGGCAGTGGAAATGAAAATCCTCCCCAGTCAGCATGCGGTTCACGTACGGGTCGCAGCGCGTGCCGAGCAGATCGTGAACGCGGCCACCGTGCTCGTCGACGCCGTAGTCGGCGAGACTGTCGTCGGTGATCGTCACCATCGGGCGCAGGAATGGCAGCGTCGACCACAGGCGATCGAAAGTGCTGACGTGCGCCTGCTGCAACTGGCGCGTGCGCGAGGCCCACATGCGCTCGCGCGGGTTGTGCAGGTTCCACATGTTCAGGTCGGCGACTTGCGGACCTTCGATCGTGACGATCCGGAACACGTGACCGGCCGGAACCGTCCATGCCTGCCCCGAGCGGATGGGCACCACGATCGATTCGACCAGCGTGCGCGTCTCGTGCTCCGAGGCGATGCGCCGATAGAACGCGCGGTCGGGATCGAGCGCGGAACCCTTCGTGGATTGATAGGCGGCAGGGTAATTCAACATGGTTAATATTCCTTATTGAGTGCGCGAACGGGATGCGCTCGTCAAGCGCCCTCGCCCGTTTGCAAGTTAGCGGGTGAACAGGTCGATGAATGAAGGCATGGCGCTCGGCAACGCCGCCACGCATCCGCGAGTCAAAGGTAATCGAGCAGCGCGTGCTCCGATTGCGTCAGGTAATCCGCGAGCGCGGCGCGGGCTTCCGTCATGCGGCCGCTCGCGATCAGTTCCAGAATCTGCTGGTCCTTTTCGATCCAGGGGCGCTGGAAGCGCCGCTCGTCGGGGGCCGACGCGAACACCAGACGCAGTTGCGCGAGTATCGTCGTGAAGAACGCGTCGAACAGCGCGCTGGCGAGCAACTGCACGATGCGGCGGTGAAACAGCAAGCTATAGGTGCCGACGCTGCGCCAGTCGCCGGCCTCTGCCGCCGCCTGCGCACGCACGACCGCGTCGTGCATCGTCGCGATTTCTTCTTCCTCGATCGGGGCCTCGCGCATCAGGGCCTGGAGTTCGAGCGTGCGCCGCACCCGGTAGATGTCGCGCACGTCGTGGCGCGTCAAGGTGCGCACGATCACGCCGCGATGCCGGTAGTGCACCGCAAGCCCTTCGCGGCACAAGAGCCGCAGCGCCTCACGCAGCGTATTGCGCGAAACGTCGTGCGCCTGCGTGAGTTCGCTCTCGACGAGCGCGGTGCCGGGTGGCAATTTGCCCTCGATGATCTCGTCGCGGATCGTCGACAGGATGCGGTCGGTGACCGATTGCGCGGACTCCTGGTCGGCGGGGGCGGTTGCAGCCGGGGTAGCATTTGGCATATGGACTTTCATGCAAGGTGAACGTCTTTGAGGAAGCCGGCGATTCACGAAGTCTTGTCGAGCATCGCCAGTTCGTGCGGCGGCGCATCGTTGACGATCTTGCCCGATTCCATGAACACGATGCGGTCGGAAATGCGGAACGCAAAGTTGATTTCATGGGTGACGATAATCATGGTCATGCCTTCGCGCGCGAGTTCTTCGATGACCTTGAGCACTTCGCTGACCAGTTCCGGATCGAGCGCCGAGGTTGGTTCGTCGAACAGGACGATCGAAGGCTGCATCGCCAGTGCCCGCGCGATCGCCACGCGCTGCTGCTGACCACCCGACAATTGATGCGGATACTTGTGCGCATGCGCGGCCATGCCCACCTTCGCCAGCAGACGCATGCCCGCCTCGTCGAGCGACGCGCCGTTCTGACGCCCGTGATAGCGCGGCGCGAGCGTCACATTCTGAAGCACGGTCTGGTGCGGAAACAGATTGAAGCTCTGAAACACCATGCCGATATCGAGAATCCCGCGCATGTACTGGGCATGCGGCACCTTGCCATGCTTCGCGTGCGGCGGCCACAGGAACGCCTTGGCATGCAGGCGCACTTCACCGTCGTCGAGCGTTTCGAGGCCGTTCAGCGTGCGGATGAGCGACGTCTTGCCCGAGCCTGACGGGCCGATGATCGACACGACTTCTCCCGCGCGCACCGTCAGATCGATGCCCTTGAGCACTTCGTGCTTGCCATAGCGTTTGCGGATGCCGATGGCTTCCAGTGCGCGCGCCGCGCTGCCGCCCCGCGCCGCGCGGTCCTGCTTCGCCGCGGGCTCGGCGCGCGAGGCTTGTGCTGGCACAACGTCGAGCGTCGCGCCCGTGCGCCGCGTAACATCGAGGTGCTTCTCCAGCATCTTCAATCCATGGCCGAACACGGTGACGATCAGCACATAGTAGAACGACACGGCCAGCATCGTTTCAAGCACCTTGAAGTTTTGCGTGTACAGACGCTCACCGACCAGCAGGATCTCTGCCAGCGAAATGACGGATACCAGCGACGTCAGCTTGACGATCGTAATGTACTCGTTGATGAGCGCGGGCAGCGCGACGCGAAACGCCTGCGGCAGTACGATCAGCCGTTGCAGTCCGACGAAGCGGATCCCCAGCGCCCTGCCTGCCTCGAGCTGACCCCTGTGGAGCGAGAGCAGGCCGCCGCGATGAATCTCCGCGATGTAGGCGGCTTCGCTGATCGAGAGCGCGAGGAGACCGGCCCAGAACGGATCGGACAACAGGCCGCCGGTCCAGGGCAGCACCTGCGGCAGGTTATAGACGAAGATCAGCAGGACCAACAGCGGCAGACTGCGAAACAGCCAGATATAGCCACTGCATGCCACGCGCAGCGGCATGAGCGTGGACTGTTTGCCGAGCGCGAGGGCAAAGCCCGCGACAATGCCGATCAGCCAGGTGGCCGCGCTCAGTTCGATCACCAGCCATGCCGCTTTCCAGAAGGCGGCGTCGAACAATAACGAAGCCGTGTAGTGCCAGTCGAATACCATGTGCGCTCTCTCGCGAAGCGCAGTCACGAGGGCATGGGCGCCTGCCCAGCCTCATGCTGCATGCCATACGTGCCGTTAGTTCGATGCCGCGCCGAGCGCACGGGCGATGTCGTCGTCGGTTGGCTCGCCGACGTTGTATTGCTTCAGGAGCGCCTGGTATTCGCCCGCCTGTTTCATCGATGCGAACGCGCTCTTCAATTGCCCGAGCAGCGCATCATTGCCCTTCTTCACGCCAAGACCGATCACCACGGGATAGAGCTGGGTGGTCGACGTGATCGTCACGCGTCCGGCGAGTTTGTTGACGGTCATCTGGGCGACCGCCGAGTCTTCGAACTGCGCGTCGACCGCGTGCGCCAGCACGGCCTGAGCCGCTTCCGGCGAGGTCTCGAACTCGCGCACGTCGATCGCGCCGCGGCCGGCGGGGATACAGTCTTGCTTCGACACATCGTTGAGTTTCGGAATCCACGATGCTCCCTTGATGGAACTCACGCGTTTGCCGCACAGGTCTTCGGGCTTTTTCGGCGCGAAGCCGGAGTGGCTCAGGGCGAGCAGCGAGCCGCCGGTCTTCAGGTACGGGACGAAGTCGATCTGTCTGGCGCGTTCCGGCGTCACGTACAACGCGGACGCGATCACATCGAAGCGGCTCGCGTTGACGCCGAGGATCAAGTTGGCGAAGCGCGTATCGACGAAGCCCGGCTGGAGCTTGAGATGCCCGGCGAGCTTCGTCATGAAGGCGGGATCGAAACCAGCGGGCGCCGCGCCCTCCATGTAGTCGTAGGGCGGATACGTCAGATCCGCGCCGATGGTCAGCTTGCCGGCCGTCACGGTCGGCAGCGCGCTCGCGGCGAACGCGTGGGCCGTGCCGCACAGCGCGAGCACGGCGGCGCACTTCGAAATGCGCGGCAGACAGGACAGGACGGATTTCAGATCAAGATAGGCTTGCATAGCGGTCTCGCTCGTCTGTGTTGGGCAGAAGATTTATTGTTCAACAATATTAAATAAATTGTTCAACAATGCTCCGCTATAAAGCATTATGCGTGCCAACGAACTAGCGAAACGGACGAATATCGTCTGGGAAGCCGATCGGTCGGGGCGAGGCGCGATATCGAGCCGGATTGTCGAACAGCGGCGCAATCGTTGTTAATGCACCAGCTTTGCGCATCGCCGTGCAAGCTGGACGAATGCGTCCAGTAACGGTGCAAGATGTGACGAGAAATGGCGCACGTCTGGCCGTCGAATCGCCAGGTCAGCCTCCCACCCGCAATGTCGGCGTTATGCGAATCGACGTCGAGCCGTAGCGCGAAAAGTCATCGCTGGCGACCGCCGCAGGCGCGTCGATATGCTCCGTAGCCGCGCTTCTCAGATGAGTTTTCGCGAACGCAGGCATCGGAATATGTCACTTGTCGACCCATTTGTGGCTGCTTACGATCGATTTGACTAGTCGCGGTGGGAGCGCTCGGCATGGCCGACGCGGGCCCGGTCTCTTCTCTATCGGCAAGTGCCCAGCATGATCGACCCCAATAAAAGCAGACGCGCCAGCCTCGCGGTATTCACACTGCTTTATCTCGGCTATTGCATCTCGTACATCGATCGCTCGGCGATCGCGCTCTCGCTCGTCGCCATCGGCAAGGAGTTCCATGTCGGTTCGGCCGCACTCGGCGTCGTCATGAGCACGTTCTATATCAGCTATGCCGCCATGCAGATTCCCGGTGGCTGGATCGCCGACCGCTGGGGCAGCAAGAAGGTCATTGTGGTCTCGGTGGCGTTCTGGTCCGTGTTCACGCTGATGACCGGTCTCGCGTGGTCGCTCGCCTCGCTGATCGCAATCCGCTTTATTTTCGGTCTCGGCGAGGGCGGTTATCCCGGCGCGGCGGTCAAGGGCGTGACAGAGTCGTGTGCGCGCGCCGATCGCCCGAAGATGTCCGCATTCCTGATGTCGTCGAACTATGTCGGCAGTTTCATCGCGCCGCTGGCCATTGCGCCCCTCATCCTGTATCTCGGCTGGCGACATGCGTTTGTCGTTGCAGGCTGCGCCGGTCTCGCGTTCGCACTCTTTTATCTGTTCGCGGTAAAGGACACGCACCAGAACCGCGATGCGGCTGGCCGGTCCGCGCGCATCGACGGCGCGGCAACGCGCGCGCTCCTCAAGATGCCGCTCATGTGGAAGATTCTGCTGACCTGGTTCGGCATGGGCGTCGTCAACAAAGGACTCGATGCGTGGATGCCCGCGTATCTCCTGACCGAGCGACATCTCGATCTCAAGGCAGTCGGCATGCTCACGCCGCTGCCGTTCGTGGCGGCGAGCATCTCGACGGCGCTCGGCGGCTGGATTCTTACGCGCTGGTTCGATGGCCGTGAGAAATGGCTGATGGCCGCGTGCTGTGCGATCTCCGGCTTTTTCCTCTACGAGATGTACACGGCCGAAACGGTGGCGGGCGTGATTGCCTGTCAGTCGATCGTTTATTTCTTCAAGTCATTCGTCTTTGCAGGCGTCTTTGCGCTGCCGGCAAGATTCCTGCCGCAAAAGCTCATCGGCACGGGCGCGGGCATGGTGAACTTCGGCGGGCAGGTCGCGGGATTCGTTGCGCCCGCAATCATCGGTCTGCTGGTGTCGGTGACGGGCAACTACAACGCCGTGTTCGGCTTCCTGATCGCGGCGACGGCGTTCGCTCTCCTCACTAGTCTGTCGATCCGTCTGTCGCCCGAAGCCGACGCGCGCCTGGGCGCTGCCGGCGAGGTTTGACCGCGTCACCGGCCGAACAGGCGCTATGATGGAACACTCCGTTTCCACCGATCCATCATGAGCGCCCGCATTCTTCAGGAAGCTGCCGTCCGTTACTTCCTCGAAGTCGTCAACACCGGCTCCGTTGCCGATGCCGCCAATCGCCTGAACGTCGTGCCATCCGCCGTGAGCCGCCAGATTGCGCGGCTCGAGAGCGAGCTTGGCACGCCGCTTTTCGTGCGGCAATCGCGCGGCATGGTGCCGAGCAAAGCGGGCGAAATGCTTGCCGCGTATGCGCGCCGCTCGCAACTCGACGCCGAACAGATTTCGCTGGAAATCGATGAGCTTCGCGGCGAGGCCGAGCGCACGATCCGTATCGCGTGCACGGAGGGATTCGCAGCCACGTTCCTGCCGCGCGCGATGGCGGACTTTCGACGAACGGTTGCGCCCGCATCGTTCGACGTCGTCGTCGATACGGCCGCCAACGTCACGCAGCGCGTGCGCGAAGCCGAATGTGACATCGGCCTCACGTTCAGCTTCGGGCCCGAGAAGGATATTCAGGTGGCGTTTTCCGCGCCATCGCCCATCTTCGCGATCGTCGCCTCGTCTCATCCTCTCGCGCAGTCCGGGCAGGTGTCGTTCCGTGAATTGCTGGCATATCCGCTGGCGCTGCCGGGCGTTCATTCGACGCTACACAAGCTGATCGATATCTATTGCAGCCGCGAAGGCGTCGCGTGCAAGAGCGTGCTCAGCAGCGCGACGCTCGAAACGCTGCTCGGCTTCACACTGGCCAGCGATGCCGTCACGTTCGGCGGCGAGCTCTTTGCGCGCCCGCATCTCGCGTCCGGCGAACTCGTTGCGTTGCCCGTGCCGGAGCTCACGGCGAGCGAACGCACCATTGAGATCCAGACGCTGGCGCGGCGTGCGCTGCCGCCGCTTCTGCAGTCGTTCATCGAACGTATGAGCCACGAACTTTCGCCGCGCACGCGTTGATCAAAAGTGAATTCACGTTTCGATAATCGTCACTAGCGGCCGCTTTTCTCGTCGTCTACATTGAGCGCACTCTCGTACTACCGCTGAAAGGATGGCCCGATGAACGATCGTCGCGAACTCACCCGTCATAGTGCCGTCGCGCTGCGCGCGCTCTTGCAGACGCGTGAAATTTCCGCCGTCGAATTGCTCGATGCCTGTATCGAGCGAATCGAAACCTTCAATCCGTATGTCAACGCCATCACGGCGACGAGCTTCGAACGCGCGCGTATCGAAGCCCGTGCCGCCGATGCCGCGCTCGCACGCGGCGATGCCGTCGGCGCGTTGCACGGCTTGCCTATCGGCATCAAGGACCTCGAAGAGACCGAAGGCATTCTGACCACGTATGGCTCGCCGCTCTATCGCGCGAACGTACCGGCGCACGACAACACGCTGGTGCGTCGACTGCGCGCGGCGGGTGCGATCGTCGTCGGCAAGACCAATGTGCCGGAAATGGGCGCGGGCGCGAACAGTTTCAATCCCGTGTGGGGCGCGACGGGCAATCCGTTCGATCCGCGCCTGAATGCGGGTGGCTCGTCGGGCGGCTCGGCTGCCGCGCTAGCGCTCGACATGGTGCCGCTCGCCAGCGGGTCCGACACCGGCGGCTCGCTGCGTATTCCCGCGGCCAAATGTGGTGTGGTCGGTTTGCGCACCTCGCCGGGACTCGTGCCGAGCGACCGCAAGCCGCTCGGCTGGACTCCGATTGCGGTGGTGGGGCCGATGGGCCGCAACGTGGAGGACACCTGGCTGCAACTTGCGGCGACGGCCGGGCAGTCGGGCAGCGATCCGCTCGGCTATCCGTTCGCGATGAATCCGACGATGGCGGGCCGCGCGCCCACGCAACTGTCGAAACTGCGCGTCGGCTACACGGAGGATTTCGGCGTCTGCGAAGTCGATGACGACATCCGCGCCGTGTTCCGCCGCAAGATCGACTTTCTGCGCCACGAGGTAGCCGTTTGCGAACCGGTCGAAGTGGACTTCGACGGCGCGCATCGCTGCTTCGACGTATTGCGCGCGGAGGCCTTCGTCGCGGGCCTGCAAAAGGCCTACGAGACCGATCCGGATTTGCTCGGGCCGAATCCTCGTGCGAACTACGAGATGGGTATCGGCTTGGGTCTCGCGGATTGCGTGCGTGCCCATGCCGACCAGACGCGTTTGTTCCGCCGTTTCCAGACGCTGTTTCACCGCTACGACGTGATTCTCTCGCCGACGACGCCCGTTTCGCCGTTCCCGTGGACGCAGCCGTATCTGAAATCGGTCAACGGCGTCGCGCTGGAAAACTACTATCGCTGGCTGTCGCTCACGTACGTCGTGACGCTCGCGACGAATCCGGCGTTATCGCTGCCGTGCGGCGTCGATCATCGCGGCATGCCATTCGGCTTGCAGATGATCGGTGCGTTCCGTGGCGATCTCGCGCTGCTCGATGCAGCGCGCGCGTTCGAGACGTTCTTTGAGTCGTCCGACGAAACGCGACGTCCGATCCCCGATGCCGCGAGGCTGCGCGCATCGGATGTCGACCTGAAATCCCTCGTGACGCACCCGCCTGTGCTCGATGCCGTGTCATCTCCGAACATCTCTGCTTCTGCTGTCTGACCTGAACATGATCGATTCGATTTACGGCAAGCCGCTCGACGTGTGGCTTCGCGACTACCCGCTCCTGCGTCCGCTCATGGCGCTCGAGCCTGTCGAGTGGTTCAACCCCGCCGTCGCGCCGTTGGCCGAAGCCCGCCGCGACATTGCGCTCGATGCGGCGCATATCGCCGATGCGAGCCAGCGCCTGCAACGATTCGCGCCGCTTCTCGCGGATTGCTTTGCCGATGTGCGCGAGGCAGGCGGCATCATCGAATCGCCCTTGACGGATGTGCCCGCGTTCGCGCAGGCGTTGAGCCAGCGTTACGAGGTCGAAACACCGCGGAGATTGCTGCTCAAACAGGACAGTCATCTGCCGATTTCCGGTTCGATCAAGGCGCGCGGCGGCATCTACGAAGTGCTTTTTCATGCGGAGCAACTCGCAATGCGTCATGGCCTGCTCAAGGAGGGCGACGATTACCGCGTGCTCGCCAGCGAAGCATGCCGCGCGCTCTTTCGCGAGCACAGCATCGCAGTGGGATCGACCGGCAATCTCGGCATGTCGATCGGCATCGCGAGCGCAACGCTCGGCTTCACGACGACCGTGCATATGTCCGCCGACGCGCGCCAATGGAAGAAGGATCGCCTGCGCGCGCACGGCGTGACGGTCGTAGAGTACGCGGGCGATTACGGCGAAGCGATTGAAAGCGGCCGGCGTCTTGCCGGTAACGATCCGATGTGTCACTTCGTTGACGACGAAAATTCGACGACGCTCTTCCTCGGCTACGCGGTCGCGGGTGAGCGCCTGAAGCGTCAGCTCGAAGCCGCGAATGTGCGCGTGGATGCGGCGCATCCGCTCTTCGTGTATCTGCCGTGTGGCGTGGGCGGCGGGCCCGGGGGCGTCGCGTTCGGCTTGAAGCTCGCGTTCGGCGATGCTGTGCATTGTGTTTTTGCGGAACCGACTCATTCGCCGTGCATGTTGATGGGCGTGCTGACCGGCTTGCACGAACAGCTTGCCGTGCAGGACTTCGGCATCGACAACGTGACGGCTGCCGATGGTCTCGCGGTCGGACGCCCTTCCGGTTTTGTCGGCCGTGCGATGCAAAGGATGATCGATGGCTACTACACCGTCGAGGACAACGAACTCTATGCGATGCTCGCGCTGATGGCGCAAACGCAGGACATCCGGCTGGAGCCGTCGGCGCTTGCCGGGGCACCGGGTTTCGCGCGGGTGTCGAGGGAGCAGCAAGGTTATCGCGCGCGCATGCGTCTCGACGATGAAGTCATGTCCGATGCGACGCACGTCATCTGGGCAACGGGCGGGGGCATGGTGCCGGAAGCGGAGATGAGCGTATATCTGGAGACGGGGCGGCAGGCACTCGCTGGATCCTGATTACGGCTTCGAGGTCGTAAGCGGACGAATCTGGATTCGGAGGCGCATGCCTGATCCGAAGCCGACGAGAACGGAACTGTCTTCACGGTAAAAATACCTCGCGTCGCGACTTAGCGATGGTGGTGCCCCGGTGCCCCGCTCCGACCGACGTCTGCCAGGCGCCCAAAGTTAACTTGTAGATTTCGCTACATAAAAGTAGCATCATCTACATGAACATACTGCTGAGCTGGTCACTGCTTGTTTTGACGCTCCCCACCGAGAACGCGACGGCGCGCATGCGCTTCTGGCGCGCACTCAAGGCGCGGGGCTGCGCCGTTCTGCGCGACGGCATCTACCTGTTGCCGTACTCGGAAGAGCGCGAGAGCGTGCTGCGCGAGCTTTCGGCCGCCATTGGCGAAAGCGGCGGTACCGCGCACCTGCTGCGCGCGCCCAGCCTGGACGCGTCGCAGGAGGCCGAATTTTGCGCGCTATTCGATCGCGCCGACGAATACGACAGCCTCATCCGCACGCTCGCCGATGCCCGCAAAACGGTTTCCGGTCAGTCCGCCGCCGAAGTCACGAAGGTATTGAGGCGCCTGCGCAAGGATTACGAGACCATCGTCGCCGTCGACTTCTTCCCGGGCGAGGCGGCCACGCGCGCTGAGGCGGCCTGGCAGGATTTTGTGGCGCACGTGGACACGGTGCTCTCGCCTGGCGAGCCGCACGCGGCAAACCGCGCAATCCGATCGCTGTCCGTCGATGACTATCAAGGGCGGATTTGGGCGACCCGCAGGCGCCTGTGGGTTGACCGTGTGGCAAGTGCGTGGCTGATCCGCCGGTTCATTGACCGCGACGCGAGCTTTATATGGTTGACGTCGCCCGACGCCTGCCCGGCCAACGCACTCGGCTTCGATTTCGACGGTGCCGCCTTTACTCATGTCGGCGAGCGCGTCACGTTCGAGGTGCTGCTGGCAAGCTTCGGTCTGGACAGCGATCCGGCGCTTCTGCGGCTCGGCGCAATGGTTCACGCGCTCGACGTAGGCGGCGCGAGCGTGCCGGAAGCCATCGGGTTCGAAGCGATCATGGCAGGCACCCGCGAACGTGCGGACGACGACGACCAATTGCTCGGCGGCATGAGCCCGGTGCTCGATGCGATGTACGCGCACTTCTCTGCCAGCGAAAGAAGCCGTGCTACGGGGATGCTCCCATGAGCACAACAGCCGCGCACGGGCCCGGCTACACGCTTGGCCAGATGGCGCTTTACATGCTGAAGCTCGGCACAGTCGGGTTCGGCGGACCGGTTGCGCTTGTCGGCTACATGCGCCGCGATCTGGTCGAGCGGCGCGGCTGGATTACGGAAGCGGACTACCGCGAAGGTCTGGCGCTGGCGCAGATGATGCCCGGCCCGCTTGCCGCGCAGCTTGGCATCTATCTCGGCTTCGTGCACTACCGTCTTCTGGGCGCGACGGTCGCAGGACTCGCCTTCGTGCTGCCATCGTTCCTCATGGTCGTCGCGCTGGGCTGGGCCTACGCGCATTTCGGCGGTCTATCGTGGATGCAGGCGGTCTTCTACGGCGTCGGGGCTGCCGTGGTCGGCATCATTGCGATGAGCGCGTACAAGCTGACGACGAAGACGCTCGGAACGGACCGGCTGCTTTGGGCCGTCTTTCTCACCCTCGCGGTCGTGACGATTGCCACGGAGTCCGAAATAGCGTGGCTTTTCATCGCGGGTGGCGTGGTCAACTGGCTGCGCCGCTCGCCGCCCCGGTGGCTCACTCATGGCGGGCTCAACGCATTGGTCGTGACGCAGGCGCCCGCGCACGCGGGCGTCTTCAGCGGACTGGATCTTCCACTGCTCGGCCAGATTGGTCTCTTCTTCACGAAGGCGGGTGCATTCGTGTTCGGCTCGGGCCTCGCCATCGTGCCGTTTCTGTACGGCGGCGTCGTGACCGGGCACCACTGGCTCAACGACAAACAGTTCGTCGACGCGGTTGCCGTTGCGATGATCACACCGGGGCCGGTCGTCATCACCGTGGGTTTCATCGGCTATCTGGTTGCGGGGCTGGCCGGCGCCTGCGTCGCCGCGCTCGGCACGTTTCTGCCGTGCTACCTGTTTACCGTGCTGCCTGCACCGTACTTCAAGAAATACGGGCGGCTTCCTGCCGTGAAGGCGTTTGTCGACGGCATTACCGCTGCGGCCGTGGGGGCGATTACCGGTTCTGTCGTCGTCATCGCAAGGCGTTCGGTCATCGACTGGCCGACTGCCCTGATCGCGCTCGTAACCGTGCTGCTGCTGTGGCGCTTCAGGAAACTTCCAGAGCCCGTGATCGTCGTCGCAGCGGGCCTGATTGGCGTCGTTCTTTATCCGCTGCTCCATTTGCACGCAGGTTAACGCGACGCGTGCGGCCTTCAGGCGGCGATGCCGTCACGCGCAGCGGTCTGACGCTCGACCGCACGACGCACGCGCGGCGCAACGTCGAGGCGTAAATCAGGGTAATGCGATGACTCCTGTCAGAAGGCCACTTTCGATCCTGCTCCCGCCTGCGGGTGCGGAGCGCAGTGCCTGGCTGCTGCTTGCGGCACGAAGCCTGCGCGGGATTTGTGATGGCTTCGTCGCGGTACTGCTACCCGCGTATCTCCTGGCGCTCGGCTTCGGGAAGCTCACGGTTGGCCTGATCGGCACTGCCACGCTGCTGGGCTCGGCCGTTGCGACGATTGCCGTGGGCCTGCTGGGTAGCCGTTACCCGCAGCGCGCGTTGCTGCTCTTCGCTGCCGCCCTGATGGCGGCAACCGGTATTGCCTTCGGATGCCTGTCGTCGCTCTGGCTGCTGCTCGTGGTGGCGTTTGTCGGCACGCTCAATCCCAGCTCGGGTGACGTCAGCCTGTTTCTGCCGCTTGAGCATGCACGCCTTGCCGAAGCTGCGAAGAGCGATGCCCGGACTGCGCTCTTTGCGCGCTACAGCCTCGTGGGTGGACTGTCGGCTGCGCTGGGCGCGCTGCTCGCTGCGCTTCCGGACTGGATGGCGGCGCATTCGGGCCTTTCCGCGTTCCTCGCCATGCGCGGGATGTTTATCGTCTACGCGGCAACAGGCTTCGTCGTCTTCCTGCTGTATCTCCAGCTGCCGAAGCATGAAGCGCACCCAACGGCAGCCCGGGCGCCGCTCGGCCCGTCGCGGCGGATCGTTACGCGCCTCGCGCTGTTGTTCGGCGTCGACGCGTTTGCCGGCGGGCTGCTCGTGAACTCGCTGCTGACGCTGTGGCTTCTCCAACGCTTTGGCCTCTCACTCGCGGCGGCAGGACAGTTCTTTTTCTGGTCGGGGCTGCTGAGCGCAGGCTCGCAACTGGCAGCCGCGCCAATTGCCCGCCGCATCGGCCTGCTCAATACGATGGTGTTCACGCATATTCCATCGAGCGTGTGCCTGATCGCTGCGGCTTTTACGCCTTCGCTGCCGTTGACCCTGCTGTTGCTGCTCGTGCGCAGCGCGCTGTCGCAGCTCGATGTGCCGACGCGCAGTGCCTACGTGATGGCCGTCGTGACGCCACCAGAACGACCGGCCGCCGCGAGCTTTACGGCGGTGCCGCGTAGCCTCGCTGCGGCAGTCGCACCGACGATCGCAGGCGGTCTGCTTGGCGCTGGATGGCTCGGCGCCCCACTGATAGCGTGCGGCGCGCTCAAGATTGCCTACGATCTCGCGGTGCTCGCCGCCTTCCGTCATATCAGGTCGGACGGAGGATCATCATGAAAAGTGCGCGCGCAGGTCATCGCTTCGTTGCGCCACTCATCGGCGTGCTTTTCGCGGTAGCGGTTACTGCCGGGAGCGGTGCCGGTTGTAGCGCACGTGGAGCGGATGACGCAGTAACCGGTAACCTCCCACTGAAGCACGTGGGGGATGTACCGCTGCCCGGACGCGCGTCCCGATTCGACTACGAAAGCTATGACGCTGGCAGGCATCTGCTGTTCATCGCGCATCTGGGGGACAGCGAAGTCGTCGTCTTTGACACACTCGCGTCGCGCGTGGTTGCGCGCATACCCGGCATCTCCGCCGTGCATGGCGTGCTGGTGGTGCCCGAGCTCTCCCGCGTCTACGCGTCGGCGACCGGCACGAACGAGATTGTCGCAATCGACGAGCGCACGCTGAAGATCATCGCCCGCGCGCCTGGCGGGGTCTATCCGGACAGCATGGCGTACGCGCCTGGCGTGCGCAGGCTTTACGTTTCGGACGAGACGGGACAGACGGAGACCGTGATCGATGTCCCTGGCAACCGGCGAATCGCGACGATTCCGCTCGACGGGGAGGTCGGCAATTCACAATACGATCCGGTTTCGCGGCACATCTTCGTCAACGTGCAGACGCGACGCCAGTTGGTCGAGATCGATCCTGCCACAAATGCGATTGTTGCCCGTACCGACCTGCCGGGCGCAAAAGGTAATCATGGACTGCTGATCGTCCCGGAATCGCGCCTCGCGTTGATTGCCTGTGAGGACAACGATCGCCTGCTGGTGCTCGACATGCGCACGATGAAGGTAGTCGAGGCGTTCGACGTCGGCGGCGATCCTGATGTGCTCGCGTTTGATGCTGCGCTGCACCTGGCATACGTGGCCGGTGAAGCGGGCGTCGTGTCGATGTTCAGCGTGGGCGTGCCCCGCGTGTCGAAGATCGGAGATGGCAGGGTCGGGCCGAACGCACATGTTGTAACCGTCGATACGCAGACGCATCGAACCTGGTTCCCGCTGAAGGACGTCGAAGGGCATCCTGTGTTGCGCATCATGGCGCCGCGATGAGATTTGGTCTGACTATGCGCGCATCCATCCGGGTTTCGGCGGATCGACTTCAGGATAGACGAGGCTCACGTGCTCATATCATCGTCCGTGCTTGCGTAAATCGCGCAGCAGGTCACTACGGGGGCGCTGGTGTTGAGCGGCTGGTGGTTCGACATCGCGACTGGCGATATATACGCCTACGAACGCACGAGCCGCTCGTCGCAGGTTTAGGCAGGATCGCCGTGATACAGAGGCTTTCGCGCAACTTGCGATGCGTTAGTGCGACGTACTGCGAGGCCGCACAAGACAGTCCGTTACCGCAATGTCTTACTGACCGAAGTAAACCGGCTTCAAACCGGTAATAGCCGCGGGCGCGCCAGACGCTGACGAACCGCTGACCATCCCGCCGTAACTGCTCCCGCCGTTCTGCGCGGCCACGCGCGCTTCGGCAGCCTGGATATCGGCTGGATAGCTTGCGTTGTCGCCGTCACCGACGTGATAGCCAGCCTGTTCGAGCTGGACGAGTTCGGCCCGGACTTGTTCGGACGTCACGGCGCCGTTCGATTGCGCGAACGAGAGAACCGGTGCGGCCAGGACGGTAAGGACAACGACGGTTTGAACAAGGCATTTCATGATGAGCTACCTCCAACGATTGCCACGTACGGTTCGACAAATCTTCTTTGATGCAACCGGCGTCAACGACCCATCGTTGCAGCAAAACAGGGTGCGTTCAAGCGAGCTGGCCGCACATTCGACTGACCTCGGCGGCAGGGGAACCGCCCAGTCACGCAAGCGCGAGCGGCGCCAAAACTAGCCGTTTCAATTCGCTGATTTCCTCCTGTGACGAACGAGGTCCTGCTCAAAGCAAACCTCCATGCCTTGCGCACGACTAGGTTGAACATATGCAAACGATCTGCGCTCGAGGGCTGCTGCAGCGAGTCGTGCTGGCTTGCATCGCCATGCGCTTACCCGTCGCGCGGTCTCGGCAGCGGCTCTGGCGGCAGAGCGTTCGGTATTGGGCAGTTACGACTGTATGCGCCGACCCCGTGTGCATGAACCAGGCGCCCGTCCTAAAAGAAGCCAGGGGATTGCCTTATTTAGCGGGCAGGCTCCGCCCTATTGGCTCTCGATCCACTGAATTGCGAACCGCGTCAGCTCCTTGCCGCTACGGATATTCAGCTTTTCCTTGATATTGGCCTGGTGCGCTTCGATGGTCTTCACGCTCCGGTTCAGCTTCTCTGCGATATCGCGGGTGCTGAAGCCGAGTCCGATCAGGTGCAGAACTTCGAATTCCCTTTCCGAAAGATTCGCAATCTGGCCCTCGGGCTTTTTGCGTGGGACGGCAAGCGCCCGCGCCAGCTTCTCGTGCATGGCGGCGCTCATGTAGATATTGCCCGCCAGCACTTCGCGGATGGCGCTCACGACATGCTCCGTGGCCTCGAGTTTCATCAGATACCCGTTTGCCCCGGACCGAAGTGCGCGTTCGGCAAACAAGCTTTCGTCATGCATGCTGAGAACAAGGATTGCCAGATCCGGATAACGGTGCCGCAAAGTCTTCACCAGCTCGAGGCCGGAGTCCGTCTGCAGACTGATGTCCACAATGGCCATGTCGGGCCGGCATTCCATCGCCGCGAGCGCTTCTTCGGCGTTGCCCGCTGCACAGCAGACGTGCAGATCCTCCTGCAGATTGAGCAATAGCGTCATCCCGTCCCGGATGATGGGGTGGTCATCCACGATCAGGATTTGAGTCGCACGGCCTGGGCTAGCGCATTTCCTGTCCACGGCCAGTACCCTCCGGTAGCGGATAGCTAATGGCGACGGTGGTGCCGCCCAAGCCGTTGCGGGTCACGGTGCAGGAGCCGCCCAGAAGGCTCGCCCGGTGACGCAGGTTGTGCAGTCCAAGACCCGAGGCACGCTCCATTTCTTCCGGGCCGATGCCTACCCCGTCGTCGCTGATTGAAAGCGTCTGCAGACCGCCCGCCCGCTCCAGGTCGATCCAGATGCGGTGGCCATGGCAGTATTTCAGCGCGTTGTTGACGGCTTCCTGTGCGGCACGGTACAGGTTGATCTGCAGCAGCGGGTCCAGCAAGTCCACATCTGGCGCGATCCGCAGCTTGCAATCCACGCCGTTGAGCGCGCGAGCCGTCTCTGCCAGCGCTCGTAGTGCGTCCGCAAGCCCGCCATATTCCATCGCGACCGGATCCAGGCCGTGGGCAATCCTGCGGGTCATCAACGACGCCTGTTTCACCAGGCCGACAACGATAGCGGCGTCGGCGGCGGACGGGTGGCCCTGTGTCTTCAGTTTCTGATTCAAGGCGGCGCAGTACAGTCCCAGGCTGGTCAGGTGTTGCCCAAGTCCGTCGTGGAGTTCCTGGCCGATGAGTCTCTGCTGCTGATCGCCGATCCGGATCAGTTCCCCTTCCAGCAAACGGCGTCGCGCCATCTCCTCTTTTAGCTCGTTGTTCGCCTTCTCCAGGTCTTCGGTTCGCTCCTCGACGCGTCGCTCCAGTTCGATGCGGGCTGCCTGGAGCAGGTCATGGGCAACCTGTTCCTGAGCGCGTGCCGCCGCCAGCAACAGTCCCGTCACCGCCACGACGTTCGCGAAAGCGCACCACCTCACCAGGCTGTCCACAGGAGATTCGGCAGCAAAGGGCCCCGTGCCGTGGGTCGTGCCCCAGATGGCCACGAGAGAGACCATCAGCGTCACGATGCTGGCGCCCAGGCGATCGAAGCGCAGCGCCGCCCAGATAATGAATGGAAAGATCGCGAGCGCTGCAGGATAGTAGCCATGCCCGGCAAGTTGCGGGGCACCGAAGATGAGGTAGCTCACCCACAAGGTCGCGGCAATGAGTCCGCACGCTTCGACAGCCCGCTGCATCGATCGGACAGGGTTCGAATACGTCAGGAAGCCGAACAGCGCCGGCGCCACGACGAGGACTCCCATCATGTCGCCAAGCCACCATTTCAGGAAGGCTGCGGCGTACCCGGCGGCGCGCACGAGTCCCCCTCCCAGCAGGGCGGTCGTGCCGACCAGCGCACTGACTGCCGTGCTCATCACCGCAGCAAGGGCGATGAAGGCCAGCACATCGTTGATGCGCTCGAAGGTGATCCGGAATCGGGCCGCGCGGTTGAGCAATAGCGCTGCCGTCAACGTTCCCGCCATGGAGCCGATGCCGATCGCCGCGGCCACGGCTGCAGGCACGCCTGCCGACACGTTGGCGAGGAAGGAACCCACGGCAATACCCGGCGCGACTTCGATGCCGAGTGCGAGCAGTGCAACGAGCGCGATGCCGCTGGAAGGCCATACGAGAGAGATTGCGCCGCCCACTACCGCATAGGAAAGGCCTAGCCTTGCGCCGGCGAAATACGCCAATGCAACCATTCCGGTGTGGAGGAAGAGGCTGAATCTGGAATTGTCCCGAATGGTAGCCATTTTCGCTTCCAATCCAGAAGCCGGAGTGCGAATACGCTGCGTGCTCCCAGGTGGTGAACGCGCATGGAACCGCATGTCAGTCCGCGAGCCCGAGAGTCGGTGATTCACTCGGCGCTTGTTCGCGGCCTGACCTCTTGATTGTGGTGGCACCCACCGCGTTAATCAAACACTACACAGCGCTCGTTGTGCGCGAGCCTTTCAACAACGTCAGGTTCTCCGCCCGTTGGTGCGTGCACCGCGACTGTGCCTCGAGCCCGGCTCCGCCGTCGCGTCGATGTCGCCCGAATGGCGTCACCTGACCGGCTCTTGTTAGATCGATTCGAATCCACCCAAAAAAAACGCCGGGCTAAAAAAGCCCGGCGCGGAGTTCGCAGGAGAGGCAACAGGGCCCGGCCCTCCCACGACGTGTAGGGCGCCATTGTCGATGCGATTCGCCCAGCACACCGTGATCAAAGTCAAAGAGCGTGGCGTCCGGCGGGCGCCGCCTCGCGCACCAGCGAACGCGCGCCTGAACTCAGCCGTCGCGGAAGATAAAGCTGTACGCGCTCAAAGCCGGCACGCCGCCCAGATGCGCGTACAGCACCTTCGACCCCGGCTCGAATTCGCCACGGCGCACTTTGTCGATCATGCCGTGCATCGACTTGCCCTCGTACACGGGATCGGTCAGCACGCCCTCCAACCGCGCGCACAGGCGAATCGCCTCCAGTGTGCCTTCGTTCGGCAACCCGTACTCCGGGCCGCCGTAACGCGTGTCGAGAATCACGTCCTTTTCGCCGATATCGCGGTTGAGATCGACGAGCCCGGCGGTATGACGCGCAATGCGCGTGATTTGCGCGTGGGTCTTCTGCGGCGTAGCCGAAGCGTCGATGCCGATCACGCGGTCCGCCCGGCCATCCGCCGCAAAGCCGACCACCATGCCGGCCTGCGTGCTGCCCGTCACCGAGCACACGACGATGTAGTCGAATTTGAAGCCCAGTTGCGCCTCCTGCGCCCGCACTTCCTCGGCAAAGCCCACGAAACCGAGGCCGCCGAACGGATGCTCCGAGCAGCCCGCCGGAATCGCGTATGGTTTGCCGCCCGCCGCGCGCACGCTCTCGAGCGCCTCCTCCCAACTCGGCCGAATGCCGATGTCGAAGCCGTCTGGCACGAGCCGCACGTCCGCGCCCATCATGCGCGACATCTGAATGTTGCCTACGCGGTCGTAGACGGCGTCGGAATAGTTCACCCAGTTCTCCTGGACCAGCACGCACTTCATGCCGAGATGCGCAGCGACGGCTGCGACCTGCCGCGTCTGGTTCGACTGGATGCCGCCAATCGAGACCAGCGTGTCGCAACCTTGAGCGAGCGCGTCGGGAATCAGGTATTCGAGCTTGCGCGTCTTGTTGCCGCCGAACGCGAGTCCGCTGTTGCAGTCCTCGCGCTTCGCGTAGAGCTCGACCTTGCCGCCGAGATGCTGGCTCAGGCGCTTGAGCGGCTGGATGGGCGTGGGTCCGAACGTGAGTGGATAACGGGGGAAACGCTGGAGGTTCATCGAATATCTCCGGGAGGTCGGCTCATGCGGGACGTGGTCAACGGTCGGTGCGCGCGTGGAACGCACAACGCGATGGAGAAATGTTAGGCGGGTTGCCGCGAAATGAGCTTGCTAAAAAAATATCGGCAACCTACGTTTAAAGCATGAGTTTTGAACTTAGAGAACTTTTAATTTTCGAAATAAGTAAAGGACGCAATGAAATTAACCAGACATTCCTCCCCTGCGCCGAATGAGCCGCCCGCACTGGATCGCATCGATCGCGCGATCCTCAGGCATTTGCAGCAGGACGCATCGATTTCCAATGTCAGCCTCGCGGCCAAGGTGAAGCTCAGCGCGCCCGCGTGCCTGCGGCGCGTGGAACGGCTCAAGGCGTTGGGGCTGATACGCGCAATCGTCGCGCTGCTCGATCCGAAGGCACTCGGCGCAGGCATGCTGGTCGTGATCGGCTTCGTGCTCGACCGCTCTACACCCGAAGCGTTCGCCGCATTCGAGAAAGCGGCCCAGAAAGTTTCAGGCTGTGTGGAATGCCACGTCGTGACCGGCGAATTCGATTACTTCATGCTGGTGCGCACGCGCGACAACGAAAGCTTCAACCAGCTGCATGCAGAGCAGTTGTTGTACTTGCCGGGCGTGCGGCAGGTCCGCAGCTTCATGGTGCTCAAGGAGATTCTGTCGACGCACGCATTGCCGCTGTGACAGCGCGCGCGAATGCGCGTCCCTCGAAAAGGATGCGTGAATTTCGCTGCGGCGCGTGGGAAATGAATCAGGATGATGAAGCAACGTGCCCGAAGGCCACGCGTTCTGTTGGTGGAGGTAAGCGGGATCGAACCGCTGACCTCTTGCATGCCATGCAAGCGCTCTCCCAGCTGAGCTATACCCCCATTCAGAACGGCTTCTGCGCCAGTGGGATGGCGCAGAATCGAGCAATGTCAGCTGACGGACCTGCTCGAAGAGCGGCGATTATATACGCCGCACGCGCGACCTCGCAAGCACCCTCTCGCGCCCGCCTGAAACTAAGCTGGAGTCCTTACGATTAACCGCAAAAGCAAAGAGCCGGCTTATGAGCCGGCTCTCTTGCCCCATTCGCAGCAGAAGCACGCGAACGCCATTCGTTCCAGTATCGCCACGCCGTTCCAGCGCACGATACCCGATTCAACTTTGGTGCCGACGGCGAGACTCGAACTCGCACAGCTTTCGCCACTACCCCCTCAAGATAGCGTGTCTACCAATTTCACCACGTCGGCATTCCAGTACGACCCGGGACTCGCCTGATCCTGCCAGATCCCGTCCACTCTCGCCTCATGGGCTCGAAGGGTCGCCATTGTATCGACTCGTCGCGCATTTTTGAAGCCCTGCGCGAAGATTTTTTGAAGCCCCGCGCCGACGCTTAAAACTCCAGCGTTGAAGTCAATTCAAGCGTGCGTCCGAGTCCCACGCCCAGCTGATTCGACCCCGCCGCACTCCAGTAGCGCCGGTTGGCTGCGTTCTCCAGATTCGCCTGCACCGAAACACGTTTGCCGTACACGCGCGTCGCGTAACGCGCGCCTGCGCTCAACAGCGTATAGCCGCCAATCTGTGCCTGGTTCGCGTTGTTCACCTGGCGCGGCCCCACGTAGTAGATGCCGCCATTCACCGAAAGCCCGGCAAGCACCGGCACGCGATATTCGGCGAACAGGCTCGCCGTGACGTGGGGCGTATTCTCCGGCGTCTTGCCGACGAGCGTCGGATCGGAAGAATCGATCTGCTTTGCGTCGAGATAGACGGTCGATGCAGTGAGCGAAACGTCCTTCGTCACATCGCCCTGCACCGAAAACTCCACGCCGCGATAACGCGCGTTGCCGTCAATCGCATAGACGTTGTCGGCGTTTGTCCCGGCGCTGGCCTGTTTGAGGTTGAAGAGCGCAAGCGATACGAGCGTATTGCCGGCGAGGCGCGTGCGCACGCCCACCTCCTGCTGCCGGCTCACTGCCGCGGGCAGGATCTGGTTCGCGTTGACGGCCGTGGCCGGCGCGCTGCCCGCCGATTCGAGCGCTTCGACGTAGCTCGCGTAGACACTCGTCTGCGGTGTGATGCGGTAGGTGATGCTGCCCGAGGGCGAAGTATGGTTGATATCGGAGTTCGGCGTACCGGCCTGCGAGGTCATGTACTCCGAGCGGCGCACGCCGGCCACGACCTGCAAGCGCGCCGTGATGTCGATCTGGTCGAACAAATAAACGCCGCTGTTGCGCACGTGCTGCGCGTAGAACTGCCGTGTGCTGCCGCTTTGCTTGAGCGTCGTGATGTCGATGGGATCGTAGAGATTTTGCGCCGCCGTATACGTGTACGTCGCGAAGTCCGGCTGAAACAGCCAGTTCTGCACGACACCCGTCGTGACCGTATGCGTGAACGGTCCGGTCCTGAAGTCGCCGTTCACTTCGAGGCGCACGTTCTTGTTCTCGTACATCTGCCCAAACTGCCGGCTGCCTTGCAGCGTGCCCGCGCCGGTCGCGACGTTGTACTTCTGGAACACCCAGGCCCAGCGGTCGCGCCGCGTGATCGACTGGCCGAGCGAGAGCATCGCGCTCCAGTGGTCGTTGAACGCGTAGTCGGCGCGCACGAGCTGCGACGTGGCGCTCGCCGTAGTCGGCCTGTCGTTTGGCACGAGCAGCTTCGAGGGGTCGGGCATGGCAGGCAGCGTGATCTTGCCGTTCACGGCGGCAAGCGGCGCGATGCCGGCCTGCTCGACCACGCGCGTTTCGATGTGCTCGAGATCGTATTGCAGCTTGAGCTTGTCGTTCACGCGCCAGTCGAGCGCGGCGCTCACGAACTTGCGGTAGCCGCGGTCGCCTTCAATGGGCGTTTCGACATGCTCGTCCATCGCGTTCACGCGAATGCCGAACTGATCGCTCGGGCCAAAGCGGCGTGCGATGTCGGCGGCGGCGCCGATCGAACCGTTCGAGTCGCCGAGCACCGAAATGCTCGTGACCGGCTCGCTGCCCGCGCGCTTCATCACCATGTTGACGATGCCCGCCGGCGCGCCGAAGCCGTAATACAGCGCGGACGCCCCCTTGAGCACTTCCACGCGCTCCTTGTTCTCCATCGGCATCCAGATGTTGTTGTCGATGGGGAGCAGGCCGTCCAGATAGAAGCTCGAGCGATTGTCGAGCGGGATGCCGCGCACCGAGAGGTTGTCGTACGCGAGCCCGTTGAGCTGCTGGCGCGTCACGCCCGCAACGTTGCGCAGCGCGTCGTAGAGGCCGGTGTCGCCCTGGGCGTCCATGACCGAGCGCGTGACGACGTTCACCGTGGCCGGCACGTCGAGCGCATCCATGCCGCGGTATTGACCCGTTTCGACCGTTTGCGGCGCGTAGCCCTGGGTCTTGCTGCCCATGATCTTGACCGGCGCGAGCTGGGTGGCTTTGCCGGCCGGTGCGGTTGGGTTTGCAACTGCGCTCGCCGCGTCGGCATCGGCATCTGCCGCGTGCGCCGTGTGTGCGATGCCGGCGATGCCCGCCGCGAGCGTCGAGTGGATGATCGCGTGTGCGCAGATCCTGCGCCATTGTTGCGTGCGCGTCTGCGACATGCGCGTTTGCGACGTGCGCGTGCGCGATGCGCGCTTCCCCGAAGCCATGCCTTTCCTTCTTCTTTGCGTTCAACCGGCGCTGTCCGGGCCGCGCTACCATCCGGCCCCGATCAGCGAAAGAGCCGAGATGATAATGCGAATTATTCTTATTTTAAGGAATAGGCTTGATGTTTGTCGGGGAAATGCAACAACGGTGTATGGATGATGTAAGTGCGACAGCAATCGCTGACACTATCGACTTACCACGCTCGTCGCGGCATAGGGTGGGCGCGAACGCCATCCATTGGGAATGCTGCCGACTCTTTTCAAGAGAGATGGAGGTCCTGGCCAAGGTCATGCTGACGGCCAGTCGCAATCGGAACCGACAATGATCGCGTGCGCGACGATCAGCGCTTGCCAGCAACCCCACGCCGGCCCTTCTTCGCCGGCGCGCGCTCGCGCACCGCATCGGCATGTTCCCGAATCGTCTCGATCAGCGCGCGCAATCCCGCCGGCGCGTGCCGCCGCCCGGGGTAGTAGAGGCAGAGTCCGTCGAGCGGAGGCGTCCAGTCCTGCAGCACGCGCACGAGCGTGCCTGCCTCCATATCGGCGTTCACGTTCCACTCGGTCAAATAGGTGAGGCCGAGTCCGTCACGCGCCGCTGCGAGCATGAGATCGGGCTCGTCGAGCGTCAACGCGCCCTCCACGTCCACGCGCACGGCTTGCCCGCGCCGCTCGAACTCCCATTGGTAGATTTGCCCGCTCGGCATGCGGCTGCGTATGCAGCGGTGCGACTTGAGATCGGCGGGTGTGCGTGGCCGCTCGTGCCGGGCAAAGTATTCCGGACTGCCAACCACGGCGAATCGCTGACGATCGCCGAAAGGCACGGCGATCATGTCCTGCGGCACCGTTTCGGCCAGGCGAATGCCGGCGTCGTAGCCTTCGACCACGATGTCGATAAGGCGCCCTTCCGTGACGAGATCGAGCTTCATCTCGGGATAGCGCTGCAGATAAGCAATCAACACGGGCATGACCTGTTTCGCCGCGCCCACCGAAGCATTGATGCGCAGCGTGCCAGAAGGCGTGTCGCGAAAGCTCCCCGCCTGGTCGAGCGCCTCGCGGATCGTGGACAACGCGGGCGCGACGCTGCCCACGAATTGCGCACCGGCCTCCGTCAACGCCACGCTGCGCGTCGTGCGGTTGAAGAGCCGCACGCCGATGCGCGCTTCGAGCGCGGCCACCGCGTGGCTGAGCGCCGAGGTCGACACACTCAGTTCGTCTGCCGCCGCGCGAAAGCTGCGATGGCGCGCCACGGCCAGCACGGCTTCGAGTTCCACCAGGCCCGATGTTTTCATTGTCCCAAATCGCTCAACAGGTCATGCGCCATTGTACGGCTAGTCAACGCAATGCCGAGCGTCTATCTTGCCCTCATCGACTCACGCTTCGTGGAGCAGCCATGCAGATCATCGACAAGATTTATATCGACGGCGCGTTCGTCACGCCGCACGGCGAAGCATACTTCGACCTCTTCAACCCCGCGACCGAGACCGTGATCGGTCGCGTGCGCCTCGCCGACGCGGCGGATGCTGACGCGGCCATCGCCGCCGCGAAACGCGCGTTCCCGGCGTTTTCGCGCACCCCGAAAGCACAGCGCATCGAGATGCTCATGGCGCTGCCCGAGGCCGTCGTCGCGCGCGAAGACGCGCTCTTCGAAGCGATCATCGAGGAGTACGGTGCGCCGGTCTCACGCGGCCGCTGGATGGCGCAGCACGCCTCCAACGTGCTGAGCGACGCCGCGAAGACGCTGGAAAACTATGCGTTCACGCGGCGCGCGGGCACGGCAGAGGTCACCATGGAGCCGCTGGGCGTCGCCGGGCTGATCACGCCCTGGAACAGCGACGCGGGCTTCATCTGCGGCAAGCTCGCGGCGGCGCTCGCTGCGGGCTGCACGGCCGTCATCAAGCCGAGCGAGATGAGCGCGATCCAGACGCACATCGTGACCGAGGCGCTACATTCGGCGGGCCTGCCTGCGGGCCTCTTCAACATCGTCACGGGCCGCGGCGACACCGTGGGCGCGCGCATCGCCGAACATCCCGACGTCGCCAAGATTTCGTTCACGGGATCGACGGCAGTCGGCAAGACGATTCTGCGCACGGCCGCCGAAACGCTCAAGCGCGTGACGCTCGAACTGGGCGGCAAGTCGCCGGTCATCGTGCTCGACGACGCGAATTTCGACGAAGCCGTGCCGCTCGCGCTGCAGGCCGGCTTCATGAACAGCGGGCAGGCGTGCATTGCGGGCACGCGCATTCTGGTGCCGCACTCGCGGCTCGTCGAGTTCGAAGCGCGCGTCGTGAACGCCGTGGCGCAGATTCAAGCGGGCGATCCGCGCGACACCCGCACGAGCGTCGGCCCGATGGTGAGCCAGAAGCAATGGGAGCGCGTGCAGCGCTATATCCGCATCGGCATCGACGAAGGTGCACGCCTGATTGCGGGCGGCGCGGGACGGCCCGAAGGCATCGAGTCGGGCTGGTTCGTGCGTCCAACCGTGTTCAGCGGCGTGACGAACGACATGACCATCGCGCGCGAGGAGATTTTCGGCCCGGTGCTTTCGATCATCGCGTATCGCGACACCGAACATGCCGTCGAGATCGCCAACGATACGCCTTATGGCCTGCAGGCCTACGTGGTCTCGCCCGATATCGCGCGTGCGCGCCGCGTGGCCGCTCAGATCGAAGCCGGCCGCGTGCTCGTCAACACGCTCACGCACGAGCCGGCTGCGCCGTTCGGCGGCTTCAAGCAATCGGGGATCGGGCGCGAGTACGGCACCTTCGGGATCGAAGCGTTTCTGGAGCCGAAGTCCACACTCGGCATGTTTTGATGCGGCACTCACCGCATCAGAATACAAACGCCCCGGTTGCGCTGCTAACCGGGGCGTTTGAACTGTGCTTTTAGCGGACTACATCAGAAGGTCTGCCAATCGTCGTCGGACGTTGCCGTTGCCGGCTCGCGGCGGTCCGCCTTCGGAGCGGGTGCGACGGCGGCACGCACGGGCGCGGGCCTCGAAGGTGCGCGACGCCTGACCGTTGCGCTCGCAACGGCCTTCGCCGCCGGTGCAACGTTTGCCGTTGCGGCACGGCCCGCCGAGCCAATGTTGAACACCGATACCAGCTCGCGCAACGCCGCTGCCTGCGAGGACATCGACTGCGCTGCCGCCGACGCCTCCTCGACGAGCGCCGCGTTCTGCTGCGTGACTTCGTCCATCTGCGTCACGGCCTGATTGACCTGCTCGATGCCGGTGCGCTGCTCGCCGGAGGCCGCCGAAATCTCGTTCATCAGGTCGGCAACGCGCTTCACCGATTGCACGATCTCGCCCATCGTGCGGCCCGCGTCGTCCACGAGCGCCGTGCCGTTGTTCACGCGCTCGACCGATACGCCGATGAGTTCCTTGATTTCGCGCGCCGCCGTCGCGCTGCGCTGCGCGAGCGTGCGCACTTCGCCGGCCACCACCGCGAAACCGCGGCCCTGTTCGCCCGCGCGCGCCGCTTCCACGGCCGCGTTGAGCGCGAGGATATTGGTCTGGAATGCAATGCCTTCGATCACCGAGATGATCTGCGCGACCTGCTCGGAGCTGTTCGCGATGTCGCGCATCGTATCCACCACGCGGCCCACCACTTCGCCGCCGCGCGTGGCCGTTTGCGAAGCCTGGCCCGCCAGCGTGTTGCCCTGGGTCGCGTTGTCGGCGTTCTGCTTGACGGTTGCCGTGAGCTCTTCCATGCTCGCCGCCGTTTCTTCGAGCGAAGCGGCCTGCTCTTCGGTGCGCTGGCTCAGGTCCGTGTTGCCCGCCGCGATCTGCGCGGCAGCCGTCGCAATGCCTTCGCTGCCCGTGCGCACGCGGCCCACCAGGTCGACGAGCCGCTCGTTCATGTGACGCAGCGCGCCGAGCAACTGGGCCGCTTCGTCGGTGCCCTGCACGTCGATGCGTGCGGTCAGGTCGCCGCGCGCCACCGTTTCGGCCACGTCCACGGCCCGGGCGATCGGGCCCGTGATCGAACGTGTGATGAAGAGCGCGATCGTGGCGCCCAAGCCGATGGCGATCACGATCAGCGCGATGGTCCAGGCGACCGCGCCGTGGTACGCGGCCTTCGCCGTGGCGACTTCCGCGGTCGAGCCGTTGTGATTGAGGGTCACGTCCTGGTTGATGAGATCCATCATGGCCGTGAACGACTTCGCCGATGCGGAGGAAACCGCAGCGCGGGCATCCGGCGATCCACCGTCGGCGGACATGACCAGGGCCTCGATCTTCTTGTCGTCGTCCAAGTACTGAGACCATGCGGCGCCGATCGAATCGGCCATGCGGCGCTCTTCAGCCGAGGAGACCAGCTTCGAATAGCTGTCGAACGTCGTGCCGAACTGGCCGACCATCCGGGAATGAAGGTCGTGCAGCGAGGCCTTCTCGCTGGCGTCGCTGGCGATCAGCATGCGCAGCGACGTGCGACGCACGTCCTGGACCTGATTGCGCATGTTGCCTAGCGTCTCGACGCTAGGCAGCCAGTTCGTGCCGATTTCCTCTGTGCCGGCAAATATGCGCGATGCCTGCAGAAGCCCGATCCCGCCCACTGCGCCGAGCAGGAGCAACACAATGGCAAAGCCCGCGCCGAGACGCGGACCGATTTTGATTCTGGTAAGAAATGACATGGGGACGCCGTAGTGAGAGGTCACCCCTATTGACGACCGCGACGCCCAAAAATTAAATCAATGTTGCAAATATAACAATACGTAAGGAAAGCAAACGGCAAACGAACGATCGGTCTTTTTTTCATACGGTAAGGATCCCGTATCAATTGAACTAGACGCTCGCCACCCCTACTCCGACTTGCGCGATCGCCGCATCGCGCTGCGACGGACTCGCGTGCGTCGCGCCCGTCAGGTACGCCGTGACGAGGATGGGCGCCCGCCCGGTGGGCCAGATAATCGCCACATCGTTTGCCGTGCCGTGATCGCCAGTGCCGGTCTTGTCGCCTACGCGCCAGTCCTTCGGCAAGCCGGCGCGCAAACGCGCGTCGCCAGTCTTGTTGGCGACGAGCCATGCAATGAGTTGCTCGCGCGATACCGAAGCAAGGCGCTCGCGCAGCAGCAATTCGCGCAGGTTCGCGACCATGGCGGCGGGCGTGGTCGTATCGCGCGGGTCACCTGGGATCGCATCGTTGAGCGTGGTCTCGTTGCGGTCGAGGCGCGTTACCGGGTCGCCAATGCTGCGCGCGAAAGCCGTGATCGCCGCAGGGCCGCCGATGCTTTCCAGCAGCAGGTTCGCCGCCGTGTTGTCGCTGCGCGTGAGCGCGGCCTCGCACAGCTCGGCAACCGTCATGCCCTCACTGCCCGCTCGCGGTCCGCTCACCGGCGAATACGACACGACTTGCGCAGGCGAATACACGATCTTGCGGGCCAGGTCCTCCTTGCCGTGATCCTTGCGCGTCAGCACGGCCGATGCGAGCAATACCTTGAACGTGCTGCACATCGGAAAGCGCTCCTGCATGCGCCACCCGCGCACGTGTCCGTTCGCCGTATCGAGCATCGCCACGCCGAGCCGGCCCCCCGCCTGCGCCTCGATGGCGGCGAGCGGCTTTTCGAGCGAGCCCGTTGGTGTCGCGTTCGTCGTGCTCGCAGCGCCCGCGCCGAACGCCTGAGATGCAACGCCAGCTATCGCGCCGCCTAGTACCGTCATCGTGAATCTACGCCGCGTGATCATGACCTCTCCTTGAAGAGCCGCCACTATCGCGTGTTCTCCGTGTAGCGACAAACGATGATAAATTGCGCCTTGCCCCAGAAAAACTTATGGCTTGATCATGCGAACGCATCTGCCCCTCAATGCCTTGCGTGCCTTCGAATCGTCGGCGCGGCACTTGAGCTTCACACGCGCGGCGAGCGAGCTGAACGTCACCCAGGCGGCCGTGAGCCAGCAGGTCCGCACGCTCGAGGAACGGCTTGGCGCGACGCTCTTCAAGCGTCTGCCGCGCGGCCTCGCGATCACCGACGAAGGTCTCGCGCTGCGCCCCGTGCTCACCGACGCATTCGACCGCATCGAAGCCGTGTTGCGGCAGTTCGAAGGCGGCCACTTTCACGAGATGCTGACCGTGGGCGCCGTGGGCACTTTCGCGGTGGGATGGTTGATGCCGCGCCTGAAGTCGTTTCACGACGCGCACCCGTTCGTCGAACTGCGCATCAAGACGAACAACAATCTCGTCGATCTTGCGGGCGAAGGCCTCGACTTCGCCATCCGGTTCGGCGACGGCACCTGGCCCGGTTCGCGCGCCGCGAAGCTGTTCGACGCGCCGCTCACCGTGCTCTGCACACCCGACATCGCACAAGGTCTACGGAGCCCCGCCGATCTCGCCGACAAAAAACTGCTGCGCTCGTATCGCGCCGACGACTGGGCGCTCTGGTTCGAAGCCGCCGGGCTCGCGCCGCGCCCCGTGCGCGGGCCCGTATTCGATTCGTCGCGGCTCATGGTGGAAGCAGCGATGCAGGGCGCGGGCATCGCGCTCGCCCCGGCTTCCATGTTCGAGCGCGATCTCGCGGCGGGCAGGCTCGTGCGGCCCTTCGATATCGAAGTGCAGGCAGGCAGCTACTGGCTCACGTCGCAAAAGGGGAAGACAGCGACGCCCGCCATGCGCGCGTTCAAACAATGGCTCGTGAAGGAAGCCGGCAGCGGCGAGGACGCGTGATTGCGCGATTGCCGTGTTACGCGCCGAAATCGAGCAATACCTTGCAGGTTTCGCGCGGTTTGTGCTCCGCCAGCTCGAACGCGCGGCTCACCTCGCGAAAATCCACCTTGTGCGTGATGATCGATTCCGGCGTGACGAGGCCGCGCTCCAGCCAGTCGATCACGGTCGGGAACATCGCGCAGTTCAGGCGCGAGGCGCACAACGTGAGCTCCTTTTTCGTCAGCTCCTGCTGGGCGATGGCCGAAGGCGTCGACGAAAAACCAAGCAGTCCGATACGTCCTGCGGGCGCCGCGAGCCGCACCGCTTCTTCGAGAATGGACGGATGGCCCACCGCGTCGAAAATCAGCGTTGGGCCGTCTTCCACGCCGCGCGCGCGCAGCGCGTCGGCAAGCGGCTCGTTGCGCGTGTTGATCGTTTCGTCGGCTTGCGCCCCGCAGTTGCGTGCGAGCTCGAGCCGCTCGTCGAGCTGATCCGCAATGAACGCGCGCACGCCGTACACGCGCTTGAGCACTTGCAGGATCGTCAACCCCACGGTGCCCGCGCCATAAATCAACGCAACGTCGCTTTCCAGCACGCCAGTACGCGCCGTGACGTTCGCCGCCACGGCGAAAGGCTCCACGATTGCCGCGCACGATTGTGCAATACGCTCGGGGATGCGGTACGCGTTGCGCGCGGGCGCACATACATACTCGCTGAAACCGCCGTCGCGATGCACGCCCAGCACGACGAGATTGCGGCACACATTCTGCCGCCCGATCCGGCATGCGTGACAATGCCCGCAGCTGATGACGGGATCGACGGCCACGAGTTCGCCCACGCGCCCGGCATCGACACCCTCGCCCACGGACTCGATGCGGCCCACGAACTCGTGGCCGATGATGCGCGGGTACGTCACGAACGGATTGTGCCCGCGATAGATGTGCAGGTCCGAGCCGCAGATGCCCGCATAACGCACGCGCACACGTACCTCTGCCGCTGCGGGCGTGGGCATGGGCAGCTCGCGCACGGCGAGGCTGTTCGGTCGATCGACGACGACGCTCAACATAGCAGACGCTTCCATGTCTATTTGATCAGATAGGCTTACCAGTTCCACATCGACCCGTCGCGCAGACGGGCGACCGGCAGATAGGCGCGTTCATAGGGATACTTCGCGGCCAGCGTCTCGTCGATGTCCACGCCGAGCCCCGGCGCGTCGTCCATCACGAGGAAACCGTTCTCGAAGCGGTACTGATGCGGGAACACCGCATTCGTGAGCGCGTTGTGCGGCATCAGTTCCTGAATGCCGAAGTTCGGCGCCCACAGGCCGAAGTTCACGGCGGCGGCCATGCAGACCGGCGAAAGATCGGTGGCGCCATGAAAGCCCGTGCGCACCTGGTACATGGCCGCGTAGTCGGCAATACGGCGCATATGCGTAATGCCGCCCGCGTGCACGATGGTCGCGCGGATATAGTCGATAAGCTGCTCGCGTATCAGGTCCTTGCAGTCCCAGATCGAGTTGAACACCTCGCCCACCGCGAGCGGCGTGCTGGTGTGGCTGCGAATCAGGCGGAAACTTTCCTGGTTCTCGGCCGGTGTCGCGTCCTCCAGCCAGAAGAGGCGATACGGCTCGAGGTCGCGGCCAAGGCGCGCGGCTTCGATGGGCGTGAGGCGGTGGTGCGCGTCGTGCAGCAGATGCGGGCCGAAGCCCACGGCCTCGCGCACCTTGCGAAAGAGTTCGGGCGTATGGCGCAGATAGAGCGCCGTGTCCCATGGCTCCTCGGGCGGCAGCCCCTTCTGGGCGGGCTCGTACTCGCCCTTGACCTTGCCCACGCCATACACCTTGTCGAGACCGGGCACCCCCGACTGCACGCGAATCGCCTGGTAGCCCTCCTCCACATGCTGGCGCACCGCGTCGATGGCTTCCTCGTGGTCGCGCCCGTTTGCATGGCCGTAGACCATCAGCCCTTCGCGGCTCTTGCCGCCCAGCAGCTGATACACGGGCATGTTCGCGAGCTTGCCCTTGATATCCCAGAGCGCCATGTCAATCGCGGCGATCGCCGTCATCGTGACCGGGCCGCGCCGCCAGTACGCGCCGCGATAGAGGTATTGCCAGATGTCCTCGATATTGCGGGGGTCGCGGCCCACGAGGCACGCAAACACGTGATCTTCGAGGTACGCGCGCACGGCCAGTTCGCGGCCGTTGAGCGTCGCGTCGCCGAGACCGTACACGCCTTCGTCGGTCACGATCTTCACGGTCACGAAATTGCGGCCGGGGCAGGTGACGATCGTCTGCAACCGTTCAATCTTCAATGGCTCTCTCCACTCTCTTTCATTCGACGAAATAGTCGGGCACGCGCGCCTGCACTTCCGGCAGATGCGAGCCCACGCGGTCGATATGGCTCGCCACCGTCGCGCCCAGTTGCGCGAAGTTGCGCGAGGCCATTTGCGCGAGGATCAGCTCGTGCTCGCGCAGCGCGCGCTGCGCATGGTCCGCCACGCGATCGAGCAGCAGCCAGCGCACGCGGTCGAACTGGCGCTTCATGGGCTGCAGCATTTCCCAGACATGCGGGCGGCCCGCGAATTCGAAGAGGCGCCGGTGCATCAGCTCGTCGAGATCGAAAAAGCGATCGACGTCGCCGCGTGCGACGGCGTCGCGCTGCTCGTCGACGATGCGGCCGAACTCCGAGAGCTGGTCGAGCGTGATGGTCTGGGCCAGCTGCACGTGGTTCGCGCATTCGAGCGTGCTGCGCGCGAAGCGCCCCTCTTCGAGCTGCGAAACGGAGATCGGCGCGACGATCGTGCCGACCTTGCGGTAGATGTTCACGAGGTGTTCGTCGGCGAGCTGGGCAAGCGCTTCGCGCACCGGCGTGCGGCTCACCTGCAGCGCCTCGGCGATCGCGGCTTCTGAGAGGCTTGCGTGCGGCGGCAGCGCGCCACGCACGATGACGTCGCGCAGGAAGGCATGCACCTGCGGGCGATAGGAAGTATCGGGATTGGCGACGAACCCGCTCAGTGCGGCGAGGACGGTGTCCTCTTGCGGTTCGATGACGGTCTGGCTCATAAGGGATAACGGGGATCTGTTTGTACCATGGTAGCAAATTCGCTTATCGGCAACCGCATAGCGTTAACCCCGATAAAACGAGATATAACATCGGACTAAGCTTCCGTCATTCACTAAAGTACCATGGTACACGGCAATGACAACATCGCATCTGTGTGAGCGCTCACTATCAAACGCTGCGGCGACTGTGCGCCAACCGGGATACGACCGCCGGCGCGTGCGCCCCGGCATCGTCCATCTCGGGCTGGGTGCGTTTCATCGCGCGCACCAGGCGCTCTATACGGAAACGCTGCTCGAACGCGGCGACACGCGCTGGGGCATCGTCGGCGTGAGCCTGCGCGAGCGGCGCGTGCCGCAGGCGCTGGCCGCCCAGGACCACCTCTACTCGGTGACCGAGCGCAGCGGCGAGGTGGCGGCGAGCCGCGTGGTCGGCGCGCTGCGCGGCTCGCTCTACGCACCCGAGGCGATGGACCGGGTGCTCTACACGATCGCGGACCCCGGTGTGGCCATCGTGAGCCTGACCGTGACCGAGAAGGGCTACAGCGTCGCGCCCGCCAGCGGCGACCTGGACGCCGGCGACCCAGCCATCCGCCACGACCTCATGACACCCGATGCGCCCCGCACCACGCTTGGCGTGCTCGCCGCGGGCATCCGCAGCCGTCCGGCGAGCGCGCCGCTCACGGTGGTCTGCTGCGACAACATGCAGGCCAACGGCGACACGCTGCGCAAACTGCTGATCCAGTATGCGGAGCAGCTCGACCCGGCGCTCGCGCGCCGCATCGGCGAGACGATCGCGTTTCCCAACACGATGGTCGATCGCATCGTGCCGGCCGCCACACCCGCGTCGCTCGACGCGGCTGCCGCGCAACTCGGCCTGCGCGACGAAGCCGCGATCGTATGCGAGCCGTTCAGCCAGTGGGTCATCGAAGACCGCTTCAGCGGCCCGCGCCCCGCGTGGGAAGACGCGGGCGCGCTGCTCACGCGCGATGTGCACCCGTACGAGGCCATGAAACTGCGCCTCCTGAACGGCTCGCATTCGGCGATTGCGTACGTGGGCCAGTTGCGCGGGCGCGAAACCGTTTCCGATGCAATGAACGATCCCGCCATGGCCACCTTCGTACGCGCGCTGATGATCGAGGACCTGCTCGCCACCGTGACGGTGCCGCCGGGCTTCGACGTTGCTTCGTATTGCCAGGATCTTCTGGCGCGCTTTGCCAACCCAACGCTTGCGCACCGTACCAGCCAGATCGCAACGGACGGCACGCAGAAAGTGCCGGTGCGCTGGCTACCCGCGCTGCGCGAGAGCCTGGTGCGTGGTATCGAGCGTCCCCATCTCGAACGCGCGCTCGCCGCCTGGCTCCACTACCTCGCGGCCGAACGCAGCGACGCGGGCATGCCGCTCGCCGTAAGCGATCCTGGCGCCCCCGCGCTCGCTGCGAGGTTGCGCGGCGCGGGCACGGCGCTCGACGCCGTGCAAGCCGCACTCTCGCACGCAAGCGTATTTGGCGCGACGCCCTGGCCGCAAGCCTTCGCCGAGCGGCTCGCCCAGCATCTGCAATCGCTGCGCCGGCACGGCACGAACGCGCTGCTGGCTTGCCCCGCGCCGGCCTGAAGCCGCACGCGTGCCGATATCTTTAGAGACTGGAGACAGAACATGAAGCAACGCACGATGGGATGGATAACCGTATTCCTGTTATTCCTCGTCTACGGCATCAACTACCTCGACCGGGTCGCGCTCTCGATCACGGCACCGCTCGTTCAAAAAGACCTCGGCATCGATGCGGCGCAGATGGGCATCGTGTTCAGCAGTTTCTTCGTCGGCTATGCGCTTTTCAATTTCGTGGGCGGCATCGCGAGCGACCGGCTTGGGCCGAAGATCGTGTACGTCCTCGCGGTCGGGCTGTGGTCGATCTTCTGCGGGCTCACGGCCGTGGCCGTGGGCTTCGCGAGCCTGCTCGTGCTGCGCGTGCTGTTCGGCATGGCCGAAGGGCCGCTCTGCGCAGGCGCGAACAAGATGGTCAACAACTGGATGCCGCGCGACATCGCGGCGACCTCCATGGGACTCCTGAGCGCCGGATCGCCGCTTGGCGGCGCGATTGCCGGCCCGGTGATCGGGCTGCTCGCGATCAGCTTCGGATGGCGTCCGGCGTTCTGGATCATCTGCGCGATTGGCCTCGTATGGTGCGTCGCATGGATGCTGCTCACCGCCGACCGTCCTTCGGAGAGCCGCTTCGTCAGCACGCTCGACGAAGCCGAGCCCGCGCGGCGGGGATCGAGCGTTGCGCATACGGCCCACATGGTGCCCGAGGGCGCCGCTGCGCCGCTCTCGGCATGGCTGCGCCAGCCGCTCGTGATCGCGACGGCCGTAGCGTTCTTCGCCTATAACTACGTGCTGTTCTTCTTTTTGAGCTGGTTCCCCAGCTATCTCGTGCAGGCGCATCACCTCAACATTCGCGAGATGAGTCTCGCCACCGTCGTGCCCTGGCTCGTGGGCACCGTTGGCCTCGCGGCGGGCGGCGCGATCTCCGATGCGATCTTCCGCTGGACCGGCAAGCTCATGCTCTCCCGCAAGCTCGTCCTTTCCACTTGCCTCGCGGCGACGGGCGTGTGCGTGGGCGTGGCCGGCCTGGTGCATACGGCTGCCGCGGCCATCGCGCTGATGTCCATTGCGCTCTTCCTGCTCTATGTGACGGGCGCGCTCTACTGGGCAATCGTGCAAGACGTCGTGCATTCCGCCAGGGTGGGCAGCGTGAGCGGCTGCATGCACTGCGTGGGCAGCCTTTCGGGCGTGATCGGGCCGGCCGTGACGGGCTTTCTGGTGGAGCGCAGCGGTTCGTTCGCCACGGCGTTCGCGCTGGCCGGCGTGGTTGCGCTCACTGGCGCGGTGCTCTCGGCAATTTTCATTCGCGACGCCCGCAAGAGCGCGACTCTCACTGACAAGGCGTATTCGTAACCAGCGCGTAACCAGCGCGTGCGCGGGCGGCGACGTCATATCGGCATCGCGAGCCGGAGTGAATACGGGCCCGCGCTTCTTTCATATCGTGCAATGCGCGCCCGGTGTATGCAAATTCCGCGTTTGCGGAGGCAGGCCGGCAATTGCACATGGAAGGAGACCTTCTCTTATCGTGAAAGACCTCACGTAAGCCATTGAACAACAAGCCAATTTCGGTGCCGAAAACCCGCAGGGAAGTTGTCCTTCACTGCGATAGACTGAAACCAGTGACGCTTCTTATTCGCTTGTTATTCAATGGAGATTGATGATGGACGTGTATATCGAACCGTTACCGAGAGGCCAATGGGGGCCAATCGATGGCTACGCCCTCGAGTTCGCGGACGGCAGCAAATTCGCCGAGAACATCTTTCGTTCCGAGCTTCTCGCGATCAGCGAGATCGTCCTGCGGGGCTATAAGCCGCTGCTGGCCAAGGTCCGCATTACGGACAAGCACGCCAACGCGCACTGGAAACGCCCCGACACTTCGCGCTGACGCGCTCGCGCTCGACGGCGTGGTTTGCCGTCGAGCCATTCAGGCAACAAGCGCGACCGCTTCCGGCGGGTCGTGAGCACGGCCGATTCGATTGCGCGTTCTTCTGTGCGGTTGAGTAGCAAACCGCGCTATTTAAAACCCTTCGAGCACGAGCTTGCCGCGCGAGCGGTTGCTTTCCACGAACTCGTGCGCCCGGCGCAGGTTCGCCGCATTGATGGTCCCGAAGCTCTCGTTGAGGGTCGTGCGCAACACGCCTTCGTCGATGAGCGAAGCCATGCGGTCGAGCAGGCGGTGCTGTTGAATCTGGTCCTTCGTCCCGAACATCGAACGCGTGTACATGAACTCCCAATGCAGGGCCACGCTCTTCGTCTTGAGCTTGCGGAAATCGAACAGATCCGGGTCGTCGATCAGCGCGACATGCCCCTGCGGATTGATCGAGGCGACGATCTCGTCGAAGTGACGGTCGGTCTGATTCAAGCTCGCGATATAGTCCACGCCCTCCATGCCGATACGCTTGAGTTCCTGCGAAAGCGGCTTCGTATGATCGATGACGTGATGTGCGCCCAGCTCGCTCACCCACTGCGACGTTTCGGGCCGCGACGCCGTGCCGATCACCGTGAGGCCGGTGAGCTTGCTCGCCAACTGCACGAGCACCGAACCCACGCCGCCGGCCGCGCCGATCACGAGCAGCGAGTCGCCGGACGGCACCGTGCCCTCGGCCACGCCGAGGCGGTCGAACAGCAACTCCCACGCCGTAATGGCGGTGAGCGGCAGCGCGGCCGCCTCGGCGAAGTTCAAGCTTTGCGGCATGCGGCCCACGATGCGCTCGTCCACTACGTGCAATTCGCTGTTGGTGCCCGGGCGCAGCAGCGAGCCCGCATACCACACGCGATCGCCCGGCTTGAAGAGCGTCGCGTCCCGGCCCACGGCGCGCACGACGCCGCTCGCGTCCCAGCCGAGCACTTTCGGCTCGCCGTTTTCGGGCGCCATGCGCGCGCGCACCTTCGCATCGACCGGGTTCACCGACACCGCGTGCACTTCAACGAGCAAATCGCGCGGGCCCGGCTGCGGGTCGGGGAGTTCGAGATCGATCAGCGATTCGGGATCGCTGATGGGGAGACTGCGGTAATAACCAATCGCTTTCATCGTGAATACCTCCGGGCAGTCAAATTGCGGGAAACCGGCTTTGTTGAACGAGGGGCGCGAAGTGATAAAGGTCGGGGTCGGCCGAGAAGTACGGCCATAGCGCGTGCAGGAAGGTCTGGAAGTCGCCGTGCATCATGAACGCGCTCTGCGCGTCGAGGGAGTCCCATTCCACTTCCAGCACGTAGCAGCCTTCGTCTTCGCACTGCGGACCGAGGCGGTGCCCGCGATAACCCGGCTTGTTCACAAGCAGCGGGCATACGCGCAGCCAGGCCGCCTCAAAATGCGAAATCTTGTCTGTTCGCAGATAAAAACGGCCTATCGCGACGATCATTCAAGCCTCCGTGCCGTTCGTGCTGGTACGAATAATCGGCCAGTGCGCTCGGCGCGCATAGCGGCAAACGGCGAATTCAGCTTCAAAGCAGCTTTGAAGATCGAGGGAGCGATCGAGCGGCGGGGCGATGGGAAAGGCGAACGCGGGCCGGCCCTGATGACGATCGGCCCGGGTATCGGACCAGCGAGCGGACTTGCTGCGCGATCACACGTCAGGCAAGAGTCAGGCAAGAAACGCGGCAATGCGATCGCGCAGCAAATCGCGCAGTGCGTTCACCGTCGGCGAGAGCATCGTGCGGTGGGCGCAGACGAGATGCAGCGGCGCGCCTTCGCCCCGAAACGCGTCGAGCGCGGTTTCGAGTCGGCCCGCCTTGATATCGGCGAGCACGTCCAGACGCGACTTGTACGCAAGACCCTGACCCGCCACGGCCCAGCGGCGCACGAGTTCGCCGTCGTCGCTGCTGCGGTTGCCCTGCACGTTCACGACGCTCGCTTCGTCGCCGCTGTAGAAGGTCCAGCGGTCGTGCAGCATGTCGCTCAATGCGAAGCGCAGACAGTTGTGGCGCGAGACATCGGCAGGCGTCGCGGGTTTGCCGTGACGCGCGAAATAGCCGGGCGCGGCGCACAGCACGCGCCGGTTTTCGGGCGCAAGCGGCAGCGCCACGAGGGAGGAATCTTCGGGCACGCCGTAGCGAACCGCCACGGCAACCGGCGATCGGAACATGTCGGTCACATGGTCGCCAATATGCACCTGGAGCGATACCGCAGGATGCTGGGCCTGAAAGTCGTCGAGCCAGGGCGCGAGCACGTTGCGCCCGAGGTCGGAGGGAATCGACAGCGACACCGTGCCGCCGATCATCTTGCGCCCATGCGCCACGGCGTTCTGGCCGGCCTCCACCTGCTCCATGACGCTGCGCGCGTAGACGAGGTAGCGCTCGCCGTCCGGCGTGAGGCGCAGGCTGCGCGTGGAGCGTGCGAGCAGGCGCGTGCCGAGTTCCGTTTCGAGGCGCTTGAGGCCCACGCTCGCCACAGCGGGCGTGAGATCGAGTTGGCGCGCGGCTGCCGAGAGGCTTCCGTTGTCCGCCGCACTGATAAAAATGACGAGGTCTTCCAGTCTGATCATGTACCGTCGCGTCTCGTTGGGCTGCGCTCGCCCCGGAAGCAGGCGCCGCAGTCATGGAGTAAGCGAACTGTACACGAAGGCGCCGCGTAAGCGGGCAGGCCCGGACACGCAAAAAAGGTCCGCGAATCCCCGGCCTTCCCGCCGCTGAACAATCTTTGGCTTACTGTTGCGCGATTCCTATACTCCCCAGCAGACATCCCCCGAAGGCTCAGCCGGGCACCCGCGGCATCGCGAATGCGGGCACATGTCGTTCATGGAGGAGTACGAGGCAATGCTGAACTATCCCGCCGCCTACCAGTCGACCAAGGGCTCCGCGCTCGACGTGAACAAGCCCTTTTACCGCCGCATCGCCGAAGAACAGGATCAGCGCGAGCTAATCGAATCGATCGTCGTGCCGATACGCTCGGGGCAAGCCTGGAGCGTGAGCGCGGGGCACGTGTTCCGCATCGTGACGATCGAAGGCCCGCAGGTGGCCGACCTCAACCTGTGGAACCGGCACGATCCGCGCGAGCGCATGTGGGCTTCGCGCACACGCCAGCTCCAGCAGGCGCACGTGAGCACCTTCGACCGTCTGTGGTCGACGCTGCCCTTCCTGCGACCGCTCGTCACCATCACCGACGACAGCCTCGCCGGCTACGGCGTGGACGAGCATGGCGGGCGCGTTCACGACTTGCTCGGCACACGGTGCGACCCTTACGTTAACCGCATGCTGACCGGCGAGGACTTTCATTTTCACTGTCACTCGAATCTCACGCGCGCCATCGCGCCGTACGGGCTCACCGAATACGACGTGCACGACGTGCTCAATGTGTTCCAGTGCACCGGCCTGAATCTGGAGGACAAGTACTTCATGAAGGCCTGCCCGGCAAAGAAGGGCGACTACCTCGAGTTTTTCGCCGAGATCGACCTGTTGTGCGCGCTTTCGACCTGCCCCGGCGGCGATCTTTCGCTGCCAATGTGGGGACCCGATGCACGCGACCCGCTGGAAGTCTGCCGGCCGCTCGGTATCGAGATCTACCGGCTGGCGCCGGCGCTGCTGGAAGGCTGGTCCTCGCCGCCTGTCGCCGAATATCGCGGCCTGCATGGTATGGCATTGCAGCAACCGGACTGGAAGTGCGGCTGCTGAATCGCGACGGACAAGGCTTACTGCTGCTTTTCGACCTTCTTCGGCTTCGGCGGCGATTCGACCTTCGCGTACTGGAACGCGGGCGTGGACTTCAGCGCTTCCTTGGTTGCGCCAGGCAGATAGAGGTTGCCCTGGCGCACGTCGAGCGATGCGATGGGCACGGCCACGTCGTGCGAGCCGACGCCGAGGAATCCGCCCGCCGAAACGATGGCCGCGGAAACCGAGCCGTCCGGCGCCACGATCAGGTCGCGCACGGTGCCGATCTTCACGTTGTCGTCGTTATAAACGGGCTTGCCGAGTACGCTCTTCTTCACGCTCCAGCCTTCGAGCAGCGCCTGCGACTGCTCGACCGAAACGCTCAAGGGCTGCGCGCCCGCGATCTGTGCATGCGCACCGGCACTGGCCAGCACGGCGCTGAATGCGGCTACGGCCAACATCGTCTTGCGGAAAAGCATTTTCTTTCGCTCCTGTATTCCGGTTAGTTCGCCGCGCAGGTCCTTGCGAGTCAGTGCGAGACTGCAGGCGGAATGTCATGTTAGCCGGAATGGAGCGACGATGCGCTCAAGCTGCCGATCTGCCGGACGTCGGGCTCGTGCAGATGGCCGCGGCGAGCGGCGTGGACGTGCTGATTTTCGACATGGAGCACGCCGCGATCGACATGCAAAGCCTCCACGCCATGGTGGCCGCCACGCGCCGGTTCACGACGATGCCGCGGCGCACTGGGCGCAAAGCCCGAAAACGACGAGACTGGAATGCGTATAGCGAAAGCGCTTCGCCGCAGCGATGGCGGCGTGCTGTTCCTGCAGCGCGGGCTCGTCGATGTCCTCCACGGTCTTGCAGCTCTCGCACACGAGGTGCGCGTGCGGCATGCCACGTCCAAGCTCGTACACCACACGCGTTTCGCCAACCCACGTGCTGTCGAGCAGCGACGATTCCATCAGTTGCGCAAGCGCACGATATACGCTCGCTAGGCTGCATTGCTCGACATCCTTTGCAATGCGGCGAAAGACCTGGTCGGCGGTCAGATGCTCGTGCGGCGCATCATGAAACACCTTCAGCACGGCCACGCGGCTGGATGTAGGGCGCAGGCGTGCGTTCTTCAGTTCGGAGTAGACCGTTTTCATACGCAGGGAAAACACGTCGGCAAGTAGGATAGTGTCCCCCGCGAATGCTTAAGGCTTCCTTATGTCAGTATGGTGGGCCGCACGTAGCGGCCTGACTTGCGGCCCGATTTCATGCTGCGGCGCCGTATGGGTCGAAAAGTACGGGACTGGCGGACATGGGACAGAAGCACGGCCTGAGGCTCATATGGCTTCCACGCCCACGGTGATCTTCGGCGCGTTCGACCGGCACAACTTCGGCGACCTGCTGATCGCGCAGGTGGTGGCACGCATGCTGCCCCGCCGCGAACTGCTGTTCGCCGGGCTCGCCGCGCGCGATGCGCATGGCGATGGCGGGCCAGCCGCGGTCGCACTCGCGCGCATTGCCGCTTTCGCGCACGACCGCTGTGTGAACGTGATCCACGCAGGCGGCGAACTGCTGACCTGCAATGCGTGGGAGGCCGCCGTGATGCTCGCACCGCCGCGGCGCGTGCCGGCGCTCATTGCCGCCGAACATGAATGGCTTCGCGACGGGCGCGCGTGGGCGCAACAGCATGTTTGCGCGGCGTCGCTCGCGCCGTATGTGCTTTCGAAGTCCGCGTTGCCGGGCGTGCGCGTGAAGCACCTCTCGTTCAACGCGGTGGGAGGCGTCGATCTGGATACGCGCAGTGCGCAGTTGGAAGCCGACGTGCTCGCGGCGCTGCAATCCGCGGACGCAGTGAGCGTGCGCGACCGTCAAACCCAGACGCTGCTCGCGCAACGGGGTATCGAAGCCCGCCTGATACCGGACCCCGCCGCAATGACGGCAGTCCTGTTCGGCACGGCAATACGCCGGCACGCCGCCAACCTGGCGCTGCGCGACGTCCAGCAGGCGTTCCCTCACGGTTATGCAGCCGTGCAATTCAGCGCTGACTTCGGCGACGATGCAACGCTCGATACGCTAGCCACCCAGCTCGAACTCGCAGCGCAGGGGCACGGCCTGGGCATCGTGCTGTTTCGCGCGGGCGCCGCTCCCTGGCATGACGACCTGGCCGTGTACGGGCGGCTCGCGGCTCGACTGTGCGCGGCTCATGTTCGCGTTTTTGCTTCGCTGAACGTCTGGGACATCTGTGCGCTGATCGCCGGAAGCCGCATTTATTGCGGCAGCAGTCTGCACGGTCGCATTGTTGCGATGGCGTACGCGCTTCCTCGCGCCAATATCAGTCATCCTTATCATTCCTCCGAGGGAGGCAAGCATGAGGCTTATGTGCAGACATGGGAAGCAGCAGGCCTCGCCGGTGTCGTGAATCCGGACAGTCTTGCCGAAACACTTGCCAATGCACTCGCGGCCGATTGCGCATCGCTGCGCGAAACCGCAGCCGCACTCGCACGGCGGTATCGGACGGAATTCGAAACCATGGTTGCCGAGAGTCGACTATAGGGCGTGCGAAGGATCAGCCTAACGAATCACGGTTAGCGTTTGCCGCGGCCACCGGCGGGTTTGCCAGCCGGCTTACGCGAACCGGCAACTGGCTTGGTGGCGGGTTTGCTGCGCGGCTTTTGCACGCTGAATGGGCTAGCGCTGGACAAGCTGGTGCCTTTACCTGCGGCCACGGCGCGCTGCGCAGCAGGCTTGCGTTTGTTTTCGCCACTCTGCGGGCGCGGTTTCTTGCTGGGCGCCTGCATGGCGCCTGGCACAGCTTGCGGCGTTTTGGGCTTCTTGGGCTTTTTGGGTTTCTTGATGATCTGGCCCGTCGCGCTGGTTTGCGGCACGCGGTGTTCGGCCTCAAAACCCGGTTCTTCTTCGCGGGGCAGCGTTTGCCGGATCAGCGCTTCAATCGCGGCCAGTTGCGGCGCTTCATCGGCACACACGAGCGACACCGCCACGCCGCTGGCGCCCGCGCGGCCGGTACGGCCGATACGGTGCACATAGTCTTGCGCGACGATCGGCAGATCGACGTTGATCACGAGCGGCAGGTCGTCGATATCCAGTCCCCGCGCGGCCACATCGGTGGCTACCAGCATACTGACTTCACCCGTCTTGAAGCGCTCCAGCGCACGCAGGCGCGCGGGCTGCGGTTTGTCGCCGTGGATGGTGTCGACCGCATAGCCCGCTTCATCCAGCATGGCCGCCAGATAGTCCACGCCACTGCGGGTTTTGACGAACACCAGCGCGTGCTCCCAGTGGTTCTCGGCCACGAGGTGCATGAAGAGGTCAGGCTTGTTCCTTTTATCCACCGGCACCACCCACTGCTTGATCCTGCTGGCCGTGGCATTGGGCGGACTGACGCTGATATTGACCGGGCCGCGCAGAATGCCCGCCGCCATCGCCCGGATATCGTCGGTAAACGTGGCGGAGAACAACAGGGTCTGGCGCTCTACGGGCAACGCAGCAAAGACGGCGTTGAGTTCGCGCGCGAAGCCCAGATCCAGCATGCGGTCGGCTTCATCCAGCACCAGCGTTTGCACTTGATCGAACTGCACCGCGTTCTGGCGATTGAGATCCAGCAAACGGCCCGGCGTGGCGACGAGCACATCGACGCCTTTGCGCAACTTCATCATCTGCGGGTTGATGCTGACACCGCCATAGGCGGCCAGAAATCGCAAGTCGAGGCCTTTGCCGTACGCGATAAAGCTTTGCAGCACTTGTTCCGCCAGCTCACGTGTGGGCACCAGCACCAGAACACGCGCGCGGTTGCTGGACACCGCCGGGCCGTGTTGCACCAGCCGTTGCAACAGCGGCAGCGCAAAACCCGCCGTCTTGCCAGTGCCGGTCTGTGCCGCAGCCATGACGTCCTTGCCACTGAGCACGGCAGGAATCGCCTTGGCCTGCACCGGCGTAGGCGTCCGGTAATTGAGGTCCTGCACGTTACGCAGCAAGGGATCGATCAGGCCGAGCGAGGCAAAAGACATTGACGTATTCCGGGCTAAAACCGCAATTCTAGCGGTTACCGCGCTAATTTCGCCGCGCAGAACCGATGATCAAGAAGAACGATGCCGGCCGCCGCCAAAAGACCTAGCGATGCCGGCAAAGTAAAGGTTTCGTGTGTGTCATCGTACAGAACCATTTGGTGTGTTACCTTAGGTGCTCGGGGCCAGCAGGACATTTCAGTCGAAAACCAGAAGGATGCTCATGGAATTCAACAATGGCGCTGTACTAGAAGCTCTTCGACTTGCCTTGTATCGACAAATACCGTGGCACAAGCGGCCGGCAATTTTCACGTCGCTTCGCGCGCAGGGTTTGATCCAGACCGTAGCCCAGATCCCTCCCCCCAGTACGAAGTCTCTCCCCACATTGCAGATTGCCGTCCTGACGGATAAGGGACAGAGAGAAATGCAGCGCATCGAAGCGTCAAAGCATGTTTCAGGATGGCTGGACGACGACTACTTCGCAACGTTCCTTGCAGAGGTCGTGCTTGCCTGACCACGCATCACCGCGTGCCTGCGACGCAACGCCTACGCCAGTCGCAAATCCCATAGCACATCAAGTACGTGTTGCGTGGAACGCTCAACGTACCCCGCACGATGTGCAATACCGAGCCGTCGCCACAACGCCGGGCGCAGCGGGCGCATGACAATGCGCCTGTCGGGTAACGGCGTAGTGGCCTCGTGGGGCAACAACGCTGCGCCGTACCCTGCCGCTACCAGACTCTTGATCGCGTCGTTGTAGTTGAGCTGAATGCGCGGCGCAGGATGGTGCCCTCCGGTCGCGAACCACTCCGCAGTCAGACGCGAAAGACGCGTGGTCGCGTCATTGAGAATGAGAGGTTGGGCGGCGAGCCATTCAGGGGTAGCACGCGCCGGAGACCGCCAATGCGCCGGCACAAAGGCCATCACAGGGTCGCGGCGCCAAGGCTTTATCACAAGTCCAGCCACCGGGGGCTGGGGCAGCGCGATCAGCCCGACATCCAGCGTTCCATCCACCAGCCGCGAAAGGGTTTCTTGCGAAGTCAGCACTGCAATCTGAATGTCGATGGCGGGATGGTGCTCGCGCAGGACCTCAAGCGCTTGCGGCAGCAGATGCGCGATCACGCCCGTGGACGCGCCGAGACGCGCACGCCCTTCGAGCCCCTCTACCTGGCGTTGAATATCGTCTAACGCCTGCTCCGCGTCGGCCAGCAGCCGGCGCGCGCGCTCCACCAGCACCTCGCCTATGGACGTCGGCCCCACCTTTCCGCGCTTGCGTATCAGGAGTGGAGCCCCTATGCGGTCTTCGAGTTCGGCGATGTGAAGGCTGACCGTTGGCGGCGCCAGGTGCAACGCGCGCGCCGCATCGGCGAATGAACCACGGTCGGTAACGGCGACCAGAGTGCGCAAGCGGTCCAGGCTGATCTCTCGCATGACGGCGTCCCGATTCAGAAAATCTGAATGTTTAAGTTATGAAATTCAACTTTCTCTATTCTAACCGTCCGCGCAACATAGGGGCTCGTTTTACCTGTTACAACCCACAGTCAGCGGAGTCATCCACGTATGAGCACTCCCGTAGTTTTCATCGACGGCGACCAAGGCACCACCGGGCTGCAAATCCATGACCGGCTGCGCAACCGGACCGACATCAGGCTGCTCACACTTGCGGCTGCCGAGCGCAAGGATTCGCGGCGTCGCACGGAAGCCATCAACGCCTGCGACATCGCCATCCTCTGTTTGCCGGATGCCGCCGCGCGCGAGGCAGTGGGCGCCATTGTCAATCCTGCCGTCCGGGTGATCGACGCAAGCTCCGCCCACCGCACACAGCCGGACTGGACTTACGGTTTTCCGGAAATGACGCCGGGGCAGGCTGAGCAAATTGCGAACGCACGTCGGGTCACCAATCCGGGTTGCTATCCAACCGGTGCGGTTGGCCTGCTGCGTCCGTTGGTGCAGGCCAGGCTCATACCGGGCAATTACCCGATCGGCATTCATGCGGTATCCGGCTACTCCGGACGCGGGCGTGCCGGCGTGGAGGAACACGAGGGGCCGGGAGCCGCCAACGCGCCTTCATACCAGGTCTACGGCCTGGAACTTGCGCACAAGCACACGCCGGAAATCCAGCAGCACGCCGCGCTTGCGCAGCGTCCCATTTTCGTCCCTGCGTACGGAGCGTTCCGCCAAGGCATCGTGCTGACGGTTCCGCTGGCGTTGCGGCTGCTGGCGCCCGGCGTGGATGGCGCCACGATGCATGCGTGCCTCGCACGCCACTATGCCGGGGTGACCCACGTACGGGTCTTGCCGCTGCACGAATCGGGCGCCTTAAAGCACCTGGACCCGCAAGTGCTGAACGGTACGAACGACATGCACTTGAGCGTTTTTCATAACGTGGAGCACGGCCAGGTCTTGCTGTCTGCGGTTTTCGACAATCTTGGCAAAGGCGCATCCGGAGCCGCGGTTCAGAACCTGAACCTCATGCTCACCCGGCAATAGACCCGCGACGCCGTTTTGCCCTCACCCGATTGCGAACACACCGCACGCGAGCGCGAACACAGTCAAGGCAGCGATTGGCCGACGGTTGATCCGGCTCGCCCGGCGGAGTATTCGGGTGAGCTTTGGCGCTGTTCTTGAATGCCTTCCCCATTTTGAGTCGCGCTCGTGGGCGCAATCATCGGGGATAGCTGTTTGACAGTCTCCATCAAATGATGGAGGTCAAAACGATTAATTGTGCATACGATCGAAACAGACGACAACGATAACGCTTGAGCGCTGCAAAGTCTGGCAAGGTGTCGAACCAGGGTTCGGACGAACCGGCCGTTTGCAGCACGAGTCAGCCGGTGTAATCAACCCGGAGGTGGGCCATTATGAAGACGCTAGTCCACACAGTTTGCGCGGTCGCCGTCATCGCTGTGCCAATTGCATCGTTGGCGCAGTCGGATGGGGGGTTGACGCGCGCGCAGGTCCAGGCCGAGATCGCTCAGCTTCAGCAAGCCGGGTTCAATCCGGCCAATGCGAATACCGCAGACTTTCCCGCCAACATGCAGGCGACCGACGCAGCTGCCGCAGGCCAGGGCAGCGGCTACGGCCCCGCAATGAACGGCTCCTCGCAGATGGGCCATCCGGCCAGCCCGACCGGGATGAGGCCGGTATTCTTTGGCGGGTCGTAAGCCTTTTCGTCTGGCCAGGTCGGGCGATAGAGAGCATGCCGTCTCTCTGCGGGACGGCGTGGAGCATCGTGCCATGCGCTTCGCGCCGCTCGCGAATCCGATCTGCTTATTCTGCAATCCTGCCGAACAGCCGACACTGGCCTGTTTGGTCATGGTTTGACAGCGAGTACGCAAACCGCCGTCTCTGTTTCGACAAGCTTCGCTTCGACGAAGCCAGCGGCTGTTAGCCGTTCAATCAACCCGCCCGGCTGTTGGCCAAGCCGGCGCGCCTGAAATTACATTTCCATTACACCTTGTTCGCGCCACAGGGCGTACTTGCCCTGATTGCTCCGGTTCGGCCGGCTATGCAGAAATGCGCATGGAAATCGTCGTGAATGCTCAAGACGAAGCGATATTGGCTTCCTATAGTCGCTTTCACGTTTTCGCCCCGGCGGTTTTCAGGCAGGGCGGTTCGATCGATACCACGCCTATTCTGGAGGAGCCCAGCACGCAGTCGACGCGAACAAGAGAGTTGTGAACCAGCCGATGCCCCGACCGCGCGAAGCGGGCGAGCCTGGCCGGTATGCACGCCACAGCAGTGAACCCATGCTTGCCGACAAAGGAAACACCATGCGTTTTGCGAAGACTCTTACCCCCAT
>NZ_QEOL01000026.1 GCF_003096715.1 Paraburkholderia silvatlantica
GTGTCTTCGTTCTCGCTGCCCTGTCCAACTGCTGCACCGCCGACGTGCTGGCGTAACGCTGATGGCAAGCGCGCCGAATTGTTCAGGACGGACTATGTACATGTGAACGCTGTAATCGAGAATGGACGTCCGTTTTATCTCGTAACCGACCGTTGAATACGGGCGTGTTCGAAGGGCTGAAACGGGTCGTGAGCCGTTGTATCGTTTGTTCACTATCGATGGATCGCTGAGGGTCGGCCGGCATCACCAGCATTTCGTAATAATCCGTTACAAAAAACCTCCGTGGTGCGACAGTTGTACCCCAAGTCGTACCCGCAAGGCGGCGGGTGCCCCTTGGTGCCCTATTCGGCGCGCCTTTTGCCGATTTATTCGATCCCAGCCGGGCCTTCAGCGGTTTCCCTCCTTCCTCTGTGAGTTTTCGCCACAGATGGCCACCGGCAGGTTCTGCAGCGCGCTCGATACCTTGAATCGCCGCTGCCTGAAGCATAGCTCTCCCGTGTCACCTTGTACGCCCTCATGGCGTCCGATTCGACGTTCCCGAAAAAAGTCAAACTTTCCGCTCGTTCGATCGGCTTTCTCCGGTTTCGTCCTCTCGTCCAGTCAAGTCGACGTCCTTCAAACTGTAAGTTCTGCCGTTCAACCCGAACACTTCCTGCCTCGCGTGCCCGTCGCTAAGTATTAAGTTCCTGAAAAAAAAGACGTTAAAACATAGATTGGTCGAGTGCTAATGGGTAAAAGAAACCGAAAGCATTTCGTTGGAATATCATTTCTCCTGGGAAGAACATGAAGAGAAGCTTGACTGGACTCGTCTGCTGTGTCGCGATGTCGCTTTCGGCTTGCGGAGGTGATGCATCGCTAAATGTCGATGGAAAGGGGAATGCGGGAGTCTCTGCTGCCACATTCCGCACTGATACCAGCTATAGAAAACTGGCCGGTTCAAGCATGAAGCCGCCCATTGCAGTTCGTGGCTTTTACGTTCGGGTGACGCACGAGCACGGCGGTTGGGTATTGGACTCGATATCCAGAAATCAGCTGTCGAGAAATCAACTGCAGGAAATATTTTGGGTTTCGGAAGACAAGCGCAATTGGTATCTAGCCATCCCCAGCGAGGTTGCTTGGTGTGACTCGAACGCGAGCCAGGATGTTGCGCCCTACACGGTCTGCAATAGCCAATTCGGCAGCTTCAGCAAGCTCGGGGCCATGGTTTCGGTGACGACGAGTCTTGGTGCGTCGATGCTCAAGACCAAGCCTTATTCGGTCAATAAAGCCGACGCCGAAAACGTCGTTCATTCAATCCAGGAGAGCGAATTGAACGATGCGTATTTGAAGATGTTCAAGAACGAACTCGACCAAAGAGCGTTGGCAAAAGCGAAACTCGATGAGCAGCGCCAGGAAGAGGAACAAGCGAGATTGTTGGCGAATCAGCGCATTGAGGACAATGCTAGGTCAATGAGAAAGCAGGCTCGAATTGGCATGCAGACGAATTGCGGTCAAGTGTTCGACGTTCGTCTTCCGATGTTGGGGGTACAGACGATGCATGGTGCACAGTACATCGACATATCGAAGTTGTATGGGCCGGATACCGATTGCAATTTTGTGAACGGAGTTTATGTCGGTCGATAGCGTCGAAAGTACTGTATAGAGAAAAGCCCACTCAAAGGCGAGCTTTATTTTTATTGCGTTACCAGATGGCAGGTTTCCCACCATTACCCCCTTCTTCCAAAGCATTTCGTCTGCAACTGCAATCAGTTTAGTCGGATGGAGGCTATGTCGCACGGAGCCGGATAGTTGGATTTTGAAGCCGATGTAGATCCCATGCCGGCACCGTACGGTTTGTTACGCCGCTGATTTGTTTCCGTTTTTCGCAAGCAATTCTTGCGCAGTTTCAGCGCGTTGGTTAGCTGCGGTAACTTCGACCCTCGCTCGTTCAAGCGCTTGTTTCGATACTTCAAGCGCATTGAACATTTGTAATTCCCGATGTTGAAGCTCACGGACCTTCTGCGTAAGTGATTCGATCCTCTGCATATCCTCAGGATATTCGGAGTATTTCAGAATTCCCGAATGGCCATGCTTCATTCCATTCTGAAAATTCTGGAAAGTATCGATGATACGTTCGGGATGATGGCCGAGATGACTTTCATCTTTGAGGAAAACTCCGATGAAATCGCTCCACACGCCGTTGTGTTGGACGCTGACATACGATTCAAGCTGGACTGGGTTGAGTCCCTGACGACGGGCCCATGTCACCATTGCTTTTCCTGCTTCCGGATAGAACCTCCAGCAGTCCACCGGGTATCGATGGAACATCCCGTTGGACGGCGCATTGAGATAGAAGAGTCCGGAGGGCCGCAAGATGCGGAGTATTTCGTTGAAAACCAGCCAGAACATCTCCGAATGTTCGAAGCAGGATGAACTGATTACCGCATCGACGGATTCATCTTCAAAGGGCAGTTGATAAGGATCGTTTATCACGATATCCACGCCGTTTCCCTTGACGAAATCCACCCCGATATATTTTGCATTATCGGGAGCGACTTCGCGCAGGGAACCGTTGACGTTCTGGGCCCCGATGTCGACGACGGTCACTTCTCCAATTCTCGCAACGTAGGTGTCGAAGAACATCTTTCCATTCAGCATTGCGGACGGATGCATAATATCTCTCTGTGACTATTTCAGTGTGATTGTGTCAATGGGGCTTGCGATTAGCCGGTCCACGGAATTCAAGCGCTTTTGATGAAGGTTTCGTAGTTTAGTTTTTCGGCAGGTGTGGTAGCCCGCTTGCGCAGCTTGACCTGGATTGCATCGACCGCTCGCGGAAAGCGCGCAACCTTGGCAATGTCGTTGAACTGCTGCATCAGTTCGGCGCCGTATTCGTTGACCGTATAACGCTGTTCGACAACGTCGAAACGGTAGTCAGTCCAACCAACATACCAGCACCAGTCCGTGTAATAGAGCCAGCTTCGTTCGTTGAATGCCCGGACGTGTGTGGGATCCTGCCACGCACCGTAAGAAAGATCATATGGGACAATCGCCTCCAAAATGCCGTCGACAGCAAGCAGTTCGAGGCAGTTGGTCATGGCGGTAATGAGGTTGGGGATATGCTCCAACACGTTGTCGGCGAGGATGTACTCGAAATGACCACGCGGGATCGCAACCTCACCGAACCGCCTTGTCGAAAGCGACTGACTAAACGGGAAGGCGTGGTTGAAATCGAAGAGCAGATCTGGATCACGTTCCGCCAGGATGTCGACGTTGAACATGTCGTCCTTCCAGCTTTTTCCTGAGCCGAAATTGAGTTTCTTTGGGATTGTCACGACTGGTTCGCCTACGGGTTCTGGCACGCCGTCCTTGCACATCTGATCCAATACAGCTTTCAGGTATGTCGTGACCGGGCGCGACTGGATGAGCGAGAAACCGTTCGCGGCCAGTCGCTCGCGTTCTTTTTGCGACGCTACTAGCCGCAGCGCCATCCGCGGCAAGGCGTCGTAGTGTGCAAATGCAACGCCGTCTGCAAGTGCGGCGTCCTCTGCAAGATCCGAACTGTGTTCGCTTAGAACAACGCAGCGGTTGGCCAGGAGATAGACGATGCGCACCATCTCCAGCACCTTGGCTTCGTAGTAGTGCAGATTCAGGACCAAGCGCGATCTACCGATCATTGCATCGCGCGAAGCGCCATACACGCCGTACAGGGTTTCGACATGCAACCCCAGTGCGCGCATCTGATCGATCGTGGCCTGGCGTCTCGGGTTGACCGATCCGAAGAACAGGACATCAATATCCGGCTCGCTGACGTGCGTAATACGGGTGAGTTCTGGAGCGTATCCGATCGGGAGAATCGCGGAGACGGTTACCCCGAGGGCCGCCAGCCGCTCGGCGTTCTGCTGGCTGTAATCCCATACCTCGTAGCGCCGGTAGACCTCCAGCAACGCCGGCGTAAACCATTGCGAACCCTGTTGAACCTGTTCCAGGTTATAGAGGATCGCGTCCTCGGCAAGCCCCAGTGGATGGTGGGGAAGCAGGTTTGGCCCGAGGACGATGTGCCGGCGCCCGCGCAGTCGCCCCTCGGTAGTTAGGACGGAATCGTGACCAAGCGCAATCAGACCGTAATGCAGGGTCTCGGCAACCTCATGGAACGCTGCCGAATGGACAAAGCCAGGCGGCGAAACGATGGTCACAGCAAACTTCATGTGAATCCTTGCAATGTCGCCCGGAAGTGACACCGGGCGATCGTGATGGTTTGATTGAACGACGAAGCGAGACGGTTACTTAAGGAACGTCGACCATTCCTGGTGTTCGCGATAGTACTTATCCTCCGCAGCATCTAGTCCATTGTCCTTGTACCAGGGCACGTGCTTGCACGTATATCGACCGCCAAAACGGACCGCAGCCAGGTGAGATTCGCGGAGGAAATACCGCTTGTTGTAGAGCGCGAAGGTTGTATCGATCGGGGCTTGGTAGATCGGGTCGCCGGCGGCCGTCGAGCCGACTTTGTGTTGCCAAAAGCGCGCTTCCCATTGAAGCAGGCTGTACGTATTAGCGCCGTCGGTTTGCAAGATTCCGAGGGCCTTCTCGTTCATTAGTTCGGGTTGCGAGATATCAAGTGCAAAGCCGGCCTTGCCAATTCGTAAGGCCTCAGTGGCGTCTATCAGATCGAAGAGGAATGTGCCCGGCAGTTCCGGATTCAGTTCGAGATCCGGATCGGTGATGCAGAAGAGATCTGGTAACCGGTCATAGATGACGTCCGATAGCGTGATAGCTCGAGGCCCGACGTTATCGTCGAGCCTCACGACGCTCACCGTATCCTGAATGCTCTCGAGATAGCTCAGCATGGCAGGTGCGCTTGATGCGTTGTCGACAACGATGAGGTTTCTGAGCCCTTTGGACTGGAGCTGCGATACCATTCTGCGCAGATACGTGGTGTTGTTGAAGGCCGGGATCAGCACGGGGATGTTTGCGACCAGGGCACCGACTGGATGTCGGTATTGGCGGCTTCCCTCCCGTACCGCTAGAAACTCGGCCGCCGGACGCGGCTCATTGACCGGGGCGATGCGTGCGCGGTCGTTCGCGTATTGGGAGAGAACAGCGAGTTCGCGGTGGATGTTCTGATCGCTCGGCAACAGGGCAGCAGCGTGGCGCAAAGGCTCGAGTGCCTCTGAAAGCTTGCCTTGCTGGCGTAACGACGTTGCGAGCATACGCCACCCCATGCCGACTTCAGGCATCAGCACGGTGAGTTGGCGGGCAACGGCCGTGGCCTCGTCAAACTGCTGCTTGTCGAGCAGGATCGTGAGCGTATCGATGAATTCCCCAAGCAACTCAGCGCGTTGCTCACGCGACAGTTGGCTCGGCTGGCTGTCTTTAGGGACGGAGGTGTCACTGGACTGTGCCAGGACCTCAAAGTGCTCGGCTTCGAGCCCGTCGCACCAGCGCTGCCACATGGTGCGCAGCGCCCGCGACGCGGCGTTGGCGATCGTGCTTGCGCTGATGATGGGCGACTGCACGCAATGCTGGCGAAGCTCGCGGCGTACTGTCGCGAGCGCGTCGAGGTCGGCGGCCAGCGCGACACACTTGCGTACAAAGTCATCTTTGTCGTGCGCGACGAATGCCTCTTCGAGGCCAAGGTGCGAGAGCCACCCAGTGCTGCCGCGGCTCGCCATCGAAACGCCGGGCAGCGTCACGGTGGGAACGCCCATCCACAGCGCGTGCATGGTCGTAGTCGAGCCGGCAAATGGGAACGCGTCGAGACAGACATCGACTTGCTGGTGCTGGCGCAGATATTCGTCGGTGCCCTTGCGCTGCATAAAGCTGATGCGGCTTACGTCGATGCCTTCGCCTGCGAACAGCTTGGCCAGCTTGTTCATCTGTTCGATCGACGTGATCGCGCCAATGAGCATGCGCGAAGTCGGTATCTCGCGCAGCACGCGTGCCCAAAGCGCCACGACTTCCGGCCCGATCTTGACCAGACGGCTGAAGCTGCCGAATGTCAGGTAGCCGTTTTTCAAGGCGGGCAGCTCGCTCACCTCCGGCGCTTGGGCGTACGGCTTGAACGGCGCGAGAGCCGGCAGGAACACGAGCTTTTCCGAGAAACGGCTGGCGAACTGTTCGAGCGGCGTGACAAACCGGTCCGACATGTAATAGTCGATGGACGTCAGACCGGTCGTGGCTGGATTGCCGATCCAGCTTACCTGGACCGGCGCTGGCTTGTGCGCGAAGGCCACGAGCCGATTGCGGCCGGTATGGCCGGACAGATCGATGAGAATATCGATGCCGTCATTGAGGATCTTCTGGGCAACCATTGCGTCGCTCATGCCGAAGATTTCATGCCAACCGTGCGCCTGTGCCCTGATCTGCGCGGTGAAGCCATCGCGAACCGCATAGTTCGAATAGAAGTGCAGGGATAGGCTCGTGTCGCGCGCCAGATGCTCTACGACTGACAGGAGGAAATACGCGACCGGGTGATTGATCAGGTCGCCAGAAACAAAGCCGATCCGCAGGCGCCGCGACGGATCGCGTTCATTGGTGTGCTGCGGCCAGTTCGCACGCAGTGCGGCTTCATGGCGCACCCCATACTCGCGAAATTCCGAGAATGCGGTCGCGGCGTCGAGATCAGTCTTGTGCATCAGGCAGAACAGCAGGTTGCTATGCGTCGCCGCCTGCATTGGCGCGAGTTCGAGCGCACGGCGGAATGCGCTTTCCGCCTCATCGTACTGACCGTGCTCGGACAGCGCGTTGCCTAGCGCGTCGAGCTCAAGTGGGTCTCCCGGTGCCAATTCCACAGCGCGCTGGATGCGGGCAATACCCTCAGCGGCTCGGCCCAATGCCTGTAAGGCGGCACCCAGTGTGCGATGCAGAGCGGCGCTCTCGGGATGTCTTTCGAGAGCCTTGCGGCAGTGCGTTTCGGCTTGCTGAAACTGGCGAGTGATATGCAGGGCATCAGCCAGCATCGTCTGGGCGAGGAGATTGTTCGGCAGCAGGCTGGCGGCACGTTCGGCCGCATTTAGCGACTCTGCGTAGTTGCCTGTGCGCTGCAGGGCGTGTGCGAGCGCAATCCAACATTCGCCATGCGACGGATTATGTGTCGTCAAGCGGCGCGCAACCTGCAGGGCAGCCTCGATTTTTCCGCTGTTGAAGAGATCTGTGTACTGACGCAGTTCCTTGGAACTTGCCCGACGCAGATCGAGTTTCGCTGTGCGGGGCGTGTCCGACGCTTCGAGTATTGGCGAAATATCAGATGTCACGGCTGCGTGCGAAGCGCTGTGTAAGGGCTCCGACGCCGTCCGGCCATCTTGCTGAGGCAAACACGCAGTCAACGTCTCGATGGCATCTCCGGGAACGCCGCATTGCCGCGCCACGTCGAGCGCCATCCGTGCGGCTTCGAACTGGTTGCTCGCGGTGAGGGCGTTGAAGTAGTAGACCCAAAGTTGCGCGAAATTCGGCGTGTGGCCGAGCACCGCTTCGAAGTGCGGCACGGCCTCGGCTGGCCGGTTCGTTTGCATGTACAGCACGCCGATGTGGTAGTTGGCGTCGACATGGTCGCTGTCCGCTTCCAGCGCAATGGCGTAGAGGGCTTCGGCTTCGCCGTATTCCTGTTTGCGATGATGTTCGATCCCGGCTTCCATGACGAGCCGGATGTCGTCCCCCATTTGCGATTGGGGGGCTAGCGCGGTGGTTTCAGTCGGAGTTGGGAAAGCGGTCATGACGAAGGCGTGCTTGCGCCGCAGTTAGCAGAAATAAGTCAATTATCGAGGGCGCTCAGTCGGAGCGAATTGCCGAGTTGACGTCAAAACGCCCGCCAATTCGGCGATGCGAGCGAAGGGCGGAGATGGGGGCGGGGTAGCCGGCCGTTGCTGCCAGAGGCGTGCGCGATGAGGACGCACAAAATAAAGCCCGCATGAGGCGGGCCGAAGTACGCGAATGCACCCTAAGGGGCACAATGATTGGTTGTTATTCCTGCACGCCCTGCGAAGTCCGTGCTTCAGAACTGCGCAACGCGCTGATACTGGTTCACGTTGCGCGTTGCCTGTATTGCAGAACGGTACTCGGCGCTGAGCGTGCTTTGTGCCGACTCCGCCGCTGCGGCGACACGCGCGTTGATCGCGTGAACCTGCTTGAGCACGTCGAGCGCGGCGCCCGTTTGCTTCGCGGAAAGCGACATGAGAAGGGGAGAGCGCTCGTTCGCGAGCTCGGCCGCCTTTTCCCATTCGCCGACGGCCGCCGCCTGCTCGATGTCCTTCGTGATCCTCCAGATGCGATCGATGGGCGCTGCGAATTCCATGTCGTCTCTCCTGCTGGAAGCGCTCAGCCCTTGTTGGTGGCCAGCGCGCCTGCGCTGTTCGTGCCGCCGAAGAGCTGCGTGAGGTACTGCTGATTGCTGTTCATCGTCGCCATCAGCGTGTTGAGCGCGGTGAACTGTGCCGTGTACATGCTCGTGAGCTGCGACTGGTAATCGGCGAGATTCGACTGTTGCGTCGAAAGGTTTGTCAGGTCGGTCTGGATCGCGTTGGTCCGCGTCGTGATGATGCCCGTGCTCGACGTATAGCTCGTGATGTTGTTGTTCAACTGCGCGGCCACGCCGTTGGTCGAATTGAACAGCGCCGCCACGGTCGACTGATTGTTCTGCAGTGCCGTGTTCAGCGTGTCATTGTCGACCGAAAGCGAGCCGTCGGAATTCAGCGTGACGCCGATCGAAGCAAGGCTCGTCGTGGTGTTGCCGCTCTTTACGCCCGTTGCCACGATCGTCGCGAGCTGGTTCTGAATCATGTTCAGCGTCGAATCGCCGAGCAGCACGCCTTGCGACGTCGAGGTCGAGCTGAACGACGTGAGCGTGGCCATCGTCGTCACGAGCGTGTTGTACAGCGTGACGAAATTGTTGATCGCGCTGGATTCGGCGCTCGTGTTCTGCGAAACCGTGAGCGTTTGTGCGCCGCTGCCCGTGCCCGACGTGTCGACGGCCGCTGCGGTGAGGTTCAGTGTGACGCCCGACAATGCGGAAGTCACGGTGTTCGTCGAACTGGTGGCGCCGGTGCCGTCGATCGTGAAATAGGCGTCCTGTGCGGCCGTGGACTGTGTCCAGCTGGTTGTGCTGGAGATCGTCGACTGGTTGGCGGTGAGGTTCGCGGAAGTCGCGTTTGCGCTCGTGATCGCCGTACCTGATGTGGTCGTCACGGCGAGGTTGTTCACTGCGTCGCTGGAATTCGAATCGCTGATGGTGATGCTGATGCCGTTCTGCGAACCGGTCGATGTCGAGTGCAGCACGAGGTGTGCGCCGTCGGCGCCGTTGACGACCGTCGCCGTCACGCCCGGATTGTTGGTCGCCGAGTTGATCGCCGACGCAATGCCTGCGACGGTGCTGTTGGAGTTATTGAGCGAGATCGTGGTGCTGGCGCCGTTGACGGTAAGCGTCATCGTGGCCGAACCCCCTGATCCGACGAGCGCCGTTGTTGCGCCGTAGCCGGTCGAGGTGAGCACCTGGGCCTGCGCCACCTGCTTCAGGTCGAGCGAATAGGACCCTGCAGCCGCGCCGCTGCCCGCGGTGGCCGTAATGCCAGTGCCGCTCATCGTCGTGCTGAACGCATTGAGGGTCGTGCCGTCCGAGAGCGGCGAGAGGCTTGCCTGAAGTGCGGAGAGCGCGGCGGAAAGCGCGCCGTACGCGGAGATTTCGGTGTTGTCCTGCGTCTGCTCGGCGCTGATCGTGGCGGCCTGGCCGGCGATCTTGGCGTTGACGAGCGCCGTGACGAGCGAATTCACGTCCATCGACGAGTTGCCGGTCGAACCGCTGACGATCGACTGGGCGGCTTGCTGCAGAGCGGCATTGCTCGCTGCGGTGGTAGCAGCGACGCTACTTGCGATCGTGCTGGCTGTCGAACTGGATACGGTGGACATGAAGAGGCTCCGTGCGTCGGCGTTGCAGTGTGTATCGATTCAGCTTTGGAAAACGCCAATCGGGAGGCGCTCCTCCCGATTGGCTTGCATTGCGTGCCTCGGGTATGGCGGCCGGGCACGCAATGCTTGGGCTAGAGAAGCTCGTATTACTGGAGGAGCTTCAGGATCTGCTGCGGCTGCGAGTTCGCTTGTGCGAGCACCGAGATACCTGCTTGCTGCAGCACTTGCGCCTTGCTCAGGTTCGCCGTTTCTTCCGCGAAGTTAGCGTCCTGGATCGACGACTGGGCCGTCGACAGGTCGGTCGACTGGGCTTGCTGCGTCGTGCCGATTGCCGTGAAGCGGTTCTGCGCTGCGCCGAGCGTTGCTTGCAGGTTGTTCAGAACATTCAGTGCGTTGTCGATCGACTCCATGGCCATGCTGGCGCCGCTTGCCGTGCTGATGTTGACGTTTGCAACCGTCGTCGGCACGTTGTAGGCATTGACCTGGGAAAGCACTGCTGCGTCGGTTGCCGAACCACCTGCGGTACCGAGGCCGCTGAGGCCGGAGTCACCGAGGGTGAGTGCCGTGCCCGAGCCGACGATGCTGTTGCCGCTGACGGTGCCGCCGCTGAACAGTGTGTTGACTGCACCCGAGGTCAGAGCCGAGTTGTTCTGGTCGGTGAACGTGAAGCCGCCGCTGCCGTCCGAAACCACATTGATAGCGGTGATCGTCACTGCAGAGCCCGCCGCCGATGCACCAGTCGATGTCAGGCTCAGGCCGCTGAACGTGCCGAGCGTCTGACCAGCCTGCGGCACGCCGCTGCCGATCGAAGCGGCGGACATGTTTTGCGTCAGGCTCAGGCTGATCGTCTGTCCGACGTTCGCGCCGACCTGGAACGACACGTTACCGAGCGTGCCGTTCAGCACGTTCATGCCGTTGTACGTCGTTTGCGAAGCGATACGGTTGATTTCCGAAACTTGCTGCGAGACTTCCTGCTGCAGTGCTGCGCGGTCGTCTGCGGTCATCGAGCCGTTGGCCGCTTGCGTGGCCAGCTGGCGGATACGCTGCAGGCTGCTCGTCAGCGACGAGAGGCCGCTCGATGCCGTTTGAACCAGCGAAACGCCATCGTTCGAGTTCGACACACCTTGATTCAGACCGTTGATCTGGGTCTGCATGATGTTCGAGATCGCGAGGCCTGCTGCATCGTCAGCTGCGCTGTTGATGCGCTTACCCGACGACAGGCGCGTGATCGCTTGCGACAGCGCGCTGCCCGAGCCCGTCAGGTTCTGTTGCGCGACGAGCGAGTTGATGTTGCTGTTAATTCCGAGCATGGAAATTCTCCTAAGCGGGCTGAAAGCCCGTTACAAGCCACTATGGCCGCGGCGGGTGCAATCTTTCATTGCTGGCCGCCTCAGTGAAGGTTGTCGGCGTGGGTAAGAAAAACTTGAGGGGAAGCATCGACAATCGAGACCTCAATTGCGCAGTGCATAAAAAATCCTCTCGCGCCGCTGCGTGCTTGCCGCTCTTTCCCGCACCTACGACTGCGTAATCCAGTTTGCAAGCGTGTTTACGGCAGGTATCGCGCGTGGTTTAGCGCGGGCACGCGCGGTGCGCCCCGGGGCCGCGCGCCCGTGCCGGCTGCAGCGCGCGGCGAGGCGGCGTATGCTCAGCGGTTCCCCGTTCGCCCTTTTTTCTGGAGGCCCTATGGAACTACGCAGGATCGGCACTTCCTCGTTGCAGGTCGCCCCGCTCATGTTCGGCGGCAACGTCTTCGGCTGGACCGCCGATGAAGCCACCTCGTTTTCGATCCTCGACGCCTTCACCGACGCCGGCCTCAACTTCATCGACACCGCCGACGTCTACTCGGCCTGGGTGCCCGGCAACCAGGGCGGCGAGTCGGAGACGATCATCGGCAAGTGGATCGCGAAGAGCGGCAAGCGCGACAAGGTGGTGATCGCAACGAAGGTGGCAAAAGATGCGCGCCGCCCAGGGCTTTCCGCCGCCAACATCGCGGCTGCCGTGGAAGATTCGCTGCGTCGCCTGCAGACCGATTACATCGACGTGTACTTCTCGCACGAGGACGACCAGAAAGTCCCGCTCGAGGAAACGCTCGGCGCGTACCAGCGACTGATCGAGGCCGGCAAGGTGCGTGTAATCGGCGCATCGAACTACACGGGCGCGCGCGTCGAGGAGGCGCTCGCGGTTTCGAGGAACTCGGGTCTGCCCGCGTACCAGATCATCCAGCCCGAATACAATCTGTACGACCGCGCCCGCTACGAGGCCGATCTCGAACCGGCGGCCATGGCGCAGAAGCTCGCGGTCGTGCCCTATTACAGCCTTGCGAGCGGCTTTCTCTCGGGCAAGTACCGTTCGCGCGAGGATCTCGCGAAGAGCACGCGCGGCTCACGCGTCGAGAAGTACCTCGATCACCGCGGCATCCGCATCCTGGCGGCGCTCGACTACGTGGCCGAGCGTCATGGCAGCACGCTCGCGGCGGTCGCGCTGGCATGGCTGATCGCGCGCCCGAGCATTACCGCGCCGATCGCGAGCGCGACCTCGCTGGATCAACTGGAGAGCCTTGCCGCGGCGGTGCGGCTGAAGCTCGATCCGGCCGACATCCAGGCGCTCAACGACGCGAGTGCCTGACCGGCGGGCAAGGGTATTAACCCAGGTGTCCTGATTGAAGGGGCTTGCGCGGTGGCTGTGGTGCTCCGCGCAAGTGCCTGACTAGAATCAAGAAACCCCTGGTCAGGCGGATCTTTTCCTGATATCATTGGGAGTGAATTGAGATCTTTGCCTGTTTTGTTGCCGTGTTCGTTACTGTTGGCGGCCGCAAACCGGCGGTCAGGTGTGTTGCAGCAAGGTCGACCTGATCGCGTTCCGCTGTGAACCCCCTACTTCTCTTTTCCGGCCTCCGTGGCCGCCTTGCCTCTCGTTTAGCCCCAATGTGGCGAACGACCGGAGGGCCGGCGCGTGAGCGGCTGTGACGCTCGCGCATTTGAACCGTATTAAGCGATTTGAGTTAGGAAATACATGACGACGATTCTTCTGAAGGAAAACGAGCCGTTCGAAGTGGCGATTCGCCGCTTCCGCCGCGCAATCGAAAAGAACGGCCTGATCGCCGAACTGCGTGAGCGTCAAGCTTACGAAAAGCCGACGGCAGTTCGCAAGCGCAAGAAGGCAGCTGCTGTGAAGCGTCTGCACAAGCGCCTGCGCAGCCAGATGCTGCCGAAGAAGCTCCACTAAGCTTTTTCGCTTTTCGGTGTTCCGCCAGACGGCGGCGCATGCTTCGCAAGAAGCTGCGCCGCCGTTTGCGTTTGTGCGTACTTGCGCGTGTTTGGGCGTAGCCCCTGCGCACCGGTCGAATTCAGGCGGCGTTTTTCAGCTGGTCGAGCGACAAGCCGAACTGCGCGGCAATCGAGCAAAGGCGTTCGCGCCATTCCCATACGCCAAATACGTCGTGCACGTTCTGCAGGCAGCTCAGCAAGTTGATCGTAGCGGGATCGTAGATGTTGATATGGGCGCGCAGCAGTGCCTTTTTCAACGCGACGACGCCCACATCCATATAGAGCGGCACGTCGTTCGCATCACGGCCGAGGTAGCGCACAGGTATGCCTTCCATGGCGGTCATATAGTCGCGTGGCCGGATGAAGCTGCCGACCGGGCATCCGCCGTAGCTGTGCGCGCCGCCGTAGCCGCCCCCACAGCCGCCGCCCCGGTACGCGCCGCCGCCGCGTGGAAGAAGTGCCGCGCCCCCCTGGCCAAAGAGATGGGCCACCGCACGGTCGAAGATCTCCTGATGACTCAGGAAGTGAACGTTTTTCATTTCAGCCCCCTGTTGCCGAGGTGCCGGGCACAGGTTAATTCCCTTCTAATGCGGCGGCGCCGGCCTTCCAGCCGGCATCACTACCCGTTCCCCTGACGCGCCTGCATTCGCTTCCCGTTATAACGGCACGCCATGGGAAAACCGTTGGGCTGCGCACGGTAGCGATGAGAAATTGCCTCGGCTGGCGTAGAGAGCTAGCGCCCTCGCGTATCGCGAAGCCTTGCCGGCCAACCGGTTGGGACGCGCGTCCTCCCGCTCGGGACTTTCCCCATTCGCGCTGATATGGCGGGAATGCGCGCGGGTTTCGCCGCGCTCAGGCGCGGCGCTTCTTTTTGCCAAGCGCTGCACAGGCCTTGCGGCACATGCAGTCGCGCTCATGGTCGTTGACCATGCCGACAGCCTGCATGAACGCGTAACAGATCGTCGTGCCAACGAATTTGCAGCCGTATTTTTTGAGCGCCTTGCTAAGGGCGTCCGAGACTTCGGTAGAGGCCGGTGCGTCGCGATACGAGGCGAGGTCGTTCTGGATGGGCGTGTCGTTCACGAACGACCAGACGAACTTCGCGAGCGAGCCGTGTTCCGCCTGGATCTGCTGCACGGCGCGGGCGTTGGCGATGGCGGCCTCGATCTTGGCCCGGTTACGCACGATCGAGGCGTCCTGCATGAGCGTTTCGACGTGCCTGGGCGTAAAACGCGCAACCTTGGCGATGTCGAAGTTGGCGAAAGCGCGGCGATAGCCTTCGCGTTTGTTGAGTATCGTGGACCACGACAGTCCTGCCTGTGCGCCTTCGAGCACGATCATTTCGAACAGGTGCTGGTCGTCCCGCGACGGTACGCCCCACTCCTCGTCGTGGTATTGCACGTACTGCGGCGACGCGCCGGCCGATACCCAGTTGCAGCGGTGTGTCACGGTAAATTCTCCTCGCGAGACGTCGTTCGAGCCACGCAAGCATAGCGGATTGGCGCCGCGCCGCCACCCTGGCCGGATGGCCGATTGTGCGAACCCGGGGAAGCCGTTAGTCTCTGCGGCACGACAAAAATTTTGGTTTTCGAACCGGACTCACAGGCGCGCGAGGCGCGGCGGACATCATGCAGAAATACTCCTGGTTGATTGGCGTGGACGGCGGCGGCACCGGTACGCGCATCGCGCTTGGCGACACCAATGGCGCCGACCTCGCGCGCGCGTCCGCCGGGCCGTCGGGGCTCGGGCTCGGTATCGAACGGGCCTGGCAGTCGATCGAGGAAGGCTGCCGCGCGGCGTTTGCACAGGCCGGGCTCGCGTTCGACTGGTCGCAATGCGTGCTCGGCTGCGGGCTCGCGGGCGTCAACAACCCCGACTGGCTGGCGCCCTTTCTCGCCGCCGCGCCCCCGGTGGCCGGACTCGCGGTGGAAAGCGACGCCTACACGACGCTGCTGGGCGCGCACGGCGGCGCGCCAGGCGTGGTGGTCGCCCTTGGCACGGGCAGCATCGCCGCGGTCCTCGGCGAGGACGGCCAGTGCCGCATTGCGGGTGGCTTCGGCTTTCCCTCGGGAGACGAAGCGAGCGGTGCCTGGTTCGGCCTGCGCGCCATCGTCTGGGCGCAACAGGCGCTCGATGCACGCGTGCCCATGGACGACTTCGCACGGGCCCTGCTCGCACACGCGCGGGCCACCGATCGCGACAGTCTTATCGTGTGGCAGTGCGCGGCCAACCAGACGGCTTATGCCAGCCTCGCCCCGGTCGTCCTCGCGCATCGCGAACATCCGTTCGTCGCCAGGCTGCTCGCCGAAGCCGGCGTGGAGATCGCGAAACTCATCACCGCGCTCGATCCTTCGGGCAAGCTGCCGGCAGCGCTCTCGGGCGGCCTTGGGCAGCCGCTGCGCGAGTGGGTGCCGCAGGCGGTGCGCGATCGCCTGCGCGCGCCGCTCGCCGATTCCGCGACCGGCGCGCTTCGGCTCGCGCACATGGAGGCCCAGCGGCTGGCCCGCGCTGCCGCGGATAGCTGAGTGGCTGGCGAGAAGGGGCGCGAACGGGGGCGGCAACGGCATAGCCGTGCCGCAGATGCTACGATTCAACGTTTCCCGCTAGCTGTCCGATCACCATGTACAAGGTCATTGCAACCGATCTCGACGGAACGCTGCTCAATAGCGACCATCAGGTCGATCCGTTCACGGTTGCCACGCTGGGCGCGCTCGATGCGCAGGGGCTGCCGTTCGTGATCGCGACCGGCCGCCACTATTGCGACGTGGCCGGCATTCGCGACGTGCTCGGCATCCGGCCGTATCTCATCACCGCGAACGGCGCGCGCGTGCACGCGCCCGACGACACGCTGATCCACGCGAGCAATCTGGGCGCGTCCATGGTCGAACGTCTCGTTGCCGCCGACACCGTGGGCGAGCACGGCCGCGTGATCGTGAGCATCTATACCGACGACGCCTGGCTCATCGACCGCGACGCGCCCGAACTGCTCGCGTATCACCAGGACTCGGGCTTCGAGTACCGCGTGGCGGATCTGCGCGACTACGCAGGTGCAGGCATTGCCAAGGCGCTTTACATCGGCGATCCGGCGGATCTCGCGCATGTGGCGCAGAACCTCGCGCGCGAGTTCGGCGATGCACTCTACGTCACCTATTCCCTGCCCGATTGCCTCGAAGTCATGGTCGCCGGCGTTTCGAAGGGCCGCGCACTGCGCGTCGTGCTCGACCGGCTCGGCGTGGACGCCGCCGGTTGCGTTGCGTTCGGCGACAACATGAACGATATCGATCTGCTCGAAACGGCGGGTCATCCGTTCATGATGAACAACGCCAACCCCGATCTCATCAAGCGTCTGCCTCGGGTGCCGCGCATCGGCAACAATTTCGAATCCGGCGTCGCGCATCATCTTCGCAAGCTGTTCGCGCTCAACGACGAACTCGCGTCGTAGTCCGCACGGGCGCCACCACCCGATGCAATAAAGGCGCGGCGCAAGTCGCGCCGTCACCGCTTTCGCGATTCCATTCGGACGGTTACTGCGGGACGGCTATTGCGCGGCGGGCAGTTGCGCGCACGGGCAGTCGTCCGCGCGACCGTCGAGTCCTTCGCGCTCGTGCGAGAAACGCGCGCGCGCTGCACCGCCGCTCCAGTCGATGCGCACCACATAGATGCTGTCGAAGTCCGCACTCTCCCAGCGCGGCACCTCGCTCGCGCTGCCGCCGTGTGCAGCGACGACGCGGCGCACGAGCGCCTCGATTTCCCGATGCTCCCACGCGACGAGCACGGTACGGCCGCGCCACTGCGGATCGACGAGCGTAGCTTGCAGCGCGTCGATCTTCGAATAGCCATACGGCGTCTGGATCGGCATGCCGAACTGGATCGCGGTCGGCTCGATCGTCGCGAGCGGGCGCACGTAGTAGTAAGAATGGCCGTTGTCTTCCTTTTGCTCGCCGGGGTCGGGCGCATAGATCGCATCGGGCTTGCCGTACTTGGCCGCGATCACGGCGGGCAGCGCGAGCGCGCGGTTCAGCCCCTTGCAGTCGAGCTGGCCGAATCCCTCTGGCGGCTTTTCGCCATGTCTCACGAAGATGAGTGTCTCGACGTTGCGCGGGTCTTGTTGATTGCGAGCGGTGGGCGCGTTGCTCGCGCTCGTTTGCATTGCCTCGCCGCCGTTGGCGGGCCCGCTTGCCTGCGGCAGCGGCGCGCAGGCGTATAACAGTGCGCTCAGCCCTGCGGCGAGCGTCGGGGCGATCCGGACCGGCCGGGGGCGTGGGCGCTTCATGCCGGGCGTGATGCTCCAGGTGACAAGACAGTGGGAAAGTCGCCTGATTCTAGCAGCGCGGGCGCCGTGGGCCCGCTTAGCCGCGCACAGGCGGCGCGTTTGCAGCGCCAGGGCCGGCAAGACAAACGGGCGCCGAAGCGCCCGTTGCTGCTGCCCGATGAAAGTGTCGCGGTTCGGCGTGGCCCGAGCCGGCGAGACGTGTGAGTGCGCGTCAGGCCTTCTCGCGCGCGGCGACCGCCGCGACCGCTTCGCGCCGCCCCGCCACCGCCGGGTAGACGATGCCCGCGATCACGGCGCCGACGATCGGCGCGACCCAGAACAGCCACAACTGCGAGATGGCCTCGCCGCCCACGAAGAGCGCGGGGCCGGTCGAGCGAGCCGGATTCACCGATGTATTGGTGACGGGAATCGAAATCAGGTGAATGAGCGTGAGGCACAGGCCGATGGCGATCGGCGCGAAGCCTGCGGGCGCGCGCTGGTCGGTTGCGCCGAGAATGACGAACAGGAAGAACGCGGTCATGACGACCTCGCACACGAACGCGGCGCCCATGGCGTAGTGGCCCGGCGAGTGCTCGCCGTAACCGTTGGTCGCGAAGCCGCTCGCGACGAGGTCGAAGCCTGGTTTGCCCGTTGCGATGAGCGCGAGCACGAACGCGCCGATCACCGCGCCCAGGACCTGCGCAGCGATATAGGGCACGAGGTCGCGCGCGGGGAAGCGGCCCGCCACGGTCAGGCCCACGCTCACGGCGGGGTTCAGATGGCAGCCCGAAATATGGCCGATGGCGAACGCCATGGTGAGCACGGTCAGGCCGAATGCGAGAGACACGCCCACGAAGCCGATGCCGAGCCCGTGAACCGGGCCGGCGAAGTTGGCCGCGAGCACGGCGCTGCCGCAGCCGCCCAGAACGAGCCAGAAAGTGCCGAACATCTCGGCAATGAGACGCCTGGATAAGTGCATTGCGTGACACCTCGAAAAGTCGATTTTGACGGCGCCGCGTAAAGTGCCGGCACCGGGAAATGCCAGATTCTATGCAGTCGCCCTTTTCGATGCTGTCAAGGATTGTCAATTTCGACCTAATTGATCGAATTATTGCGATCGACGTGTACGCATTGTGCCGGAGTCGCTCAATTGTTAAATTGAAGAATAGAGTCAAAAAAACAGTATTAATAGCGATTGCGAATTCCCTTATTTGCGTCTAATCTCCGATCGAGCCGGTTTCAAGAGCAATGAAGGGGGAATAGAAATGTCGCAATATACGGAAATCAAGGCGCAGATCGCAAAACTCCAGGCTCAGGCCGAAGAGGCGCGGCGCACGGAGATTGCGGACGTCATCGCCACGATCAGGGAAAAGATCGCCGAGTACGGCCTTTCCGCCCAGGACCTGGGCTTTGCCGAGGCGGCGCGCCGCGGGCGTCCGCCGAAAAAGGCGCCGCTGCCCGCACGCTATCAGGACCCCAAGTCCGGCGCGACCTGGAGCGGGCGCGGCAAGCCGCCCAAGTGGATCGCGGGCAAGAACCGCGAACGCTACCTGATCGCCTGATGCATGCGGGGAACAGCCCGGCCGCCATACCGCCGCAACCGCAAATGCGATAAAGAGCCGCATGATTCATGCGGCTCTTTTTTGTGCGTCTTCTGTAATCAGCGCGTAACGGCGCTATTCGGCGACTCGCAAACGATTCACGTCGTGCATTCGTCTGGATTGAGGGCGAAAAATGGAATGCTTCGCACTCAGCCGGCCGCGACGCGACGCAGTACCGGACGCTGTGCGGCTTCGATCAGCGCCGTATAAGTGTCGACGTAATTGCCGGCCATGATGTGCGACGTGAAGCGGTGTTCGAACTGGTTGCGAATCGCCACGCGCGAAAGCGAATCGATATTCTGAAGCGCGGCCACGGCGCCTTGCACGTCCTCGACGACATAACCCGTCACGCCCGGGTCGATCACTTCCGGCACCGAACCGCGGTTGAAGGCGATCACCGGCGTGCCGCACGCCATCGCCTCGATCATCACGAGGCCGAACGGTTCGGACCAGTCGATCGGGAACAGCAGCGCTTTCGCGCCCGAAAGGAACGCTGGCTTCTGCTCTTCGTTGATCTCGCCGATGAACTCCACGTGGGCCTGCGAAAGCAGCGGCTCAATCTCGGTTTTGAAGTAGTCCTGGTCGACCTTGTCGACCTTGGCGGCGATCTTCAGCGGCAAGCCGGAGAGCGCGGCGATCCTGATCGCCGTGTCCACGCGCTTTTCCGGGCAGATCCGGCCGAGGAACGCGAGGTACTCGGGCTTGCGGTCGGCCTGCGGCGTGAGGAGGTTCTTCGGCAGTCCGTGATAGATCGTGTTTTGCCACGCGGCCTGCGGCAACGGCTGGCGCTGCGAGTCCGAAATCGAGATTACCGGTGCGTTCGGGAACTGCTCGAATACCGGTTGCAGCTCCGGCAGGTCGAGGCGGCCGTGGAGCGTCGTGACGAACGGCGTGTCCAGGGTCGTGAAAAGCGGGAACGGCAGGTAGTCGAGGTGGAAGTGCAGCACGTCGAACTCGTGCGCGACGCGGCGCACGCGCTCGAGCAGCACCATGTGCGGGGCCAGCGCGTCGCGGATCGTCGGATCCAGACGCAGTGCGCGCGGCCAGGCGGCTTCGAGATTCGCCGAGGTGACCGAATCGCCGCTGGCGAACAGCGTCACGTCGTGGCCGAGGTCGACCAGCGCTTCGGTCAGGTAGGACACGACGCGCTCGGTGCCGCCATAAAGCTTGGGCGGAACGGCTTCATAAAGTGGCGCAATTTGTGCGATTCGCATTGTTCGATCTCCTGGGCAAAAAGCCGCGTGTGCAACGAACGCTGTGATGCGGCACTGCGGCGGTACAACGGTATCGGGTTATCCCTGAGACCGATTATGGCCATTTCGCGGCCCGATACACGCGGTTTTGCAAACGCTTAATGTTGTTACAGCGGGATACAGCGGGTGTAAGAGCCCATTGCAAAGCGTGACGCGGCTTGCGCGCACTGAGCAAATCGCGTGCCCAGGCCGGCGCCCAAGGGTCAAAAGGCGTGTACGCGAGGGCCGCGCGCGGAGCGTCTAGCACGCGCGCGTGACGCATCCATGAAAGAGCCTATAATCGGCGGACTCATTTCGCGGCTTATGCGCATGACATGACGCGCCCCGCCCCCCGCCGCTGCTCCCGCCTCTTTGTCAGAAAAATTCCTACACGTTAGCGAAACTTTTTCTCGCAACGCGTCGCGGCATCCGTCCGATTTCCATTTGTTGCCACCCCGGCCACAATGGACCCACGACCATAAACAGGCCGTTCGGATGCACTCGGGTTGTATCTGGGCGAGCAAACGTTTTCCGCAGGCGGTCTGACCAGCCGCCGCGATTTGATTCGGGGAAATCCATGAGCGCGACGACGCACAGCGACATGCTCGGTGAGATCAAGGAAGTGAACCTGTCGTACCTGTTGCTCGCGCAACGTCTTTTGCGCGAGGACAAGCCGGCGGGCATGTTCCGCATGGGCATCTCCGAGCAGTCTGCCGAGGTGCTCGCCAATCTCACTTTCGCGCAGACCGTACGCCTGGCCGCATCGAACCAGCTGCTTTGCCGCTTCCGGTTCGACGACCACGCCATCCTCAGCGCGCTTGCCGACAAGGGCAAAACCGCGCTGACCCACTCGGCGATCATCATGGCGGGCCAGGACGTCGAGCAGATCGGCTGAACCGCTTCGCGCCGCAGCGCGCGGCCGCGCATTGCATCCTTGCTGCTACCTGAACGGCGGCAGGGGCAAGCGCATTCCATTGCGGCTTCCAACGGGTGTCTATGGCGACAAAGAGTGTGGTGCAGGAGGTAAAGGAGATCGCGCTCGCGATCGAGCTGATCGAACTGGGCGCGCGTCTGCAACTGCTCGAAGCGGAGACCTCGCTCTCGCGCGACCGGCTCATCCGGCTTTACAAGGAAGTGAAGGGCGAGTCGCCGCCCAAGGGCATGCTGCCGTTTTCGACCGACTGGTTCATGACCTGGCAGCCCAACGTTCATTCCTCGCTGTTCTACAACACGTTCATGTTCATGAGCCGCCACGCGCGCTGCGAGCCGATCCACGCGATCGTGAAGAGCTACCGGCTCTATCTCGAGCATCTGCGGCTGCACGGCGAAACGCCCGCGCTGAGCCTGACGCGCGCCTGGACGCTCGTACGCTATTTCAGCTCGGGCCTCTTGCAGATGACGCCGTGCAGCCGTTGCGGCGGCCGCTACGTGGCTCACGCGCACGACCCGCAGCGCGGCTTCGTCTGCGGGCTGTGCCAGCCGCCCTCGCGGGCGGGGCGCACCCGGCGCAGCGCGCTTGCCTCGCAGATCGCCGCCTGAGGCAGATCGACGCGGCCTGACCCTGATTGATGCGGCTTGCCGCCGCCCGTGCAGGCCGGGACTCCGGATAAACCCGCCCCGTCCCGACGCAAAGGCCGCGCGGCCCCGCCGCACGGCCCCCGCCGCGGCGCGGCCGCATTGTCACAAGCAGTCGCAGGCGCAAACTGCACCCCCTTCCCGCGCGGCTTTGCGAACCGGCCCCAGATTCGCCCGCCATGCCGATGCAACGCAGGCGGAAGATGCCCGGCCGGCCTACGATCCGCGTCCACTCAAAGCCAAAGTTTTTCGCGCCGTTGCCGTAAACCCAGCTAAGGGCGCGGGCCGACGGCGGTTCGCGGCGCATTTCTAGTGAGGACCCGGCAGTGCTGATTATCGTTGGAACCCTCTTGACGATCCTTTGCGTCTTCGGCGGTTATGCACTCGAGGGCGGCCATCTGGCCGCGCTCATGCAGCCGATGGAGCTGCTCATGATCGGTGGTGCTGGCGTCGGCGCGTTCATCCTCGGCAACGGCATCAAGACCATCAAGGCCACCTTGCGCGTGCTTCCCTCGCTGTTCAAGGGCGCCAAATACAACAAGGACGTGTACATGGAGCTGCTCGCGCTGCTCTATGTCCTGCTCGCGAAGGCGCGAAAGGAAGGCACGCTCACGCTCGAAGCGGATATCGACGATCCGCAGAAGAGCCCAATTTTCACGCAGTATCCGAAGATCCTGGCCGACCACCACATCGTCGAATTCCTCACCGACTACCTGCGTCTCATGGTGGGCGGCAACATGAACGCTTTCGAGATCGAAAGCCTCATGGACGAGGAAATCGAAACGCACCACGCCGAAGGCGAGGCGCCCGCCCATGCGCTCGCCAAGGTGGGCGACGCGATGCCGGCGTTCGGTATCGTCGCGGCGGTGATGGGCGTGGTCCACACCATGGCGTCCGCCGACAAGCCACCCGCGGTGCTCGGCGAGATGATCGCCCAGGCGCTGGTCGGCACCTTTCTCGGCATTCTGCTTTCGTACGGCCTGATCGGCCCGCTCTCGAGCCTCGCGGAGCAGCGCGTGACCGAGTCGACCAAGATGTTCCAGTGCATCAAGGTGACGATCCTCGCGAGCCTGAACGGCTACGCGCCGGCCATTGCCGTGGAGTTCGGCCGCAAGGTGCTGTTCTCGACCGAGCGTCCGTCGTTCACGGAGCTCGAAGAGCACGTGCGCCGCGTGAAGGCGAAGTAAGGGCGGCCCATGAGCAACAACAAGGACCGCGCAATCGTCGTCAAGCGCGCCGCGCCGAAGAAGGCCGGCCATCATGGCGGCGCGTGGAAGCTCGCCTACGCGGACTTCATGACCGCGATGATGGCGTTCTTCCTGCTGATGTGGCTGCTTTCGTCGGCGTCGACGGTACAGCTGCGCGGCATTGCCGACTACTTCAACCAGCCGCTGAAGATCACGCTCTGGGGCGGCGACCGCAGCGCCGAAGACTCGAGCATCCTGAAGGGCGGCGGCCGTGACATCTCGTCGCAGGACCAGGGCGTCACGCGCCGCAGCGACGGCGCGACCGAGCGCTCGGAGCAAAACCAGTCGAAGCACAACGACGACGACGCCACGAAGCAGCTCGAAGGCTCGCTCGAGCGCAAGGAGCAGGTGCGCCTGCACGACCTGCAGGTGAAGCTGATGGCGGCGATCGAGGCGAACCCGGTGCTGCGCCAGTTCAAGCAGCAGATCCGCATCGACTCCACGCTGCAGGGCCTGCGCATCGAGATCGTCGACTCGCAGAAGCGCCCGATGTTCGCCACGGCGCGCGACGTGGTCGAGCCGTACATGCGCGACATCCTGCAGGCAATCGGCAAGACGCTCAACGACGTGCCCAACCGCATCGTCGTGCAGGGCCACACCGACGCCGTGCCCTATGCCGGCGGCGAGAAGGGCTATAGCAACTGGGAGCTTTCCGCCGACCGCGCGAATGCTTCGCGCCGCGAGCTGATCGCGGGCGGCATGGACGAATCGAAGGTGTTGCGCGTGCTCGGTCTCGCTTCCACGCAGAACCTGAACAAGGCCGATCCGCTCGATCCGGAGAACCGCCGCATCAGCATCATCGTATTGAACAAGAAGTCCGAAGACGCGCTCATGCACGACGACTCGACCACCACCACGCTCTCCGACGACGCAGCGGGTTCGGGCAAGAGCCTGCCCGCGCTCACGCCGGACGCCGTGCCGGGCAAGGCGGCGCCGGCCCCGGTGGCGATCGCGCCGAAGGTGGCAACAGCGGCGGCAACCGCGGTGGCGCCGGCGCTCGCCCCGGCCGTCGCGCCGGCAGCGCAATGACAACGAGGAACGGATGATCAGAAACATTCTGGCGATCGACGATTCGGTGTCCATGCGGGAGATCCTGCGTGCGGCGCTCGGCTCGGCAGGCTACGAAGTGACGGTGGCGAGCGACGGCGAAGAAGGGTTCGAGCATGCGCTCGCCCAGCGCTTCGATCTCGTGCTCACCGACCTTTACATGCCGCGCATGGGCGGGCTCGACCTGATCAAGCAGCTGAGGGCGAATCCTTCGTATTTCGAAACGCCCATCCTCGTGCTGACCACGGAATCGGACGAAGGCTTCAAGGCAGCCGTACGCGACGCAGGCGCGACCGGCTGGATCGAAAAACCGGTGGACCCCGAGCTGCTCGTCGATCTGGCGAGCGCGCTGGGCGAGGCCCGCCCTTGAGGTGCCGCGCGGCGAACGACCAGGCACCCCCCAGGCAATCAACGCGGTGAAAGAGCAATGACTCTCGACATCACTCAGTTCTATCAGACGTTTTTCGACGAGGCGGACGAGCTGCTCGCGCAGATGGAGCAGCTTCTTCTGAACCTGAACGTCGGCCGCCCGGATCCCGAGGATCTGGCGGCGATCTTCCGCGCGGCGCACTCGATCAAGGGGGGGGCGGCGACGTTCGGCTTCACGGCGTTGACCGAGACGACCCACATTCTCGAATCGCTGCTCGACCGCGCGCGCAACAACGAACTGGTCCTGCGCAAGGACATGATCGACACGTTCCTCGAAACGAAGGACGTGCTTTCCGACCAGCTCGGCGCCTACCGCGCGAGCGCCGAGCCCGACGCGCAAGCGGCGGCCGCCGTGCGCACGAAGCTCGAGCGTCTCTATGCGGAAAGCCGCGGCGTACCTGCGGCCGCGCCAGAACCCGCGCCGGCTCCGGCCCCCGCGCCGGCCCCGCAGGCGAGCACGGGTGCGAGCGTGGGTGACTCGGAAGAAGATCTCGAAGCCGCTTTCGAGATGCACAGCACGCTGGCGGCGGCAGGCTCGGGCGCGCCCGAGCACGTCGTGAGCGAGGCGATCGATGCGGCAGCCTCTGCGCCCGCTGCCGGTGGCGAGGCCGCAGCGGAAGGTCCGCACCTGCGCGTCACGCTGCGCGCCGTCGGCGCGAAGGACCAGGAACTGCTCGTCGAAGAGCTCGGCAACCTCGGCCGCATTCTCGGCCAGGTGAAGACCGGCGACGACCTCACGCTGTGGCTCGAAACCGATGTGACCGCCGACGACATCATCGCGGTGTGCTGCTTCGTGATCGACGAGAAACAGATTTCGATCGGCCGGGGCGCCGCGCCGCAAGGCGGCGCGCAACCGGCTGCGGCAGAACCCGCCGCGGCGCCGGCGCCTGCCGCGCCTCCCGCCGCAACGGCCGCAACGGCCGCGCCCGTCGCCGCGGCGCCTGTGCCGGTTGCGAGCGCACCGGCTGCGCAAGCCGAGCATGAAATGCCGCGCCCTCCCGCGAGCGCGCCGGGCGTCGCCGCACCCGCGCAGGCCGAAGGCGAGCGCAAGGCGCGTCCGGCCGCCGCCGCCGCATCGGCGGAAGGCAGCTCGATTCGCGTGGGCGTCGAAAAAGTCGACCAGCTGATCAACCTCGTCGGCGAACTCGTCATTACGCAGGCCATGCTGGCGGAAACCACCAGCACGTTCGACCCGGCGCTGCACGACCGTCTCTACAACGGCATGGCGCAGCTCGAGCGCAACGCGCGCGACCTGCAGGAAGCGGTGATGTCGATCCGCATGATGCCGATGGACTACGTCTTCAGCCGCTTCCCGCGTCTCGTGCGCGATCTCGCGGCGAAGCTCGGAAAGGAAGTCGAGCTTGTCACCTTCGGTCAGGCGACCGAACTCGACAAGAGCCTGATCGAGCGCATCATCGACCCGCTCACCCACCTCGTGCGCAACTCGCTCGACCACGGCATCGAAACCGTGGAAGCGCGCCGCGCCGCAGGCAAGGACGCGACGGGCCAACTCGTGCTCTCCGCCGCGCACCACGGCGGCAACATCGTGATCGAGGTGAGCGACGACGGCGCAGGCCTGCGCCGCGACAAGATTCTCGCCAAGGCGATCAAGCAGGGCATGCAGGTGAGCGACACGATGTCCGACGAAGAGGTCTGGAACCTCATCTTCCTGCCGGGTTTCTCGACCGCCGAGCAGGTGACGGACGTTTCGGGCCGCGGCGTGGGCATGGACGTGGTCAAGCGAAACATCCAGGCGATGGGCGGCCACGTGGAGATCACCTCGCACGCAGGCAAGGGCAGCACCACGCGTATCGTGCTGCCGCTCACGCTGGCGATTCTCGACGGCATGTCGGTGAAGGTGGGCAGCGAGATCTTCATCCTGCCGTTGAACTTCGTGATGGAGTCGCTGCAGCCGCGCCACGAAGACATCTATACGGTCACCAACGGCGACCGCGTGGTGCGCGTGCGCGGCGAGTATCTCCCGCTCGTGGCGCTGCACCAGGCGTTCAACGTCGAAGGCGCGCGCACGGACCCGACGCAGGGCATCGTCACGATCATGGAAACCGAGGGCCGTCGCTTCGCCATGCTGATCGACGAGCTGGTCGGCCAGCAGCAGGTCGTGGTGAAGAACCTCGAAACGAACTACCGCAAGGTGCACGGCATTTCGGCGGCGACCATTCTCGGCGACGGCAGCGTCGCGCTGATCGTCGACGTGGCCGCGCTCAATCGCGAGACGCGCGCCACGCATGGCGTGAGCGCCAGCGCAAATTCGGGTGCGTTCGCCGAATTCGCGTAATCGTGATGAAGACCGGACGCACTCAATCCATCATTTCCCAACCGTTCAGGGGCTAACGTGGCAGAAGTCCAATCGATTCAAGGCAACGGCGCGCACGGCGCGGTTGCCGGCGCGCAACGCCGCGACGCGCTGCAGGCCGACGCAGGCGGCCAGGAATTCCTCGTCTTCACCCTCGGCGCGGAAGAGTACGGCATCGACATCCTGAAGGTGCAGGAAATCCGCGGCTACGACAGCGTGACGCGCATCGCGAACGCGCCCGACTTCATCAAGGGCGTGATCAACCTGCGCGGCATCATCGTGCCGATCGTCGACATGCGCATCAAGTTCCATCTCGGCCGCGTCGAGTACGACCACCAGACGGTCGTCATCATCCTGAACGTCGCGCATCGCGTGGTCGGCATGGTGGTGGACGGCGTCTCGGACGTGCTCACGCTGCAGATGGAGCAGATCATGCCCGCGCCCGAATTCGGCGCGACGCTCACGACCGAGTACCTGACGGGCCTCGGCACCGTGGAAGGCCGCATGCTGATCCTGATGGATATCGAAAAACTGATGACGAGCCGCGAAATGGCGCTGATCGAGGCGCTGGTTTAACGCACACAGACGTAAAACCGGGGGGCCGCGAGGCCGGCGTGAGAGAGAGCGGACAAGCCGCCGCCAAAGAGCGGCAAGCCGCCTTCGTTCTTGCGCGCGCTTCGTGCGGGGCCTTGGGCGTAGCCGCGTCTGGCCGACCGCGTCTAGCCGACCGCGTCTGGCCGACCGCTACTGGCCACAATAGGCCGCCCCGATTCGCACAGGACAGGAGCAAACGAGATGCTGCAAAGATGGTCGATCCGCACGACGCTCACGGGCGTCGGGGTCATTCTGGTTGCGCTGACCGTGCTGGTCGGCGCGCTTGGGCTCGTCGCGCTCGGGCGTGCGAGCGACGCGTTCACCGAGATCGTGCAAGGCGATCTCGCGGCGATGCATGCGCTGAACGACGCGTCGTCGTATCTGCTGCGCACGCGCGTCGCTATCGACCGCGCCAGCGCGCTCACGGCAGCAGGCCAGGCCGACGATGCGAAGAAAGCGATCGATCGCGCCCAGGAGTTGCTCGGCAAATCCAACGAAGCCTGGCAGGCCTTCCAGAACGCGCCGAAGAGCGGTCTCGACGCCGCCACGCTCGACGCGCTCGCGGCGAAGCGCGCCGCGCTCATGCAGGACGGCGTGCAGCCCGAATTCGCGGCCCTGCGCGCAAACGATCAACCGGCCTATCACGCCATCGCCGATACGAAGATCAGCCCGATGTTCGTCGACTACGACAACGTCGCCGGGCCGCTTGCGCAGGCGCTGGAAGACAGCGCACAGGCGCGCGAGGTCGGCGCGCACGAGAAGATCGCCGTGATGCGCATCGCGATTGGCGTGGTGATCGCCGTGGCGCTCGTGCTCGTGGTGGCGATCCGCTTCGCCATCCGCGGCCTCATCGTGCAGCCGCTCGCGGACGCCGTGACGTGCTTCGAGCGCATCGCCCACGGCGACCTCTCGCGGCCGGTCACGGTCTACAGCGAAAACGAGATCGGGCGTCTCTTCGGCGGCATCAAGCGCATGCAGGAAAGCCTCGTCACGCTGGTGAGCGCGGTGCATACGGGCGCAAGCTCGATCGACGTGGGCGCGCGCGAGATCGCCATGGGCAACACCGATCTCTCGCAGCGTACCGAGCAGCAGGCCGCTTCGCTGCAGGAAACGGCGTCGAGCATGGAGCAGCTCACCGGCACCGTGCGCCAGAACGCCGAGAACGCGCGCCAGGCGAGCCAGCTGGCCGTCAACGCCTCGGACATCGCGACGCGCGGCGGCGAGGTGGTGGGTGAAGTCGTGAACACGATGCAGGGCATTGCGGCGAGTTCGGCGAAGGTCGTGGACATCATCAGCGTGATCGAAGGCATCGCGTTCCAGACCAATATCCTCGCGCTCAACGCGGCCGTGGAAGCGGCGCGCGCGGGCGAGCAGGGCCGCGGCTTCGCCGTGGTGGCGGGCGAAGTGCGCAGTCTCGCGCAGCGCAGCGCCAGTGCGGCGAAGGAAATCAAGGAACTCATCAACGACTCGGCCGAAAAGGTGCAAAGCGGCTCGCAACTGGTGGGCCGCGCCGGCACGACGATGGAAGAAATCCTGCAGGCCGTGCGTCGCGTGACCGACATCATGGGCGAGATCAGCGCGGCGTCCGAGGAGCAGTCGGGCGGCATCGAGCAGGTCAACCGCGCCGTCACGCAGATGGACACCGTCACGCAGCAGAACGCGGCGCTGGTGGAACAGGCGGCCGCTGCGGCGGCGTCGCTCGAAGAGCAGACGCGCCAGCTGCAGAACGTGCTCGGCGCGTGGACGACGGACGGCGCGACGGCGCGCAGCGTGGGTGCAGGTGAGCCTCGCGTCACGCAGGCCGCGCCGGTTGCCGCGAAACGCACGACGCCGTCTTCGGCTTCGGCGGGGACGAAGGCCGCGCTGGCGGCAACGTCGGCGGCAACTGCGGCGGCACCGGCGGAGACCGCGAAGGCTGCGGCAAAGCCCGCGGCGCAACCGGCAGCCAGGGCTGCGGCAAAGCCCGCAGCGAAACCGGCCGCGCCTGCGCGCGCCGAGACGTACGTGAGCACGGCAGCATCCGCTTCGGACGATTCGGACTGGGAAACGTTCTGAACGAACGGATAGAAAAGCAGTGAAGTACTGAACACGAGCAACTGCAATGCACATGAGCGCTACACAACGGCAAGACCTGCCGCGCCGGACCCCAGGGTCCGCGCGCGTCGCGCAGGCCGCCCATGCGCCGCACGCATTGCAACCGGGCAGGCGCGGCGCGCAGCAGTCCTGCGCCGCGGTATCCCATGCAGTGGGCGGCGCGCAATGCGAAGGAGCATCAGCATGAAAGCGCTGCGACATATGCGCCAGGACGCCGGCCCGCCAGGCGCTCAGGGCGGCTCGGGCGTCGAGAGCAACCGCGATTTCGATTTCACTTCGGCAGACTTCGAGCGCATTCGCGCGCTCATTCACCGCCGCGCGGGCATCTCGCTCTCGGACCACAAGCGCGACATGGCGTACAGCCGCCTCGCGCGGCGCCTGCGCACGCTCGGCCTCGACAGTTTTCGCGAGTATCTCGACCAGCTCGAAGCGCGCAACGACTCGGCCGAATGGGAAGCGTTCACGAACGCGCTCACCACGAACCTCACGGCTTTTTTCCGCGAGGCGCATCACTTCCCGATCCTCGCGGATTTCGTGAAGCGCCGCGCGGGCGGGCCAGGTGCGCAGCCGGTTTCGGTATGGTGTTCGGCGGCTTCGACGGGCGAAGAGCCGTATTCGATTGCGATGACGCTTATCGAAGCGCTCGGCGAGCGCGCCGCGCGCGAGGCGCGTGTGCTCGCCACCGACCTCGACACCCAGGTGCTCGCCAAGGCCGACGCGGGCGTCTACTCGTTCGATCAGGTGAAGCATCTGTCGCCGGAGCGTCTGAAGCGCTTCTTCTTCAAGGGCACCGGCTCGCACGCGGGACTCGTGAAGGTGCGCCCGGAACTGCGCGCGATGATCAAGTTCGAGCAGCTCAATCTCACCGACGCGGACTACGGCTTGCGCACGACGTTCGACGCGATCTTCTGCCGTAACGTGATGATCTATTTCGACAAGCCGACCCAGGCACAGGTCCTCACGCGCTTCGAGCCGCTCATGAAGCCGGACGGCCTGCTGTTCGCGGGCCACTCGGAGAATTTCACCTACGTCACGCAGGCGTTCCGTCTGCGCGGCCAGACGGTGTACGAACTCACGCGCGGCAGTCGGGCTCAGACCCAGGCCAATGCCTCGCCGCGCCGCGCGAACGACGCGCTCGGAGTGCCCGCATGAGCGCCAGTCTCCCGATCGCGACGAATCGCTATTTCGACGCGCATTTCCAGCGCCCCGGCGTGAAGCTGCTGCCCAACGAGTTCTACACCACGGGCGAGGACATGGTGCTCGTGACCGTACTCGGCTCGTGCGTGGCGGCCTGCATTCAGGACCGCACCGCCGGCATTGGCGGCATGAACCACTTCATGCTGCCCGACGACGGCGCGGACTCCGCCCACGCGCTCACCGGCGCCTCCGACGCGATGCGCTACGGCGCCTACGCGATGGAAGTGCTCATCAACGAGCTGATCAAGGCCGGTGGCCGGCGCGAGCGCTTCGAGGCCAAGGTGTTCGGCGGCGCGGCGGTGCTCGCGGGCATGACGACGATGAACATCGGCGACCGCAACGCCGCGTTCGTGCGCCGCTATCTCGCGACCGAGAACATCCGCATCGTCGCCGAGGACCTGCAAGGCTCGCATCCGCGCAAGGTGGCGTTTTTGCCGCGCACGGGCCAGGTGATGGTCAAGAAGCTGCGCCTGTCGCAGGAGACGAGCGTGGCGGAGCGCGAACGGCAACTCGCCGCGCAAACCGCCGAGGCGCGCGCCGAGCGGCTCGCGCGTGCGCGTGCGCGCGTCGAACTGTTCGGCGTCGGCAGCGCCGGGCGTGCGGGCCCGGGCGCCGCTGCGCCAGCTCATGGGGCCAATGCGGCGGCAAGCGCGGCGGTAAGCGCGGCAGCCCACGCGCCCCAGAATTCCCCATCCCAGCCGCAGAGCGCGCGCCCTCGCATCGAGCTGTTCGGCTCGGGTGTATCGTCCGCGCTGCGCGCATCCGGTCAAGACAACGCCAGGACAGTAGAGGAGGCGTGAACGCTGTGCAAAAAATCAAGGTTCTCTGCGTCGACGATTCGGCGCTGATCCGCAGTTTGATGACGGAAATCATCAACGCTCAGCCCGATATGACGGTCGTCGCCACCGCGCCGGATCCGCTCGTCGCGCGCGAGCTGATCAAGCAGCACAATCCCGACGTGCTCACGCTCGACGTGGAAATGCCGCGCATGGACGGCCTCGACTTCCTCGAGAAGTTGATGCGCCTGCGGCCCATGCCGGTCGTGATGGTGTCGTCGCTCACCGAGCGCGGCAACGAAATCACGCTGCGCGCGCTCGAACTGGGCGCCGTCGACTTCGTGACGAAGCCGAAGGTCGGCATTCGCGACGGCATGCTCGAATACTCGGAGAAGCTCGCCGACAAGGTGCGCGCCGCCGCGCGCGCCCGCGTGCGTGCGCACCACGCGAGCGCCTCGGCGCCGGCGGGCGCGGCAGCGCACGCGCACGGCCACGCCGCTGCGCAGCCTGCGAGCCCGGCGCCGATGATCAACAACCCGCTCGTCTCGACCGAGAAGCTCGTGATCGTCGGCGCGTCGACGGGCGGCACCGAGGCGATCCGCGAAGTGCTGCAGCCGCTGCCGCCCGACGCGCCCGCCGTGCTGATCGCGCAGCACATGCCGCCCGGTTTCACGAAGTCGTTCGCACAGCGCCTGAACGGGCTGTGCCGCATCACCGTCAAGGAAGCGGAGCACGGCGAACGTGTGCTGCCCGGCCACGCCTACATCGCGCCGGGCCACGCACACCTCCTGCTCGCACGCAGTGGCGCGAACTACATCGCGCATCTGTCCGACGACCCGCCGGTCAACCGGCACCGTCCGTCGGTCGACGTGCTGTTTCGCTCGGCGGCGCTGCACGCGGGCAAGAACGCCATCGGCGTGATTCTCACGGGCATGGGCCGCGACGGTGCGGCAGGGCTGCTCGAAATGCGCCAGGCCGGTGCGTACACGCTCGCGCAGGACGAGGCGAGCTGCATCGTGTTCGGCATGCCGCGCGAAGCCATTGCCATGGGCGGCGCCGACGAGATCGCCTCGCTCTCCGACATGAGCCGGCGCGTGATGAGCCGACTCGCCTCGATGGGCGACCGGGTTCAGCGAGTCTAAGGAATTGCCGATATAGAGGGATCATGCAGGCCGTAAACGCTTGCTCGATCGCTTGCGATTAATTTATCTGGATAGGCAGTGCGCTTCTCTGGATAATTGCCCGGGTTTTCGCCTGGAGGAATGGAACGTGATGGATAAGGGAATGAAGATTCTGGTGGTGGACGATTTTCCGACGATGCGCCGGATTGTCCGCAACCTGCTCAAGGAACTGGGCTACTCGAACGTCGACGAAGCCGAAGACGGCGCAGCGGGCCTCGCCCGCCTGCGCGGCGGCAACTACGAGTTCGTGATCTCCGACTGGAACATGCCGAACCTCGACGGTCTCGCCATGCTCAAGGAGATCCGCGCCGACGCGAACCTGTCGCATCTGCCGGTGCTGATGGTGACGGCGGAGTCGAAGAAGGAGAACATCATCGCGGCGGCGCAGGCTGGCGCGAGCGGCTATGTGGTGAAGCCGTTCACGGCCGCCACGCTCGACGAGAAGCTCAACAAGATTCTTGAGAAGATGGCCAAGACGGGGAGCTGACGTGAACGAGCCCATCAGTGCGCAACCCGGTGAGCCCGCCGGCGCTCATGGCGGCGAGTGGCCGGAAGCCGGGGGCGTCGAGCCGCTCCCGCAGCCACCCGAGTTCGACTTCGCGCCCCCTGCTGCGGGCGAGGCCAGCGAGCTGGCGACGGACCGCATCCTCGCGCGCATCGGACACCTGACGCGCAGCCTGCGCGACTCGATGCGCGAACTCGGCCTCGACAAGCACGTGGAGCGCGCCGCCGAGGCGGTGCCCGACGCGCGCGACCGGCTGCGCTATGTCGCGAACATGACCGAGCAGGCCGCCGAGCGCGTGCTGACCGCGATCGACATTGCCAAGCCGCTGCAGGAAACGCTCGAACGCGACGCGAAGGCACTGACGGGCCGCTGGGCGACCTGGTACGACGCGCCGATCGGCCGCGCGGAAGTGCGCCAGCTGATGGACGACACGCGCGCCTTCGTGGATGGCGTGCCGCAAGCCACCGCCGCGACCAACCAGCAACTGCTCGAGATCATGCTCGCTCAGGACTTCCAGGACCTGACGGGCCAGGTGATCAAGAAGATCATGGACGTGGTCTATCTGATCGAGCAGCAGTTGCTCACCGTGCTCGTCGAGAACATCGCGCCGGAGCGGCGCGAGCAGTTCGCGGCGACGGCGGCGGCGCTCGCGGAGACCCAGAGCAGCACGGGCAGTCCCGAAGGCCTGCTCAACGGCCCGCAGATCAATCCGGAAGGCAAGACCGACGTCGTGCAGGACCAGGCGCAGGTCGACGATCTGCTCGCAAGCCTCGGGTTCTGACCGGGTCGCGACCCGGAACGCATAGCTAGCGTTCGGCTAGCCGCCGCATGTAATCCAAGGCAGGCATACTAGTGCCCATGCCTTCGTGCCGGGCCGCGACGCGTATCGCGGTGCTGCAACGAAGCATAGTCAGCCGTTGCCCGTCCTGCTGCGTTTTGCCGCAACGTTCCCGCGCGGCCCCGGCAGCGTATGGTGCAACGCGCCATCGCAACAGGGAGGGGACGCCTTGTATCCATACACATCGTGCTGTGGCAAGGCGGCGCGCTCGTTTGCGCGCCGCGCCGCACCCCGCTGCGCGCCCGGCGCAGCGCTTTTCGGTTCCCTGCTTTGCGCGCTGCTCGCGGCGCCTGCGGCGCACGCCGCGCTAGGCGGCGCGCCCATGCCCACGCCGGCGGGCGCGAGCGTCAGCACCCTGAGCGCCGCTGCGGCGGCAGCGGCGACCGGCAACGCTTCCGCCGCAGCGCGCGCAGCCGTGCAAGGGGCGGCGTCGGGCGCATCCACGCCCCCCGCCTACACCGTCCAGCAGACCACGCTCGCCAACGGCACCGTCGTGCGCGAGTACCTCACGCAGGGCGGCACCGTATTCGGCGTGGCCTGGGACGGCCCGCAGATGCCCAACCTCGCCATGCTGCTGGGCAGCTACTTTCCCCAATACACGGCCGGCGTGAAGGCGAGCCACGCCGCCGGTCGCGTGCGCGGGCCGGGCGTGGTCGAAAACTCGAACGTCGTCGTACATTCGGGGGGCCACATGGGCGCCTTCTCCGGGCAGGCATGGCTGCCGCAGGCGTTGCCTGCGGGCGTCAGCGCCTCCGATATCCAGTGACGAGCGGAGGCCGAACGTGCTGACTTCAGTGCTGACTTCATGCCGTTTGCGCAGCTTGTGGCTGCGCCTTTTCCGGTTCTTTTCGACCACCGCACTCGTGGCTTCCGTTTCGCTCGTCGCCGCCTGCGGAGGCGGGGGCGGCAGCAGCAATAACAGCAGTTCGAGCGGCGGCAGTAGCGGCAGCGGCAGTTCCGCGGTTCCCAGTCCCACACAGCAGCCCACTGCGGCTACCGCCGCGAACACCGTGGGCGTCGTCGTGAACCGCGGACTGACCGGCACGCTGCCGAATATTCCCACTGTGACAGTGACGATTTGCGTGGCCGGTACGAACACCTGCCAGCCGATCAGCAACGTTCAGGTGGACACGGCATCGTTCGGCCTGCGCCTGCTTGCATCGGCGATTCCGTCACCGCTCCTGAACGCGTTGCCTGTAGCGTCGGCCAACGGCGGCACCCTCGCCGAATGCACGGCCTTCGCCGACGGCTACACGTGGGGCACCGTGCGTCCCGCCGACGTCAAGATCGGCGGCGAGACGGCATCCAATATTCCGATCCAGGTGATCGGCGACCTGGGCTCGAACACGGTGCCGTCGGCCTGCGCGGGCATTGGCAACGCGCAGAACACCGTGCAGGACCTCGGCGCGAACGGCATTCTCGGCATCGGCGTCGCGCCTTATGACACCTTCGGCACTTACTACTCCTGCCCCGGCAACACGAACTGCATCGCCGCAACGGTCACGCAAACCCAGCTGGTGGCCAACCCCGTGCCCAGGTTCGGCACGGACGGTAACGGCGTGATTCTGGAGATGGCACCCGTGTCCGATAGCGGCGCGCCCAGCGCGACGGGCACGCTCGTGTTCGGCATCGGCACGCAGCCGAACAACGCGATGACTGCCTCGCAAAGCTTCAACACGGACTCGTGGGGCAGGCTCAACTCCACGTTCAACGGGCGCACGCTCCAGACCTTCCTCGACTCGGGTTCCAACGCGATTTTCTTCGCCGACAGCGCCCTGCCCCAGTGCGGCGGCAATCTCGGCACGTTCTACTGCCCATCGTCCACACAGTCCTTCAGCGCGGCGCTCGTTTCCAATAACGGCGCCACCACCGGCACCGCAACCTTCAATGTCGCGAACGGGAACGCGTTGCTCGGCAGCGGCGCGAACTATGCGGCCAACAACCTGGCAGGGCAGTTCGGGTCGTCGGCGGCCCTCGACCTGGGGTTGTCGTTCTTCTATGGCCGCTACGTGTACTACGGCATGGACATGACCGCGTCCGGGGGCAAGGCGCCCTACGTCGCGTTCTGAGGTTGCGGGCGCTCCGGGCGCGCTTATCGTCGGGTTTGCGGCTCGCGAGCGCCTGCGCGCAACGCCCGCCGGCGCCCACCGGCGTCGGCCGATGATGCCGCCCCGGTTCCATCGGCCGAAATACCCCGATTTCCCCGGCTTACTCCGTCAATCGCTGCGTGGCTCCCGCGGCAATAATCGCTATCACTGAAAAAGGGCGCGCGCCAGCCGCGCAGCCGCGACGAGCGGCGCGCGCCCGCGACCGGAGCTTGCGTGGCTGAGGACAGCGACCTCGAGAAAACCGAATCCGCCACTCCCAAGCGCCTCGAAAAGGCGCGGGAGGAGGGGCAGGTTCCGCGTTCCCGGGAACTGGCGACGTTCGCGCTGCTCTCGGCGGGCTTCTATGGCACGTGGCTGCTCTCCGGCACGATCGGCGAGCATCTGCAGGCGATGATGCGCGGCGCGTTCACGTTCAATCACGCGGGCGCGTTCGAAACACGCCGCATGCTCATTGGCGCGGGCGTCGCCGCGCGCGAGGGGCTCATGGCGCTCATGCCGGTGCTCGCGCTCACGGGGCTCGCCGCGCTGCTCGCGCCCTTGGCGCTCGGCGGCTGGCTCATTTCGACGAAGTCGCTGCAGCCGAACTTCGGACGCCTCAATCCGATCTCGGGGCTTGGGCGGATCTTCTCCGTGAACGGGCCAATCCAGCTCGGCATGTCGCTCGTCAAGACGCTCGCGGTGGGCGTGATCGGCGGCTGGGCGGTATGGAGCCGGCGCGACGAGATTCTCGGGCTCGGCATGCAGCCCGCGGCGCGCGCGTTTGCCGACTCGATGCATCTCATCGGCGTGTGCTGCGGCATGACGGTCGCCGGCATGTTCGTGGTCGCCGCGCTCGACGTGCCGTACCAGCTCTGGTCGTACTACCGCAAGCTGCGCATGACCAAGGAAGAGGTCAAGCGCGAGCACCGCGAAAACGAAGGCGATCCGCACGTGAAGGGGCGCATTCGCCAGCAGCAGCGCGCCGCCGCGCGCCGCCGCATGATGACCCAGGTGCCCAAGGCCGACGTGGTCGTGACCAACCCGACGCACTTCGCCGTCGCGCTCAAGTACGCCGACGGCGAGATGCGCGCGCCGAAGGTCGTCGCCAAGGGGGTGAACCTCGTGGCCGCACGCATCCGCGAGATTGCGGCCGAGAACAATGTGCCGCTGCTCGAAGCGCCGCCGCTCGCCCGTGCGCTCTATTACAACGTCGACCTCAACCGCGAGATTCCGGGTCCGCTTTACGGCGCCGTTGCGCAGGTGCTCGCGTGGGTCTATCAGCTCAAGCGCTTCCGCGAACATGGCGGCGACGTGCCGATGGAGCCGACCGACCTCGACGTGCCGCCCGAAATGGACAAGGGCGCGGTGAGCGACGAAGACGAAGCCGGCGAAGCCGACGAAGCCCTCACACCCGAGGAGCGCGCGGCCGCCGAGGCCGCCAGTCGCGCGCACGCGGCACATTCCACGAACGCAAACAACGCATCGAACGCCGCTGGCCGCGCCGACAAGAACCCGGCGCGCGACGGCACTGAAGGAGCAACAGAATGAACGCCCGCACCGGTTTCCTCGCGCGGCGCCCGGAGATGCTGCAAGGCACGAATCTGCGCGCGCTGGCGGGACCGATCCTGATCTGCATGATCCTCGGCATGATGATCCTGCCGTTGCCGCCGTTCCTGCTGGATCTGCTGTTCACGTTCAACATCGCGCTTTCGGTGATGGTGCTGCTCGTCAGCATGTACACCATGAAGCCGCTCGACTTCGCGGCGTTCCCGAGCGTGCTGCTGTTCTCCACGCTCCTGCGCCTCTCGCTGAACGTGGCCTCCACGCGCGTCGTGCTGCTCGAAGGCCACACCGGCCCGGGCGCCGCCGGCCAGGTGATCGAGTCGTTCGGCCACTTCCTCGTGGGCGGCAACTTCGCCGTCGGTATCGTGGTGTTCGTGATCCTCATGGTCATCAACTTCATGGTGATCACGAAGGGCGCGGGCCGGATCGCCGAAGTGTCCGCGCGCTTCACGCTCGACGCGATGCCCGGCAAGCAGATGGCGATCGACGCCGACCTGAACGCGGGCCTCATCAACGAAGAGGCGGCGAGAAAGCGCCGCACGGAGATTGCCCAGGAAGCCGAGTTCTACGGCTCGATGGACGGTGCGAGCAAGTTCGTGCGCGGCGACGCCATCGCCGGTCTGCTGATCATGGTGATCAACATCGTGGGCGGCCTGATCGTGGGCGTCGTGCAGCACGGCATGCCGCTCGCCTCGGCGGGCGAGACCTACACGCTGCTCACCATCGGTGACGGCCTCGTCGCGCAGATTCCGTCGCTCGTCATTTCCACGGCGGCCGGCGTGATCGTCTCGCGCGTGGCGACCAACGAGGACATCGGCACGCAGCTCACCGGCCAGCTCTTCACGAACCCGCGCGTCCTGATGATCACGGGCACGATCATCGTCATGATGGGCCTGATTCCGGGCATGCCGCACTTCGCGTTTCTGCTGCTCGGCGGCGGCGCGATCCAGCTTGGCCGCACGTTGAAGAAGAACGCCGAGGCGAAGAAGGCGAGCGCCGTGATCGCCGACGCCGTGCCCGCCGCGCTTGCGCCCGTCGAAAACGCCGAGGCGACCTGGGACGACGTGGCGCTCATCGACACGCTCGGCCTCGAAGTGGGCTACCGCATCATCCCGCTCGTCGACAAGAACACCGACGGCGAGCTGCTCAAGCGCATCAAGAGCATCCGCAAGAAGTTCGCGCAGGAAATCGGCTTTCTGCCGCCCGTCATCCATATTCGCGACAACCTGGAACTGCGCCCGAACGCCTACCGGATTGCGTTGAAGGGCGTGGAAGTGGGCACGGGCGAGGCCTACCCGGGCCAGTGGCTCGCGATCAACCCGGGCCAGGTGAGCGCGGTGCTGCCCGGCACGCCGACCACGGACCCGGCGTTCGGCCTGCCCGCGGTGTGGATCGATTCGAACGTGCGCGAGCAGGCGCAGGTGTTCGGCTACACCGTGGTCGATTCGAGCACGGTGGTGGCGACGCACCTGAATCACCTCGTCGTCACGCACGCGGCGGAACTGCTCGGGCGCCGCGAAGTGCAGGCGCTGCTCGAGCGCGTGCAGAAGGACACGCCTTCGCTCGTGGACGACCTCGTGCCGAAGGTGCTGCCCGTCACGACGCTGCAGAAGGTGCTGCAGAACCTGCTGGAAGAAGGCGTGCCGATCCGCGACATGCGCACGATCATGGAAGCGCTCGCGGAGCACACGCCGCGCATCACCGATGCACACGATCTGACGGCGGCGGTGCGCATCGCGCTTGGCCGCGCGATCACGCAGCAATGGTTTCCCGGCAACGCCGACATGCAGGTGATGGGCCTCGACGCGAACCTCGAGCGCGTGCTTTCGCAGACGCTCACCTCGGGCCCGAACCCAGGCCTCGAACCGGGGCTCGCGCATACGCTGCTCACGCAGACCGAGCAGGCGATGGGGCGTCAGCAGGCGCTGGGCCTCGCGCCCGTGATGCTCGTGCAGCACGCGCTGCGGCCCATGCTCTCGCGCTTCCTGCGCCGCAGCCTGCCGCAGCTCAAGGTCCTGTCGTATGCCGAGGTGCCGGATACGCGCAACGTGAAGGTGGTGAACGTGATCGGGGCGCATTGATCGCGCCGCGCGCGTTGCCGCACCGCACAGAAAAAGAGCCCGCTTTTTGCGGGCCGCGCGCCACTTCTCCCTCCCGCGCCCCCCCGCCACCGATTCCGCGAATTGCCCGCATTTTTCCGCCCTGATCCATCGATCATGGAGCGCCCACCTTCGAAATAATTCCAACATCGGAAAAGGCCTTGCACACGACGCCAGGCCGGTAGCCATCCAGCGCCATTCCCGCAACAGACGACCGGCGGCGGCATAAGCCGCTCACCTCATCAGGGGCTTAGCTTGAACATTCGCAAATTCATCGGTGGCACCAGCCGCGACGCGTTACGGCTCGTACGCGAAGCGTTGGGTGCGGACGCCGTCGTTCTGTCGAACCGTACGCTCGACGACGGCAGCGTCGAAATCGTCGCGCTCGCGGACCGCGATCTCGCGGCGATCGCGCCGGCCGATGCTGCCGCCGCGCAAGGCCCCGGTGGCCTCGCGGCTCAGGGTGGTCAAGGCGCCGCGTTCGCGCAGCCTTCCGCCGCCATGACGCCAATGTCGCGTACGCCGCGCGCGGCGCTCGCTGCTCCGATCGGCGCAGCGAACCCGTACGCGAGCGGCATGCCGGACGTGTTCTCGTCGGTGTTCGGCGCGAGCCCGGAAGTGGGCGCCGAAAACGGCGGCGCGGACGCCGAAGCCGATGCGGATGGCGATCACGCCGCCGACAGCGCCGTCTCGCTCGGCAAGGAAGCGGCGGCCGCGTCAGCCGCCATCGCGCCGCTTTCGCCTTCTTCGCGCGCCGCCGCGGGTCAGCAGGCCGCGCAATCGCGACAATCGCAACAAGCCGTCCCGCATGCGCACTCGCCGCTGCAAATGGCGCTGCAGGCCGCGACCGGGCCGCTCGCCTCGCCGGCCTTTGCGCCATCGTTTGCGTCGACGGCGCCGGCCGCGAACCCAGACGCCCAGGCTGCAGCGCGCGAAGCCGCGGCGCGGCTCGAGCAGGCCGCTGCCGCCGCCCCGGCGAGCGACGCGCCGCGCACGATGGCCGAGTCGAATCCCTGGCTGATCGACCACGCCCGCCGCATCGTGAGCCAGCAGAACGCGCCGCGCGTGCCGGGCATGACGCCCGCCGCCGCCGCAGCGCGCGGTCTTGGCAGCGTCGCCGACCCGGTGTTGCCGCCCGATGTCGACGCCAGCACGCCCGACTGGGCGCTCGAGGCCGCTCATGTCGCCGCGCGCCGCGCCGCGCAGCGCCTCGGCCACGGTCCGGAAGCCGCGGGCCCCGCGCCCGGCAACCGCAATGCGCAAGGCGCCGAGGGCGCTGGCGCCGCGCAAACCGTGAGCGAAGCGATCCGGGCGCGCATCGAGCAGGTCGTCAACGAAACCGTGATGAACGAGCTCGCCTCCATGCGCGGCATGATGGAAGAGCAGTTCGCGGGCCTGCTGTGGGGCGAGCGCCAGCGCCGCAGCCCGGTGCAGGGCGCGCTCACCAAGCAGTTGTTCGCCGCGGGCTTCTCCGCGCAGCTCGTGAAGATGATGATCGACCGCCTGCCCGAAGTGCAGACCGAAGAGGCCGGCATGGAGTGGCTCCAGTCGGTGCTCGAATCGAACCTGCCCGTGCTCGAAGACGAAGAAGCGCTCATGGAGCGCGGCGGCGTGTTCGCGCTGATGGGCCCGACGGGCGTGGGCAAGACCACGACCACGGCGAAGCTCGCCGCGCGCTGCGTGATGCGCTTCGGCGCGAGCAAGGTCGCGCTGCTCACCACCGATAGCTACCGTATCGGCGGCCACGAGCAACTGCGCATCTTCGGCAAGATCCTCGGCGTTTCGGTGCACGCGGTGCGCGACGGCGCGGACCTCCAGCTCGCGCTCACCGAACTCAAGAACAAGCACATCGTGCTGATCGACACGATCGGCATGAGTCAGCGCGACCGCGCCGTGGCCGACCAGATCGCCATGCTGTGCGGCGCGGGCCGCCCGGTGCAGCGCCTCTTGCTGCTCTCGGCGACCAACCACGGCGACACGCTCAACGAAGTCGTGCAGGCCTACCAGAGCGGCCCGGACAACGCGCCGCTCTCGGGCTGCATCCTCACCAAGCTCGACGAGGCGACCAACCTCGGCAGCGCGCTCGACACGGTGCTGCGCTACAAGCTGCCGGTGTATTACGTCTCGACGGGCCAGAAGGTCCCCGAGAACCTTTACGTGGCGACGCGACGCTTCCTGATCCGCAGCGCTTTTTGCATACCGCGCGAGAGTTCGCCGTTCGTGCCGCACGAAGACGATATCCCGGCGCTGCTGTCGGCACTCTCGACGCGTTCGAATTCGCAGGCTCCCGAGGTCAGGTTTGGATAAGTTCGTCATCGATCAGGCCGAAGGGCTGCGGCGGCTTCTCGCACGCGAAGGCTCGCGCGTGGTCGCGGTGACGGGCGGCGCAGGTTCGCCCGGGCGCACGACCGCCGTGGTCAATCTCGCGGCGGCGCTCACCGCGCAGGGCAAGGACGTGCTCGTGATCGACGAGTGTCTGGGACCCCGCTCGGTCTGTTCGCAGGTAGGCGGTGTGCGCGGCGCAGGCAGCTTCGCCGCCGTCATGCGCGGCGAGCGCACGCTCGAGGAAGCCGTCGGCCGCCATGCGCTCGGCTTCGGCGTGCTGGCCGCCTCGCGCGACAACCGCGCGCAGTACACGGCCGCGCAGCTGCGGAAGGTCATTTCGGGTCCCGCGGACATCGTATTGATCGATGCGCAGCTCGACGCCGAAGGCGCGCTTTCGCCGCTCGCCATGCACGCGCACGACGTGCTGATCGTGATGCGCATCGGCGCGCAGTCGATCACGGATGCCTACGCGTGCATGAAACGGCTGCACTTCGCGCATGCGATCGCGCAGTTTCGCGTACTGGCGAATCATGTGGCGAACGCGAGCGACGCGCAGACCGCGATCGAGAACCTCGCCGGGGTGGCGAGCCGCTACCTGAGCGTGTCGCTCGAAAGCGCGGGAAGCGTCGCCGCCGATCAGCACATGGCGCAGGCGCTCAGGCTCGCACGCTGCATCGTCGATGCATTTCCGTCGACGGCCGCCGCGCGCGATTTCCGCCACGTGGCCGCCGAATTGCCGCACTGGCCGATGCGGCCCGCGGTCTCGGCGTGCTCGCCGGCCACGGCGCGCGCGGCCGCAGCGTTCGGCGCGACGGACGAAGAACATGAAGCGGCGGGCCACGCACCCGCCGACGAGCCGGACGGCGCGCTGCAAGCCGGCGTCCAGCCACACGCTGCCCATGCAGCAAACGCCGCACACAGCACGCTCGCCGCGAACGCCGATTCGTTCGTGGCGGCCGTGACGGGTGTGCATCCCGCACCCAACGCAACATCCGCGGCCGCGCCGGCCCATGTGGGCTGGCGCACCGATACGCCCGCGCAGCGGACGTCGCCGCAGCACGTCTGACGTGCGCACGACGACGCCAATCAGGGACATGAGAAGTGGAGAGCACGATGTATAACGCTCAAGGAAAAATTTCGCAGGCCGACGTGCTCGCGAAGTACGCGCCGCTCGTGAGGCGGCTCGGCTTGCAGCTCGTCGCCAAGATGCCGGCGAGCGTGGACCTCGACGACCTGATCCAGGCCGGCATGATCGGCCTGCTCGACGCGGCCAACCGCTACAAGGAAGATCAGGGCGCGCAGTTCGAGACCTACGCGAGCCAGCGCATTCGCGGCGCGATGCTCGACGAGCTGCGCAGCAACGACTGGCTGCCGCGTAGCCTGCGCCGCACCTCGCGCGAAGTGGAAAGCGCGGTGCACAAGGTGGAGCAGCGGCTCGGGCGCTCGGCCAGCGAAACGGAGATCGCCGAGCATCTGAGCATGCCGCTCGACGAATATCAGAGCATGCTGCAGGACCTGCACGGCAGCCAGCTCATCTACTACGAAGACTTCGACCGCTCCGCCGAGGACGAACCGTTCCTCGACCGTTACTGCGTCGATCACTCGGACCCGCTTTCGGCGCTGCTCGACGACAGCCTGCGCGGCGCGCTCGTCGAGGCGATCGAGCGGCTGCCCGAGCGCGAGAAGCTGCTGATGTCGCTCTATTACGAGCGCGGCATGAATCTGCGCGAAATCGGCGCGGTGATGGAGGTGAGCGAGTCGCGCGTATGCCAGCTGCACAGCCAGGCGGTGGCGCGCTTGCGCACGCGGCTGCGCGAGATGTCGTGGGCCGGCCAGGAGAGTTGACGCGATCGGCGGTGCGCGCGGTTGTCAGCGCGGACCGGGTGCGGTGAAAGAGCCGGGGTGCGAGAGCGCTCCGGCTTTTTTTTGGGGTGGACTGGGCTCGTACAAAGACAAAAGCCGAAGCGTCGCCGCTCCGGCTTTTGTCTTTGGCGTGACGCCGTCCGTACGCGCTTACAGCCCGAACGCCGGCAGCCGGCCATCGGGACCGTACAGCATCGCGCCGTTGCCCGTTTCGCCGCGCAGGATCGAGAGCGCGCGGCGGTTATGCTCCATGCGCGTGCGGATCATCATGCCGATCGTCAGATTTTTGCGACGCGCGCGCTCGGTCGATCCCTTGAGCAGCGCCCACTGGCTTGCAAGACGCGTGTCGCCGTCGCACGCCATTTCGATGCCTTTGCGGCCGCCCGGCAGGCCGAGGCTGGCCAGTTGCGCGTCGCGCGCCTTTTCAAGGCCCGCGAGACGCTGCGTGAGCGTCGTCTTCTGCTCGACGATCTGCGGCAGCGCCTCCATGCCGTCGGCCGACACGAGCGCCTTCTCTTCATAGGCGAGCAGCGACGCGAACGCCTCAACCGTGGCGTGTTCGTCGATCAGTGTGGCCAACAAGGCATCTTTCATTGCTAGGCACCAAAAAAAAGAGAGGTTTGCGCGGCGCTCGTGCGTCGAACGTCAGTTGCCCGACGTCGGCTTCATGAGGTCGCGGGCGGTCTGGATCACGCCGTCGGCAATCTTGCCGGAGTCGATCTGCAACGTGCCGTTGCGGATCGCGTCCTTGATCGACTGCACGTGAGCCGTGTCGATGTCGGCGGAGCCGCTCGCCGCGAGCGAGCGCAGCGTCGACGAGAGCGACGAGAGGCTTACGTTCGCGCCGCCTTGAGCAGCGCCGGTCGCGCCGGAGGCGGCCGCGGTGTCGGTGCCGGCGGCGCTTAGGCCGGTCGAATCGGCTTGCGTGCGCGCGAGGCCGTCCTGCAGCGTGCGCGGACCATTGCGGGTGGAGGAGTCAACTTTCACGATGGGCTTTCCTGATCGATTTGACCTTGATAACGGCACAGGCCGGGCCGAACTTTAGCCGAAAAGTCCATCGTTACATGCTGTTACGTGTGCTGGCGCGCAAAGGCGGAAGCGCCGGATCGGGCCGCAGGACGGGGTCGATGCGCCCTGATCCGGCCCTTTCCGGCCCTAGATTTGCACCTGCACGGTACCTGCGTCCTTGACCACGCCCGAGATGATCTGGCCGCCGCTCGTGCGCACGCGCACCTGCTGGCCGGGCTCGGCGTTGTTGAGCGCGCTGCCCTCGGCCGAGATCGTGAAGTTGCTGCCCACGGCGATCACCTTGACCGTCTGTCCGATGACCACCGAAGCGGCGCTGCGCAGCATGTCGGTGCGCAGCGGCAGTCCCGCGGCGATGCGCGCGAGCGCGACGGCGCCCGTCGCCTGCCTGGGATCGGTGACGATGGTCTGCGGCAGGTTCGCGAGATCGCCCGCGCGCGGCATGAAGTCGGCGGCCGAAAGCGCTTCGCCCGCGCCGATCTGGCGCGAGGCGACGTAGTAGGTCACGTCCACGGCAATGCGCGCGCTCACATAGAGCGTCCACGGCTTCGCGCCGATGCAGCGCACGCCCACGGTCGTGTGGCCATAGGTGCGCGCGCCGGGCGGCATGAACGGCTCGAGCGAAGTGCAGGCCGCGAGGCCGCGCGGAAACACCGGCGCAACCGTGATGCTCACGCGGCCCGGCAAGCCCGCCGACTGCTGCTGCAGGAAGGCGAGCGCGGCGGCGCGGATGGATTCGCCGTCCTGCTGGCCCGGCGGCGTGGCCTGCACGTTCGTGGCGACGCCGCTGGTATTGGGGTTAGGCGGCGCGCTGGTGCTTGCGCCGGCAACCGGTTTCGCGCCCGCGAGCGCCGTCGCGCCAGCGTCCACGACCACCGGCGCGACGCGGTTCGCTGCGCTCGACAGGTTCACGCGCTCGAGCGTGCCCGCGTTGTTTGCGTTGGCCGCCGGCACGCGCACGGGCTGGGCGCTCGCGCCCGGCGCGGGAACCGTGACGATGCGCGGTGCGTCGCCTTGGGGCGCGCGCTCGCCGGGACCCGGAATCGTGATCATGCCGTTCGAATCGACGCCCGCGCGCGCATCCTCGGGCACGCCGCGCGAATTCAGATCGGCGTAGCTGGCCGCGCGCAGCGGTGCGGCATCACTGGCGGGTGCAATGCTCGCCACGGCCGCGGCGGGCTTCTTCGCGTTGCTCGCGAGCAGCGCGTTCATCTGCGCGGCGTCGGAGCCCGAGCGGTCGCCGGGGCCCGCGATAAAGATCTGGCCGCCAGCACCCTCGGGTTGCGGCGCGGTTTGCGCATGAGCGAGCGTTCCACCAAGGGCGCACGCAAGCGCGCACGCCCAGGACGCGCCCCACGACAGCGCGCGCGCACGCCGCACCAGGCCGGCGTACGGCCTGCGGGAAGTGGCAGTCTGCGGCATTGTCGTTCTCCATCGAATGCATTGACACGCCTCGCATTCTAGGCGGCGGCCCTCGCGCGCTTGCGTCGAATAGAGGGGCGCTTTACCGGCTATTCGTCCGATTGGTTCTTGCCACCCCCGCCTAATATTCCACTCCATGCGCAAAGGCCTTCGGGCTGCGCGCCTAACGTTTGCGCCGCGCCTGCACCGGTTTTCCCGCCGCTGGCGGGCCCGCCGCGCTCACGCCGAATCCTTTTCGTTTCACGGAGAACGCCCGATGCTGGACAAACTCGATGCCGAATTCGCCTTTGGGCGCGAAGCGCTCGATGTGCGCGCCACGCGGCAGGCATTGATCTCTTCGAACATCGCGAACGCCGACACGCCGGGCTACCAGGCGCGCGACGTGGACTTCGCGGCTTCGCTGGCTGGCGCGCTGCGCCAGCAGGGCGCGGGCGGCACGGTGGGCATGGCGGCCACGTCGGGCGGCAACGCCCAGCCGCTCGCCATGGCGCAGCCCGCGGGCGTGACGAGCGGCATGCAGATGGCGGCCACGGAGTCGGGCCACATGGCCGGCGACGCGAAGCTGATCCCGACGGGCGGCCCGGCCGATACCTACAAGAGCCAGCTCATGTACCGCACGCCGGTGCAGCCCGCGCTCGACGGCAACACGGTCGATCTCGACACGGAGCGCGTGCAGTTCGCCGACAACGCGCTGCACTTCGAGTCGGGCATGACAGTGGTCTCGCAGCAGATCAAGACGATGCTCTCCGCGATCACCTCGGGTTCGAGCTGATCGCCGCAGGCGGCGCAGCCGGAAAACGCAGTAACGAAGCCATGAACGACCAACGCGCGCGCGACGCGCACCTGATGTGAGGTCAACGAAACCATGCCATCCCTGATGAACATCTTCAGCGTTGCGGGCTCCGCCATGACGGCGGAATCGCAGCGTCTGAACGTGACGGCGTCCAATCTCGCCAACGCCGACAGCACGACCGGCCCCGACGGCCAGCCGTACAAGGCGAAGCAGGTCGTGTTCGCGGTCAACCCGCTCGGCGGCGCGCGCACGGCCTCGGGCCAGCAGGTGGGCGGCGTCAGGGTGACCGGCGTGGTGGACGACCCCACGCCCATGAAACAGACCTACGACCCCGACAATCCTTCAGCCAACGCGGATGGCTACGTGACGATGCCCAACGTGGATCCGGTGCAGGAGATGGTGAACATGATCTCGGCGTCGCGCTCGTATCAGGCCAACGTCGAAACGCTGAACACGGCCAAGCAGTTGATGCTCAAGACATTGACGATCGGAACCTGAAGCTGAAGCACGGCACGCCGCAGCAAGAAGACAGACTGCAGTCATACAGAGACCAGCCGGCGCGAAACGAAACCGCGCCCGCCACCACCACACGCCAAGCACGAAGCGCAATCGAGGGAGAACGCGTTGAGTTCCAGCAACACAACCATTGGCGGCAGCACCGCCACTGTGTCGCAGCAACTGCTCGACACCATGAACGGCACGAGCTCGAGTTCGTCGTCGTCATCGAGCGGCACGAGCGCGAGCGACCTGCAGTCCACGTTCCTGCAGTTGCTCGTCGCGCAGCTGCAGAACCAGGACCCGACCAATCCGATGGACAGCTCGCAGATGACCTCGCAGCTCGCCCAGATCAACACGGTGTCGGGCATCCAGCAGCTCAACACGTCGCTGACGTCGCTCTCCACGCAGCTTTCGGCGGGCCAGAACGCGCAGGCCGCGCTGCTCATCGGTTCGACCGTGCTCGCCCCGGGCAGCAGCGCCGCCGTCTCGAGCGGCAGCGCGCCGCAGCTCGGCGTGACGCTGCCTTCGGCGGTTTCGGACGTGAAGCTCACGATCACCAACTCGGCAGGCCAGGTCGTCAACACGCTCGACCTCGGCGCGCAGTCGGCCGGCACCGTGCCGGTCACCTGGAACGGCAAGGACAGCGCGGGCAACACGGTCGCCGACGGCACCTACACGATCGCCGCCAGCGCGACGACCAACGGCCAGTCCGCCACGGCAACCCCGCTCGTCGCGAGCCAGGTGCAGGGCGTGGTCCAGCAGCCGGACGGCAACCCGAGCCTCTCGCTCGCCAACGGCAAGACCGTCCCGCTTTCGAGCGTGGGCGCCATTCTCTGAACACGATAGACAACGCGAAAAGCGCGGAGTAGAAAAACATGGGCTACCAGCAAGGATTGAGCGGCCTCGCCGCGTCGTCGAACGACCTCGACGTGATCGGCAACAACATCGCCAACGCGAACACCGTGGGCTTCAAGCAGAGCACGGCGCAGTTCGCCGACGTCTACGCGAACACCATCGCGACGTCGGTGGGCAACCAGATCGGCCTCGGTGCCTCGCTGCAGACCGTGCAGCAGGACTTCGCGCAAGGCACGATCAACACGACGGGCCAGGCGCTGAACGTCGCCATCAACGGCAACGGCTTCTTCCAGATGTCGAACAACGGCACGGTCACGTACTCGCGTAACGGCGTGTTCCAGCTCAACAAGAACGGCTTTATCACCGACGCGTCGGGCAACGACCTGATGGGCTATGCCGCGAGTTCGACCGGCGTGATCAACACCGCGCAGACCGTGCCGCTCCAGGTGCCGACCACCAACATCGCGCCGGTCGCCACGAAGAACATTACCGCGCAGCTGAACCTGAACGCGCAGGCGACGAAGCCCACCACGACGCCCTTCAGCGAAACCGACTCGACGAGCTACACGTATTCGACGTCGGTCACGGCCTACGACACGCTCGGCGGCGCCCAGACGGTCAACATGTACTTCGCCAAAGACGCGACGAGCGGCCAGTGGGACGTGTATGCGGGTCAGCCCGGCTCGGTCGTGAAGCTCGGCACGGCGCAGTTCAGCTCGTCCGGCGCGCTCCAGGGCATTACCCCCGATGCGGCCAACGGCGTGACGAGCAACGGCACCACGTCGCTCACCTTCAACATTGCGCCGACGGACGGCTCCACGACGCCTCAGTCGCTGACGCTCGACCTCGCGGGCACGACGCAGTACGGCTCGGCCAACGGCGTGAACAACCTCGCTCAGGACGGCTACGCGAGCGGCACGCTCTCGAACTTCTCGATCGGTGCGGACGGCACCATCACCGGCAATTACTCGAACGGCCAGACCATGGCGCTCGGCCAGATCGTGCTCGCCAACTTCAACAACCCGAACGGCCTCCTGAACCTGGGCGGCAACCAGTTCCAGCAAACGGCGGCTTCGGGCGTCGCGCAGGTCTCCACGCCGGGCAGCACGAACCACGGCACGCTCACGGGCGGCGCGCTCGAAGCGTCGAACGTCGACCTGACGAACCAGCTCGTCGACCTGATCACGGCCCAGCGCAACTATCAGGCGAACGCGCAGACCATCAAGACGCAGCAGACCGTCGACCAGACGCTGCTGCAGATGTAACGCGTCTAACCACGTACCGGGCACATCATGGACCGACTGATCTATACCGCGATGACGGGCGCGAGCCAGGCGCTCGAGCAGCAGGCCGTCGTCGCGAACAATCTCGCGAACGTCTCGACCACGGGCTTTCGCGCGCAGCTCGCCAACTTCCGCGCCGTGCCGATGTCGTTCGGCGACGGCTCGACGGTAAACGACCAGACCACGCGCACCTTCGTGCTCTCGGCGACGCCTGGCTCGGACATGACGCCCGGTGCGATCTCGCATACCGGCAACCCGCTCGACATCGCGATTCAGGGCCAGGGCTTCATGGCCGTGCAGACGGCCGACGGCAACGAGGCTTATACGCGCGCGGGCAACCTGCACGTCGATGAAAACGGCCAGCTCGTCACGGCGGCCAACCAGCAGGTGATCGGCGGCGGCGGCCCGATCGCGGTGCCGCCCGGTTCGGCGATCACGATCGGCAAGGACGGCACGGTTTCGGCCATCGCGCCGGGCAGTCCCGCCAACGCGATCGCCATGATCGACCAGATCAAGTTCGTCAACCCGCCGGCAGGCGCGCTCACGCGCGGCGACGACGGTTTGTTCCACACCGCGGACGGCAACCCCGCCGACGCGGACCAGACCGTGCAGATCGCGACCGAGTCGATCGAGGGCAGCAACGTGAACCCGGTGGCGGCGATGGTCTCGATGATCACCAACGCGCGCCAGTTCCAGATGCAGACCAAGCTGCTCCAGAACGCGGACCAGAACGAGCAGAGCGCGAACCAGCTGCTCAACTTCAGCTAAGCCATTTCAAGTTAAATGAAGGCCGCTTCGCGCCGCACGACGCGCGCGAAGCCGGACCGGGAGAAAGACACCGTGAACCGATCGCTCTATATCGCCGCCACCGGCATGCAGGCCCAGCAGTCGCAGATGGACGTGATCTCGAACAACCTCGCGAACGTGAGCACCAATGGCTTCAAGGGCTCGCGCGCGGTGTTCGAGGACCTCATGTACCAGACGCTGCGCCAGCCGGGCGCGAACTCGACGCAGCAAACCGAACTGCCTTCGGGCAGCCAGGTGGGCACGGGCGTGCAGCAGGTGGCGACCGAGCGTCTCTACACGCAGGGCAACCTGCAGCAGACCGGCAACTCGAAGGACGTGGCGATCAACGGCGCGGGCTTCTTCCAGGTGCAGATGCCCGACGGCACGACGGCCTACACGCGCGACGGCTCGTTCCAGACCAACTCGCAAGGCCAGCTCGTGACGGCGAGCGGCTACCAGGTGATCCCGGCGATCACCGTGCCCGCCAACGCCACCTCGCTCACCATCGGCAGCGACGGCGTGGTGACGGTCACGACGCCGGGCACGAGCAACAACACGACCATCGGCACGCTGCAGCTCGCCATGTTCATCAACCCGGCCGGCCTGCAGTCGAACGGGCAGAACCTGTTGTCGGAAACGGCCTCGTCGGGCGCGCCCACGATTTCCACGCCGGGCCAGAACGCTTCGGGCACGCTCAACCAGGGCTACGTCGAATCGTCGAACGTGAACGTCGTGCAAGAGCTCGTGAACATGATCGAGACGCAGCGCGCCTACGAAATCAACAGCAAGGCGGTCACCACTTCCGACCAGATGCTGCAAACCCTCAGCCAGATGCAGGTCTGAGGTCTCCCTGGTTAATCAAGTCGGTGAAGAATATGTCGCAGTCCGTTCGAAACCCTCCTCGCATCCGCGCGCGGCATCCGGGCAATGCCCGGACGCTCGCGGCGGCTGTGGCGCTCGCGATGCTGGCGGGCTGCGCCTACATTCCCAACCGGCAGCCGATCACGCAGCAGCCCATGACGGCCGTGCCGCCCGCGCCGCCCGTGAACACCTCGCCGGGCGCGATTTACAACCCCGGCTACGCGGGGCGGCCGCTCTTCGAGGACCAGCGTCCGCGCAATATCGGCGACATCCTCACGATCGTCATCTCCGAAAACATCAACGCAACCAAGTCATCGGGCGCGGCCACCAAGCGCGGCACCAGCACGAGCTTCTCGGGCACCGCGAACTTCCTGCCGGGCTTCTTCAACCGCGCGAACCTGAATACGACGGGCGCGAACCAGTTCGACGCCACGGGCGGCGCGAACGCCTCGAACACGTTCACGGGCGTCATTACCGTCACCGTGACGAACGTGCTGCCCAACGGCAATCTCGTCGTCTCGGGCGAGAAGCAGATGCTCATCAACCAGGGCAATGAATTCGTGCGCTTCTCCGGCGTCGTCAACCCGAACACGGTTGCCGGCGACAACTCCGTGCTCTCGACCGACGTCGCCGACGCGAAGATCGAATACTCCGCCAAGGGCGTGATCGACGAAGCCGAAACGATGGGCTGGCTGCAACGCTTTTTCCTGAACATCGCGCCATGGTGAAGATCCGCTTCCATCGTTCGCGCCACTCGCGCGTGAAGGACGTGCTCGCCGCCATCGGCGTGGCGTTCGGCTTCGTGCTGGCCTGCGGCGCACTCGTCGCCTACGCGACGCCGGCGCGCGCCGAGCGCGTGAAAGACCTCGCGACCTTCCAGGGCGTGCGCGACAACCCGCTCATCGGCTACGGCCTCGTGGTGGGTCTCGACGGCACCGGCGACCAGACCACCCAGGCGCCGTTCACCACGCAGACGCTCGCGAACATGCTCGCGAACCTCGGCATCTCGATCAACAACACGTCGAGCTCGTCGGGCTCTTCGTCGACGCTCAACAACATGCAGTTGAAGAACGTCGCTGCCGTGATGGTGACCGCCGTGCTGCCGCCGTTCGCGCGGCCCGGCGAGCAGATCGACGTCACCGTGTCGTCGCTCGCCAACGCCAAGAGCATTCGCGGCGGCACGCTGCTGCTCACGCCGCTCAAGGGCGCCGACGGCCAGGTCTACGCGCTCGCGCAGGGCAACGTGGCCGTGGGCGGCGCGGGCGCCTCGGCCAACGGCAGCAGGGTGCAGGTGAACCAGCTCGCCGCGGGCCGCATCGCGGGCGGTGCGATCGTCGAGCGCGCGGTGGTCTCGCCGGTTGCGCAGCAAGGCGGTCTGCTCACGCTGACCGTCAACGACATGGACTACGACACGACGCAGCGCATCGTCTCGGCCGTCAACAACATGTTCGGCCCGGGTACGGCCTCGCCGCTCGACGGCCGCACGATCCAGGTGCGCGGGCCGGCCGACCCGGCGTCGCAGGTGGGCTTCATCGCGCAGATCCAGGACCTCAACGTGAATCCGGCCACGCCGGCTGCGAAGGTGATCCTGAACGCGCGCACCGGCTCGATCGTCATGAACCAGATGGTGACGCTGGAGAGCTGCGCGGTCGCGCACGGCAATCTCTCGGTCGTCGTCAACACGCAGACGGCGGTGAGCCAGCCCGGCGCGTTCTCCAATGGCCAGACGGTGGCGACGCGCCAGTCGCAGATCCAGCTGAAGCAGGACAACGGATCGCTCAAGCTCGTCACGGCGGGCGCCAATCTCGCCGAGGTCGTGAAGGCGCTCAACGCGCTGGGCGCGACGCCTGCGGATCTGATGTCGATCCTGCAGGCGATGAAGGCGGCGGGTGCACTGCGCGCCGATCTCGAGATCATCTAAGGGGTGTCACTTGGATAATACGAAGAACATCGGCGGCGGCAGCCTCGACCTTTCCAACCGCTTTGCGCTCGACGTGCAGGGCTTCGACTCGATGCGCGCCGCGGCGAACGCCTCGCCCCAGCAGGGCGTGAAGATGGCCGCGAAGCAGTTCGACGCGGTCTTCACGCAGATGATGCTCAAGAGCATGCGCGACGCAACGCCTGACGACGGCCCGCTCGACTCGCACGACGGCGCGCAGTTCACCTCGATGATGGACCAGCAGCTCGCCCAGCAGATGTCGAACAAGGGCATTGGCGTGGCGAACGCGATGCTCAAGCAGCTCATGCGCAGCATGGGCGGCGCGGCCGGTGCCGATGGCGCGGGCCGCGCAGGCGGCGTGGCGGGCGCGATCTCCGGGCTTTCGGGCTCGGACGCGAGCGAAGGCAACCTCGCGATGCTGAGCGCGCTCGGCCGCGCCTACGGCAACGCAGCCGCCAACGGCACGCTCGCCAACGGCACGGGCTACAGCGGCAACAGCGCGCTCACGCCGCCGGTCAAGGGCAACGGCGACGCCTCGGTGGACGCCTTCGTCGACAAGCTCGCCAACGCCGCGCAGCAGGCCAGCTCGACCACGGGCATACCGGCGCGCTTCATTCTCGGCCAGGCCGCGCTCGAATCGGGCTGGGGCAAGCGTGAGATCAAGAACGCCGACGGCTCGGCGAGCCACAACGTGTTCGGCATCAAGGCGAGCAAGGACTGGACCGGCAAGACCGTCTCGACGGTCACGACCGAGTACGTGAACGGCGAGCCGCATCGCGTGGTGGAGAAGTTCCGCGCCTACGACTCGTATGAAGACGCGATGACCGACTACGCCACGCTGCTCAAGAACAATCCGCGCTATGCGTCGGTGATCAACGGCTCGAAGAGCGCCGAAGGTTTCGCACACGGCATGCAGCGCGCGGGCTACGCCACCGACCCGCACTATGCGAAAAAGCTGCTGACCATCATGCAGCGGATGGCCTGAGGGCCGACCCAGCGGCGGATTCGACGGCCGGCGCTGCGGGTGACGTCATGCGCTCGGCGTCACGCGGTTGACCTCACGCAGTTAACGCTAGTTAGGCAACCGCAAACGTTGCCTCCGTGCAGTTGCCGGAAGAAGCTGCGCACGCGTGTTTCATGCAGCGAAAGGGCACATTTTTTTTACGCCCAATCCCTAAATTTTTCGTCATGCCTGCCGCTAATGCAGGCAAGATGGAAAAGCAATCCGGGCGGTCGGACCGCCCGAACGGCGCGTGCGGAAAGGGTCCGCGGGCGCGCCGGCACGTTCACGAATTTCCGGCAGGCCGATGAATACCGTTCAGTCGAATCCACAGGAAGCAGGCGAGGGTGCGGAAGGCTCCCACGATTTTGGGCGCCGCAATCCGCTCGAGATCGGCGTCCAGCTACGCAATCTCGTCAATCGCGGCGACTTCCTGACCCTCCAGTATCGCGGCGGACAGCTGGTCACGCGCATTCTGGCCGTCAACGGACGCGAGCGCACTTTCGTGTTCGACTGGGGCGCGGTACCCGAGCAGAACACGGGCGTGCTCGCCGCGCCCGAGTGCCAGTTCCACGCCTCGCCCGACGGCGTGCGCGTGGAGTTCAGGACGGCTACGCCGCGGCGCACCGAGTTCGAAGGGCACCCCGCGTTCGAAGCCGATTTCCCCGAAGTGCTCTTCTACGTGCAGCGGCGCGAGTACTTCCGCGTCGACACACCGGTGCTCGAGCCGTGCATCTGCCGCGGCGAGTTGCCGGGCGGCGGCCCGCGCTTCGCCTACGAGGTGCATGACCTCTCGCTTGGCGGCCTCGGGCTGCGCACGACCGACGAGCGCGTGGCGGATCTCGCCTCCGGCCTCGTGCTGCCCGACATCGAGCTCGACCTGCGCGCGCACGGCAAGCTGCGCGTGGATCTCGCGCTCGTCGTGCTGCGCTTCATCGACCTGCCCAACGGCGACCGCCGCTATCACATGGGCTTTCGCTTCCACGCGCTGCCCGGCTCCGCCGAGAACACGCTGCAGCGCTATATCACGCAGCTCGAGATGAAGCGCCGCGCGCTCGCGCGTGCCTGACCGGCACAGCCTCACCTGCGCGAACCGCGTCACCCGGCCGGCGCAGCGCATGCGCCGGTTCGCCCGCCGCGCGTACGCCGCGCACGCGCTGACCCGCTAACGTTTTCGCCCCGGTTTCACCACCGTTTTCGCCACCATCGGGCGCTCAATTTTTGCAGTGCGTTGCCGTTATACCGTGAGTACATCACGCGGTTTGCCAGGGGGGCAGGCCGCTTTCGAGGATCACGCATGTCCAACATTTTCTCGATCGGTCTGAGCGGCCTGCAGGCGGCGCAGATTGGTATCTCGACCACCGGCGAGAACATCAGCAACTCGACGACTGCGGGCTACACCGTCGAGAAGCCGGTGTACCAGGAATCGGCGGGGCAGTACACATCGAACGGCTACCTCGGCAGCGGCGTCACCACCGCGACCGTGCAGCGCGCCTACAGCCAGTACCTCACGACGGCCGTCAACAATGCGCAGACGGCCAGCAGTTCGTACACGGCTTCGTACAACCTCGCCACGCAACTGTCGAACCTCGTGGGCAGCCCGACCTCGGGCATCGCCACCGCGATCACGAACTTCTTCACGGGCCTGCAGAACGTCTCGAATTCGCCTTCGGATACCGCAGCGCGGCAAACCGTGCTCTCCGACGCGCAGACGCTCGCCACCCAGATCAACGCCGCGAGCCAGCAGTACGACGCGATGCGCCAGAGCGTGAACACGCAGCTCACGAGCGCGGTCTCGCAAATCAACACCTACACGCAGCAGATCGCGAGCCTCAATGCGCAGATCACGTCCGCGAGCTCGAGCGGCCAGCAGCCGAACCAGTTGCTCGATCAGCGCGATCAAGCCGTGGCGAATCTCTCGCAGCTGATCGGCGTTCAGGTCGTGCAGGGCAGCACCGGCTACAGCGTCTTCCTCGGCAACGGCCAGCCGCTCGTGGTGAGCAGCCAGAGCTACAACCTCGGCACGCAGCCGTCGAGCACCAACCCGCAGGAGCTGGCCGTGACGTGGCAGGGCCTGAACGGCGCGAGCGCCGCGTCGCAAGGCACGCCGCAGGTGCTGTCGTCGGCCGCGCTGCAGGGCGGCACCGTGGGCGGCCTGGTTTCGTTCGTTTCGACCACGCTCGATCCGGCGGAGTCGCAACTGGGTGCGATCGTGACGAGCTTCGCCGCGCAGGTGAACTCGCAAAACGCACTCGGCCTCACGCTCTCGGGCGGCCCGGGCGGCAATCTGTTCACGGTCGGCAACCCGCTTGTCACGGCCAGCTCGACGAACCCCGACGCGCAGACCACGGTAAGCGCGACGCTCACGAACAGCACGCAGCCGCTCACCGACAACTACAAGCTGAGCTTCGACGGCACGAACTGGAACCTCACCGACACGACGACGAACACGCAGGTCGCCACCCAGCCGAACGGCACCGCGCCGATCACGATCGGCGGCTTCTCGATCACGCCTTCGGGCACGGTGAGCGCGGGCGACTCGTTCATGATCCAGCCGACGGCCGGCGCACTCGCGAGCTTCTCGGTCGCGACCAGCGACCCCGCGGCCATCGCGGCGGCCACGCCGGTCGTCGTTTCGGCGTCCACGTCGAATGCAGGCACGGCCAACGTCACGCAAGGCGCGGTGGGCACGGGCTATTCGACGACGAACCTGCCGGTCACGCTCACCTACAACTCGGCGGCGGGCACGCTGACCGGCCTGCCCAACGGCACGACCGTCACGATCACGACGCCGGGGTCGACCACCACCAGCACCGTGACGATCAACAGCGCCGCGACGCCGCCTGTGACCGGCGTGCCCTACGATCCGACCACGGGCGCAACCTATACCATCACGAACCTCACGGATTCGGCCGGTGCGAACGCCACCGCGACCAGCGTGAGCTTCACGATGACCGGCACGCCCTCGAACAAGGACACGTTCACGGTGGCGGGCAACAAGAGCGGCACGCAGGACGGCCGCAACGCGCTCGCGCTCGCGAACCTCACGTCGAGTACGGCGTACACGGGATCGGCCACGCTGACCTCGGCGTATGCGAACTACGTCAACACGATCGGCAACACCGCGAGCCAGCTGAAGGCGTCGAACACGGCGCAGCAGTCGCTCGTGACGCAGCTCACTTCGCAGCAGCAGTCGGTGCAGGGTGTGAACCTCGACGAGGAAGCCGCTAACCTGCTGCAGTATCAACAGCTCTATCAGGCCAACAGCAAGGTGATCCAGACGGCGGCGTCGCTGTTCCAGACCCTGATCGGCATTTTCCAGTGAGGCGCTGACCCATGCGTATCGCGACTTCCCAGATTTTTTCCTCCAGTCTGTCCACGATGGAGAACCAGCAGGCTCAGCTCCTTCAGGTCCAGCAGCAGATCTCGACCGGCGTGGCGATTTCGAACCCGGCCGACAATCCGCTCGGCGCCGCGCAGGCCGTGACGCTTTCCGCCACGAGCGCGACGCTCACGCAGTACTCGTCGAACCAGACCACGGCGCTCACCGCGCTGCAGCTCGAGGACACGACGCTCACGAGCGTGACGAGCACGATGCAGAGCATCCACTCGCTCATCATCGAAGCGCAGAACGGTTCGCTCACGGACCAGGCGCGCCAGGCGATCGCCCAGCAGATGCAAGGCGACCGCAACCAGCTGCTCACGCTCGCCAATACCACGGACGGCGCGGGCAACTACATCTTCTCCGGCTTCCAGAGCACCTCGCAGGTGTTCTCGAACAAGCCGGGCGGCGGCGTGACCTACAACGGCGACGCGGGCCAGCGCGTGATGCAGGTGGCCGGCACGCGCAACATCGCGGTGGGCGACACGGGCACCTCGGTGTTCCAGAGCGTGCAGGCCGTGGGATCGGCCAACGTGGCCTCGGGCAGTTCGTCGAACAAGGGCACGGGCGTGATCAGCGGCGTGACGGTGACGGATCCGACCCAGGCGACCAACAACGACCACTACTCGATTGCGTTCGCCAACGATCCGACCACGGGCGCGCTCACCTACACGGTGACCGACAACAGCGTCAGCCCGGCGACCACGACGACCCCGGCCACCTACACCGAAGGCAATGCGATCCAGCTCGGCTCGGGCATGAGCGTGACGATGTCGGGTACGCCCGCCGCGGGCGATGCGTTCTCGGTCACGCCCGCCACGGCGGCGCAGAATACGGACGTGTTCGCGAGCATCGACAGCATCATCGCTGCGCTGAACACGCCCACGAGCGGCTCCCAGGCTGCGGTCGCGAACCTCAACAACGCGCTGAACACCGGCCTCACGCAGATCGGCAACTCGCTCTCGAACGTGATCACGGTGCAGGCTTCCGTGGGCGGCCGCGAGCAGGAGGTGAAGGCGCTGCAAACGGTCACGTCGACCAACTCGCTGCAGGTCACCTCGAACCTCGCCGACCTCACGAGCACCGACACGGTGGCCGCGATCAGCCAGTTCGAGCAGCTCTCGAACGCGCTCACGGCTTCGCAGAAGAGTTTTGCGGCCACGCAGAATCTCTCGCTGTTCCAGTACATCAATCCTTGATCGCGGGGCATTGAGCGGGGAAAAGAGAGCGGACTTCGGTCCGCTTTTTTATTGCCTTGTCCGCGCTGGCTAGGCTGGCTTCAACCCGGCGGCCACGCGGCCCATCTGATCGATGCCGCTGTCGAACAGGCGCGCGAAGTAGGGAATCAGGTTCGGCATCATGAGCTGGACGAGCAGCAGGCCCACGAGCATCGTCAGCGCGAAGCCGATCTGGAAGATGCCGATTTGCGGGGCCGCGCGGTTCAGAATGCCGAGCGACAGGTTGGTGATGAGAAGCGCGACCACCACCGGCAGCGAGAGCAGCAGGCCCGAGGTGAGGATCGTCGTGCCGTAGTTGGCGATCAGCTGCCAGCCCGAGGCGCCGAGCACGCTCGCCGTGACGGGCAGCGTCTGGAACGTGGCGACGAGCGCGGCGATCATCTGCAGATGGCCGTCGAACACGAGGAAGGCGAGCATCGCCATCATGTTCAGCCAGGAGGAAAGCGCGGGCGTGCTGGTGTTGGCCTGCGGGTCGAAGAAGCTTGCGAAGCCGAGCCCCATGCCGAGGCTCATCATGTCGCCGGCCGCGGTCACGACCGCCAGCACGAGCTGCATCGTGAAGCCGAGCGCCACGCCGATCAGGAACTGGTTGACGAGGATCCACACGCCCTCGGCGGAAAACACCGTGACCTGCGGCATGGCGCCGAGCGTGGGCGCGACGATCAGCGTGACGAAGCCCGCGAGGCCGATTTTCACGCGCGTCGGCACGGAGCGGTTGCCCAGCACGGGCGCGACCGCCACGAGCGCCAGAATGCGCGTGAACGGCCAGAGGAAGGCCGTGAGCCAGGCGTTGAGCTGCGCGTAGGTGACCGTAAACATCGTGTGCCGGAAGGGGGGCGCCGAAAGCGCGGAGGAGGGGCGGCCCGGACCGCGCCTAGCCTGCAAGCTGCGGAATGCTCGTGAAGATGCGGTGCATGTAGTCGAGCATCGTCGTGAGCATCCACGGCCCCGCGATCACGAGCGTAACCGCGATGGCAGCCAGCTTCGGGATGAACGAGAGCGTGGACTCGTTGATCTGCGTGGCCGCCTGGAAAAGGCTCACCACGAGACCCACCACGAGCGCGACGAGCAGGAGCGGCGCGGCAAGCAGGAGCGCCACATACATTGCCTCGTGCGAGAGCGTCATGACCATTTCAGGCGTCATGTCTGTGTCCTCAGGTAAAGCTCTGTGCGAGCGAGCCGATCAGCAGCTGCCAGCCGTCCACCAGCACGAACAGCATGAGTTTGAACGGCAGCGAAATCGTCGCGGGCGAGACCATCATCATACCCATCGACATCAGCACGCTCGCCACCACCAGGTCGATGATGAGAAACGGAATGAAGACCGTGAAGCCGATCTGGAAACCCGTCTTCAGCTCGCTCGTGACGAACGAGGGCACGAGCAGCGTGAGCGGCACGTCCTCGGGGCCCTGCATGGGCGCTGCGTGCGAGATGCGCGCGAAGAGCGCGAGATCGGACTCGCGGGTCTGCCGCAGCATGAAGGTCTTGAACGGCGCGACGCCGCGCGCCACGGCGTCGTCCAGCGAAATCGTGCCGGCCGCGAACGGCTTGTAGCCGTCGTTGTAGGCCTTGTCGAGCACCGGCGACATCACGAACAGCGTGAGAAAGAGCGCGAGGCCCACGAGCACCTGGTTGGGCGGCGTGGTTGTCGTGCCGAGCGCCTGGCGCAACAGCGAGAGCACGATGATGATGCGCGTGAAGCTCGTCATCATCAGCACCATCGCCGGCAGGAACGACAGCATCGTGAGCAGCAGCATCGTCTGCACGCTCAGCGAGTAGGTCGTGCCGCCGTTCGGGCCCGGGCTCGTGCTGAAGGCGGGCAGGCCTTGCGGGCCGCCCGCGCTTTGTGCGTGCGCGAGGTGCGGCAGCGCAAGGGCGAAGGCGCCCGCGCCGAGCATCAGCGCGAACGGGAGCGCCGTTCTGGCGATCTTCGCAAGGGTAGCCGCGCGCGCGTGGACGTCGCCGCCCGCGCCCGGCGCATGAAGGGAACTGCCGTGCATTTACTGCGCTCCGCCGTCGTGACGCATGAAACGCGCGTTGATGCGTTTGTTCGCCTCGCTTTTCAGCGCGTCACGAAAGCGCCGTGCGAAGGTGCCCGGGAGGGCGGGGGCGTTGGCAGCGGCGGCCGCGACGCCTGCGGGTAGCTCGCCCGCGGGCAGCGTGTGGAGCAGGCGCACGTTGCCGGGCGCGGCGCCCAGCACGAGCCAGGTGTCGCCGATCTCGACCACGGCCACGCGCTCCTTGCCGCCGAGCGATGCGCCGCCCACGGTCTTCACGAGCGCGTTCTGCGGGCCGCCTTGCAGGCCGAGACGCCGCGCGAGCCAGGCGCAGCCGAACACTACGGCGATCACGAGCGCGAGACCCAGCACCGTCTGCACGACCGCGCCGAACCCGAGCGAGGGGACCGCGCTGCCGGCGATCGCGGCGGAGGCGCCTGACGCACCCGATGCCGAGCGCGCCGCTTCGTTGACCGCCTGAAGGTCGGCGGCCCGCGCGCTCATGACCGCGAAAACGGCGGCGCCGGCGAGCGAGAGATGCACGGCGAGGCGCCACGAGAATCGCAGTACGCGCGCGCCGCGGGATTTGCGCGTGCGCTGCGCGTCGGTGCCGCGAACGGAGCCACGAACGGAGCCAGAAGCGGCGCCGGCAACAGCCTGGGGTTTCATCGGTTCAGCTTCCGGATCCGCTCGGACGGCGTGATGATGTCGGTGAGACGGATGCCGAACTTGTCGTTCACGACCACCACTTCGCCCTGGGCGATGAGACAGCCGTTCACGAGCACGTCCATCGGCTCGCCGGCCATGCCGTCGAGTTCTACGACCGAGCCCTGCGCGAGTTGCAGCAGGTTGCGGATGGCGATCTTGGTGCGGCCCAGCTCCACGGTCATCTGGACGGGAATGTCCAGAATCATGTCGATGTCGTTGGCCGTCCGGGTCGAATCGACCTTCGAGAGCGGCTGGAACACGGCCGTCGGTTGCGCGGCGGGCGCTTCGTTGCTGTTCTGCTCGGCAAGCGCGCTCGCCCAGTCGTCCATGGAGTCGGCGCCCGCCTCCTGCGCCGCGGCGTCGAACCCCGGGTCGAGCACCGGTTCGTCTGCGCTCGTGCCGTTGATGTCACTCATATCCACCTTCCTTCATCGTGTCGGCTGCGCTGATCATCTTCTGGACCCGCAACGCGTATTGACCATTGAAAATTCCGTAGCCGCACTCCATCACGGGCACGCCGTCCACCTTGGCGGTGATGTGCTCCGCGATGTTCATGGGCAGCACGTCGCCCTTCTTCATGTTCAGGATCTGCTCGAACGTGACGGGCACCTGCGCGAGGTCGGCCGTGAGCTCGACTTCGGCGGCCTGCACCTGCTGCGAGAGCACGCGCACCCAGCGGCGGTCCACGTCGAGCACTTCGCCTTGCAGCGGCGAGGAGAGCACGTCGCGGATCGGCTCGATCATCGAGTAAGGCATGCAGATATGCAGCGTGCCGCCCGTCGGCCCGAATTCGATCGAGAACTGCGTGACGATCACGATCTCGTTGGGCGTGGCAACGTTTGCGAACTGCGTATGCATTTCGGAGCGCACGTATTCGAACTGCAGCGGCCGCACGCTTTTCCACGCGCTCGTGTAGTGCTCGAACACGAGATTGAGCAGCTTGCCGATGATGCGCTGCTCGGTCTGCGTGAAGTCGCGGCCTTCCACACGCGTGTGAAAGCGCCCGTCGCCGCCGAACAGGTTGTCCACGACGAAGAACACGAGGTTCGGGTCGAACACGAACAGCGACGTGCCGCGCAGCGGCTTCACGTGCACGAGGTTCAGGTTCGTGGGGATCGGCAGGTTGCGGGTGAACTCGCTGTACTTCTGCACGCGCACCGGACCGACCGAGATTTCGGCGGTGCGGCGCATGAAATTGAAGATGCCGACGCGCAAGAGGCGCGCAAAGCGCTCGTTGATGATTTCGAGGCCGGGCATCCGGCCGCGAACGATACGTTCCTGCGTCGCGATGTTGTAGGGCCGTACGCCCTGCTTCTCGGAGCCGCCGGAATCGGAATCGACTTCGCCGGTGACGCCTTTGAGGAGGGCATCGACCTCCTCCTGGGACATGAACTCGTCGTGACCCATCGTCATGATGACTGGCCCTCCATCGCGGGAATCATGTCAGCCGCGCTCACTGGACGACGAATTCGGTGAACAGCACGTCGTCGACGTGCATCGGCTTCTCGTTTGCGCCCGCAGGCTGCGAGATCAGCACGGCGAGCTCCGTGGCGAGCGCACGCTTGCCGTCGAGCGGCGCGAGGTCGGAAGGATGCTTGTTCGAGAGCGCGAGCAGCAGGCGGCTGCGGATCTCGGGCATGCGCGCGACGAGCGCGTCCTGGGTGGCCTGGCTGTCGAGCTTGAGCGTGAGGCCGATGCGCAGGTAGTGCGACTCTCCGTCGTCGGACTGCAGATTGACGGTCATCGGCTCGAGCGCATAGTACACGGGCACGGCCGCCGCCGGCGCCGCTGCCGGCGTGGCCGGCGCGCTCGCCGCGTGGCGCGACATGAAGAACCACGTCGCGCCGCCCGCCGCCGCCGCGGCGAGGATCGCAATGAGCGCGATGAGGAGAATGCGCTTCATCGGTCCGGGTTTCGCGCTTTGGGGCGCGGCTTGCTGGGATGCGGTGGTGGTCGCCATGTCGAAAAGTCAGCCAGGATGCTTGCAAGGGTCCGGGGCGCCGACCAGGTGGTCAGTCCGGGCATGCTGCATTGTTCCGGCTTTTGCCTTTCAGCGATGGGAGGAATAGACGGGGGAATTCCGGCTATCTCGTGGTTTTGTTGCGCGCCGCGGCAAAGCGGGCGCGTCATGCGAGCGTAGGCCGAACGCAGGCAGCCGCCTGCGCGGCTGCGTTGCCCCAGGAGGCCGGGCGGGTCCCGCCGGGGCGAACGGACCGGGAAAGGACCCGGCGCGGGTCAGGCGAACGTGTCGATCAGACCGACTGAGCGCTGTGTGGCGCTCGCGACACCGCTCGTGTCGTCCACGGCGTCCGCCGCGGCGAGCGTGCTGCCCGAGCCCGCACCGGAACCGCCGGAGCGGCCCGAACCGCTGCCGTCCTGCTGCGCCTGCTGGTTCATCTGCCGCGAGAAGCCGTCGCTGACGCTCGCGCTGCCAAGGCCGATGCCGTTTTGCTCCATGGCCTCGCGCAGCTTCGGCAGGGCCGCCTCGACGGCTTCGCGCACCTGCGGGTGCTGTGAGACGAAGAGCGCGTGCGCGTGGGTGTCCGAGACCTGCAGAACGACCTGGAGCGGTCCGAGATCTTTCGGATTGAGCGTGAGTTCCGCCGACTGCTGGTGCGCGTTGGAGAGGAACACGACTTTCTGGCTGAGCGCGTCTTGCCAGTCGTTCGTGCCGACCGGCGGCGCGATCGACGCGGAGGCGGCCGCCGCTGCCGCCGGATTCGCTGTTGCGCTGGCCGCCTGGGCGGCCTGGGCCTGCGCGGCCGTCGCGGCGGCGACCGCTGCGGCCTGGTTCGCCGCGAGCGCGTCGGTCGCGGCGGTGTTCGCCGTGGCGTCGGTCTGCGTGGCGGCGCCTGCCTGCTGCTGCGCCGCTGCCGTGAGCGCGTCGGCTGCGGCTTTCGCTGCGTCCGTCGCGGTCGGCGTGGCGCCCTTGGCCGCGTCGCCGCTCGCGGCCGTGCTGAACGCCTTGCTTTGGGCGGTCGCGCTCAAATGCGAGGCGAAGCTGCTGACGATGTTCGAGCCCGAGGCCGTGCTGGCCGGGGTTGCGCCATTCGCAGCCGAGCCAGCCGTGCCCGTCGCATGCGTGGCGAGCGTACCCGCGCCGCCGCGCAACTGCGCGAGCGCGGCCTGCAGGGCGTCGTGCACCGACTTCGCGTTGCCGCTCGCGGCGCTGCCCGTGGCCGTGCCGTTGCCTGCCGCACCGGCGGCTGCCGTGGCGGCCGCTGCTGCTGCGGCGGCGGCGACGCCGGCGAGCGTGCTGTCGCTGCTCGTCTGACTGCTCGTCTGACTGCCGTCGGCATTCGCGGCGGTGCTCGTGCCGTCCTGGGCCGGCTGGACCTGCTGCGCTTGCTGGGCCTGAGCGGCGGCGGCTTGCGCGCCTGCGTCGGCGGCCTGCTTTTGCTGGGCTCGCGCGGCGGCGGCGCGGTGATCGGCGCTCGACGCGCCCTGCGAGCCCTGGCTCGAGTTCGAGCTCGAAGTCTGCGTGCTGCCGGTGCTGCTGGTGCTGTTCGTGCTGCTGCTTGGCGGCGCGCTGCTACTCGGCGCGTTCGAGTTCGGCTGCGCGGACGCCTTCGCCTGCGCGCTTTGCGCCGCCTGCGCGTTCTGGTTCGCCTGTGCGCTTTGTGCGTTCATCTGCTGCTGCAGCGCCTGGGCGAAATCCTGCCCCGACGCGTCCGCCTGGCTGATGGTGTTCGACGCGCTGTTCGATGCCGTATTGCCCGACACCGCATCCGTGGCGGCGCCGAACAGCGAAGAAAGGGAAGAGAGGAGCGACATGGCGGCCTCGAAAACGGATGACGTGTTACGGATGTTGCGACGTGCGCGTGCGCAGCACGCGGGCGGCGTGCTCGTCGGCGTCGCGCTGTTCGCGGCGGGCGTCCTTGCGGGCCTGCACATCGTCGTGGCGCGTTTGCAGGACCTCGTACGAGCCGAGCTTCTGCTTGCTGCGCTGCCACTCGGGCTTTGCGGCCTCCACGCGCGCGGTGGCCTGCTCGAGCAGGCGGCGCTGCTGTTCGATCGCCGCGTCGAGCGTGTCGATGAACGCCTGGAAGTTGCGCACGTTGCCCGCGGCCATGCCGCTGCGCGCCGATTCGGTGAAACGCGTGTGGTACTCGTCACGGTAGGTGATGAGCGCCTCGAGCTGCTTTTCGACCTCGCCGCGCTCGCGCTGCACGCGGCCGAGCTTTTGCGTGGCGGCGTCGACGTCGTCTTGTGCGAGGCCGATCAAGGTTTGCAGCGCGGTCTGTTTCGTCATGTCCTGGCTCCGATCAGCTGGCCGAGCATCTCGACGCTCTGATCATAGTTCGCGGTTTCGCGAAAACCCTGCTGAAGAAAGGCCTCGATGCGCGGATACAGCGCGATCGCGCGGTCGAGCACGGCGTCGCGCCCACTCACGTACGCACCCACGTTGATGAGGTCGCGGTTGCGCTGGTAGCGCGAAAGCATCTGCTTGAGCGCGCGCGTCTGGTTCAGATGCTGGTCGTCGATCAGCGCGGTCATCGCACGGCTGATCGAGGCCTCGATGTCGATGGCAGGATAATGCCCCGCCTCGGCGAGCGCGCGGGAAAGCACGATATGGCCGTCGAGAATCGCGCGCGCCGAGTCGGCGATCGGGTCCTGCTGGTCGTCGCCTTCGGTGAGCACGGTGTAGAACGCCGTGATCGAGCCGCCGCCCGCGGGGCCGTTGCCGGTGCGCTCGACGAGCGCCGGCAGCCTGGCGAATACCGAAGGCGGATAACCCTTGGTCGCGGGCGGCTCGCCGATGGCGAGCGCAATCTCGCGCTGCGCCATGGCGTAGCGCGTGAGCGAGTCCATGAGCAGCAGCACGTGCTTGCCCTGGTCGCGGAAATATTCGGCCAGCGACGTCGTGTACGCGGCGGCCTGCAGGCGCAAAAGCGGCGAAACGTCGGCTGGAGCGGCCACGACGACCGAGCGCGCAAGACCCTCCTCGCCCAGGATCTGCTCGATGAATTCCTTCACTTCGCGGCCGCGCTCGCCGATCAGGCCGATCACGGTGACTTCCGCACTCGTTGCGCGCGCCATCGTGCCGAGCAGCACCGATTTCCCGACGCCCGAGCCCGCGAAAAGGCCCATGCGCTGGCCGCGCCCGACCGTGAGCAGCGCGTTGATCGCGCGCACGCCCACGTCGAGCACCTTGTGGATCGGCTCGCGGTTCAGCGGATTGATGACGGGCGCGGTGAGCGGCGCGTCGGCTTCGGTGTTCAAGGGGCCGAGGCCGTCGAGCGGGCGGCCCGAGGCATCGACCACGCGGCCGAGCATGCCCCAGCCCACCGGCAGGCGCTTCGCGCCCGCTTTCGGGTCGGCGATCGGCGCGCTTTCCAGCGGCCAGACGCGCGCGCCGGGCAACAGGCCCGCGACTTCGGTCGTCGGCATCAGAAAGAGCTTGTCGCCGCCGAAGCCGACCACTTCCGCTTCGGCCATCGGCAACGAGCTGCCCGGCGGCAGTTCAATCATCACCTCGGCGCCCACGGCGAGGCGCAGCCCCACGGCTTCGAGCACGAGGCCCGCCGCGCGCGTGAGACGGCCGCAGCCGCGCAGCGGCAGGGCGAGTGCATTGCGCTCGCGCACGCCGCGCAGTTGCGCGTTCCACGAGGTCAGGAACGGGTTGGCCGGGTCGTAGTTCGCCGGCGGCACATAGGGTGCGCTCGCGGCTTTGGCATCGCCCGGCGCGCCGGTCGCGCCGCGATCGGTCAGGCCTGGCGGCGCATCGGCCGCGTCCGCGGCGAGCGCGGCATCGATCGCGTCGATGGCGCCCAGTTCGCGTGCCTCGCGCCGGGCCGGGACGTCGAGGTCGCCCACGAGCAGCGCGCCGAGCTGTGCGGGGTCGCTCGCGAGCGGGCCGAACGACGCGAGCGCGAGCTCCTGCTCGAGCGGCGTGAGTCCGCCCGTGTGGATTGCCTGATGGCTCGGCGGTTGCGGGTGATTCACCATGGCCGTGCCTTGCCGAGCGCGGCCGTCACGCGCTCCCAGCGCGTGCGGATGCTGGCGTCGGTTTCGCCCGTCGCGGCCTGCGCGCGGCAGCCGCCGCGCTCGATCGTCGGGTCGGTGCGCACGCTCCAGCCGCGCGTCTGAAGATCGTCCAGCAGATAGGCCTCGACGATCGGCAGATCGGCGGGGCTCACCACGAGTTGCGGAGAGCCGGTGAGCTGCGGCTCGGCCGCAAGCACTTCGCGCGCAACGGCGACGAGCGCCGTGGGGTCGTGCTGAACGTGCTGGCGCACGACCTGCTGCGCGATGTCGAGCGCGAGTTCCACGAGCGTCTCGGCCACGCCGGCCTGCGCCGTTTCGAGCGCATCGCTAAAGCGGCTGGCGAGCGCCGCGAGCTGCGCCGCCTGCGCGCGCGCCTCGGCCTGGCCCTGCTCGAAGCCCTGCTGGCGGCCCTGTTCGTGTCCGGCCTGATAACCGAGCGCCTGGCCTGCCACGTGGCCGGAGCGCAGCCCCTCCTGATGGGCCGCGTCGCGCAGCGCGCGGAGCTGGGCCTCGAACGCGGCCGTTTCGTCGGGCGTGGGCGGCGGCGGCGGGGGAGGCGGCGGGTCGAACGAGGCCATCTCCCAGCGCTGATACGCCGAGCGATGGCTGTTCGCGGAGCTCGTGTCAGACATAAGCGTCTTCTGCCTTGCCGCCTAGAACGATCTGGCCGCTCTCGGCGAGGTTGCGCACGATCTGCAGGATGCGGCGCTGCTGCGCCTCGACTTCCGAGACGCGCACCGGACCGCGCGCGTCGAGGTCTTCGGCGAGCAGTTCGGCCGCACGCTGCGACATGTTCGAAAGGAACTTGGTGCGCAGCGCGGGCGGCGCACCCTTGAGCGAAATGATGAGCGACTCCGACTCGACTTCCTTGAGCAGCAGCTGGATCGCGCGGTCCTCGAGGTCGAGCAGGTTTTCGAACACGAACATCTGATCGATGATCTTCTGCGCGAGTTCCGCGTCGTACTGACGGACGTTCTCGATCACCCCTTCTTCATGCTGGCTCGTCATGAAGTTGAGGATTTCGGCCGCCGTGCGGATGCCGCCCATCGGGCTGCGCTTGAGGTTGTCGCTGCCCGAGAGGAGGTTCGTGAGCACGTCGTCGAGTTCGCGCAGCGCCTGCGGCTGGATGCCGTCGAGCGTCGCGATACGCAGCAGCACGTCGTTGCGCAGGCGCTCGGTGAAGCACGAAGCGATTTCCGAGGCCTGGTCGCGGTCGAGGTGCACGAGAATCGTCGCGATGATCTGCGGGTGCTCGTTCTTGATGAGTTCGGCCACCGACCCCGAATCCATCCACTTGAGGCCCTCGATGCCGCTCGTGTCGCCGCCTTGCAGAATGCGGTCGATGATCGCGCCGGCCTTGTCCTCGCCTAGCGCCTTGTTGAGCACGTTGCGGATGTAGTCGCTCGAGTCGAGCGAGAAGGCCGTGTGCTGCTCGGCTTCCTTCACGAATTCCTGCAGCACGACTTCGATTTCTTCGCGCTTGACGTTCTTGAGCGCCGCCATGGCGGCGCCGATTTTCTGCACTTCGCGCGGACCGAGGAACTTGAAGACCTCGGAGGCCTCTTGCTCGCCGATCGACATGAGCAGCAGCGCGCTCTTGGTTGCGCCTTCAGCGTTCATCGTTCACCCAGCTTTTCACGACGGTTGCGACGATCTTCGGATCCTGGCGCGCGATGTTGCGCGCGTATTCCAGGTTGCGTTCGAACTTGTTCTTCTCGTTTTCGAAGGCGAGCAGGGCGGCTTCGTTGTCCGCGCTGTCTTCGCCTTGCGCGCCGGCGCCGCCGGCGCGCAAGGCTTCGGGGATGCCGTCGAGCAGCAGCGGCTCGCCGTCGGCCATGCCGGGCAGCGCGGGCGCAACGGGCTCGGGCGGCGGAAACGCGCGGCGCAGCGCCGGCTTCACCATCACGAAATAGAGGAAGAGCGCCACCGCGCCGATGCCGAGCCACGTCGCAACCTGCCTGGCAAGGGCGAGGATGTCGGGCTGACGCCACCACGGCAGGTTCGCATTCGGGTCGACTTCGGTCTGGAACGCGGCGTTCACCACGTTTACCGAGTCGCCGCGTTTGGCGTCGTAGCCCATGGCGTCCTTCACGAGCTGCTCGACCTGCGCGAGCTTCTGCGCGTCGAGCGGCTGCATGGTGGCGTGGCCGCGGGCGTCCATCTTCGGCTGGTAGTTCACGATCACGGCGACCGACAGGCGCTTCACGTCGCCCGGCGCCTGGCTGTAGTGGCGCACAGTCTTGTCGAGTTCGTAGTTGGTGGTGGTGTCGCGATGATCGGAGACCGGCACCGGAGCCGAGGCGCCGTTCGCACCCGCCGGCGCGTTGACCGGCGCCGAAGCCGGCTGCGGCGGCTGGTTCGTGAGCGCGCCGGGCACGCCGCCCGCGCCGCTTTGCTGCATTTCCGTCGAAATGTTCTGCTGCTGGCTGCGGATGGCGGCGGCCTGCGGGTTGCCGTTCGGACCGTAGGCTTCGGAGGTCTGCTCGAGCTTCGAGAAGTCGAGGTCGGCGCTCACCTGCGAGCGCGCGTTGCCGGCGCCGAAGAGGGGCGCGAGGATCGCGTCGATGCGCGCCTGGGTGTCGTGCTCGACCTGGCGCACGTACTTGAGCTGCGAGGCGTCGAGGCCCACGCCCGTGGCGCTCTGGGTGAGGAGGTTGCCATCCTGGTCGACCACCGTCACGTTGCGCACCGGCAGGTCCGGCACGGCCGAAGCCACCATGTGCGTGATCGCGGCAACCTGGCCGTCGTCGAGAATGCGGCCCGGATACAGGTTCACGAGCACCGAGGCCGAGGGCGCTTCGCGCTCGCGCACGAACACCGAAGGCTTCGGAATGGCCAGATGCACGCGCGCCGACTTCACGCTCGCGATCGACTGAATCGTTTGCTCGAGCTCGCCTTCGAGCGCGCGCTGGTAATTCACCTGTTCGGCGAACTGGCTGATGCCGAACTTCTGGTTGTCCATCAGCTCGAAGCCGACCGAGCCGTTCTTGGGCAGCCCCTGGGAGGCGAGGCGCAGGCGCATTTCGTTGACCTGCTCGGCGGGCACGAGAATGGCGCCGCCGGCGTCCGAGAACTTGTAGGGAACGTTTGCGGCCTGCAGCGCGGTAATGATCGCGCCGCCGTCGCGATCCGACAGGTTGCTGTAGAGCACCTTGTAGTCGGGCGCGCGCGACCACAGCACGAGACCCGCGACGACGGCCACGAGCACCGCGACGGCAAAAATGAGCGGCGCGCGCGGGTTGCCGCGCACGTGGCGCAATGACGAGAGCGAGCCAAGGCGTTGTGCGAAGCCGCCGCCGAGGTCTTCCGCGCCGCCCAGGCCTGCGCCCGCGCCAGCGCCGGGCGCGGCGCCCGCGCCAGAGGTGGCGAGGCCCATGCGGGCGTCGGGGTTGATCAAAGAATTGGCAGTCGAATCCATGCGACGGGTATCTCCGGGGGCTTCCAGGTCTCGCCTTGCACGGCGGAGACTTTCACGTGACGCATTATCCGGGGCCGCTGGCAAGCCGATTGCGCGAATAGAGCCGGGTTTTCCCCCTAGTTTCGGGCCTGCCGAAATGGGCCCGCTGCTATGCTCTCCTCCAGATTCGGCGCCCTGTCGGTGCGCCGTGCCGGCCGGACCCGCGGCATTGCTGCGGGATAGCTGAAACGCCGGCCCTGGGGCTCGTCCCCGGCATACCCCGCATGTCCCCTTTTCGTGGAGCAAACATGACCGTGCCAGTATCCCCGCTCACGTCCGCCCTGGCCCAAATGCAGTCGATGGCGGCCCAGGCGGCCGGCGGCCCCACCGCAGCCGACGAAAAGTCGGGCGCGGCCACGGCCGGCGGGTTCGCGGCGGCGCTCAAGTCGTCGCTCGACCAGATCAGCGACGCCCAGCAGAAGGCCGTTGGCGAGTCGCAGGCGTTCGAGCTGGGCGCGAACAACGTGTCGCTCAACGACGTGATGGTCGACATGCAGAAAGCCAACATCGGCTTCCAGTTCGGCCTGCAGGTGCGCAACAAGCTCGTGGCCGCCTACACCGACATCATGCAGATCCAGGTGTGACGGTGCCCGTGGCCTTTGCCCAGTCAACGCGCTAAAGCTTCTTCCCCTACGTTCCGATAACCCGGCTAGAAGAGTCCGCCGCCCGTGCTTCGCGCAGGGGCCCGGACGACCGCATTCAAGTCAAACGTATCAAGGAGAAGCGCCGATGTTTTCCCCAGCCCAATCTGGAGCCAACGCCTATGCACGTGTGGGCGTCGAAACGGGGGTCATGGGTGCGAGCCCGCACAAGCTCATCGTGCTCCTGTACCAGGGAGCGCGCCAGGCCATCGCGCAGGCACGTATGCATTTGCAGGCCGGCAACGTCGGCCCGCGTTGCGAGGCGATCGCCAAGGCGATCCGGATTGTCGAGAGCGGACTTCAGCTCGCGTTGAACGTCGAGGCGGGCGGCGAGATCGCCCAACGCCTGAATGCGCTGTACAGCTACATGACGAGGCGCCTGCTGGAAGCCAATATTAAACAGAGCGAGACCATGCTGGTCGAGGTCGATCGACTGCTGGCTACGCTCGAAGAAGCCTGGTTGGGGATAGCGCCGGAAGTGGCGAGGATGGCCGAACAGGCATCCTCGTCAGCGCCCGGCTCATTGACGAGATGAGTTCAAAAGCAGACTACTTCGCCCGCTACGAAGCGATAGCGGCCGTGTCGGAGCAGATGCTCCATGCGGCGCGCGATGCGCACTGGAACGATCTGATCGGCTTGCAGGAGGAGTACCGGATCCTCGTCGATGCCTTGAAGGACGCCGAAGCCGCGGTGCGGCTCACGGTTTCCGAACGGGCGCGCAAGTACGAGTTGATCCGCCAGATCCTCGCCGACGACGCCGCCATTCGCGATCTCGCAAGCCCTTGCATGGCACGGCTTTCGGCGCTCTTTTACGGCACCGTGCAACCCGCGCGGGTCTTGCAGGAAATCTACGGAGCCCGCTAGCGCGGCGCGTGGCGCCTCGCGAGACAACGGCGCGCAACGCCCCATGAACCGGCGGGTCAGCGCCTTGCGCAGATCCGGAACACCATGAACGGAATCGACACCGGAGCCGCCGCGCTCCTCGCGAGCCGCATCGCGGCGCTCACGCCGGTCGGGCCGCAGAGCGCCTCGGGCGCCGCGCAAACGGGCGTCTCCGCGCTCGCAACGGGCCCCGCCGCGCTCGCCGACACCGCCGCCAACACCGGCACGACGCAGGACTCCGCGCAGACCGTGCTTTCGGCGGTTGCGCTCGCGCTCGACGCCATCATCCGCTCGGGCGGCGAAGCGACACCCGCCGTGGTGGGCCGCGCGCCGCTCTGGGCCAGCCCCGCTGCGGACGCTGCGCCTGGCGGCGCGGCCACGTTGCCGCTGCCGGGTCTCGCCGGCGAAGCGCAGGCAGCGCAAGCCGCGTTGCTCGCGGACGTGGCGCTCGCGGCCCAGGGTCTGGCCGGCGAGGCGCTGGCCGGGGCGGCCGACGCCGGGACCGGCGCTTCCGCGCAAGCGGCGTCCTCGCAAAACCCGCAAGCCGGACAAACGGCTCAGGCCGCACAAGCTGCGCAAACCGCCGCCGCACAGGCCGGCCCGGTCGCCGCGCTCGCTGCGTCGCTCGCGCAGACGGTGAGCACGAGCGGACTCTTCTACGAAGCCCACCTCGCGCAATGGCTGCGCGGCCTGCTTTCGCCCGCCGAACTTGCCGACGAACCGCAGAACCGTCTGCTCGGCGCTCACTCGCAATTGCCGCTCGACTGGAGCCCGGCCGACGACGACATCGCCGACGTGCAATGGACCGAAACGTTCTCCGACGCGCCGGGCGCCGCACGCGGCGAAGCGGGCAATGCCCGCAATTCTGCAAACGCGATGAATGCCGCACTGGCGCGCGCCTTCCCCGGGCTCGCCGATCTGCACGGCGAAGCGCCTGCGAGCCAGGCCGAGGCGCGCGCGACGCTTGCCGAGACCCTGTTGCCCGCCATGCACGAGGCCGCCGCGCAGGCCGCCGGCCCGACGGTTCATCCGGCCGTGATTCCGCTTGTGCGCCAGCAGCTCGATCTGCTCGCGACCGGCGAGTTTCGCTGGAACGGCGAGGCGTGGCCGGGCGTGCGGGTGGACTGGAGCATCCAGCAAGACGACTACGATGCCCGCGACCCGCACCAGGGCGCAGGCGGTGCAGACGCCGACGATATTCCATGGCGCACGCGGCTCACGCTTGCGCTGCCGAAGCTCGGTACCGTCGATGCGGAACTCACGCTGACGGGCTCGACGCTCGCCGTGCGCGTGCAGGCGAACGCGGGCGGCGCCGCGCGCCTCACGGCGCAAAGCGAGTCGCTGCGCGGACGGCTCGAGGCGCTCGGGCTCACGCTCGCGGGGCTCTCGATCCGCGAGATCGGCAGCGGCGCCGCGGCGAGCCCCGCCGAGGCCGCAAGGGCCGCGAACGCCGCGAGTGCCTACGCCGCACAAACCACATCCACGGCGCAGACCGCGCAGGCTGGCGCCGCGGCAGATGCGCCCGCCGCACGACCGGGCGCCGACGCGACCGATCAACGCAACCACCGCCTCGACCACGATTGGGAGTTGTGATGAGCCGCACGCACCGCAAGAGCGCCGCCGCGCTCGCCTACGACGCCCCCGAAGGCGACGGCGCGCCGCGCGTGGTCGCGAAGGGCTACGGCCTTGTTGCGGAGATGATCGTGCAACGCGCGAAGGAAGCGGGCCTCTACGTGCACGAAGCGCCCGAGATGGTCTCGCTGCTCATGCGCGTGGACCTCGACGCGAAGATCCCGCCGCAGCTCTATCAGGCGGTGGCCGAACTGCTTGCCTGGCTGCACCGCCTCGAAGCGGGCGACGACGCGAAGGCCAACGCTGCCGCGCAGGCGCAGGCGCAAACCGCCGCGCCGGCCGGCGCCGCCCCACGCGATATCAGCGACATTCGCAGGATCGGCGGCACGCGCCCCGCGCTGCCCTTCAACCCTTCAACATCAACCTGATCAGCCAGGCGACGCGCTTGCCGTAGGGCGGCGCGATGAGCCCGCGCGCGTTCAGCCGCGCCTGGGTGAAGACGGGCTTCATCTTCGAGAACGTGACGAAGCCCTCGTAGCCGTGATACGCGCCCATGCCGCTCGCGCCGACGCCGCCGAACGGCAGTCCCTCGGCGGCGACATGCATGAGCGTCTCGTTCACCGACATCCCGCCCGCCACCGTTTCGTGCGTCACGCGCTCGACCGTGCGCGGGTCGTCGGCATAGAGGTAGAGCGAGAGCGGGCGAGGGCGCTCGTTCACGTAGCGCAACGCTTCGTCGAGCGTGTCGTAGGGCACGAGCGGCAAGAGCGGCCCGAAGATTTCCTCCTGCATGAGCGCCGTCTGTGCGCCGGCATTCGTCACGATGACGGGCGCGAAGCGCCGCGTGGCGGCGTCGTGCGCGCCGAGCGCGTGCAACTGGGCGCCGCTTGCCTGCGCTTCGTCGGCGAGGCGTTGCAGGCGCTCGAAGTGGCGCGCCGAGACGATCGACGTGTAGTCGCGGTTGTTCGCGAAGTCCGGATAAAGCTGAGCGAAGCGCGTGCGCGCGCGGGCGATGAACGCCGCCTCCTGCCCGCGCGGCAGCAGCACATAGTCGGGCGCGATGCAGGTTTGCCCCGCGTTCAGCGTCTTGCCGAGCAGCAGGCTGTCCACGGCGTAGTTCAGGCGCGCCGCTTCGCCGATGATCACGGGTGACTTGCCGCCCAGTTCGAGCGTGACCGGCGTGAGGTTCGCGGCAGCCGCGCGCATGACCTCGTGCCCCACGCGCGTCGAGCCCGTGAAGAGCAGATGGTCGAACGGCAGCGCGCTGAAGGCGGCGCCAACCGACGCGTCGCCGTTCACGACCGCCACGTGGTCGCGCGCGAAGGTCTTGCCGATCAGCGCCTCGAAGAGCGCGGAAGTGCGCGGCGTCAGCTCCGACATCTTGATCATGGCGCGGTTGCCCGCCGCGAGCGCGCACACGAGCGGGCTCGCGGCAAGCTGCAGCGGATAGTTCCACGGCACGACGATCCCCGCCACGCCGAGCGGCTGCGGCACCACCTTCGCGCGGCCCGGCAGCAGCCATTTGCCGACCGGTCTGCGGCGCGGCTTCATCCAGCGTGCGCCGTGCCTGAGCGCCGCATCGATCTCCTGCTTGAGGACGACGAATTCCGCGAGCGCGACCTCCGCCTTCGCGCGCTGGCCGAAGTCGGCGTTCATCGCGTCGGCGAGCGCGTCGCGGTGCGAGAACAGCACGTCGCGCAGCGCCTTGAGATGGCGCGCACGCGCGTCCCAGGACGGGAACGGGTCGCGCAGGAAGGCTTCGCGCTGCGCGGCGAGCAGCGTGTCGAGCGCGGCGCGCGGGTCTGCTGGCGCGTCGTGCGCACTGCGGGCGAAGTCTTCGGGCAGGTCCTGCTTCATGGTCGGTCCTCGTGGGTTCGCGCTCGCTGCGACGCGTGCGCGAACGGAAAAGTCGGCTCGTGCTATCGGATTAATGACATAAAACAAAGTTGTACAGTGCAATCGCTGAAAATATTGAATTTTTTGACTGACTTATATTGCAATCAACGAAGGTTGTATAGTGCAATCCTTGATTTTAAAGGGAAAATTCTAGAAATATCGTTTCGCATTTAATGCGGATATCCTCGCTCGCACGAGGATCTTCCGGGCAATTGTTAAATCGCGACGCAAGAGCGCGCCCGTATTTCGTGATGCTGCTTGAAGACGTGAAGATCTGCGGCGTCAATCCCGGCATGGCGAATTCGAAACTTGCTCAGGCGTCCACGCTCAATCACGTCGAGGCGGTCTCGATGATGTATGAGTGCATCACATGGCACTACCTGGACGGTAATATCAAATACACCGATTCATGGAATGAACGCGCATAAGCGGGGGGAGCAATGGCTGTCACCGGTAAATTCATTATCGATAACCAATGGCTGTCTCCGCTAACGATTAATGGCATTGGCACATTTCTGGCATATTCCGGGAATGATCAATACCGAAATAGGGGTGGCTGTACGATGATTCCTTCAAACGGTCCGATCCCTGCCGGAAAGTACTGGATCGTGGATCGCCCCACAGGCGGCTTCGGATCTCGCGCATGGGCCTCCATAAAGGACACGGTTAATTCAGCGATTGGAAGTCCGGTTGATCACGGTGAGTGGTTCGCACTTTATCGTGATGATGGTTTGATCGATGATTACACGTGGATCAACGGTGTGAAGCGCGGAAACTTCCGGCTGCATCCAGCAGGTGGCCAGGGTGTTTCGCTTGGCTGCATTACTCTGCCGAGCCGTGTCGATTTCCTGCGTATCCGCTCGGCGCTGCTGCGAACCGGGAAGATTGCGGCCGGTAAGCCGGGGATCAATGCTTATGGATCGATCGAGGTGGTCACATATGGGAATACTTGTCCGTAGGCTGTTGAAGGTCGCGCTGTTTGTCGGACTGTTCTGCCTGGCAGTGCCGTATATCCACACATACCCAATACCCATGCCAGCCAATCAGGCGCGCGCATGGCTGCACGCCGCCAACTGGCTCGGCATTCGTGACCCGGATGACCTGTACATCCCGATCATCCTGCTGGCTGATCTGATTGTGGCAACGCTTGTCTACTCCATGATCATGAAGCTATGGCGGCACTTCCGAAGTTAGCCTGAGTACCCCCCGCTCGCTGGGCGCCGGCAAACGCCGGGATCACGCCTGGCTCGACGCAAACGCCCGCTCGATGATGGCGGCATGGTCGAAGCGCGCCGGCAGCGTACCGAATACGCGGTCGCAGTCGGCGTCGTGCTCGTCGAGGCGCGTGGCGATGAACGCTTGCGCCATCTCCGGCGGAGCGTCGCGCAGCAGCATGGCCTGCGCGATCAGCACGATCTGCTGCGCGATGCGCCGCGCGCTCGCCTCGCGCGTGCCCGGCGCGCCGTTGAGCAGCACCGAGAGGCGGTCGAGCGCGGCGTTCAGAACCGGGTGAGTCTGCGCGTCGCGCCGCCACGCGAGAAAGAGCGCCTGAGCGGCATCGGCCTCGCGCTCCAGCGCACGCAGCACGTCGAGGCACATCACGTTGCCCGACCCCTCCCAGATCGAATTGACGGGCGCTTCGCGGTAGAAGCGCGCCATCGGCCCCTCTTCGACGTAACCGTTGCCGCCCCAGACTTCCATGGCCTCACCCGTGAACGCGAGCGTGCGCTTGCAGACCCAGAACTTCGCCGCGGGCGTGACGATGCGCCGCCACGCGCGCGCTTCGAGCGACTTGTCGTCGGTGTCGCCGGGTTGCGCGTCGGCGCTGTCCTCGAAGGCGCGCGCAAGACGCATGAAGAGCGCCGTCGCCGCTTCCGATTCGAGCGCGAGATCGGCGAGCACGTTTTGCATGAGCGGCTGCTCGGCGAGTACCCGGCCGAACGCACTGCGGTGGCGCGCGTGGTGGATCGCCTGCACGAGCGCCGCGCGCATCAGTGCCGCGCTGCCGATCACGCAGTCGAGCCGCGTGTAGTTCGCCATCTCGATGATGGTCGGCACGCCGCGGCCTTCGTCGCCGATCATCACGCCGTAGGCATCGAAGAACTCCACTTCGCTGCTCGCGTTCGAGCGGTTGCCGAGCTTGTTCTTCAGGCGCTGCACGTTGACCGCGTTTTTCGTGCCGTCCGGCCGGTAGCGCGGCACGAAGAAGCACGAGAGTCCGGGGACGCCCGAGCCGTCGTGCTCCGTGGTGCGCGCGAGCACGAGATGCGCGTCGCACTGCGGCGCCGAGAAAAACCACTTGTGGCCGGTGAGCAGATACGCCGCGCCGCGTCCGGTTTCGACGCCCGCCGCTCGCGCCTCGGTGCGGTTGCTGCGCACGTCCGAGCCGCCTTGCTTCTCCGTCATACCCATGCCGATCATCATCGAGCGCTTCTGCGCGAGTGGCAGATCGCGCGCGTCGTACTCGCGCGTGTAGAGCGGCGCACGCAGCGTTTCGAACAGCGCCGGTTCGCGCTGCAGCACGGCAATGCTCGCGAACGTCATGGTCAGCGGGCACAACGACCCCGATTCGATCTGTGCGTGCAGGAAGTAGCCCGCGCAGCGCGCGGCCATCGCGCCCGGCCGCGGGTCAGAATACGGCAGCGCGTGCAGCCCTTGCTCGCGCAGCAGCGCGAGCAGCTCGTGCCAGGCGGGGTGGAATTCGATCGCGTCGATCCGCTCGCCGCGCGGGCTGTGCGTGTGCAGTTCGGGCTCGTGGCGGTTGGCGAGGTCCGCGAGCGCGAGGGTTTGCGCCTTGCCGAGCGTCTCGCCGTGGCACACGAGCGTTTCGCGGTGCCAGTCCGCGCCCGCGCGCGCGAGGGCCTCGCCGAGTGCGGCGTCGGTGGTGAAGAGGTTGTAGTCGGCGAGCGGCGGCGCCTGGTTCGTCACTTCGTGAGTCGTGCCGGGGCGATGCGTGACTTCCGTCGGGTTCATCTGCTTGTCTCCGATGCAAGGCTGAACCGCCTTCCATCATAGGCTTCGATCCGCCGTCGGGTTTAGAGGGGAGGCTCTGACATAAAAGCTGACCTCGGAATCGGACGCTTCCTACAATGCGCCATTGAAGCCGAAAACGAACGAGCGTGCAAATGGCGCGCCAGGGCCTCGCACGGGGCAAGGGGCGGCAAGGGGCGGCCTCGCATGGGGCCGTAGTAAGCGCTAACCGCGGCCGACAGGACGGAGACGATGCCATACGACTACATCATCGTAGGCGGCGGCTCGGGCGGCGCGTCGCTGGCGGGGCGCCTCGCCGAGCGTTGCCCGCAGGCGAGCATCGCGCTCGTCGAGGCCGGACCGCACACCGCGCGCAATCCGTTCGTCAACATGCCGCTCGGTGTCGCCGCGCTCGTCCCGTTTCGAACGAAAAACAACTACGCCTATGAAACCGTGCCGCAGCCTGGACTCGCCGGACGGCGCGGTTACCAGCCACGCGGCCGCGGCTTCGGCGGCTCGAGCATCATCAACGCGATGATCTACACGCGCGGCCATCCGCTCGACTACGACGAGTGGGCGCAGCTTGGCTGCACGGGCTGGGCGTGGCGCGACGTGCTGCCGTACTTTCTGCGCGCCGAGGACAACGAGCGCGGCGCGAGCGCCTGGCATGGCGCGGGCGGCCCGCTAGGCGTGGCCGACCTGCACGAGCGCAATCCGGTGGCTGCGCGCTTCGTCGAGGCCGCGCGCGAGGCGGGCTTTCGCCTGAACGACGACTTCAACGGCGAGGAACAGGAGGGCGTCGGCTTCTATCAGGTGACGCAGCGCGGCGGCGAACGCTGCACGGTGGCGCGCGCGTATCTGTATGGGCGCGAGCGGCCGAACCTGGATCTGATCGCCGACGCGACGGTCCTGCGCGTGAGCTTCGACGGCGCGCGCGCGAGCGGCGTGGAGCTTGCGCGCGGCGGCGCGATCGAGAGGCTGCAGGCGCGCGCCGAGGTGATCCTCGCGGCGGGCGCGTTCAACTCGCCGCAGTTGCTGATGTGCTCGGGCATCGGCCCCGCCGACGAACTGCGCGCGCTCGGCATCGAGGTGCGCCACGATGCGCCCGAAGTCGGCCGCAACCTGATCGACCATATCGATTTCACCTTCAACAAGCGCGTGCATTCGAGCGACACCGTGGGCTACTCGCTGCGCGGCGTGGCGCGCATGACCGCAGGGCTCGTGCGTTATCTGCGCGAGCGGCGCGGCATGCTCACGACCAACGTGGCGGAGGCAGGCGGCTTCCTGAAGAGCCGCCCCGAACTCGACCGGCCCGACCTGCAGCTGCACTTCTGCACGGCGCTCGTCGACGATCACAGCCGCCGCCTGCATTGGGGCCACGGCTATTCGCTGCACGTGTGCGTACTGCGCCCGGCGAGCCGCGGCACGCTCACGCTCGCGAGCGCCGACGCGCGCGTGGCGCCCTTGATCGACCCGCGCTTTCTGTCCGATCCGCGCGACCTCGACGCGCTAGCGCAGGGCGCGCGCCTCGCGCGGCGCATCCTCGACGCGAGCGCGCTGGCGCAGCTGGGCGGCCGCGAACTCTACACGCACGCCGAGCAGAGCGACGCGCAGTTGCGAGAGACGATCGCGCGCCATGCCGACACGATCTATCACCCCGTCGCGACCTGCCGCATGGGCGGCGACGCGCGCTCCGTCGTCGATCCGCAGTTGCGCGTGCGCGGCGTGACGGGTCTGCGCATTGCCGACGCCTCGGTCATGCCGACACTCATCGGCGGCAACACGAATGCGCCGTGCGTGATGATCGGCGAGCGGGCCGCCGACTTCATCGCACAAGCGCGGTACGAGAGCGATCCGGCGCCTCAGTGCGTCGACGCCTGACGCTGCGCCTTTCCTGTCGCCCGGCCCTTGCTCATCGCAGCCTTCAGGCTGGCTTGCCCGGCTGCTTCTCCATCCCCGGCGGATGCACGAAGTCATCGAGAAACGTGAAGGGCTTGCCATACTCGGCGCGCGCGACGTCGAGCCACGCGCGCGCCGCATGCGAGAGATAGCCGCTGCGCTTCCAGCCGATCGCCATGTCCCAGGTGATTTGCGGCTCGCTCACGGGCAAGCAGGTGAAGCGCGCGGCGTCGAGCCGGCGCACGTACGGCGCGGGCAGCAGCGCGATGCCCACGCCCGCAAGCACGAGCGCCGCCATCAGGTCCCAGTGGCCGCTGCGCCCCACGACCTGCGGCACGAAGCCGGCCGTGCGGCACGCGCCCAGCACCACGTCGTTGAGCGCCAGGCTTTCGCCGTAGAACACGAACGGCTCGCCGGCCAGCTCCGCGAGCGGCACGGCGAGCTTGTTGTCCCAGCGCGAGCCGCGCCGCGCGACGAGCCACAGCAGCTCGTGCGAGATCGGCAAGACGTCGATGAGCGCGGGATCGACGGGCAGCAGCACGCCGCCCAGCTCCAGCTCGCCCGAGATCAGCGCGGCTTCGATGGCGCGCGAGCCCTGCTCGAAAAGCTTCAGCTCGATCTTCGGATAGCGCTGGCGGAAGGTGGCGATGGCGGGCGTAAAGAGCGAGCCGCCCATCGGCGGAATGCCGATGGTGAGTTCGCCACGCCCGAGCGTGCCGAGATCGGCGAGTTCGGCCTGCAGCTGCGCCTGCGCGGCGAGCACGTCCTGACCGCGCTGGTAGACGATGCGGCCGGCGTCGGTGAGCACCATCTGGCGCGCGTCGCGCAGCAGGAGCTGCGTGCCGGTCTCGTCTTCGAGCGCCTTCACCATCTTGCTGATGGTCGGCTGCGTGACATGCAGTTTTTCGGCCGCGGCGGTGAAGCTCTGTTGCCGCACCACCTCGATGAAATAGCGAAGCGCGCGCAGTTCCACGTTCGGGACTCCACAAATGGGCAAGAAACACGCTCAGCCGGGTGCTGAGTTGGTGCATTCCAATATGGAATGTAGCAGATGATTCCAAGTCATTATACTTATAATTAGATGGCCCCTATACTGACTTCCATTCCAGTGTCACTTAGGGTTTGCCATGACTTCACCGACCACGACCGCGAAAGTCTCTGAACGCGCCGAGCGCAACGTCGGCAACGTGGCGAGCCTCGGACGCCGTATCGGCCGCATTGCCGTGCAATCGGCGCTGCTCGCGGGCGTCTGGTACGCCGCCGACGCCCTCACGCGCTTCACGCACCTGCCGGTGCCGGGCGGCGTGGTGGGCCTCGTGCTGCTGCTCGCGCTGCTCTTTTGCGGCGGCGTCACGCCGCGCTGGGTAAAGGCGGGCGCCGACTGGCTGCTCTCCGACATGCTGCTGTTCTTTATCCCGGCCGCCGTCGCAGCCGTGAAATACGGCGGCCTCTTTCGCGCCGACGGCTGGCGTCTCGCGCTCGTCGTGGTCGGCGGCACGTTGATGGTGATGGTGGCCGTGGCGTTCGCGGTCGAACAGGCCGCGAAGCTCGAGAGGCGCCTAGCGCTGCGCCGCGTGCGCGATTCGCGGCACGCGCGCCATCTGGTGCGGGCTTGAGGCCGCAATGTCCTGAATAGAGTGAGGGTGATTGCGTCATGAACACGTTTTATTCGTCCCTGTTCGCCGACGACGCGGCGCGGCTCATCGCCGCCGGCTGTTTCATCCTTACCGTTGCGCTCTATTTCGCTTCGAAGGCCCTCTATGCGCGCTTTCGCTCGCCGTGGCTCACGCCGCTCGTCGCGGTGCCCGCGGTGCTCGGCGTGTTCGTGCTGGTGCTCCATATTCCGTACCCCGTGTACTTCCGGGACACGCGCTGGCTCATGTGGCTGCTCGGCCCGGCGACCGTGGCCTTCGCGGTGCCGATCTACGAGTACCGCGACCTGCTGAGGCGCCACTGGATCTCGCTCACCGTTGGCGTGACCGTCGGCATCGTGGTGGCGGTAGGCGGCTCGCTCGCGCTGGCCAAGCTCCTGCACCTTTCGCCCGATCTGCAGCGCAGCCTGATGACGCGCTCGATCTCCACGCCGTTCGCGCTCGCGGTGTCGGACAAGATCCACGCGCCGCGCGACCTCACCGCGCTGTTCGTGATCGCCACGGGCGTGTGCGGCATGCTGTTCGGCGAACTCGTGCTCGGCCTCGTGCCGCTGCGCACGCGGCTGGCGCGCGGCGCGCTCTTTGGCGCGGCGGCGCACGGCGTGGGCACGGCGAAGGCGCGCGAGCTGGGCAGCGAAGAAGGCGTGGTGGCGAGCCTCACGATGATGATCGCGGGCGTGGTGATGGTGCTGCTCGCGCCGGCGCTCGGGTTTCTGCCGGTTTGAAGTCCAGCGGGCGCGTTCGCGCCCGCTTTATCGCGTAGGCGCATATCGCCTACGCGCACGTCGCCCACGCGCATGTCGCCCACGCGCGGACGCCATCCCGATTTGCTACAATCTCGGCTCGCTTTCGAGGAGCGTTGCGACGGGTTTTCTGTAACCCGCCAGGCTCGAAAGTGCTTCAATCCGGTTGAATCCACTGAATCAACCGCACTGAAACGGCGCTCACGTCTTTAATTTCTAGTCACTTTTAGAAAGGAGGGCGTGATGAACGCCGCAGTTCCGCAAGATCAAGCCAAAGATTTCGTCGTCGCCGATATGTCGCTCGCCGGCTGGGGCCGCAAGGAGCTCGACATCGCCGAGACCGAAATGCCCGGCCTCGTGCAGATTCGCGAAGAGTACAAGGCGCAGCAGCCGCTCAAGGGTGCACGCGTTGCCGGTTCGCTGCACATGACGATCCAGACGGGCGTGCTGATCGAGACCCTGAAGGCGCTTGGCGCCGACGTGCGCTGGGCCTCGTGCAACATCTTCTCGACCCAGGACCACGCCGCCGCCGCGATCGCGCAGGGCGGCACGCCGGTGTTCGCGTTCAAGGGCGAGTCGCTCGACGAGTACTGGGAATTCTCGCACCGCATCTTCGAATGGCCGAACGGCGAGTTCGCCAACATGATCCTCGACGACGGCGGCGACGCAACGCTCCTGCTGATCCTTGGCTCGAAGGCCGAAAAGGACCGCTCGGTCATCGCGAGGCCGACCAACGAAGAAGAAGTCGCGCTGTACAAGTCGATCGAAAAGCATCTCGAGATCGACCCGGCGTGGTACTCGAAGCGCCTTGCGCACATTCAGGGCGTGACCGAAGAAACCACGACCGGCGTGCACCGCCTGTACCAGATGGAAAAGGACGGCCGCCTGCCGTTCCCGGCCATCAACGTGAACGACTCGGTCACGAAGTCGAAGTTCGACAACCTGTACGGCTGCCGCGAGTCGCTCGTAGACGGCATCAAGCGCGCAACCGACGTGATGATCGCCGGCAAGATCGCCGTGGTCGCCGGTTACGGCGACGTGGGCAAGGGCTGCGCGCAATCGCTGCGCGGCCTCGGCGCCACGGTGTGGGTCACGGAAATCGATCCGATCTGCGCGCTGCAGGCCGCGATGGAAGGCTACCGCGTCGTGACGATGGAATACGCTGCCGACAAGGCCGACATCTTCGTGACGGCCACGGGCAATTATCACGTGATCGGCCATGACCACATGAAGGCGATGCGCCACAACGCGATCGTCTGCAACATCGGCCACTTCGACTCGGAAATCGACGTCGCGTCCACGCGCCAGTACCAGTGGGACAACATCAAGCCGCAGGTCGACCACATCATTTTCCCGGACGGCAAGCGCGTGATCCTGCTGGCCGAAGGCCGCCTCGTGAACCTGGGCTGCGCCACGGGCCACCCGTCGTTCGTGATGTCGAACTCGTTCACGAACCAGACGCTCGCGCAGATCGAACTGTTCACGCAGGGCAAGAAGTACGAGAACAAGGTGTACGTGCTGCCGAAGCACCTGGACGAAAAGGTTGCGCGTCTGCACCTCGCGCGCATCGGCGCGAACCTGACCGTGCTGTCGGACGACCAGGCTTCGTACATCGGCGTCGACAAGAACGGTCCGTTCAAGCCGAACCACTACCGTTACTGATCGATACAACGCGGATGCTGACCCCAATCCCCGCACACGTAACGCGTGGGGACCGCGGGCGGCATCCGCCGCCGGCACCTGGCGACACAAAAGCAAAGACGCAAAAGGAGTCCTTATGACCGTGCTGCTGACCTGGCTGATCAACGCGCTTGCGCTCCTGATCATCACCTGGCTCGTTCCGTCGATCCATATTCGCAGTTTCGGCACCGCGCTCATCGTCGCGATCGTGCTCGGCCTCATCAACGCCGTGCTGCGTCCGCTGCTGATCGTGCTCACGCTGCCGGTGACCATCCTCACGCTCGGCCTCTTCATCCTCGTGGTGAACGCGTTGTGCTTCTGGCTGGCGGCGTCGCTCCTCAAGGGCTTCGAGGTGTCGGGCTTCTGGTCGGCATTTTTCGGCTCGATCCTGTACAGCATCGTGTCGTGGCTGCTTTCGGCGCTGATTTTCGGCAACCGCAGCCTCGGCTGATGCGGGTCCGGGCCGCCCACGTTCGCGGCCCGGCCTCACTGGCCTCATCAACATGAAACCGATCGAACTCTCATTCGAATTCTTCCCGCCGAAGACGCCGGACGGCGTGGAAAAGCTGCGCGCCACGCGCGCCCAGCTCGCCACGCTCAAGCCGAAGTTCGTCTCGGTGACGTTCGGCGCGGGCGGCTCGACGCAACAGGGCACGCTCGACACCGTCGTCGATATCGCGAAGGAAGGCGTCGAGGCGGCGCCGCACCTGTCGTGCATCGGCTCTTCGAAAGAGGACCTGCGCGCCATTCTCGGCGAGTACCGTTCGCACGGCATCCGCCACATCGTGGCGCTGCGCGGCGACCTGCCCTCGGGCATGGGCGCGATGGGCGAACTGCGCTACGCGTCGGAACTCGTCGCGTTCATCCGCGAGGAAACCGGCGACGCGTTCCACATCGAAGTGGCCGCCTATCCCGAGTACCACCCGCAGGCGCGTTCGCCGCGCCACGACCTCGAAGCGTTCGCGCAAAAGGTGAAAGCGGGCGCCAACTCGGCGATCACGCAGTACTTCTTCAACGCCGATGCGTATTTCCGCTTTGTCGACGACGCGAAGAAGCTGGGCGTGGAGATCCCCATCGTGCCCGGCATCATGCCGATCACGAACTACTCGCAGCTCATGCGTTTTTCGGAAATGTGCGGCGCCGAAGTGCCGCGCTGGGTCGCGAAGCGGCTGGAAAGCTTCGGCGACGATCGCGACTCCATTCGCGCGTTCGGGCTCGACGTGGTGACCGACCTGTGCCGCCGTCTCGTCGAGGCGGGCGTGCCGGGCATCCACTTCTACACGCTCAACGCGGCGCCGGCCACCAAGGCCATTTGCGAGCGGCTCGGGTTCTAGGGCGCCCGCTCCCGGCCCCGCAAGCGGCGACAAACCGCGCGGTTCCCGGACTCCCGGGCCGCGCGGTTTTCTTTTGGGCAGCGCGATCCGGACGATTGCGGGTGACGTGTCCCAGGCGCTCAGGCCCGCCCGGCAGCGCGCGTCATTTCGGCACGCTATTGTCGGGTTCCGGCGCAATAAAAAGGGGCAAGGTCACGCTGCATCGCACCATGCGGCAACAAATGAACCTGTCAACCCGGCGTTTTCCACAGGCGACGGGACTTTTTGGCTTGCTTGTGACCGCGGCACGTGCTCAAGTAAGATCCCGCTACGCTGGCGAAAGCCGGCATTGAACTGGAGGAAACATGAAAGAAAACAAACTGTTGCGAGCTGCCCGATTGACGTCTCTCGTGGCGCTCGCAGCGGCATCGATTGCCGGGGCCCCGCTCGCGCACGCCGCGCAAAGCATTCCGAACAAGACGCTCGTCTACTGCTCGGAAGGCAGCCCCGCTGGCTTCGACCCCGCCCAGTACACGACCGGCACCGACTTCACCGCGAACACGTTTACTGTCTACAACCGCCTCGTCGAGTTCGAGCGCGGCGGCACCAAGGTCGAACCGGGCCTCGCCCAGTCGTGGGACGTTTCCCCGGACGGCAAGACCTACACGTTCCATCTGCGTCATGGCGTGAAGTTCCAGACCACCGCGTTCTTCAAGCCCACGCGCGAATTCAATGCGGACGACGTCGTGTTCTCGTTCGAGCGCATGCTCGACCCGAACAATGCGTTCCGCAAGGCCTACCCGGTGTCGTTCCCGTACTTCACCGACATGGGCCTCGACAAGCTGATCGCGAAGGTCGAAAAGGTCGATCCGTACACGGTCAAGTTCACACTGAACGAGCCGAACGCGCCGTTCATCCAGAACATGGCGATGGAATTCGCCTCGATCCTTTCGGCTGAATACGCGGATCAACTGATGAAGGCCGGCAAGGCCGCCGACATCAACCAGTTCCCGGTCGGCACGGGTCCGTTCATCTTCAAGAGCTATACGAAGGACGCGACGATCCGCTACGACGGCAATCCCGACTACTGGAAGCCGGGCGCCGTGAAGCTCTCCAAGCTGATCTTCTCGATCACGCCGGACGCCAGCGTGCGCGTGCAGAAGATCAAGCGCGACGAATGCCAGGTGATGAGCTATCCGCGTCCCGCCGACATCGCGCCGCTGAAGGCCGAGCCGAACATCGCGATGCCGTCGCAGCCGGGCTTCAACCTGGGCTACCTGTCGTACAACGTCACGCATAAGCCGCTCGACAACGCCGATGTGCGCCACGCGCTCGACATGGCGATCAACAAGAAGGCGATCATCGACTCGGTGTACCAGGGTGCGGGCCAGCTCGCGACCAACCCGATGCCGCCGACCCAGTGGTCCTACTACAAGAACCTGCCGGCCAATGCGTACGATCCGGAAAAGGCCAAGGCGCTGCTCGCCAAGGCCGGTCTCTCGAGCGGCTTCGAAATCACGCTGTGGGCCATGCCCGTGCAGCGCGCCTACAACCCGAACGCACGCCTGATGGCCGAAATGATCCAGGCCGACTGGGCGAAGATCGGCGTGAAGGCGAAGATCGTCACGTATGAGTGGGGCGAGTACATCAAGCGCGCGCACGCCGGCGAAGACGATTCGATGCTGATCGGCTGGACGGGCGACAACGGCGACCCCGACAACTGGCTCGGCACGCTGCTCGGCTGCGAAGCCGTGAACGGCAACAACTTCGGCAAGTGGTGCTACAAGCCGTTCGACGACCTGATCCAGAAGGGCCGTCAGACCTCGGACGTGGCGCAGCGCACAAAGTACTACCAGCAGGCGCAGCAGATTTTCGCGCAGCAACTGCCGTTCTCGCCGATCGCTCACTCGACCGTCTACCAGCCGGTCAGCAAGAAGGTGACCGACATGCGCATCGAACCGCTCGGCTACGCGCGCTTCGACGGCGTGGGCATGCAGTAACGATAATCGGGTAAGACTTTCCGCTCGGTCCGCACATCAGCCAGGACCGGCGGAAAATGGTCCGGCGACCGGGGTCACGAGCCCCTGTCGCCGGTTGCGTTTCATTTCAAGCTTTTGGGGGAACACCACATGTTCCGCTTCGTATTGCGCCGCATCGGCATGGTCATACCCACGTTCATCGGTATCACCATCCTTGCGTTCGCACTCATCCACCTGATTCCGGGCGACCCCATCGAAGTGATGATGGGCGAGCGCGGCGTCGATCCGCAAATGCACGCCGAGGCGATGCACCGCCTGGGGCTCGACGAGCCCCTGCCGATGCAGTATGTCCACTACGTCTGGCACGCCGTGCACGGCAATCTCGGCACCTCGATCATCACCAACACGAGCGTGATGGGCGAGTTTCTCGCGCGCTTTCCCGCCACCGTCGAGCTGTCGGTCTGCGCGCTCATTTTCGCGCTCGCGATCGGCCTGCCCGCCGGCGTGTTCGCGGCGCTGCGGCGCGGCACCGTCGTCGATCACGGCGTCATGGGCACCGCGCTCACCGGCTACTCCATGCCGATCTTCTGGTGGGGGCTCATCCTCATCATGGTGTTCTCGTCGAAGCTCGGCTGGACGCCCGTGTCGGGACGCATCGCGGTGGAATTCGACATTCCGCACGTGACCGGCTTCATGCTGATCGACTCGCTCCTGCCCGGCACCGACGAAGGCGCGTTCAGGTCGGTGCTGAGCCACCTGATCCTGCCGGCCATCGTGCTCGGCACGATTCCGCTCGCCGTCGTTGCGCGCATGACGCGCTCTTCCATGCTCGAAGTGCTGCGCGAGGACTACATCCGCACGGCGCGCGCCAAGGGCCTTTCGCCCGTGCGCGTGATCGTCGTGCACGCGCTGCGCAACGCGCTCATCCCCGTGGTGACCGTGATCGGCCTGCAGGTCGGCACGCTGCTCGCGGGCGCGGTGCTCACCGAAACGCTGTTCTCCTGGCCCGGCATCGGCAAATGGCTGATCGACGCGATCAGCCGGCGCGACTATCCGGTGGTGCAAGGCGGCATTCTCATGATCGCGACGCTCGTGATCGTCGTGAACCTGTTCGTCGATCTGCTGTACGGCGTGCTCAACCCGCGCATTCGACATACGAGGTAAGCGAGCCATGACCATGCAAACCCCGCAACACACCATTCAAAACGAGGAGGCATGATGGCTGACATTCAGAACACCGTGCCTCGCGCCGTCACGCCGCCTTCGGGCCGCGCGCTCGTGCTGCGCGAATTCTGGGCGAACTTCTCGCGCAACAAGGGCGCCGTGGGCGCCGGCGTGATCGTGCTCGCGCTCATCTTCATCGCTATCTTCGCGCCGCTCATCGCGCCGCACAGCCCCATCGAGCAATACCGCGACTACGTGAAGATTCCGCCCGCGTGGCTCGACGGCGGCAACTGGAAGTTCATTCTCGGCACCGACGAAGCGGGCCGCGACATCCTCTCGCGTCTCATGTACGGCGCGCGGCTTTCGCTGTGGATCGGCTGCGTCTCGGTGCTGCTCGCGCTGATTCCGGGCATCGTGCTCGGGCTCGTGGCTGCGTTCTTCGAGAAGTGGGCCGATACGCCCATCATGCGTCTCATGGACGTGTTGCTCGCGCTGCCCTCGCTGCTGCTCGCGGTAGCCGTGGTCGCGATCATCGGTCCTGGGCTCACGAACACCATGCTCGCCATCGCGATCGTGGCGCTGCCCGGCTACGTGCGTCTCACGCGCGGTTCGGCGCTGGGCGAACTGCACAAGGAGTATGTGACCGCTTCGCGGGTGGCCGGTGCCGGCACGCTGCGCCTGATGTTCTCGCAGGTGCTGCCCAACTGTACGGCCCCGCTCATCGTGCAGGCGACGCTCGGTTTTTCCTCGGCGATTCTCGACGCCGCCGCGCTCGGCTTCCTCGGCCTCGGCGTGCAGCCGCCGCGTGCGGAGTGGGGCGCGATGCTCGCCTCGGCGCGCGACTATATCGACAGCGCATGGTGGATCGTCACGATGCCGGGTCTGTCCATCCTCATTTCGGTCCTCGCGATCAACCTGCTCGGCGACGGGCTGCGCGACGCGCTCGATCCCAAGCTCAAGCGGATGGCCTGACATGAACAAAGAACTTTTGAGCATCCGCAATCTGGCGGTGAACTTCAACGGCCTGCCCGCCGTGGACCGCGTGAATCTGTCGGTCGCGCCGGGCGAAGTGCTCGGCATCGTCGGCGAATCGGGCTCGGGCAAGAGCGTGACGATGATGGCGCTGATGGGCCTCATCGACGCCCCCGGCAAGGTAAGCGCCGACTCGATCACGTTCGACGGCCGCGATCTGCTGGGCGCCACCGGCAAGGAGCGCCGCAGCATCGTCGGCAAGGACATCGCCATGGTGTTCCAGGACGCGCTCACGAGCCTGAACCCGAGCTATACCGTCGGCTATCAGATCAAGGAAGTGCTGAAGCTGCACGAAGGCCTGCGCGGCTCGGCGCTGCATGCGCGAGCTTTGGAACTGCTCGACCAGGTGGGCATTCCCGACGCGAAGAACCGCATCGACAACTTCCCGCACCAGATGTCGGGCGGCATGAACCAGCGCGTGATGATCGCGATGGCCGTGGCCTGCAACCCGAAGCTGCTGATCGCCGACGAGCCCACCACGGCGCTCGACGTGACGATCCAGGCGCAGATCATGGAACTGCTCGTGCGTCTGCAGAAGGAGCGCGGCATGGCGCTCGTGCTGATCTCGCACGATCTGGCCGTGGTGTCCGAAGTCGCGCAGCGCGTGGCTGTCATGTACGCGGGCGAGATCATCGAAACGAACCGCGTGCCGGACATCTTTTCGCGTCCGCATCATCCGTACACGGAAGCGCTGCTCGCGGCGATTCCCGAGCACAACAAGGGGGCGGTGCGTCTCGCCGCGCTGCCCGGCATGGTGCCCGGCCGCGACGACCGGCCGGGCGGCTGTCTTTTCGCGCCGCGCTGCAAGTATGTGGTGGACGACTGCATGAAGGCGCGGCCCGCGCTCGACGCGGTGACCGACCGCCTCGACCCGGGCGGCGGCCATGCGCAAGTGCGCTGCATCAAGCCGCTGAATGCGGCGCTGACTCAATCCAGCGGAGGCGCGCGATGAACGCAGTCCGGCAACACGCGGCTCATCAGGACCATCAGGACGATAAGGTTCTCATCGCCGACGATCTCAAGAAGCATTACACCGTCAAGCGCGGCATGTTCGGCTCGGGCACCGTGAAGGCGCTCAATGGCGTGTCGTTCTCGCTCACGCGCGGGCGCACGCTCGCCGTGGTGGGCGAGTCCGGCTGCGGCAAATCGACGCTCGCGCGCCAGCTCACGATGATCGAGCCGCCGACCGCGGGCAAGCTGACCATCGACGGCGAGGACGTTGCGCACGCAAACGCCGCGAAGATCGCCGCGCTGCGCCGCCGCGTGCAGATGGTGTTCCAGAACCCGTTCGCCTCGCTCAATCCGCGCAAGACCGTGGAGCAGACGCTCGGCGAGCCGCTCGCCATCAACACGCGGCTCACGGCGAGCGAGCGCGCGGACCGCATCGCGCACATGATGCGCATCGTCGGCCTGCGGCCCGAGCACGCCAAGCGCTATCCGCACATGTTCTCGGGCGGCCAGCGCCAGCGCGTGGCGATCGCGCGCGCCATGATTCTCGACCCGCAGATCGTCGTGGCCGACGAGCCGGTTTCCGCGCTCGACGTCTCGATCCAGGCGCAGATTCTGAACCTGTTCATGGACTTGCAGGAGCAGTTCCGCACGAGCTACGTGTTCATCTCGCATAACCTGGCCGTGGTCGAGCACATTGCCGACGACGTGATGGTGATGTATCTGGGCGGCGTGGCGGAACTCGGCGACAAGCACACGGTCATCTCGCGGCCGCGCCATCCGTACACGCGTTCGCTGCTCTCGGCCACGCCCGCGATCTTCGAAGCGGACCGCCGCGTGAAGATCAAGCTCGAGGGCGAATTGCCTTCGCCGCTCAACCCGCCGTCCGGTTGCACGTTCCACCAACGTTGTCCATACGCGATCGACAGGTGTCGTAAGGAAGTGCCTGCACTTCGCGAAGTGGACGGCCGTCAGGTATCCTGCCATCGTGCAGAGGAGGTGGGGGAAGAGGATGGGCGGCCCATGCCGGCCTGAAGCGACGGCGGCGCGTCGTTTGATTGCTGCGCGCCGCCAGTTGACGGGCGGCCGTCGCGCCGCCTTTTTCACTGGTTTTTCCACCGTTTTCTGCGCCGCTCTTTCCATCATTCCGGCAGCCGCTCTTGCCGTGGTTGCCGGGCTGTATACGGCTGGTCGTGTGACATTCGGTGTAGCTTCGGGTTTGGCAGTGGCAGTTGCGGTGGCGTTGCGTGCGGCGTTGAAGACGGCGTCGGGCGGGGCGCTGCGCGCAGCGCCGCACTTGCTGGCGCTGGCGCTGGCGATCGCGCTCGGCGCGCTCGCAGGCGCTTCGGGCCCGGCGTTCGCTGGCGGCGCCGTCGCCAACACGCCCGGGGTGCACCCGGCCGTGCCCATGCCGCCAAGGGCTGCGCGCGGCGCCAACGGCGGCATTCCCGGCTTTCACGCTGCGCCCGCTGTGCCGAGCTACGCGTCGGGCACGACGGCTGGCGGCCCGGTGCGCACCCAGCCTGCGCGCATGCCGTTCTACGTCGCCACGCGCGGCAATCTCACGATCTATCTGCTCGGCACGCTGCATGTGGGCGACCCGGCCGACTACCCGCCCGGCCAGCCGTTTCGCCCGCAGATTCTCGCGGCGCTCGCCGCGTCGCCCATTCTCGCGCTCGAGCTTTCCCCCGACGATCTGCTCGTTTCCCAGGACGACGTCTCGAAATACGGGGTGTGCAAACGGCCCTGCCTGCCGGGCCTGTTGCCCGAACCGCTCTGGCAGAAACTCGAGGCGCGCATGCGCGGCAATCCGGAGGCGCTCGCCGAGATCCGCAAGATGCGGCCGTGGCTCGCCTCGCTGCTCGTGGAAACCTACGATTCGCTGAGCGCCGGCCTGCAGACCGAGTACGGCACCGAGGCGCAGCTGCAGAACGTGTTCCTGCGCTGGAAGGGCCGCCGCATCGTCGGGCTGGAGACGCTCGCCGAGCAGATGCGCGCCTTCACGAACCTGAGCCTCGCGCAGCAGCGCGAGATGCTCGCGCAGGACCTGGCGCAGACGCCGGCGCAAAACGTATCCGACGTGCAGACGCTTCTGCACCTGTGGCGCGTGGGCGACGCGGACGCGATCGCCGCGTGGGAATCGGCGCGCACCGAAAAGCTCTCGCACGACGCACGGGTGGCGGCGTCGGTCGACAACCGCATCGTCTACGAGCGCAATCGGCGCTTCGTTTCGCGCATGCAGCAGTACGTGGCGCCCAACAAACCGCTCTTCGTTGCTGTCGGCGCGCTGCACCTGGGCGGCCCTAAAGGCGTGCTCCAGCTGCTGCGCCAGCGTGGGTTCAACGTCGACCCGGGTTGAACCGGGTTGGGCCGGGTTGAGCCGGGTTGAGCCGGGTTGAGCCGGGTTGGGCCGGGTTGGGTCATTCGCGCTCGCGCGCGGTCTGAATGCAGGCAAGCCGGCTTTCGCCGGCTTTTTTTACAACGGCATGCGTACGCGTTGTCAAAACCCGAACACATTCAGCAGCACGATATTCGCCGCGAGTATGCCGAGCGCCGTGGGCACCTGCACGCGGATCACCGCGTTCTTGTCGGGCAGCTCCAGCAGCGCCGCGGGCACCATGTTGAAGTTCGCGGCCATCGGCGTCATGAGCGTGCCGCAGTAGCCGGAGAACATGCCGATGGCGGCCATCATCGCCGGATTGACGTGGAACACGCCCACCAGCACCGGCACGCCCACGCCGCCCGTCATCACCGGAAAGGCGGCGAAGCCGTTGCCCATGATGATCGTGAAGAGCGCCATGCCCACGCAATACACCACGACGGCGACGAAACGCACGTCCATGTTGATGTACGACGTCGTGACGTGCGCCACGGCCTTGCCCACGCCCGCGTCCGAGAACACGAGGCCGAGCATGCCGAGCATTTGCGGCAGGACGGCGGCCCACGAGAGCGCGTCCACGAGGCGGCGCGTTTCCTTCATCGACTGGCCGACGCTGTCGCGCGTGATGAGGCAGGCAATCACGAGCGCGATCACGCAGCCAATGCCGAAGCCGATCAGCGTGACGTTCTTCGGGTCGATGAGCGGTGTGCCGCCGAATACGAGATGGCTGGCCGCGAGCGTGAGCACGACGGTAATGACGGGAATGGTGAGCGCGGGCACGAAGAGCTTGTTGCCCAGCCGTTTCGCGCTCGCCATGCGCGTTTCGAGCGCGAGCACCTTGGGATGGGCGGCCGTCACGCCGCCGAGACCCGCGATCAGCGCCATGGCGAGCACGAGCACGCCCACGACTTCGGCGGGCAACAGGTCGCCGACGAGAAAGATGAGCGCATAGAGCAGCCAGAAGCCGCCCGCCGTGAAGCGGCGCGGATGCTCGCGGTCCATCACGATCATGCCGCCGACGATGAGCAGCACGATGCCGAGCAGCCAGAAGAGCCAGTTGAGGGTGAGTGTCATGCTTCGTCTCCTTGTGCACGGTCCGCAGGCGCAGCCTTGGCGTCGCTCGTGCCGCGCATGGCGCCCAGCTCGCGTTCGAGCTTGCGGTCGAGCAGCCAGAGCCGCGCGCCGTGAATCAGAAACGCGCAGATCGCCGTGGGAATGCCCCAGAAAGCCACGTGGATCGGCTCGACCGACACGCCCGCTTCCTTGAGCAGCGTGACCATCAGCACGATCGCGCCGAACGCGACGAAGATGTCCTCGCCGAAGAAGAGGCCCACGTTGTCGGTTGCGGCCGAGTAGGCGCGCAGCTTGTAGCGCACGGCGTCGGAGAGCTTGCCGAAGCGGTTTTCGGTGGCGCCTTCGGCCATCGGCGCGATGAGCGGGCGCACCATCTGCGGATGGCCGCCGAGACCCGTCAGGCCGACGGCGGCAGTCAGCTCGCGCACGAGCAGATAGACGATGAGCAGACGCCCGGCGGTAGCCGCCTTGATGCTGCCGATCCAGATCTGCGCGCGCTCACGCAGGCCGTGGCGCTCCAGCAGCCCGATCACGGCGAGCGGCAGCAGGATGATGAGGGGAATGTTGCGGGTCTTGATGAAGCCGGTGCCGATGGCGGCGAGAATCTTCGCGACCGGAAAGCCTCCGGCGAAACCGGTGACGACGGCCGCCGCGGCGACGATCAGCATCGGATTGAAGCGTAACAGGAAGCCGGCGATGATGACGGCCACGCCGATCAGCGGCCATAAGTTGACGGTGCTCTGCATGTAGATCTCCAAACGTATTGGCTTGTCGTTGATTGCCGCGGGTAGCGGCGTTGACTTCGCGGCTCTGATGGCCGTTCGTACAACTACGAACCTGCTGGGTACAACTACGCCCGGCAAGCTTGCGCTGCCGAGGGATTGCCTTGTGAAAACCTTCGGTGATACGGCTCGAGCCGCGCGCGGCGCATGCCGCGCGCTTTGCTGCATCAAAGCGTGCGTCAGGCTGCGCCGGCCCCCGCCGCGCGCACGCCGATGCCCGCGTCGTCGAGCGCCGTGCGGATGCGCCGCGCGAACGCGAGCGCGTGCGGGCCGTCGCCGTGCAGGCAAATGGTCTGCGCGTTGAGCGGCACCCAGGCGCCGTTCACGGCCTGCACGCGCTGCTCGCGGATCATCGCGAGCGTGCGCGCGAGCACGGTGTCTTCGTCGTCGAGCAGCGCGCCCGGCTCGCTGCGCGGCACGAGCGAGCCGTCCGCGCGATAACCGCGGTCGGCGAACACTTCCTCGATCGCCACGAGCCCGGCCTCGCGCGCCGCCGTGACGAGCCCGCTGCCCGCGAGCGCGAACACCGTCACGGACGGATCGAAGTCGTGCACGGCGGATACGATCGCCCCGGCGATCTGCGGGTCACGCGCCGCCTGGTTGTACAGCGCGCCGTGCGGCTTCACGTGGGCGATGCGTCCGCCTTCGGCCTGGGCGATCGCCGAGAGCGCGCCGAGCTGATACAGCACGCCCGCGTAGATTTCCTCGGGCGGCAGGTTCATCTCCTTGCGGCCGAAGTTCTCGGGGTCGTTGAAGCTCGGATGCGCGCCGATCGACACGCCTTTCTCCACGGCCCAGCGCACGCATTCGCGCATGGCATTGGCGCCGCCCGCGTGCCAGCCGCACGCGATGTTGGCGGAGCTCACGAGGTCGAGCAGCGCCTCGTCGGAGCCGCAGCCTTCGCCGAGATCGGCGTTCAGATCGATGGTGGTCATGATGTCTTCCTCTTACTGCTCGTCTTACCGATGGTGCCTGAAAATCACGCGCTCGCGCTTGAAACCCCGCTTGAAACCCCGCTTGCAACCCCATTCGCGCGGCGGCTTGCAAAGCGCTCGTCGTGCATGGCGATCGCGGCGTCGATCTGCCGCAAATACGCCCGTTCCTCTTCCAGCGCCGCGCGCGCGGCGGCCGGCGTCGCTTCCACGAAACGCACGCCAGCGGTGAGCCGCACCTGGGCAAGCTTCCACCAGTCGGCGCGAATCACCGAGCCGATCTTCGGGTAGCCTCCCGTGGTCTGCGCGTCGGCCATCAGCACGATGGGCTGGCCGCTCGGCGGCACCTGGATCGTGCCGGGCAGCACGGCGTGCGAGAGCAGGTCCGCGCCGCTCGCGCGCGCGAGCGGCGTGCCCGTGAGCCGAAAGCCCATGCGGTTGCTGTTGGGCGTGATCTGCCATTCGTCGGACCAGAGCGTGCGCTGCGCCTCGGGTGTGAAGCTGTCGTACTCGGGGCCGCGCAGCACGCGCACGGGCACGGCCCACGCCATGCCGTCCGGATGGCGTGGGCGCCGGTGATGCGGCTCGTCCGCCAGTGCGAAGCTGCACCACACGGGCGCCTTCACGCCGAAGGCCGGCGCACCCGGGTCGAGCGCCGCGCGCTCGCGGCCGGGCGCGAACGAGGCGCCCGTGGCGAGACGGTCGCCGTCCTTGAGCGCGCGGCCCGCAAGGCCGCCGAAGCCTGCCGCGAGGTCGGTGCTGCGCGAGCCGAGCATGGGCAGCACGTCGATGCCGCCGGCCGCGCACACGTAGGCGCGCATGCCGCGCTTCGCGCCGTTCAGCACGAGTTCCTCGCCGGCGGCCACGGGCAGGCTCCACCACGACCAGACCGGGCGGCCGCCTAGCGTCGCGCCGAAGTCCGTGCCGGTGATGGCTACGCGCGTGGCGCGTGCGAAGCGCAGCGCGACGGGGCCGAAGGTGATTTCCAGGCCGGCGGCGTCGGGCCGGTTGCCGACGAGGCGGTTGCCCACCTCGAGTGCGAGCGTATCGAGCGCGCCGCCGGTGGCGACGCCCAGATGCCGGTAGCCGGGGCGGCCGAGATCCTGGACCGTGGTGAGCAGGCCCGCGCGTAATACTTCGATCATGCGTGGAGCTCCGCGATGGTGAAACGCACGCGGTCGCCCGGCATGAGCAGCGTTGGCGGATTGCGCGAAGGATCGAACAGCTTCGCGGCGGTGCGGCCGATCAGTTGCCAGCCGCCTGGCGAGGCGGCCGGATAAATGCCCGTCTGCTCCCCGCCGATGCCCACCGAGCCGGCGGGGACGGCAAGGCGCGGCTCGCGGCGGCGCGGCGTGTGCAGCTGGGGTTCGAGGCCGCCGAGATAGGCGAAGCCGGGCTGGAAGCCGAGGAAGAACACCGTGTAGACGCCTGCGGCATGGCGCGCGGCGACGTCGGCGGCGGTGAGCGCGCAATGCTGCGCGACGGCTTCGAGATCGGGGCCGTCTGCGCCGCCGTAGACCACAGGGATCTCGACTTCGCGGCCGGCTTCGCTTGCGTCTTCGGCGTCGCGCCACGCGTCCCGAAGCGCACCGGCGAGCGCCACGGCGTCGGCCGCGAGCGGGTCGAAGGTGATCGTCAGGTTGTTCATGCCGGGCACGACTTCGCGCACCGGCGCCCAGCCGCGCGCGAGCGCGGCGACGGCCCAGACGCGGCGCTGGACCTCGAGCGTGGCGGGCGGCGGCGCTTCGCAGACGAGCGCTTCGTCACCGAGAGGAAAAATGCGAGGGTCAGAATTCGGCATGTTGGATCGGTTAAGGGACGGTTCGACCGGTCGAAAATAAGCGCGCGGAGATACCCGGGCGGGGCCGGTGCCGTTCCTTTCTAGAGTACGTTGTCGATAAATTATCTACAAATTATCAATAAGCGTTTTCGCCAGGCGCACGGCAAACGCGCTGCAATTACACTCACGCCACGCCGCTTTGCCTTTTCGAATACCGACTACCGGGTTATCTGCCATGTCGCGCCAGCCGACCAAGATCGTTTCGTCCGAACATCTCGTCTCCGAGTCGAGCGCCGAGCTTTCCGAGTTCGAGTACGCGCTCATCATGGCGAGCAATGCGTTCAACCGCTGGATGGTGCGCTGCATGTCGGCGGCGGGCGTGAAGGACATGACGCCGATCGAGGTGTCGCTGCTCCATCACGTCGGCCATCGCGAGCGGCGCAAAAAGCTCGCGGATATCTGCTTCGTGCTCAACATCGAGGACACGCACGTGGCCACGTATGCGTTGAAGAAGCTTGTCTCCAGAGGGTATGTAAAAAGCGAAAAGACCGGCAAGGAAGTCTTCTTTTCGATCACGCCGGAAGGCCAGCAACTGTGCCTGCGCTACCGCGACGTGCGCGAGAGCTGCCTCATCGCGACGCTCAAGGAAAGCGGCCTCACGAACCAGCAGATCGGCGAAGCCGCGCAACTCATGCGCAACGCGTCGGGGCTCTATGACACGGCTGCGCGCGCGGCGGCTTCGCTCTGAGCAGCCTGGGCGCGCTCAGCGCTCACGCGAACGTTGGCAAAGATGCGTGGCGGCTTCGGTCACCACGGCGTCGAGCGGCAGGTCGTGCGCCTCGCGCGCGAGCACGCCGTCGTCGATGCGGCATGCTTCATATGCAATGCCAACCGTGACGGGCAACGCAACGCCGGGCCAGGCGGCCAGCGTGCGGTCATAGTAGCCGCCGCCGTAACCGAGGCGATAGCCGTCGCGATCGAAACCCACGCAGGGCACGAAGAGAAGATCGGGCACAATCGCTTCCTGCGATTGCGGTTCGAGGATCCCGTGATGGCCTTCGCGCATCGGTGCGCCGGGCGCCCAGGCGTGAAAGACGAGCGGCGCGTGGCGTTCGGCAATGGCGGGCAGGGCGGCGCGGCGTGACGCATCGGCGGCGAGCCAGGCGGTGATCCAGGCGCGCGCATCGAACTCGCCGCGCAGCGGCCAATAGAACCCGATCGAGAGCGGCGAAAATTGCGCCACGAGCGCATCGAGACGAACCGCGAGCGCCGCACCGGTTGCCACGTCGGCGGCCGCCTCGATTCGCAGGGGTTGCAGCCTTGCACGCCAGTCCTTTTTGGATTCCGTGTGAGGGTTGCGTGCTATGCTTGGGTTCACCTCGCGCTCCAGAAATAACGATGTCCAAACGCCTTGTCCGAGTATATCGCGTGGTCGGTCTCGCACTGACTGCCGCGGCACTCGTAGCATGCAGCACGGCGGACGCCGTGCGCCCCGTCGCACTGCCCGTAGGCGCAGTCCTTTCCAGCGACGATCAGACTTTCATCCAGCTTCGCGAAGCCGCGCGCAACAACGATTCCGCGCGCGCCGCGCAACTCGCTGCGATGATTCCCGATTACCCCGCGCCGTCGTACCTCGAATACTTCCAGCTCAAACCGCAGCTGTTCGATTCGCAGGGCCACGCGCGCATCGACGCGCCTGACGCGCCGGTGCTGTCGTTCCTGCAGCGCTACGACGGCCAGGCGATCGCCGACCGCATGCGCAACGATTATCTGACCGTGCTCGGCGCGCGCCACGACTGGGCGAACTTCGACCAGCAATATGCGCGCTTCGTGCTCAACGACGACACGCAGGTGAAGTGCTACGCGCTGGAGTCGCGCGCGGCGCGCGGCGAGAACGTCGTGAACGACGCGCGTGCACTGCTCACCGAGCCGCGCTATTACGGCGACGGCTGCGTCGATCTCATCACCGCGCTTGCCATCAAAGGCCAGTTCTCGAACGACGACGTCTGGCAGCAGATCCGCCTCGCCTACGAGCAGAACCAGACTTCGACCGGCGCAAGGCTGCTCGACGGCCTTTCGCAGCGCCCCGACCCCAGCGCGTTCAGCCAGGCCGTGAGCACGCCGCCGCTCACGCTCGCGCAAGGCGTTACCGGCGATCCGCAGTCGCATCAGCTCGCACTGCTGGCCGTCACCGTGATGGCGCGCAACGACCCGGCCATGGCGGCGGCCACGTTCGCCGCCGTCGCGCCGCAACTCACCTCGCCGGAGCGGGCGATCGGCTGGGGCACGATCGGCTATCAGGGCGCCTTGAAGCGTCTGCCCGCCGCGCTCGACTGGTACCGCCTCTCGGCCAACGCGCCGCTCTCGAACCCGGCTTACGAATGGCGCACGCGCGCCGCGCTGCTGGGCGGCGACTGGACCATGGTGCGCTGGTCGATCGAACAGATGCCGGCCGCGCTGCGCGCGCAACCGTCGTGGGTCTACTGGCACGCACGCGCGCTCAAGCAGGCGGGCGAAACGGCGCAGGCGAACCAGGAATTCGCGTCGATCTCGCAGGGCTATCACTTCTATGGCCAGCTCGCCACCGAAGAACTCGGCCAGAAGATCACCATCCCGCCGAAGACCACGGTGAGCGACGCCGAAATTGCCCAGGTTGCGCAAACGCCGGGCTTCGCGCTCGCGCAGCGCTTCTACGCGCTGAATCTGCGCCTCGAAGGCAATCGCGAATGGAACTGGCCGCTGCGCGGCATGAGCGACCGGCAGCTGCTCGCCGTCGCCGAATACGCGAAGCGCATCCAGCTGCTCGACCGCACCGTCAACACGGCCGACCGCACGCAAACGGAGCACGACTTCTCGCTGCGCTATCTCGCGCCGTTCCGCGACGTGGTGGAGCGCGACGCGCAAACCAACGGCCTCGACGTCGAATGGGCCTACGGGCTCATTCGCCAGGAATCGCGTTTCATTCTCAATGCGAAGTCGGGCGTGGGCGCGAGCGGCCTCATGCAGATCATGCCGGCCACGGCGCAGATGGTGGCGAAGAAGATCGGCCTCGGGCCTCTCTCGCGCGATCAGCTCAACGATCTCGACACCAACATCCTGCTCGGAACGAACTATTTGTCGATGATCTACAATCAGTTCGACGGCTCCGCCGTGCTCGCCACCGCGGGCTACAACGCCGGGCCGGGCCGCCCGCGCGCATGGCGCCAGAGTTTGCCGGGCGGCGTCGAGGGCGCCATCTTCGCGGAAACCATTCCGTTCCAGGAAACCCGCGATTACGTGAAAAACGTGTTGTCGAACACGGTCTACTATGCGGCGCTGTTCGAGGGCCGTCCGCAATCGCTGAAGGCGCGTCTCGGCTATATCTCGCCGTAAGTGCCTGGCCGTCACGCCGCGCCGCTTCCCTTCATACGGAAACGCGCGGCACGACGGCACGCCGCGTGCTCCGCCTGGTGGCTGGCGCGCTGCGGGACGAACCGGACCTCGTACGCGGCGGCGCCGTCTGCCCGAGGAGGTCGAAGATGCGACATCAAGCCATTGCGGTCATCGGCGGTTCGGGATTCATCGGCAGCCATCTCGTCAACGCGCTCGTCGAGGCGGGCAAGGACGTGCGCGTCGCCACCCGCCGCCGCTACAACGCCCGCCATCTCACCCTGCTGCCCGTCGACGTGATCGAGGCCGACGTGTCCGATCCGGTCGCGCTCGCGGCTTTCGTCGAAAATGCGGACGCGGTCATCAATCTCGTCGGCACGCTCAACGGCGGGCGCGGCGATCCCTACGGGCCGGGCTTCGCGAAGCTGCACGTCGACCTGCCCACGAAGATCGTCGCCGCCTGCGAGGGCAAGGGCGTGCATCGCCTGATCCACATTAGCGCCCTCGGCGCCGACCCGCGCGGGCCGAGCATGTATCTGCGCTCAAAGGGCGACGGCGAGAAGGCCGTGCACGCGGCCACGGCACTTGCCACCACGATCTTCCGGCCTTCCGTCGTGTTCGGTCCCGAGGACACCTTCCTCAACCGTTTCGCGCTCCTGCAGCGGCTCTTTCCGATGATTCCGCTCGCGATGCCCGACGCGAAGTTCCAGCCGGTGTTCGTGGGCGATGTGTCGAAGGCGATCGTCAACGTGCTCGATCTCGACGCCGCGAGCGGGCACACTTACGAACTCGGCGGCCCGACCGTCTACACGCTCGAGCAGTTGCTGCAGTATTGCGGCGAAGTCGTGGGGCGGCACGCGCGCATCATGCGGCTGCCCGACGCATTCGGGCGTTTGCAGGCGCTCTCGTTCGAGATGGCGCCGGGCGTGCCGGTGCTCACGCGCGATAATCTCGATTCGATGAAGGTGGACAGCGTGCTGACCGGGCCGCTCGCACCCGAACTCGATATCGAGCCCGCGAGCATCGAGGCGATCGCGCCGCTCTATCTCGCCGACGCCTCGCTGCGCTCGCGGCTGAACATCTTTCGCGCCAGTGCCGGCCGTTAGCCCGAAAGCGGACGATCAGCCGGCGCTCTTTCAACTCACAACGGTCATTTGGACAATGAAGCTCGTAATCGGAGACAAGAACTATTCGTCGTGGTCGATGCGCCCGTGGGTGCTGCTCAAGCACTTCGGCATTGCGTTCGAGGAGGTGCTGATCGAGCTCGACGAGCCGGCCACCAAGTCGTCGATCCTCGCGTTCTCGGCCTCGGGCAAGGTGCCGTGCCTCGTCGGCGACGACGGCTTTGCCGTGTGGGATTCGCTCGCAATTGCGGAAACGCTCGCCGAGCGCTTCGCGCAGCACGCGCTGTGGCCGCGCGACGCGAACGCACGCGCCCGTGCGCGCAGCGTGAGCGCGGAGATGCATGCGGGCTTCGGCGAACTGCGCAACCACATGCCGATGAACATCCGCAAGGTGAAGCCGGGCGCGGGAGCGACGCCGGGGGCGCTCGCCGACGTCGCGCGCATCGACGCGCTCTGGCGCGAGTGCCTCGCCGCGAGCGGCGGGCCGTTCCTGTTCGGCGCATTCGGCATTGCCGACGCGATGTACGCGCCGGTCGTCATGCGCCTGAACAGCTACCAGCCGAAGCTCTCGCCCGAAGCGGCGGCGTACGCGCAGCGCGTGAGCGCACTGCCCGCGGTGGCCGAGTGGGTCGAGGCGGCGCGCCGTGAAACGCACATCGTCGCCGACGACGAACGCGACGACGAATGAAGATCTATGTCGTAGGCGGAGCGATCCGCGACGAGATGCTCGGGCTGCCCGTGCGCGACCGCGACTATGTCGTGGTGGGCGCGACGCCCGAGCAGATGGCCGCGCAGGGCTATCGTCCGGTGGGCAAGGACTTTCCGGTCTTTCTGCATCCCGAAACGCACGAGGAGTACGCGCTTGCGCGCACCGAGCGCAAGACGGCGGCAGGCTATCACGGCTTCCAGTTCTACTATTCGCCCGACGTGACGCTCGAGGAAGACCTCGCGCGGCGCGATCTCACCATCAACGCGATGGCGCAGGAAATGCAGCCGGGCGGCGTGCTCACGGGAGACGTCGTCGATCCGTTCGGCGGCGCGCGCGACCTCCAGGCGCGCGTGTTTCGCCACGTGAGCGAGGCGTTTCTCGAAGACCCCGTCCGCATTCTGCGCATCGCGCGCTTTGCCGCGCGTTTCGCCGATTTCACCGTCGCGCCCGAAACGCTCGACCTCATGCGCGAGATGGTCGCTTCGGGCGAAGTCGATGCACTCGTGCCCGAGCGCGTGTGGCAGGAAATCGCCCGCGGTCTCATGGAAGCCAGGCCTTCGCGCATGTTCGAGGTGCTGCGCGATTGCGGCGCGCTCGCGCGCGTGCTGCCCGAGGTCGACGCGCTGTGGGGCGTGCCGCAGCGTGCCGACTATCACCCGGAAATCGACACGGGCGTGCACGTGATGATGGTGATCGACCATGCGGCCGCGCAGGGGTACACGCTGCCGGTACGGTTCGCCGCGCTCACGCACGATCTCGGCAAGGGCACGACGCCCGAGGAGGTGCTGCCGCGTCACATCGGCCACGAAGGGCGCAGCGTGGAGCTGCTCAAGCCGCTGTGCGACCGCCTGCGCGTGCCCAACGACTGCCGCGAGCTGGCGGTGCTGGTCGCGCGCGAGCATGGGAATGTGCACCGCGTGATGGAGATGGGCGCGGCGGCGGTCGTGCGCATGCTCGAACGTTGCGACGCGCTGCGCAAACCCGCGCGTTTTGCCGAGGCGCTGCAGGCCTGCGAAGCGGATTTGCGCGGGCGGCTGAACTGGGAGAACGCGCCTTATCCGCAAGCGGAGCGCCTGCGCGTGGCGCTCGTGGCCGCGCGCGGCGTGGATGCGGGGGCGATTGCGCGCTCGATCGAACGCGGCGGCGCCGGGAAGATCAAGGAAGCGGTGCACGAGGCGCGCGTGGCGGCGGTGGAAGGCGCGCTCGCTACGGCTTGATCCGTTGCGCGCGCTCGCTCAGAGCACGCGCACGATAAACGAAAGCGCCATCGACAGCACGAGCGTCGACATGAACGGCAGCGGATATTCGCGGCCGAAAATGCGCAGGGTGACGTCGCCGGGCAGCCGCCCGATGCCGAGCTTTTTGAGCCACGGCTGGGCGCTCGAGAGAATCGCCACGGCGATGAAGGTGGTGAGGAACCAGCGGATCATGATCGCGTGGCCTGAGCGTCAGAGCGTGTGGCTGCGGTCGCCGCGCGCGAACGCCGCGATGGTCGCGTCGATGCCGCGCGAAAACGCGATCACCTTGAACAGCTCGCCCATCTCGCTTTCCGAAACGAGTTTCTGCACCGCGTTCGCGGCGGGCAGGAAGCGCTGCGCATCGCGCGGATCGATCTCGCCCAGCACCTCGGTAATGCCCGCGTTCATCAGAAAGCGCGCCTGCGTGGTGTAGCCGAGCAGGTCCGCGCCCGCTTCGACGCCCGCTTCGGCAATACCCGTGAATTCCACGTGCGCGGTGATGTCCTGCAAACCGGGATAAAGGAACGGGTCGCCATGTGCACGGTGCCGGTAGTGGCACATCAGCGTGCCTTGCGCGCGCTGCGCGTGGTAGTACTCGTGGCGCGGAAATCCATAGTCGATGAAGAACGCCGCGCCGCGCCGGAGCATCGCGCAAACCGTGCGCGTGAAGGCGAGTGCGGCTTCGTGCGTTTCGGTCACGTAGTCTTCGCTGCCTTCCACGCCCGCGAGCGCGCTCTCGGGCCAGTTTGCGTCGCGCCCCGAGTTCGCCGGCTGATCGGAAAAGACGAAGGCGCCTGCTGAGTTTGCGCTCACGCCGCGCTCGTGCCAGACGGCGTCCTTGCGCGCGAACAGACGCACCGGCATCGCGTCGAGCACCTCGTTGCCGATCACGACGCCTTCGAACTGCGTGGGCAGCGCATCGAGCCACGACACGCGATCGAGCAGCGCCGGCGCGAGCGCCGCGAGGGTCTTGCGCTGGCGCTCGCGCAGCTCGCCCGACAGATCGACGATGGCGTAGGCGTCGAACGCCACGCGTGCGGCGTCGAGTGCGAGCATCACGCCCGCCGCGAGGCGGCCCGTGCCCGCGCCGAATTCCATCAGACGGCGCGTGCCGCTGGCGGCGAGCGCTTCGCCCACGGCGCGCGCGAGGGTCGCGGCGAAGAGCGGCGAAAGCTCGGGCGCGGTCACGAAGTCGCTGCCGTCATCGGCGAAGAGGCCGAACTTGCGTGCCCCGCCGCCGTAGTAGCCGAGTCCCGGCGCGTAGAGTGCGCGCTCCATGTAGCGGTCGAATGGGAGCCAGCCGCCCGCCGCCGCGATCTCGGCGCGCAAGGTGGCCGCGAGCGCCTCCGACTGCGCGAGCGCGATCGGCTCGGGAACAGGTAAACTATCGGGTTCGTGAGCTTTCGGATTCATCCCGGCATTGTAAATGAGCGCAACTCCCGGCATCCGCCCGGCTGACGCCGCCAAAAGCGCATCCGGCGAAGGATCGCGCCCCGATTCTGACGCAGCGGCGCCCGTCGTGCTGGTGACGGGCGGCGCGCGCCGCATTGGCCGCGAGTTCTCGCTCGGCTTTGCGGCGCGCGGCTGGGACGTCGCGGTCCATTACGGCGAGTCGCGCGAGGCCGCCGACGAAGTCGTCGCGCAGATCGCGGCGCTGGGCCGCCGGGCCGTGGCGCTGCATGCCGATCTCGGCGACGAAGCCCAGGTGGCGCGGCTCGTGCCGGATTGCGTAGCGGCGCTCGGTCGTCCTGCGTGCGTGCTCAACAATGCCTCGCGCTTCGACGAGGACACCGCGCAGGATGTGGGCTACACGAAGCTGCTGCAGCTCATGGCGATCAACGTGGGGGCGCCGCTCGTGCTCTCGCGCGTGCTGCACGAGGCAACGCCCGAGGCGGCGGTGGACGACGAGACGCTGCGCACGTGTGTGATCAACGTGCTCGACCAGAAGCTGTACAACATGAATCCCGACTATCTGTCGTACACGCTGACGAAGGCCGCGTTGCAGAACGCCACCGTCGCGCTTGCCCAGGCGCTCGCGCCGAAGGTGCGCGTGGTGGGGCTCGCACCCGGCCTCACGCTGCAGTCGGGCGACCAGACGCCGGAGAGCTTCGCCGCCGCGCACCAGGTCACGCCGCTCAAGCGCGCGTCGCGACCCGCCGATCTCGTGGAAGCCGCGCTGTATCTCGCGCGGGCGACTGGCGTAACCGGCACGACGCTCGTCGTGGACGGCGGCCAGCACCTCGTCCCGCTGCCGCGCGACGTGATGTTTTTGACGGGCGGCTGACGCCCAAACGTGAGTTGCATCGATATTTGCAACTAAATGCATAGCGCCGCTGCGCGCAGGACTGCGAGCGAGCGGTGCTGACGAAGACAAAGGAACGCAAGCCGCCGCGCACGAGCGGTTTGCAGACCGGCTGAACGACCGCCGGGCGCGCCGCGCCGGCCTACGTGCGAGAGAACGCACGCTTTTATCGACTGGAACCTGTATGTCCACCGTTTTGCTTCACCCCCGGCTCGCCGATTGCCGCCGGCTTTTCCTGCGCGACTACGAAGTGCACATCAACATCGGCGTGCACGACTTCGAGAAGCGCGGCGAACAACGCGTCGTCATCAATATCGATCTGTTCGTGCCGCTCGCTTCGACCACGCCGCACGAGGACAAGCTGCGCGAAGTCGTGGACTACGACTTCATGCGCTCGACTGTTGCGCAGCGCGTGGGCCGCGGCCATATCCATCTGCAGGAGACGCTCTGCGACGATCTCGCCGCGGCGCTGCTTTCGCATGAACTCGTGCGCGCGGTGCGCGTCTCGACCGAGAAGCCCGACGTTTATCCGGACTGCGACGCGGTGGGCGTCGAGGTCTTTCGCATCAAAGAGGACTGATTCATGAACGCCCCCGAAACGCTCCCCGTCGGCGAGGACGCCGCGACCGAAGAGACGGGCCGCCAGGCGCTCACGCGCCGCGAGCAGAAGGAAGCCTACGAGAACAACAAGCTGTTCAAGCGCATCGTGCGTCAGGTCGGCCAGGCGATCGGCGACTACAACATGATCGAGAACGGCGACAAGGTCATGGTCTGCCTGTCGGGCGGCAAGGACAGTTACGCCATGCTCGACGTGCTGTTGCGCCTGCGCGAGCGCGCGCCGATCGACTTCGACATCGTGGCCGTGAACCTCGACCAGAAGCAGCCGGGATTCCCGGAGCACGTGCTGCCCGAATATCTCGACCGTGTGGGCGTGCCGTACCACATCGAGAACCAGGACACGTACAGCATCGTCAAGCGCCTCGTGCCCGAGGGCAAGACGACATGCTCGCTGTGCTCGCGCCTGCGCCGCGGCATTCTGTACCGCGTGGCGGGCGAACTGGGCGCGAACAAGATTGCGCTCGGCCATCATCGCGACGACATTCTTCAGACGCTGCTGCTGAACCTGTTCTACGGCGGCAAGCTCAAGGGCATGCCGCCCAAGCTGCAGTCGGACGACGGCAAGAACGTCGTGATCCGGCCGCTCGCCTACGTGAAGGAAACCGATCTCGAGAAGTACGCGGTGCTGCGCGAATTCCCGATCATTCCGTGCAACCTGTGCGGCAGCCAGCCGAACCTGAAGCGCGCGGAGATGAAGGCGCTGATCCGCGAGTGGGACAAGCGCTTCCCGGGCCGCGTGGAGAACATGTTCAACGCGCTCGGCAACGTCGTGCCTTCGCACCTCATGGATGCGAACCTGTTCAACTTCGCGGACCTGCGCGCGACGGGCGTGGCCGATCCGGCCGGCGATATCGCGTTCGACGAGGAACCGTGCGCGACCGACCCGGCGCCTGCGCAAGGCACGGCAATCAGGTTCACGCCGCTCGACAATCTCTAAAGCCGCGCGTTTCAAGCCGGCCTCGCGGTTTGCCTCAAACGCTCCGACCCCGCATCGGAGCGTTTTTTTTGCTTTTGGCCGCGGGTCCGAAGAAAAGCAGTTGTAAAACAATGTTTTCCGGGCCACGAGAGCCTGGCCGGCCGGCGTGTCGGGGATATCCCGCATGCTAAAATCAGCCGCTTCATTCCTCATCCAGTCACCGATGCAATGAACATCGTGATCCTCGCGGCAGGCATGGGCAAACGCATGCACTCCGCGCTGCCGAAAGTGCTCCATCCGCTCGCCGGCAAGCCGCTCCTCTCGCACGTCATCGATACTGCCCGCACGCTGTCGCCCACGCGGCTCGTCGTCGTGGTCGGCCATGGCGGCGAGGCCGTGCGCGAAGCCGTCGGCGCGCCCGACGTCCAGTTCGCGCTGCAGGCGCAGCAGCTCGGCACGGGCCACGCGCTCGCGCAGGCGCTGCCGCTGCTCGACGCGAACGTGCCCACGCTCGTGCTCTACGGCGACGTGCCGCTCACGCGCGCCTCCACGCTCAGGCGTCTGGTCGACACCGCCGGCGCTGCAGGGGAAAAGACGGGCTACGGCATCCTCACCGTCACGCTCGACGACCCGACCGGTTACGGGCGCATCGTGCGCGACGCGGCAGGCCAGGTCGAGCGCATCGTCGAGCAGAAGGACGCAAGCGTTGAGCAACGCCAGATCGCCGAGATCAACACGGGCATCGTCGTGACGCCTACCGCGCCGCTCGCGGGCTGGCTCGCCGCGCTGAAGAACGACAACGCGCAGGGCGAGTATTACCTCACCGACGTGGTGCAAGCCGCGATCGCCGCCGGTCATCCGGCCGTGACCGCGCAGCCCGACGCCGCATGGGAAACGCTCGGCGTGAACAGCAAGCAGCAGCTGGCCGAACTCGAGCGCGTGCATCAGCGCAACGTGGCCGAGGCGCTGCTCGTGGCGGGCGTGACGCTCGCGGACCCGGCGCGCCTCGACGTGCGCGGCTCGCTCAACTGCGGGCGCGACGTGTTCATCGACGTGAACTGCGTGTTCGAAGGCGAGGTGACGCTGGCGGACAACGTGAGCGTGGGCCCGAACTGCGTGATTCGCAGCGCGTCGATCGGCGCGGGCACGCGCGTGGACGCCTACACGCATATCGAAAACGCGGCGGTCGGCGCGAACGCTGTGCTGGGTCCCTATGCGCGTCTGCGTCCCGGCGCGAAGCTCGCCGACGGCGTGCACGTAGGCAACTTCGTCGAGGTGAAGAACGCGAACATCGGCGTGGGCTCGAAGGCGAATCACCTGAGCTACGTGGGCGACGCGGATGTCGGCGCGGGCGTGAACATCGGCGCGGGCACCATCACCTGCAACTACGACGGCGCGAACAAGCACCGCACGATCATCGAGGACAACGTGTTCGTGGGCTCGGATACGCAGCTCGTCGCGCCCGTGCGCGTGGGCCGCGGCGTGACCATCGCGGCGGGCACGACGGTGTGGAAGGACGTGCCGGAAGCCACGCTCGCACTCAACGAGAAGACGCAGATCGCGAAAACCGGCTACGTTCGGCCGGTGAAGAAAAAGAACTGAACGGTTGAAACCCGGCGCCGCTCGCGCGAAAGTGACAGCGCGCGCGGCGCCCACGCCTCTCATTGCAAAGGATCGAATCCATGTGCGGCATCGTCGGCGCGGTTGCGCTTCGTAACATCGTTCCCGTCCTGATCGAAGGACTGCGGCGCCTCGAATATCGCGGCTACGACTCGTGCGGCGTGGCCGTCGTGACGGCCGACGGTCCGCAGCGCGTGCGCAGCGTCGCGCGCGTGGCCGAACTCGACGACCAGGTGCGCGAGGCGCACTTCGAAGGCGTGACCGGCATCGCGCATACGCGCTGGGCCACGCACGGCGCACCCACGGTGAACAACGCGCACCCGATCTTCTCGCGTGACGCGCTCGCGATCGTGCATAACGGCATCATCGAGAATTACGAGTCGCTGCGCGAAATGCTGCGCGCGAAGGGCTACGAATTCGTTTCGCAGACCGACACCGAAGTCATCGCCCACCTGATTCACAGCCTTTATCAAGGCGACCTGTTCGCCGCCGTGCGCGCCGCCGTGCAGCAGCTCGCGGGCGCGTATGCGATCGGCGTGGTGCACAAGAGCCAGCCGCATACGGTGGTCGGCGCGCGCGCCGGTTCGCCGCTCGTGGTGGGCTACGGCAAGGGTGAGAACTTCATTGCGTCGGACGGCCTGGCCATCGCGGGCAGCGCGGAGCACATCAGCTATCTGGAAGAAGGCGATGTGTGCGAGATCACGCTGGAAGGCGTGCGTATCGCCGATCGCGCCGGCCACCTCGTGACGCGCGAAGTGCGTGACGTGCAGGCCTATGGCGCTTACGGCGGCGCGGTCGATCTCGGCCCGTATCGCCACTACATGCAGAAGGAAATCTTCGAGCAGCCGCGCGCGATCTCCGACACCATTCCCGCCACCGACGCCTTCACGCCCGACCTCTTTGGCGAGAACGCGCTCGAGGTGTTCAAGGGCATCGACAGCATCCTGATTCTCGCGTGCGGCACGAGCTACTACGCGGGCCTCACGGCGAAGTACTGGCTCGAGTCGGTGGCGAAGATCCGCACCGATGTCGAGATCGCGAGCGAATACCGCTATCGCGAGTCGGTACCGGATCCGCGCGCACTCGTCGTGACGATCTCGCAGTCCGGCGAAACCGCCGACACGCTCGCCGCGCTCAAGCACGCGCAGTCGCTCGGCATGGCGCACACGCTCGCGGTGTGCAACGTGGGGACGAGCGCGATGGTGCGGCTCACCGCACTCAAGTTCCTCACGCACGCCGGGCGCGAGATCGGCGTGGCGTCGACGAAGGCGTTCACCACGCAGCTCGTCGGCCTGTTCATTCTCGCCGTCACGCTCGGCAAGCTGCGCGGCCAGGTGAATGCCGAACAGGAAGCGACGTACCTGACGGAGCTGCGCCACCTGCCGGCCGCGCTCAACGGCGTGCTCGCGCTGGAGCCGCAGATCATTGCATGGTCGGAGGAGTTCGCGCGCAAGGAAAACGCGCTGTTCCTCGGGCGCGGCCTGCATTACCCGATCGCGCTCGAAGGCGCGCTCAAGCTCAAGGAAATCTCGTACATCCACGCCGAGGCGTATCCGGCGGGCGAACTCAAGCACGGTCCGCTCGCGCTCGTGACCGAGGCGATGCCCGTGGTGACGGTGGCGCCCAACGACGCGCTGCTCGAAAAGCTCAAGTCGAACATGCAGGAAGTGCGCGCGCGCGGTGGCCAGCTGTACGTGTTTGCCGACGCCGATACGCACATCACGAGCGAAGACGGCATCCACGTGATCCGCATGCCGGAGCATTACGGACTGCTCTCGCCGATCCTGCACGTCGTGCCGCTGCAACTGCTCGCGTATCACACGGCGTGCGCGCGCGGCACCGATGTGGACAAGCCGCGCAATCTCGCGAAATCGGTGACGGTGGAGTGAGGTTGTTCGCGCGCTGATCGCGTCGTTTGAAAAAAGGGGATGCCATTGCGGCATCCCCTTTTTATTGATCGATCGCAGCAGGAGGCGTTCAGAGGCCGCTCAGAGGGCTGCCGTGGTTCCGTACATAGGCCCGGCTGGCCGCACGCGCTGCACCGCCCCTGAGGGCGCGCGACGCGCTCGCCGGGACCCTGCGCCGGTCCGCCGTGGCGACCCTCTGCCGAAACGCCGCTGGACGGTCATAATGTCGCCGTTCGATCAAGGAGGCGAAAGTGGCAAACGTGGCGCAATCCCGGCAACCGGCGCGGTCCGGCAGACCCCCCCGCCTGTTCGTGTTTTCCGGTGCGGGGCTGTCTGCGGAAAGCGGCATTTCGACGTTCCGCACCGGCGACGGCATCTGGTCACACGCGAGCATCGACGAAGTCTGCAATTACCTCACGTGGCGCCGCAACCGGCCCGCGGTGTTTCGTTTCTACAACCAGCGCATCGCCGAATGCGGCGACGCGCGCCCGAACGCCGCCCACGAACGGCTCGCGAAGTGGCAGGACGCCTGGGGCACGGAGCGCGTGCATCTCGTCACGCAGAACATCGACGACATGCTCGAGCAGGCCGGCGCGCGCCAGGTGACGCATCTGCACGGCGACATGATTTCGCTTCTGTGCACCGACTGCGACTATCGCTTTCCAGCCTCCGGCCGCGCGCTCGATCCGCAAGCCGCCTGTCCGTCGTGCGGGCAGGTGGAGGGCGTCAAACCCGGCGTGGTGTTCTTCAACGAGGCCGCGCCCGAGTACGAGACGCTCTGGCGCATTCAGTGCGACATGTCGCCTGACGATCTCTTCATCGCCGTGGGGACGGCGTTCGAGGTTATTCCACCCGAGCGGCTTTTGCCGCCTGCGCGTTGCGGGCATTACGCGCGCAATTTCCTCGTCGATCCGGCGCCTCGGCGCACGGAATGCTTCGGCGTCGTCGAGGCCAAGCCCGCGAGCGTCGGTTTGCTCGATCTCGAGCCGACAATCGAGCGGATGATGGCGGGCGATTAGCCCCACGGTGTTCTCGCGCGATGCATTGGGCAAGGGCGTGCTTCCTCGGGAGGCACGCCCTTTTTCGTTGCGCATGCGTGCTGAGCGTCGCTATTTTCCCCATAGTCTTTTCAGTATTTATATTAATAAGTAGTAACAGTTAACAAGTCCTGGCATTAACTGTGGACAACGCGAAAATTGCCTGATGGCTCATACCGATGCAAAACGGATAGCCATGCGGACAAAGCTTGTACGCGTTGCGAGCTGCCGGGATAACTTTTCGGACCGCAACGCCAGGCGCGTGGTTATCAAGAAGTGGTCCACAGGTCGTTCGCCAGGTCATCCCCAGGTTGTCCAGAGGCGGGCGTGGATAACCTGGTTCGGCGCGGCGCAATCACGCGTTATTCAGGTGAAAAAAATGGCGTCGCTCGAGAGCGGCGCCATTTATCGAAACAGTGAAGAGCGCGATATCAACGATGCGGCGAAAATCATGGCGCGCTTTTACGCCGTTTCGGCAGGTTGCAACGCGGCGCGCTGCTTCGCGAGCCTGCGCGCTTGCCAGGCCGGCAGAAGTTGGCAAGCGAGCAGGCCGGCGAGCATGAGCGCGCAGCCGGCGAGTGCGCGCGGCGTGAGCGTTTCGCCGAGTGCGGCCCAGCCCGCGAGCGCGGCGAACACGCCTTCCATGCTGAAGATCACCGCCGCGTGCGCGGGCGCGGCGTCGCGCTGCGCGACGACCTGCAGCGTATAACCGATGCCCACCGAAAGCGCGCCGCCATACAGAATGGTGGGCGCGGCACGCGCGATGTCGGCCGCGCGCAGCGGTTCGCACGCGAGCCCGATCGCGAGACACACCACGCCGCAGGCAACGAACTGAACGATCGAAAGCGCGAGCGGATCGTGGCGCGGCGCGTAATGGCCCACGAGCATCACCTGGATCGAAATGACGAGCGCGCAGCCGAGTTGGTACCAGTCGCCGTACATCACCGAAAAGTGCTCGTTGATGCTGAGGAAGTAGAGCCCAACCGCAGCGAGCGCGGCGCCGAGCCATGTGCCGATGCCCGTGCGATGACGCAGCAGCACGCCGAGCATCGGCACGATCACGACGTAGAGCGAGCTGATGAAGCCGGCATTGGCGATCTTCGTGTAGCCGAGCCCGATCTGCTGAAGCGAGATGGCGACGGCCAGCACGAGGCCGAGCACGGTGCCCGAGCGCAGCAGCGCGCCGTTGAACAGCGCTGGGGCCGCCGCGTTGCCGCTGTCCGCGGCGCCGCGCTCGCTGGCGCCGCGGCGTGCGAGCAGAAAGACCGAGACGACGCCGGCGCCCAGCAGGAAGCGCAGGCCGGTGAACAGGAACGGGCCGATGGCGTCGAGGCTCAGGCGCTGGGCGACGAACGCCGATCCCCAGATGAGGGCGGCGGTCAGCATCAGCAGATTGGCGCGCAGGTGGCGGCGGGTGGCGGATGGCAAGCGGAGATCTCTTTTCGTGGGGAATGGGCGCGGCAGCGTTTTCGACGGTTGGCGCGCGCGGCGCGCGGTGGCCGGCCTGATGTCCTGTTGGGCAAGGGGGGCCCGTCTGGGTTGCCCGTTTTTTGCGATTGCATCTGAATCGGGTATCAATCTGGCCCGAATTCGTGCGGGCCAGGCCGATTCAGCGTATTACGTGAAAAAACAAGGAACTTCCGGAAAACGAACGCGTAAATGCCGATCGTATCCGAATTGAAAGGGAATTGTCTCCCGGAAAATACACCCGGCCATTAGCGGATGACAAACGCCCTACGCTGCGTAATACTGCTTCGCGCGAAACGCCCGCCCAGATCGGCAAGCGGATCGTTTCGCGGTTTCACGCTGTTCAAATTCACAACGTGCCGGTCATTATTTGTCAGGTTTTGGGGAACAACAGATGAAAAAGATTCTCGCCTCGCTCATCGCAGCATCGTTCGCACTGGTCACGGCTTCGGCATTCGCACAAGACGCTTCGGCTCCCGCTGCAACCGCACCGGCAGCCAGCGCGCCGGCAAAGGCCAAGAAGCAACACAAGCAACTGAAGCACCACGGCAAGCGCGCCGCTGTGTCGGAAGGCGCATCGGCCGCTGGTACGGCAGACAAGGGCCAGGCAAACTAAAGCGCCCTTCAGCCATAAAAAAGCCAGAGCGTCTGCTCTGGCTTTTTTTTGCGCGCTCGCTGCGGCTGTGTGCTCAGGACGCGTCGCGTGCGAGCCCAGCCTCCAGCAATTCCGCAAGCAGGCCATTCATGCCGCCCGGGTGGCCCTCGGCGCGGGCCTTCAGCTTCTCGACGAGATCGGCGTTGAGCTTGCACGCGAAGGGCACGAGTCCTTGTGCCTGGTCCAGCTTGCGCTGTTCGCGGCGGTCCAGCGCCGGTTGCGCCGAACCCTTGCCGAAACGGTCGGGCCCGCTCTTGTGCGTCGCTTGCATCAGTTTCAGCGCCTTGTTCTTTTCAAGGTCGGTTTTCTTCATGGCCATATGTCGTGCTCCGTGTTGGGCGATGGCGCGCATTGTACGCAAACGCCTGCGTGCGTCCATCACGGCGACGTGCCTCTCGTACGTCAGCCTCTCGTACGTCATTCAGACGCGTCGAGCATCCGTACATTCCACTACGCGCCGCCTCCGCGGTCCGGCCCCTCATGACCGTTGTGGCGCTCGTGCCGCTGGTGTCGGTCATGTGCCGCATGCGCTTCGTCCGTCGGGCGGGTGAGGCCGTCGATCAGCGTGCGCATGCGCTGCCAGTGCGAGCCTTCCCAGAACACCCGCCGACAGACGTCGCAGGTCACGAAGCGCGTCTGCCGGTCGTAGACGCCGGCGGGCACACGCTCGCGCACCGCGGCGCGCTCGATCGGCCGCAGCGGCGCATTGCACATGAGGCAGAGCCGGAACGGCCGCGCGCTCGACGCGAGATCGAGCCGCCCGAAAATCTCGTGAACCTGGGCGCGCGGCTTGAGCGCGCGCACGTAGCAGCCGTGCGTAATGCTGCGCCGCTTGAGCAGCTCGCGGTCGCGCGTGAGCACGATGCGGTGCTCGGCGGCGGCGAGTGCCTCGATCTCGTCGTCGGGGAAGTGGTTGTCGTAGAGCGTATCGAAACCGGCCAGCCGCAGCAGTTGTGCGAGGCCGCCCAGATGCGCGTCGGCGACGAAGCGCAGCTCACGCAGCGGCGCGTCGCGCACGCGCAGCAGCGGCCGGATGTCGAGCGCCTCGAACTTCGGGTAGACGGCCACGCGGTCGCCATCCGCGAGCGGATGGTCGAAGCCGACCGATTCGCCATTCACGAGGATCAGCTCGACTTCCGTGTGCGGCACACCGAGCGCTTCGATCATGTGTTTCGCCGTGGCGTTGCGCGCGCAGGCGCAACTGAACGCACGCCGGCGCAGCGGCCGCGCAAGAAAGTCGTTCAGCTCCTCGTAAAAGCGGAAGGTGGCGGTGACCATGCAAAGCAGTATCGCACCGCCTGCCAGCGCGCGCGCGTGCGTTCGCACGGCGTGAGAGTCTGCCTGCAGCCCGGCCCGTCTTGTGCTGTACTGCACCTTTCCTCCGGGTTTCCCCTCGTTTTTCATGGAAGGAGCAGGCAATGGACATCGGATTTATCGGTCTTGGTGAAATGGGCAGTGCGATGGTCGGCAATCTGCTGAAGGCGGGCCACACGGTGCGCGTGTGGAACCGCACGGCCGCGAAGGCGCAGGCGCTTGCCGATGCTGGCGCGCGCATCGTCGGCACGCCGGGCGAGGCCTTCGCCGGCGACGCCGTGGTCTCGATGCTCGCCGACGACGCCGCGCTGCGCGAGGTCATCGACGCGACGCTGCTCGACCATGCGCCACAAGGCCTCGTGCACGTGAACATGGCGACCATTTCCGTCGCACTGGCCGAGGCGCTTGCGCATGCCCATGCCGGGCACGGCCTGCACTACGTGGCGGCGCCGGTGCTCGGGCGCCCGGACGCCGCGCAGGCGGCCAAACTCACGATCATGGCGGCGGGGGCGACCGAGGCGATCGATCGCGTGCAACCGCTGTTCGACGTGATCGGCCAAAAAACGTGGCGCGTGGGCGCCGTGCCGCAGCAGGCAAACGTGATGAAACTCGCCGCAAACTTCATGCTGGCTGCGGCCGTCGAGTCGCTCGGCGAGGCGGCGGCGCTGCTCGACGGCTACGGCGTCGCGATGCGCGACTTCCTCGACGTCGTGACGGGCGGACCGTTCCCGGGCCCGGTGTATGCGGGCTACGGCGGCATGATTGCGCAGCGGCGCTACGAGCCCGCGCTCTTCAAGGCGCGCCTCGGCCTGAAGGACGTGCGGCTCGCGCTGGCCGCGGCCGACGCCGCCGCGACGCCGATGCCGCTCGCGAGCGTGCTGCGCGACAGTCTGCTCGAAGCCGTGGCGCACGGCGACGGCGAGCGCGATTTCGCCGTGCTCGGCAAGGTGGCCGCGCGGCGCGCGGGCCGCGGCTGACGAATCTGCGTGAAATGAAGGGGCACAATGAGGCGCGGCGAACGTTCGCGGGCGTTTGGCGATCAAAATCTTCAGACGACCGCTCGGTGACGCACAAAGACCCGGCTGGCGGTTGAGCACAATGTGGCGCATCTCGACGGACGGCGGCCGGTTTTGCGGCGCCGCCCGCGATGTGGGGACGGGGAACCGATGACGACGGCAGGGCACGCAACGGGTCCAACGGGAAATCTGGTTGCAAGGCCAATCTCAGGGTAGGAGAACGGCGGATGGAGACGCGCATCCTGATCGCCGATAACGACGAAAAGTCGCTGGACGGGCTCAGCACCTTGCTGACCGATCTGGGCTACGGCGTATCGGTGGCCCGCACGCTCGACGAGGCGCTCGATCTCGCCGCGCGCGGCGCGCCCGACGTGGCGATCGTGGCGCTTTCGCTCGCGCAGGACGAGCCCGGAACGATCGTGCGGCAATTGCGAGCGGTCGGCGGCGAGCGCGTGCCGCTCCTGATCGCGCTCGCCGGCTGGGGCGAATCGCGCCACCGCGACGAGGCGCTGGCGGCTGGCTTCGACGTGCATCTCGTGCGGCCGGTGGGACTCGATCAGCTGATGTTCATCCTGTCGATGACAGGGCAATGATCGATATGTTGTTGTGACGCAACATTCAGGGTGCGCACTACTTTACATGTTGCATTGCATCACGCTAGTCGATATACTGCCTCTTGTCTCCTCCATGTCTCCTCTGATATGGATTCAGCCCGCCAACCATTGGCGGGCTTTTTTTCGTCTGGAGGTTTTGCAGCGGCGCAAGGCAGGCACAAACGGGCGGAAAAAGGGCGAAAAAAGGGCGAAAAAAGGGCGAAAAAAAACCGGCTCAGCGAGCCGGTTTTTTGTTTGCGCGGCAACTGCGCACGCTTCAGGCATGCAGGCCGGTGTTTTCAGCCGCGCCAATCGCGAGGTTCATGCACTGGATCGCCGCGCCCGATGCGCCCTTGCCGAGGTTGTCGAGGCGCGCAACGGTGACGAACTGCTCGTCGTTGCCGAACACGAACAGGTCGACACGGTTCGTGTCGTTGTTCGCCTGAACGTCGAACATGCCGGCGTCGAGGTTGTCATCGGCGTTGAACGGCGCCACGCGCACGAATGGCTCGCCCGCGTAGTACTCGGCGAAGAGCGCCTGCACGTCCTGCGGTTTTGCGCCGCGTGTGAGCTGCTTCGGCGAAAAATAGGTCGTCACCGCGAGGCCCTTGTAGAACGGCCCGACGATGGGCGTGAACACGGGTGCCGACTTCAGGCCGCCGTGCACCGCCATTTCCGGCAAATGCTTGTGCGTGAGGCCGAGTGCGTATGGGCGCGGGCTCGCGAGCTTCGCGTTGCCGCCCGCTTCGTACTCCGCAATCATCTTCTTGCCGCCGCCGCTATAGCCGGTGAGCGAGTAGCTGTGCGCGGCGAAATCCGGTGCGACGAGGCCCGCCTCGACGAGCGGACGCATGGCGAGAATGAACGCCGAAGCGTGACAGCCCGGCACTGCGATGCGCTTCGACTTGCGCACCTTGTCGCGCTGGGCTTGGGTCAGCTCGGGCAGGCCGTAGGCCCAGTCGGCCTGGGTGCGAAACGCCGTGCTCGCGTCGATGAGGACGGTGCGATCGTTTTCGACGAGCGAGGCCGACTCGCGCGAGGCGACATCGGGCAGGCACAGGAAGGTTACGTCCGAAGCGTTGATGAGACGGCGGCGTTCCTCGACGTCCTTGCGCTTCGCGTCGTCGATACGCAGGATCTCGACGTCGGTGCGCGGCGACAGGTATTCAAAAATCTTCAGGCCGGTTGTGCCTTCCTGTCCGTCGACAAAAACTTTCGTGCTCATCTCAGTCTCTCTGAACGCGGGGGGATTGCGGGGCGCCATCACCCAGGGCGGCGCTGGAACGGTATTTTAAGACGTCATGCCGGCACACGTGTGAACGCGCCTGGAAAAAAATCGGGGCTTGCCCCAGGGGCTCACCCCCGGGGCAAGCCCATAAGACAGAGGCTCAGGCGTTCGCCGCGCGGCCGGCCAGCCACCGGTCGGTGACGGCCGCAACGCGCACGCCGAAGGCGCGCGCCGTTTCGAGGTCGCCCGCGGGCGGCGCCTCTTCGGGCGTGGCGTCGGCCGGCGACTGCGCGAGCAGCCCGGTGAAGCCGCCCACGAAGTTCACGTCGTTGCGCGTGGCGGCTTTCGTGTTTGCGGGCAGCATGCCGGTGCCGGTCCAGACCATGCCATGCTGCATCGACAGCGTGACGAAATACTGGATGGTCGAAAACTTGTCGCCATTCATGGTCGCCGAGTTGGTGAAGCCGGCGGCGATCTTGTCCTTCCACTTTTGCGTGAACCACGCCTTCGAACTCGCGTCCGCGAACTTCTTGAAGTCGGCGGACGGTCCGCCCATGTAAGTGGGCGCGCCGAATACGATGGCGTCGGCGGCGTCGAGAGCCGCCCAACCCGCATCGTCGATCTCGTTCACGGCGATCATCCTTGCGTCGGCGCCCGCGCCCTCAATCCCCGCCAGGATGCTCTCCGCAAGCTTCTTCGTATGGCCGTAGCCGCTGTGATACGCAATGACGATCCGGGACATGGACAACTCCATTCAAGGGGGGCGAGGCGCTGCGTCGCTACCCGCGCGTCGCAGCAACGGGACGCATCATCTTAAACTTTTCCGTGTTGCAGCATCCGTCGCGTGGCGCATCGGCAGCGAGCCGTGCGCAACCGCGCCCGGGTCAGCGGCCGTATGTCACGGTGATTTGCGCACTTCCGAGCGCCGAGCCGCTGATCTCGCGATCGAACAGCGCGGCGGGGCGGCCTTGCGCGAGTGGGAGCGTATCGACGTTCAGCGCGTAGACGGTGATGACGTAGCGATGCGGATTGCCCGGCGGCGGACACGGTCCCCCATAGCCGTCGATGTTGAAATCATTGCGCGCCTCGATCGCGCCGAGCTTGCGCAGCGCGCCCGAAGCGCTGGCGTTCTCCGGCAGGCTCTTCACGCTCGCGGGAATATTCGCGACGGCCCAGTGCCACCAGCCGCGCCCCGGCGCGTCGCGATCGAAGATCGTAATGGCGAAACTGCGCGTATTTGCAGGAACGTTGCGCCACGTCAAGCTTGGCGATTGGTTAGGCCCCTTGCAGCCTGCATCGTTGAAGATCTGGCGTGGTCCGACTTTTCCGCCGTCGCTCAAGTCGGCGCTCGATACCGTGAAATTTTCACCTGCGCAGGCCAGGTTGGCGGTCGTCACCATGCTGGCCATGGCGAGCCACGCCAGTACGCTCACACGGCGTATGCAACCTGGCTCAAAGTCGTATGGAGTACGCATCAGCGAGTTCTCCTGTATGTTTGCGAAAGTCGGGTCACGTGGTCCTGAAGGAAAGGTTTGACTGGTTCCCTGGTCCCAATCTGCTTCAATATAGCGGTATAAGCGAGCGAGCTTTCGCCTGCACACGTACAGAATGAGCGGAAAGATTCCGCTATAGTCATACATTCTCCTGTTCGGGCACGCGAAGCCGTCGGGCGCCAGAAACAAGAAGCGAAATAGCGGATGGCCTCGCGCCGCAGAGAGAAGCAGGTTTGCCTACAGGGAGGGCGAATGCAGCAGCCAATCAGGGTCGTAGTTGCCGACGATCATCCGGTGATCTTGTTTGGTGCGGAACATGCACTGCTCAGCTTTCCCGGGATCCAGGTCGTTGGCCGCGCCCGCCAGTCCACCGAGCTCGTCAAGGCGTTGCAAACGGGCCCCTGCGACGTGCTGGTGACCGACCTTGCCATGCCGGGCGGCCAGTACGGCGATGGTCTGCCGCTCATCGGCTACCTGCGGCGCAACTTCCCGAACGTTCCCATCGTTGTCCTCACGATGCTCGAAAATCCCGCGCTCCTCAAACGCCTGGGCGAACTCGGCGTGTTCGCGGTAGTGCACAAATCCGACGACCTGAGCCACATCGGCCTCGCGGTTCAGCGTGTGAGCCGCAATCTCGAATATATGAGCCCACAGGTGAAGATTGCGCTCGATCAATTGCGCATCAACAGCGGCGGGAAAACCGATGAAGTGATTCTCTCAAAGCGGGAACTCGAAGTCGTACGACTCTTTGTTTCGGGCATGACGATTAAAGAAATATCCGAGAAGTTGAACCGGAGTATCAAGACGATTAGTACTCAAAAGAACACGGCGATGCGCAAGCTCGGACTCGATCGAGACTCCGGACTTTTCCAGTACGCGCAGAGCAATGGCTTGCTGAATCTTTCTTCGCACGCGCCCAATGTGCCTGACGAGGACAATGAGGCACAAACGGCGCATTGAGCCCGCCGCTTTGCGCCGACCAGAAAAAAGGCCATCTGCCCGGGGAGGCAGATGGCCTTTTGCTATATGCCCGCGCTTGCGCGGCGCGTGCGCTTACTGCGGTGCCGCTGTTGCGCCGCCGTGCGCAGCCGACCACTCGGCCGGAGCGTGCAGGAATTTCTCGACTTCGTCGAGCGTCTTCGTTTCGAAGTAGCCCGACTCCTTGGCGACACGCAGCACGTCCCACCATGTGGCGAGCGCATGCAGGTCGACGTCGATGTCCTTCAGGACCGAGACGCTTTCCTTGAAGATGTTGTAGTGGAACAGCACGAAGCAGTGGTTCACCTGCGCGCCGGCCGTGCGCAGCGCGTTGATGAAGTTGATCTTGCTGCGGCTGTCGGTGGTCAGGTCTTCGACCAGCAGCACGCGCTGGCCTTCGGTGAGCAGGCCCTCGATCTGCGCGTTGCGGCCGAAACCCTTCGGCTTCTTGCGCACGTACTGCATGGGCACCATCAGGCGGTCGGAGAGCCAGGCCGCGAACGGGATGCCCGCGGTTTCGCCGCCGGCGACGGCGTCGATCTGCTCGTAGCCGACGTCGCGCAGGATCGTGGCTTCGGCCATTTCCATCAGGCCGCGGCGCACGCGCGGATACGAGATCAGCTTGCGGCAGTCGATATAGACCGGGCTCGCCCAGCCGGAAGTGAAGATGAAGGGCTTTTCGGCATTGAAGTGCACGGCCTTCACTTCGAGCAGCATTTTCGCGGTTGCGTCCGAGATCGTCTGGCGATCGTAGCCTGTCATGGGCGAATCCTTGGATATGAGTGCGGGAGGAGGGTGGGCGCATGGCCCGGTGGCGCTGGCACGGCGGGCGCGAAGCATGGCTTCGGCGCCTGCGGTGCGCGGCCCGAAGGCGTGGATCGTCTGACCCGTTTTTCGACTGCGTCACTGCATGGGGTCAAGGCGACTCGCCCGGTCCGGACGGCTTCTCTTGCGCGCGTAGGCCGGTATTTTACCCGACTTGACGACCGCCGACGAGTTGCACGGGCAACCCGCGGGCAACCGATGGCGCCGACCGTCAGCGATGTGGGGCGCGAACGCCGGCGCCGCTGCGCTGCGCACGGGTTGCGTTGCGGTTGTGACGGTCCGGCCACGCCTTTACACTCACGCCGGTTTGCGCTTCCCGTGCGCGCACGTTTCTCAGGATTGCCCACATGACCGCCGTTCCTACCAATCCCGCCGCCGCCGCCACGCGCGGCCATGCCCTGCGTGCGCTCGTCGCCTCGGTGCTCGGCTACGCCATGGACGGCTTCGATCTGCTGATGCTCGGCTTCATGCTGCCCGCGATCAGCGCCGATTTGCATCTGTCCGGCGCGCAGGCGGGCGCGCTCGTCACATGGACGCTCGTCGGCGCAGTAGCGGGCGGTATCGGGTTCGGGCTGTTGAGCGACCGCTACGGCCGCGTGCGCGTGCTCACCTGGACCATTCTGCTGTTCGCCGTCTTCACCGGCATGTGCGCGCTGGCGCGCGGCTACGGCGACTTGCTTGTCTACCGTACCATCGCGGGCATCGGGCTGGGCGGCGAGTTCGGCATTGGCATGGCGCTCGTGGCCGAGGCGTGGCCCGCGGCGCTGCGCGCGCGGGCGTCGTCGTACGTCGGGCTCGGCTGGCAACTGGGCGTGCTGGCCGCGGCGCTGTTCACGCCGCTGCTGCTCCCGCTGATCGGCTGGCGCGGCATGTTCGCCATCGGGCTGCTGCCGGCGGTCGTTTCGTTCGCGGTGCGGCGGCGCGTGGAGGAGCCCGGGATTTTCCTCGCGCATGCGCGGCGCATGGCTGCCGCCGCCAGGGCCGAGCGTCCCCGCGCCCTGCGCATGCTCGTGGCCGATGCGCGCACCGCGCGCGCGAGCCTCGGGGTGGCCGTGCTCTGCTCGGTGCAGAACTTCGGCTACTACGGGCTCATGATCTGGTTGCCCGCGTACCTTTCGAAGTCCTTCGGCTATTCGCTCACGAAGTCGGGGCTCTGGACCGCCGCGACGGTTGCCGGCATGGCGCTCGGCATCTGGCTTTTCGGCGTTGCGGCCGACCGGTTCGGGCGCCGCCCAGCGTTCCTGTTCTATCAGGCGGGTGCCGTAGTGATGGTGTTCGTCTACGCGCAGCTTTCGACGCCGTTCGCGCTGTTGATCGGCGGCGCGGCAATGGGCGTGTTCGTCAACGGCATGATCGGCGGTTACGGCGCGCTCATCTCCGAGTTGTATCCCACCGCGGCACGCGCGACCGCGCAGAACGTGCTGTTCAACATCGGCCGCGCCGTGGGCGGCTTCGGACCGCTCGCCGTGGGCGCGCTGGCCGCGCGCTATTCCTTCACGGCGGCGCTCGGCATGCTCGCCGCCATCTACGTGCTCGACATTCTCGCAACCCTCTTGCTGATTCCCGAACGCCGCGGCGCGGCGCTCGAATGAGCAGCGTGCATCGGTCAGACGAAAGCGCTGCCGCATCCGCATTATCGGCCGTGCGAATTCCCGATATCAGTCTTTGACCCACGTGGATGCGAATGGCGCCAGGTGTACACTAATCGGCCCTGCTGGAACGCTCGTGCCGTGCGAACCGGCGGGCCTACGACCATAAAAGATTCTCTTTCTCACGTCTCTCATGTCCAGGCAGGCCTGAAAATGGATGAACAACTGAAGCAAAGCGCGCTCGCGTATCACCAGAATCCGAGGCCCGGCAAGATCTCGGTCACACCGACCAAACCGCTCTCGAACCAGCTCGACCTTTCGCTCGCTTATTCGCCCGGCGTTGCGGCCGCGTGCATGGCGATTCACGAAGAGCCGCTCGACGCACAGAAGTACACCTCGCGCGCCAACCTCGTCGGCGTCGTGACGAACGGCACGGCCGTGCTCGGCCTTGGCCACATCGGCCCGCTCGCGGCCAAGCCGGTCATGGAAGGCAAGGGCTGCCTCTTCAAGAAGTTCGCCGGCATCGACGTGTTCGACATCGAACTCGACGAACTGGACCCGGACAAGCTCGTCGACGCCATCGCGATGCTCGAGCCGACGCTCGGCGGCATCAACCTCGAGGACATCAAGGCGCCCGAGTGCTTCTACATCGAGCAGAAGCTGCGCGAGCGCATGAAGATTCCGGTCTTTCACGACGACCAGCACGGCACGGCCATCATCGCGTCGGCGGCGATCCTCAACGGCCTGAAGGTCGTGGGCAAGGATCTCGGCAGCGTGAAGCTCGTGTGCTCGGGCGCGGGCGCGGCGGCCATCGCGTGTCTGGACCTGCTCGTGAAGCTCGGTCTGAAGAAAGAGAACATCCTCGTCACCGACTCGAAGGGCGTGATCTACGAAGGCCGCGGCAATCTCGATCCGTCGAAGGCGCGTTACGCCGCCAATACCCAGGCGCGCACGCTCGGCGACGCGATCAAGGCCGCCGACGTGTTCCTCGGCTGCTCGAGCGCGGGCGTGCTCAAGCCCGAGATGGTGAAGGAAATGGGCGACAAGCCGCTGATCCTCGCACTCGCGAACCCGGAGCCGGAAATCCGCCCGGAAGAAGCGAAGAAGGTGCGCCCGGACGCGATCATCGCCACGGGCCGTTCGGACTATCCGAACCAGGTCAACAACGTGCTGTGCTTCCCGTTCATCTTCCGCGGCGCGCTGGACGTGGGCGCGACGACCATCACGGAAGAGATGAAGCTCGCGTGCGTGCGCGCGATCGCGGAACTCGCCGAGGAGACCGACCAGGGCGACGAAGTGGCGAAGGCCTACGAAGGCCACACGCTCGAATTCGGCCCGGAATACCTGATTCCGAAGCCGTTCGATCCGCGCCTCATCATCAAGATCGCGCCGGCCGTGGCGCAGGCCGCGATGGATTCGGGCGTGGCCACGCGCCCGATCCAGGACATGGAAGCCTACCGCGAGCAGCTCGGCGCGACGGTCTACCGCTCGGGCATGGTGATGCGCCCGGTGTTCGCGGCGGCGAAGGCCAACTGCGCGCGCATCGTGTTCGCCGAGGGCGAGGACGAGCGCGTGCTGCGCGCCGCGCAATTCGTGCTCAACGAGAAGATCGCCAGGCCGATCATCGTGGGCCGTCCGTCGGTCGTGGAAATGCGCCTGAAGAAGATGGGCTCGAAGCTGCGTCCGGGCACCGACTTCGAGATCGTCGATCCCGAAGACGACCCGCGCTTCCAGAAGAGCTGGCAGGCGTATCACGAACTCGGCGCGCGCCAGGGCATCACGCCTGACGTGGCGAAGGCTTCGGTGCGCAAGTTCAACACGCTGATCGGCGCGATCCTCGTGCATCTGGGCGACGCCGACGGCATGATCTGCGGCCTGCTGAACAGCTTCGACTATCACCTCAAGTTCGTCGATCAGGTGTTCGGCAAGGCGAAGGAAGCCCAGAACTACGCGGCGATGAACCTGCTGATGCTGCCGGGCCGCAACATCTTCATCAGCGATACCTATGTGAACGAAGTGCCGAGCGCCGAACAGCTCGCCGACATGACGATCCTCGCCGCGCGCGAAATCGAGAAGTTCGGCATCACGCCGAAGGTCGCGCTGCTTTCTTCGTCGAACTTCGGCAGCGTGCGTTCGTCGACATCGCAGCGCATGCAGGCCGCGCGCGAGCTGATCGCCGCGCGCGAACCGCAGCTCGAAGTGGACGGCGAAATGCACGGCGACGCCGCGCTCTCCGAGCTGATCCGCAAGCAGTCGTTCCCGGGCACGACGCTCACGGGCGAAGCGAACCTGCTGATCATGCCGAACGTGGAAGCGGCCAACATCGCCTACAACCTGCTGAAGGTGATCGGCGGCGAAGGCGTGACGGTGGGCCCGTTCCTGCTGGGCGCTTCGAAGCCGGTGCACATCCTCACGCCGGCGGCCACCGTGCGACGCATCATCAACATGACGGCGGTGGCTTCGGCTAACGCCACGGTCGCGAAGGCTGCGGCGAAGTAATCGCATCGGCTTGAATCGCCTGATGTGAAAAGGGCGCTCCGGATTGCACGGAGCGCCCTTTGCTTTTTACGGCCTCAAATCAAGCAAGCGTCAAGCCGCGTGCCGCGCCGCGCCGTTTTCCGGCGAGCGCCATTTCGCGAGCAACGTGGCCCACTTCGCGCGCGTGGCCTTGAGGTTGTTCTCCTTGATGTGGCCGTAACCGCGAATCGCGTCGGGCAGATTCGCGAGTTCCACCGCGAGCGGCAGATTCGCCTCGCTCAATCCGCCGATCACCTCGCGCATCAGCGTCTCGTACTCGCCGATCAATGCGCGCTCGTGACGGCGTTCCTCGGTGCGGCCGAACGGGTCGAGCGCCGTGCCGCGCAGGAACCTGAACTTCGCGAGCACGCGCATGGCCGTGAGCATGCGCGGGCCATACTGCTTCTTCACGAGCTGGCCTTTGTCGTCGTGCTTCGCGAACGAGGGCGGGGCGAGATGGAAGTTCACCTTCCAGTCGCCTTCGAAGCTCGCCTTGATCTTCTCGATGAACGCCGGATCCGCGTAGAGGCGCGCGACCTCGTATTCGTCCTTGTACGCCATCAGCTTGTGCAGGTTCTTCGCCACCGCTTCGGTGAGCGGAGACTGGCCGTCCAGGTGGTCGAGCTTCGCTTCGGCCTGGCGCACACTTTCGACGAACGCGCGATAGCGCCGCGCGTAAGCCTCGTTCTGATACGCGGCGAGATATTGCGCACGCTTTTCGATGAGCGTGTCGAGCGCCCTGGGCGTGTGCAGCGAGACGATCTTCGCGCCAGAGTCGGTTTCCAGGCTCGCGGCGTTCTGCTCGGGCATCGGCTTCTTCACGAGCTGATCCACGGCGGCGCGATCGTGCGCCACGCGGCGGCCCCATTCGAACGCCGCGAGATTCTTCTCGACCTGCACCGCGTTCAACTCGATCGCGCGTACGAGCGACTCGTGCGTGAGCGGCAGCCAGCCCTTTTGCCACGCGAAGCCGAGCACGAACGGGTTCGTGTAGATCGCGTCGCCGAGCAGCGCGAGCGCATAACGGTTCGCATCGACGGTCGCGACCTTGTCCGTGCCCGCCGCGGCGCGCACGTCAGCCTCGGTGTTGGAGCCCGGGAACTGCCACTGCGGATTCTTGATGAACTCGGCGGTCGGCGTGGGCGCGCTGTTGAGCACCACGTGCGTCATGCCTTCCTGCATGCGCGAGACGCAGTCGTCGCCGGCCGTCACGATGGCGTCGCAGCCGATCACGAGGTTCGCCTCGCCCATGGCGATGCGCGTCGCGTGAATGTCGGCGGGCCGGTTGGCGATCTGCACGTGGCTCATCACCGCGCCGCCCTTTTGCGCGAGGCCGGTCACGTCGAGCACGGTCACGCCCTTGGCTTCGAGGTGTGCGGCCATGCCGAGCAGCGCGCCGATCGTCACCACGCCGGTGCCGCCCACGCCCGTCACGAGCACGCCGTAGGGGCGGTCGATGGCGGGGACGTCGGGCGTCGGGACGGTTGGCATCGCATCGTTGGCCACGCTGCTCGTCTTTGGCTTGCGCAACTGGCCGCCTTCCACCGTCACGAAGCTCGGGCAGAAGCCCTTCAGGCACGAGAAGTCCTTGTTGCAGGTGGACTGGTTGATCTGGCGCTTCGTGCCGTATTCCGTATCGAGCGGCTCGACGCTCAGGCAATTCGACTGCACCGAGCAATCGCCGCAGCCTTCGCACACCGCCTCGTTGATGACCACGCGCTTCGCCGGGTCCGGATACGTGCCGCGCTTGCGGCGGCGCCGCTTTTCGGTGGCGCAGGTCTGGTCGTAGATCAGGATCGTCGTGCCGGGAATCTCGCGCAGTTCGCGCTGGATCGCATCGAGCTGGTCGCGGTGGTGGATCGTCACGCCCGGCGCGAGCTTCGCGGCGGGTTCACCTTCGTACTTGCCGGGTTCGTCGGTGACGATCGCGATATTCGCCGCACCTTCGGCGGCGACCTGATGCGTGATCTGCGGCACGGTGAGCGTGCCGTCGACAGGCTGGCCGCCCGTCATCGCGACCGCATCGTTGTAGAGGATCTTGTAGGTGATGTTCGCCTTCGAGGCGATCGCCGCGCGAATGGCGAGCAGGCCCGAGTGGAAGTAGGTGCCGTCGCCGAGGTTGGCGAACACGTGCTTGTCGTTCGTGAACGGCGCCTGGCCGACCCACGCCACGCCTTCGCCGCCCATCTGGCTGAAGGTGCTCGTGTTGCGGTCCATCCACACCGTCATGTAGTGGCAGCCGATGCCGGCCATCGCGCGCGAGCCCTCGGGCACGTTCGTCGACGTATTGTGCGGGCAGCCCGAGCAGAACCACGGCTTGCGCTCGGCCTGAACGCGCGGCTTCGCGAGCGCCTTTTCCTTGGCCTCGATCACCGTCATGCGTGCGGCGATGCGCGCGCGCACGTCGGACGGCAATTCGAACTTGTCGAGCCGCGTGGAGATCGCCCGGGCGATGATCGCGGGCGATAGCTCGTAGTGCGCGGGCAGGAGCCAGTTGCCCATCGGCACCGACCATTCGCCGCCCGCGCCGTCCTTCTCGTCGAACTTGCCGTACACGCGCGGCCGCTGTGCGTCGGGCCAGTTGTACAGCTCTTCCTTGATCGCGTATTCGAGAATCTGACGCTTTTCCTCGACCACGAGAATCTCTTCGAGGCCGCGCGCGAAAGCGTGCGCGCCCTGCGCTTCGAGCGGCCACACGCAGCCGACCTTGTAGAGCCGGATACCGATGCGCGAGCAGGTTTCGTCGTCGAGGCCGAGGTCGGTGAGCGCCTGGCGCACGTCCAGATACGCCTTGCCGCCCGTGATGATGCCAAAGCGCGCATGCGGCGAATCGATCTCGATGCGGTCGAGCTTGTTGGCGCGCACGTAGGCGAGCCCCGCGTACCACTTGTAGTCGAGCAGCCGCGCTTCCTGTACGAGCGGCGGATCCGGCCAGCGGATGTTCAGCCCGCCTTCGGGCATCGCGAAGTCTTCGGGGAGGATGATGTTCGTGCGATGCGGGTCGAGTTCGACCGAAGCCGACGATTCGACCACGTCGGTCACGCATTTCATCGCGACCCAGAGGCCCGAGTAACGGCTCATCGCCCAGCCGTGCAGGCCGAAGTCGAGGTATTCCTGCACGTTCGAGGGGAACAGCACGGGCAGGCCGCAGGCCTTGAAGACGTGCTCCGACTGGTGCGCGAGCGTGGACGATTTGGCCGCATGGTCGTCGCCGGCGAGCACGAGCACGCCGCCGTGCGGCGACGAGCCGGCTGAATTGCCGTGCTTGAACACGTCGCCGCTGCGGTCGACGCCGGGGCCCTTGCCGTACCACATCGAAAACACGCCGTCGTATTTCGCGGACGGGTACAGGTTCACCTGCTGCGAGCCCCACACGGCGGTCGCAGCGAGGTCTTCATTCACACCTGGCTGAAAAACGATCTGATGCGCGGCGAGATGCTGCTTCGCCTTCCAGAGGGACTGATCGAGACCGCCGAGCGGCGAGCCACGATAGCCTGAGATGAACCCCGCGGTATTGAGACCGGCGGCCTTGTCGCGTTCCTGCTGCAGCATCGGCAGGCGGACCAGCGCCTGGATGCCGCTCATGTACGCACGGCCGCGTTCGAGGGTGTATTTATCGTCGAGCGTGACGGAAGCGAGCGCGGCTGTAAGCGTTGCGCGCTGACCTGCGTCTAGCGGGGCATTCATTATGTGTCTTCCTCCATCCAACCAATCCGTTGTGGGATCGCCAGAACTTCAGGGCCTCGGCATCTTGTGAATGCTCTGGCCGGGGTCGCCATATTGGCTTCTTTTTTTCGATAGTAGCACTCGGATAAACCCGCCGCTTCGGGGCCCGGAGCGCCGCGCCGCACTGCGCTGCATGTTTCGGGCCCGTGGCGCCATGTCGCGCAAGCGGCCTGAAACCGCTGTGTAATAAAGGATGTGTCGAATTCCTCTGAGGAGTAACAACCTGTAAAACTTGCACTGCCTGGGAACCGGTCTTGAATATCCTGTCTAACTTCCTCATCTGTGCGAACCGCGCAGCTTCCCTGGCTGTTAACAGTTATTAAAAGGGGTACTACTGCGAAAGGCAGTCCAAAAAAGGAGTCCCAGCATGAATCATCGACATATCCAGACCTTCTTGACGGTCTCGGCCGCGTTCTTCGCCATGAGCGCGCCGCTGCATTCGAACGCCAGCACGAGGAGCGGCGAGAGTGCGACGACCCGATGCACTCAGTACACGCTGAGCGTGAAGGCTGATACGAACGCCATGCCGGCCGCGAAGGCCGAACGCAAGGCCTGATGCCGCGCTGATCCGCGCAGCATTCCATTCACCCGAATCCGGCGCCGGGGTGTGCGGCGGCGGATTCAAAAAGACAAAAAGGGCGAAGATCGTGCGATCTTCGCCCTTTTTGTCTGGCTTTGGCCGAAATTGCCGGCGCGGGTGCGTCAGGCCTTGTCCTGCACCACGCCACGGCGGATCTGGTCGAGTTCGATCGACTCGAACAGCGCCTTGAAGTTGCCTTCGCCGAAGCCCTGGTTGCCCTTGCGCTGAATGATCTCGAAGAAGATCGGGCCGATCTGGTTCTCCGTGAAGATCTGCAGCAGCAGGTCTTCGGGCATGCCGTCGATCAGTATCTTGCGCTTCTTCAGTTCGTCGAGCGGCTCGGTGTGGCCCGGAATGCGGCGGTTCACGAGCTCGTAGTACGTGTCGATCGTGTCGAGCAGCGCGATGTTCGACGCGCGCAGGCCGTCCACGGTGCGGTAGATGTCGTTCGTGCCGAGCGCAATGTGCTGGATGCCTTCGCCGTGATAGGCGTCGAGGTATTCCTGGATCTGGCCCGCCGTCTCGCCGCCTTCCTCGTTGATCGGGATGCGGATCTTGCCGCACGGCGATGTCATCGCCTTCGACTTCACGCCGGTGACCTTGCCTTCGATGTCGAAATAGCGGATTTCGCGGAAGTTGAAGAGTCGCTCATAGAACTCCGCCCATTCGGCCATCCGGCCGCGGTGGACGTTGTGCGTGAGGTGGTCGATATAGGTGAGGCCGTGGCCGACCGGGTTCTGCCCGGCGCCCGCGATCGGCTCGAAGTCGACGTCGTAGATGCCGATGTCGCCAATGCTTCCCGGCGCCGCACCGTTCTTGCCGCGCCAGCGGTCGACGAAATAGATCAGCGAGTCGCCAATGCCCTTGATGGCCGGAATGTTCAACTCCATCGGGCCCGTCTTGTTGTCGAAGCCCCACGCGCCGAGTTCGAGCGCGTGCTTGTAGGCCTTGGCGGCGTCCTGCACGCGGAAGGCGATCGCGCAGATCGACGGACCGTGCAGGCGCGCAAAGCGCTGGGCGAACGAATCGGGTTCGCCGTTGACGATGAAGTTGATGTCGCCCTGGCGGTAGAGCGTCACGTCCTTATGGCGATGGCGCGCGATGGCCGTGAAGCCCATGCGCTCGAACAGCTTGCCGAGCGCCTTGGGGTCCGGCGCCGTGTATTCAATGAATTCGAAGCCGTCGGTGCCGACGGGGTTCTCCCAGTTGGGGACCTGCATGGTTGTCTCCTGGCTGATATAGATCAGATTTCGTGTTGCACAGTGTAGTCCGCCGTATTGGGAGAAAACTTGCGAGTTGGGTCGCGTTGCCGTCGATATGCGCTATAAACTGCCTTGATTGAATGTCTGGAAGGCAGAAAATGGCAAGCATCGAATTGGACGCAATCGACAGGCGCATTCTGGCGATTCTTCAGGAGAATGGCCGACTCTCGAACCAGGAGATTGCCGAGCGCGTGAATCTGTCGCCGAGCCCGTGTTTGCGGCGCATCCGGCGGCTGGAGGAAAGCGGCGTGATTCGCAGCTACGTGGCGCTGCTCGATGCGCAGAAACTGGGGCTCGACCTGCTGGCCTACGTGAATGTGCGGCTGGAAAAGCGCGGGCCGACGGCGGCGGGGCGCGAGGGCGTGACGCACGCCGAGCTGTTTCGTGCAGCGGTGCAGACCTGGCCGGAGGTGGTGGCCTGTCACGCGATGACGGGTGACATGGACTTCCTGCTGCGCGTGCAGGTGGAGGACATGGCGCACTTCTCGCGCTTCGTGCAGGACCAGTTGCTGCACCATCCTTCGGTGATCGACGTGAAGTCCAGCTTTTCGCTCGACACGTTCAAGGAAACGACGGCTTTGCCGATCCGCTGATCGCGCCTGCGTGCAGCAGGCGCAAAAAAAGCGGCCGAAGCCGCTTTGTCAGTGCATTAGTCTGTCCCGAAGGGCAGGAGTCACGCCGCGACAGCTTGCGGCAGGATCGTTTCCATCAGCTTGCTGGCCTGGCGTGCCTGACGCTTGAGCGCGTAGTCGAACACGGCGGCCTGCTCCTGGAGCATTTCGGCGATGATGCTGCTCTGGTCGGCCGGCTCGAGCGAGAGATAGGCGTCGGCTTCGCCGTAGGCGTACTCGATCTTCATGCCCGACTTCTTCGCGATGTGCATCATCGTCGAATTGCGCGACAGGCAGTGCATGTAAAGCGTGGTGACGTGCGTGTTGCGGCTGCGGATGGCGGCGCGCTCGAACAGCTTCGAGCCAATGCCCTGGCCGCGCGCGCTTTCCAGCACGGACACGCCGAACTCGGCCGTGCGGCCGTTGCCGTCCGCCGGCAGGTAGGCCAGATGGCCCACGCCCACGAGCTGCAGCTGGTGGTCGAACACGCCGAACACGGTGTCGCGCGTGAAGTCCATCGAGCGCACGTACTTTTCGATCACGTGGTCTGGTGCGGCCTGCCCGAAGCGCAGCAGGCGGTCATCGCTGTCGAGCGAGAGAAAGTGCGCGAGCAGGCGTTCGCGGTCTGCCGAGGTGAGCACTCGCACCATGACGGGCGCATGACCGGACGTCAGCGCACGAGCGGACGACATGATCGGCACGTTGGCTTGGGTCGAAAGCGGGTTCATGATGGGTTCTCCTTAAAATGCATGCCGCATGATGCAGCGCAAAACGCATTCTAGCGGAAACCCTGGGTGCGCTCTAGGGAAAACCCGGAGTGCAAATTTGAGTGTTGCGCCTAATTAATAAAAATATAAGCGCAAGTGATTGATTATTAACGTTTATTTGAGGTGGATCGTTTGACGCGTCAACTGTTGTCTTGATGCATCATGTCGCAGCGCAGCAATCTGGCCCGAAAATTTCCATTGCCCGGGATACCGTCCGGGCTACCTTCAGGCGCCCTTCAGACCGTGATCGACCATGGCGATCACCTGCTCGGCGAAATCGCGATAGCCCATGCGGCCGCCGGGCTTGAGCCACGTGAACGTCCAGTTGATCATGCCGAACACCATCATCGTCAGCGCGGTCTGGTTTTCGGTCGTGACCTGGCCGGGGTACGCGCGCGCGAGTTGACGCGTAAAGGCGGCGACCACGTCGCGCTGGCGGTTCAGGATGATCTCGCGCTGCGTGTCCACAAGGTATTTGACGTCGTTCAGGAGCGCCACGTGGCGGCTGTGCGAGGTTTCGTATTCGGCGAGAAACGCGCGAATCAGCTCCGCGAAGCTTTCGCGCTCGTCGTGACCGCGCCGCTGGCTCGCGCCTTCCACCTCCGCGATGATCAGCATGAGGCGCTTGGTGTAGCGATCGAGCAGGTCGAAGAGGATCGCTTCCTTGCTCTCGTAATAGTGATAAAGCCGAGCCTTCGAGGTGCCGCTGGCGGCAGCGAGGTCCGACATCGAGGTGCTCGGGTAGCTGGTCTGCGCGAACTTGGCGGCGGCGAGCTCGAGGATCTGGTCGCGTTGGGTTTCGTGGTCGGGCGCTCGGGTGCGTGCCATGGGAATTCAGCGGGGGAGGGAAAGATGCGCGGCAGTTTGCGGCAAGGGCGCACGCGCGGCGCGCGCGGCAGCGGCGAGCGGGGCGCAGGCGGCGCACATATCGTCGCGCAGACGCAGCTCTTCTGCCGCGCACAGTTCGCGCAGGCGCCACAGCACGACCGGCTCGCCAACCGTGAAGCCGGCACCGCCACGCGTGAGCGCCGCGCCGAGCGCGTCGCTGGCGAGCCACGATGCGTCCGCCGGGCGGCCTTCATGGGCGTCGAGCACGTCGAGAATCATGGCGTCGAGGTCGTTCCAGGTGCCACTCGTGAAAGTGTTGTCGCGCCAGCGGCGCGTCTCGCCGTTGGCGAACTTGGCTTCCTGCCACTCCAGCGCGAGACGCGTGATGCGCAGCACCGAGATCGGCGCGGCGTCGGGCAAGCGTGCCTCGATGCGGGCCGCGGCGTTCGGGCGCGAAACTTCGTCGGCAGCCAGGCGCACTTCGTTCAGGCGCTGCGGCATGTCGCGCAAGCGGTAGCAGACACGCCGCAGCGCGAGCTGGTGGGCGGCGTCGTGCGTGTGCCAGATCACCACATGGGAGTCGTCGGCTTCGAGCGCATTCAGTGCCGCGCAGTCGTCGTGGGCGAGGGCCGGCGGCGCATCGCCAAGACGCTCCCAGAAGGCGGCGCGTTGCGCCACGCCCGGATCGCCCGCCACGTCGATGTCGCGCAACGGGCCTACCGTCAGATCATCGCGCAGGGCGATCACGCGGTCCGGACGGCACGCCGCTTCGAGAGCCTGACGTAGCGCCGTGACGGCCGGCTCGCCGTAAATGAGGTGAATCGTGGTCATCGACAACTCGTTGCGTTCACGCTGAACGCCCTGTAAGCCCGAAAGCACGCAAATAACTAAAGGAGCCGCCCGCGGGGTGTCGCAGCGCTGCGCTGCAACACCCGCGGGCGGCCCCTAGTGTAAGCGGATCGCCTGCAGGCCGAAAGCGTGCTGTTGCGCTAACGCCTTAACGTTCGTCGAAACTCACGACTACACGCTCGCTCACCGGATGGCACTGGCAGGTGAGCACGAAGCCGTCCTTCACCTCCTGCTCCTCGAGCGTGTAGTTCTTGTCCATCTTCACCTCGCCTTCGAGCACCTTGGCGCGGCAGGTGCAGCACACGCCGCCCTTGCACGCGTAAGGCAGCGCCAGACCCGCCTTCAGGCCGACGTCGAGCAGGCTCACGCCCTCGTACGGCAGGCGCATCCTGCGCTTTTTGCCGTCGATGACGATTTCGAGGTCGGCGGCCGGCGTGTCTTCGGTGATCTCGACGTTGGGCACGCCCGCCTGCGGCAGCGGCGAGCCGAAGCGCTCCACGTGCACCTTCTGCGGCGGCACGCCCGCGTCCTTGAGCGCGGCTTCGGCGGCGTCCATCATCGGGCCGGGGCCGCAGATGAAGGCTTCGTCGATCTCGTCGGCGGGCAGCAGCGTGTCGAGGAACGCCGCGCACTTGGCTTGATCGAGCACGCCGTTGAAGAGTTCGACGTCCTGCAGGTCGTCCGAGAGCACGTGATAGAGGCGCAAGCGGCTCATGAAGCGGTTCTTCAGGTCTTCCAGCTCCTCGGCGAACATGATCGCGTCGACGCTGCGGTTGCCGTAGACGAGCGTGAACGCGCTGCGCGGCTCCGTTTCGAGCGTCGTCTTGATGATGGCGAGCACGGGCGTGATGCCCGAGCCGCCCGAGAACGCCACGTAGTGCTTGCCGTGTTCGGCGTTCAGGTGCGTGAAGAAGCGGCCATCGGGCGTCATCACGTCGATCTCGTGGCCCGGCGCGAGCTGCTCGAACGCGAAGTTCGAAAAACGCCCGCCGCGCACGCGCTTGATGCCGATGCGCAGCTCGCCATCGCGGTCGTAGTCGGTCACGCCCACGCAGATCGAGTACGAACGGCGCGTTTCTTCGCCGTCGATGTGCGTCTTGAGCGTGACGAACTGGCCTTGGGTGAAGCGAAACGCCTCGCGCAGCTCGGGCGGGACCTCGAAAGCGACGGAGACCGCGTCCGCGGTTTCAGGCCGCACTTCGCGGATGCGCAGCGAATGGAATTGCGGAGTGGCCATATCAGTACGGTTTGAAGTAGTCGAAGGGTTCGCGGCAGTCGATGCAGCGGTAGAGCGCCTTGCACGCGGTCGAGCCGAACTGCGCGAGGCGTTCGGTGTGCTTCGAGCCGCAGTGCGGGCAGGCGGGCGCGGGCAACGGCTTCGGTTTTGCGACGAAGGTGATCGGCTGTTCGGCCGATCGATGCGCGGGGCCGCAGTTGCCGCAGTGGTCGACAGCGGGCGGCGCGATGCCATAGGCGCGCAGCTTTTCGCGCGCTTCGCCGGTGATCCAGTCGGTGGTCCATGCGGGCGTGAGGGTCGTCGCGATGCGGTAGGGCGCGAGCGCGGCGGCGTCGAGCGCGTGCGCGACGTCCTCCGCGATCTGCGACATCGCCGGGCAGCCGGAGTAGGTGGGCGTGATGATCACTTCGATCTGGCCGTCGTCGGCGCGGCGCACGTCGCGCAGGATGCCCAGTTCGCGAATCGACACGACCGGAATCTCCGGATCTGGCACCGATTCCAGCACTTCCCAGGCGCGCTCGAGCGCGTGATCTGCCGTTGCTTGCATCGTGACTTCCTCTGTTCCTGCGGGGGGGCTTACCAGCGCGCGTCAGGATGCTGGCGCGCGAGGCTCTGCATCTCGGCCAGCACGAACCCCATGTGCTCCGAGTGCTCGCCGTGCTTGCCGGTCGTGACGTGCGACACCTGCGCGGGCATGGCGAGCGTGGCTTCTTCGAACGCGGCTTGCACGTCGGTGCGCCACGCGGCTTCGAGCTGTGCGGCGAGCGGCGCGATGCCGGCTTCTGCCACAGCCGTTTCCACGGCATCGGTGCTGAAGAACTCGCGCGTGTACGGCATCAGCCAGTCGACGGCTGCCTGGGCGCGGCGGTGCGATTCGTCGGTGCCGTCGCCGAAACGGATCAGCCACTCGCGCGCATGGTGCACGTGGTAGCGCGTTTCCTTGATCGAGCGCCCGGCGATTGCGGCCAGCTGCGGGTCGGCGGAGCGCAGCAGCGCGGTCCACAGATGCTCCATCAGCGTGGCGTAGAGGAAGTTGCGCACGATCGTCACGGCGTAGTCGTTGGCCGAATGTGTCGTGCCGGCGAGCGGGCCGAAATGCGGCAGCTCCGCGAGCGTGTAATTCGCGAACTCGCGCTCGGCGCGGAAGTAGGCGTAGTCGTCCTCGGTGCGCTCGCGGCCGGTGAGCGCCTTTTCGAGCGTGGCGGCATGCGTGTAGAGCAGGCGCGCCTGACCGATCAGGTCCAGGCTCATGTTGGCGAGCGCGATGTCTTCTTCGAGGATCGGGCCGTGGCCGCACCATTCCGTATTGCGCTGACCGAGGATCAGCGCCGTATCGGCGAGGCGCAGCACGTACGCGAGATGTCCGGTTGTGGGCGTCGTCATGTTGCGCTCTTACATGTGGTTGACTTCGTCGGGCAGCGTGTAGAACGTCGGGTGTCGATAGATCTTGTCGCCGGCCGGCTCGAAGAGCTCAGCCTTTTCGTTCGGATCCGATGCCGTGATTGCCGACGACGGCACCACCCAGATGCTCACGCCTTCCTGGCGACGCGTGTAGACGTCGCGCGCCATGCGCAGCGCCATCGAAGCGTCGGAGGCGTGCAGGCTGCCGCAGTGCTTGTGGTCGAGGCCCTGCTTGCTGCGCACGAACACTTCCCAGATCGGCCATTCCTTGTTCATCGTGGATCTCCTTCCTGATTCCAATGTTGGTTACGCTGCGTGCTTTTCGGCGCGCCGACGTTGCTTTTCGGCATGGGCGAGGGCGGCTTCGCGCACCCATGCGCCTTCGTTGTGCGCCTTCACGCGCGTGCCGAGACGCTCGCGGTTGCACGGGCCGTCGCCGTTCACGACGCGCCAGAATTCTTCCCAGTCGATCGTGCCGTAGTCGTAGTGGCCGCGCGCTTCGTTCCACTTCAGATCGGGATCGGGGAGCGTCACGCCGAGCACCTTTGCCTGCTCGACCGTGGCATCGACGAACTTCTGGCGCAGATCGTCGTTCGAGATGCGCTTGATGCCCCATTTGGCCGACTGGTTGCTGTGGACCGAATCGGCATCGCTTGGGCCGAACATCATCAGCACCGGCCACCACCAGCGGTTCACGGCTTGCTGAACGAGTTCGCGCTGCGCTTCGGTGCCGCTCATCATGGCGAGCAGGGCGTCGAAGCCCTGACGCTGGTGGAACGACTCTTCCTTGCAGATGCGGATCATGGCGCGCGCGTACGGGCCGTACGTGCAGCGGCACAGCGGGATCTGGTTCATGATCGCCGCGCCGTCCACGAGCCAGCCGATCACGCCGACATCGGCCCACGTGGGCGTCGGGTAATTGAAGATGCTCGAATACTTGGCCTTACCGGCGTGCAGTGCGTCGATGAGCTGCTCTCGCGAAACGCCGAGCGTTTCCGCCGCGCTATAGAGATAGAGGCCGTGGCCCGCTTCGTCCTGCACCTTGGCGAGCAGGATCGCCTTGCGCTTGAGGCTCGGCGCGCGCGAGATCCAGTTGCCTTCCGGCAGCATGCCGACGACTTCCGAGTGCGCATGCTGCGAAATCTGGCGCACGAGCGTCTTGCGATAGGCTTCGGGCATCCAGTCCTGCGGCTCGATCTTGCCGTCGGCGGCCATGATGGCGTCGAACTGCGCCTGCTCCGGGGAGGCGGCGTCCGCGTCGGGCGGAGCCACGTTGCCGGGGATGTCGAGGGATTGCGTGTACATGGAGACGCTCTCGTCGAAGTGGGATATCGGGTTTGGGTACGGTGAACAGTATAAATCAACCGACCGGTCGGTAAATGAATTTTTTGAGGTAGGGCAAAGAAATTTGAGCCTATCGCTGAGTTTTAGTGGGGCAGAAGCGGGATTGCCTGGGATTTGTGCGCGCGATGGCTTGGGCGCGGGTTTTTGCGCGGGTTGGTACGCTGGACTGTCAGGCGGATGGAAGGCTGCGCACCGGGCCATGGGGCACAATGCGCCTTTGCCTGCGCACTCGTTCCCGGATGAAAATTTCTTTTGCTCCTCTCGCGGCTGCGGCCGCAGTGTTCATTTCACTTGGCGCCGCGTCTGCGGCATACGCGGACCAAGCTTCGGCCCCTTGGGTCACGAGCTGGGCGACGGCGCTGCAGTCGATTCCCGAGCGCGACGCACTCCCGGCGCTGTACCGCACGCCCGAGGTCGCGGGTCGTACCGTTCGGCAGATCGTGTATCCGACGCTGGGCGGCACGGTTGCGCGGGTGCATGTGAGCAATCTCTATGGGCGCACGCCGCTCGTGATCGAGGCGATGGCGATTGCGCCGTCGGCGGGCGGCGCGGCGGCGAGCGAGGCGGGTATGGCGCGGGTGACCTTCGGCGGGCGGGCTGCAGTGTCGGTGCCTCCGGGCGCTGCGCTCGATAGCGACCCGGTGCAGGTCGAGCTAAAGGCGCACGCGCCCTACGCCATCAGTTCCTATATGGGACCCGGGCAAAAGATGGTCGCGTGGCACCGCGTGGCGAGTCAGGTGAATTACGTCTCGCGTCCGGGCAATCACGTTGCGGATCCGTCGATTGGCGCGTTCACCGGGCGTTTTACGCAGTACGCGTGGGTGACGGGGCTGGCGGTCGAGGCGCCGGGGGCTTCGACAGTCGCGGCGATCGGCGATTCCATTACCGATGGCATGCGTTCCTCGCTCAATCAGAACCGTCGCTGGCCGGACGCGTTGGCGCGCCGCATTGCACAGTCGCAGCGCACCGATCTCGCCGTGATCGATCTCGGGATTAGCGGCAACCGGCTGCTGAGCGATTCGCCTTGCTACGGCGAGGCGCTCGAGCGGCGCTTCGGCCGCGACGCGCTCGGCCACCCGGGTGTGAAGACCGTGGTGCTGCTCATCGGCATCAACGACATCAACTTCCAGGCGATGCCGGCGCGATCGGGCCTCGACTGCGACTTTCCTCATACGCACGTCGACGCGAACGACCTGATCGCTGGGTACCGCCGCGTGATCGCGCAGGCGCATGGGCGCGGCGTACGCATTTTCGGCGCGACGCTCACGCCGGCTTCGCTGCCGCCGGAGCGCGAGGCGATCCGCACGGCGGTGAACCAGTGGATCCGGACGAGCGAGGCGTTTGACGGCGTGGTCGATTTCGACGCGGCGCTGCGGGACCCGGCGGATCCCGCGCGACTGCGCTACGGCTACGACAGCGGCGACCACATCCACCCAAGCGACGCGGGCTACGCGGCGATGGCGAATGCGGTGCCGCTGGAGGTTCTTACCCGGAAGTGAGGAATATTTCCCGCCACCCCCTTGCACGGCGCAGGCGGGGGCGCTAAGATTCGCCCCCTTCGCCGTTCGATGTCCCTGACGTCCGGGCAGCGAGGGCCGCCGCGGGAACCGGCGGTTTGCGAAGTCAGCAGCCTTTTTAAGCGGTGAGCGAAAAAAAGGGGTTGACGAAGCGATAAAGAGTCTTCATAATCTCGTTTCTCTGCTGCTGACGCAGCAACGCAGAAAACGCCGGGTGATGGTGGTAACGCAGTTCTCCGGCGGGTTTCGCGAATGCTCTTTAAAAATTTACAGCCGATAAGTGTGGGCGCTTGATGCGGTGGCGGCCTGGTTT
>NZ_QEOL01000027.1:0-97364 GCF_003096715.1 Paraburkholderia silvatlantica
TGCCGCCCATAGCTCGTTACTGATTTTTCGTCTGGCCATGCCCCCAGGATATGGCCTTCATGGCTTCATGTCCAGGTTGTGTTAGCCACTCTAAGTGTGAGTTTCAGGAGGTTGTTCCCTTCCGCAGGGATGAGGAAGCCGATGACGCAGTGGTACTAGGCAACATCCACTCCTTAATTCTGGTTTGTCGCTCTTACCGCCTTATGCCCAAGTTCAAGCCGAAGCGTAGACCTTTGTCTTGGAGACCTTGATGTCGCGCACCGGCGGGGCACCGAACATACGACTGTACTCGCGCGTGAACTGCGGCACGCTCTCGTAGCCCACAGCATAGGCAGCCATGCTGGCCGAGGTGCCCTCTGACAACATCATCCGTCGCGCTTCGATCAGACGCAATTGCTTCTGGAACTGTAGGGGCGACAGCGTGGTGACGGCGCGGAAGTGCTGGTGAAACGTGGAGGGGCTCATGCCCGCGGCCTCGGCCAGGCGCTCGACCCGCAACTGCTGCGCGTATTCAGACCGAATGATGGCGACGGCACGAGCGACACGCTGGGCGTTGCCTTCGACTATGCCCAGATTGCGGATCGCTGGGCCATGGCAGCCGGCAAGAAGCCAGAAATGCATTTCCCGGATCACTTGCGCTTTCAGCACCGGAATCGCCGCAGGGCGGTCGAGCAGGTGCATCAAGCGTAGTGCCGCGTCGGCAACCTCGGCTTCGGTTGGTTCGACTCGCACCGGGGCGCCAATCTCTTCCTGCGCAATATCCATTTCAAGCGCGAGTGCCTCGATCACGGCAGGGTCTAAATCAAAAACCAGCGAGTAATACGGCACGCTCGCGTTGGCCCGTGTGATCTGACTGACCGTGGGCACATCGGCGGTGATGAGCAGGGAGTCGCCTGCGCCGAAATCAAACGTGCGGCTGCCCATCATCACGCGCTTGCTGCCTTGCACTACGAGCGCGATCAGCGGGCGCGAGATGTCGTATTGCAATTCGCTAGGCGTGCCGGCGCGAATCGTCGTTAACCCCGCGATCGGGGTGCTCGCGATGCCTTGCGCGTCCGAATGGATATCCGCATAGCGGCGGACGGCGGTGAGCAGAGTTTCAGCCATGTATAGATGGGTAATCCTGGTCGGGCGGGTACGCAATCGGTTGCCAGAGGATCAGGCAAGAAGATTCGAGGTTCCGGCAACTCCCACGGTTCATTCGGGACGAAAGTGATCGTACACCGGACCTGGGCATTCCGCCCCGTCCTCATCTCTCCAGGAAACGCACCATGACTCGCAAGACCCGTGTTCTGATTATGTCGACCGATGGATTCGAAGATTCGGAACTCTACAGCCCGCGCCAGTCTCTGCTCGATGCGGGTGTTCGCGTGACCCTGGCCTCGCCGGGCGCAGCCCCCATTCGCGGCACCGTCTACAACTTCGAAACGGGCCACTCCCCCGATTCCAGCGAGACCATCACGCCGGACATGCTGATCGCAAACGTCGATGTCGCCGACTATGACGCGCTCCTTCTCCCGGGCGGCGTCGTCAATCCGGACAAGCTTCGTCTGGACGGACATGCCATCGAGGTCATCCGGGCGTTCAACACTGCCGGCAAGCCTGTCGCCGCGATCTGCCACGGCCCCTGGCTGCTGGTCGAAGCCGACGTGCTGCGCGGTCGCAAGGTGACCGGATGGTATTCGATCCGGACCGACCTCAAGAATGCCGGCGCGACGGTCGAGGACAAGGAAGTGGTGGTCGACGGCAACCTCATCACGAGCCGTATGCCCACCGACATTCCTGCCTTCACCGAGGCGTTTGTCGCGGCGCTCTCCGCCTGATCCGCTCACGCGAGCTCGTCGCCCAAACAGGATTTCTTGCCATGACCAGCAAATTTCAACTTTTCATCCACGGCGTTTGCCGTGAAGGCTCCGAGGGCCAGTCCGTCGATGTCATCAACCCCGCGACCGGGCTCGCCATCGGCAAGGTCGCGTACGCCTCGCCGACCGATATCGAGGAGGTCGTCCACCTCGCCGAGCAAGGATTGCGCTCCTGGAGCGCGGTTCCGCCATGGGAGCGCGGCCGTATCCTGAAGGACGCTGCGGCCCGCCTGCGCGCGGACATCGACCGCATCGCTGAGGTGATTACCCGCGAGCAGGGCAAGCCGCTCGCCGAAGCACATATCGAGATCGACCGCTCAGCCGACTTCCTCGAATGGGGCGGCGAGCAGGCCCGGCGCATCGCTGGTCGGATCGTCCCCGGCCGCCGGCCTGGCCAGCACATCGAGATCCAGCCGCACCCGATCGGCATCGTCGCGGCTTTCACGCCCTGGAACTTCTCGATGGCGCTCGCCGCCAAGAAGTTCGCGGGCGCGCTGGCCGCCGGCTGCCCGATCATCTGCAAGCCCTCCCAGGAGACCCCGGGTTCGGTGCTCGAGTTGGCCAAGGCGTTGGTCGCCGCCGGTGTGCATCCCGCCGCCGTCGCCGTCATCTTCGGCGATGCAAACCGTGTCTCGACCCAGTTGATCGAGTCTCCCTCGGTCGCGAAAATCACCTTCACCGGCTCAATCCCGATCGGCAAGCGGCTCGCCGCTGCCGCCGGCGCGGCCATGAAGCCGGTAACGATGGAACTCGGCGGCCACGCGCCGGTCATCGTCTGCGGTGACGTCGATCCCGAAGCGACCGCCGAATTGCTGGCCAAGGCGAAGTTCATGAACGCTGGCCAGATCTGCCTCTGCCCGTCGCGCTTCTTCGTCGAGGCGAGCATTGCCGATCGCTTCACCGCGCGCTTCGCCGAGCTGGCGCGGGCGTGGAAGGTCGGTGACGGCATGGACCCCGAGACCGAAATGGGGCCGCTCGCCAATGAGCGTCGCGTCGAGGCGATCGACCGGCTTGTCGAGGATGCGCGCCAGCGCGGCACGACCATCCTCGCCGGTGGCCACAAGGTCGGAAATCAAGGCTATTTCTACGCGCCGACCGTCCTGACCAACGTGCCCGCCGAAGCCGCGATCCTGCACGAGGAGCCGTTCGGGCCGGTGGCGCCGATCCTTCCCTTCTCCGACGAGGCCGCGATGCTAGCCGAAGCCAACGGGCTGGAGTTCGGACTCTCATCCTATGTGTTCACGCACGATGGCGAGCGGCAGCGCCGCCTTATCGACGCGCTGCACTATGGCGTCGTCGGCGTGAACGGCGGCCTCACGCATCAGCCCGAAGCCCCGCTCGGTGGTTGGAAGGAAAGTGGAATCGATACCGAAGGCGGCATCGAGATCCTCGACCCGTACACCATCACCAAGCACGTCAACCTCCAATAGGCGCTGGTGCGTGACCATGCTCGATCATTCGCTCATCCCGCTCACCTTTGTGGGCGGTCCCGCAATCCTCGCCAATGCCCGTGCGATTCTCCAGAACGGCGCCAACATGCGATACGGCCATGCCGTGGATCAGTGGCGGACTTTCCAGACGTCGCTGGCTGAGGAGGACGGGAAGCTCGCGCGGCTGTACTCGGACCCGAGCGCAGTGGTGCGCCTTTCGGAGAAGCGACTTCAACCGCAACCGCGCGAACTCGACTTCCTTGTGGCTGGTGCATGCCTTTTCGGGGTCGCCTGCGTACTCGCTCTCGTCTGGTCAGTGCTGTCTCAGATCCAGAGTGTCGCGTCACCAGTGGCAGCCGTAGCTATGCTGGTTTCCGGTGCCTTGGGTCTGGCCGCGCTCGTCGCTGTCGTGGCCACGATCCTTCAGGAAACCCGTTGCACTCGCACCCTCATGGGCCGGCACCTGCAGCGCGATTCAGGAGCGAGAGTATGAGTGCGCTTTCGCTTGTGGATTCACCGCTGTTCGGTCGCAGCTTCGTCGATGACGAAATGCGCGAACTGTTTGCCAGTGACTCATTCGTTCGGCGCTGCATCGAGACCGAGGTCGCACTTGCAAGAGCGCAAGCTCGGATAGGCGTCATTCCAGAAAAGGCAGCGCTTGAGATCGCTTCCGCTGCCGAGAAACCCTTCCTGAACGCAGATCGCCTGCAGCGTGAGACCGAGGTTGTCGGCTATCCCATTCTGCCCATCGTCGAGCAGCTCGCTGACGCCGCTGGAGAAGGTGGGCGCTATCTCCACTGGGGCGCCACCACCCAGGACATCATGGACACGGCGACCGTGCTCCAGGTCCGAACCGCGCTGGAGCTGATCGATCGAAGGCTCGGTGAGACGATCGAGGCTCTACGCCGTCTGGCTGAAACCTATCGCGATACGCCGATGGCAGGGCGCACGCATCTGCAGCATGCCTTGCCGGTGACCTTCGGGTACAAGGCGGCAGTATGGCTGAGCGCGTTCAGGCGGCATCGCGAGCGGCTTCTCCAACTGCGTCCTCGAGTGCTTGTCGTCGAGTTCTCGGGCGCCGCCGGCACCCTCGCGTCGCTTGGCTCGAAGGGGCTTGATGTCCAGGCGGAGTTAGCGCGCGTCCTCGGACTCGACGTGCCGCCGATCACCTGGCATTCGATGCGCGACGGCATGGCTGAAGCCGTCCAGCTACTGGCGCTCATCAGCGGCAGCCTCGCCAAGATTGCTTTCGACATTTCGATCATGGCCTCCACCGAATTCGGGGAGGTGTCGGAGCCTTTCGTCCGCCACCGTGGCGCTTCCAGCACGATGCCTCAGAAGCGCAACCCGGTCTCGTGCGAGTTGATCCTCGCGGCTGCCACGATGGTGCGACAGCACGCCGGGCTCATGCTGGATGCGATGGTCCACGATTTCGAGCGAGCGACCGGGCCCTGGCACCTCGAATGGGCGGCTGTTCCCGAGAGCTTCGCGTTGACATCGGGTGCGCTCGCACAGGCCACCTTCATGCTTGGGGGCCTTGAAGTTCATGCCGGGCGGATGCGTTCGAACCTCAGTGCCTCGCGTGGTCTCATCGTCGCGGAAGCTGTGATGATGGCGCTGGCGCCGATAACCGGCAGGCAGACTGCGCACGACCTGGTGTACGTCGGCTGCCGCCGCGCTATCGAAGCCGATCAGTCGCTGTTCGAGGTGCTGTCCAGAATGAAGGAGGTCGCCGTTCCGCTGGGATTGGAGCGGCTGCGGACGCTGACCGACCCAACGCACTACCTCGGCGCAGCGCCCGAGATGGTTGATCGCGTGCTCGCACACGGCTGAAAGACACGCGATTGCCTTCGGCGTTGAAGACACCGCCGCGCCAGGCGCGGAGGTGTTTTTTTTGTGCCCAAACACGGCCCGTGTCGGCCAGAGGAATAGGCAAAAAGACCCGAGGAACCAGCAACAAGCGCGTAGGACTCGGCCAGATACTGTTCCTGTCACATCGACACCACTTCACAGGAGCCCTATATGTCCACCATTTCGCTTATCACCGGCGCCAGCCGTGGCCTCGGCCGCAATACCGCATTGAGCATCGCCAGCCACGGCGGCGACGTGATCCTGACCTACCGCAGTGGCGAAGCCGAAGCCCGCAAGGTCGTCAGTCAGATCGAAGCCATGGGCCGCAAGGCCGTCGCCCTGCAGTTGGACGCCAGCGACGTATCGACGTTCGCACGTTTCACACAGAACGTCGGCGCTGCGCTGAAAGATGTCTGGGGGCGCGATACGTTCGACCACCTGGTCAACAACGCCGGCCACGGCGAGATGGCCTCCTTCGCCGAGACGACCGTAGCGCAGTTCGATGCGCTGATCAACGTCCACGTCAAAGGCGTCTTCTTCCTCACCCAAGCGCTGCTGCCCCTGCTCGCTGATGGCGGCCGCATCGTCAACCTGTCCACGGGACTGACTCGCGTGACCGCCCCCGGGTTCTCGGCCTATGCCACGGCCAAGGGTGCAGTCGAGATTCTCAGCGTGTGCATGGCCAAGGAACTCGGCAGCCGCGGCATCACCGTCAACACCGTGGCCCCTGGCGCGATCGAAACCGACTTCCTGGGCGGCGCGGTGCGCGATATGCCCGATCTCAACAAGCAGTTCGCCGGCATGACCGCGCTGGGACGGGTCGGTGTGCCCGATGACATCGGCCCGATGATCGCCAGCCTGCTGGGACCGGACAACCGCTGGATCACCGGTCAGCGCATCGAGGTCTCGGGCGGTCAGGCCATCTGACCTCGCATCGTCCGCTGAAAACTGCAGCGTTATTCGGTGGCTTGGTGCCGCGGCAGTCATGCCGCGGCACCTGCTACCTCTGATTGGAGATTCGGAAAATGCCCAAGATCATCATCCATGCACCGGAAGGCACCTTCGATGTCGCGGCGCGCAGACGGGTTGCCGCCGAACTGACACCCTTTGCGCTGGAGTGTGAGAGCCTGCCCCAGTCGGCCTTCGTGAAGAGCACGGTCTGGATTTACTTCAACACATACTCCGGCGATGCCGTGTTCATGGGCGAGGGGCCGGCTACGGCGAAGATCATCAGCGCACAGATCTACGTCATCCAGGGCGGCCTCGATGACGAGGCAAAACTGAAGCTGATCCGAGGCGCGACGCAGATCCTGGGGCGCCATTCCGGCAGTGCCGGGCGCATCCCGGTCTATCTCGTCATCCACGAAATCCCTGAGACCAATTGGGGCATCTTCGGCGAATTCGCCAATCTGGCCGCATTGCGTGCGTCGGACCCGCATGCGCCGGCCCTCTGATCGATCACGTGCCGCTCATTCCACTGTTTAAGTCAATTTAACTCAAGAAGGATGGATTATGCGTATTGGAATAGCAGGACTAGGAAAGATGGGCGCTGCCATGGCAGCGCGTCTTCACGAGATGGGCGAGGAGGTCACTGTCTGGAACCGCTCCCGCGAAAAGGCCGAAGCGAGCGGGCTTCCGATCGCAGATACGCTGCACGCGCTCTGCGAACGCAGCGACATCATCATCACGTCCTTGTTCGACGATAGTGCCGCGGTGGCCGTGTACTGCGGAGACGAGGGGCTGCTCGCCGCGGGGTGCGGCAAACTCTTCATCGAAATGAGTACGCTGAGTCCGGCCACGCAGACTTTGTTTTTCGAGGCAGCCAGGCGCGGGGGCGCGGCCTTCATCGAGTGCCCGGTCGGAGGCACCACCGGGCCAGCTCGTTCGGGCCAACTTCTGGGACTGGTCGGGGGCGAGATCGGCGATCTGGAGCGTGCACGCCCGGTGCTGCAGATGCTCTGTCGCCGGATTGAACGGATGGGGGCGGTCGGTAGCGGTGCCCTGACCAAGTTGGCCATCAATCTGCCGCTGTTGGTGTTTTGGCAGAGCTTCGGGGAGGCGCTGGCGCTGGTGCGTGGGCTCGGCAAGGATCCCGCCTGGCTCGTGCAGTTGTTTTCTGAAACCGCCGGCGCGCCGAATGTCTTGAAGGTCAAGGCGGCGGCGGTCGCCGCGACGTTGGCCGGCGACCAGCATGTCGCGGCCACCTTCGCCATCGACGCCATGTGCAAGGACCTTCGAACCATGCTGGCAGAAGGCGAAGAGCGTGGGCTTCTGTTGCCCTTGGCGTCACAAACGCTCTCAGTTCTGAACGATATCAGCGCTGCCGGTCTGGGCGACTGCGACTGTTCGTATGTACCTGCCTACTGGGCAGCAAGTGAGCGCAATCGTGGCTACTAGGAGATGACGGTAAGCGTTCAAGCGAGGCCGTAGCCGAGGTTGTTGACAAACGCGATGGAGGTGTTTACCGAATGGGCGCTGTCTTTGCAGCGGCGGGCAGATGCTGCGCGACATTCCACGGCAGCAGCTCGTCGATGCGGTTGACTGGGTGATCCGCAATACGCTCGATGAGGTAGTGCAAGTAGGCCTCGGGATCGAGGCCGTTCAGACGTGCAGTACCGATCAGACTGTACATTGCGGCAGCCCGCTCGCCTCCCGCATCGGAGCCTGCGAACATGAAGTTGCGGCGACCGAGAGCAACTCCGCGCAGCGCGCGCTCGGCGATCAGGTTGTCGATCTCCGCCCGTCCGTCTGCGCAGTAGTAGACGAGCGCCGGCCAGCGATTGAGCGCATAGCGAATCGCTTTGGTCGTGTCGGACTTCGCCGAGAGTGTGGTGAGCGTGGCCTCGAACCAGCGTTTCATGTCGTCGAGCAGCGGCACCGCTTGTGCCTGACGCACGCGCTGGCGTTCGTCAGGCGGCTTGCCGCGGATCTGCTCCTCAATCCTGTAGAGCGCGCCGATACGGCGCAGCGCCTCCTCCGTCACCGCATTGGGACGCACCGCGTGCAGGTCGTGCATCTTTCGGCGCGCGTGCGCCATACAGGCAGCTTCCTGGATGCGCTCGCCGCGATATAGCTCCGCGTAGCCAGCGAAGGCATCAGCCTGCAGCACGCCGGTGAAGTCGGCCAGATGCTGCTGCGGATGCTCGCCGCGCCGGTCAGCCGTGTACGCGAACCAGACCGCCGGCGCCTCAATCGAGGCGCTGTTGCGATCATCGCGAACGTAAACCCAGAGGCGTCCTGTCTTCGTGCGGCCGAGGCCGTGTCAAAACCCGGCCGATCACCTAGACTGAATCAACCTGTTAGCGCGAGAGGCGGAGATGGGGCGATTTGTCGAAGGTGCGGACCGCAATCAGGCAACGCTGCTGCCGGAATGTCTCGAAGACTTCATCGCCGAAGACAATCCCGTCCGGATAGTCGACGCATTTGTAGACGAACTCGAACTGGCCTCCCTGGGATTTGACGGGGCCACGCCCGCGATTACAGGCCGACCGTCTTACCATCCAGCCGTTCTGCTCAAAATCTACATTTACGGCTACCTCAATCGCGTGCAATCAAGCCGACGACTGGAGCGGGAGTGTCAACGCAATGTCGAACTGATGTGGCTGACTGGTCGCCTCGCGCCAGACTTCAAGACGATTGCCGAGTTCAGGCGCAGCAATGGTCCCGGCATTCGCAACGTATGTCGGCGCTTCGTAGTGATATGCCGTGACCTGAAACTCTTCACGCAAGCTGTCGTTGCCATCGACGGCAGCAAGTTCAAGGCGGTCAACAGCCGCGATAACAACTTCACACCCAACAAGATTGCAAAGCGTCAGGAACAGATCGAGCAAAGCATTCAGCGCTATCTGGATGCACTGGAGACCGCCGACCGAACACAACCGGCTGAGGTAGAAGCAAAAACCGAACGGCTACGGGAAAAGATTGAAACGCTGCGCGAACAGATGCGCGATCTGGATCGTGCCGCAGAACTGTTGAATGATTTACCGGGAAAACAGGTCTCGCTAACTGATCCCGACTCACGTTCGATGATGTCGCAAGCCAAGGGTACAGGCGTGGTGGGCTACAACGTTCAGGTGGCTGTCGACACGAAGCATCACCTCATCGTGACCCATGAAGTGACGAACATCGGCAACGATCGGACGCAGTTGAGCCCGATGGCCAAGGCCGCCCGCGATGCCATGGGCAAGAAGACGATCAAGGCACTGGCCGATCGTGGGTACTTCAGTGCCCCGGAGATCAAGGCGTGCGATGACGCGGGTATCGCGGCGCTGGTGCCGAAAATGCAAACCTCCAGTGCAAAGGCTGACGGACGATTCGACCGGGCCGACTTCATCTAAATCGCAAAGGATGACCAGTACCTGTGTCCGGCGGGCCAACGGGCGATTTACCGATTCAGTTCGGTCGAGCGCGAAAATCCGATGACCCTGCGTACCTACTGGAGCAGCGCTTGCCCAAAGTGCCCGATGAAAAGCCAGTGCACACCGGCTGATTACCGGCGTATCCGACGATGGGAACACGAAGCGGTGCTCGAGACAATGCAGTCAAGGCTGGATCGCCAGCTCGACGCCATGACGATACGACGCCGAACGGTCGAACATGTGTTCGGCACACTCAAGCACTGGATGGGTTCGACCCACTTCCAGACGCGCCGTTTGGGCCATGTCGCGGCCGAAATGAGTTTGCATGTACTGGCATACAACCTCAAGCGCGTCATAAGGATTCTCGGGTTCGCAAAGACGATGCGCGCAATGAAGCTGGCAGGCGCGTGAACTCGCGCGCCGACGTTGTTCACCGGCAAAGCTCGATCACTTCATCCGCTTGCGTCTCGGTCCAACGCAATCGTGCTCCCGACAGGACTTCACCAACCGGCCGTTCCGCACGTTTTTACACGGCCTCGGCCAGCAGCGGACTGTCGCCAATCTTCCGTCAAGGTCCGTTGGAAATGCGTTTGTGGACGCACACGTCGCGTCTGCGGCAGGGATTTCGCAGCGATTTCTCCAGGCTCATCGCAGAAAGCAGATAGTTTGATAACGTTCAGCCATCGGCCGAGTAGCCCGGCTGCTCTGTAATATCAAAGAGCGACCAGTCCGGAATTTCACCCCGCATGATGATCTTTTTTGTCAGTTGGACGCACAACGACAGACCTCGATCGACGATCTGCGACACCGTGAAGTGTGAGCCCGCGATTGCAGCAGTAGCATTTTCGTCAATCCGCCCCGTGTGAACGAGTTTGCTTCGAATCGAGTAGGTCTTGTTGATGATGGCCGCATTGATAATACGTTCGTCACGCGAGCCGCCTACCAATCGAACCGTGCGGACTTTGACCTTGTGAGTCATCTCGTTGTTAGCTCCGTCCCCCACCAGAGCTTCGAGCGCGGTGGCTAACTCAACTGCGCGATCGCCGACGCTTCGACGGCGCTGCGCTTGACTAATTCGTTCGATCGCGACCCGTACATGTTGACGTGTGCCTGCCGGCAACGCGAGGTATGCCCTCACCATCTCCGGCGCTTCGTCCGGATCGAGGTTTGCGTTATTTCCGAATTGCGTGGGCATAATCTCCATCAGCGAGTTCATGCTGCTAGGCCACACATTGAAATCGGAGTCGTCAAAAGTAAACCAAAGCATTGCAGGTAGCGAGACCCTTGGGCCGACTATGGTGAGAACGAGGGCGATTTCGCGTAGAAGCTCGTGCGTCGATATGTAGTCATCGTGGTGCGGCGTCGCGGAACCATCGTAGGTAAGCGGCGCGACTTGTCGCTCTATCACAAGAGCAGATTTGGGAGCCGCGAAATCGAGTGCGGACGTGGGCATCCTTCCCCCAACTCCGAACGCGTGGTCGATCACGATTCGTTTTTGCTCGCTTTCAGGAAGCCTTTCCACCGGAACAATCTTTACATCGTCCGTCAGTTGAATCTCACTCTCAACGGGAACTCCCCACAACGTCAAGATCAATCGGCCTGTTGCGTCCGAAGTGGTTAAGACCTTTTGGAGCCACTGAATCGCCTTATCAGCTGACCCCAATTGAGCAGCACGGCGAACAAGGAGTTGGTCGACAAAGTTTGGATAAAACCCGGACCCGCCACCTAACCCGCTGTGCATCATTCTCACATGCTCACCGGGAAATCGGCTGTCTCGGAGGATGGCATCCTTAATGCCAGCTGTGAGCTCTTGAAGTTGAGTAACTGCACCCCACCAAACGTTTCTATCCTCACTTCGCAGTGCGCCAAGGAACGGAATCTCGATATTCGGATAACGAGTCGAGTCTATCTTTTCAAGGACGCTGTCGAGCAGACGTTCTAGCTCCGGCTCTCGGTCTTGAGGTTCAGGTGTTTGGGTTGACATTCCGGGCTCGCGGGCGATTGACGACCCATTGTAGCCTTACGGGTGAGCTGACCAAGCGGGCGGGAAGTTGCATGTTGTGACATGCGCCACCCGTTTGAGCATCTCCCGTCGAACCCGAGTTCGTTGCGATAGGTTGGACGCTGGCCGTTAGCGGAGGAACGACGAAGAGCCGGCACGTGGTGTCTCAATCGGAGCTAACAGCGGACGTATCTACATCGCATCCGAATGGCTCGAACGGGTCGGCTACGGCAGTTCGAGACTTCGGGGCCGCAGGAGGCCGGGCGGCCGGTCTCCTGCTTCCGGGTTCGGCCAGAGCCTGACTATCGTCTCCTGACTCGAGCGTCCGCAGGACGCCAACAAACGGACGTATATACCGTAGCCCAGTCACTGCAGAAATCGGCGTACGTCTGGCGTGAGCGACGCAACGGTGCTTTGGCGCTCAAACGGCGAGTGATCCCCCGTCGACGAAGAGTTCGACGCCCGCGACGTAGCTACTTTCGTTTGATGCCAGGAAAAGCACGGCACGCGCGATCTCTTCCGGTTGCCCCAGGCGCCCCATCGGCACAAGCTGCTTCAACACGTCTTCGACTCCCGGACGCGCGTCGAGGTAGCTACGCATCGGGCGCGTCTCTGTTCCACTCGGCGAGACCACATTGACACGGATGCCTCGCTCCTTCAGGTCGCTGGTCCAGCTTCGTGCGAACGAGCGCACTGCCGCCTTGCTCGCGTTGTAAAGCGACTGGCCCGGAATGCCTTTGCTGCCTGCAACCGAGCCGTTAAGGACGACCGCGCCGCCTGACGACAGTAGCGGCAAGGCTTTCTGCACGGTGAAGAGCAGACCACGCACGTTCAGGCCGAAGAGTCGGTCAAAGCTGTCCTCAGTAATCGTTCCCAGCGGTCGCGGTTCGATTTCAGAGACCCCAGCGTTTGCAAAAACAACATCGAGCCTGCCGTAATCGCGCCGGATGCGATCGTAGAGTTGGTCAAGGTCGGCGAGGTTACTGGCATCCCCCTGAACGCCAACGGCGCCGTTGCCGATTTCCCCCACTGCTTCGTCAAGTCGATCCTGCCTGCGACCCGTTACGTAGACCCGCGCACCTTCGTTCGCGAATAGCCGGGCAGTTGCCAAACCAATGCCTTCAGTACCGCCGGTGATTGCCACGATCTTGTTTTCGAATCGCTTTGTCATATTTGCCTCTGTTTAAGTGGAGTGTTGCTCCACTTAGTATATGGAGGCATCATCCACTTTTCAAGAGGAGTTGAGGCAAAATGAAGAGCAAGCTTCCCGCGACCGACGAAGCGCCGCTGCGTGCCGACGCAGCCCGCAACCGGGAACGCATCCTCGAAGCGGCGGAAGAAGTGTTTCTCGAACGTGGCGCTGAGGCTTCGCTCGACGATATAGCCAGGCGTGCCAAGGTGGGTATCGGCACGCTCTATCGTCGCTTCCCGACGCGCGATGCGCTCCTCGCGGCGGCGAGCGACGAGCGCCTCCTGGCACTCGCCAAGGCGAGCCGGGCACGAGATGAAAAGCTCGAACCGAGCGCTTCCATACGCGCCTTCGTCAAAGAACTCGTGAACCACGCGAGTCACTATCGCGGGCTAGCGGCGTTGCTGGGAACGGTACTCCAGGCAGATACGCCTGGCTGTCACGCCGGACGTGAAGAGGGACGCCGACTGCTCCAGCGTGCCCAGAAGACGGGGACTGTTCGCAAGGACGTTTCTTTCGACGATCTCGTTTGTATGGTCACGGCGATCTCTCTTGCCATCGAGCAAGGCGGCTCGTCGAAATCGCGCGTTGCCCACCTGGTGGACCTCTTCCTCGACGGCATAGGCAATACCCAAGCGATGTGAAAGCGTTACTGCTTCTGGATTTGAACTCGCAACAGGGGCCGCGATTGGCTCTGAAGCGGACCTTGGCTAGAGAACGGTGAAGGTACGCCGAGGGTCTATTTCGTTGAAAAACTGTGTTTTCGCGCGCGGACGCGGTCACGTTTGGACATGCGATCGACGCGCTCGACGCTCTTTCCGATCGCGCTGCTGCCGGGCGCCGCCCGGTGATGCATATCAAGCGGCCACCGCTGCCACTTCCTGCTGCTTTGGCATCAACCACTTCGCCATTCGCCTCAGATTCTGCGCCGTTGCAGCCAACAAGAACTCGTCATGGGCACCTGATGGACCTCGTAGTCGGAGACGATCGAGCTTCATGACGCGTTTGAGGTGAGCAAACAGAATCTCAACCTTTTTGCGGTCCTTGCGTGACTGCCTGTATGCCGGTGTTTTCGCAATAGCCCTCGCCTTATCCCGTGCTGATTCATGGACGCTTCGGGCTATCTTCCGCATTGGTGTGTTTGGACAGCATCGATCCTTCAGTGAACACCCAGCGCAGTCCAACTGGCTTGATCTGTAGACGACCGTGTTGGCCTTGGTGATGTGCGTGCGCGGATTCTTGAATGGACGTCGTTCGCTGCGCAGCGCATGTCCAGCCGGGCAGCGATACTCGTTGCTTTGCTCGAGCCACTGGAAATCGCTGTTCGCGAAGGTTTCGTCGCTACGCGTCCCTTTCTCCCACACCGGAACATGCGGCTCGATCGCCTTGTCATTGATCATCCAGGCAAGCATCGACGCTGTGCCATATGCCGTGTCACCTACCAGACGTTGAGGCTTGAGATGGAAGCGCTGCTCGACCCGATCAATCATGGTCCTGGTCGAGTCCACTTCCTGTGTGCGATATGCGGGTGTGGCCTCGACATCCACGATGATTCCCGCCTGCAGGTCAATCAGGTAGTTGGTCGAGTAGGCATAGAACGCCGGGCCACCGGGCGCAGCTGTCCAACGTGCTGCAGGATCAGTTAGCGAAATGTTCTTTGGTTGCGTAGCGGGTTCCTGCGATGGCTCCAGGGCCTGGGTGTCGGTGTCGTTCGCGTCGAGCGTCGCCAGATACTCACGCACCGCACGGCTGGGCCCTTCGCCACGACTCCAGTCGATTGCTTCAGTCCCGGCGATGCCTCGAGTGCGATTGGCGTCGGCTTTGATGACACTGGTGTCGATCGCGAACCCTTCACCACCTACGAGGCCTTCGCTCATGCAGCGACGCAAAACCGATTCGAATACATGGCGCAGCATATCGCTGTCGCGAAACCGGCCATGGCGATTCTTTGAAAACGTTGAGTGATCGGGAACCGCATCTTCAAGGCCGAGGCGGCAAAACCAGCGATACGCCAGATTCAGATGGACCTCTTCGCACAGGCGCCGTTCGGAGCGGATGCCGAAGCAGTATCCGACGATCAGCATGCGAATCATCAACTCTGGATCGATCGAAGGGCGCCCCGTATGACTGTAGAACGACGCCATGTGCTTGCGGAGATCTCCGGAATCGAAGAAGTGATCTATGCCGCGTAACAGATGACCTTTCGGAACATGATCATCAAGATTGAACGCGTAAAACAGCTGCTCCTGATCGCCGCTTCGCTGACCCATCATGACGATGCACTCCCGTCGATTGATGAATCCAGGATAGCGAACAATCCGACTCTCAGGGGTGTTTTTCAACGAAATAGGTCGCACTCTGCCGGTCGGGGTGCTAGGAGGCGGAGCCATCCCATACGAATCGCATGAGTCGACATGCGGCCAGTTTCTGACACTCGCCGACGTTCTTGCGCGGACGCTCGAACGGCTGCTCTAGGGTTACCTGCGGACCTACGAGCGTTGCACAGGAATGCGATGACCGTGCGGGGACGCATTCTATCGCGCATTCAAAGTTGAGCCGCGACGAGCGCTTATCCCTCAGCAGCGAATCCGCGCGAATGTTCTATTCGCAAGACCAGCATTCACAGCAGCATCCGGCGCAGTCCGTTCAAATCGTGCCGCTTGTTGGCGAATGTACGCACCAGATCCGGGCGCGATCTGACCGGCTCCGCTTCTGGATACAAACAACCAGTGTCCCGTTACTTCAAGAATTGTTGAACTAAAGCTTTTTATGACCGAGATTCTTCCGTTCATCGCGCACGTCCATTATGGCGTTATTGAATTTCGATCCAACTAACGCCCGAGGAATACAGATGAAACTGATGCGCGTTGCGGGTTTCGCCCTCGCACTGTTCTGCGCGACCGCCGCTCATGCCGACGAGCGGTCTTCGGCCACCGGCGTCACCGTCACGCCGAACGTGCTGAAGATCGGCATGGAGATCACGTATCCGCCGTTCGAGTCGTACTCTGGCAAGGACGTCGTGGGCGCCGACGCAGACCTAGCGCGTGCTCTCGCGAGAGCAATGGGCGTCAAGGTGGAATTCGTCGATACGCACTTTCCGAATTTGATTCTTGGCCTGAACGCGGGCCACTTCGACGCCGTAATTTCCGCGATGTTCATCAAGCCCGAGCGCACCGCGCAGGCGAACGCCATCGCCTATGCGACGACGGGCGGCGCGATCCTCGCGCCTTCCGTCGCCGCGAAGAAGCCCGCCACGTTGCAGGACTTGTGCGGCATGAAGGTCGGCGTCGAACAGGGCAACGTGTGGGCGTCGACGCTCGCGGGCGTGTCGGACTCGTATTGCAAGCCGAACGGCAAAGGCGAGATCGGTGTCAGCTCGTTCCCGTCCGCACCGGAAGCGTTTCAGGCGCTGATGTCGAACAACGTGCAGTCGCAGCTCGAAGTCGCGCCCGCCGCGCACGCGCTCGCGGCGAAGTCGTCGGGACGCGTCGTGGTGTCGTCGCCGCAACTCATTAATCCTGTGTTGCTCGGCATCTATACGAAGAAGAACAACGCGGAGCTCAACGCAAGCCTCACGACTGCGCTCGACAAGCTCAAGAAGAGCGGCGAGTTCGACAAGATTCTTGCGAAGTACAGCCTGTTGCCGCCTTCGCAGCTTCCCTGAGCCGAAGACGGCGTTCGTTGATAGCGAATCGAGGCGATCATGCAGTTCGATTTTTCGTATTTCTTTTCTCTCTTTCTCGAACGCATGTTCTGGGAAGCCTGCCTGACCGTCATCGAATTGGGTGTGCTGGCATGGTTCGTCAGTATGGTCGTGGGGTATCCCATCGCGCTCGCTAAGCTGTCGTCGAAAGCGTGGCTGCGCAAGATAGCGGGCACCTATGTATGGTTCTTCCGGAGCGTGCCGCTCCTGGTCGTGATGGTGTTCGTGTTCAACCTGCCGCAGCTGTTTCCTGGGACGGGACCGGCGTTATCGCATCCGTTTTTCTCCGCTTTCGTATCGCTGGTCGCCACCGAAGCGGCCTATATGGCGGAGATTCATCGCGGCGGGCTTCTGTCGGTAGGTCGGGGACAACTTGAAGCGGCGACGGCGCTCGGTTTGCGTCGATTCGGTCTGCAACGGCTCGTCGTGATTCCGCAGGCGTTCTGGATTTCGCTGCCCACACTCGTCAACGAGTTCATCACCTGCGTGAAGCTGACTTCGCTCGCTTCGGTGATCTCGCTTACGGAACTGTTGATGGTCGGGCAACGTCTTTATTCGCAGAACTTTCTCGTTCTCGAAACGCTGTTCGCCATCGGCGTGTACTACGTGATGATCGTGACGGTGTTCGGCTGGCTGCTCAAGCGCCTCGAATTCAGGCTCGATCTTACGCGCCGTCGTCCCGAGACCTTGTCCGCCGATGATATGGCCGGCCTGCGCAGCGGCCTCGTCGAAAGGAGCGCGAGCATAGCGCGCAGCAGAGGCGAGTCGGCGCTTTCGCTTAAGGGCATTTATAAGCGCTACGGCAAGCACGAAGTGCTAAAAGGCGTCGATCTCGACGTGGCCGTAGGCGAAGTGCTGTCGATCATCGGGCCGTCCGGGTCGGGAAAGACCTCGCTCATCCGCACGATCAACGGTCTCGAGACGCTTGATGCGGGCGAGATCGACCTGTTCGGCAAACCTTGTCTCGATGCGTCGGCGCGGCCGGATTCGGAGCGCGTGTGGCAGGGACGCAGTCGAATCGGCATGGTGTTTCAGGGCTTTAACCTGTTTCCACACCGGACCATTCTCGACAACGTGCTAATGGCGCCGCACTACCATCGGCGCGGCTCGCGTGATGAATTGCGCAACATGGGCCTCGGGTTGCTCGACAAGGTGGGGTTGCTCGCGCATGCGAACAAGTATCCACATCAGCTGTCAGGCGGGCAGCAGCAGCGCGTTGCGATTGCCCGCGCGCTCGCGATGGAGCCGGACGTCATGCTCTTTGACGAACCGACTTCCGCGCTCGACCCCGAACTCGTCGACGACGTGCTCCAGGTCATCTCCGGACTCGCGCGTGAGCATATGACCATGGTGATCGTCACACACGAGATGAACTTCGCGATGTCGATATCGGGCCGCATCGCGTTCATGGAGAACGGGGAAGTGCGCTTGCAGGCGTCGCCCGACGTCATTCGAACGCATCCCGACGCGGAACGCGTCAGGCGCTTTATCGGCATTGGCGCATTAGAAGCGCCGGGCGCCGCTCGCGCGGCATTCAGCAACAGCGCGTAATGACGCGCGCATATCGACGCACCGGCATGACTATGACAAGCATTGAACTCAAAGACGTCGAGACTCATTGGGAGGCGATCCGTCCCCGCATCGACGCAGGATTTGCGCAACTCTGGAGCAATCCCGAACTGCCATGCATGGAATTCGGCGCGTCCGCGGCACTTGCGGACTGGCTCGAAAGTGAAGGCTTCGAAGTCGAGCGCGCCGTGTTTGGCATACTCACCGCGTTCGTCGCAAGGAAGAGGACTGGCGAGGGACCGTGCATCGGCATTCTCGCGGAATACGACGCGCTGCCCGGCCTCGGCAATTGCGCATGCCATACGCGCAGCGAGCCTCCATCGGAAGCGGGGCACGCGTGCGGTCACAATCACATCGGACCCGCGAATACGGGCGCGGCGATCGCGGCGGCGCGAAGCGCGCAGGCGCTCGGGCTCGGCGGTGAGATCAAGGTGGTCGGATGCCCCGCGGAGGAGTTGCTATGGGGCAAGGTTGCGTTGTTCGTGAAGGGCGCCTTCGACAACTGCGACGTCTTGCTCACCTCACACGGTGACTATCAGAACGGCGCGATATCGCGGCCTTGTCAGGCCATGGCCACGGGCGAATTCGTGTTCGCCGGTCAAAGCAGTCATGGCGGCTACACGGGCAAGGTGAACGCGCTCGCCGGAGCGGAAGAAGCCTTGTTCGCGCTGCGCGACTTAGCCAAGCGCTTCGCCGATACGCCGATCAAGCACATCATTCGCGGCGACATGAAGATTGCTGGCGTCGTGCCGGATGACGTTAGGCTTTACTTTTCGATTCGTCATCTGGATATGGCGCGCGCGCTCGAAGTGTACGACGTAGTCATCGAAACATGCCGGACGATCGCCGAGCAGTCGGGACTCGAATGGCGCCATCTCCCAATCTCGACATGTCGCGGCTATCTCGCGAACGACGCGCTCGCGGCCGTGCTTTATGAATGCCTGAACGATGTCGGACCGCCCGCGTGGTCGCAAGACGATCAGGCGTGGATGGAGCAACTCGCGCAGCAAAGCGCGCCGGGGCAGGCCTTCGAACTCGATGAAGAGATCCGGCTCTACGATGATGGTCAGGATTACTACAGCCAGGACGATGGCGAAGCAAGCTGGCACATACCGCTTGGCCGTGTGAACTGGGCGTACCCGAAGCAGGTCCCGATTCATCACTGGGCGTGGACGGCGTTGTCAGGTCACTCGGCGGGCCGCGCGGGACCCCACATGGCATCGAAGGCGATTGCACTGGCGGCAATTAGGCTGCTCGACGATCCGCGACTGGTCGATGCAGCAAAAGCCGAACTCAAAACGAGGGTCGCAGGCGAGACAATTGGCGCGCCGCGACTAGGCGCATGGAACACGCTGACGCAGAATCCGCAGTCCTTCTGGAAAGGCACCTGGATCGAGGGCGAATGCTCGGAGGGCCTGAAGGTGCAGGGCGCGTCGGACTAGATCAGCTTCGCGCGCCGATGCGCGCGCGAAGCAGGTCGTGGAATTCCTTCGTGAGCGGTTCGTCGGCCCGGCCCTGACGTTCGATGAACGCAAACGACAGATCGAAGCGCATTGTCCCGGGCGCGATGGCGCGCAATCGTCCTTCGTCGACCCAACGTTCTACGAAATGCACCGGCAAAAAGCCGATATAGGCGCCGGACAAAATAAAAATCAACTGTCCTTCGACGCTGTTCGCCGTCGCCTGCGTTTCGCGCATGCCGTGCCGTGAGTGAATCGCCTGATTCCAGGATGCACGGCCGACGAAGCGATGATTCTCCAGATCACGTTCGCTCACGCGCCGGACAGCGAACAGCGGATGCACGTCCGCGCAATAGAGATTGTGCCTCTCGCGATAGAGTGGGTGGTACTTGAGCCCGGGCATCTTGGGCTGCACGGTGCTGATCGCCGCATCAAGGCGGTTGTTCAGCACGTGCACTTGCAACTCGTTCGATCCGCCGAGCAGCAGATGCAGATGCACCGCCGGTCGCGTCGTCGCGAACGCGGCGATGGCGGCATCTAGGGGAAGATTCGTATCGGTCACGATACCGTCGAGCATGCCGATTTTCACGCTGCCGCGCAGTTCCCCCTTCAGGTCGGCGGCGAAACGTTCGAAGCCGTCCACTTCGCCCAACAGCCTTTGGGCCTCGACGTGAAACTCCGCGCCTTTGGGCGTGAGACTGAAGCCGCCCCGTCCGCGATGACAGAGTACGACGCCGAGTTGCGTCTCCAATTGACTCATGTAAGTGCTGATTGCCGACGTCGACATATTCAGCTCGTATTGGGCTTTGGCGAAGCCCTGATGCTGGACGACGCTCATGAATACGCGCAACAGGCGTAAGTCAGGTAGTACGGTTTTCATTGGTCGATCGAACTGAGTGGAAGCGGTAGCCCAGAAAAAAATGATCCTAAGGAAGAGACAAATACCTGCCCATAGTTTATCTCAGTCGTGAAACCAGCCTTTCATTGAAGTCCCTTGTGCGTGCGAGCCGATTACAACAAATCGGGGCGGTTCTTGGATGCCCATGAAAACGTCGGATCTATGGGGCATCGCCACGCTTAAAATTCTGCGAGGCCTACAGTTTAAAGGTTCGCTCAGGCCGCGATGACAATCGAATCTCTCTCCCGCCGAAAGTAGTCAATTCGAAATGCAATGACCGGGTCAGTCGAAGACATTTGGCTTATTCCTTGACGCGGAAGTCCTAACGCCTGCTCAGCCTTTGAAGAGACATTGAGCGAGCGACGACCATCCGTCCGAGCAGCCGCCCTTGTGACGCCAGCGTGAATGACCGGATCACTCTGATACCTGCCGTTGAAGCCCAGACGGTGCGAGCGGCAGCTGGGGGTCGGGTAGCGCCCATTGCAAAAGTACAGACTGAATCTCCCTTCATCTGAAAGGAGATTGTCATGAACGCATCAATCGGTGCAGGTCCGTCGCGGGTACCGTGGAACAAAGGAAGATTGACGGGTCAGAAGCCCCCGCTCAAGCTGAAGGAGATCTGGGCGATCCGCGTGCGTTTGCAGCTTTCGTCCCAGGTGCGGGATCTGGCAATGTTCAATCTTGCCATCGATAGCAAGCTTCGGGCGTGTGATCTTACGAAGCTACGCGTGCGCGATATTTGCCATGGGGAGCACGTAGCCAGTCGCGCGACGATCATGCAGCAAAAGACGCAACGCCCGGTGCAGTTCGAGATCACCGAGCAGACGCGAGACAGCGTGGAAGTGTGGATAAGGCATGCCGGGCTGAATGCGACCGACTTCCTGTTCAAAAGCAGGATTCACGGCTCTGCGCAACTGTCGACACGACAATATGCCCGGCTGGTTCATCGGTGGGTCGCGTCAATCGGCCTTGACGACACTGCCTACGGTACGCACACGATGCGCCGAACCAAGGCGTCTTTGATTTATCGCCGCACGAAGAACCTCAGGGCTGTCCAGTTGCTACTCGGCCACATGAAGCTCGAAAGCACCGTCCGATACCTCGGCATCGAGGTCGATGACGCGCTTGAAATGGCTGAACAGACCGAGGTGTAGCGCTTCACGCCGGTCAGCAAGTGGTCGCTGACCGGCCATCATGAGCCATCCGCCGCGAGGTCCATCGCGACATTCGAGTGTCGGTAGCGCAACTGATAGCGGCCGCCCAGTCGGACTCTCAAGTTTCAAATTCAGTTGCCGTAGTAACGATGGGATCGCCCCGTGTTCGGGTAACCGCCCGGCCCGCCGTTTTGGCGGACGGCGAGATCCGCGTATGTGACATCTTGTACAACGGACGCGCGGTTCCAGTGGAAGCGTGGCTCCCCCAGCGGCAGGCGATCTAATTTCAAATCGGAATCTTCGAGAACACTTATGAAGAAGTTTTTCCTTGTGCTGTTGTTTGCCTCGTTTCTTACCGGATGTGCGGTGTCATTTGGACCGGGCGAGGGTACCGATAAGCTTGCAGACGCTTCCCAACAATCGCTTCAGAGCGAGTTTGCAGTGGGAGTTGCGTCAAGAGATGATGTGGCGTCGAAACTCGGTGCGCCGGATTCGAAGACGACTGCCGGGAGTTTCGAAATCTGGACCTATCGTTACGTCAGGCGCGCAGCGGTTGCCCTTGTTGTGGTTGCCACGCCCGTAGGGACGACAAAGACGGCAACGTTCTATTTTGATGACAAGACAGGGCTTCTCAAGCGGGTCGATTTTGAATCGCATCACGGTTGATCGTGAACTCGTGGCAACGAATGGCAAGAATTCGCAGCCACCTGCCGGATTTCTATGAGAGCAGACCGAGAACTTGAGTACAGGAGAAAAGCGTATGTCAATGCAGTGTGTCGCGACAGTGGCCAGCACCGCAGCAGTGCTGTCCGCATGCACGTTCCTGCAACCAGCCCATAATGTGACGCAGGCTAACCCGCCCTATGATCCGGCCAGCCAGGCACGTGTCCGTATCCTCGCAGGGAATGGCGTTGGCGTGGCTGCTAACTTTTGGACGAACAGTTCGTGCTACACATATTCCCTTCCCGATCCGGGCAATCGGGTGCGGGTGAATGACGGCTTTTGGGCCGCCGCGAAATATTCATCCACTAGCGTCACGATTGGAATGCCGCCCAGTCCACGCGAGGGAATGCGCCCAGGTGGGCTCTATTTCAAGGACTTCATCAAGGAGTATGTTGTTGATGCTAACGAGCCACTCACGTTGGCGCTGGCATACGGAAGCGAATACGTCTCATGCAGCCCACCCGCAGCGACGTTCACTCCGCAGGCAGGACAGGATTACGACGCATTTTTGGACTGGAAGGGCCGATCCTGCTGGGTTGCGGTTCATCGCATTGATGGTCGCGACGCAGACGATAAGGTACCTGTTGAGCGGGCAACGAAATGCGTCGACTAGATCGCGCGTAGAGTGGGCCTGTTAGTTAGAGATCCGCCAGCCCAAGTCAAAGCGGTGTGAGACGCAGTAAGGCCATGCAGGGACCTTCGCCGGATGCGTCGCCCGGACGTTCACGTGCGGCTTCACGCGGTCACTCGGCTAGTCGAGCGGCCGTTGCGCTCCAGAAGCCGCCGTTGGCTTTGTGCGTGCTTCAAGGGCGGTTTAGGGTCGGGTAGCGCCCACCGGTCAGACTAGATCTCCCTTCAATCGAAAGGAGATCGTCATGAGCACACTAACCAACACCAGTCGGTCGCGGGTGCCGTGGAACAAAGGAAGATTGACTGGCCAGAAGCCACCGCTGAAGCTCAAGGAGATTTGGGCAATCCGCGTGCGCCTGCAGCTTTCGTCCCGCGTGCGGGATCTGGCCATGTTTAATCTCGCCATCGACAGCAAGCTTCGCGCATGCGATCTGACGAAGCTGCGGGTGCGGGACGTATGTCACGGGGAACGCGTCGCCAACCGGGCAACAATCATGCAGCAGAAGACGCAACGGCCGGTACAGTTCGAAATCACCGAACAGACCCGCGATAGCGTGGCGGCATGGATAGGGCATGCGAGGCTGCACGCAACTGACTTCCTGTTCCCAAGCAGAATTCACGACTCCCCGCACCTGTCGACGCGCCAATATGCCCGACTGGTCCATCGGTGGATTGCGTCAATCGGCCTGGACGACTCCGCTTACGGTACCCACACGATGGGCCGGACCAAGGCGTCGTTGATCTACCGTCGCACGAAAAACCTCCGGGCTGTCCAACTGCTGCGCGGCCACACGAAGCTTGAAAGTACGGTCCGCTACCTCGGTATCGAGGTAGATGACGCACTTGAAATGGCGGAACAGACTGAGGTCTAGCGTGGAAGGCCGGTTAGCAATGGGACGCTGACCGGCCACCAAGGGGCAGTCGACTAGTTTCATCGAATGACCGAAGTTTGGCGTATATTCGACGCCGAATGGATACGTCACGCGCGAGAGGGGGAACGCAACGCCGAACATACCCGCAATGCTTGTGGCCGCGCACGATATAAAGGCACAGATCGACGGACTGCTGTTACGTGGGCGCGTGCAGGATAGTGGCGAACATCGCGTCGCTGCAACGCTGTGTCTGACGATTGCCGAGCAGTTTGCGGCGACGCTGCACTTGATAGAGGGCGGCTTCTCGTCCCACGCACCAGTCATGGTGCGCTCAATGCTAGAGGTACATGCGAATCTGCTGAACCTGGTAAGCGACCCTGCATTCGTCGACCAGATCAGGTACGACAACGCGCGTGCCGATGTCGTGTTGTTCACTGAATATGCCGCGGACCCCGAGATGCAGGGCAACGCGGGCGCGCAGGAAACATTGGCCAGATGGAAAGCCGTTGCGGAACCGGTGCGCGATGAATTGGGAGCGAAGGGCTATGGCAAGCTCGACGTGTACCAGCGATTCAAGATAGCAAACATCTTGTCTACATACGTGGCCTACCGCGTCTTTTGCTCGTTCACACATAACCAACTCACAACACTGTTGGCGCGTCATGCGGACCGTTTCGAGCTTCGCTACCATGTCGAAGCGCCGAAAGCGCTAACTGCCAGCCTGCTGAATGTATCCGTCAGCATTTTGTGCCAGGCGGCTGTAACGGCATCGCACTACACCGACCTGACCGACGCCGAGCTGCGGCAAGCAATCGACGCTGCCGACGCAACGTGGAGCGCAGCGCAGGCACTCGTCGAGTAGGTGCTGGTGAGTCGGGCGACCCGGACCTGCAGGGCGCCGCATGGAGACCGTTCCAGGTTCAGCATCAGTCATTCGCTGACGATGAGTGCCGTGAGATCTTTCGCTTGATCACTTCCACCTCAGACGCACGCGATATCTTGACGACATCGACGAATGCGCGGAGCGCCGAGGGAACGTTGCGGTTACCTGGGTAGTAGAGGAATGCGCCCGGGAAGCTGGGGCACCAATCATCGAGCACGCTGACGAGCCGTCGCGCCTTCAGTGCGTCACGCACCGAACTCTCGAACACGTAGGCGACGCCAAGCCCCGCGAGCGCAGCGTCTATTACGAGAGCTTCCTGATTCAAGATCAGCGTTCCGGGCACCTCCATCGCAAGCGTTCGCCCGCGCTTTTCAAATTCCCATGCAAAGAGCTTCCCGTTCGGAAGCCGGATTCGGATGCATTCGTGAAACTTGAGGTCTTCCGGGGTCTGAGGTCTCTTATGCCGCGCTAGGTATCTCGGGGAAGCCACCACGATACAACGTGCTTCGCCGCCGAGCTGTACCGCGATCATGTCTCGGGGGATGGTGCCGCCAAGCCGTACGCCGGCATCGAAGCCTTCCTTGACGATGTCGACGAGTCGCCCCTCGGTCACGAGATCGAGTTCGATGTCCGGGAACTTTTTCCGAAACGCAGGTACGACGTCGTGGAGCAAAAGCCGGACTCCTTGCTCGGGCGCATTGACGCGGACGCGGCCCGTTGGCTGATCCCGAAAGCGATCGATTTCGCCAAGCGCGCTGCGGAGTTCCGCAAGCACGGGATGCAGACGGGCGAGAAGGCGTTCCCCTGCCTGTGTAGGTGCCACGCTGCGGGTGGTGCGATGAAGCAAACGAACGCCCATACGCTCTTCCAGGCGACGCATCAGGTGACTGACCGTTGATGGCGAGAGCCCGAGAACTTCTGCTGCCTTCCGAAAGGAACGCAACGTCGCCACCTCGGCAAAGGCGTCCAGCTCGGTGATGTCGGGTTTTGTCATTCATGGCACTTTACCACTAGTACATACAGATTATTGTGATTGTGCAATGAGTAGATTGGTGGCTCAATGATGCTCAACCCCAGTTAAGTGAGCGACGCACGCGACAAGCCATCCCGACCGCTGACGTTACTAGTCCACTTGCCGCCGTCTCGCGTATTCCTTGCAGGCGCAGGCCGCGGTAACTGTCGCACGGTTGCCGGGCGCGCAAGGCATTGACGTGTGAGTGAACCACGCGGCGGATGGTGAGATGACCCCTATGCTCAACGCTCGCAAGGCTGACATCCGGACGATGTAAGGGGTAGCCGCGGCACGCTTCTCGTCGAAAAGGAGAACCCACTTGTCTTTGTTTGCATTGTTCAAATCAGCCGGGCCGACCGGCTTTGGTTACGGGTCGACGGCGGAGCAGATCACCGAGGGACTCTCGCTCGCAGGCAGATCGATTCTGGTGACGGGCTGCAACTCGGGAATCGGGCGGGAGACGTGTCGAGTGCTCGCCCTGCGGGGCGCCTTGGTGCTAGGCACAGCGCGTACAAAGGAGAAGGCCGATGCAGCCTGCACGACGTTTCCCGGCAGGGCAATCGGCTACGCCTGTGAGCTTTCAGAGCCTTTGTCAGTACGAGGGTGCGTCGCAGCCGTCAAGGCAGACGGCCACCGGCTCGACGCCATCATCTGCAACGCGGGCATCATGATGCTGCCGAAGCTCAAGAAGTCGCACGGCTACGAGCTGCAATTCTTCACTAACCACATCGGGCACTTCATGCTTGTGACGGGTCTGCTCGAGCAGCTCAAAGACGAGGGCCGGGTAGTGATGCTCAGCAGCGAGGGGCATCGATACGCGCCCGTCGGGGGCATCGAGTTTGACAACCTCTCGGGCGACAGGGGGTACCAGCCATTGGCGGCTTACGGCCAGTCGAAATTCGCTAATCTGCTCTTCGCCAAAGAGCTGCAGCGTCGCTTCACCGGTACAGGGAAGACCGCCTACGCAGTACACCCCGGCGTCGTTGCCACCAACCTCGCCCGCAACCTGGGACCGGTGCTCAGGCGGGTGTTGGCGGCCATCGGCCCGCTTTTTCTCAAGTCAGTCGGAGAGGGCGCCGCGACCGCGGTTTTCGCGGCGGTCAGCGCGAAGGCACTCCCCTTGGCGGGTAGCTACCTTTCTGACTCGAACGAGGACAAGCCCCGCGCCGATGCAGAAGACGCCGCGCTCGCCATGCGACTGTGGGCCGAATCAGAGGAAATCGTTCAGGTGCTCAACGATGAAGTCTCGTCCTAGGGTAACGCACTGCCACCGATGCGCGGGTAAGCCTGGTGATTAGAGGCATTGAAATGAGCCGGGAAGCAGTTCTACACGAGCGGAATGGTTAGCTGGGCGGGAGCATCACGACAGTCCGCTTTGATGTGTGCAACGGACTTTCTCGTGCATCTCACGAAGTTCCGCTCAGGGTCGGGTAGCGCCCATTGCAGAAGTGCAGACTGAATCTCCCTTCATCTGAAAGGAGATTGTCATGAGCGCATCAACCTACACAGGCCCGTCGCGGGTACCTTGGAACAAGGGAAGATTGACGGGACAGAAGCTCCCGCTCAAGCTTAAGGAGATCTGGGCGATCCGCGTGCGCTTGCAGCTTTCGTCCCAGGTTCGGGATCTGGCAATGTTCAACCTCGCCATCGATAGCAAGCTTCGGGTGTGTGATTTGACCAAGCTTCGCGTACGCGACGTTTGTCATGGGGAGCATGTCGCCAGCCGCGCGACGATCATGCAGCAAAAGACTCAACGGCCGGTGCAATTCGATATCACCGAGCAGACGCGAAACAGCGTGGATAACGTCTGCCGGGCTGCATTCGGCCGACTGCCTGTTCAAAAGCAGGATTCACGGCTCTCCCCACCTGTCGACACGACAATACTCCCGGCTGGTGCATCGATGGGTCGCGTCAATCGGCCTTGACGACACTGCCTACGGTACGCACACGATGCGCCGAACCAAGGCGTCATTGAATTATCGCCGCACGAAGAACCTCAGGGCTGTCCAACTGTTGCCTGGCCACACGAAGCTCGAAAGCACTGTCCGATACCTCGGCATTGAGGTCGATGACTCGCTTGAAATGGCTGAACAGACAGAGGTGTAGGGGGTACGGCTTCATGCCGGTCAGCAAGTGGTCGCTGACCGGCTAGGAACGGCCTCTTACATTCAACAGATCAAGGGCCGGCACTCACCCCAAAGCGGCCGCTTGATATTGCAGCATTTAACGAGCTGTCAGTTGGCGGCAGGTCTTAGACCTGGCGGCTGGGTTTTCCTGATATCGACGAAGTGACATCTCGGGCGATTTCGGCCAGGCGCTTCTTTCCAAAAATTCGAAGCATCGTCGTCTCCGCGGAACTCAATGCCTTATTGATGTGGCGATTCACCGCGGCCTCTACCGGGCATGCCGGATTGTCATCAGCGGAGCCAAGTGCGAAAAGCGCAGTGTGTCCAATCGCCACGTAGACATCCTTTACCGTGAAGTCCTCAAGGTCTCGCGCAAGCTCCCACCCGCCCCCTCGTCCGCCCGTGGATTGGACGTAGCCTGTGTCGCGCAGCGCCGCCATCGTTCTTCGAACTACAACCGGGTTGGTGTGCAGCATCAGTGCAATGTTCTCAGACGTGGTTGAACCACCGCGTAGATGCATGTGCACCAGAACGTGCAGGAGTCGGGCCAATCGGGTGTCGAATCGCATGAAATCAGAACTATTGAGTTTCCGTAACGTTTGATGTTACTCTAATGCAATAAGTGCTGTAAACGACCATAATACCGAGCCACCATGAGCGCCTACCGTCAGAACTTTATTGAAGCTAATGGCATCCGACTACATGTCGCGGAGCAAGGCAAGGGGCCCTTGGTGCTGCTTTGCCATGGGTTTCCAGAGACATCGCATGCCTGGCGGTATCAACTCGCAGCACTGGCGCAAGCCGGTTTTCACGCTGTCGCGCCAGACTTGCGCGGATATGGGTTGAGCGACTGCCCCGAAGGTATCGGGCAATACACGACGCTTGACGTTGTCGGCGATCTTGTTGCGCTCGTTGGCGTACTCGGCGAAAGCGAAGGAGTCATCGTCGGAAACGATTGGGGTGCGACTATTGCGTGGCAGGCGGCAATGCTTCGGCCCGACCGATTTCGGGGTGTCGTGGCGCTCGGCGTTCCGATGATGGGCCGAGCGCCACTTGCGCCAAGTCGCCTCTTTCCGCAGAACGACCAGGCGTGGTTTTACACCCATTACTTCTCCAAACCTGGACTCGCCGAAAGCGAGCTAAAGCGTGACGTTGCAGCGACCCTGCGCAAGATTTATTTTTCGGCCTCGGGCGATGTCGGCGTTCGAGACGCTAGCACCCCGAACCCGTTTGGACTGGTGCCTCGGGACAAGCAATATCTCGATGCCCTCGGTGATTTCCCGTCGTTGCCGAATTGGCTTGGTTCCGTCGATCTGGAAGCGTTCGTGCGCGCCTTCAATGTCTCTGGCTTTCGAGGCGGCCTGAACTACTATCGGAACCTCGACAGAAATTGGGAAATGCAAGCCGCGTTTGAGGGGCTTCGAATCGAAGTGCCTGCCCTTTACCTAGTCGGCGAAAGAGACACAGGGCTCGCTATGCCCGGCATGCGTGAAATCATCGAGGCCATGCCCAAAATCGTGCCAAATCTGCGTAAGTCTGATGTGGTACCGAGGGCAGGCCACTGGTTGCCCCAAGAAGCACCGGGCGTCGTCAACGCAGCGTTAGTCGAATTTCTCCGGGAGCTTTGACGCCATCGACCATCGCTGTCCCTTCCTGGCTCGTCACCGGACATTGCCACGTCAGCACCAAGGGACTGCTACGGGTCGAGCTTGTGTGAAAACACGCTGATCGCCTAGACTGGATTAACTCATTCAGCATGGGTGACCGGATGAAGCGATTCATAGAAGGTGAAGATCGCAAGCAGGTGACGCTGCTTCCAGAGTGCCTGGATGACTTCGTTGCCGAGGACAATCCAGTCAGGATTATCGAGGCGTTCGTTGAAGAGCTTGACCTGGCATCACTGGGCTTCGATGGCGCGATGCCGTCGACTACAGGTCGCCCGTCCTATCATCCGGGCGTGCTGCTGAAGATCTATATCTACGGCTACCTGAACCGGGTCCAGTCGAGCCGGCGCCTGGAACGTGAATGCCAGCGCAACGTTGAATTGATGTGGCTCACGGGCCGTTTGGCGCCGGATTTCAAGACCATAGTTGACTTCCGTCGTGACAACGGTACCGGCATCCGCAACGTATGCCGGCGCTTCGTCGTCTTATGCCGTGAACTGAAGCTGTTCTCGCAAGCGCTTGTTGCAATCGACGGCAGCAAGTTCAAGGCCGTCAACACTCGCGATCGTAACTTCACAGAAGGTAAGGTCGAAAAGCGCCAGAAGCAGATCGAGGAGAGCATCCAGCGGTATTTGAACGCGCTGGAGACTGCCGATCGTACGCAACCCGCTGAGCTGGAAGCGAAGACGACCCGATTGCAAGACAAGATTGCGCGCTTGCGCGAGCAGATGCGAAACCTCGATCAGATCACGCAGCAACTCAAGACACAGCCTGATGGCCAACTCTCGATGACTGATCCCGACGCACGCTCCATGGCGACGAGCGGTAAAGGATCGGGAATGGTCGGCTACAACGTGCAGGTGGCCGTTGACGCCAAACATCACCTCATCGTTGCTCACGAGGTCACAAACTCTGGCAGTGACCGGGCGCAGCTTAGCCCCATGGCAAAAGCCGCGCGACGCAATGGGCAAAAGCAGACTGCGCGCAGTCGCCGATCGTGGCTACTACAGTGGGCCTCAGATCAAGGAGTGCGCCGATGCGGGGGTTGCAGTCATGCTGCCAAAGCCGACAACGTCGGGAGCGAAACACCACGGCCGATTCGACAAGGCAGACTTCATCTACATTGCGCGGGACGACGAATACCAATGTCCAGCTGGGGAGCGGGCAATTTACCGTTACACCAGCGAGGAACACGGGATGCAGCTGCACCGATACTGGAGCAGCGCCTGTCCGCAATGCAAAATAAAGTCACAGTGCACGCCCAGCGGCCAACGACGGATAAGTCGATGGGAGCATGAGTCGGTGCTGGACGCAGTTCAACGTCGACTGGACAAGACGCCTGATGCGATGACAGTGCGCAGGCGAACCGTCGAACATGTCTTCGGGACGTTCAAGCATTGGATGGGCTACACGCACTTCCTGATGCGCAGGTTGCCCAACGTAGGTACCGAGATGAGTTTGAACGTACTCGCCTACAATCTCACTCGAGTGCTGAAAATCCTGGGCTTCGGCAAGACGATGAAGGCAATGCGGCTGGTGGGTGCATGAGCACCCCGTAGGTCCTGAATGGAGCGGCCCCATGTATCTGAGGACACGAGGACTCTCATAAAATAAGGGATAGTCTTGTGCCTATCAGTAAGCCTAGTCATTACGTGGAACCCATCGAAATTCTGACCGAGCCGGAGCGCCGTCGTCGGCGCACGGCGCAGGAAAAAATCGCCATCGTGCAGGAGACGCTGGCGCCCGGCGCCTCGGTGTCAGCCGTAGCCCGGCGGCACGGCGTGAACCCGAACCAAGTATTCGGCTGGCGCAAGCAATACCAGGAGGGCAGTCTGGCTGCGGTAAAAGCGGGAGAAACCGTAGTGCCCGCATCGGAGTTGGCCGCAGCCATCAAGGAAATCAAGGAGCTGCAACGGCTGCTCGGGAAAAAGACAATGGAAGTCGAAATCCTGAAGGAAGCCGTGGAATGGGGCCGTTCAAAAAACCTGATTGCGCGCTCGCCCTTGCTGCCGGGGGACGACCATTGAAAACGGTCTGCGAAGTTCTCGGTGTGGCGCGCTCTGTTGTGGCGGTGAAGCTGGCTCGTTCGTCCGACTGGCAAGACGGCCGCAGTGCCAAGCCAACCGACGACACGGAACTGGTCGAGGAAATCCATGCCCACGTGGCGCACCTGCCGACCTACGGCTACCGGCGCATCTGGGCGCTGCTGCGCCGCAGTCGCGAAATGGTCGGCGCACCGTGCATTAACCACAAGCGCGTGTATCGGGTCATGCGTGAGCACCATTTGTTGCTGCGTCGTCCCGGCGTGCGGCGAGACAAGCGGCGGCACGACGGTCGCGTGGCCGTGGACAGGAGCAATACCCGCTGGTGCTCCGACGGCTTCGAGTTCCGATGCGACGATGGCACGCCGCTGCGCGTGACGTTCGCGCTGGATTGCTGCGCCCGGGAAGCGATTAGCTGGGCTGCTACAACCGGCGGGCATAGCGGCGACGTGGTGCGCGACGTGATGCTGGCCGCCGTCGAGCAGCGCTTCGGCACCACGCAGACGGCGCAGCCCATCGAATGGCTGACGGACAACGGCTCGGCCTACACCGACCATCGCACGCGAAGCTTCGCGCGCGAGCTGGGCCTGGAGCCGCTGACCACGCCCGTACGTTCGCCGCAGAGCAATGGCATGGCTGAGTCGTTCGTGAAGACCATGAAGCACAATTACGTCGCCTATATGGACAAGCCCGACGCGCCAACGGCGCTCTCGCGTCTGGCCATTGCGTTTGAACATTACAATGAGCGCCACCCGCACAAAGCCCTCAAATACCGCTCGCCTCGCGAGTTCAGGCGAGCAGCGGCGTCATCAATCTAACGGTGTCCAAGTGTCCTGAGTTACAGGGGCAACTCCAGCCAATGCGCTCCCCTCATTAAGAGGCTCGGCCCGTCCGTTCGCCGGCAGGTTCGAGTCCTCTCACCCCGACGACAATCTAAGGCTCGTAAGTAACTGACTGAATTGAAAAACCAAGCCAGTCGCGGACTTATGAGCCTTTGTCTTTTCCCGCATCGTCAATCTATCTCGTCAATTCGAGTGTCAACATGCGTGGATGGACGACATGGCGACACTGCCACCTGGACCGAAACCGACGCCCCCATGAGAATCCCTAATTTGGCTAAGGGCACACGAATTGATCTATCTGGCGCTGGTATGCCATACCCACGCTCTGTGCTGCCGATCTGAGTCCTGCCAGGCAGCGATTTCTGCTTCGTGACAAAGTGTGCTCGCGATGTCATCAAGGCCGGCGAGAAGCGCATCGCGTTTGAGCTGATCTATGTCGAAGTGAAATTTTTGCCCTGCCGCGGTGGCAACAATCTGCGATCTGAGGTCGATAGCGATGGCGCGTCCACCATCAGTCTCGTCGACGAGAGTAGCGATCTCGTCAGTACCCAGCCTGACCGGTAGCAGGCCGTTCTGCAGGCAATTGTTGTAGAAGATATCGCCGAAACTACCCGCTATCACACAACGGATACCTAGCGATTCGAGCGCCCAGACTGCGCCCTCGCGCGATGAGCCACAACCGAAATTCTCACCAGCGATCAGGACAGGCGCCGCGTGGTTTTGCGGATCGTTAAATACGCAATCGCTTCGAAGTTCACCGTTGGCATCGTAGCGCAGTACCTCGAACGCGTAGCGGCCCAGCGCCTCACGTGGCGTGTTCATTAGCCTCTCGATGCGAATGATCACGTCAGTGTCGATGTTCGGGCGCTGGAACACGACGGCCCGACCGTGAACGGCGGAAAACGGCTTCATATCAGATCACCTCCCGCGGGTCAACGATTTTTCCGGCAAGTGCAGCAGCCGCCGCGCTCGCGGGACTTGCCAGATGTGTGCGCACACCTGGCCCCTGACGCCCCACAAAATTTCGGTTGGAGGTCGAGACGACGCGTTCGCCTGGCTTCGCTCGTTCGCCGTTAGCGGCCACACACATGCTGCAGCCGGGTTCACGCCATTCGAAACCAGCGCTCCGAAATATGTCATCGAGACCTTCGTGCTCCGCATCCCGCTTGACCTGCTCAGACCCCGGTACCACCCACGCGCGCACGTTAGCCGCAACCCGCTTGCCGTCGACAAGGCGTGCAGCTTCGCGCAAATCAGTCAGACGCGCATTGGTGCATGCGCCAATGAATACGCGATCAACCGGCGTGCCGAGGAGCGTGGCGCCAGGCCGTAATGCCATGTAACGTAACGCGGCCTCCACGTCATCTCGCGCATCACCGGGATCGAACTCATCGAGTGACGGAATCTGCTGGTTGATCTCGATGACCTGTTCGGGACTTGTGCCCCAGGTCATCATCGGACCGATCGAATCCACGTCGACGACATGAATAGCGTCGAACACTGCGTCGGCATCGCCGACTTCCTGTTGCCATTGAGCGAGCGCCTCGGACCATCGGGACGCGGCCGGCGAGAACGGCTTGCCCTGCAAGTACGCAAAGGTCTTATTGTCCGGGGCTATCATTCCGATCTTTGCACCCAATTCAATCGAAAGATTGCACAGCGTCATGCGGGACTCCACGCTGAGCGCGCTGACCACGGGTCCGCTGTATTCCACCGCGTAACCTGTTCCGGCGCGTGTGCCCAGCAGACCTATCAGAAAGAGACCAATATCCTTTGCAAAGACGCCGCCCCCTAACTCACCTCGAATCTGAATGTTCATGGTTCGTGGCTTGCGCTGCAATAGTGTCTGTGTGGCGAGCGCGTGCGTGATTTCTGAAGAGCCGATACCGAATGCAAGCGCACCGAGTGCCCCGTTCGTGCACGTGTGACTGTCGCCACAAATCAGCGTCATTCCCGGCTGAACGAGGCCGAGTTCCGGCGCCATGACGTGGACGATACCCTGGCCAGGTTTGCCCAAATCAAAGAACCTGATGCCGGCCTCCGCAGTCGCTGCCTTCAGTTGCGCATAGCGAACCGCGCCATCAGGATTCGTTGCCCCAGTCCGGCCCGGAACCGTCGCGACCGCGTGATCGGCCGTGGCGAATACCAGTTCCGGATTGCGCACGCGAAAACCCCGGCTCTTGACCTCGTTGAGTGCAATGGCACCCGACAAATCGTGTAGCAGATGGCGGTCAATATGCAATAACGCCCAGTCATCCGGCAGTTGCGCGACTACATGTCGATTCCAGATTTTCTCAAACAGTGTGAGTCCCATTCCCAGCTCCTCAAGGCTTCCATCTTAAGCCACATCCCACGACGCAGCGACCACGCATCGTGGACATTGCATCGACGTGTTGTTCGTTTATACTAACAACCGAAACACATGACGACAATCCCGGTTACGGCAGGGTTTACGCCTGGCGGGATCGGTGTAGGAGCGGACTGAGCGGCCCTTGACACTACAGATCACTATTTCCAAAACCATTCCAACTTGGAGAAGACAATATGCCCAGCATACTAGGTTGGCGTCGCGTATTCGGCATCGCGACCCCCTCAGTGAATACAGTCGTTCAACTTGAATTCGACGACCTGCGTCCTGCCGGCGTCGTCAACCACTGCGAAGGAATGTTCGTCCCGGATATGCCAACAAGCGCAAGCTCGCGCGACGAAGAGAGCCTCCGCCTTATCGATCTGGCACTCGAAGACGCTGTCAAACGGATTGCTACGTGCCGTCCCGATCACATCGTTTTGGGTGTATCCGCAGAAAGCATCTGGGGTGGTGGCTTATCGGCCGCCCGAAACATTGACGAACGCATTCGTTCGATCGTGGGCGACATCCCTGTCTCACAGGCTGCAGACGCCTTCCCGAAAGCATTGAAGACGCTTGGCGTAACTGGGAAGCTAGGCGTGATCCATCCGTATGGGGACAAGGGTGACCCGAAGCTACGTGCGTACTTCGATGAAGCAGGCTATGACGTCGCGCGAACGCAGGCGGTGCCAGTGTCAAGTCTCACGGGAATCGCGCACACAGAACTGAGCACCATCTTTGATGCGGTGCGCGCGGTAGATGGCGACGACGTCGCCGCCATCGTTCAATTCGGCGCCAATCTTCCGTTTGGACGTGCCGCGGCTGCCGCCGAACTCTGGCTCGGCAAGCCGGTTATAGCGGTCAACGTAGCCACCTACTGGTACGCGTTGCGACGGGAAAACATTACCGACCGCGTCGACGGCTACGGCCACCTGTTCTCCCATTACTAATCGTTACCCACCAGGGTGGCGGTGAACGCGACGCTTGCCGCCATCTGCTGCCCAATACATCAAGGAGCGAAGTATGAAAATATGGCACCAATCGATGGCCGACTTTGGTCGACTTGAAACCTATGGCGCAGCGATCCGGAAACACTCCTCTCAGGTATGCGAGGAAGACACGGAAGTAGTCGTCAAAGGAATGCCTCCAAAAGACTACATCATCGGCATCGCAACGCAGGCTGCCGGAGCTGACGACGGGGACCGGATGACAACGAGTGACATGCTCGGTTCTCCGTACATCTACCATATGGGGTTCCGCCGGATTATCGACCATGCGATCGAAGCTGAGCGTGACGGCTACGACGCGTTTGTTATCGGCTCATTCAGCGAACCGTTCCTGCGCGAATTGCGCGCAACGGTCAATATTCCTGTGGTGTCGGTTGGCGAAGCAAACTTCCTGCTGGCCTGCTCGTTCGGAAAATTCCAGGCCCACATCGCTAACGTTCCTGAAGTCGCACGTATTGTCACCGACCACGTCCATGAATACCGGTTGACCGACCGCGTCGCTGGAGTCTATGCAGTGGGTCCGGAAATGGATGAATTGCAGATGCAGCAAATGTGGGACGAACCGGGCGAAATCATTGCCCGTTTCACCGCTCTAGCCCAAGAGGCAATCCGCGACGGCGCCGACGTCATCATCCCCGTCGAAGGGGTGCTGAGCGAATTGTTGTATCTGAACGGCGTCAAGCGGATCCGTAAGGCACCAGTCTTTGACAGTTTCGGAATGGCCTGGAAGTACGCCGAGCTGCTCGTCAGTCTGAAGCGGAGGATGAATCTCGAGGTGGGTCGGGAATGGGAATATCGGCGCCCGAACGAGCAACAACTGGCTCACTTTCGCAAGTCGCTCTGGCCGACAGCCTGATCTAGTCGCGTCTTCGACCGGTGCGGCGAAGCACGGCAGTTGCATGTTTGACAGGCAAGCGTGCGCACGTACGTCGATCGCTGGCACCGTACAGACCAACCACACCTTACTCAAGCCACGACCGGAGGGCTCAGGTGCCTCCAGTCCCTATTTCAACGATCGTTTGCTCCGATTGCTGATTTGCGTCGGAAGGGAGACTCGCATGGACTATCAGGATGCCCTGCTAAAACAGGACTTTGGCACCCTGGATAAATTGATTTTCGCGCACGCGCAGCACCGACCGCTGCATCCCGCGCTTATTTGCGGTCCGGAAGAACTCGATTACAGCACGCTTGATCTCAGGATTGGGCGCGTAGCGGCCTCTCTAAAGCGCGATCATGTTGGGAAGGGCGACGTGGTGGCCATTTGCGCGTCCACTTCGATCGCCTATGCGCAGGTATTCCTGGGGGCCCTGCGAGCCGGCGCAGCCGTTGCGCCGCTCGCACCCTCATCAACACCGGACGTCCTGGCGGCGATGCTCGTCGATAGCGGTGCAGCTATCGTATTCATGGACGCCGCAAGTGCGGCTACCCTGTCGCTCGCCAGGACGAGCCGCGCCCTAGCTAAGATGCCAATCTTCTCTATCGTTTCTCTGGATGGCTCTGGTTCCGGCATACCACTGGACGCCTGGCTGGCACGCGAACCGGTTGAATCCGATGGGATTGAGATTCGACCAGAGGATCCGTTCAACGTCATCTACTCTTCTGGTACCACGGGCACGCCCAAAGGAATTGTGCAGCCTCACGGTATGCGGTGGACACAATTCAGACGCCTGCGCTACGCAGCGGATGCAGTCACCATTATTTCTACGCCCCTTTACTCGAACACCACGTTGGTCTGCTTTCTGCCAACGCTGGCTGCCGGCGCGACGGCGGTGCTGATGCCGAAGTTCGACGTGCCCGAATTCCTCCGACTCAGCGAATACCATCGCGTTACCCATACGATGCTCGTTCCCGTCCAATACCAACGGCTGATGCGCGACCCTTCGTTCGACGACTACGATCTGTCGAGCTATCGTGTTAAATTCGCGACGAGCGCACCGTTTGCTGTGGAGTTGAAGCAGGAGGTCCTCACACGCTGGCCGGGTGGACTCATCGAACTGTATGGCATGACCGAAGGCGGCGGAAGCTGCATGCTGGAGGCGCACCGTTACCCAGAGAAGCTGCATACAGTGGGCAAGGCGATGGATGGCAATGACATCCGCGTCATCGACGAGCACGGAGTCGAATGTCTCACGGGAGAGGCCGGAGAGATTGTCGGTCGGTCGGCGTCGATGATGACGGGGTATCGCAACTTGCCCGATAAGACCCGCGAGGCAGAATGGGTCAGCCCAGATGGTCTGCGCTTTATCCGTACCGGAGATATTGGCCGATTTGATGCCGACGGTTTCCTTGTTCTAATCGATCGTGCCAAGGATCTGATCATATCGGGTGGTTTCAACATTTACCCGAGTGATCTTGAGGCGGTGCTGTCGACACATCCTGCTGTTGACGAGTGCGCAGTAGTGGGCGTGGCAAGTGCCGCTTGGGGAGAAACTCCCGTCGCCTTCGCCCGTTTGCGCGATGGTTCCGATGTGGATGCAGTATCGCTCAAGGCATTCGTCAATGATCGGGTAGGCCGCACACAGCGACTCAGCGATCTGCTACTGGTCGATACACTCCCCCGCAGTGCGATTGGCAAGATACTCAAGCGGGATCTACGACAGCGATACGAGCAGCAGAGTAGCCAGACAGCTTCCAGCTAACCCGAGAGTCGAATTCCTTGCCCACTTCCGGTAACGCGAAGCGGGCTGCTCCCGTTACCGCGAATCAACCGACAGCGCGACGACGTACTCGCCCCGCCGGCCTTCGCGTGATGTCTCGCGTGCACCATGTTGTCCATGCCGAGCCACTTCGTCGGGTCAATCTCAGGGTCCCGCAATAGAGTGGAAACCGTTCAAAGTTATCGGATAAGCAAAACAACCGTCACCAGCGTAAACGAGTTGAACTGTCAGGACGCTTCCATCGGACTTTCTGATCCCCGACCGAGATCGATCCATCTGGACTACGGGCGGCCCGGATTGACTTGGACCGGCAAACATCTCGGAGGGTACCAGGAGCTCGCACTCTGCGCACACCCGGATCGTTCAGATCCAGCAGTTAATCGATGCCGATCAACACCAGTGCCAGCAACGGCAAGCACCGCCACGTGAACCCATTGTTTGATCAACTCGAGACGCTTGCCTCACACGTCTCGGTGTCACTGGCATGCAGCACGCCGATGTCGACCTTGTGCCAATCAAGCGTCTGCATGTCGTTCGCGTAGGTTGGACACAGTACATAAAGCTGCCCGGTGAATGCCCTTCCCGAGCCCAAGTAACACTTGTCCGCCGACGAATTGCATGCGAAGGTGCCCAGCGCGAAATATCTTTGCCGATGACGAGTAACCGATTGTCGATGCGGGCCAATCGCGATTGATCGACGCGACCCATCAACTACCGGTCACCGGCTTTACGTTCGACCGGACCAAGGGTCCCAGCTCCGATCTTCTGTCGATAAGCCTTGAGTCCGGAGGAGAATTCGCGCTGTTTTCCAGCGACAACATACATTCCCCCCCGGCTCATGGGCGGAACACCGTGCTTTTCGAGTTCCCGGACTACGCCCAACGCTCACGCCTGTGGACATTTCATTTCGCAGTTGATTATCGCGCTGCCTTCTCAGCTACGAACGCCACTGACTCAACTCCACCGCCGACACAGGCGAGGGACCGTCCAGACCGAGGAATCTCCTGCTCGCGAGCGCCATGAGCAGCGAGGTCAGAAATAGCATTGCCGAAGCGCTGCATAATGCGTACGAAAAATTGCCGAAGCGCTCAAGCACCAGCCCGACCAGATACGGCGCCAGGAAGCCGCCCACACCGCCGGACATGACCAGGATGCCGAGTCGGATCGCCAGAATCTTGCTGGTCGGAGAAATATTTCCGAATACCTCGGTCGCGAATGCGTACAGGACGTTTGCCTGGCCCGACACCCCAGCGACGGCGATGCAAAGGAACAGTATCTTGTAGACCGCGTCCGTGGACAGCGCTACACCGAGTGTTCCGGCCGCGCCGATTAGCAGCATTCCAGAAATGTGCCACTTTCGATCCTCCCAGCGATCGCTACTCCGCCCACACAGGAACACCGCTACGGCAGCGCACAGAAACGGCATCGCGCTAACCATGCCCACCTGTGCATACGTCAGTCCCCCCAAGTCCTTGACCAGGCGCGGAATCCACATGAATACGCCGAATACGTTCATGGCGTACAGGAAATGGACGAGACAGAAGAATGGCACCAGCGGATGCCACAGCGTCGACCACACTGAAAGATGCCTCGTGTCTTCGACCGCCCGCTCCCCTTCGAGGGCGTCGGCAAGTTCCTCGCGTTGAGGACTGGTTAGCCAGTATGCTTCGTGAGGGCCATCGCGCAGCCATATCAGGGAGAGAACACCCACCAGAACAGACGGGAGCCCTTCTATGATGAAGAGCCACTGCCAGTTCACGAGTCCGAACACAGTCGGCAATTCGAGCAGCGCGCCGCCGACCGGGAAACCGATCGCGGCCGAAATGGGAACGCCGAGTGCAACCCAGGTAAACGCGCGTGCACGAAACGCCTTAGGGAACCAGCAGCACATGAAGAACAGCAGACCTGGGTACCAGCCCGCTTCAGCGACACCAAGCAGCAATCGCAGCATATAGAAGCTCTTTGGCCCCACCGTTGCTGCAGTTGCGCACGCGCCCAATCCCCACGCAATCAGAATGCCGCCCAGCCATCTGCGTGAACCAAAGCGTTCCAGACCGAGATTGCTCGGAACCTGAAACAGCGTATACGTAATGAAGAAAATACCTGCGCCGAATCCGAATATCGATGGCGTAAATCCGAGATCACGGTTCATTGCGAGCGCGGCGACGCCAACGTTCGACTTGTCAATGTTGTTCAATACGTATCCCGCCAGCATAAGCGGAAGCAGTCGCAATGCGTTCTTCCGATTGATGACAGCTAGCCTTTCATCCGTACCTGAGCTCATCTGAATTTCCTTGTGTTCGATAGCGGTTAATCGAGGGCGCTCCGCCCATATGGCCAGATTCGCAGCCACCGGGAGCCAGCTCTCCTAGAATTTCACGCGCAGTCCGATCCTCATCACGGCCTGCCGGTCATTTGACGACGGCGTAAGGTTTGCAATGTTCGCCACGGCCGGATTGCCAGTGGAATCCGTGCCGTGTGCCTTCTGGATAATACCGACCACGTACACGTCCGTTGCCTTCGACAGGAAATAGTCTGCCCCAAGCGTTGCGCTGTTGTAGGTCGCGCCACCGAATGACCTCAATGCGCTGCGGGAAACCTGGCTACCGTGTGCATACGTGTATGCAGCACCGAGCTGGAACGCAGGCGTCACATGCCAGACGGCATTCAATTCGCCGACGTTGAATATTGCCGTTCCCTGTGGGCCAAGCGCGGAGATCGACAACCCCGACGAAGGGCTTTGGAGGTCACGAAACTGTGTGTTCGAGTAATTTACACCGATGCCGACGTCGCCGATCTTATAGATACTTCCAACTGCAAAGGTCTGATACGTAGCAGCCGTTGCATATCCACCCCAGATTGTGTTCGCAGCTGCAACCTGCGAGCCGCCGGGACTCAGCAGGCCGGAAGCCAGTCCACTGTTGCTGAATAGCGCGGTGTTAGGCTGATGAACAAACAAGTAGGCGGCTGCCAGAACGATCGGGCCACGCGCATAGTTCACGCCTGCGGAGTAGATGGAGTTCCGACCCAAGGATCCGGGCACGCCACCCAAGCTGTATGTTCCTCCGAACGTCAGGCCGTTCAGATTGGGACTCGCATATTTGACAGCGTTGTTGACGCGCTGCGATGCGTTCACGTTGTTGACATCGGCCGCCTGCGCGTAGAAACCGGTGGCGAACTGGCCTGCAGCGATCATGGTCGCGAAGTAGGTAACCATGCTTTCGTACTGCCGCCCGAACGTCACGGTACCATAATGGTCGTTCGAAAATCCGACGTAGGCCTGCCGTCCAAAGAGGAGTCCAGCTTGGCCCAATGCACCCGAATTGAGGTTAACGCCAGACTCAAGCATGACCACGGCCTTGGTCCCACCGCCTAAATCCTCGACGCCCCTGAGCCCCCATCGGCTACCGAGCTGACCGGCGATTGAATCGAGAAACACACGTCTCGAGCCGATTCCCGGGGTTGCGGCGGTCGCTGCAGTGGTTCGCGCATTGGACTGAATCATCAGACCTTCGTCAATCACACCAAACAGCGTGACGCTCGACTGTCCATGCGCAGCCGATGCGACCACGAGTGACACTGTCGCCACAAGCATCTTTCTTTCCACTGCATGTCTCCAAAATTCTTTTTAATTTGCCCGCAGGAAAGGGCGACGGAGTAACTCAAACTCCGTCTATTCCAACGAACCATTCTTGTATTTTTATTAGTATTGCTATGTTTTCTTTACGTGATCTTAGATAATCGTAGATACTCCCCTAATCGCGCGAGACTTGGCTGTTAATTGTGCGTTGGACTGTCACCGTTTGGGCTCAAAGCGTTGCTCAAGGTCCCAGACCTCCGGAAAGCCGGCAAGGCGATGCAGCGCACCCGGTGCCTCGTTCTGGCCATAAAAGTCGACCGGAAAGTCGATTGCGTCAGGGTGTTCCTTCAAATACCTATAAGCGACAGCAAGCGTCTGCGCAATCGACGCGAACCCAATACTCGGATAGATAGCGATCGCAAACCCCATTTCTTCGAGCTGGCGTGCGGACACCATTGGCGTTTTTCCTCGAACCACCATGTTGACGAGCAAAGGTCCTTTCAGATTCGAAGTGATCTTGACTAATTCGTCGATGCTCTCAGGAGCCTCAATAAACAGGACGTCCGCGCCCGCCTCCGCGTACCGGCCCGCGCGGTCGATTGCTTCCGATAGCCCAAGCGTGGTGCGCGCATCGGTTCTCGCAATGATCTGGGTGTGTTCGGAGCGTCGGCTGTCCACTGCGACCTTGATCCGAACCTCCATCTCTTCGGCCGGTGCGACAAGCCGGCCATCCGTATGACCGCATTTTTTTGGGGAAATCTGGTCCTCGATCTGAATCGCAGCAGCCCCTGCAGATTCGTAGCCTCGCACCGTGCGCCGGATATTGGCCACGCCACCAAAGCCGGTATCCGCGTCGCAGATCAAGGGAATGTCTGTCACATCAGCGATGACCGCAATTCGTTCGACCATCTCTGAATAAGTGACGAGTCCAGCGTCGGGATGACCAAGGCTGAACGAAACGCCGTACCCAGTCACATAGAGTGCCTCGAAACCGATGGACTCCGCGACCCTCGCGGACAATCCGTCGTATACCCCAGGAGCACGGATCATTCCGGTACTTGCTCCAGCCAGTTTCAGTTGTCGTCGAGTCATTGATTCCTCCTAGTTGTACGTTTATACTAACAACCATAACAGAGGCAGACAAGCGAGATATGGCATAGTGTTTACACTGGTCACAACGGAACACCACACGTGGACATCATCCAAAGAAAGCGGGGCACTGCCCTTCATCACCAGATTTTTCTGGTACTGAAAGAGCGTCTTGCGGCACATCGGTACGATCAGGGGCTTCCGACCGAAGAGGCGTTGACCCTGGAGTTTTCGGTCTCGCGAGCGACCGTGCGCAGCGCACTTGCCGATCTGGAAACCGCTGGGCTCATCCGGCGCGTGCATGGAAAGGGCTCCTTTCCGGTCACACAAGGCTCCGTACACGTGCCGCTATCGGCGACAACGTATCTGGAACGCCTCAAGCAAACGTCCACCGAAACGCGCATACACATGCTCGAATTTTCTTTCGGCATTGCGCCTAACCATGTGCAACAGAACCTGTTGACCGGACCGGACGAACTCACGCTCCATGTGATCCGCACGCGCAACAAGGGCCGGGTACCGGTCATGCTGCTTGACGCGTACGTGCCCGAGCGGTTCAGCGAAGGCTTGACGAAACACGACCTGCAGGAAACGCCGCTGTACCAGGTGCTGGTATCCCGGGGACTAACGTTTGGCCATGTGGTCCAGGAGATCAGCGCCTGCATCGCGGACCCCGCGCGCGCGAAAGCGCTCAAGGTGGACGTCGGCATCGCACTCATGCAGTTGAACCGGACGATCTTCAATGAGCAACGCGTACCCATCCAGTATCTGGAAATGTTCCTGGTACCCGAGCGTACAAAAGTGTTCCAACAACTGCCCGTCAATGATGATCACGGCTTTGAAGGCGGCACGTTGGTGCATATGTAGCCCCAGTGTCAGAGCTTTCTCCAAACATTCATCAAGCCACAGTGGTACGCGAGAATCTTGAAGGCAAAGATGCTGCCGCTTCGTGAGGTACCAGTCAGTGCCCTGCGGCACAACAGCGGTCAGACAATGCCCGGGACATTCCGGTGGGCCACGCTCCGGTGGCCCGGATCAGACGATCCAGCGCCATGCAGCGCTTTTTCGAAGATATTCCGCCGCACCAACGGCCCAGCCATTGATGGGGTGCTTTTTAGAGCAGGCAAGCTACGGAAGTGGAGTTCGAAATGGGCGAATCGATACGCAGGGTGGTCATCAAAGAAGATGACCACGGCCGAGGCGTAGTCTTTCTCGACGACGAAGCAGCACTTGTGAAATGGACCGGATCAAAGGCAGCGGGGGCAGTGATGTGGAGCACAGCAGAGGTGCCCGCGGACAACAGCGATCTGGACCTCGACGGACATCGGCGCAATGTGGGGGTTGCGCTTTATGGGGGATCCGTATTTCGGATAACCGAGTTCGGTCCCGGCTACGAGACGCCGATGCATCGTACGCTATCAGTTGACTACTGCTTCGTGCTCTCAGGCGAGCTGGAACTCATGCTGGATAGCGGTCAGACCGTAACGCTGTGCAAAGGCGATGCTGTAGTTCAGCGAGGCACCCGCCATGCTTGGCGCAATAACGGCACCGACCCGAGCAGGCTCGCCGTCTGCATGATCGAAGCGTCACCCGTCGTGATTGACGATCAGGTGCTTCGGGCGACATCACTCCCAAGGATGATCTTAGCATCACTGGCAATCGCCTTAAAACCGAAACGCCACCGTCGGTCCGACGCTGTTCTCCGTGAGTCACGATGCAGCCAGTTCTCGCATGCGCAATGCGTTGTGACCTCGCACGATCGTTCCAGGCATGCCGTCATCGACCGGATTGAAACATCCTTTGCGCCTTCCTATGCAATGGATGGCGTCAGCGAGATTGAAATCTGGCGCACTGCAACGGTACCACCATCGAACATTGGCACGCCGGAATTCCGGATACCAAAACGCGGACGTCATCTTGCCGGCGGCTCCAGCTTCGGAGTTCTGACGCTCGCTCGCGGAAGCTCGACAGGCGACATTCACACGGACTCGATTGACTATTGCCTGATTCTCGAGGGGGAAGCCGATATCGAACTCGATACCGGCATGCAGGTCCACCTTCGCACAGGCGAATCGGCTGTGCTCAGGGGAGTGCGCCATTGCTGGCGGAATCGGGGTCCGGGCCAGCTCGCGCGCGTACTCATCTTTCGTATCGCCTCTCGACCGCGAGTTCCAGCACCGGCAAACGTCAGACCTGTTTCACACACACCGGTCGCCACTCCCTAATCAATCCCCCACAACAAGGAGACTCACAATGAAAGTTTTCCGATTCGATAGGCTCCCCGGCATGCACCATTTAACACTGCATGACGAACATGAGCCAGTCGCGCAGCGCGGCGAGGTACTCGTCAAAATTCGGGCGATTTCGCTTAACCGTCGTGATCTGCTGATCGCCGAGGGAGGATATCCGGGACCAGTGGCCGAAGGTCGTGTACCGTGTAGCGACGCGGCAGGAGAGGTGGTCGCCGTCGGCGAGGGGGTCACTGCCTTCCGTGCCGGCGATCGGGTGATCAGCACGTTTCATCCGCGCTGGTTCGGCGGCCGCCCGCCCGCCACCGTCGGCAATGACACATACGGCAACGGTACCGACGGGTGGCTTATGGAGTACAAAGCCGTGTCACAGGAAGCTGTTGTGCCATTACCGTCCGGATTATCGTACGAGGAGGGATGCACACTGCCGTGCGCCGCAGTGACCGCCTGGAACGCGCTCTCAGGCCCGTCTCCTGTCCGGGCGGGCGATACAGTACTGACTCTCGGCAGCGGAGGGGTCTCACTGTTTGCGATTCAGTTGGCGAAGGCTCTCGGCGCCACTGTTATCGGCACGACTTCAAATGATCGCAAAGGCGCGCAACTTCTCGAACTGGGCGCGGATCGGATCGTCAACTACCAGGCCATCGATGCGTGGGGGCGTTATGTCAGGCAGGAGGTGACCGAAGGCACAGGCGTAGACCGTGTGGTTGATGTAGTCGGCGCAGGCGCCTTGCACCATTCGCTCGTTGCCGTTCGCCGCGGAGGCGAAGTTGTTCTGGTCGGCCAACTGTCGACATCCGGCCCAGCTCTAGACGCAGCACAGATCAAGGCGAGTGGGGCCACGCTCAGGCCAGTCGGCGTAGGCGACCGAGCGTTGCTTGAGGAATTGCTTCGCGCCGTAACGAGCGCCCGGGTGAAGCCCGTTATTAGTCGAGTATTCGAATTCACCGAAAGCAAAGCGGCGATGCAAGCGCTTGGCTCAAGCGAACATGTGGGAAAGATCGTTATCGCTCTGCCTGACTAGCCTCCGCGCGGAACCAAGCTGACAGCAGGATGTAAAGACCATAGCCGTGCTTTGCAAGTTGACACAAAATCTCGCACGTATATTTCGGACGCCTGAGCAATAGGCAAGTCGACATGTGTACGGAGAGCGCACTTTGCTGCTAATCGAAAATCGCCCTCACCGCGGCTATGTCGTAGCATCGAATAATGCACTTCAATAACTGGCTTACTCAATTGCCGATGGAGTTTCACATACGACCAGAGTGTCCATGTTTAACGAACATGGACACTGGGACGTCAACGAACACAAGGTAGTTCCGGCGGCGTTGCGAAGTTGATGCGCTGGCAGCCACGGCCCGCCGAGCTTATGTTTCGCCCTCGCAGCGATGACTTGTTGTGAACTGGAAAGCGCACCGCGCATTGCCACGATTTAATTGATATCGGGAATGATCATGGAAGAGAAGATTTCCCTACGCTCACTTGTCGAAAAGTGGCTTGCGCCGACTGCAGGCAGGCCAGGGCGCGTGACACGACTTGGGCGCACTGCTAACGGCACTCGATATGTGTGCATAGAAGCATCAGCAGGGACGCGTTATCCACTCAGTATCGCATTCTTTCAGCATGCCACAGGCGCTTGGTGCGTTTTTCCGCCCACTCCGCAGTATCTCGGCTTGCGGCCATAGGTATCAACAAATTGTGTGTCATCGCCAAAAGATGGGCAGTGGGTGGAAAAGCTCCATTCCGTCTGTCACGGTTCACCAGGAATATGCCCATCTACCTTCAGCTATTTTGAGGCGCTGTCGAAGTATCTGGTGGCGCATGGCAAGCCGGTCGCGTTCTACAGCGACAAGGCCAGCGCCTTTTACGTGAAGGGGCGCTCGGAGACCGCGGGCAAAGGCGTCACGCAGTAGGCACGTGACCACGAGTCAGCCGAATTGCGATCATAAGCGTAGAAGTTATGAGGCGGCGGATCTTTATATCTTGGTGGAATAAGGAAATCGGGGTGCGGATGCTTCCCTGAACTATCGCGTCTGCTTGCGTCGTCGACATGCAGACAGGTCGGCCCCTTCGCGCGCCTGCTGCAAGGCGGTGCAGATGCGTGGCACAGACTCCTTGAAAACCTGTCCAGCACGCGACAGGCGCGTGCTGCGCGAGTTGCGGATGAACAGTCGCACGCCTAGGTCTTCTTCCAGTTCCTTGATCGCCCGCGACAAGGGCGATTGCTCAATGTGCAACCGTTCCGCCGCACGTGCGAAATGGAGTTCTTCAGCCACTGCAAGAAAGCATCGGAGATGGCGCAGTTCCATTCAGGCCACTCATTTACTTTTCCCGGGAGACATCAATTCCGGCAAGCTAACCAGACAGCGTCCACAGACCGCTCACCAAGGCCAGCGTTCGCCAGCGTAGTCGAGATAAAGACTTTCGCCACTGTTGCGGTAGCGCTCGACAACGTCTGCTACACCGCGAACGCTCGTTTCCACGTCGATCTCTGCCTGCACCGCGCCGTCCAGCGTTCCCATCGCCGTCGCAGCCCAGCCGGGATGGATAGACAGCACCGTCTGGCCTTGGTCGCGGATTTCAGCGTGGATGCCGCGCGCCAACATGTTTAGCGCTGCTTTGCTGGCTCTGTAGAGTTCGAGTCCACCTTCCAGATTAGCCGCGACGCTACCGCGATGTGACGACATGAACGCCAGCGTCCCTGGTACTTTCAAATGTGGCAACAGACGCCGAGCCAGCCGGATCGGACCGAATGCATTGACCATCATAATCTGCTGGAAATCGTCCGGCGTCGCCTGCAGCACCGACTGATGCAGCGGGCCGAAGATCCCCGCGTTCAGATAGATCACGTCGAAGCGGCGCTCACCGAGCGAATTAAGCAGTGGTGCGATCTGCGCGGGATCGGTCACGTCAATGTGCCCGATCTCCAATTGTCCGGGCGCGGCTTGTCCGGCTATTTGGAGCGCAGATACGTCCGAACCAGGGAATGCCGTGGCAAACACTTGCCAGCCGCGTTGCAGGAACTGCCCTGTCAGACCCAAGCCCAAGCCACGCTCGGCAGCTACGATCAGAATATTGGGTTGCGACATAAATGAAGAATCTCCCGTCTCAACAGAGGAATCAAAGTGCCGTATAGCCGCCGTCAGCCATAATCAGTGCGCCTGTCACGAAGCTGGCTCGCGGCGACGCAAGCCATGCGATAACGTCGGCAATTTCAGCAGGCTGTGCGACACGGCCTAGGGGATGAAGATGTCCGTAGCTCGCAAGCGTTGCGCGGCTGTCCTCTACGATCCCGGCCAAGATATTCGTCTCGACGACGCCCGGTGCAACTGCGTTGACACGTATACCGAGCTTTCCATATTCAACGGCGAGCACCTTCGTCAACTGGGCGATCGCGCCTTTGGACGCAGCATAGGCTGCGAGGTCAGGCATACCAACGCTGCTGACGATCGACGCGACGCTGACGATCGTGCCGCTGCGCTGCTTCGCCATTACGCGCAGCGCTTCGCGTGAATGCAGGAAGTTGCCCCGAGCATTCGTTGCGAGGATCGCATCCCATTCGTCGACGGACGTATCCAGCACAGTCTTGTTCAACGTGCGCCCAGCGTTGTTCACCAGTACATCCAGTTGCCCGAAGTCCCGCAACGAGCACTCGACGGCTGCCCGCGCCGTTTCCTCTTCGCTGACGTCGCCGATTAGCGGCACGACATAACCCGATTCGGCGAGGTCCGTCACCGCGGGATTAAGGTCTTCGGCCACAACGCGCATCCCATGTGCGCGCAATAGCGCGACGGTCGCACGCCCTATATCGCCGGCAGCACCTGTTACGACAGCAATCTTTCCGTCAAGGCCCAAAGTGGTATCCACGTTCATGCGTATTCCTGATATTGAATCGCCGACTTGCGATCAATCGACAGCAAGCATGCTACGAGTTCCGTACTAGTCTGCGAATACCTATAAGAAAACAAAGATTGCCTATTTCTATAAAAACCTTCTGATGCCTTCTCGACTGTTCGGGTGTACATTGATAAAAAGGGGATTTCGATGACTGCATCACGCGCGAGATTTCAACAAAAGATGGTGGCGCACGTACTCCGACTCGCGCCTGACGAGGGATATAACCGCACAGAACTGGCCGACGTTCGATTGCTGCGTGCCAACGCATCGCTCCCACATACGCCAGTGCTTTACGAACCGTGCATCATGATCGTCTGCCAGGGGAGGAAGCGAGGATTTCTCGGCAGACGTACGTATCTGTACGACGCTCAGCATTATCTGGTTCTGTCCGTGCCGCTGCCGTTCATCAGTCAGACGGAAGCGACGAAAAAAGAACCGCTTCTCGCTCTTTCGATTCGCTTGGATTTGACGATGCTTGCCGATCTATTGCTCGCACTAGAGCGCGCGCTACCCGTGCCCGATGCGATGCCGGTCAGCATGGTATCGACGGAGATGGGCGACGAATTAGCCGACACGGTGTTACGGCTCTTGCGCGCACTCGAACGCCCACTTGAGGCGCATGCACTCGGTGCTGGCCTGTTACGAGAGATTTACTATCGAGTGTTGGTCGGCGAACAAGGTCCCGCGTTGCGTGCAGCACTGACGCAGAGGGATCGCTTTGGTCAGATTGCGCGAGCCATCCGCAAGATCCAGACATCATTCCACGAACATCTCGAAGTTGCAGATCTGGCACGCGAAGCAAACATGAGCTTGCCATCGTTTCACAAATATTTCAGGACTATCACACAAAGCACTCCGATCCAGTATTTGAAATCGACACGCTTGCATCAGGCTCGCTTGTTGATGATCCGTAGCGGGTTGTCGGCAGTCGATGCGTCCGCCCGCGTTGGCTATGAAAGTCCATCGCAGTTCAGTCGGGAATTCAAGCGTCTTTTCGGACAGCCACCGATGGAAGAAGCGCGCCGGATGCGGAACATACTGCGGGTCAAGGCTGAATCGGTTTGGCAGGACTTTCTGCCAGACCGAGAGTAAATCCCAGAAACTTCGGGTACCAGCCCTCCGATTCTGGCTCTAATGCTGGTCCGCTCCGACATACGGTGTTTCGCCCTGATCGACGCGGAGTGACCAGATGGCATAGAGCAATCCAGGAACAGTGCAGTGGTCGCCAGCCGTCGATAAGTGGTGGCACCCTTCCATTTATCCCGCAGCGAGTCCCCATTGTCGCCGCCCCAAATCCCACGACTGAGATTGACCCGCAAGAACGGACACCTATTCTTTTTCAAGAGGAGGTGCCGAAATGAGCAAGACTCGTACGCCGTACCCGGCAGAATCTCGGGCGCAGATGGTGGAACTGGTCAGGGCCGGACGCACACCGCAGGAGCTTGCGCGTGAGTTCGAGCCAACGGCGCAGACCATCGTCAACTGGGTTGCACAAGCCGATCGCGATGCTGGTGTACGCTAGGACGGGCTGACCACGGCCGAGCGGCAGGAGCTCACGCGGCTGCGTCGTAAGGTCCGTCAACTGGAGATGGAGCGCGACATACTCTCTCGCGCGGCAGCCTGGTTCGCGAGGGAGACGGGAGCCGTTCCACCGAAGGGCGGTACGGATTCATGAAAGCGAACCGATCTATGCGGAACAAGACGAATCGAGTACGGTTTCCGCCTGACGGGCATTCGAGCCCCCGACAAACACGAAGTTATTCTCGTTTGTCGGGGGCTCGATATGAGCTTCGTAGGTTGGAAATCTTGTCGGGATGACCAGGGTAATGTCGGCAGGAATACTGGCTGGTGCATGCGGCAAAGGTCGGGCGTACATGGTGCTGAATCTCGGCGAGTCAGCCCCATCTGAAAAGCGGGTTCCGTAGCGAGCAGAGGGTGCCGAACGCAGCACAGGGGAACAGCCAACGAGGGCATAACATAGAGGGCATAACCCCGATCATTGCGCTTATCCGAGGCAGGCACCGAGCACCGTGCGTAGCACGATGCCTACACAGGCACCGGCGATAGCGGGCATGGCGTTCTTGCCGATACGAGTCCCGGCAGACAAAAGGATGGCGACGCCAGGAAGGTCCAGGGGGTGGAGCAGGAACCCCGCGCCTCCTGCAGTCGTCACGGCTGCCGGAAGAATATGTCGGACAGCCATATCATGCACGACTCCAACCAACGCCGTGCTGCCTGCGAGATACTTGGTCAAACTAGGCAACGTGAACGCAGGGTCGATATCGAGATGAGAGAGAACCGGGGTGAGTATGGTTTCGAGCCACTGGATGGCTCCCGCCTGTTGCAGTGCCGTGACGACGACCAGTGATGCCAGCAGCATCGGGATGATGTTGATCACGATCTGGATGGCCTCGGCTCCGCTCACGTTGATGATTTTCAGGAGCGAAGACGGTTTGTTCGTGGCTTCTTGCTCGAAAGCTGTGGTCTCGTGCATTGCCGTGGACAGCGTGCGGCCAAACAGCCAGTAAGTGCTGGAGGCGGCCATGATTCCACCCAATGCGGACAGGGCGAGCGTCGGTCCGACTTTGAGTCCCACGACTGCCATCGGAAATAGTGCGTTGGCCGGCGCCATAGCCAGCACCGCAGCCAGGGCAGCGGACAGATGGCGATCGGAGGTGCCACGGTCCTCCATGAGCGCCAAGGTTGGCAATGGCGCTACGAAGCTGACGAAACTGATCTGCACCATGGCCAGTACCCCCATGCCGGTGAGGCCGAAGGGGCGGGCGACAGGAGCCAAGATCTGGATGAACCAGTCCAGAACACCCCATACTTCGAGTGCTCGTAGCAGGATCATCATTACGACCATGATTGGCAGCAGGGTATATAGTGATACGTCTACGGCTCCATGACCTGCGTGGAGCACAATTTCGATCAAATTCTCCATTCTTTATCCCTATTCGATTGGGGCGGGCGGTTTTCCGTGAGTCGTGACCGAATGACAGAAGCTCCCGGAGGTGCGTCCCGGGAGCTTCTGTCATTGGCGGGTGAACTGGAATCTAGACCGGTGCAGGTCCCGACATCGTCATCCAGTTTTGTACGCTCGGACGCTCCTGAACCTTCTTGTGCCAAGCGTGCAGCGCCTCGAGTTCGGCGGGAACCTCGAGTTTCACGATCTTGGTGAAGACCAGCCCGCCGATCACGGCGATATCGGCCATCGAGAAGAAATCACCTGCAATATACGGTTGCTTTTGCAGTACGCCGTCGAGATAGCGCATGCCGCGCACCGCCTTGTCACGCATGCGGTTGCCCCACTCGGGATTCTGATAAAGCTCGACGTGCGGGCCAAGCCCCGGCGTACTGTGGTGAAAATAGACGCTGACGGCATCGAGGAACTCGATCTCGGTACGCTTGTTCATCATGTGGATGAGGCCCTTTTCGAGGGCTGTTCGGCCGGTCAGCGTGGGTGCCCCGTCGAGATTGTCGAGATACTCGGTGATGGCGGTACATTCGGCGATGCGCGTACCGTCTTCGAGTTCCAGCACGGGCAGCGTGCCCGAGTAGTTAATGGCGAGAAACTCCGGCAACTTGTGCTCGCCTTTCCACAGATTGACGGATTCGAAGCGCACCCGGGACTGCAGGTTCTTTTCTGCGATAGCGATGCGAACGCGGGCCGGATAGGGGCCATCGAACCAGTCATAGATCTTCATCATTTCCTTTTCCTTGTCAAACTAACGATAGGTAGATTTATGATAAAGATAGACGTTCCGGGCGTCAACAACTAACTAACGATTGTTAGAATGCGAATGCGAATGCGATGTGCAGAAGGTGTGGAGACTGTCGTATGTGTCAACGCGATCCGCGATTGTGTATCGAAGGTGGAGATCCAGCAGCGTTGGATCCAGGATGGAGCTGTGATTCCATCCTGCAAGGATGAAGTTGTCAGCCTGCGTACGCCCTTATCGATGAAAAAGGCCACATTAACGTACGGGACAGCATGACTCGACGAGCCGGAGCCGAGAACGCCGCCCCGCTTGGCCGCGACGGGTAGTCGTTGACCGGAGGCAGGGCGACAGTCAACGATTGCAAGTGCCGGTAGAGCCGAAGTTCCTTTATGGCTTGAGCAGTACCGCGCCTCCTGCCGTGCCGCTTTCGAGCGCCGCATGCGCCGCCGCTGCGTCGGCCAGCGGAAAGACTTTCGACGGGGCGGCCTTGATTACGCCAGCGGCCACTGCAGCAAACACAGCATTTGCCCGACGGCGATATTCTTGCAGATCGGTTGCGTGCGCCGCGAGTCCAGGCCGTGTGAGAAACAGAGACCCCTTGGCATTCAACGTGCCGATTGGGACGGGGTCGGGCACCCCGCCGGATGCGCCGAACGAAACCATCATGCCACGGGCTCGCAAAGAGTCGAGCGAAGCAGTGAAGGTCGGCTTGCCGATACCGTCGTAGACCACGTCGGCTTTCTGCCCGCTCGTGAGTTTGGCGACTTCAGATGGCAGATCGCAGTCCCCCCATACGAGAACCGCATCACAGCCGGCGGCCTGCGCACGTGCCACGCTTAGGTTTTTGGATACTACGCCGATGACGAAGGCGCCTAATGCTTTTGCCCACGGTGCCATGAGTTGGCCTAGCGCACCGGCGGCTCCATAGAGCAGCACGATACTGCCGCTGCTGACCGCATAGGTGCTGTGCAGCAGATAATGGGCGGTGATGCCTTTGAATAGCACCGTTGCCGCATCTTCTGTACTTAGCTCGTCCGGGAGTCGGATGAGGCGGTCGGCTGGATAAAGCCGGCCGCTCGCATAGCTACCTAGCGGCCCCAGGATGTAGGCAACACGGTCACCTACAGCGACATTGGTAACCCCGGCACCGGTAGCAGTCACAAGACCGGACGCTTCAAGTCCCAGGCCATTCGGGAGCGGAATCGGGACAGTTCCGTTGCGCTGGGTAACATCCAGATAGTTGACGCCAATTGCTTCCTGTTCAATCCAGGCTTCGCCGGGGCCAGGGTGTGCCTTCTCGATCGGTTCGACCCGGAGGACTTCCGGACCGCCTGGTTGGGTGAGGCGTATCGCGATATCCACATTTCACTCCTGTTGATCTCTGATTTCCCGATTCCGATTTTACGGTCGGCAATGTTGGCCTTGCACTGTGCAAGGCCGAAGCGCAGGCGCTGGGGGGATCACGCCCGTACGCCCATGCCCGGCAAGTCGGGGTGAAGGTCGCGAACCGGACTCACGTTCTCAAGTAGCGAAGCCAGGTATAGAGTGGTGGACTCCGCCAGCCACGGCGCGACTAGCTGGACTGAGATTGGCAGTCCGTCGCGACTTGTGCCGAAGCGCATCGACAGCCCCGGTAGTCCTGTCACGTTGAACGGCACGGTCGCCCGCGGAATGTGCAGGGACGACACCGTCTGGCCATTGATGACGAACTCTGCGGCGTCGTGCTCGTGTGCCGGCACCGGTGTCACCGGGCTGAGTAGCGCGTCGTAACGCTGGAAGTAGTCGACGAAGCCATCGCGCAGTTCCTCGGCCTGCTGTTCTGCTTGCACGAAATCGCTGATAGAGGTGTCCGGTGTGTCATAGACGAGTTGGACATATTTGAAGATGTCAGACTCATGCCCGGCGGTCACCTTTTGGAAGTCGGGCTTGGCCTCCATTTCCTGCAGCTTCCAGAACACGTCGATGGCATCGACCTGTTCGAGTACAGGGATACGTACAGGCTCGACGATGATGCCCAGGCCCTTCAACGCTTCGGCGGCGGCTTGCACGGTCGCGGCGACGTCGTTGTCCACCGGACCGAGGCCCGAATCCACCAGCCAGCCCACTCGAAGCGGCTGACCAGGGTTCGCGCTCACGCCAATGTCCAGCTTCAGCGGGCTCGTCGAGTAACCACCTGCGCCGTCCGGCCCGGCCAGCAGCGAGTAGGCGAGTGCGATGTCTCGCACGGTGCGGGCCATCGGACCGACATGCCAGAAGCGGCGCGAGACGCGCGGCCAGAGACCCGTCATGGGAATGCGACCGTGGGTAGCCTTGAGCGCCACGATGCCGGTATGGGCCGCCGGGCCACGCAGCGAGATGGCAACGTCGCTGCCCAAGCCTATCGGTGACATGCCGGCAGCGATAGCAGCCGATTCGCCGCCGCTCGACCCGCCCGGCGTGCGGTCCAGATTCCACGGGTTGTTGGCGCGTCCCGACAGCAAGTTGTCGGTCTCGATGGCATAGGAGAATTCCGGAAGATTGGTTTTCGCCAGCAGGATTGCGCCGGCCTGTTTCATGCGGGCAACGGTTGTTGCGTCAGTGTCGGGAACGCGCCCCTTGAAGATCGGCGAGCCGCGCTGGGTTCGCACACCGGCTGTATCGATCGAATCCTTGGCGGTGAAGGGAACACCGTGTAACGGAGCAAGTTTTTGCCGTGCCATCACGGCGGCTTCCGCTGCTTTCGCTGCTTTCAACGCATCGTCCGCGACGGCGACGATTGCGTTCAGACTGGGATTGAGGGCTTCGATGCGGTCCAGATGCGCTTGCATGACTTCGACCGGGGAAACCTTCCTGGTGCGAATCAGCTCGGCCAGCTTGGTTGCGTCGGCATAGGTAAGATCGGTGGTCATGGGTTTCTCCTGATGACCATTGTTGAATAAAGCTGATTCGGTAGCGTCGGCCTGTAGGCCAAGTCGGAGCTGTCTTTCGCTGAAGTGGTATATAACAGCGGCAAGTGAGGTTCTTGTTAGTCACCTTTGTCGAAGGGACTGAACCCTCGACCGAAGGAGAAGTTTTCCGGCGGAATGGGCACGAGTGAAATGAACACTTCGTCCGGATCGATTCCGACGTTTTCATGCAGTAGCTGGACGATCGTTTGCTGATCGTTTGATGTCCATGTACGTCGGGTGAATGAACATCCAGCTGTCCTCGCGCTCGATCAGAGTGACGAACTAGTCTTCTACGGGCAGGCCGAAGCTATCCGCAAGGGACTGAGCCAGCGAATCGGCGATCTTCTTTCTGTGCTCCCGCGAATATCTGCCTGCGGGGACGTGCACATTGAAGACGGACATTTCATGCTCCTGTTGAAAAGTATTGCGTCCAGAAGCTCGTGGTTTCCGGACGCTGCTGAAGTCAGAGTGTCGGGCGAATACCGCGTACCGGGCTCACGGCCTCGAGCAGCGAGGCAACGTGGAGAATGGTCGACTCTGCTTGCCACTTGCCGACGATCTGTACGTTGATCGGCAGACCCTCCTTGCTCGTGCCGAAACGCATCGAGACGCCCGGCAAGCCGGCGACGTTGAGCGGTACCGTCGCACCTTGAAGATAGGTGGCATCTACTTTTTGGCCGTCGATGACGAATTCCTCGACACCGTGCTTGTGGGCCGGAATCGGCAGGACGTGAGTGATCAGCGCGTCGTATCGCGCGAAGTAGTCGGCATAGCCGTCGCGGATGCGCTCGGCTGCCTGCTCGGCCTCGATGTAGTCCTTCATCGAGGTGTCGGGCAGGGAGAGCATGGTCTTTGCCATTTTGAAGAGTTCGTCCTGACGCCGGCCGGCGCTGGCCTCGGCGAAGGCCGGCTTCATTTCCATGACGTGCAGCTTGTTGAACACGTCGAGCGCGAAATCACGCTCGAGCGCGGGAATGCCCACCGGCTCGACGAAGACGCCGATGTCCTTCAGCGCTTCTGCTGCTGCCCGCACCGTCGCCGTGACTTCGGGATCGACCGGCCCGAAGCCAGGGCCGACCATCCAGCCCACACGTAGTTGACGATACGGTTGACGGCCAATGCCGGCGTCGAACGGGACAGTGCTGGAGGCAAAGGCGTCCAGGCCATCGGGGCCGGCGAGTTGAGAGAAGGCGAGCGCGATGTCGCGCACCGAACGGGCCATGGGGCCGACATGCCAGAAGCGGCGCGGCGCGCGAGGCCAGATGCCGGTCATGGGCACGCGGCCGTGGGTGGCTTTCATCGAGGTGATGCCGGTTTGTGCGGCTGGGCCACGCACCGAGATGGCGAGATCAGTACCGAGACCGATCGGCGACATGCCCGCTGCAATGGCCGCCGATTCGCCACCGCTCGAGCCGCCGGACGTGCGGGTCAGATCCCAAGGGTTGTTCGTCGCACCGGTGAGCAGGTTGTCGCTCTCGATCCAGTAGGAAAACTCCGGGAGGTTCGTCTTCGCGAGCAGGATGCCACCGGCCTGTTTCATGCGAGCAACGCTGGTCGCATCGGTATGGGGGCGGCGGCCCTTGAATATCGGTGAGCCGCGTTGCGTCAGTACGCCTGCGGTGTCGATCGAATCCTTCGCCGTGAAGGGTACCCCGTGGAGCGGGCCGAGTGTTTCACCCGACAGGACCGCGGCCTCCGCCACCTTCGCCGCCTTGAGCGCGTCATCGGCCACCGTAACGATCGCATTGATCTTGGAGTTCACGGCAGATATCCGGTCGAGATGCGCTTGCACGACTTCTACCGGAGAGACTTCTTTGGTGCGAATCAGCTCGGCCAGCTTGGTCGCATCCTGATAAACGAGTTCCGAGTTCATGGCTTGCCTTTTGTGGAAGTTGACAGACGATGCAAAAAGTCAGGCTTTGTGACTACCTAACGTTTGTTAGATAAAAAGATAGACGTTGTCGTGCATCTCGTCAACAACTTTTTCGTGGAGGGAAAAAGACGTGAAGAGCGAGCTAGCTGAAAGGTCGTGCAACGGAATTGGGGCGGCTACGACAAAGGCCGCTCAGGCATTCACATACGTATCGATACTGGGCGCCGCACCTTAGTTAATGCTCAGAGTTCTCCGGGTTGTACGTCGTAGATCTGTGGCAACGTGAGCGACGTGCTTGACCAGTTACTTGAGAATGGCGCTCAAGCCGGCAATCCGTCGCTTGAAGCGGAGTGCGGCTTCTCGTCGAACCGGGCGTGTGGACAATCCTAGGATGTCTAGCAGACCAGCCGATTAGTAGCTACCATATGTTAGTTAGCCTGTTCCACGAAAGGAGGGCGACATGCCAACCTATGTTTGCTGGACTAAAACCGGACGACTTTCCTCCGACCAACGCGCGCAAATCGCAAAGTCTGTCACGGAGATACATCATGAAGTGGGTCGCGCTCCGCGCTACTTCGTGCAGGTTATCTTCAATGAACTAGGGGCCCAATCCCATTTCATCGGTGGGACCGAGGCATCGGTTGACCAGATCTGGATCCGTGCAGATATTCGATCAGGGCGAACCCAAGAGCAAAAAGACCAATTGCTAATGCGCATTGCTGACGAGGTTTCCGAAATTGCGGGAACCTCCAGGGAAAGCGTTTGGGTCTATATTTCCGACATTCCGGGTCCGAGCGTGCTGGAGTTTGGTCGCATTCTTCCACCTCCCGGAGAGGAAGACACCTGGTTTGCCGCGCTCTCCGTTGAACTTCAAGAACGCTTGCGCTCGCTGACCTGATTGCCGGGCACGGTGTTGAGCTGATTTCCTGTCCTGATCTTTCCCTGTAGACGCCATGGGTATTGCAGTCCGCTGTGTGATGCTCGTCTCGGTCGCGATCCTGCCCTGGGGAAGCGAGCAGACCGTCCGCCCCACAGCCTGTTCAGCAGGTTGCAGCCTTGGCACTCGACGTGAGTCTTTCGAGACTAAGGCCTGCGTACAGAAAACTGACTAACGTTTGTTAGATCGTCAGATGTGGGCTACAATACGGCACAGTCAACACTTTTCGTCGAGGGCGAAAGCCGTGAAGAGCCAGGTAAGCACAAATTCCAGCGACAAGATCTTGGCTGCAGCGACCAAAATCGCGCAGGCGCACGGCTATGGTGGATTGAATGTCCGTGACCTGGCGGAGGAGGTGGGTATCAAGGCAGCAAGCCTTTATTATCATTTCCCGAGCAAGGCAGACCTGGCCGCCGCAGTCGCCAAGCGGTACTGGGAAGATTCGGCATCGACGCTGGAAGCGCTGCTGACCGATGTGCAAGATCCTCTCATTTGCCTGCGTAAATACCCAGAAACGTTTCGCAGGTCACTTGAGAATGACAACCGTATGTGTTTGTCCAGCTTTATGGCGGCAGAGTATGACGATCTCCCGGACGTCGTTAAGACGGAGGTCCAGATCTTCGCTGACGTCAATGTTGCTTGGCTCGGAAAGGTCTTATTAGCGGCAGGCGTAGTCGGCAACTCAAAAGAGGCTAAACGGCGAGCGCTCGCTATTTATGCTGCTGTCGCGGGTGCTCAGCTTATGGCCCGTAGCCGTTCTGATATCAAGCTTTTTGACACGATGATCGCGACTTATCGAGCGACAGGCCTTTTGCCGGCATGAATGGGAGGCAAATCACTCATTGGGATGAGGGTTTGTGGTGCTCTATTCCGTAGCCGTGGTGCGCCTGGCGCGATTCTGCAGATCGAATCGCGTGTTAATCGTCCCTCGAGGTGATGGCGGAGAATATTGTTTCGATTTACAGAGTAGCGTCTTAAGCGTGACCTTGTGGCGTTGATCTTTCATCGACATGAATTTTGATCGTCAACAACTCGAAGCTTTTTTTGCGATCGCGGAAGCGCGGCATTTCGGTCGTGCGGCAGCGTTGTTGAACGTAACTCGCGGTGCAGTATCTCTCCGGCTTAAAGCTCTGGAAGAAGAATTTGGAACTCCACTGGTACTGAGGGACGGTAACACTCCCACGCCCGCGGGTGAGGTTCTGTTGCGGCATATCCGCGTGCTCAAGATGCTTGAAGCGGATACTGTTCGGCAGATCAAGCCGATGGATGATACGCAGCCTCGTATAGCTATCGCTGTTAATGCAGATTCCCTCGCAACATGGTTTGAAGCCGTTGCTTGGGAAATTGCGGAAAGAAACGTAGCCGTCGAACTAATCGTTGACGACCAGGACTACACGCTGCCACTGCTTGCCAAGGGTGAAGCGATGGGTTGTGTTTCAACCTCGAGTGAGTCCCCGACAGGTTTTTTAGCCGAATCCATTGGCATGATGGAATACGAGTGCGTAGCGAACGTCGCGTTTTCCGAAAAATTTTTCCCACAGGGGCTGGGATTGCACGGCGTCCTCTCCGCGCCTGCTGTGCTCTATAACAAGAAAGATGGATTGCATGCGCAGTTTCTCGAACGGTTTCTGGATTTTGAGGTAAGGAACTACGCGGCACACTACTTCCCGTCTCCTTCTGCCTTGCTGGCTGCAATCGAGAAAGGGATTGGGTATGGACTTGTTCCTCGCTTGCAAGCCGCGCCGCTGATCGACGCGGGAAAGCTGATACGGTTAGCTCCTGACCATAAGGTCGAGGTCAATCTCTATTGGCATCATTGGGAGACTGCGCCGTCGAACGCGCAGGAGATCAGTGAACTCGTGGTTCGCCACGCGCGTCAAGTGCTCATTCAACCAGGTGACTACGCAATATCATGCATCGACGACGATGAGCCTATGGATCGGTCATCCCCGTGAGCGTTGACGGTGCTCCTGCACACTGAGGCAACGCGATTTGATCTGGGTGATCGTGGCGCGCGATCGCAAGGCTGCAACTAGCGCACAGGGCCATGCCAGTATGAGAGGTGTCGCTTCCGGTATGTGGATGGCGCGTATCCAGTCTATCAAAACACACAGCGCGGATACCCCCGCGCCGACCAACATCGATTGCTTCGCAGACTTATCCTGAATCGAATAGCCCAGCAGCGTGAGTACGAGTAGAGGAACTACTGCCGACAGGTAGACGATGTTCAATGTGACCATCAAGTTGACGATGCTTTGTCCACGAATGGCAACGAGTGTTGCGTTGCTGCGAGGATAGGCAGCATCCGATAGAAGACCGATGGAATTGGTGAACTGCGCGATATGGCAGCCGTCGCGTCACTCATAGCACGAAGAATGGAGCAGGCCGAACCGAGCGTCGTTATTATCAAAATGCATGTGACCGCTAGTGAAATGGCCTGGCTGGAACTGTCGATCGCTCGAGTAAGCAGTGTCGGAACTACTTGGGCTTGATCGGTTAAGTGATTGAGCTGCCACAGGTTTGCGCCTGCGATGACGGCAGAGGCGGGAAGAAATCCAATTCCCAAGACAATGACGGCGGCAATCAGACAGCCAGATCGAGCGTGTGTTGGCGTTCGCGCCATGGCAGGGAACTGCTGATAGTCGGCACCGCAAAGAACTAACGCGGCGACAGACAGAAGCACCAGTCCCGTGTGCTCGACTGGCTGCGTTCGTATCGATTCCACAAAGATCGCCGGCGCGCGAAACCATAGGATCAAGGCGTGGGTTTCGGCGAGAGCGAAGATCAGTATCGCAGTGCATCCGCACATAGAGAGTGCGAACATGTCCGTCCAGATATGACGGACATACGATGGCGTGCTCGTTGAAGGCCGGCAGAGTCATCAGTTGAGTATGTAGCGCAGGCAACTGGTGGTATGGGACTGCCGGGAAAAGATGGTGCGTGAGGTGGTAACCGTTGTGATGCGGATGGATCAGCATCGACAATATCCCGTGGTCTGGAATTTCCCGCGTAAAGCTGAAGATGCCTCCGGGTTTTAGGCCGTAATGGTCGGTCATCTCTCGGAAGGTTGTGATTGCATGGAAAACGGTGATACGTGCGCTGAGCCAGAGGGCGAGGAATATCACCCCGAGGCGGATATTGGCCGTGACCAGAGGCAACATCGTCGCGATCCACCATGCCGCAATACAGAGCAGCTGACGATAGCGGCATTGGCCGGTTATTAAGTGGCCGGAGATCGACCCGAGAATGAGCGAGGATTTGGCGAGGTATCGAGTGTAGACGCGAAGCCAACGATCTCCTTTTTGAGCCAGTGGCTGCAGCAGATCAGGGTCGCGTAGGGCGTCACCTAGCCATGCATGGTGGCGTGCGTGAAGCTCGCGGTAGACCGCCAGGCTGTTCATCAACGGAGCGGCGAGCAGCAGATGCGCAAGATAATCGTTGAGGAGGCGATTCTGACTCAGATTGCCGTGACTGGCTTCATGCAGAAGATTGCCCAGCGCACGCTGCCGGTTTCCGATAGCGACGAGTGCGATTGGCGCTAGCGTCCAGCCAATTTTGTACACGGCGAAGACGGACAGGAAAATAACGGTCCAGTCGAGAGCGATATCGTAAATGGCATACCATGTTCTCGCTTTCATCAGTTGCCAGGCCGGAGCACTGGCAACTAGGGATCGCCTGATTGAGATCCGGTCAATTAGGATCGACGAGGTGTCGCCAGGATTCATTGCAGCCTCCGTCGGAAGGCATGAACTCCCCGCGGTTCAGATTGGTGAAAGTATTTACTTTTCTGGATGTAGTGACTTGAGCATAGGCATGAATCATCTCGTCATTGAGGCGGTTAGGAATCTTCCATGGCGTTGAGTTTTTCTGGCCGCCGGAAGCAGCCAACCGTGGTGTAAGGTTGAGTCGATGCACCGCAACCTAAGGAGGAAACGTTGAGCGAGAAAGACCTTGCAACGCTATGTGCAACGATCGAGCCGGAGATGGTTGAACCGGTCTATGTTTACTGCTCTTTTCCGGATTTCACATTGCCTGGAGGCTTTTCGGCGCTTTTTACTTTCAGGGAGGCCGAAGGGCTGACCGCCGTGCTGGATCTACGGGATGCCGACCAGTACGCACTGCCGTATACGTTCAAGGCACGCCTCATTACCCTCAAGGTGCATTCGAGTCTCGAAGCGGTGGGTTTCCTGGCTGTCGTATCAGCACGCCTGGCTAAAGCGGGAATACCCTGTAACGCGATCGCCGGTTACTACCACGATCACATTCTTGTTCCTGTCGATCGTGCAATCGAGGCGCTCTCGGTTCTGAAAGGAATACGCGAATCACACCTATAGCCTGTTGGTTATGAATCGGCATCGAAAGTAACTCGATGAGTTTTACTTATGGCCGGATAGTTAATGTGGCGACCACTTCATCTGTCTTGCGTCCGAGCATCTCCCTTTCTAGATTGCTTTTGTAGGCCTATTTATAAGAGCAATTGGGAATCGGGGATTCGTCACCCTCCCGTGAACGATGCATGGAGGGGTAGGAGGGCAGATGTGCTATTCCGAGAGTGGTGATTCTCATACGGCAGCTTGCGAGGTTCTAGCCGAATCAGCCGAGTACTGGCGAACCCGTTTCGAGGATGCCCAGGCTGATGCATCCCGTCTCGCCTCTCGTTTGCGAGGGCGAGATCAGCGGATCCTGCTGCTTGAGCGCGTAATCGCACGTACCGCTGCACTTCATCATGCACTGGAAGACAGCCTTGAGCAGCGTCTCGAGCAATACTCAGAGCAGCGAGAGCATACCGTGGAACCGGGCCGATCGGTACAGGCGCCGTCCGACAACCCAGGCAGCAGCGTCATCGTCCGGTTGCCGCACCTGACGCGCACGCTGTCTCTTCTCTTCGAGGTGATGTGGGAGCACTGGGCACAGTGGGATCCGGAGCGTCCTCCCAAGTCCTCAACCGTTGCACGTTCCATCGACGCAAAGCTCGGGCTGAAAGGGCAGGCTGATGGAGAAACATCCCGCAACGCGCAGTCGTTCGCGGCTGCGCTGCGCCCTGATTCTCTCGGGGATGCCGACGGTCGCCACCGTTAAGTGCTGACAGCGACCGAATATTTGCATCGAAACCATCACCATCAACCCACAGCGGTCAAGGTAGCTTCGGTGCTCAAGGAAAACTTGACCGAACAGAGCTCTGTTCTCACTGGATAGACTGTGGTAGTGATTGCAATTCGGGCATGAAGCAGCAGACGAAATGTCGGAAGACGTTCAATTCAAGGTCGTCTAAAAGATAGAACCTTCCGTCCACGAGTTTTTCCTCGCGAAACAGATCCATCGGATCGAAGCGCACGAACTGCGCTGTTAGCAAATTTCTTTCGCTTACTCTTTCAAAGTAAGTATCGACACTTTTTCTGAAGGGGACTATGAATTTTTTCAGATCTTCAATGTCTCGCCGTGCCAGAAAGCCATGCGCATGCGCACATAGGCGTCGAACGGCTGTGAATAACTTCCAGAGCTGAGCACAATAATTCCGATCAACGTAGTCGCGCTTGGATAGCCGATCGGCAAGATTTGCATCACGCTTGAACGCAGCATTTACGAGGCCGTCTACTCCTTCGTCAGGGGCGTTCAAAACTTGCTTGAGCGTGCTCTCGACCTGACTGTATAGAAAAAGAAACTCCCAAATGTTCAGGAAGCCGCTGATCGCTGCTTGCCAGTTTTCGGCCCCAGTGGTTTGAAGTAGTTTTGGGCCGTCTATGTTGATGTTCCTCGCGAAACTGTCTCCTGGATCCAGCATCATCCCCATGACCAGCGCTTTCAATTCCTCCGGCAACTGATGTAGCCGATCGATGATCGAGGAGACAACGGAATCGATGCCCGCTGAAGGTCGCTGATGGGCATGGACGTCATCGTCGGATACGTCTGCCTGACTGACGTGTGCCAGCGAATCCAGAGCTCCGACAAGAACGGCATTGGTAAGTTGGGAGAGGCAATAAGCATCATGGAACGTGACGTACCATGCAGGGGATACATCGGTCGGCGCGTCAATCGTCGGATTGAATATATTCAGCATAGTTCAGTCGGGAAAATGTGGCGGATCAGATAAGTTTCGCCGTTGTATGCCACTATTTTGCGAAGGTAATCACCATACGTTGGCTGAAGGACGCTTAGCGCATCGGCCTACGACTTTGCTCGGCTACCTCCACTTTATACTCGCGTAAAGACGGGCGTATGGGTCAATGCGTCAACGATGTCGATCTCTTTATAAGTTCTTATCTTCACTGCGCCGGCTACATTCATGCCGAGGCAAGTGTTGCTTTTGTCTTTGAGCCAAACGGGCAATTGCGGCCGACTGCCCGTCCAGTGATTGGGCAAGTCAGATAGGCGTTCCATGATGAGATATTTTCCTGAGCGGCTGCACGCCAGCACGCCAAAATTGTCAAGGATGTCTGCGTCATTCTGCTGTAAGGCATGGAAGACGAACAGTTCTGCTTGATTTGCTCGATGAGAATCGGTGCACCGTTTCACTACAAGGTCAGGGTGTCCAGTAACCTCATGAATAGTCCGGTCCTGTTCCGACCGAATCAGACTGCCTAGAAGTTTTTCGTAATCGGCGTCGTGTCCATCTGGAACTATGTGAGCCCTAGCGGAGGGGCTGTTATTTTCAAAGGCGAAGGTCGATTGAGCGAGATTCATGCCGATCTTACTGTGGCCGAAATCGCGCAATCTCGCAGAGCCACCGGAGGTCATACCGAAATTGACACGTTGCAGGTCGGTCGCCCAGCTCGGATAACGTATCACCGTATTGGTGTTACTAATGTCGGGCAAGCGCTCCATGATCAGGTAATGCCCACTTGCGCTGGTTGATTTAACTTCGCCCACAATATCCGCGACAGGCCCAGGGCGGCATTGCAAGGCACTGCTGATAAAGAACTCATGCCAGTTCGCGTATGTCGAGTGCGTCGCAACCTTCACGACGACGTCCGGATGGCCAATGACATCATGCACTGTCCGGTGCTTGCCGGACGCAAACTGGTCGCCGCAAATGGCGGAAAACGAGATGTCGGGTGCTTCTGGAGGAGGTAGCATTTTTCGAATCTATCACGCTGGGCGAGCATCCGGTGGCCTTCTTCAAGCCGAGAATATATGGGTGGGTTTGGAATTGGGCCGGTTCTGGTAGGCACAAGATATCGAAGTTGAGCTAAGGCAGTGTGCGTCGTACCCGACGACGGATGATTCCGCTGATATGACGGTATTTTCCGCTCCCTCTCCTGTTGCTTGAATCGGATCTGTGCCGGGCTGATCCGGGCAAAGCCAGGAGGACAGGAGCCATGTCGGATACGATACGGATGGTGGACGCGATTTTGCGTCGAAAGCAGGTCGAGCAGATTGTCGGGTTGTCTCGTTCGACCATTTATCAGCGCATGAAGGATGGCACGTTTCCCCGGGCAATTTCGCTCGGCGGGAGGATGGTCGGCTGGCGTACTTCGGATATCGCACTGTTTCTCGTCGATCCGGCCGGATATCGAGTGCCATCCAGCACGCGAAGCGAGGAGCACGGCGATGATTGACTCATCCCACGCCTCGCTGGAGTCCCGGCTGGACAACTGGGCCAATGCCGCGCGTGGTCCGCATGACCCCATTGATGCGGTGAAGATCGAGGCCGCGTGGCGATGCCTCGAACCTCACTACAAGGAGCTGCTTCGCATGGTGTACTTGTGGCGTGCCGGTCGGGAGGTTGTGTGTCGCCGGCTTAAGATTGCCCGTCATCCGCGCAGCCGCTACGACCTCGAACTGGCTTCGGCCAGGCGCGCGCTGGCACGTCTGCTTGAGCAAGGGTAGGCTTAAATTTTTTTTCGGACCTTGTCGGACGGTCTCGGACTTCAAGGGACAATGACATAGAGAAACCGGCGATTTTGCGGCTTGCATCGCTAAAAAATCGAGCCTAGAGTGCAGTCAACAACTTGTTCCGGTCGAAGCATTGAAACAAGACCGAGTACGCGTTAGCGGCCGAAGTACCGACGTATGTGCGTTGGCGTGGTGGTCGAGATGCGAGCGAAGCCTGCGAGCCTGACGGTCGCAGGCTTTTTCATTTTCTGGTGCTGATCCCCCTTGAACCCGCGGCGTGCCTCCCAGGCCCCGCAGGTTCCTTTTTCCGCGCATATCCGTTCCGGTACCTCGGTCCTTGATGAACTGGATTGACGGAAGGAGGATCATGAAGACGGACTGGATCGTCTGCCGGTGCCGTGAACTGAGAGCGATGCATCGCCTCGCACGACGCTGGTCGATTGCGTTGATGCTGTTCGTCGGGACGTCGATCTTCGCGCCTGGTGTGGCGCATGCCGATGACTGGGGCTGCCAGGTGCTTCTGTGCCTCTCCAATCCGGGCGGCCCTGAGCGGTACGGCGAGTGCGTGCCGCCGATTGAGAAGCTGTGGACCGCGTTGCGTCACGGTGATCCGTTCCCGACGTGCGAGTTCGGTGCCGGTGGCTCGCAGGGAAGTTTCGCGACCAATACCTTCGCGAGCGGGGGATATTGCAGGCAGGACCTGCTGTACTGGGGCGGCCCCGAACAGAGCGAACTGCTGTGCCGTGCCACCGGGGCAATCAACGTCGATATCGACAACCAGCTCTACACCCGCGTCTGGTGGGACGTGAGCGGCCAGGGTCGCACGATCACGGAATTTTACGGCTCGGGCAGCACACAGGTGCCGCATGACCCGGCGCAATCCGCCTCCCTGTTTCTGCGGCAGGTCAGGCAACGGGACCGCGCCGGCGGCGGGGGGCAATGATGCCGCCGCTCGACTTCATCTCGCTCGCGCAACAGTGCGCGCCGCAGGTTTCGCTGTCGACAATGGCCGCGATCGTGCGGACGGAATCCGGCTTCAATCCCTATGCGATTGGCGTGGTGCATGGTCGGCTCGAGCGCCAGCCAACCAGCGAAGCCGAAGCTGTAGCGATCGTGCATGCGCTGGAGGCCGGCGGCTGGAACTTCAGCGTCGGGCTGGCGCAGGTGAACCACGCGAACTGGCCCGCCTATGGGTTGAGCGAGCGGAGTGCATTTGATCCGTGCCGCAACCTCGCCGCGGGAGCCTCCATCCTGCAAGGCTGCTTCGACCTGGCGAAGCGCGCGCGCCTGACTGCGCCCGTTGATTCACAGTCGGCGCTGCGCGCCAGCCTGTCCTGCTATGCCAGCGGCGATTTTTCGGTCGGCTACCGTACAGGGTACGTGCAGCGCGTGATCGGCAATGCGCGCGTCATGCCGGCGTCATTGATATCCGTCGCTGTGCCCGCTATCTCCCCGATTCCGGTTGTTCCAGCCTCCAGCGCTTCGGCGCCGTCGGGGCAGCGCGCAATTTCGCGGCGTCCTGGATCGCAAACGGTCGATACCTCATCCGAGGTCTCTGGCGACGAGCCGAGTCGTAGTGCGGTGGTGTTCTAGTCCAGAGATCAGTCGGTAACAGAAATATCCAGGTCGGAAAGGAGTTGATCATGAAATTAGGATTACTTATTAATAAGCGGTGTGTCTCCGACTCATTGAGTCGTCGTCGCCACAGCCAGCGGGTCGCTCGCGGGGTGACGACGGTGGCTGCCGGCGTGCTGGCTATGTCGCCTGCCTGGGCGCAGTTGTCCCAGGTTAATACGCTGCTGACCACGATCCAGACGACTCTGCTCGGCGTCGGCGGTGTGATCTGCTCGATCTCCATCATCTGGGCCGGCTTCCGGATGATGTTCCAGCACGCCCGCTTCGGTGACATCGCGAACGTGTTCATCGGCGGACTGTTCGTCGGCTGCGCGACCGTGATCGCCGGCATGCTGATTCCGACGAGCTGATCCGGGAGCGCGAACCATGAATCCGCTCAAGGATCCCGTTTTCAAAGGCGCCACGCGCCCCGCGATGATCTGGGGCGTGCCGCTGGTGGCCTTCCTGCTGATCGGCGGCGGCATGCTGATTCCGGCCATCTGGGCGCTGCTGGCGAGCCCGCCGCTGGGTGTCGCGATCCTGTTTCTGATGATCCCGGCGTTCGTCTCGATGCGCGTCATCACGCGCCACGACGACAAGCGGCTTGCACAGTACGTTCTGCGTCTGCGCATGGTGCTGCGCCAAGGCAACCGCCGCTTCTGGGGCGGGCACGCCTACGTGCCGGTCCGCCTCAAGAGGAGGGCGTGACATGTCGGCCGAACCGCAACTCGCGTCCGTCGCCAGCCGGGAAGTGCCGCTCGCCGGCTACATCCCGTATTCGACGCACGTGACTGATCACGTCATCAAGACGCGCGAAGGCGACTACCTGCAGTTCTGGAAGATCGCCGGCATCGCGTTCGAGGCGGCTGACCCCGCCGATATCCTCGCGCGACACGATGGGTTCAACCAGTTCGTGCGTGGACTTGCCGGCGGTCATGTGGCGCTGTGGTCGCACCGCCTGCGTCGGCGTGTGTCGGATCGCTTCGCGACGGAATACCGCAACCGCTTCTGTGAGGAACTGGCCACCCGCTACTACGCGAGCTTCGCGGGCTACCGGATGATGGCCAACGAGCTGTATCTCACAGTGGTCTATCGGCCGAACCGCACCCGGCTGGGCCGTGTCTTCAGCCGCGCCGCGCGCCGCACCCGTGACGACATCAGGCGCGACCAGCTTGACGCACTGAAGGTCATGGCCGAACTGGCTGCCCAGGTCGAGTCAAGCCTCAAGCCCTACGATCCGGTCGCGCTCGGCGTCTATACACGCCCAAGCCCTTTTACGCCGCGTCCACGCCGCTATTCGTCGGCGCTGGAACTGCTCGGTTATCTGGTCAACGGCGTCTGGGAGCGCGAGCCTGTTCCGTCCGGTCCGATCCGGGAGGCGCTGCCGACCTCGCGCCTGTTCGTCGGCGCCGAGAAGATCGAGATCCGCATGCCGGGCGCGACGCGCTTCGCCGCGATGCTCGACCTGAAGGACTACCCCGAAGACACCGAGCCGGGCATGCTCAACGGCCTGCTGTACGGCGACTTCGAGTACATCGAGACGCAGTCGTTCACGATCCTCGACCGGCCCAGCGCGAAGGAAGCACTGGAGCGGCAGCGAAACCAGCTGATTGCGGGCGAGGACGTGGCCGTGTCGCAGGTCGAGGCGATGGACCGCGCGCTCGATGAACTGATCAACGGCGATTTCGTACTCGGCGAATACCACTATTCGCTGGCCGTGCTCGGCGACACGCTCGACGAGGTGTCGAAGAGCACCGCGAAGGCCCGCACGCAACTGGCCGATGCCGGTTTCCAGACGGCACTGATCGACCTCGTCGCGGACGCGGCCTGGTTCGCGCAGTTGCCGGGCAACTGGCGCTACCGGCCGCGCGAGGCCAAGCTCACATCTCGCAACTTCTGCGGCCTGTCGAGCCTGCACAACTTCGCGACGGGAAAGCGCGACGGCAATCCCTGGGGCGAGGCGATCACGATCGTCAAGACGCCGAGCGGCCAGCCGCTCTACCTGAACTTCCACGTCACGCCCGACAAGCAGGATTCGCTCGACGAGAAGGCGCTCGCCAATACCCAGATCATCGGCCGCGCTGGCGCGGGCAAGACCGTGCTCGAACTGTTCCTGCTCGCGATGGCGACGAAATACGGCATCACGGCCGTGCTGTTCGACAAGGATCGGGGCACCGAGATCGCCATCCGGGCGATGGGCGGCACCTATACGGTGTTTCGTCGCGGCGAGCCGACCGGGCTGAACCCGTTCCAGATGGAGCCGGGCGAACCTGTGATCGATTTCTGGGAGCGGCTGGTCCGCAAGCTCGTCGATATCGGCGCGGCGCTGTCCGCGAAGGACGAACTCGATATCTCGGGCGCGGTGCGCGAGGTCGCACGCATGGACAAGCCGCTGCGGCGTCTGTCGATGGTCCGGCAGCTTCTGCCGAATGTTGGCGAGAACAGCCTGCATGCGCGGCTCGCGAAATGGTGCGCGGGCGGGCGCTTGGGCTGGGTGCTCGACAACCCGACCGACCGTATTGATCACGCGCGCGCGACGCTGTTCGGTTTCGACGATACGGAACTGCTCGATGACGCTGAGGTTTCGACGCCCGTCACGATGTACCTGCTGCACCGGACCGAGAACCTGATTGACGGCCGGCGCTTCGTGTACGTCATGACCGAATTCTGGAAGCGGCTCGGCGACCCGGTCTTTACCGACTTCGCCCAGAACAAGCAGAAGACGATCCGCAAGCAGAACGGGCTCGGCATCTTCGATACGCAGTCGCCGGCCGATGTGCTGCGTAGCCCGATCGCCAGTGCGCTGATCGAACAGAGTGCGACATTCTTCTTTCTGCCGAACCCGCGTGCTGATTACGACGATTACGTCCGTGGCTTCAAGCTGACCGAAGCGGAATTCAACATCGTGCGCAACCTCGGCGAGAACAGCCGCATGTTCCTCGTCAAGCAGGGGCATCGATCGGCCATCGGCCGGCTTGATCTCGCGGGCCTCGGCGACGTGCTCGATGTGCTGTCCGGCACGACCGACAACGTGGAACTGCTCGACACGATCCGCGCTCAGGTCGGCGACCTGCCGCAGAACTGGCTGCCGGTCTTCCACGAGCAGCTCGCGAAGCGCCGCGCCGCACAGTCAGAGCAGACCAGCGCGCGCCAGTCGCCGCAGTTGCCGGGGCCGGGAGGTGCGCGATGAGCGGCCTCTTTACCGCCGTCGGCGGCACGCTCGAGAACGGCATGTCGACCTACGTCACGAGCGTGTCGTCGGCGCTGTCCGGTGCGCTCGTGCCTGTCGTGACCACGGCCGTCACGATCTGGGTGCTCGCCTATGGTCTCGCGGTCGTGCGCGGTGAAGCGCACGAGGCCGTGCCGGCGTTTGCGTGGCGCGGACTGAAGGTGGCAATCACGCTTGCGTTCGCGCTGAGCGCCGGGATCTACCAGCAGCAGGTCGTCACTGCCGTCGACGGCGCGACGTCCGGGCTCGCCCAGACGATCCAGAATGCGGCGAACACAACGGGTGGTGGTAATCCCGGTTGTGGTTCCGTCAGCGGTAGCAGCGTAACGGCTCAGGGAGCCGCGACCAGCATCTACCTGACGCTCGACTGCTATGACCAGCAGATCGATCTCGTGATGGACGCCTACTTCGACAAGGCGACGCACGAGGGCTTCAGTGCGAGTGGCCTGGCCGCCGCCATCGGCGATTTCCTGTGCGGCCTGGTCGCAGCGCTTGGTGGCTCGATCTTCCTGATCGTGCTGGCTTTCGAGGTCGTGATGGCGAGGATGCTGCTCGATCTCGTACTCGGTCTCGGTCCAGTCTTTATTGCCTGCGCGGCGTTTTCGCCGACTGCCCGCTTCTTCGAGGCGTGGACCGCAAAGGTCGTCAACTACGCGCTGCTGCAGATCCTCGTTGCCGCGTTCCTCGGCATGGCGCTCACGGCGTTCTCGGCCGATTTGACCGCAATGCATGCGACTGGCGCCTCCCCCGGCGCCGATGCCTCGGCCGTGGTGCAGGGCATTTCAGCCGGACTCAATGATGCCGCAGCGGCCGCAACGGCGCTCGGCCTGTTCGCGACCGGTGTGTTCCTCGCGATGGTCGGCTGGCAGTTGCCATCCGTGGCGGCAGGCCTGTCCGGCGGCGCAACCCTGTCCGGCTTCGGTGCGTTCGCTGCAGGCGTGGCTTCGCGCAGCCTGGTGGGCGCGATCGGGAGGGCGCTAAAGGGCAACGGGCGTGGGCCGAAGCCGGGCGGCGAGATTCACGACCGGACGGGTTCGGGTGGTGGCGGTGGTGCAGTGCCGGCCTATCAGCGTGCCGCACGCGCGAACCTGGGGCAGCAGGGCGGTTGACGGCGAAAGGACAACAAGGTGACGACGATGAACGCACGAAACAGATGGGCAGGCGCCGTGTTCGTGATGGCGACGTGGTGTGCTGGTGCGCATGCCCAGGGCATCCCGGTCTTTGACGCACAGAACGTCGTGCAGGCCATTGCGACGGTGGCCCAGCTCGAGCAGGAGGTGCAGCAGGAAATCCAGATCTATCAGTCGACGGTCGGCACACGCGGTTTCGGCGCGCTGATGAGCAATCCGGTTGTGGCGAATTCGCTGCCGTCGAACTGGCAGAGCGTTTACACGGCGGTCCAGAACGGCGGCTACTCGGGCCTGACGGGCAACGCCCAGGCGCTGCGTTCCGCGAGCCAGATCTACAACTGCGAGGACCAGACCGGAATCGACCAGCAGGTCTGCCAGCGCGCGCTCAACAAGCCGTTCCAGGACAAGGCGTTCGGCGAGCAGGCCTACCAGACCGAACTGCAGGAACTGAACCAGATCCAGAGCCTCGCGCAGCAGATCGATGTGACCCAGGACCCGAAGGGTGTCGCCGAACTGCAGGCACGCATTCAGGTCGAGAGCACGACGGTCGGTAACGAGATGACGAAGCTGCAACTGTTCCGGATGCTGTCCGAGGCGGAAGACAAGCTCGTGGCCGAGCAACAGGGCGAACTGGTGCTGAGTCGCGCGGGCAGGACGAACCGGCTGCAGGACCAGATGGTTCCCGCGTCGTTCGGGAACTGAGGAGGGGTGTCATGTCCATGACGACTTCGCTGACTTCCATGACATTGGCCGGCTGCCTCGCCTGGAGCCTCGCCGCGTGCAGCAGCTCTCCGCCGAAGCCCATGTTGCCGGATGGTCTGCACCGCGTGCCGGTCAATCGTGTGCCGCCTGTGCCGCTTGTGCGTGATGGGCAAACCGCTGTGCCGACTGCACCGTCGCCTGTTCCCGATGGACCTGCTGCACCGGATACCGGAGACAGATCATGAGTGCGCCGCACGACTACGGGCGCGTACTCGACATCGAGGCGTCGCTGACGTACCTGCAGGAACGCTCCGAGCGTCGCGCCTGGCATGTCGCCTATGCGTCGGTCGGCATAGCGGTGCTCAGCGTGGTCGCACTCGCGGTGATGGTGCCGTTCTATCGCGTGGTGCCGTTGCCGATCGAGGTCGATCGCCTGACGGGTGAGTCCCAGGTGATCGACGTGCTTGATGCGCGCCATGTGCATACGAAGGAGATCCAGGACAAGCACTGGGTCGAGACCTATGTGCGCGAGCGTGAGCGCTACGACTGGGGCCTGCTGCAGATGGACTATGACAGCGTGCTCGCCATGAGCGATGACGTGGTCGCGCGCGACTACCGCGGCATTTACAGCGGCCCCGATGCGCTGGACCGGCAGCTCGGGGCCGGCACCGAGCGGCGTGTGCGGATTCTCTCGGTCACGCTTCTGCCGGACGAACCCGGCCACGCAGTCATTCATATCGAGCGCACCTCGTTCAAAAACGGCCAGGCCGACGTTGAACCGACACAGCGTTTCGTGATCACGCTGGCCTATACCTACCGGCCGACCGTGTTCACGCGCGAGAGCGTGGCGATCGCCAATCCGTTTGGTTTCAAGGTCACGGCCTACAGTCGCGATCCCGAATATACGCCGCCGGCATCGGCCGCGGCGGTGGGAGACACGCCATGAAAATGCTTTGCTCGACGATGGCGGTCGCGAGTCTGCTGTTTTCCGGCATGGTCCACGCGGTCGATCTACCTGGTTGGAACGACGACTCGCGCGTGCGGCAGGTGATCTATCGCGCGGACGAGGTGGTGCGCGTCGAGGCGCAGCGTGGTTTCGCTACGCATATCGCGCTCGATCCGCACGAGCAGATCCAGGTCGTCGCGCCCGGCGACCGGGACGGCTGGCAGATCGTGGCGAGCAAGGGCGATCACGACGTGTACCTGAAGCCGCAACTCGCCGCGCACGACTCGAATCTCGAGATCCGCACCGACCGCCGCAGCTACAGCTTCGATCTGGTCGTGCTCCCGCTTCAGTCGAAGTTCGGCAACGACCGTGTGATGTATCGCGTGACCTTCGTTTATCCGGACGAGCTGGCAAAGCAGGCGCACACGGAATCAGATGCTGGGCTCGTTGCCCGGCGTCTCGCGCAACCGCCGGCCGTTCGCAATGCACGTTACTCGATGCAGGTCATGCGCGATTCGGACGACATCGCGCCGACTGCAGCATGGGACGACGGCCGCTTCACGTATCTGCGTATCCCGAACAACCGGCGCATGCCGGCGATCTTCCGGGTGGCCGACGATGGTACGGAGAGCGTGGTCGACAGGCACGTCGATGGCGACACGATCGTGATCCACGAAGTGGCAAAACGCTTCGTGCTGCGGCTCGGTAGTGAGGTCGTCGGAATCTGGAACGACGCCTACGACATGGACGGTGTACCGCCACGCGATGGCACGACCGTCGACGGCGTGAAGCGTGCCCTGCGGAGCCACGGCGATGAATGACGATACCGAACGCAATCTGATTGAGCCCGACGATTCTCCGGTATCACGGCTGACCCCCGACAGGAACGATGCGGCGTCAGGCGCATCAGCTGATCGCGGCATGCCTGCGCTCGGTCAGTACCGCAGTGCCCGTCCACGGGCCTGGTGGCTGACGCCGATTGTGATCGTGCTGGTCGTCGGCGCCGGCGCGGTCTGGACTGTGCATGGATTCCTCGCGCGTCACGATGCCCAGGCGAAAGCGCGGCGCGATTCGGTCGCTGACACATCCGCGCAGGGCCACACGTTCAGGGACGCTCCCGCGTCTGCGGCCGTCGTCGCATCGACGCCGGTGCCGGCGAGTGCCATTGTCGTTCGTCCGGTGCCAGCTTCGGGCGTAGCCGTTGCCCCTGTTAGCACCGTGCATGCAGCGGCTTCCCACAGCTATTACGACGCGCCACTGCTGGCTACCGGCGGCGGGCAGGAGAGTGCGGCCGGGCTACCTGGCTTGCCCGAGGCCGGCAGCGTGGCAGGCACCGCTTCGTCGGTAGCGGCGGCGGTATCCGGCGGCGCGGGCGCACCGGCCGCGGGATCGGGGCAGGCGGGCGGCGCGCTCGCCCCGGCACTGACGCCGACGGCGACCCCGCGCGTGCGTGCCGCGATGCTCGGCAATCGCAGTCTCATCCTCGCGCAGGGCGCCAAGATCGACTGCGTCGGCGATACGGCGTTCGATTCGACCCAGGCCGGTATCTCGACCTGCACGGTCACGAAGAACGTGTACTCGGACGACGGGCACGTCCTGCTGATCGAACGCGGTTCGCAGATCAACAGCGAGTACCGCTCGAACCTGTCGCCGGGACAGAAGCGCGTATTCGTGCTGTCGGCCCGCATCAAGACGCCGGATGGCGTCACGGTCGAGATCGACTCTCCCGCTGCCGACGCGCTCGGTCGCATGGGGATGGACGGATACGTGGATAACCACTGGGGCCAGCGCATCGGCGCGGCGATGCTGCTCGGCATCACCCAGGACGCGATCGGTTATCTGGCAACGCGCGGCGGCAACAGCAACGGGTCGGTCGTGTTCGAGAACACGCAGCAGCAGGGCAACGACATGGCCACGCGCGTGCTCGACAGCACGATCAACATCCCGCCGACCCTGAAGCAGAACCAGGGCGCGGAGTTCACGATCGTCGTCGCGCGCGACCTCGATTTCGGATCGGTCTATGCGCTGCAGCCGGAGGCCACGCCATGATGCCCCGCGCCGACACACCCGATCGCGACCCGGTCCTCGCCCGGTTGCCCGACGACGCCTCGGTGCGTGAGCTGATGCGGCCGTTCGCGCCGCTGCTCGAGGACGCCGACGTGACGGAACTGGTGATCAACCGGCCGCAGCGCGTGCTGACCGAAAACTCGCGCGGCTGGCACGGCCACGATTGCCCGGACCTCGATTTCGACCGGCTGATGTCGTTCGCCGTAGCAGTGGCCACGCTGACCAGCCAGGAGATCTCGGCGCAGCATCCCGTACTCTCGGCGCTGCTGCCGGGCGATGCGCGCATCCAGATCGTGGTGCCGCCGGTCGTCTCGCCGCGCACGGTCTCGGTCACGATTCGTCGCCCGTCGTCGCGCGAGAAGACACTCGAGGCCTACCGCGACGAAGGGCTGTTCGACGACACGGTATGGCATCGCCCGGATGGGCTCGATACGGCGTTGCCCGTGCTGCGTGCAGAAGACCGCAGGCTCGTCCGGTGGCTGGAGGAGCGCGACTGGAGCACGTTCTTCGAGCGAGCGGTCACGGACCGGCTCAATCTTGTGATCGTCGGCAACACGGGTTCGGGCAAGACCAGCTTCATGAAGACCCTGTGCCGCTCGATTCCCGCGACCGAGCGGATCGTGACGATCGAGGATGTCCGCGAGCTGTTTATCCGGCATATCGAAAACTGTGTTCACCTGCTGTACAGCAAGGGCGGCCACGGGCAGGCGCGCGTCACGCCCGCCGATCTCATCGCGAGCACGATGCGCATGCGCCCTGATCGCGTGCTGCTGACCGAGCTGCGCGGCGCCGAAGCCTATGACTTCCTCAAGCTCCTGACGACGGGCCACGCCGGCTCGATCACGAGCTACCACGCGCCGAATGCTGCGGTGGCGATCGAGCGTTTCGCGCTGATGGCGAAGGAGCATCCAGAGGCCGCCGCCTGGGACGATGCCGCGCTCAAGCGCCTGCTGTTCCTGACGATCGATGTCGTCGCACACGTGGAGGCGCATCCGGTGCTGGATGCGTCGGGCGAGCAGGTCGGCCGGCAGTGGGGCATGACGGAAGTCTGGTTCGATCCGGTGCGCAAGGCGCGCACTGCGTTCGTATAGGGGACGGTCATGACCCAGACATCTTCGCATCGAATTCAGCATATCCGGACGGCGGTCGTGACGCTGGCCGTGCTCGCTTGCCTTTTTGGCGGGCTGGCTGCGTCGCTCTGGCTCGCGTCATTCTTCCTGTACGCGAGCCTGCGGATCAATCCGTTGCACGCGGGTTTGTCCGGCTGGCTCGACGCGCTGCTGGCCTGGCGGCACGGTCTGATGGCGAATGCGGGCCGCAAGCTCGCCGGGGCCGCGCTCTTCGGCGTGCTGCTGTCCTTCGGCGGACCGGTGTTCGGTCTGCACACATTGTGGGAGCGCTCGGGCCGGCGCCGTCTTTACGGTAGCGCGCGCTTTGCGAGCGAATCGGAAATCCGTCGGGCGGGATTGCTATGACGACGCCCGCATACCTCGGTTCGTCGCCGCCGATTGTCGTCGGCGTGTGGCGCGGCCGTTACCTGCGTTTCACCGGCCAGCAGTTCGTGCTGCTGGCGGCACCCGCGCGCTCGGGCAAGGGCGTCGGCATCGTGATTCCGAACCTGCTCAGTTTCCCCGATTCGGTCGTGGTGCTCGACGTGAAGCAGGAGAACTATGCGATCACGGCGGGCTTTCGGCGCGCACATGGGCAGGAGGTCTACCTGTTCAATCCGTTCGCCGAGGACGGTCGCACGCATCGGTATAACCCGTTGTCGGCGATTTCGGACGGCCTGTTCAGGGTCGGCGACATTCTCGCGATCGGCTATGCGCTATATCCGCCGGGCGGCCACGATGACTTCTGGAAGGACCAGGCGCGCAACCTGTTCCTTGCCATCGTACTGCTGTTGTGCGAGTGGCGCGATGCGCGCCGGGCCGGCAAGGGGGCATCGATCCCGAACTATCCGGTCACGATCGGCGAGGTGTTGCGGCAGTCGTCGGGCAACGGCATGCCGGTCAAGACGTATCTGCAGCGCGCGCTGGTCCAGTATCGCGATCTGCTGTCGGGGCAGTGTGTCGATGCGCTGAACCGCTTCCTGTCGAACGACGACAAGGTGCTGGCCAGTGTCCTCGCTACGTTCAATGCGCCGCTGACGATCTGGGCCAATCCGGTCGTCGACGCGGCGACGAGCGCGAACGATTTCGATCCGCGCGATCTGCGCCGACGCCGCATCTCCATCTATATCGGCGTGACGCCCGATCACCTGTCGGAAGCGGCGTTGATCGTGAACCTGCTGTTTTCGCAGGTGATTAACCTGAACACGAAGCAGTTGCCCGAGGCCGATCCAACGCTCCGGTTCCAGTGCCTTCTTCTGCTCGACGAGATGACGGCGATCGGCAAGATCCATATTCTCGCGCGCGCGGTGGCCTACATGGCGGGCTACAACCTGCGCCTGCTGTCGATCGTGCAGTCGATCGCGCAGCTCGAATCGGTCTACGGGCGGGCCGATGCCCGTACCTTCATCACGAACCACGCGATGCAGATTCTCTATGCGCCTCGTGAGCAGAAGGATGCGAACGACTACTCGGAAATGCTCGGCACGCTGACCGACCAGTCGCGCAGCGTCAGTCGTTCGAACGCAGTCTTCGGCGGTCACGGCGGATCGAGCGAGAGCGTGTCCGAGCAGCGCCGGCCGCTGCTGCTGCCGCAGGAACTGAAGGAGCTGGGGCGCGAGAAGGAAATCATCGTGCTCGAAAACACCAAGCCGATTCTGGCCGACAAGATCTGCTACTGGCGCGATCCCGAGTTCACCTCGCGCGTGACGGCCGCGCCAGCGGTACCCGCCATGAACCTGGCCCACTTCAGCGCGGTGACCGAGCGCCGCCTGCGCGATCTGCGGCCGGACGAGATCGACCCGGATGGCGCGGGCCTGATACATCTGCCGCCCGAGTATCTGGAGGTGCTGCAGGCATGGGACCCGCGCGACCTGCCGCCGAACCTGGCCGATATCAGCGAGGACGATGCAGTCGCCTACGTGGAGCGGCACTTCAGGCTGCTCGGCGTGCCGGCCCGGAAGATTGAACGGGCGAGACGCCATCTGAGCGCGGACGATCTCGATGTGGTTGAACTGGACTTCGTTGAACCGGCCCGGCGCGCTGCCGCGAATGGTCCGCAAGCGACGGGAGTTCTGCAATGACGACGCCCTATGTGAATGAGGCCGATCGCGCACGTGCCGCGCTTGCCGTGATCCCGGCCGACGACTACGAGACCTGGGTCGATATGGCGTTCGCACTCAAGCACGGATTCGGCGACGAGGGGTTCGAGATCTGGGACGCGTGGAGTCGCACGGCCGCCAACTATGACGAGCGCGCGGCCCGTACGACGTGGCGCTCGGCCAGTGCATCGGGCGGCAAAACCCTGTCCACCCTGTTCTGGCACGCGCGCCAGCATGGCTTCGATCTCAGGCGCGCGCATTACCCCGACCAGATGACGGCCGTGCTCGCGCCGTCCGCTGAAGTGCTCGCGCAGCGCGAGCGCGACGCGGCCCGTCGCGAGGCACGCCATGCGGCGGTTGCGCGCGAAGCGGCATCGATATGGGACTGGGCGCGTCCCGTTGGGTCGGCGCATCCGTATCTCGAACGCAAGCGCCTTGGGCCGATGGACACATTGCGCGAGCTGGATGCGCTGGAACTGCGCGCATTGCTCGGCTATGCGCCGGCCAGCGAAGAGGAAATCCTGACGGGGCGCGTTTTGATCGTGCCGGTCTGGAACGACGGTTCCATGTCGACGCTGGAACTGATCGACGAGCAGGGGCTGAAGTCGTCGCTGGCCGGCGGCGTGAAGAAGGGCGGTTACTGGATGACAGAGCCGACGCTGGTTCCGGACGGTGAATCGTCGCTGATCCTGATCGCCGAGGGCATGGCGACGGCACTGTCTGCCTCGCGAGCGACGGGCTGGTTCGCGGTGGCGGCGCTTTCGAGCGGAAATCTGTCGTTGGTCGCAACGAACCTGCGCGAGCGATATCCCGATGCGGACCTGATCGTCCTCGGCGAACTGGGCAGGGGCGAGACGCAGGCGCGGCAGGCAGCGGAAGACGCGGGGGCGCGCGTGGCCTGGCCGCGGTTTGCCGCTGACGCGCGCATTGACGACAAGGCGCCGAACGACTTCAGCGACATGGCGGTGCTCTCGGGCTTCGATGCCGTCGGCACGCATCTGCGTGAGGTGGTTCGTTCCGTCGTGAGAACAGACGGCGGGCCGGTGCCGGATGCCCCAGCCGCATCCGGGGTGACCGTGGTCGAAGTGGACAGGTATGAGGAGGGCACAGAAATGAGCAACGTCAAGGAAAAGCTGCTACCCGACGACGAAGGCAGTCCACGTCGCCGGTCTTCGAAGCGTGGCGCGTCGAAGTCGGACGGGCCGGAGACACCGACAACAGGCGAAGTACCAGCTACTGTCACATCGGCCGATCCACCGGCCACTACATCGCCGGATGCTGCCGCCCCGGCCACGACGCCTCCGGTCACCAGTCCGCCCCGACTTCCGCCGTCGCGCCCGCCGGTCGGCGAACCCCTGTTTGGTGTCGGCGACGTGCCAGGCGAAATCAGGGCGCTGGCCGAGCATCGGTTCGGCTCGCCGCTGAAGATGGGCACACCACGTGAGAACGGCGGACCGTATCGCGGCGAAGTGTTCAACACCGAGCACTACCTGATCCAGGAGGTGGCGACCCGCAGTGTCGTGTTCCACCGCAAGGACCAGATGACGTTCGTTTCCGAGCGTCTGAAATGGATGGACGAAAACGCACGGCTCAACGGCTCCGAACTGCAGGTCGGCTACGACGGCGGTCACGCAAAGGTCTATCCGTGGGACCGTGCGCGTGACCTGCTGGATCGAACCGTGCGCTCGCTGAAGAAGTCGGCGCAGGAGCTGAACTTCAGTCCCAATCTCGAAGGAATGCTCGACCAGCTGCAGGCCAGATCATGGGCACGTATTCGCGAATTACGGACCGAAGCGCTGGAGAAAGCGAAGGAACACGGTGCGGCGCGCGAGGCGGGTACGGAGCCGGATCGATAAGCCGGCGCAGTGCCGTGCAGGGCGAACGTGTTTTGAATTGATGAGGTGGTGACATGGCGCAGACAACTTCGGCTCAGGAGGCCGATCCGGTCATCAACGTGATCGAGCAGGACGTGCCGGGCCGCAGTGGCAGCCCGAGCCCGTTGGACGACCATCGGGACGCGCTGGATCCGGCTGCGATGGATGCCGTGTCCGCCCGGCGCCGGCGCGAGTTCGACGCGGCCCGCGCAAGGCTGCGCGATCAGGCAATCCGGGACGATCCCGGCGTGGAATCTCAGGCGGCAGGGCAGACGGGAGGGCCGGCACCGACTGGAATGGCGGCCAGGCTCGATCGTGGTTACGTGCCGCTCGAACGGCCGCCCGAACGCGTAACCAAACTCTATATGCGGTCGGGCAACCAGTATTTCCTGAAGGATGCGCCGTATCAGCTCGCATTCGAGGATCTGGGACCGTACCTCGTCACCGGGCACAACCGGCCTGACGTGGTCGAATCGATGATCGACATGGTGCATGCCAAATCGTGGCAGCGCATCCGTGTGTCGGGCAATGAGGCGTTCCGTAGCGAGGTCTGGCTGCAGGCGACGCTGCATGGTATCGAGGTCAGCGGCTACGAGCCGAAGGCGGCGGACCTCGCGCGTCTCGCGGATGCGCGGCAGGCTCGACTGGACAATCGTATCGAGGTAGTAGCGCTGACGACGGCGACCATGGCGGCGGGTGCTACGGGTCAGCAGGGGCGCGCGGATGCACGGCCGACTGTGTCTCCCGCGATGCCTTCTGCTCCAGCCGCTGCCGTCAACGGAGCCTCATCTCCGGCGCCGGCACATGCCGCTGTGCAGGAACCGCGCACGCCGCGCGCAGACCGGAACGCGGCTGGTGACGAACCCGATGCGCCACGGCGGTATGTCGGTGAACTGCGTGAGCACGGTAGTGCGCCGTATCTGCACAATCCTGCGCGCAGTGACTCGTATTACGTGGTGTTCCGCGATCCGGCGGGAGTGGATCAGGCTGTATGGGGTGTGGATCTTGAGCGTGCCATGCGCGAATCGGGGGTGAGCGTCGGACAGCAGGTCGTGCTCGAAAATCTCGGCAAGCGCCTCGTGACCGTGCGCGTGCCGGCCTTCGACGGCGAGGGCAAGGTGGTCGGCGAGGAAGACAAGGACGTTTACCGGAATACCTGGCAGGTCGATGTCGTGCAGCGCGACCGGGGGGCGTCCGTTCCTCCGGAATCTGCTAGCCCATCGGGCGATGCACGCGTCGCCGATTCGTCCGTCGCACCTGCTATGGAACCGCCTGCCCATCGTCAGCGTGGCACCCGGCATCCGGAAAACGACCAGGCCATGCACATGGCCGTGCTGGTGACGGCGATGCGGGAGCAGGGGTTCGGCGACCGTTCGATTGCCCGCGTGCAGCAGCGTGCCGAACGCATGCTCGTTGCGTTCGGGAAGGAGGGCACGTCCGTCCCGCCGCCAAGGGTATTCGATCCGAAGGCGCCGTCGGGCCGGGATCAACGCAGGCGTGCGGCGCCCGAGCGCGCGCCTGCGCCGGAAATCGATCGTGAGCCGGCCGGCCCGGCGCCGATGTCGCCATCCCGCTGAGGTGGATCGTGGCCGCGCGCGAGCGTCTGTGCGTCGAACTCGGTGCAGTCAGACTGCATTGGGACGACTGGTGCGCGCGCCGCGGTCTGACGGCAGGCGAAGGCGCGCGCCGGTTGATCATGGCTGCCATCCACGATGATGCGGGAGCGCGATCCGTCGTGGTCGTTCGTGACCTGGGCAGCCCCGTTGTTGGCGAACCACGTGCCCGCATCGAGATTCGCCTGACAGCGTCCGAGCTGGCGGCCGTAGAAGAGCGGGCGACGGCATCGGGCCTGAGTGGTAACCGCTGGGTCGTATCGCTGGTTCGCGCGCAGCTGACGCGTGAGCCGCAGTTTGGAGAGCACGAGATGCGTGTGCTGTCGGAATCCAGTCAGCAGCTTGCCGGCGTCAACCGCCTGCTGGGTCAGTTGGTGCGGTCCGGCGCGATCGAACCGGTGGCGAGGGAGCGGATGGTGGACTGGGCAGACATGCGGGACCGGATTGACGCGCATTTGCGTGCGACCTCTGCTCTCATTCGTGCGAATCTCGACCGATGGAGCTGACATGCCGTACCCAAAAATCTACATCGACGCGATGCTCGTGAACTGGGGCGACCGGTTGTTTCAGGAGCCGCTACGGCACGCTCGCGCTGCGCGGCTCTCGCATGTCGGTATCCGGGATGAAGCCGCCCGCATGCGCGCCCAGATCGCGCGTACGCTCAGGCGCACGCCCGAGGTGATGGTCAAGATCACGAACAAGGCAGCCAGTGCGCAGGGCATGGGGGCCGTGCGCCGGCACCTGCGCTATATCTCGCGCAACGGCAGGGTCGAGCTGGAAGACCAGAACGGCGATCGCATTGCGGGCGTCGACGCGTTGCGCGATCTGACGCAGGCCTGGCAACTCGGTGGATGGGGTATCCCCGAGAACAGCACACGCCGTGAGGTGTTCAATGTTCTGCTGTCGATGCCGGCGGGCACGGACCGCCGTGCCGTGCGTGATGCCGTGCGCGACTTTGCGGCACAGGAGTTCGGCGACGGACGTGCATACGTATTCGCGGCGCACGACGACGAGGCCCATCCGCACGTGCACCTGAGCGTGCAGGTGCGCGGCCCGGATGGCCGCCGCCTGAATCCGCGCCACGAGGATCTGCAGCGCTGGCGTGAACGCTTTGCGGAGCAGTTGCGTGAGCACGGCGTCGGCGCAAACGCGACGCCCCGGCGCGCGCGCGGTGTCACGCAGCGCTATCCAACACCTGCGGTGGTTCATATGATCGCGCGCGGCGAGGTCCCGAAATACTGGAAGCCTCTGTCAGCCGACACACAGCGTGACGCTGGCTGGGTCGCGCACGGCGGGGTGTTCGCTGCCTGGCGCGAGATGGCCTATGCGATGGCGAGATCGCGTGTGCGTGAGGATCGTGCGATGGCGGTCGAAATGGCGTATTTCGTCGGGGGTATGCCGATCCAGCGAGACCGTCCAGTAACGGAGTGGTCGCAGAGCACCCGGCGTGAGCCGGCGGAAACAACGGCGCGGGAAGCCGGGGATCGGTCAGGCGACGTCGAGCCCGATGTGGATCGTTGATGGCGGGAGGACGGCGTGGCCATACCTATCGTGCCGTGGATCGGCGGCAAGCGGCGTCTGGCCGATATCCTGATCCCCCGGTTCCCGCCGCATACCTGTTACGTCGAGGTCTTCGCGGGCGCGGCAGCGTTGTTCTTCATTTGACCGCCAGCGGAAGTCGAAGTGCTGAACGACGTCAACGATGATCTCGTCAATCTGTATCGCGTTGTGCAGCATCATCCCGAGGAGTTCATCCGCCAGTTCAAGTAGGCCTTGAGCAGCCGGCAGGCGTTCAGGTGGCTGAGCGACACACGACCGGAAACGCTCACGGATATCCAGCGCGCCGCGCGTTTTTATACCTTCAGCAGAACTGCTTCGGTGGTCGCGTGGCGGGACGTACCTTCGGGACGGCCACGACGTCGCCGCCGGGGCTCAACCTGATGCGTCTGGAGGATACGTTGTCGGCCGCACACCTTCGTCTGTCCGGCGCGTACATTGAAAAGCTCGACTGGCGGATTTGCGTGAACCGGTACGACCGGCCCCATAATGGGCCCGCCGTATTGGGAGACGGAAGGGTACGGCGTGCCATTTGGGATCGAGCAGTATGTGAGGATGGCAAGCGTCATGCGTGAGATCACGGGCGCGCGATCCTGACCGTGAACGATCACCCGGACATGCGCGGAGTATTCGCAGGGCTGGACTTCGAACATGTAGAAATCCAGTATTCGCTCGGCGCTCCCAGACCTACTGCACCGCGCGGGGAACTGATTCTGTATAGCTGGAACAGGGCTGATGATCCGGCAGGCTTGTTCTGATGGCAGAGGGGCGGGCGACAGTCTGCGCCATCGCGGCAGGCTATCGGGAACCTTGAGGACTTACGGTTCAACAAACCATGCGGCGGGCCCAGCCCTGAACGTGACAAACAGCAGGAAGACTATGGTGATCAGGAGCATCGGAACGCCGTAGATCGCAAGCGGGAAGAACAGCACGAGCTGCAGTGCTGATCCACCAATGCCATGCGGAAGATCGGTATCCCGGATGTTCTCATAAATCAGCCACGCGACCGTTACCAGCCCCATTCCCATGAGGGCGATGCCGCCCGCTTGCTGGGCATGACGCAGGTACGCAGTTCCCCATGCGTAGAATCCCCACCACAGAAAATTGATGCCGATGGCTGCGAGCCAGAATCCGCGCTTCGTGAGAAGGTAGTAGCCGAAGCGGCGTCGGCAGTGGCGACTGAAGAGCTGGATGCCCTTGGCAATTCCGACAACAGCGCCGAGGATGATTGCGAGCTTCAGAACTTCCATGGAATGTGCTCCTGACGTTCGGCCTGATCGCCTGCTCAATCAACGGTTGGGAAAGCTGGACTGTGCGCAACTCACATCAGCCGGACTTTCCAATATAGACGGCCGTGCCACGAATGCAATGATCCGGAATTTCGATCCTTTGCGAGAGCATGGAAAGATGGAGTAAAAAATTTCTGTTGGCCGATTCGGCAGTCTATATTTAAGGGAAAATCTCCCACCAGGAGCGAAGCCGCTGCCGGATCAATACCACGTCGCAGCATATTGCTTCGATGCTCAACAGTTTCGTATTGTCGCCGTTCAGCACGCGTTCGTACAGGTCCAGAAGCAGAGCGCCCCACGATCCCTGATGCGTTCCATCGACGGTACGGGTAAGGGCGTCCGGACCATGAAACGCTTTCGTTTGGCGCGCAGCTTGGATAAGATCGGGATGCGGATCTCGGCGACGACTTGGTCGCCGGCGTTTATGCGGCCGGACTCGAGCGCACCGGCGAGAAAGAGAAGGGCCGCGACAAGTTCGACGTCTTCATCCAGACTTCCGTCGTCAGCATTACGGCTCTGAACTGCAGCAAGACTATAGGACAGCATCATGTCCTGGCTGCGGCTCTGTCAAGTTGAGGGGCGTAGATAGCCTGTTTGGCTACAATGTAGTTATCCTTATCAGATAACTTTCTCGGCTGCGGAAGAGACAGTCCAACCATGCCATTTGGCGAAGCGCTCTTGGAGTACGGCACGATGGCGTGCCGCATTCATCTGATGTCTGGGCAATGCGAAGTGCTGCCGGATCGGGCCGAAGCATGAGAGAAACGCCTGCGTGCGACGCGGATCGCGAAAGCCGCACATCTGGCGTTCGCGCCTGCGAGTCGGCTGGTGGCTGTTCTCGGCGCGGTTGCTCACACGTGCAGCCGCTTTGGCAAACACGTGATTCACGTTCGCCAGTTCGGGAATATCGGCCTTCGCTGCCGCATAGCTACGCAGCTGGTCCGTAACGATCCGGCGAGGCACCGGGTTCGAACGCAGCACGCTCTGGAAGAAGCGCCTTGCCGCGGCCTTGTCACGCCGCTTTTGCACCAGCACATCGAGTTCGGTGCCATGCTCGTCGACCGCACGCCACAACAGATACGGCTCGCCACGCAGCGTCACGAACATCTCGTCCAGATGACAGGTGCCGCCCGGCTTGCGCCGCGCCGCTTTGGCGCACTGGGCGAATCCGGCGCCGAACTTGTCGCACCAGCAGCGGATCGTTTCGTACGTGACCACGACACCACGCTCGAGCAACAACTCCTCGATGTCGCGCAGACTCAGGTTGAACCGGAAATACCAGCGAACCGCACAGCTGATGACAACGGCAGGAAAGCGGTGGCCGTGATAAAGCGATCTTGTCTTCTTCATCTGTCGATTCTACCGCTGCCTCCCCACCAACCTGACAGAGCCGTTTGCCCTGCGCGGATCAATAAACCCTTGAGCCTACCCCGCGGGTCTCATATTTGCACCAGAACCGCTCAGATTAGCGCAAGATAAATCAGACGATACTGCACCAGGTCGTAATGAACTGCGGGTAGCCGTCCGCTTCATCCAGTTCGAGTGGGGCGTCAAATCTGAGCTTGCGCCAGAAGAAATAGCCGATCATGCGCGGGTGTCGCTCCGCTCGCTACCTGCTGTGAGGGTCGCCTCACTCCTCGTTACTCCAACGTGTTGCCGGTGCCGTCCGCTATCGCCGCCTCGCACGCTCCCGCACCGACTAACCGAATCGCGTCGAACGGCGGCTGCCTTGCGGCACCCCTCCGCTGTAGATGCAAGTCGACCCTGACCAGCTCAGATCCGCCCTACGCATAGCAGCTTTCGCAAACTTGTATTGGATCTCGTGTGTTTCTCAAAGTTAAAGTGAATTCGAACGCCGCTTCGCGCACGGCCCACGTAGGACCGAGCGACAGCACGCCGAACGTCGGAAAGTCGTACATGCCGGAGAACAGATAGTGACGAATCGTCCATTCGAAAAAATCAAGGTCATCGATGCCACGCACGTCCTCGCTGGGCCATTTTCAACCTACCAGTTGGCGTTGCTTGGTGCGGACGTTATTAAGGTTGAAAATCCTCTTGATCCCGATCAAACACGCGATCAAGGCCCGGACTCGGAGTTGCGCACAGCTGGGATGGCCACCACATACCTTGCACAGGCGTCGAACAAGCGGTGCATGACACTGAATCTAAAGACGTCGCGCGGCCAAGAGATCCTGACACAACTGGTGGCAACCGCCGATGTATTTGTCGAAAACTACCGCCCTGGTGCTTTGGACGACCTCGGGCTGGGCTACGAACAGATTTCGATCACTAATCCCGGGCTTATCTACTGCTCCGTCTCCGCATTTGGGCAGACTGCTCCTCGCAAAGAACAGACCGCCTATGACCTTGTGATCCAGGCGGCGTCAGGCCTTATGGCACATACCGGTACCCCCGAGGTGAACCCGGTTCGAATCGGCTCTCCCGTTGTCGATTACGCAACCGGAACCAGCGCCGCATTCGCAATTGCAAGCGCCCTCTATCAAAGACAGCAATCAGGCCGGGGCCAACATATAGATGTCTCCATGTTCGATGTCGCGATGATTTTGATGGGCGCCCAGATCACTTCCTATACATACGGTGGACACATTCCGCGTCCGATGGGAAACAGCCACTTCACTGCGACGATTTCCTGCTACGAGACGGCCGATGGGATGCTGATGCTCGCAGCTGCCAACCATCGCCAACAGGCGCGACTATGGCGTCTACTCGGACATGCGGAAATGATTAAATGCGACGAAGGAGAACGCATCGCAGATAGGCATAAGGAATTCGCGTTGTTATCTAGCATATTTCTCACTAAAACTGCTGACGAATGGGAAAGCCTGCTTCAAGAGCACCGCGTACCTGCTGCCCGTGTCAGAGGTATGACCGAGGCACTTCAGGATCCCCAAATTAAGTCGCGTCGAGTTCTTCATGAACATCGGGAATGCCTTGGTGTTCCCCGCCCTTTCTCAGTTCCCGTTGCCCCGTTTGCGTTCCGGAGCGACGGCCCACGTATCGATTTTCCGCCGCGAGCGCTGGGGGCAGACACCCTCACAATCTTGCAATCTCTCGGCTACTCCGAATCGGAAATCGACTCGCTCAAAGCCGCAGACATTATCTAAGCAGGCATCGTCATGAACGACCCACGCCCAACGATGGATCAAGCTGTCGACTGTCATGTGCACATCTTCGACCCGTGCTACAACTTTTCGCACGCACCACGATACGTGCCGCCCGCTGCATTTAGAGGCACTGCTGCTCAACTGACAGCCACCCTTTCTGCGCACCACTTAACCCATGCACTTTTAGTCGCCGCAGCCCCGTACGGAACAGAAAACGGCCCAATACTCGATGCGATCGCTGGGTCGGGGGGACGATTTAAAGGCATTGCGCTCGTCGATCCCAGTACGTTCAACGAACCGCTCCTTCGCCACCTCGCCGATTCGGGGATCGTCGGCGTGCGGTTCAATCTTGCTCTCGGTATTGGCGAGCTTACCGCTAACTCCAGCGCACGCCTTCTTGCTTGGATGAAAGAAGCAGGGTGGTTTCTGGACATTCATTCGATCGCCGACGATCTAGTTCCAGCTATGCCCCTGCTCGAAAAATCCGGCGTCAAACTGCTTTTCGACCATTTCGGTCGTCCCGACGTTCTAGGGCGACCCGACCAAATAGGCTTTGCAGCGCTTCTCAGCGTCGCCGACAAGGGAAACGCTTACGCTAAGTTGTCCGGTGCGTTCAGGACTTCGAATCAAGATGAACCTTTCGAAGACGTGGCGCCTTGGGTCCAACGTGTCATACAAGCATTTGGCGTCGAACGTTGCGTGTGGGGATCCGATTGGCCGTTCGTCAACATTGGGCGCCGCGTGGACTACGGTCCGCAGTTCGAATGGCTCAGCCACTGTGTACCGAACTACCATGATAGAAACAAGATCCTTTGGGAAAATCCCGCGCGCCTTTTTGGTTTCGGTTAATTGGTAATACAAATATTATAAAATAATTAAGGAGACGAATATGAAAACGTACGCCCGATACTCACGGGGCGATTTCTTCAGCGGAGGTTGCAGCGGGCTATATCACCTCTGCAGCATGTTGTCGGCTTGTTTGCTTTTCGGTGCAGCCAATGCGCACGCGCAAAGCAGCGTCACCTTGTACGGTCTGCTATCCGTGGGCATGGTATACACCGACAATGCTGGTGGTCACGGTCAAACGATGATGCTGTCTGGTCCCCAACAGAATCCCCGTTTCGGCTTGAGGGGTGTTGAGGATCTAGGCGGTGGGATTTCGACGCTTTTCGTACTCGAGAACGGCTTCTCTTTGACCAACGGTACCGCTTCGCAAGGCGGGCGCATGTTCGGCCGGCAAGCATACGTCGGGTTGTCTTCCACGGGATTCGGCACGGTCACGCTGGGCAGGCAGTACGATGAAATCGCCCAAAACATCCCATTGTTCCAGTCGGGCGTCGTTTTCGGCGCGTTCGGCGCGCACGTGGGTGACAACGATAACATCTTCAACTCGTTCCGCTTCAATAACTCTATCCGTTACCAGTCGACTAACTACGGCGGCCTAAAAGTCGCAGGCCAATTCGCATTCTCTAATGCATCGGGACAATTTTCGAACAATAGCGCGTGGTCCATAGGCGGCACTTACTCCAGAAATGCATTTCAGTTGGCAACGGCATATAGCCGGTTGAATCATCCGGCAAGCGTCACCAACTCCGGTGGCGCTGTTGACAATAATGGTTATGGCTTCACCTCTCCGTTCCTGGCAAGCCCAGGCAGACAAGCGGGTGTCGAAAGCCAATCGGTGTTTGTCGTGGCCAGTTCCTATGCACTGGGCGACTGGGTGTTGGCGGGCATTTACTCGAATGCCGCGTTTGGATATATGGATACCACGGGTCTACGCTTACAGAACGTGGAAGTATCGATCCGCAAATCCGTAACACCAAGCTTCTTGGTTGGTCTCGGCTACATCTTCACATTCGGTCGTTATACCGCGAACGACGCAAAGCCGCATTATAACCAGGTGAATGTTGGCAGTGACTACTTCCTCAGCAAGCGGACTGATTTGTATCTCGACGGGATCTATCAACGTGCGGGAGGAGCCGCGGCGGTAGCGCAGATCTACTCCCTCTCCCCGTCAACTACAAAATCGCAGTGGACGGCCATCCTCGGGATTCGCCACAAGTTCTAGTCACGCGAATTGATCGCCCATTTTTAGGTTGAAGATAATGTATCGTTATCCGAATTTCGATCCCAATGTTTTCACGCCACGGCAACTGGAAGTCTATGAGCGTATCGCCTCGGGGCAGCGGAAAGCCGTGACTGGGCCACTACGAATCTGGCTTCACAATCCGGAGCTTGCCGATCTCGCTCAAGCACTTGGAGAGTATTGCCGGTTTGGGAGCGCACTACCTCCACGCCTTTCCGAGTTAGCCATCGTGACGACCGCTGCTCATTGGCGCTCTGGCTACGAGTGGGCAGCGCACGAGCGACATGCGCTGAACGCAGGTGTCAGCGGCGACGCGCTCTGTGCAATCGCCGCAAACCGAGCTCCTTCTTTCGAGCAAACTGACGCAGAGGCGACTTTTAAGTTCTCGCATGAGTTGCTGAAGACCGGGCGGGTTTCCGATGCAACTTGGCGCCTTGCTCTCGGAGAGCTTGGCATGGCTGGTGTCGTCGATTTGGTCGGAATTCTCGGTTACTATGGGCTCATCTCGATGACGATTGCCGCTTTCGAGCTCCCGGCGCCAGCGGGCGCCTCGGACCCGTTCGTCACCTCAACGTGCTCCAGATGATTCTGTCCGGTGCGGCATAGTGGCGCGAGTTTCCCAGGACTGGAGGACTAACCCGTGGAAATCAGGCAGTTGCGCAGCTTTGTCCAGATAGTGGAACTCGGGACGCTGACCAAAGCAGCGGATAGGCTTCATACCGCGCAACCGGCCCTAAGCCGGCAGATACGCATGCTTGAAGAAGAACTGGGGGTCGAGTTGTTCCAACGCCACGGACGAGGGATGGACACGACCGCAGCTGGGCAGAAATTGCTCGAACGGGCCCAGGTAATTCTTCGCTACGTTGCCGATACCTGTACGGAAGTCAGCGCGATTTCATCTAAGATCGTCGGCGAGGTCACCATTGGCATGCCACCGACATTTGCAGAAGTGTATGGTCCTCCGCTAATCGCAGAGCTCATGGAACGCTTTCCTGATGTCTTGATTCGCGTAGATGCCGCCTTGAGCGGTCATCTTATTGAGAAGCTCCAGCGAGGCGAAGTGGATATCGCGTTTCTATACAATCCGCCTAGCGGTGAAAGTCTCCGACTGGAGCCGATTCTCAACGAGAATTTGTGTCTTGTCGGTGTCCGCTACCCAGGCGTCCGCCCGCAAGGCAATATTGCCTTCGATGCGTTGAATGGTCTTCCACTCGCATTGCCACGTCGCGTGCATAGTCTTCGTCAAACACTGGACTCGCGCGCAGAGGCTTCGGGCTTCACACTGCTCGTGAAACTGGAAATCGATTCTGTGCGACTGCAGATCGGACTTGCCGCGCGCGGACTCTGTTACTCAATCGTGCCCCGGTCCACTGTCATACCCGAAATAGAGACAGGCAAGCTCGGGGCGTGGGAAATTGTCGAACCGGCGATTAATCGCCGGCTCCAACTAGCCACACCAGCGGGTCGACCACTGACAGCCGCGGCCAGCGCAATCTGGCACGAGATTCCAGACACGCTCTCCCCATTGCTTGCCTGAACACTTTCGGGACCACAGGCCGAGGCAAGACAACGTACCACGGTACTGATCGCAATGTGTATAACAGGTATCAAAATTGTGAATTGGACCGTTTGATACCGCCTCAATAACATGACTGTAACGCGCCTCGCATCGTTCACGACGAGCCGACTGCTCAACTAAAAAGGCGAACCTCATCGTTGCGCCCCGCTGGCGAGACTTGAATGCGGTGAACCGCAAGCGCAAAACTTGGTCTGCGGGTTCGCGAAACTCGCTGTCGAAATTTCTCTAACAGAAATGATCAACAAGCTCACCTATACTATCTCGGACGCCTTCGCACAGCTTCGCGATGGCGCAACCATAATGATTGGAGGATTCGGTGGTGCGGGACAGCCGACCTTATTGATCGATGCGCTCATAGCTACGACCGCTCGAGATCTCACAATCATCAGTAACAATGCTGGTAATGGTGAAACTGGTATTGCTGCATTGCTCGACACTGGCCGTGTTCGGAAAATCGTATGCTCGTTCCCGCGTCAATCTGATTCCCATGTTTTCAACCGCCTGTACTTGGCTGGTGATATCGAATTGGAACTTGTCCCACAGGGAACGCTCGCAGAGCGTATTCGCGCTGCAGGGGCTGGCATCGGCGGCTTTTTTACACGCACTGCAATCGGCACGACGCTAGCGGCAGGAAAAGAAACGCGTCAGATCGGCGACGACCACTACGTATTCGAATCAGCCCTGCATGCGGACCTGGCGTTGATAGAAGCTGACGTCGGCGACCGTTGGGGTAATCTCACATACAGAAAAGCCGCCCGCAACTTTGGCCCGGTAATGGCTACGGCCGCCGCCGTGACAGTTGCGTCCGTAAACCGGGTTGTGGACCTAGGCGCGCTCGACCCCGAATGTGTCGTGACACCGGGAATTTACATCGACTATGTCGTACCGTCGGCGATCTAAGCCATTATTCCCGCTCCCTGATTCCCCGATTCTTAAAATGACAAACGTAAATCGGCTGTCCCGACAAGAACTTGCTCAACGCGTTGCCCAAGATATCCCTGATGGCGCCTACGTCAATCTCGGGATTGGATTGCCAACGCTGGTTAGCGAACATATACCTTCAAATCGCGAAGTGATTTTCCACAGCGAGAACGGGATCCTTGGCATGGGTCCAGCACCGTCAGCAGCCGATGTCGACTGGGATCTCGTTAACGCCGGAAAGCAACCGGTTACTTTGGTGCGGGGCGGTTCGTACTTCCATCACGCAGACTCCTTCGCGATGGTGAGAGGTCGCCATTTGGACTTGACTGTGCTCGGAGCTTACCAAGTATCGGTAAACGGAGACCTCGCCAATTGGCACGTCGACCAAGCTGGGACTGTCCCCGGCGTCGGGGGCGCGATGGATTTAGCGATCGGGGCGAAACGGACAGTGGTGGTGATGGAACTTTTCACACGGGAAGGTAAATGCAAGATTGTGCAGGACTGCAGCTACCCTATAACGGCTATTGGGTGCGTGAACCGTGTTTATACCGACATGCTCGTTGTTGATGTGACGCATCGCGGGCTTGAGATCGTAGAAAACTTTAGTGGGCTCACCCTACTAGATCTCGAGAAGCTCGTGGGTGTCGAACTGTACCGCCGCACCCGCTAGCATCAAATCGCAACGAAAACCTGAGTCGGCATGCACCGCTCAGATAAGACACGGAGACACCGGATGAACACGACCGACGCGACCATTGACAATAAGCCGTGTGAAAGCGAATTGAACGGAAGATTTAGATGGGCAGTACTTCTAATCGCTTGGGGAGCAATGCTGACGTCGTTTCTCGATCGTATCGCGTGGGCCAACATAGCTGTCCCGGCCGGGCACAGCTTCGGCGTCCCGGTCGCGGCGCTTGGCGTATTCGTCACAGCGTTCTATGTAGGCTATGTTATCGCGAACTGCATAGGTGGAATCGTGACTGATCGGATTGGTCCGAAGAAAATGCTCGTATTGTCCCTCCTCGTGCTAGGCGTGGTAACTGCGGGCTTTAGCCAGGTCCAGTCCGTCGCCCATGGCTTAATAATGCAATCTTTAATGGGTGTGGCGGCCGGAGCTGATTTCGCGGCGAGCGTCTTAATCGTCGCCGCATGGTTTGACGTCAAGCAACGTGGCCGAGCCGTCGGCATCCTAGTGACGTCTTCTTCGGCTAGCCTCGTACTCGCCAACGCGCTGATTCCCCTCGCATTAGCTCAATACTCCTGGCGTAGCGTCTATATCATCCTCGGAGCAGCGACGAGCGCATATGCCCTACTTTGCGGAATGACGTTAAGAGAGGCCCCCCAGCCCCCCCAAAAAACCAACACTGTTGATGTCTCTCGCGAATCATCGAGACCCGTCTCGCTGTTCTTAGACCGTAACTATGTGCTTCTCGGTATCGCCGGCTTCGGAGGGCTATGGGGTACCTGGGGTTTCGCGTTTTGGGCGAACGCCCTCATGACCCTCGGACGTCATATGTCTGCGCAGGCTGCTGGCAACGTCATGGTAATGTTCGGTGTAGGAGCGGTAATCTCCAAACCTCTCATAGGATTTGTCTCCGATCGCCTCGGCGGTAAGCGCAAAGCTCTTGTTATCGCCTGTTGGATAGCATTTAGTATTTCGCTTGCGTTATTCGGATGGTTGCAATCAGTGACAGCACTTCGCATTGCTGTCGCATTGCTCGGCGCATTTGCTTTTGCCTATACACCACTGATTACGCTGATGGCAGGTGAGCTTGTCAGCCGCGGTCGCGCCGCTTCGGCGATCGGACTGATTAATGCCTTCTGGCAACTTGGCATTGTAGCCGTCCCTCCCGTCGTGGGAGCCGTGTTCCAGACCACTCGGTCTTTTCCCGACGCCTTCCTAACGCTTGCTGCCGGGCCAGCTCTGGCCACGGTGTGTATGGCATTTGTACGGGAGAAAAAGAGTTTTTGAGCCGGGACTTGACTTTCGGGTCCAATCGGCCGCAGTCATACTGCTTTTCATAGGGTTGTTTGTTTGTCGAGCCGAACTGTCGCGCAAGAGCATGATCGCCGCCTCGTCAACCGTGGATGTTCTTTCGTGTGGCTAGTTGCAATCGTTTAGGAAACCTCGATGGCTAAGACAGGGAAGTCTCTGCACCAGGTAGTCGGCAGTTGGCTCGCACCGACAGCCGCGGAAAAGCTTTGCGTCACTCGCTTAAAAAGTCGGAATTCGCTCCGAGAGCGCTATGTATTCGTCGAAGCATACAAGGACACGGGGCCGGTGGGACTGTATTTTTTTTACCACAAGGATGGCGGGTGGCGCGTATTCCCGCCAACGCTGGAACGACCGACGATGCGCTGCATCTACTTATCAAGGGATCCTGTCCTGTCTCGCTAAACGGCGGCACAGGCCGTCATAGGGGAAGTTAAAGTGAAAAGAGCTGCCATTGTGGCCCCTTGCCGGACGGCGGTGGGCAAATTTGGGGGAAGATTGCGCAACGTCGACGCGGGCCATCTCGCTGCCGTCGCGATTAAGGGTACTGTCGATCGTAGCGGTGTGCCAGCCGACGCCATTGACGATGTAATTTTTTCGCAATCCTATTCAAACGGCGAAACGCCGTGCATCGGCCGCTGGGCGGCACTCGCGGCAGGCTTGCCAGTGGAGCTGCCCGGTATGCAGCTCGATCGGCGATGCGGCGGCGGCTTGCAGGCAATACTGACGGCTGCGGCGCTGGTTCAATCCGGCGCGTTTGAGGTGGTGTTGGCGGGCGGTGTTGAGAGCATGAGCAACATCGAGTATTACACAACCGATATGAGATGGGGCACGCGTTCCGGTTCGTCACGTCTACACGATCGGCTGGAGAGAGGCCGGGAGCGGTCTCAGCCAGAGGCACGTTTCGGTTACATCTCAGGTATGATAGAAACTGCAGAGAACGTCGCGCGCGAGTTTGGCATCACCCGCGAGCAAGCAGACATTTTCGCGCTTTCAAGTCATCGCCTTGCCGCGGAGGCACTCAAGGCTAGCCGGTTCGCTGAAGAGATCGTACCCGTCGTCGCGACCAACGCGAGGGGAGAAGAACAACGCTTTCAGGAGGATGAAGGCATACGCGAGGGCTTAACGATCGACGCGCTTGCAGCGCTACGTCCCATTCTCCCGGAAGGCACGGTCACAGCGGGAAACGCGAGTCAGCAGAGCGATGCGGCCGCTGCCTGTCTTGTAGTCAGCGAGGATCGCCTTGACGCGCTTGGCTTGACGCCGATGGCCTTTGTCACCGACTGGACTATCGCGGGTTGCGATCCGCGCTTGATGGGAATCGCACCGGTGCCGGCCGTGGAAAAGCTACGAGCCAGAACCGGCTTGTCGTTTGACGATTTCGATCTCGTCGAAATCAACGAGGCCTTCGCTTGTCAGGTTTTGGCGGTTTTGAAAAAATGGGACTGGTTCGATACTTCTCGGCTTAATGTCAACGGTTCGGGCATATCCCTCGGACATCCGATCGGTGCGACCGGGGCCCGTATTTTAACCACATTACTGTACGAGCTTCATCGACGCAAAGGTCGATTCGCCCTGGAGACAATGTGTATTGGCGGCGGACAAGGAATCGCTGCTATCTTTGAGCGCGCGATCTGAAAGACCGAAAGACAATGACCTGCCACTTGATGAGGGGGTAGTTGCCCATCTCACGGGCTCTGTCAAGTTGAGGGGCGTAGATAGCCTGTTTGGCTACAACGTAGTTATCCTTATCAGATAACTTTCTCGGCTGCGGAAGAGACAGTCCAACCATGCCATTTGGCGAAGCGCTCTTGGAGTACGGCACGATGGCGTGCCGCATTCATCTGATGTCTGGGCAATGCGAAGTGCTGCCGGATCGGGCCGAAGCATGAGAGAAACGCCTGCGTGCGACGCGGATCGCGAAAGCCGCACATCTGGCGTTCGCGCCTGCGAGTCGGCTGGTGGCTGTTCTCGGCGCGGTTGCTCACACGTGCAGCCGCTTTGGCAAACACGTGATTCACGTTCGCCAGTTCGGGAATATCG
>NZ_QEOL01000027.1:97463-136129 GCF_003096715.1 Paraburkholderia silvatlantica
CTGCGAGTCGGCTGGTGGCTGTTCTCGGCGCGGTTGCTCACACGTGCAGCCGCTTTGGCAAACACGTGATTCACGTTCGCCAGTTCGGGAATATCGTAAGCGTTGCTCTCGTACCGTCTAGACCGATGGCGCCAAAGTGGACACAGTAGGCCCCACCAAATGATGAACAGAACCCCGAAGGTTGGACATCAACCAGAGGGGTTTATGGGAAAATATACGGATCAAGTCAAGCTTGCGGCAGTCAGAGATTACTGTTCTGGCGAGGCCGGCCTGACGACTATCGCTCAGCGGCATAACGTCGACGTTTCATCGCTGCGCCAATGGATCGCTGGCTATCGCGCACACGGTGAAGCTGGTGTTGCCGGGAAGAAGCGGGAGTTCTATAGCGTCGAATTGAAGCTTGCAGTTTTGAAGCGAACGCGTGACGAGGGGCTGTCGCATCGACAGGCCGCCGCATTGTTCAACATCCGGCGTTTCAACATTATTTGCCGCTGGGAGCAGCAATATAATCAAGGCGGACCGGAGGCCCTGTCGTGGGGTTCCAGGGGACGTCGCAGGAAGATGACGAAAAACGCTCCGATACAAAACAAAGCGCGGCAAGCCGATGATGCGAGAAGCCGCCAGGAATTGCTGGACGAGCTGTGCTGTCTCCGGATGGAGAACGCCTATCTAAAAAATCTGAAGGCCTTGGTTCAAGCACGCGAGCTGTCAGTGCGAGAGAGCGAACGCAAATCGTGCTTGAGCTAAGGCAACAATATCCGCTCGCAGGCCTCTTGAAGGTGGCAGGCCTTGCGCGCAGCACTTTCTATTACCAGCAGAAGGCATTGCAGACGGCCGACAAGTATGCGGATCTGAAAGTGAAGATTCACACGTTGTTCGATTTACACAAGGGACGGTAACGTCCTTGGCGGCTCTGTTGGGTTGCTCGTTCGCTCATCGGCGGATGCCAATATTGGCGATCCTTCGGCGAGCGACCTTGAAACGGCGCGGGTGTATGGCGCCCGTATCACCGGGATTGCTAATCGGCTAAAGTTCTGCTCAATACGAACACGGTTTGCAGATGGCGCGACGAGCCATCCGGGATAGTCGCTGCGGTTTTGTGCTGCTACGCGGACCCATTCAACCATGTTGTCGATCTCAGTCCGCTGTCGAAGCGCTATCGTCGGTTTGTGATACGGCCATTCGGCGCGTCGCCGAACGGGAGCTTCGGTCCAGTAGTCCAGCAGGAGGTCAAGTGCCAGCTTGTAGTTGACGGAATCCTCTATCCGGTCAAGCAGCCGTATGTCAGCTTCAGCCAGATGCAACCGGGTCTGCTTGGTCGACTGCATCAGGCCGCCAGCGCCCGCAGGTTCTTGCGGCTTCGTGCACCGTACAGCCGCGATGAAAAGACCGTCAGGATCTCGATGAGGTCTTCGGTGAGCGGCTGTCCGCGGCTCACGTCCGGGGCCGCGTCCAGCACGACGAGTACGACGTGAAAGAACTCGCAGATACGGAACAGCAATTCGCAGTCGGTCTTTCGTGACCAGCATCAGGCGTGCGACGCGGCCACGAAGAATGTCACCCGGCAGTCGTTGCAGACCCTTCTTGCGATAGTTCAGACCGCTACCCAGATCAGTGACGACCTCGATATCCGTGATGTCGGCGTCGTAGCAGTACCTTTCGAGTCTCGCGGCCTGCGTCTTGAGCTGTTCAGCCTGGTCGTGCGAGGAAAGCCCGCTCGAACGGGCACCCGGGCAGTCGCTGATGCTCGGACTGCTTCCGCAGGGCTGCGGATTCCTGCAGGGCAGGACTGAGCGTTGGCTCATCTCATTCCGGCCGGCGGGAAGCGGTCGCCGCGAGTAGGTCATGTTGTCTCGAGCCCGGTTGGTGCCTTAAACCGGCGGTAGCCTATCCTGCCATCCCTTAGTTTTTGTGCGTTTTGTGACCCAAAGTAAACGCCGTGCGCAGGGGTTTCTGCCTTCGCGTAAACGTCCGATCGATCCCCGGAGAACGGCGTGCGTTGTCGTTTCAAAGACGATGCGGCGTGTCGTTGGCATCCGAGTCAACGCATTGCGTAAGCGACGTCTTGAGGGGTGCACAACCACTGCGCCATGAACTGCTGACCAGTGGGGAACCCGATGTGTGGAATGTGCGTACTCCGGCGCGTTTGGCGTGTGCGAAAAGTGCGAATCGTTCGCAGAGTAAATGCGCGGAGCGATGCGTTTCGCGGGCCGTATAAAGAAGCCAAGTCTAGTGCCCGAGCTGTCAACGTATTGCGCAGAGCAGACGAAGACTTGCGTGAGTTGAGGTGCGCGTGATGCACTATTGTGTGAGCGTGGACCTCTCGGCTAAGTGTGGAGGACTGCGAGTAATTTCGGCGTAGAGGGCTGGAATCCGCACGCGCACATGTGATGAGAGAAAGCCAGAATCCCGCGTCAAGGTGATGGCCTCCGGAGTGAACGGCAGCGCTGCCCCGGAGTTCCTTAACGCGTTGGTGGGGCGTGTCGCGTGCGCACCACATACGAAAAAAAGTGCGTTGTTCTCCTGCTTTCCCTCCGCTGCCGGTGTGTTCCTGCGTGAGCAAGTCGTGCGCAAAAACCGTGTTGACGCGTGCTCAGGACGTGCGCACGATGGTGTCACAGCGATGCGTAGACGATGTTCAGGAGGGTAACGATGCCTGTTGCGAAGGTCTATACGAAGTCGCAATGGGAGGCTTTTGGTCGCGCGCTCGATGCGCTGCCAGAGAAGCCAGATACAGAACGTGGCGTGACGGTGCGCGATGCGATGAAGGACATGCGCGTGCGCGTGCGGACGGCGCAGGCGAAGGGCTATACGCTGGAGCAGATCGCGGAGCAGGCTCGGCGGCAGGGTCTCGACATCACGGCTGGGACGATTCGGTACGCGCTGCGCTCGACCGGAAAAGACGGTGGAGCCGGTGGTGCTGCGCGGCCTGCGCCGAGTGCACGCGCGACTGGTGCTGAGAAGGTGTTCACGGCGCAATCGCGCGCGCAGGGTGTGACGTCTCCGGCAAAGCATGTTCGCAAGGATGGGGGAGAGACGGAAGCCAGATCGCAATCCAGGCCAGTGCAGGGCGCACTCGGATTTGCGATCCGGCCCGACACCGACGATCTGTAGAGGAGTCGCGATGGATACGACAGTCAATCCCATCTATCTTGTAGGCGGCGGTAAGGGTGGCGTTGGCAAGAGCCTCGTCGCGCTCGCGCTGCTCGATCATCTGCAGCGGCGCTGCGTGAAACCCGTGTTGGTAGAGAACGACACGTCAAACCCCGACGTGATGAAGGCCGTGCAGGGCGAGATTGATTGCGCCGCGTTTGACCTGGACGAAGCGGACGGTTGGATCAATTTCGTGAACTACTGCGACGAGCATCGCGACGCAGTGGTGGTGGTCAGCACGGCAGCCCGCAACCAGGATGGCGTCGCCCGCTACGGTGCGACGCTGGCCAGCACGCTGGGCGAGCTTGGCAGACGGCTCGTCGTGTTCTGGGTGATCAACCGGCAGCGCGACAGTCTGGAACTGCTGCGCCAGTTCGGGGAGACGTTTCCAGATGCGATTACACATGTTGTGCGCAATGGCCACTACGGCGCGCCTGAAAGATTCGTGCTGTATCAGGACTCGAAAATCCGCAAGAGTGTCGAGGCGAAAGGCAAGTCGCTCGACTTTCCGGAACTCGCGGATCGTGTGGCGGACGATCTGCGCAGTCAGCGCCTGTCGGTGCGCAAGGCGGCAGAGTCGCTGCCCATCGGGCAACGCGCGGAACTGCTGCGCTGGCGGGCGCTCTATGACGCGATGTTCGCCGTGGTGACGGGCAATGCCTGAGCGGCGGGCGCGGCGCGGACGTCCTGTTGATCCACTCGCCCGGCTCTTTTACGACGTGACCGGGGAGAAGCCGGATGACGCGAGCCTGCTGCGCATGCATCGGGTCTCTACGGCCCTGAACCTGCGCGACAATGATGCGCTCTGGTCGGTGCTGGCTGTGCTCGAATACTATGCTCGGCTTTACGAGGCGATGCCGGAGCGCATCCAGCAGGCAGGCAAGGGCAATCTGGACGCAGTGCGGGATGAGGCACGTGAGGCAACGGACGCGCTGATGGCGCAGCACCGCGACGCGCTCGCGCGCTGCAAGGCGACCATCGAACTCGCGGAACGGATGACCGTTGAACACGAGGCGAGGTATCGCGCGACGCTCGCGGCACTGAATGAACAGGCGTTGGTTGTGCAGGCGGGGCGCGCCGCTGACCGGATTGCGCGCATCGCGGGAAACAGGATGGTGGGCGCGGTAGCCGTTGCAGCGCGCGAGCACCGGCAGCAGCTCGACGCAGCGGTAGCTCTGTTTGAGCGGGAGATGAGCGAGGCAGCGGCGCGCGCCGCGAAGGTCGACCAGATGGCAACGCGACGGATGGTGAAGGCGTGCCGCGCACTGGTGGTCGGAGCACTGATCGTGATTCTGCTCGCGGCGACAGCGGGTGCGCTGGCGGGTCGCTACTCAGGTAGTCATATGGTGCGGGCAGACGGATTGCCGTCTGCCCGCACGGGTCATACTTCCTTGATGTCGCCTTTCATGAACGCGAGCGCATCATGAACGCGAGCGCATCATGAAGCGTGCGCGAGGCCAGCAGTGGTCGGGAAGGGCCACGGCGGCTGCGTGCCGGCTGCGGCGGGAGACACTGGCACATCGCAAGCCGTGTTATTGATGCCACTGTGATCGCTCCCGGGCTCGGCGGCAGCGTCGTCATCCTCCTGCGTGTCGTTGGGACCTTTGCCAGTGTCCGGGCCGTGTTCGTCCGTCCCGGCGTCTCCGTCTTCGTCGTCGTGGGCTTCCCATGACGACGTGACCGGGATTTCTGTATCGGTGAGGATTTCCGGGAGCCACGCATTCTTCGCCAGACGTAGTTCGGCTGCGGCAGCAGCGTCGGCCTTCTTCATCTTCCCGAGGTCGGCGGCAACCCTGGGCGAGACGGCTGCGGACACGACTTCCCCGATGCGCGCCTTGCTGACATGATCGAAATACGTGGCGCGGGTCGGCGTCCAGTACCGGGTCATGTCGAGGTTCAGTACTCCCGCGAGCGCGCTGATCGCCTGCGGCTTTTCCTCGCCCACGATGCCGTCGAGCAGGGTGCCGGTGCAGAAGGCAAGCAGGTCAAGCAGCGTCGTGCCGGGATCCTGCTTCGCGAGCCACGGCAACAGGTCGGTGCGTTTCGCGGGCAACTCGGCGGCCCATCGGGCGCGTTGTACCTCAATCGTGTTCCATGCGGCGCTGGTGGGCAGGTCGTCCGCCGCGCGCAGCAGGCTGTCGTGATTGTTGTCGCCGGATAACGCCAGGTAGTCAGGTGCGGACGTGTAACCGTAGCGCTCTGGCAGCGCTTGCGGAACGAGATGCCGCAACAGGGCGGCGAGCGCTACGGCGGGCTGCGCAACCATTTCGGCGTGGATGGCGATGGTGCGGTGCGCGGTGAGTCGCTGGCAGAGTTTCGCGCTGTGGACCGGTTTGATCTTCGGCACAGGACCATCAGCCGTGCCCGCAGCTTCCGCCTGCGGCGTGCCGGTGACAGTCGCACCCGCCGCGTCCAGTGCTGCACTGTTCTCGCGCCGCCTGAGACCGCGCTCGATGAGCAGTTTTCCCTGCGGATCGATGATCACGAACGCGCCCGCCTCGGCCATCTGCTGTGTATCCCACACCAGGGCGCGGTTTTCGAGTGCGGCGATCGTGGCGTTGAGCTGTCCGATCTCGGCATCAAGGCGGTCAGCTTCCTTGTAAGCATTTTCATCATCCTCGGAGAGCGCTTCCAGCTTCCCGGCCAGATCGTCCTGCTGTGCGGTGAGTGTGCCCATCTCGCGCTGTTCGTCGTCCGTAAAGGGGCGCTGGATGGGGCGCAGCTTGCCGTAGCGGTTCAGTTCTAGCAGGTCACGCTCGACGCGGGTTTCTGTCCAGCCCCAACCCTCGGCGCGGACTTCCTCCGCGGCTACGTCGAGTTTCTGCGCGACGAGCCGCTGCAGCAGTTCGGCATCGGCAATGTAGCCCGCATGCCCGTCGTCGCTGAAGAGGTCACGGCGTACATACCCGCCCGCTGCTTCGTAGGCGTCGAGGCCAATGAAGCGCACAAGGCGGCTGCGGCTCGAGTCGATTTCTGCCCGCGTGATGGCCTGCCGCAGATAGTTTGGCTGGCGCTGCCATTCGTTCGCATCGAACCAGACGTGTTCCTGCGTTTCGTGGCCGTCCGCGAGGGCGAGTGCAGAAAGCTGGTCGAGCGTGATTGCGTCCTCGCGCAGCAGTGCCAGCAGCTTTGGGGATACGCTGGCGAGCTTCACGCGCCGTTTGACCGTGATTAACGAGGAGGAAAAGAGCGCGGCAATGTAATCGACGCTTCTCCCTTCCTCGGCCAGCAGCCGGTATGCGCGCAGCACGTCGAACGGATCGAGTCCTTCGCGCTCGGTATTCTCAATCAGGGAAATGGCGAGGGCTTCGCCTTCACTGACGATCCGCACGGGGACCGGGTAGTCAGCCGTGATGTCTTTCTGTTCGAACAGGAGGTCGAGGGCGGCCTCGCGGCGCTGACCGGCGCACACGCCATATTTGCGCTGTCTGCCGCGTGATCCCTTGATCTCGTGGACGACGAGGTTTTGCAGCAGACCCTTGGCCCGAATATTGGCGGCGAGGCCCGGAATGCCCGACAGGGGTTTCGTGCGAGCATTGAGCGGTGAAGGCCGCAGGGTGGAAAACGGGATGGTCACGATGGGCTGCTCATTGCCGAAGTGGGTTTCGAGCACGGTAGCCGGTTCGACGGTGTCTGCCTTCGTGGTTTCGAAATGGGCTTGCATGACTGACTCCAGAAAGTTGAAAAGAAAGTTCCGGGTTGGACACTACGGGATTCCGCCAGGACTCGACCCGGAGAGGAGTCCTGACAGAAAATGAGAAGGAGTGGCTTTCCTGCCCCTGTCGTGGCTACACCTTCATTTGGCGCATTGCGTCCGCGAGCATCCAGAGGGCGCGGTTGAGCTTCACGTTCTGGTCGATGCCGGTGATGGAGCGGGTGGACATCGCACGCCCGCTACGCGAGCGTCCGTGCAGGCCGCCCTTCATCAGGTTTTCCTGTACGCGGTTGAATACCGTCCAGAGGTCGGCGCGGCGATCCTCGAAACGGCGCGGGACGAGTAGCTGGCTTTCGGTGACCGGGGCCGGGGCCTCGGCATCGGTCGGGTCATAGCGCAGCGCGAGGGCGGAGCGGGCGAACGCCTGCTGTTCGTCGCGGTTCAGTTCGACGGCGCGCATGCCGTCCTTCTGCTCGCGGATCAGGTCGAAGCCGTCGAGCACGTCGAATGCGCCGTTGATGACGTTCTGGACGATGTTGCCCTTGTGCGGCACGCGGATGTCCCGGATGTTGTCGCCCGCCACCATGCCGTTCTGGCAGACGAAGCGCAGCACGCCTGCGAGCATCTGGTAGCTGCTCGTGCCGTCGTGCGAGTTCAGCAGCACGATTTCGTTGGCTTCATCGCCGATGATCTGGTCGGCATGGCGAAGTCGGAGCATGTGCTTCGTGTACTCGCGCTTGCCTTCGTCGCGAACGCGCGTCTGGCAGACCATGAATGGCTGGAAACCTTCATTGCGCAGGCCGCGCAGCACGTCGATGGTCGGAATGTAGGTGTAGCGTTCGGAGCGGCTTTCGTGCTTGCCGTCAGCAAAGATGGACGGGGCGACACGATGGATCTGGTCGTCCGACAAAGGGGAGTCGGCGCGGAGCACGGGGGAGCCGTAACGGAAAGAGGAGGCGAGTTGCATGACAATCTCCACAGCAAAAGGGTTGAATGACGGGCTGTGGGATGGCCTTGCCGTTTGCGCGCGAAACCTTCCCGGTGGAACTCGGGGTTGGCTTCTGTTTTTGCCTAGCACCCGGGTTCCAGCCCGTGCGACCCAAGGAGTCGAAGGCGAGGCGGCGTCAAGGAAAAAGGCGAGGGATGGTGCGGGCAACACGGTCCCTCGCCCCTTGACGCTGCCTCGCCTTCGACTACGGTCGCGGGACAGGGCAGGAAACTGGGTGCCAGACAGATGCCAGGGCGCGAGTTCGGTCGGGAGAAGTTGTGAAGCTTCGGTTATTCACAATTTTTGGGGGCAACGCTGTGAACAACTTTTATGTGCCGAACTGCAAGCTATTGATGCGGATCGGATTTTTTGACGAACTGGGAGGTAACTATGAAGCGAGTCAGGGTTAAGTATTAATAGTCAATGCCGTTAACGGGAATGGATTTACGCTGGCGGAAAACGCGCACATCGAGAGCTTCAATGGCCGACTGCGTGGAGAATGTTTGAACCAGCATGCGTTCGTCCGTCTCGACGATGCACGCAAGCGAATCGAAGCGTGGCGCACCGACTACAACTCAGTGTGACCGCATAGTGCGTTGGGGTAACCGGCGCTGGACCAATTCCGGCAACTGCATCAACCAAAAGCCTGCCCGATAGGGGCGCAAAATGGAATACGTCCAAAGCGTCGTTAATTGGTAGTAGCGGGGAACTATGGATTCAGGAGATAACACGCGAAATGCGGAGTTGGACCGGTTGGCGCTTTTGCTGTCAATATTCCGGGACTACGTCGAGATCAAAAACGGAGCATGTTTCTTCGATAGCAACCGGCTTGCCGAGACGTTGATGTGCGATCTGCTATCGGATCTATGCGGGTGGGGACCCTTTAAGAACCTGAACACGGGCAACCCGACTCAACCTGCTATCGACCTTCTGTCGCTCGATGGCCGGTTGGGTGTTCAGGTCACGTCAACGCGAACCCTCGGTAAGGTTAAGGACACGATCACGAAATTCATGTCGCTTGATCCAAGGCCCGATGAACTCTACATCGTGATGATCTGCGGCAAAGAGGGCCGTTATCCTAATGCTTCCATTGAGAAGTGCCTCGCTGATTCTGGTTTGCATTTCACGGCCCAGAAGAACATCCTGGATCTGGGCGGGCTCTTCAATCTGGCGCAGTCGCGTGGCGAGGCGCGGATCGGGGATGCCGTGATACGCCTCGAAGCTGAACTGGGGAAACGGGCGCTCAGCTTGTTGAATGGATTCGACGGAACGGCCGATCGCGTCTTGAGAGTGCTGACCTCTCATGACCTGGCGCCGTCAAGCATCGTCCAGGCGCTTCACGTCGACCAGAAGGTGCCTCGCGCCGCGCTGACGACGTCGCACGGTCTTCTTCCGTACCTGACCGGGCCAGCGTGCGAGTCGATCGCCGCGGAGTTCAACGTCCCGCTCGACTGGATCAATGGGCATTCCGAGCGGATCGGGGAGTACTTCGGTTCATCGCCATGGCGGTCACTGGGGAATGTCAAAAGCTTGCTTCGGGGTATTCTCGATCGTTATGGTGCTGCACAGTTCAGCATTGTTCTGCCCGACGATATGGGATGTTCCTTTCCTATTGGCGGTGATGGCACTGTCCCATCTACTAGTGCCTATCCGGGGCCTGAAATCCCAGTGCTGGTCTTTTATGAGGCAAAGGGGCGATATGGCAAGGTTTTCGTCCATCTGGGCATACAGCCGTGGGATGTGCCGCATCACAGGAAGGCGGCGATTTTCCTCGGAACCATTCTTCGTGATCTGGCGTTTGCGTCTCTGGGCAGCTTTGGTGTCCAGTGGTCATTGTGGCCAAGGGAACTGATTCTCGAGACACGATCGCAACGCCTGCTGTCGGAAATCGCGGCCGAATACCCGGGTACCCGTTTCGATGAGACGGATGCCATCACGTTCGACAGGGGACGTTGGCGCTTCGTGGATGGCGATGAGGACTGGGAGAGCGAGTTCAATGACGAATATGTTCCCGCCATTCGTGGCTTGGTGGAGACGATAGAGGAAGAGACGAGGAGAGATAGCTTCCTTGTGCAATGGATTGCTGAGCAAGAGATCAAACGACAGATTAAGAAGCCGGCCGCCGGATCGAGCCGGATCTTTGGAGGCGATGCGTGCGACCTCGCAGAGATGTGCGGTATTTCTGTCAGTTGCGCTGATACGTTGGGCGTCGTGCGCGAAATGACAGTATCAGACGCGAGGGCTGTGATTACCGGGCAGCTCACATGGGACGCAGATGATCTCCCATCCGCCATCATTTTTCTCGACGTCCGCCCTGCGTAATGGGAGGACGAACCATTCTGTTCCAACACCGGCGACGAAATTGGCTGCCCACGAATGTCGCATTATCGTTTTCTCTACGGGACACGTGTCGTGCTCACCGTACTCGCCACACTGACCATTACGACTACTCTCCAACACGCGGATCGTGCCGATTAGCCAGCGGTACGAGCCGATCGCTACAAGATCGGGCTACGTACTGCCCTTCGATGTATCCGTGGAGTGCGGGTGCGGACGAGCACCGAGAAATTCAGAATACCCGTTTCGGTAGGATGGCCAACCATCCTTGTCAAAATCGAGCAACGCTTCTTTGCGCACAGTGATCCTGATGCACCGAAGGCGAAGATCTTTTTCCTTATTTCTCTGTTCGGTTTGAGATGTCTGATCAGGCACACGCAGCCAGCTTGCCGTAACTTCGTCGCATTGACGAGCCACTAACACGTGAAGAGCCTTATGCTGGTAAATGAGTGTTGATTTGCACGGAATCCTGACCCACCGGGTCAGGATTCCATGCAAATCAACAGTCAGCTGTTTAGGTGTTGGTCATTGGAGCACTCATGGCGAGATATGGTTGACACCTTGGACAATGAGGCTGATCGGCTGTTTCGCGCATAGTCGCGACATGAACGTAAGTTCGGCCATCAACGTTACGAATCCAATCAGTGAGAACGTATTGGTCCATCTTCTCAGTCGAGGCAGTACCTACCTATGGTGAGATTCATGCGAAGGTTCATGTGATTCCAGTGTCATAGCTCCTCTTTCCTCGTAGCGGCCGAGTTCCTTTTTTATGAACGTTTTTATCTCCGCTCAGCCGATGCGTATTCCTTTCAACAGAGAACCCAACCTATGAGCGACAAACCTAGCGGTCGGACTGCTAAATGTCTCGGAGAAGCGCGAGATCTCGCGACCTTCCTGCAAGTCGTCGATGGCTGGGTGTCGATCACTCCGGCCCTTGGTGTCACTATTCAGTTGTTTCGAGGGCAGGAGGATGAATTGTGGCTGCTGAAAACCCCTTTCACGTGTACCCGGTGTTCAAGCTTTCAGGCAAAGCCGGTCAGCTAGGCGGCAACGTACCGCCTTAGCCAAACCGGAAGTTGGTATACCTGCTGGCGGCGCCGTGTCTTCAGCCAAAATCGTCGACGGCGTGATGGCTTTCTATGCGACTGGTCAAGGCGCTGCGGGCGGCACAGCCGCGGCGGCGCTTTTAGCCTTCCATTCGCCGATGAACTTGTCCATCACCTCGAAACACAGGCATTCATCGTGTCCGACGCCCATGTATGCGCCACGCTGCGCCATCCCGGCGACGCGAAGGCGGTCGTCCGTAAACGGTCCGCCGCTGTTGCCTGGGCGGATGCTGCCTGCGTTTGCGATAGTGAAACTGACCATGCCGGCGTTCGGCAAGGTACGGTTGAGTACCTTCTGCGGGTTGATGTCCGGCAAGTTCCAGTTCTGGTAGGCAGGAAAGCCGATTAGAACACCGTCCGAGTGAGGCGCAATCGGTGCATCCATCGCCGAGAAAAAACGATGATGAGGCGGCTGCTCGTCGAACTGAAGGATCGCAAAATCGAACTGCTTGTTGCGATAGACGACACGAGCAGCCCACGATTCATGGGTTTCGGGGCGCACGACCGTCAGCATTTTGTTCACGACCTCGGGCGCGTCGAAATCCGCAGGGACTTCCATGCCCGCAAACTCGGCCTTTCCCACGAGCACGTGGTCGCACGTAACGAGCAGGTTGAGTTCTCTATACGCAAAGGCGGTCCCTTGCGCTTCGATCGGGCACTCATGGTGACCGGGCGAACTGTGATAGTCCGCCAACCATTCAACGACGAACACGGCCTCGCGCGCCGTCTTGTAGTCGCGAACAACCGGCTGCACCGGCAGTTCTCGTGCTGAGAATGGACCCGCAGCCATCTCTTTGAGAACGGCCGTGTTGTAGCGCTCGGCCAACCTGGTGTAGATCAGATCGTCGTTCCCTCGAACCATCTTCAAGTACAACAACTTGCCCCACAGGACGTTTTTGAGCTTTGGAGCCCCGCCGCTACGCGTTTGGCGTTTCCAAGGCTTTTTCTCGTACGGGCCGGTGGCGGCTTTCCCGATACGCTCTTGCCATCCCTTTTCGGCTGCGTCGTAACCGTTGCGTTCCCAGGCGTTCAACGCACCGCGGATGCGGTCGATGAAAATCCGAGGCACGTTGGGAAACTTGTTGATCGTGAGTCCCGTCACTTCCATACGACGTCCGCGATCGCTCAACCGCGTTTTGGCAGCATTGATCGCGAAATGGTGCTTGTTGGTGATCAGGTCGTGCAGTTCAGCCCCAAGCGTGATCCCGCCATCGTCGTCCACGACGCAAACGGCGGCCGGCAGGTTCGACGTTTTCTTTAGCGGGAAGGAGAACGTCAAGTCGTCGGCGTAGCGCGTGTAACGCGCGAGATTGCGACGGGCGAGATCAGTCAGATCTCGATCCATCGACCGGCACACAAGATTGGATAAAAACGGGGATGTCGGCGCGCCTTGTGGCAACGTACCGTCGAGAGTGCAGATGTGCGCGATGACCGTTGCAACGTGATGGGACAGGTTGAACGGATGTTTGCGCAACACCCCGCGCACCCGATAAAACGTGATGCTTGGGAAGAAATCCTGAAGATCGAGGTTCAGGATGTGGTGATTTTTTGGCGAACAGTGCACCCGTGCGTTGGTCAAGATGCTCCGCTTGGGAACAAATCCGTGGACGGCGGGCTTCATCGCACCCGACCGGGGCTCGAGGAATGCCAAGACGCGTTCTTGGATGATTTTCAGGCGCTTGCGCGGTTCCGAGATGACCCGAGGGCTGCCGTTGCGCTTCATGAGTGTGAAGTGCTTATAGGGCGGACGCGGGTAAATCATCCGCTTCAGGTTTTCGTAATCGACGCCCAGCGCATTGCGGGAGAACCATGTCACGTGGTTGCGCAGCATGGCTTCTGCGAGTTCGTCGGCGCTCGGAATGGCGACCATGTTTCCCCGTTAGTGAGTGCCGCCCCTTATCCGTCTTTCTCCTGTAAACATCGCGGCAAATCGGACAGGCGATCATGTACGGACCGCGCGGGGATACCTCGTGGAAAGTCTGCGTTAAACGCGGACCTGGTTAAGCTCCGTTTAGGGGCGGCCGTTGATTGTAAGCCGTTGTTTCAAGTCTGAGCAAGCGGACCACTTCACGAGACGAACATAGGAAAGGGCATTGCGCCGATTTTAGCCGCAGCCGTCCGGACGCTGGGGCACGACTATGTATTCGTCGAATGGGCTGTGATGCTGGTCGGCATGGTGTCAACCGATGCTTTTAATACGGCGGTCGGAGGTGCGCCGCGAGCGAATAAAGTCGTGCCGGGCGTCGGCCGTGGACTCTGACGTGAGGCAGCCGAGCGGCGTGAGGGTAGCGTACCGGACGTGAGCCTGTGCCCCCTTTCTGTCTACGCCGATTGGTCCGAGCGATCAACCGCGTGCTCTGCTAGGAACGTGGCGATCCCATGGCTGCGCGGGAACGCTTCCTTGACGGGTTCTTGGGTGACGGCGCCGGCGTCGAGCAGGCGAGTTAGCTCGTCCTCCCAACGCAGCAGTCGGTGCGCGGTCAGGAGCTCCTCGATCGCTTTGTACCGTATTATCGCTTTGACGTCTTGCCCGACGGCAATGTACAGGTCGGCTACCGACGCGATGCTCATGACTTCCCGGCGACGGTGACAAGCGTGCGATGATACGAGCTGTGTACTTGGACTCGCTCGTAAGCTTCCAGCCGCGCAAAGCAGCTTGCGAGGATCATCATAGAACCTCAAACTCTTTTATGGCAAAGTCAATCGTTCTCGAGTTGCAGGAACTCGCTTCTGACGGCGATCACGACATCAATGATTTGCTCCGGAAAACCCTGATGGTAGCGACTAAGCTCGAGGTTAAGGAGTTCCGCGCCTGGGCTAGCGCTGAACTCCACGGTTATACCGGAGAGGCTCGCCAGACACTCCCTCCATATCGCCAGATCCGTGGAGAGATGAGCCTTTATCATCCGTCGTTGGGGACTGTTGCTTTTCGAGCCTTGCCCCAGCAGTTATACAAGGAACTGGTACTTATCAATGTCACCGAATCCGTCGCTTCCCTTGTTCACCTGTTGGACCGTGAGCAGACGGATAGCGTTTGTTATGATTTCTCGCCTGAACAAGAAAGGATCCTGAAATCCCTGCCGGTCGAGAGCCTAAAGCGTTATAGGGCGACTCGCACTGTCTCGAAGAACAGGATTATGGCGCTGTTGGATGCTGTTCGGACGACAATCTTGGAATGGGCCCTCACGCTTGAAAAAGATGGCATCATGGGTGAGGGATTATCTTTTTCCGCGAAAGAGAAACGAGCCGTTATGCAGAACTTCAATATCAATAATTTTCAGGGCGTTTTGGGAAATGTGGAAGCCGGTGCTTCTGTTACTCAAACGAATACTCAGCAGGTCATGGCGGCTGATTTTCCGTCCCTCGTACAGCATTTAGCGAGCAGAGGGGTTAGTGAGGTGGACCTCTGCGAGTTGCAACTCGCAGTGCAGGAGGATCCACAGCCTCGCTCAATCGATCACCTCGGTCCGAAGGTCAGCGCGTGGATGTCAAATATGCTCATGAAGGCCGCTTCCGGCACGTGGAATATTGGCATCGCTGCTGCGGGTGGGTTTTTGGCAGAAGCACTGGGTAAGTATTACGGCATCGTTTGAGGCCTGATGGGACAGGGGAGTATTCGCCGCGCCGTCGGCAATCGTTCCCGCTGGGTGGTGTAGTTCGGGGTCTTGGCGTTCTGGCATATGTGCCAAGCCTGGTACCCCTCGACGTTCTCCACCCGTATGGTCCCGCGGCCGAAGCGGTCGTTCACCGCGTCGAACGCGACCATCAACCACTCCCAGCGTGATGCGGGCCCGGCGCCAGGTTGGATTGCTCGACCGTCCGGTCTGTGAGGTCCAACAGCATAACTCCCTCCCTAGCGTTTTAGGTCCAACGCGGTGGCGATCCCGTCGGCGGCCGACGCCCCAACGCTCGCCGACCTCGGCTAGGCTCAGCAACTTGTCGCGATCGCGCGCCAGCAACTCGGTAAGGTCGCGCCCCCCGTACCACCAGAGCCCATCATCGCTCAGGTCGATGCGGCGCTGCGTGTGGTCCTAGGTGCGGCTGGGGATGCCTTCTGGACGCGGCACAGCGTCTCGACGATGAGCGGCGCGGCCAGATTGCAGTGATGGGGACGGGGTAGTTCATGGTCTTCGAGTACTGTATGGATATACACATCATCGGGCGCAATCATGCTTGGAAGATGAGAACTCGATCGCAAACCCCGGTGGTGGCGCGGGTTTTGATTACAATCGTCGGATGAAGGGATGTCCAACTACCTAGCGTCCCGAAGTGCGTGCAAAGGCGAAAGGGCGGGGATAATCCCGTACGCCGCGCGCGCCCAAAACGACAATAGACGGGAGCGGCTTTGAGCATTCAAACGGTTTCGGGGTCGCAGTTCGCCAGAATGTTTTGCCTTCGGCCGACGCAATACGCGTGGTTTCTGGGAGCAGGTGCATCAGCCGCCGCAGGGATACCCACCGGCTACGCGATGATTACCGACTTCAAAAAGCGGATCTTTTGCGAGTTGTCTGGGGCCAAGCTCAAAGAGGTCGATGCCGACGATCCGATTTGGATCCAGCGCATCGACGCATTTCTCGCGTCCCGCTCGGTCCTTCCGTCGCCAGGCGATCCTACGGAATACGCGGCAGCCTTCGAGTGGGTCCATCCCACGCCTGAAGATCGAAGGAACTATATTTCCGATGCGGTTCAAAATGGCACACCGTCCTACGCGCACCGAGTCCTTGCGGCGCTTATCACAACACGCTGGGTCCCGTGCCTTTTCAGCACCAACTTCGACAACCTAGTGGAAACCGCAGCGACCGTGACAGACCAGCTCGTGGCACCGGCTGATCGTGTCAACCTGTCGGTCGCGGGTATCGACAACGCGGAGCGGGCGATGCTGGCCCTAGGCGAAAGCCGACCACTTCTCGCGAAGATCCACGGCGACTACCAGTCGGTGAGCTTGAAAAACACGAACGAGGAACTTCGCGAACAGGACAGAAAGATGCGTACCGTCTTGACGACCGCTTGCGGACGGTACGGTCTAATCGTGGTCGGATACAGCGGACGTGACGCATCAGTGATGGAAGCGTTGAACGACGGCTTGAACCAAGCAACGCCGTTTCCTGCTGGACTCCATTGGATCGCGCGCTCCGCGAACGGTTTGTTGCCAAATGTACGGGCCTTTCTCGAAGCAGCAGCCTCGAAAGGTGTCCGGGTCAGCATCGTCGAGTGCCAGACGTTCGACGAGTTGGCCGCAGACATTGCCGATGGATCAACATGGCCACGGCAGCTCGACACGCACATCGGGTCTTACACGGCACCAAGCGCGCTGAGGTCTGTGCTACTGCCGACGGTAGAGCACAGCGCTTTTCCCGTGCTTCGATGTTCAGCCCTTCCCATCCTGGAACTGCCGAAGGTAGCGAGGCGCATCACTCTTGAACGGAGCCTGACCACGCCGGAGGCCCGGCAGATGCTGCGAGACGCCGACGTCTGGGCGATCGTCGCGAGCCGGGGAAAAGAGATTGCTGCTTTCGGGAATGATGAAGAGTTGGCCCGGGCCTTTGAAAAAGCAGGTGGCCGGCTTGACGGCACAGTGAGCCTGGCGCCTGCCGTAGACAGTTGGGCGCTCGGCCTGTTATACGACGCTCTGACGCGCGCCGTCTGTCGACACCGGCCACTGAGGGCTCGTTGGCGACGTAGCGGACATGCGGTGATGGTCCATGGTGATTCCGAAAAGGAAACGCCACAAGCCCGAGAGACACGACGATCAAAGCTCGCGAAGCTTCAGAATGCCTATTCCGCGGCGCTCTACGGCAGCACGCCGCAGGGGTATCCGTTCTACGAGGGCGTTGAACTTCATTTGGAGGAGGCCGCTGACCGGTGGTGGCTAACTTTCGAGCCCGCTACCTTTGTGGACGTCCCATATCCTGAGCGTGGCGAAGAGAAGCTGGACGCCGAGGCAGCCCTTGAGCGTCCACGCTTTGTGGATCCGACCATCGATTGGCGCCGGGAGCGTTGGGCAAAGCGCTATAACCATGTTTGGGCAGCCATCATTGACTCCTGGGCCGACATGCTTGCGGGAGACGGCAATCGCGTCCTGCTGACGACGGGCGTTCCGCAGGACGAAGGGATCGACGCGGTGTTCAAGTTATCGCCTGTTACCGCGTGGAGCCGTCCGAGTCATGACCATGCCTACTTCCATAGGAACGGGTAGCGATGGACTACAACCTCTCGAAGGCCCCATCGTTCTCCCTGCTTGATGAACCTGCGCTGACCTTCAACAGCGACGACTCCGACCTAGACGAGAATCCGCTGCGTGGGCTTTTGCGGTTCGGCGCATACAACGGCAAGACGTTTGCGGGATACACGCCGAAGCTTCGCGTCGCGACGATCGCCCCGGCGTCAGGTTGGCCGAAACTCAAAAGCTTGGTTGACACCATCCGGACTGGGCATGAGGCGAGCGACCGCTTTGCGTACTTGCCGGCGTTCCCCGGCTTTGAATCGCTGTTTCGGGTTCCGCTTGTCGCTGGACCCAAGGAGGTTCACATCAAATGGCCTGACGATCTCATGGCCTTAGCTCCGTCGGGGGCACCGCACGAGCGCCTGTTTGCGGCGATGTTGCAAGCCATGGTGCATCTCGACGCGCTGCACGACCAGTTTGATGTGGTCCTGGTGCACCTCCCTGATACGTGGCAAAAAGCGTTCACCGCGAACGGGTTCGACGCGCACGACGCGCTGAAAGCGCTCGGCGCTCGGTACGCCATCCCGACGCAAGTGATCAATGATCGGGTTTTCACCTTTCGGCTGAAGGCGTCATTGGCTTGGCGCCTTTCTATTGCGCTGTTCACCAAAGCGGGCGGGATTCCCTGGAAGCTCGCGCCGATGAAAGGCGTGCCCGACGGGACGGCGTACATCGGTCTGGCCTACGCGTTGCGCGGCGACCCCCGGTCGGCGCAGTTCGTTACGTGCTGCTCGCAGGTCTTCGACGCTGATGGCGGCGGCATGCAGTTCGTGGCGTTCGAAGCCAAAGATCAGGTGGCGGACCCACGTGAAGCCCGTCGCAACCCGTTCCTCAGCCGCAGCGATATGCGGGCGGTGATGGCGCGCAGCTTAAGCCTCTATCTCCAACGAAACGGCGGGCGGCTACCGCAACGTCTCGTCGTCCATAAGACGACCTCATTCAAAGAGGAGGAGTTGGAAGGCATTTTCGACGGCCTGTCGACCGTTTCCGAGGTGGAGTGCGTTGAGATAGGAAGCAGCGCCACATGGCGAGGTGTATGGCTGAAACCAGGCAAGCAGGGCGGACCCCGGAGCGTTCCCGACCGCGCGCCTGTTCCGCGGGGAACCGTCCTGATTCGGACGGGCAACTCGGCACTGCTGTGGGCGTCGGGCAACGCCCCATCGGCCGCGTTAAGTGGGGCGCTTTATTTTCAGGGGAGCAAGAGCATTCCCAGGCCGATCAACATCATTCGCCACGCGGGACATGGGCCACTCGAAGTTGCCGCTCTCGAAACGCTTGCACTGACCAAGATGGACTGGAACAACGACGCGCTGTATGACCCGGTGCCGGTGACGATCCGCTATTCGCAAAAGCTCGCCCGGACGATCGCAAATGTTCCCGACCTCCCTGGGCATGCGTATCCCTATCGTTTGTTCATGTGATCTATGTCGAGCCTGACGTCACGCGACCGTCGCTGTCTTGAACCGTTTCTCAACATGGGTGGCGGTTACGTGCTCAACTTTACCGACCGCACCATGGGTGAGTTTTTCCGGGAGCAGCTTGGTCTCAACATCGACGAGGATAAGTATCGGTTCAAGGGCACATCTAAAGCCAATCGGATGCGCGCATTCTGGGAGCTGGAATCCGACCACATGGTGGTTCGGTCGCTTGTCGCACTTATTGAGTGGGGTGAGGAGTTTCGATGCTTGCCGGACGACCCACAACAGCGAGCCGCCGTCGAAGCGATCGTCGCACGGCTGAAACTCAGCAGTCCGGTGCCCGAGATCGACGCCTTTACGGCAAGTGTCAACGCGTTGGACTTTACTGCTGCGGCGAAGCATATTCGGGCCGCGATTGAGGCGAACGAGCATGCTACAGCTCTGGACCGCGTGCATGTTTTCATGATGAAGTTTTTGCGTACGCACTGTGAGCGCCGCGGCATCGCTGTCACCCGCGATAAACCGTTACATAGCTTGATGGGCGAATACGTTAAACATCTGCGCGGTGCAGGCCAAATCGAAAGCGAAATGACCGAAAGGATCCTCAAGACCAGCATATCCAACCTGGAAGCTATGAACGCTGTGCGCAACGATCGAAGCCTGGCGCACGACAATCCCATGCTTAATCACGACGAGGCTGTGCTGATTGTCAGTCACATCGGTGGCCTGGTCCGTTTTCTCAAGACCATCGAAGCGAAGACTCAAAATAGCAAGTCATGACCACCCAGAAAACATCCAAACGCGGCGAGTTCAACCCCGATTGGCCATTGCCTAATGAATACCTGCTCGAACTCGGGCGCATGGTTAGCGTGTGGGGCTCGCTAGAATCGACGACGGCGCTCGCAATCTCAAAACTGGCTGGCTATGACTCGCCGACTGACATCCGTGCGCTTGCGATGGTTGCGCACAGCAACTTCCAGCAGCGAGTGGATATCGTAAGTTCCCTATGCGGACAACTCGTCGATCAGTTCCCTCACTTAAAGGAGTACGAGAGCGTCATCAAGAAAGTCCGGGCGGCCCAGTCGGGGCGCAACAAGTATGCACATAACGCGCTCTCTTTGGACAAGGATGACGAGGTGCACATTGCATACATGTCGGCGCGTGGCAGCTTCAAGACCAACGTTGAGATCGTGCGGGTCGCCGACATTAAGGAGGTCACCTCCAAGATTCACGAAGCGGCAGTGGCATTACATGGATTGATCACCAATACCGTAGCCAAACCCATGTGGGAGCGCTGACGGTCGGAGTGGTTGCGGTCGATGAGCCTCCGCGACGCACGTTAAAGGTGCTCTCGGCCGTCTGTCGATACGCCTTCGCCCCAATCGAGCATTTCAGCGACCTGTACGTTTCAGGTTGCGCACGGTAGTCAGTCGTCTGTATCGACGGGGGCAATTGTCAGGCAGCAGTGCTAAACCGGTTCTCTTAACGTCGCCATAGAAACTGCCGATAGTCTTGAATGATGCGCTTGAGTCGTGGATGGACTTCGACATCATCAAGAATCGAGTTGAGAAAGTCGTCGATGTCGTGTCGCTCGCTTTTGCAAAGGGACACCACGACAAGACGCCCAAGGTGTTCGTCAAGCTGCTTCAATGAAACGCAATGACGCCACAACTCCGTCACCGTGAGTCGACGGTAAAGCGATAGGAACGGTTTATCGAGGTGATGACCAAGTGACCGCTTTTGTGTAGCGCTGAGGTTTTGTGCGGTCTCACTCTGCAGCAAAAGAAGTGCGGCATCTTGCGCCGCGTCGAGATCGTCAACGCCAATGCTGAGGTCAATCACTCGTCCCACGATACTCACTTGTGGTTCCGTGGCGTTGTTGCGCAATGCGAAGGCGAGGATGGCTTTTTGCAGCGAACGGGAGAGCCGAATCGCAGGAATGGTCAGCACTTCGCGTAGCTGTTCGACGACACCGTTTGAAGAAGATGACTTTCCATAGTTTGCGCTACGAAGCAAAGCTGCCACAGTTGAGTCCACAGTCGATGCGTCGGTCGCCGTGACCAACAAGGGTAGGGCGGCGGCGCGTACTTCAGGTTGTTGCTCGTCATTCAGCCAGCGTAAAACGGTGTTATGGGACGGGGCCGACATCGCCTTGCGGCGGGCAAGAAACGCGAGTAACTGGAAGGCGGACATTCGCACCGACCCGACCCGCGAGGTCAAGGCTCCACGGATGATCTGGTCAACAGTCGAGAGTTCTTGCGTTACCAAAGTAAGCAGATCAGACCACGCTCCGGATGACTCTACCTTCTGAAAATAATTCATCAACAGCCGGGAATCAGTTGTCGCCGCGGCGAGCTTGAGGACGACTCCAAAACGTCGCGCCGTCACGGAGAAGCTAGGGAGCGCACCTTTGAGGATTGAAGCATGTCGCCTGTACGTATGCGGGTCGCCGCACACAAGGTCAAGTGCCAGCAGCGCAGCTGGTGCCCCATCTGCCACAGCAACCGGGAACAAGGGGAGATAGTTAACGGCCTGGAGCCAGTCGTCCGCCGAGATTTGTCCTATGATCTCCCAGAGGCTAGGTGCGTCGATGTCGCGCACGTATAGGTCTTTGATGGCGTTCGAAACTACGCGCGCGCAGGGTCCGGCGGCGTCAGGCGCGATCAGAGCGCTACGCAGCAGTCGCTCGCATGCTCTAGTCATACTCTTCCAGACAGCTTCGCCCACAGCGGGGCCCTCTGCCATCGACGGTGCTATAAACTCATACATCAATATGTAGAGTCGACTGGCGTCGCTTTCTCGTTCGGCGCGATTTATCAGGGCGAGCTTTAGAGACTGGGTAGTCGGGGTTTGCGTTATGGCGAGCGCACGGAGCATAAGCCGGGCTTCAGCGGCGTCGTGCTGTAGTAAAGCGTTTTCGTCGGTCGGCGCTATCTCCGGATGGACGCGCCACATTTCTGACAGGCAGCGGCTTTGGACGTCAGGGACTGGACCGTGGCGAGAGTTGGGGGCCTGTCTGGCCCTATCAATTACTATGCGCTGAATTTCCTTTGCAACCTGGTGAGGCAGTCGATGCACCTCGGCACTTACGAACTCAAGCACGAGGCGAGCATGGCGCCCGTTCCGTACGCATCGGAGCATCTGTTTGCAGGACCACTCAGCGTCGTCCGGCACGCCATGGCGATACACCGACACTACCAAACGTTCGACGTCAACATAGTCATTGGGCGTGCAGTCATGCAGCGCTTTCACAAAGTCATGTTTCTCAAGCTGATTCTTGCATACCGTCCAGTCAGACTGGGCGAGCCAAACCAGCATACGTGCTACCAACTCCATCGAACGCCAGTGTTGACTGTCCCAAGCCGTCTCGATGAGAGCGACCACCTCTGATACGCGCTGCCGTTGAAGGTTGTAAATGAGTTGGCAAAAGCGGTTAAGAAGGTAGACGGTTTTCTCGCGTGCTGCCTTTGCCATGAACCGGCGCCCGACTTCGTACCCGTTTGTAGCAAGCATGTGCGCGTGTAGTCCGATGCCTTGGAGCCCAGGATGCGATTCGTTTAGCAATGCATCTATCTGCTGTTCGATTGTCGGCGTGTTGCCGGCTCGGCCGGCGAGAAGCAGGAGGAGCTGCTCATAGACCGGTAGGCGAAAGGCATCGTTAGCGACTTCGCGGACTTGCATAACGAAATGGTGCAGCGGAACATACCCGATGTCATCAAGGTGGCGCGCGGCAGCATGCTCAAAGAATGTTTGGTGAAAAAACTCCAGGCTGCCCGTACCGGAGCGGATCAGCAGGTTGCGGTTCAGTAGCTCGGCGACGTCGTGTTCGAGGAGACGCCCGGTGGCGAGTTCGTCAGCTAGTTGATCAGCTGAAAGCAGGGGGGGGCCATGATCGAGCATCTTCGCGGAAATTCGCAGGACCGAGGCCGAAACGTCAGCGTTCGGCGCGGCGAGCGGGCCAGCCATTCGACGATCACCACGTACTCGTGCTGTCCAATATTCTGAATACAGACGGAGAGAATTGATACCTTCCGGCACCTGATTAGGTGCGTAGAGTTCGAACAGCATTCGCAGCGTCAGAGGGTTGAGGCAGACCTCCTTCACCGGCCGCCCGAGCGCCACGAGATTTTGAATACGCTGAATTTGCTGCTCGACTTGAGTCGAGGTCATGTCCGTATGCCGATAGAAAGCGCGGCAGTGGCCGGAAATCGCCAATGCGAACTCTTCCTCGTCATACTCGCTCAGATACAGGCGTACAGCGATCGCCGCGAGCTGCTCCACGGGAACCCGCGAAACCTCTTCAGGGCGGGATGACATAACTACACTCGCGCCCGCTGCGATCAGCTCGCTCACGAGTCGCAGGCCTGCCAGTTGAAGATCCTCTCGATGCGCGAGCACGTCGAATGTATCGAGGCACACGGCTACCCTTGCTCCTTCCGCGGTGCGAGCGGAAACATGCTCGACAAGTGCGGTAAGGTTCTCGTCGAAATCGCCTCGGTCGACCTTTGTCTCGATCATCGACGCACTGAACAGGAGCGCATGCCCCCCAGGCATCGCGTTGTGTTTGCGATGGTAGTGCCATAGCAGGCTGGTTTTTCCGTAACCGCCGGGGGCTATGATCACCACCATGACTCCCTCAGCGCTCGCGCCGGCTTTTCCTAGCCACTCTTCGACGACACCTTCCAGCTTGCGGGGCACGTAAACGTCGTCTAGCAGGATCGGTGGGCCACCGGAATTGCCAGGTGCACGCGCTACCACGGAGAACGATGCGGTAGCCGAGGGGTGATACCAGCCGCCCAAACTCGAGCCCTTCCGTGCAGCAGAGCCACGGCGAAACTCACTCGCCAGCGCAGCGAATTGCCGCTCCGCCCAAAGCGTTTCGACGACAGTACGTACGGCGAAGAACTTCGCATACACACTCGGCTGTTCCTTTAACCATGCATCAAGGTCCTCTGATGCAAGATAGTGGAGCGAAGCGCTACTCAGGGCGGCCACGACGCCGTCGGCTGCGGCAGTCTCATCCAATCCGTGAAGGCTTGTATATTTCTTCCGGGTTTGCAGCGCGCATTCACGGATGAGAGACTCCTTTTCCTTTACGATTCGCCCTGTTTCGTGGAATAGCGCTTGGGCAGGCTCCGAAAGGCCACTTGACGCAGCTAATATGTAAGTGAGCCCTGATTGCAGTGGCACAATCGCCGGATCCACCATTGCCGCCAGAATTAGACGCGAGACCTCGCGCAGTGTCTCTGGCAACGTCAAAGCGCTCCCATGCTTTTTGCACTGGACGACTGCGGCCGGGCGCTGATCCGCGAGCAAGACTACGTCACGTCCGCGATCCGTACCTCGAGGAAGAAGTTGGACGCTGTCGTACTGCAGCTTGGCTGCGAACGACCCTCCCGCTTTATAGAGAGAGTAAAGCAGCAACTCAAACGAACGGTCGGTGAGCTTGTCAAAGCTGACATCGAAAGGCTGCACATCGACCGATGGCGCAGGCCTTAGTTCGTGTAGCTCGGCGCCGATCTCTTCATCCTGAAGGAACGCTCTGCCGGAAGCCGCCGTGGACATAGGCGCTAATCCATTTAGTTACGTTCGGTCGATTTTAAATGACTTTGCCACGGGCGGGATGACGTTCATCTATGCCTGGTGGGATCGGAGCACAGGGGTGTTCAAAGCGGGCCCACTTGAGCAATGTGCGCTTGTTGAAGGTCCCCTCGATGCCCTTCGACGATTTCCTGATGAAAGCCGATCGTACGCCCTCTGGGCTGGGAGCCCAGCCCGAATGCGTTTTGAGGCGCCCGCTGCCTAATCATCAAATACATGCAATCCGCAGCGGCTGCCGAAAGTCACCATACGTCGAACGTCGTCTTTCCCGAGAGTCCTGAATTCGTGCGTCCCGGCGTACGGCCGTCGGGCTCGTGGGTTGCGCGCCGGGCCTCGTGTATTCGAGAACACGCTGTCATGGACGGCTTGGCGGCTGCCAATTTGCACCGATGCGAGGTTGGCGGATGCTTGGTTTGGGCGCGGATTGAGTGCGGGTAAATTGCGTCGTGGTCGATCTGGCGTCGTGAATGCGGAAGTGTGTCGTCGTCGAAGCGATATACAAAAAAATTGCTTGAAGAGGCCAGCTCGCGCCATTGCAATTCACTGACCGAGCTTCTTCGGTGGGCGCGATAGCGATGCGTCAGATAAGGCTGCGGGCGAAGAAGCGGCGTCGAGCGTAGGCATGACGAAGCAAACGCGGCTGTCGCAACTGCAGGTTTGGTCGAAGGGCGGCGCCTGAAATGCGAGACCGCACTTGTCAGGGGCCGAAGGATGCCAAATGGGAGATGATTCCTTCGGATCGTGCAGCAAGCTATATGTTGCGAATGTCGTCTGGCGCGGTGGGGACCATCAATGCCGTGCGTGTTGATGTCCACGTAGAACTGAGCCAGCGGAGCAAGTGGGTCAGAATTCGGTGGAAGTCGACACATTCAAAAGAATGGCACGCCGAAGCCGGAAATTGCCAATTTCTCTGCCTCGGCGTCCAGGACCATCATAGCTTGCCGCGCTTTCACGATATTTGCCGCATCCTCCATGTCGCCGTGCTGATAGGCATCAGACAGATTCAGTAGGATTTCGTCGTAAGTCTTAAGTGCGGCCGAGGCTTGGTCGCGCGTTGCGGGTGAGATATCCCGCAACCAAGGCGCCGGGTTGGCATCGTCGCGCGGCCATGCAGACAAGATCTTTGAGATTTCGCTGAAGCGCGTAAAGTGTTCCATGCCGTCGGCGACAATCTGACGAGCCAACTGTAGCATGGTCACTGGGTATCCCTTTGATAGTGTCGCAATAACCCGGGCATACGCACCGTCGAGCGTACCACTGGGACGTTCCACGGCAACGAAGTCGTCAAGCGCCTCGGCGGAAAGAGGCCTCAAGGAGCGTGGCCTTTCTCCTTTGACCGTAGGTACTAAGTCGGCCGGGACGAGGACGGGTTGCCGGGGGGCAATCATTCCACGTTGGGAAAGCGTCCAAAGCAACTGGTTTGCCCAGCGCAAGTGGCGCATCTCGCTGACGATGACTGCGAGAAGTTCGTGGCGAACAAACGTCAAATCTTGGATTTGAGAGGCGTCGCCTCCGGTGGGTTGCTTCAATGAGTAATAGGCATAGAAATATTCGAGCATGACGACGAGCTCGAGTTTGCAGAGTCGTTCAAGTTCGTCGGCCAATGCTTCTGCCGTGGGGAAGGGAACGGCGCTGGGCTCGAAGTCTGGCACATACAGATCCGCGATCTCACGGCCCTCCAGCACGAAGGAAAGCGTTCGCCACGCACTATTGATCTGGTAGTGGCGCAGGCGTAGCGCGTCGTTGGCGCGAGCGGATGCAGAGGCCGCCACGCGCGATGCCCGATCCGCGCGCAACCAGTCCAGTGGTCGTGTCGCAGCGTCAGGATCGGCAGCCGCCAGATTGCTTGCGAGCGGGAAGTTCTCTCCGCCAAGAGCAATGTCGGGATGATTGGACGCCCAATAATCACACGCGCAGTCGCGGAAATCGTGCATCCAGGGAGAACACAGACTCTGCGTGAGCTCACCCGGACGATAGGCGGCCGAGATCACACCTGTGTCAGCGTCGACGTAGTGCCGACGATAGTGCGTCAGTGATTTCGTAACTGGCGGGAGTGGAGTTCCCGCTTGAGCACCGCTGGTCGCAATTGGATCTTGGGTGAGGACAATGGTGACCTTATCCGGCGTCAAGTCACGTACCAGTCGCCAGATCTGGGCCGGATCGTTAACCGTCGGAATGGATACCAGGGATAGCGTCCGATCGCCTTGGGTGATTGACGTTACTCTCCAGCGGCCAACGCGCAAGTCGTTCAATGCGGCTATCACGTCGGCCGAGAGCGCTTCGACTCCGTCGGGCTTGGTGGCTGACAGTGCTGGATCGCTCGGATCCACTGTAACCAACAGTGGCAGCATCTGCGCCGGGTCGCCGAAACTAAAGATCAGTCCAGGAAAGAAGCGTGTATCCAGATTTCGGTGGTCGAACTCAAGACCAGGAAAACAGTTGCCGACACCGCTTTCCGTTCGCGTTGTAACCGGATTGCCGGCGACGCGATGCGCGGCCTGCGCGGTTAGGTTTCTCGGAAAGAGGTGGGTCGTCATGTCTCGCTCCGTGCAAGTACTTCTGGGCGGTATGTCATAACGTGGCGATAGGCCTGCAGGCCGAAGTCCAGCCAGCCTCGGATGTAGTCGCAGCCCGCCCGACCCACCTCCGTCACTTCAGCGTGACATCCCCCGCCGCAGAGATATCTCGCCCAACATGTCCGGCATGGCTCCTGCCGGTCCACAACGCGCAATTCAATAAAGCGACGTCGTTTGTCCGCGTCAAATCCCGTTGTCGTTGAACCCATGTGGAACATCGCATTTCCAACTGTCCTGTGGCAACTCGCGAAACTGCCGTCAACGTCTACCGAAAGGTAGTTGGCCACAGAGCCACAAGGAAGAGGGCGGGCGGAACCCCGGTAAATGGCATCGAGCATAGTCCAAAGATTGGAGAATCGAGGTGTAGCGCCTGCGAGGACACGATCCAGTTCCAAACGGGCCGCTGCGATCATTTGCTCGAGGAATGGCGCCCAGTCGGAATCGGAAAAGCGCAGCGATGCTTCGGGTCCGGTGCGTACCGGGCTGACGCCGACCTCTGCAAAACCTGCTTGGCTGAGCCATTCCACCCGGTCGGTGACATCGAGGTCATCGCGGGTGACCGTTGCCCGCGCGACGATCCGGGTGGGCCCCGGAGAATCAAGCAGTGGACGGATCCCTGCTAGAACCGCCCATATCGAGTTGACGTCTTTGCGATCGATGCGATGCTTGTTCTGCAAGGGGCCTCCGTCTAGGCTGACGGTGATCGTGAAAGCCTCGTCACGCAAGAACTGCAAGTCCTCCTCGCTGAGGAGAGTGGCGTTGGTTGTCACCGAAAAGGTGATACGCAGACCGGCGCGTTTGGCGCCGGCCTTGGCATACTCAACCGCATCGTGCATCAGTTGGCGGTTCACGAAGGGCTCGCCGCCTATGAAGCCGACCGTGATCCGATCTCGCGCCTGCTCGATCAGCCGATCGATTGCGGCGAACGCCACTGCGGCCTCCATTGTCCGGGCGCGTCCGCCGAAGCGGCCTTCATCAGCATAACAATAGCTGCATGCGAGATTGCATGTCTGGGCGACATTGAGCGACAGGGCTGCAATCGGTGCCGCGACATTCGGCATGGCGGTAGACTCGCCGCCGAGTGATTGCAATTCGTCCAAGGCCCAAGGCTGCTCGCGTTCGAGTCCGTCTTTTAGACTAGGGTCAATGTCGAACAGCATGGAACCACGGGTAAGGAAAACTGCCGGCTCGACGCCCGCCACGAGGTGGAACCAGGAGGGCTGCGGGGAAGTGCTGGTAGTCATGACGGCCGCCCGTCACCTGGCTCTTGCCGTGACTCACTTGTCGCACTCGTACGCCGGCGTATGACGGCGGCGACATGCTTGCGCACGGGGCTTAAAGCCTCGAATCCCGCGTCGTCGAGCTTGGACAGGTGATCGATCAGGTCGATCACTTCGTGGTATTGGCGCCAGCTCAACGACAACGGTAAGGCGTCGGCATCGCGCATATAAGGTGGCATGCGCATGTCGTGTTGCTGGTCGCGTAGCCGACGGGGATCGCGTTCCACCGCTCGGAGCACCTGCGTACCATCGGGTCCGAGCGCATCGGTTGGCAGCGCGCGGGCCGGCGAATCGGGCAGGTCAGAAAAATGTGCGAACGGCGGTCGGATGATGTGTTTGATCCGTTCGGGTTGTTGACGGAACAGGGTGATCATGTTGTCGATGTCGATGAGCGCGCTGTGGACATCTCCGGCGACAAGCGTGAGACCGAGTCCACCTCCCGTACGATCGTCCGTGATTGCGGGAGCCTGATCTGCTAGGGGGGCATCCGCCTGGGTCATCGAGCGGGCATCGGTATGTGGCACTGGGCCGGAGTCTGGGGTCGCGCCACGCAGCATCTGGCTGCGTAATGCGTCCAGATTTGTGAGACTCACAGTTTCAAACACCCTGAGCAACAGGTCGGCGACTTCGAGCACGGTTTCCGGAGCTGCGATTTCCGTTGCGGTCAGGGCCGGCAATTCCCGATCGGAGAGATCATCGGCGATTGACGCAAAGGGGCGGCGGTCGGGAGCGAAGTCCGGTGGGCAGCAACTGACGCGCGCCGTGGCGACGAATCGTTCCGGGCCAACTTCGACTGATACCCGTATGACGCCATCGCAGGTATCGTCTACCACGCCCCAACTCTGGCCACCGATTGATCCGTCCGCCATGTCGAGTACGCCGTCGAAAGTGTCGGACGGCTCGGGCTGATCCGTTTGCGTTTGCGGGCGGAACGAACTCCAGGTAGCAACCGGATTGAGTGTGCGGTTTCTGACCGGAACGATCTCGTACTGGGCGAGGGACGATGCTGGAGCGTCCGGGTCCGCAGCTAAAGTGGCCGAGGGGGGGCCATAAACTTCGCCGGTCGCTGGCGTAAAGCGAAGGCGTAGGACGTCGAGGTCGATGCCGAGAGCTGTATGGGCAAAAGGCTGCATCGCCTGGACAGAGCCCAGCGGAATGGGCGAATCCGCTGTCACAAGCGGCGCCGATCCCGCCACATTGGGGCTGATCGCCAGCAACGCTTTTGGCTTCGCGTCGGTTGCGGGGAAGTTGACTTCAGCCATGAAGCCGCATGCTTGATCTCGCGTGCGTCGGGCTGCCTTGAGATTGGCCACGCTGACCTGCCAGGTCACTGACCCAAGTCCGCTGCCAAGGGAGGCTAGTGTCGTGCCGGTCAATGGCCGCGGTTCGGCGGCATCGTCGAAGAATCCCCAGATTTCGAAGAATGGCGCGGTTGGCCGGATTGGGCCTTCAAGGCCGTCGCGAAACTGAATTACGGCGGGTAGCCGCGGTCTCAGGGTGCCATCCGGTTGGACGTCTAGGCTGACAGCTGGTCTGATGATGGTTCTGCCGCCACCGTGTGCGCTCGTGTCGGTTGCCCAATCAAAGGCATCTAGTGGGATTTTCGAGTCGCCGAATCTGGCAAATGCCATTGGTGGCATAAGCATCACGCCCGTGAGATTTGCCATGGTGCAACTCTCCCGACCATTCACATCGCGGCATAATATTCCTGCAAAGAGAATATCTCAATAGGGGGAGGAGCTCTTGGCAATGAACGACGAAGTGGTCATCGCGGGCTGCGGTATTGCCGGTGGCTTCCTAGCACTACGCTGTTTGCAGTTGGGGCTAAAACCGACATTGCTACGGACGCCTGGTGTGGCGATAGGCGGGGTGGAAATCATTCCAGCGAGCGTAGTGAGTATGCTGGATGCATTGAAACTTGACGACGTATTCGATGCCATGGACGCCGGGCTCGGAGAGGGTATGGAGCGCCGATTTCATGACGGGACAAGCGATGCGGCGCTTGGTCGTTCGCTGCATATCGAACGTTTGAGGCTTCGAGCCTGCGTGATCACGGAGGCGGTGCGGCGCGGTGCGCGTGTTCGTGACGTTGAGCGTCTTCCGCCCGTGGACGATGGTGCGATGTCGGTCGACGCAACCGGCCAACGCGCCGCGTGGTCGCGCCCGGTCGTTCGCTGTGGGCGGGCGTTCGCGGATGTCTTCATCGGCGCTCGCACGGTCGCTCCCGGGACGGCGCGGCTCGCCGCGTTGCATCATGGCTGGGCCTATCTCGCTACCGACGAATTGACGACCACCATCGGCGTGATTGGCGGCGAGCGAAGTTCGCGACCTGCGTTGGATGCTGTTGTGCGCGAAGCGCTCTGTCTCGCTGCCGATACGACGTTTGAATTCGCCGGACGACGTCCGGCGTGGATGCAATGGGCAACTGAACCGATAGCAGGAAGACGATTGTCGATAGGGGACGCCGCGGTACATCACAGTCCGATTGGCGGGCGCGGTGTTGCGTTTGCACTAGGATCCGCCTTTGCAGCGGCGAGCGTGCTGGCTACCTGGAAAAACGATCCGGACGCAGAAGTCACTGCTAGCGCCTACTATGCCGGGTATGTTGCTGCGGAGGTGCGGCGCCATCTTAAGTTTTTATCTGGCCGCGAGCAGGAAACGTTGAAACTGGAATGCATGCCAGAACGCGTTCGCTGGGTTGTTGCGCCCGCGGCCACTGCAATCTCGATTGATTCAAGACTTGTTATCGACGATGCTTTTATGCTGGCGACGGGGGAGTTGGTGAGGTGGGCTGGCGGCTTCGATTTGAAGCGTCTCTTTGAACTCACGTGGAAGGGCGCCTCAAGCGCAGACGTTATCGATGATCTTCTAGCCCAAGGTCTGACTGCTGCGGCCGCGAACGCCGCGTTGACTTGGGCCATCGACCAGGGGCTTGTGAAACCGGAGCGTTCGAGTCTGCGCCCTCGTTGAACTCATTCGTAAATTGAACAACTGCAGGAGGCGTTCTGTCTCGTCTCAACCAGTTTTATTTTGGCGGAATCTGCGGCCTCAGTCTGGAGAACCTCGACACTACGCTTCGCCACCAGCCGCCGCGGCGTTGTCCGTAACCGTTGTGTCAACGTGTAAAATTATTTCTAGTGTGCTCGACGCACGAAGCTGCTGCATTAGAAGTAGAGAAGCGGGCTGTAGTGTGAGCAGCCTGAACGATAGCGAGGGAATTGGACGTGTGCGGGCTTAATCGGGCTAAGGAAAAGCGAGGATGTCGTTGATGCTGGCGCTAGCGGTGGCGCGCGGCAAGCTTTGCCATGGCCTTGGGCGGGTGATCGCTGACAAGGGCGACCTCTTTTGCAAGGTCGCCGGACGCCCTGCGTCAGGGCAGTCTGGCCACGCGGCGGCGGTGTTTGCTGACATTGACAAAAAGACTCCTGCGACTCGAGCTGGCGCCGCGAGGGGCGAGCCAGCACGCGGTCTCAGCGCATCGCTTCCCTGCGTATTTGGCGAGTCGGCGTGCTGACCCCCGCAGATATCATCGCCGGAGCGCGGATCGCAGCTCATCCGGGAATCTACGTGCTCGGATTCTACGATACGCGCATCACCTTCTATTCGCAGCAAGTTCGTGCGCTCGAGTTGGCCCATGCGTTGCAGCACGAGCACTTGCTCCCGGCCAACGCTCGGGTGGCGGTGATCGGCGGCGGTGCCGCCGGAATCACGGTGGCTGCCGGACTTGCGCTCCAAGGGGGGACGGACGTCCATCTGTTCGAAAGGGCCCATCGCTTGCTGCCGCTTCAGGGCGATACTCACCGGCGGCGTCTGGATCCGCATATCTACGACTGGCCGAACCCGGATGCCGATCATGAGCTCGCTCAGCTCCCGATTCTCGACTGGCGCTCGGGGCCTGCCGCAGACGTGCGTGACGCCGTACTTCGCGAGTTCGGCGAGGTTCTAGCAGTGACCGAAAGGCGTCTCACAGTCAGCGAGCGGCACGAAATCACCGCTGTTACCCCAAACGCAGGTCGGTTCACTGTGACCTTCGAGCGGGAAGCGGCGGGTGGGGGACGTCAGGTCGCGAGCCATGAGTTCGACATCGTCCTGCTCGCGATAGGCTTTGGAATTGAGCCCCGTTTCGCAATCCCCAACACTGAGACGGCTAGTTATTGGCGTGACGCGGGAGTTCCAGGGGAGGAGATTGACGGCAACCCGCGGCCGACCTTTCTCGTCAGCGGCAATGGTGATGGCGGATTGATCGATCTGATCGCGTCGGCCAGCGCCACTTTCCGACACGATGACATCGTTCGTGGCATCGCGCAGCGCGCTGGCGTTCTAGCCTTGCGAGAAGCGTTGTTGGGAATCGACGATCAAGCCCTTGAGGCCGAAGCAGGCGGCCACGGGTTTGATTTCATGGCGGCCTATAACCACGCGATCGGCGACCAAGTCGAGGCGCTTGGGTTGGTCGATGGTATGCAGCATCGATTGCGACCGGGCGTCCAGCTCTTCCTTCAAACCCGCGAGCCGGAGCTTCTGTCGATCAGGACGGCGCGGTTAAACCGGCTCGCCGTGTATCTGCTGACTAAGGCTTGCTCGCGTCCGATCGCGGAGAATTTCACGCACCTCGTCTGCGATGACGTGATCCCTGTACTTTCGCAGCCCGGCGACAGGCATGGCTCGCGACGTTTTGAGTGCGGTACGACTACCGTCGTTGCCGACTGGGTGATTGCGCGGCGCGGACCCGACCGCGACACAGTTCGTCAGTGCTTCGCGAATCTACTAGCCGAATACGCGGCCGAGCACGGGGCGTGGGTTCAACGCTTCCCCATCGATAGCATCGCGCCAAAGCTGAACCCAACGACCTACACCCATTTCGCACAACTCGCAGCTCGAGCGAAGCTACCACCGCCACGCTACCAACATGAATCCGTGATCGCCGCCCTGCCGCGTAGCGGTAAGTTGTGGCTGACTGGAGACGGCGCGAGATGGAGCGGTGATTTGGCGCTTGCGGACATTGCGGCACTCTGGTCCGATAGTGTTCCGCAGTTTGACCTCGCCGTCATCGATGCCCCTGAGCAGTTGGGATCGGATCTCGCGCACGCTGTGGCGCGTTTGGTGATCCATGCGCCGCGGACAGACCTTCACGTTGACGTCGCTCGCTGGCAACCATTCGTAGCCGCCTTGTCGAGTGAATCGCCGAGCGCAGGTGGACTACAGCCCCCGAGACTCAGGGCACTCGGTGGCCATCCATCGATTTTGAATCCGGTAACGATGCCGCCGGATGCTCTCGCGACTATGATCAATCGAGCGCTCGATCAGTGGTTGCTTGATGCAGTGCATCTGCGCTTAACACGCTATATCGGACAAGGAGAGGATCCGGGGCGATCCGTGTCATTTGTGGCCGCTGCCGATCTTCGACAGCAAATGGCCCCGATATGGCAGAGCTGGGTCCAGCAATTTCGAGGTGATCCCGCATTGTTGACGCGTTTTCTTGGATTGGCGGTCTGTGCTAAAGATGAGGCGGCGGCGACCCGCGAAGCGTCGGTGCTCGCCGGCCGCCTCCTACTGCCGCCGCTTGTTCGGGCGTGTGCGGTGGCACTCGCGGTGGCAACTGCGTGGCAGGTCACGGCGCCACGTGGCGCCCATCCGGGCAACCTCGTCCGCGACGCCAATGGAACTGGCCGGACAGGTCACGCCTGCGCGGCAAGCTATATCGACAGCGAAGATATGGCCATAGTCGCTCTGCGTCACGCATGGACGACGGAATTCGTCTTGCTGCCGATGCAGTCGGTCCCGCCGACGTTGATTGAGGGCGCGAATAGGTCGCTAGGGAATTCCGACACCGGCACCCCGTTACTCGGGCGGCTAGGTGCCGACGGAAAGCTCATGCTGACGGTCGACTCTCAGTTCCGCGCGGCTGCCTCAACCAGTGCGGCGGCGCTGAGCGTCCTGCTATCAGGAATCGAGGAGGCGCACTTCGCCCGCTTGAGAGCTGAAATCGAGGAAGAAGGAGATCTAGGATCATGAGTGACACTACCTCATCGTCCCCAGCCCAGGAAAGTCTGGACGCCGGTGAACGTCTACTCTGTGGACACGCAGCCGAACTCGGCCTTGCCAGCGAGAGAAGGCCCCTCTATGCCGGCCATATTTTTGCCGGTGCGAGCGACACGCAGTCGGCGCGACTCGAGCCGAGCGATCTGCCAAATCATGTGCGCGGCCTGCAGATCGGCCGCTACGCGGTGCTGTTGACGTTGCTCCCCGAGGCGCCTAACGAAGAGGGGATAGACGACGTTTTGCGGCGCGTGCGCAATCAGTGTGTCGTCGCTAGATCCTATTTGAGTTCGGCAGTGGCGCTCGACCTGCACGTGATTATGCTGGGCCCGCGCGGCAGCGAGGGCGTCGACAGATGGAAAGCGCTCGCGCTGATTGTTGAGCGCGACGAGCGTGTGGCGCGCAAGCTCGTCTGGTTGCGGCCGCGAGACGCGAGCGCCGACGATCAAAGCTTCGTGGATTTCGCCAAGCGAAGCTTCCTTGCCCGGCCGTGGATCACGGGCGCGGTCTTCTCGATGGCACCCCTCGACAACGTGAGCCGTGCCGCTGTCTTCCATGAAGTCCCACGGGACACGGCTGGAGAATGGCTTCGTCTTGCAAGCGAACCCGGCATCGATTCTGATTCCCTCGTCGAGCAATTGGTTGCCTCTTGGCAGCGGCGGAGCGCATCGTGACCAACACGTTTCTACGCGAAGTTCGTCTAAGGGACTTCCGGACGTTCGGTGAATTTACACTGGCCGTGCCGCCGGGGCCGGGCCTTACGCTGCTTGTCGGAACCAATGGCCTCGGAAAGAGCAGCTTCTTCGACGGGATCGAATGGTGTCTGACCGGTAACATTCGACGCTTCCAAGACTATATCGGGCGCCTAAAGGAAAGCGATTACCTTACGCGCCGCGACGCCCAGGCGGGAGTGCATCAGGTAAGCTTGACCTTCACTGAGGGCGGGCCGTTGGTCCGAACTTTGCGCGAACACCCAGCGGCCGATGCGTTGCTCGATTTACTAAAGAACCCCGAATGGACGGAGATCAACGACATTGGCGCGTATCTCGGCTTTACCCATTTCCTGGGCCAAGCTTCGCAACAGCGCTTTACCAGTCGAGCCCAATCTGATCAGTGGCAGGCCCTTAAAGGGCCAAGCGGGATTGACCGGATCGAGTCAATCCGAACCGCGCTGCGGGGACGAGCGACCACTCTTGCCTTTGGCCGGCGAGCGGAACGCGAAGAGGGCGCGCTCAATGCCGCCATGCGGGCGCTCGAGGAATGGCAGGGATATACCGCCAGACTGGCTGGGCTCCAGGCGCGCGGTGTCGCGGCGGGTGCTGAGAACGAGGCAGCCCTCGAAGCACGACTTTCGAACATCGAGCGGGTAATGCCGGCAGGCGAGCACACTTCGGAAGATTTTGCGGAGCGGCTGTCGATCGCACGGGCAACCATTGAGGCGGAGCAGCAGCAGATCGCACGCAACCGTGTCGTTTTCGACACTCTTCGTATTACCGTTGCGCGGTTCGCCGAGGCGTCCGCGTTGCTAGGTCGGGAAGGCGCTCGCCTTGACGCCGCTGATGGTGCCATTGCTACGGCAACGACACATGTAAGCGAGGCTATGCTTGCCGCGACGAATGCCGAATCGGCGGCTGCGGCGCAGGCTGAGATCGTCGCCCGCATCGAAGCGGAGCATCGCGAGCGCGTTCGCATACGAACCGCAATCGCCGAGTTCGGCACACTCGACGCTGAGCGGCGGGCAGCACAAGCCGATGAGGCAGTGTTGAAGGCCGAGCATGACACCTGCCAGGCGGATGTCACGAGCGCGCGCGGTGTGCTATCGCGCGCGCATGAGGCGCAAGCGACGCTCAGCCGGCTGGACAGTGAGCAGGCAACGCTCCAGCTCTGGTCTACGCGCGCTGCTGCATTGCAGGCCAAAGAGGCGGCGTCTCAGATTCAGCGTAAGGCTGCCACGGCCGCCGCCGCTGCTGCCGATCGTGCCCGCAACCAGTTGACCGAGCTTCAGCGCGCCTTCGACGATGCCCGCGCAGTCGAAGCAAACGCGGACGCAAGGCTGGCGGCGCGGCGACGCGATGCGTCGCAACTCGCCGAGCTCCTGTCCGGGATCGCTGCGCATATCAATCATGACGCCACACAATGCCCAGTTTGCGCGAACAGTTTCCCCGTGGGAGAACTTCAAACACGCGCGCGCAACGCCGTAGCCGCTCAGGATGCACAGCTCGCCGATGATGTTCGTGCGCTGGACGCATTGCGTGATCGCACGAAGGCAGTTGCCCAGGCGCTCGCCCAGGCGCGATCGTTGATGTCCGCCGAGGTCGAGGCTACCGCTGCCGCGGTCGCGGCCGAAACGGTGACTGCGAGCGAGCGAGCCGCTATTGCGGAGGGACTTGGGGTGAGTCCCGAAAACGACCTCGTATCGTTGATTAATGAGCGATTGAGTGAGGCGGCCCGCGCGCGCGCAGCGCATATCCGCGATGCCGGTGGCAGTGCGGCCGACGTCAGCTCTGCTCAAGCGCGCGTCGATGCGCTGTCTGCGACGCTGGCGTCGCTGGACGAGCGGCGTGCGTCGGCGGTACAGAGGCGCACACGGTGCGAGACGATGTTACGCTCGATAGAGGAGAGTTTGGAGGGGCACCCAAGGCCGTTGAGCACCGAAGCCGCCGACGCTGCTATCGAAACGCAGCGAAAGCTGCTTGAGGATGCACGCACGAGCCTGGAGGAACTCACCGTCAAACGCGTCGCTACCGCCAACTCGGAAACCGTGGCACGCGAGCGGCTTGCTGCAGCCCAAGCGGAACGTGAGCGGATCGCCTCGGCAATCCGCGATGCTGAAGCCGGGCGTGCGGCGGCAGTCGAGGCTTGGCAGCAGGCCGGCATGGACGGTGAGCCATCGTCGCAGGCGATTGAGGCTAGGGAGGCGGCGCTAGGTGATCTCGCCAGCGCCCTTGCGGTGCATTTTGAAGACACCAATGCGCTGTCGCGAAGCTATGAATCATTTCTCGCACAGGACGAGCTGCGCGCGCTGCTCGCTAAGATGGACCAGCATGGTGGGGAAGGGGCCGCGGAGAATCCTGCCCTCTATGCGCAACAACTTCAGGGGCAATTGGAGGCGGCGCGCGCTGCACTCCGGTTAACTACAGCCACTCGGGAGGCGGTGGTCGCCTATGGCGACCAGCTGAAGGCGGAAGCCGAGAGTTTTTCGACCCAGTTCCTGTTGCCGCTCAACGACCTGATCGATGGGTTCAATCGAGCGTTGCTGAGCGCGCCGGGCGCGACCGTGCAGTTCACTGCCGAGCATACCGTCGAACGCACTTCCCTCGCGATGCAACTGCGGTATGCGGATGCAGTTGACAATGCCCAGTATCGGACCACGTTGCCGCCGCAGTTGGTGCTGAGCGAAGGACAAATGGCCGCGAATGGCTTCAGCATTCTCTGCGCTGCTAGTACCGCTTATCCATGGTCGCGCTGGCGGGCACTATTGCTTGACGATCCACTCCAGCACAACGACATCATTCATACCGCGGCCTTTGTCGACGTCATGCGTAACCTCGTTGAGCTCGAAGGCTATCAGCTCATCATGTCGAGCCATAAGCGAGACGAGGGCGAGTTTATAGCGCGTAAGTTCGATGCTGCGGGACTACCGTGTACTGTCGTCGAACTCGTTGGAGCATCCAGGGATGGCGTGCGGGTCGCGCCGCCGCGGCATAATGCGGCGGCGCGCCACCTACTTGCTAGGCCCGAGGCGCGGATGGCGTGAGCCTGGGATGGCGCATAGTTCTATCGAGCTGGTTGGCGCGTAGTCACGTGGAGCTGTCCGTCACCAGCGATTGGGCAGCTAGGAGTGGTATGGTGACACCTGCGAGCGCGAAAAACGATCTCTGGCGACAGGCCAGCTGAGGGGCACTGTATTGTTGTGTCCAGAAGCATGCCTGTCGCGATTGGCCCGGGTTGAAAACCCGGCACCGACGGGCTTGTATCGGACGGTGTCGGGAAGAGCCTGACGGTACTGATGACAGTACTTCCGCAGAACGCGCTCTTAAACGCCCAGTGTTTGCGGTCGTTCAAGGAAAGCACAGCTTGATTTCCCAATGCAGTCTGTTGAGTTCCGGGAACTGCCGACTGAATTTTTCGGTACCGCTGACGGTATGATCGAGGCAGGATTTTGCGGAAGCCTTGTCCCCGCGTGGTATGGCCGCTGGATTGACAATCGAGTGGGGTGTGCCAAGAACGCGAGCGTCAGATGACCGATGCTTGCGGTGCTTTACCAGAGATGAAGGAAGGGCCCTTCGGAGT
>NZ_QEOL01000028.1 GCF_003096715.1 Paraburkholderia silvatlantica
GCGGCCTGCTGCTTCAGGCGGATCGCGGCCGACAGCCCGGCCGGGCCGCCGCCGACGATCACCACGTCGTATTCCATCGACTCGCGTGGGCCGTACTTTGCGATCAGATCACTGGACGACATATCTTCTTTCTTCCTTGCTTGCTGAGCGCTTTTAGCCGCCCGATCAAAACTGCACTTCGCTCAGCGCGAGCACGCCCGCGTCGCCCTTTGCGGCCAGAATCGACGTCTCGAGGCCGCCTGCCTGCGCGAGAATGTGCTCGGCGTAGAACTGCGCGATCGCAATTTTCGCGCCGTAAAACTCTGCGTCGTTCGCGAGTTCGCGTTGCGAGACGAGCAGCGCGCGCGCCATTTGCCAGCCGCACAGCACGATGCCCGCGAGCTTGAGGTACGGCACGCTGCCCGCGAACACCGCGTTCGGGTCGCGCTTGACGTTCGTAATCACGTAGTCGACGACGTTCGCGAGTGCGCGTGCCCCCTTCTCCAGTTGCTCGCGCATCGATGCTGCCGCCGAGCCGCCGGTCTGGCCCAGTTCTTCAGCGGTCCGGGCGATCTCGCCCAGCAGCGCCTTCGCAACCGCGCCGCCGTCGCGCACCGTCTTGCGGCCCACCAGGTCGTTCGCCTGGATCGCCGTGGTGCCTTCGTAGATGGCGAGAATGCGCGCGTCGCGGTAGTACTGGGCCGCGCCCGTTTCCTCGATGAAGCCCATACCGCCATGCACCTGGACGCCAAGGCTCGTCACTTCGTTGACCATTTCCGTGCTCCAGCCCTTCACGATCGGCACGAGGAATTCGTAGATCGCGAGATTGCGCGCGCGCACTTCGGGGTCGGCATGGTAGTGAGCGTGGTCGCTATAGGCGGCGGCGACATACGCGAGCGAGCGAGCGCCCTCGGTCATCGCGCGCATCGAGGCGAGCATGCGGCGCACGTCCGGATGATGGATGATGGTCGCCGGCTGCTTGAGCGAGCCGTCCACCGGGCGGCTCTGCACACGCTCCTTCGCGTACGCCACCGCCTTCTGGTACGCGCTGTCCGCCACGCCCACGCCCTGCATGCCCACGCCAAAGCGCGCCGCGTTCATCATGATGAACATGTATTCGAGGCCGCGGTTCTCCTCGCCCACCAGATAGCCGATCGCGCCGCCGTGGTCGCCGTACTGGAGCACGGCCGTCGGGCTCGCCTTGATGCCGAGCTTGTGTTCGATCGAAACGCAATGCACGTCGTTGCGCGCGCCGAGCGAGCCGTCGTCGTTGACGAGGAACTTCGGCACGACGAACAGCGAAATGCCTTTCACGCCTTCGGGCGCGCCGGGCGTGCGCGCCAGCACGAGGTGAACGATGTTCTCCGCCATGTCGTGCTCGCCCCACGTGATGAAGATCTTCGTGCCGAAGACCTTGTACGTACCGTCGCCTTGCGGTTCGGCGCGCGAGCGCACCAGCGCCAGGTCGGAGCCGGCCTGCGGCTCGGTAAGGTTCATCGTGCCGGTCCAGTCACCGGAGATGAGCTTCGGCACGTAACGCGCCTTCAGTTCGTCGCTGCCCGCGGTGAGCAGCGCCTCGATGGCGCCGTCGGTGAGCAGCGGGCACAGCGCGAACGAGAGGTTCGCCGCGTTGAGCATTTCGATGCAAGGCGTAGCGATCAGCTTGGGCAGCGCCTGGCCGCCGAATTCGGACGGATGCTGCAAACCCTGCCAGCCGCCCTCGACATACTGGCGGAACGCCCCTGCGAAGCCGGGCGTCGCCGTGACCTCGCCGTCGCGCCAGCTGCTGGGCGCGCGGTCGCCTTCCACGTTCAGCGGCGCGATGACTTCGCCGGAGAGCTTCGCGCACTCGTCGAGCACGGCCTGCGCAGTGTCGATACCGGCATCTTCGAAACCCGGCAGGGTTGCGACGGCGTCGATGCCGGCCAGCTCTTTCAGCACGAACAGCATGTCCTTGACGGGGGCGTTGTAGCTCATGATCGGTCCTTCCAGTCACTCAGGGTCAAATGGGATGCGCCGCCGGGCCAGGCTTGCCTGGGTGGCCACCTTGCGGCAGTACAGGACGGATCGTAGCGTCAACGGATCGCAAAACCACTGTCCAAACCGGACCACATGGTGACAATTCTGGCCACACTGTCGGCTGCGGCGCCCGCCCTTCATGGGCGGGCATCGTCACTCTGTGCCCGCCGACGCTCAACCGCGCCGGCGGTAAGTGCCGGGCGTGCTGCCCGTCCAGTGGCGAAAGGCGCGGTGAAAGGCGCTGGGGTCATCGAAACCCAGATCGCCGCCAATGGCCGCGATCGTGTCCTGGGTGTCGGTGAGGCGCTGGATCGCCACGTCGCGGCGCAGTTCGTCCTTGAGCGCCTGGAACGTGGTCTCCTCCGCGGCGAGGCGCCGGCAGAGCGTGCGCACCGAGCAGTGCAGGCTGCCGGCCGCCGCTTCGATGGTCGGCAGATCGGGCAGTTGCGCGGCCAGGTACTGGCGCACGTTGTGGCTCACGAGCTGCTCGCTGAAGGTTTCGAAGATCCAGTCGCCGGGCGAGCGCGCGAGAAACGCGCGCAGGTTGCGCTTGCTCTGCCGGATCGGCATGTCGAGATAGGCGGCGCTAAAGCGCATCAGCGTGGCTTCGCAGCCAAAACGCACAGGACCTGAGAAGAAATAGCGGTGATCGAGCGCGTGCGGCGGCTGCGCGCAGGCGAAATCGACTTGCAGGAGCGGAATGCGCTGGCCGATCAGCCAGGACGACACGCCGTGCGCGAGCTTGAGCATCAGCTCCTGGCCGAGCGGCCCGATCGCACCGAATGCCGGGTTGGCGCGTAATGCCACCTGGGCCACGAGCCCCTGGCGGCGCGATTCGAGCCGGAAATCGTCGAGCACGATGTGGAAGAACTGGTCGAAGCGGTGCAGCGCCGTTTCGAGGTTGCGCGCGTCGAGCAGGCTCAGGCAGAGAAACTTGAGCGTGCCGCTGCGCAGCGGCCGGCTGAAGATGCCGGGCATCTCGTCGTCGAGTTCGATGGCGAGCGTCTGGTAGAGCGTGGAGAACTGCTCTTCCGTGACTCGGCCGCCCGGCCTCGCGAGCAGTTCCAGCGCGATGCCCGCCTCGTTGAGATAGCGGCGGATCACGGCGGGCTCGGCGCCCGCGCCGGCGAGAAAGCCGTTGACGAGCGAGATGGGAACGGTGGCGCTAGGCGATGGCATGCGTTGACGATAGGAGGCCGCGAAAACGGACGGACATAGGTGTGCGCCCGCGCGCCATTCTAAATCGGCACGGCCGAAATCACCTGGCCCCCGCCCCTGGAATGTATTCAACCGCATTTGCTGGCGACGATGTCCGTTAACATCGCGCGCAATGAGACGTCGTGATTATTTCCAGTTTTTCGAACGAAACATGTAATTGAACACTTACGCGCGATCGATACTTTTGCCTTCCGATTTAATTTGAGATAAATCAGGATTCACATGCCCGGTTGTCCTGCACAAATAGTTCGAACCGCTTATTTACCTTGCGCCGCGCAATGCCTGTTTTGCCGGGAAAGTCCGGCGCATGGCCTGTTCCGTACGCAATTGGCATAACGCCCGTCATAAAACTGCAATCCATTGACGCCTTTAATTTGGCTAATTTCCGCCGATTCACCTCCCCTATCGGACCAAAGTCTTATTGCCAGACTGCGCGCCCGATATCAGATTGAGCGCGTAGCGGCACGGGTTCCGCTCTCGCGGCATGTGATCCGCGCTGCAGACTCAGGCACAAGCAAGTTGACGGCTTGGCGCGCAGCGCGAGATCTGCGACCCAACCGGCTCGTACAGGAGACCGCGCATGTCCGAATCGACGTCTACGCCCCACCCCGCTGCCAAGCCCGATAGCGCCGCCACGCCAGCCGCCGCCAACAAGCTTCGCCTCGGCGCGCTCACCGCCCTCGTCGTGGGCTCGATGGTGGGCGGCGGTATCTTCTCGCTGCCGCAAAACATGGCGGCCAGCGCCGACGCCGGCGCGGTGCTGATCGGCTGGGCGATCACCGCGGTCGGCATGCTCATGCTCGCGTTCGTGTTCCAGTCGCTGGCCATACGCAAGCCCGAACTCGACGGCGGCGTCTACGCTTTCGCGAAAGCCGGCTTCGGCGACTACATGGGCTTCGGCTCGGCATGGGGCTACTGGATCAGTGCGTGGCTCGGCAACGTCGGCTACTTCGTTCTCCTGTTCAGCACGCTCGGCTACTTCTTCCCGGTGTTCGGCGAGGGCAACACGCCGATCTCCATCCTCTGCGCCTCGGTGCTGCTCTGGGCGCTGCATTTTCTCGTGCTGCGGGGCATCAAGGAGGCCGCGATCGTCAACCAGATCACCACGGTCGCGAAGCTGGTGCCGCTGTGCCTGTTCATCATCATCTGCGCGTTTGCGTTCCGCTCCAGCACCTTCACGGCCGACTTCTGGGGACAAATGAATCCCAAGCTCGGCAGCGTGACGAACCAGGTCCGCGGCATGATGCTCGTGACCGTGTGGGTGTTCATCGGCATTGAGGGCGCGAGCATCTTCTCCGCGCGCGCGGAAAAGCGCAGCGATGTCGGCAAGGCCACGGTCATCGGTTTCGTCGGCGTGCTGCTCCTGCTCGTGCTCGTGAACGTGCTGTCGCTCGGCGTGCTCACGCAGCCGAAGCTGGCGGCCCTGCAAAACCCTTCGATGGCGGGCGTGCTCGAAAACGTGGTCGGCCACTGGGGCGCGATTCTCATCAGCGTGGGGCTCGTCGTGTCGCTCGCGGGTGCACTGCTCTCGTGGGTGCTGCTGTGCGCCGAAATCATCTTCTCGGCTGCGCGGGACCACACGATGCCAAACTTCCTGCGCAAGGAAAACGCGAAGCACGTACCGGCCAACGCGCTGTGGCTCACCAACGGCATGGTGCAGATCTTCCTCGTCATCACGCTGTTCTCTAAGGGCACGTATCTCTCGCTCATCTATCTCGCGACCTCGATGATCCTGCTGCCCTACTTCTGGTCGGCAGCCTACGCATTCCTGCTCGCGCTGCGCGGCGAAACGTATGAGGCCGACAGCGGCGAGCGCAACAAGGACCTCATCATTGCGGGCGTCGCCGTGATCTACGCGATCTGGCTGATTTACGCCGGCGGCCTCAAATACGTGCTGCTGTCCGCGTTGCTCTACGCACCGGGCATCGTGCTGTTCGCGCGCGCAAAACGCGAGGTCGGCCAGCCCGTGTTCACCAACGTCGAGAAGTTCGTGTTCGCCGCTGTGCTGATTGGCGCATTGCTGGCGGCTTTCGGCCTGTACAAGGGCTTTCTCACCCTCTGATTCGAGGAGTCTCATGATGACTACGGACACTGTCGCCTTCGGCGTCAATTCCGAGGCAGGCAAGCTGCGCAAGGTCATGGTATGCGCGCCGGGCCTCGCGCATCAACGCCTCACACCCAGCAACTGCGACGAGCTGCTTTACGACGACGTGATCTGGGTCAGCCAGGCGAAGCGCGACCACTTCGACTTCGTGACGAAGATGCGCGAGCGCGGCGTGGACGTCCTCGAAATGCACAATCTGCTCACGGAAACGGTGCAACACCCCGAAGCGCTCAAGTACATCCTCGATCGCAAGGTTCGCCCCGAGACCGTGGGCGTGTCGCTCGCCGGCGAGGTGCGCAGCTGGCTCGAAGGGCTCGAGCCGCGCAAGACCGCGGAATTCCTCATTGGCGGCGTGGTTGCCGAAGATATTCCGGATACCGAACAAAGCAAGATCCTCAAGGAATTTCGCCGTTATCTGGGCTATTCGAGCTTCGTGCTCGCGCCGCTGCCCAACAGCACCTTTACGCGCGACACGACCTGCTGGATCTACGGCGGCGTATCGCTCAACCCGATGTACTGGCCGGCGCGCCGGCAGGAAACGCTGCTCACCACGGCCATCTACCGGTATCACCCCGAATTCGCGGGCAAGGACTTCCAGGTGTGGTACGGCGACCCCGACGAGGACCATGGCGCGGCCACGCTCGAAGGCGGCGACGTGATGCCGATCGGCAACGGCGTCGTGCTGATCGGCATGGGCGAGCGCACGAGCCGCCAAGCGATCGGCCGTCTCGCGCAGAACATCTTCGCCAAGGGCGGCGCCGAGCGCATCGTCGTGGCGGGCCTGCCCAAGTCGCGCGCGGCCATGCACCTCGACACGGTGTTCAGCTTCTGCGACCGCGACCTCGTGACGATCTTCCCCGAAGTGGTCGACGAGATCGTGCCGTTCTCGATTCGCCCCGACGACAAGAGCCCATCGAAACTCGACCTGCGCCGCGAGGAAAAACCCTTCGTGGACGTCGTGGCCGAGGCGCTGGGTTTGAAGAGCCTGCGCATCGTCGAGACCGGCGGCAACGCGTTCGCGGCCGAGCGCGAGCAATGGGACGACGGCAACAATGTGGTGTGCGTCGAGCCCGGCGTCGTGATTGGCTATGACCGCAACACCTATACGAATACGCTGCTGCGCAAGGCCGGCGTGGAGGTCATCACGATCACGGCGAGCGAACTGGGCCGCGGGCGCGGCGGCGGCCACTGCATGACTTGCCCGATCATACGCGACGCCGTCGATCTCTGAGCGTCGCCACTTATGCGCATTCCCACTGCATTCGCAACGGAGAAACGACATGGCTTTCAACCTGCGCAACCGCAGCCTGCTTAGTCTGATCCATCACAGCAACCGCGAGCTGCGTTATCTGCTCGACCTCTCGCGCGACCTCAAGCGCGCCAAGTACACGGGCACCGAGCAGCAGCACCTCAAGGGCGTCAACATTGCGCTGATCTTCGAAAAGACCTCGACGCGCACGCGCTGCGCATTCGAAGTCGCGGCCTACGATCAGGGCGCGAACGTCACCTATATCGATCCGACCTCTTCGCAGATCGGCCACAAGGAGAGCATGAAGGACACGGCGCGCGTGCTGGGCCGCATGTACGACGCGATCGAGTACCGCGGCTTCAGGCAGGAGATCGTCGAGGAACTGGCGAAGTTCGCCGGCGTGCCGGTATTCAACGGACTGACCGACGAATACCACCCCACCCAAATGCTCGCCGACGTGCTCACCATGCGAGAGCATTCGGACAAGCCGCTCACGCAGATCAGCTACGCGTATCTCGGCGACGCGCGCAACAATATGGGCAACTCGCTGCTGCTCATCGGCGCGAAGCTCGGCATGGACGTGCGCATCGCGGCGCCGAAGTCGCTCTGGCCGCATGACGATCTCGTCGCCGACTGCAAGAAGTTCGCCGAGGAAAGCGGCGCGCGCATTCTGCTGACCGAGGACCCCAAGGCCGCCGTCAAGGACGTGGATTTCGTGCACACCGACGTGTGGGTCTCGATGGGCGAGCCCATGGAGGCGTGGGGCGAACGCATCAACGTACTGCTGCCCTATCAGGTGAACATGGCGCTCATGAAGGCGAGCGGCACGCCGCATACGCGCTTCATGCACTGTCTGCCCGCCTTCCACAACAGCGAGACGGTGATCGGCAAGCAGATCGCCGACAAGTATCCGGAGCTCAAGGGCGGTGTCGAGGTCACGGAGGAAGTGTTCGAGTCGCCGCTGAATCTGGCCTTCGAACAGGCGGAAAACCGCATGCACACGATCAAGGCGATTCTCGTCTCGACGCTCGCCGACATTTGAGCGCTACCGCTTGACGGCGCGCGTGCGCCGCGCGGCCGGGTTGCGAACCTGGCAACGCGGCGCATGCGCTCCGCTTCACCGACACGCATCACCTTGGGAGTCAGACATGCGAATCGTGATTGCGCTTGGCGGCAACGCACTGCTGCGTCGCGGCGAGCCGATGACGGCGGAGAACCAGCGCGAGAACGTGCGCCTCGCGGCCACCCAGATCGCGCAGATCGCGCAGGGCAACGAACTGGTGATCGCCCACGGCAACGGGCCGCAGGTCGGCCTGCTCGCGCTGCAGGGCGAGGCCTTCAAAGACGTGCCGGGCTACCCGCTCGACGTGCTCGGCGCGCAGACCGAGGGCATGATCGGCTACATGATCGAGCAGGAACTCGGCAATCTCCTGCCGTACGAGGTGCCCTTCGCGACCATCCTCACCCAGGTCGAAGTGGATGCCAACGATCCGGCGTTTCAGCATCCGAGCAAGCCGATCGGCCCGGTCTACACGAAGGAGCAGGCGGAAAAACTCGCCGCCGAGCGCGGCTGGGCCATCGCCCCGGACGGCGACAGGTTCCGCCGTGTCGTGGCGAGCCCGCGGCCGAAGCACATCTTCGAGATCCGCCCCGTGAAATGGCTGCTGGAGCGCGGCACGATCGTGATTTGCGCGGGCGGCGGCGGCATTCCCACGCTCTACGGCGAAGGCCACAAGCTGGGCGGCGTGGAGGCCGTGATCGACAAGGATCTGTGCTCTGCCCTGCTCGCGCAGGAACTGGAGGCCGACATGCTCATCATCGCCACCGACGTGAACGCCACCTACATCGACTGGAGCAAGCCGTCGCAAAAGGCGATCGCGAGCGCGCATCCCGACGAACTCGAGAAGCTGGGCTTCGCGGCGGGGTCGATGGGGCCGAAGGTCATGGCGGCCGCGGAGTTCGCACGCAACACCGGCAAGGATGCGGTGATCGGCGCGCTCGCCGATATCGTGGCGATTACCCAGGGCAAGGCGGGCACACGCGTGAGCACGCAGAGGCCTGGCTTGATCTTCTATTGAGGCTGGCCCGCCCGGCCTCGGAGCGGGCGCCTCGAAACGGCGCCTGAAAATGCAGGGCGCGCACCGCAGCCGGCGCAGCCGCGGTGTGCGCCCTGCTGTGTGTTTGCGTGGCGCCTACTCCTCGCGTGCCGGCGGCATGACCTGGGCGCTGATGGTGTGATCGCGCCAGAACAGGTTGTTAATGCGGCCCTGCAAGCGGCGCAATCCCTCCTCGCTCGCCGCGTGAAAGGTGAGCAGCGCGCCGGGACGGCCTGCCCCCTCGATGCGCTGAATCGCATCGTACGGCGGAAAACCGTAGCGCTCCAGAAACTCGTTGATTTCGGCGTCCGTGACGTGTTCGTCGATATTGCCCAACAGCAGCTCGGCCATGGTCTACCCCTCGTGAGCGTTCAATCGTGATGATAGTGTGGTTTGATCCGGCGCGACGACGAGCTGCGCCGGATCGAACGCGATGCCGCTCAGTACTTCTCCTGCACGTAGCGATAAGGATAGTCCGGGTCGCGGTAGCCTTGCGGCTTCTGGCGCTCGGGCAGTGTGACCTTTTCGCGCGGCAGCGCCTTGTACGGAATGGTGTTCAGAATATGGCTGATGACGTTCAGACGCGCGCGTTTCTTGTCATCGGATCGGACAACGAACCATGGAGATTCGGGCGTATCCGTCATGTCGAACATCTCGTCCCGCGCGCGTGAATAGTCGTACCACCGGCTATACGACAGGAGGTCCATGGGCGAAAGCTTCCAGATCTTGCGCGGATCGTTGATACGGCCTTCGAGGCGCCGGGTCTGCTCTTTCTGGCTCACTTCGAGCCAGAACTTGATGAGGATCGTGCCGGAGTCGATGATGGCGCGCTCGATGAGCGGCACGCCGCGCAGGAAATCCGTCGCCTGTGCCGAAGTGCAGAATCCCATCACGCGTTCGACGCCTGCGCGGTTGTACCAGCTGCGGTCGAACACCACGATCTCGCCCGCGGCGGGCAGCAGCGGCAGGTAGCGCTGGAAATACATTTGCGACTTTTCGCGCTCCGTCGGCGCGGGCAGCGCGAATACGCGAAACACGCGCGGGCTGACCCGTTCGGTGAGCGCCTTGATCGTGCCGCCTTTGCCTGCGCCATCGCGGCCTTCGAACAGGATGCAGACCCTGAGGCGCTTCTGGACCACCCACTCCTGCAAACGAACGAGTTCGCCATGCAGGCGTTCGAGTTCCTTTTGATAGGCCTTTTCGCTGAGTTTTTCCGCCGGTTCGGCTGCGCTCGCGGCCTTGACTTCCTCTTTCTTCGCCATAGAATCGCTCCCCGCTTCGGACGCCTCACACGAGGCAACATCCACTATGGTGTGTGGGCGAGGGGCGCGCAATAGGACTTTGGACTCAGGGACTTTGGACTCAGGTCCTGGCCGTCTTGACCTCAGGTCATCACGCTCGCGTACGAGCGCATCATTCGTGCGCGTAGTTGAACTCGGGCATGGCCTTCAACTGGGCCTTGTCGGCCTGCAGCACGATCTGTTTGCTGTCGATGCGCAGGTCGTTGAACGGCACGGCCACGAGATGCTGGCCCAGGCCGAGAAAGCCGCCCACGGAGAGAATCGCGAACGCGCCTTGATTGGGCGACTCGAGCACGATGTCGTCGATCGCGCCGATTTTGCTGCCGCTATTGTCGTAGACGTCGGAGCCCACGAGCTTCGAAGCGCGAAAGCCGGTCCCCGACTGCACTGTCGCCATGCGCTGCACGGCGATCGATTGCGCAGCGCCCTGCGCGAGCGCGGCAGACGGCACGCCCAGCGCGCACCCGAACGCGATGGCGAGCGCGCAGATGCGGTGACAAGCCAGCGCCTGCAAATCTGGCGGCGAATTCAACGCGCAATTCGATTGTGTCGTCATGGTATCCCCCTCCCTTGTGCGAATGCACGGTGAATACCGCCTCAATGCAAGCGCTGTGCCCGGCGCACTTCATGCCTGCGCGAGCCAATGCTCGATCAGCGGCCCGCGTTCGCCGTAGAGGGGATCGCTCGCGGGATAGGCAAGCGCCTGCATGGCGCGCAACTCCGCCGACGTCAACGCCTCGCGGCGGATGTCCCATTGCTGCCCGCGCGGATAGCCGCCCGCCACGCGGAACCCGCCCGCGAGCGATAGCAGGCAATGGCCCGTGCCGGCCGGCAGCAGCAGCGCGTCGCCGGCACGCACGCGCAGCACGCGCCCGCCCGGGCCGCCAAGAATCAGTTCGGCCGTGCCGGCGAACACGCCCAGCACTTCATGCGCCGTGGAGTGGAAATGGTGGTAGTCGAACACGCCGTCGAGCCATTGCACCGGCCAGCCGTTCGCCTCGAAACGCTCGTTGAACGCCTGTGCCAGGTCATGGGCGCCCGGCGCCAGCGCGCGCCGATAGACGATGACAGGAAGCCGGGCGTTGTTCGGCACCCATCCGTGCTCGGCCAGGAGAAAAGTTTCGACGCCGCTTTGGCGTTGGGCCGGACGGCTTTCGCGCAGATTGCGCGGAGAATGAAAGGCGCGATTTTCGTCCATCGTCTTACTCCCTCGCATCGCTGCCGCCCGCCGCAGCCGATGCGTTCGCCGCGCCGTTTGCCGTTTCTTTTGCTGCGCCCTTTACCGGCTGTTTCGGGCGATGCGGTTTGTGCTTCGAGGAATGCGTCGTTCGCGTGGGCTGTGCGCCTTTGCCGGCGGGCACGCCTTGCTCGACGCCCTGGGTCGGCGCCGGGTACACGCCGTTGGCCTTCGCCCCGCTCGACTCCGTGGCAGGCGCCGTGGTCGGCCGGTCCGCGCCGGTGTTGTCCTGCGCGAGCGCCACGCCCGCCGCGGCTCCCTCCTGGACGAGTGCCAGCGCGAGCGCGCCGGCCATGCAAACCTTCGTCGAGTGCAAAGTCATCGGTCCTCCTTCAATACGATGCGAGCCCGGGTGCGAGGACCCCGCGACGTCGCAGCGAGCGCAAAGTCCCCTCGCAAAGGAGCAGCAACCCGCGTACCGGCCCGGCCCGGGCGCGTCGCGTGGCACGGCGTTTGCGGCCAGCCGGGCAAATGGATTCGCGCGAAGACAAGGCCGAGGCGCCGCGGTGCCCCATCAGGCGCACGCTTCGCGCATCCCGGAGAGGTCTATGCCTGCGAATCTTCTGGCCGCCACCCGTGTTCGACGCGGTCCCGAGGCTCATCTGCCGACCGAGGAGCCCGACGACCCGCATCGCCCGCCACCCCCTCCCGTGCCGGACCCCGAGCCGCCGCCCGTGCCGGAAGGCGACCCGCCGCCTGAAGCGCCGCCCGAGCGGCTGTGCTGGCGCCACCGCGCCGCCAGGATGCGACAGTGCCCAGACGCCGGCTGTCTTCATGGGCGACCTTCCAGAAGCGCGTGTTCCCGACCAGGCGGCGGGCCTGCCGTTACAATCGCGTCCGGCGTCAACGCCGCGCAAGCCCGATGGCGCCGCCCGCCCCCATTTTTTCGCATCGCATCATGGCCCGCATCGAGCTCCACTTTCCCGAAGACCAGTTCTACTACTCGACGCATCTCACTGTGCGCGTCACCGACATCAATTCGGCCAATCACCTCGCCAACGATTCAATGATTTCGATGATTTCCGAGGCGCGCGCGCGATTTTTGTTCGACGCGGGCATCGAGGACATGAAGGACGCACACACGAGCATCATCGTGACCGATCTCGCCACGACCTATCGCGCAGAAGCCTACGCGCGCGACGCGCTGTGCTTCGAGGTGGGCATCATGGATTTCAACAAGTACGGCGGCGACGTCATCTTCCGCATCACGCGGCCCGCCGATGGCGCGCTCATCGCCATGGCGAAATCGGGTTTCGTGTTCTTCGACTACGAAGCGAAAAAGGTCGTGCCGATGCCGCAGGCCTTCCGCGACAAATTTCCGCGGGTCAATACGCTCGGCTGAGTCCAGGGCCGCTCAGCGCGGCTGGAACATGATGAGCGCCATGCCGGCGAGCGTGAAGCCGATGCCGGCCCAGTCCCACGGGCTCGGCCGGATCGCCTCGACGGCCCAGAGCCAGAGAATCGCCACGCAGACATAGACGCCGCCGTAGGCCGCATAGGTGCGGCCGGCGGCCGTGGGATGGAGCGTGAGCAGCCACGCGAAGAGCGCAAGCGAGGCCGCGGCGGGCACGAGGAGCCACGCGCTCGCGCCTTCGCGCAGCCAGCGGTAAGGCAGATAGCAACCGACGATCTCGGCGAGCGCGGTCACGACGAAAAGCACAAACGTCTTCATGGGCGGCGGCGAGTGGCTGGGGCGCCCATGGTAACGCAAGCGGCGAGGCCGCCTGCGCGATCTTCGCAAGGTACCGCCCAGTTCCCTTCTGGTCCCTTCCGGCGGCCTCAGGGCCGCTCTCCGCGGGCCAGCCGCGCTTCGATCTCGTTCACCACGGGCAGCAGATCGGCGACGCTGTCGATCACATAGTGCGCACCCGCCGCGCGCAGGCGTTCCGCGGCCGCGCCGCGGCGGCGCGCGAATTCTTCGGGCGCGAGGGCGCGGACTTCGGCCTCGGTCATGCCGAACGCGTTGCCGCTCACCGCGACACCCACCGCCCACGTTCCGCCGTTGATGCCCTCCTCGATGCCGACTTCGGTGTCGTCCACCTTGATCGCATCTCGCGCGAGCCACACGCCGAGTTGCGGCAGCGTGCGGTAGATCATGTACGGCGAAGGCCGGCCCTCGGGCGTGTCGCCCGTGCACACGATGCTGTCCGGATCGAAACCTTGCGCCTTCGCGCCCGGCACGATCTGGTCGATGATCTCGCGCGTGTAGCCCGTGGTCGAGCCGATGCGCACGCCGTCGGCGCGCAGTGCGGCGGTCACGGCCGCCACGCCCGGAATCACGTCGCTGTACTGCGCGGCCACGGCGATGTTCTTCGGCACGAAGACGTCGTACACGGCGTCGATATCGGCTTCGCCCGGCGCGTGGCCGTAGCGTGCTTCCCATGCCGCCGCGACGCGCGGCAGCGCCATCAGCGCCGCGATGTGCGGACGCTTGGCCATGCCCATCGGAGCGCGCGCCTCGTCGATCGTGACCGGCACGCCGAATTGCTCGAAGGTCTCGACGAAGGCGCCCATTGGCGCGCGCGATCCGTAGTCGACCACGGTGCCGGCCCAGTCGAAGATCACCGCCTTGACGTGTTTCATGACATGCATCCTGCTGAAAAATCGATGGTATGGAGTCTTGACGATCTGCGCGCGTCAAGTGTCAAGCGGCGAGCGCCTCGCGTGCGCCGAGGTCGACCGGCGCGGGCGCAGCGCTTGCCACGCCGAGCGTGCGCAGCGCGGCGCCGCACGCGGCCACGACGCGGCGCATGACGGTTTCGTCCAGCGCGCCGATGCAGCCGACGCGAAAGCTCTCCACGCTCGTCAGCTTGCCCGGATAGATGATGAAACCCTGCGTCTTCATCAGTTCGTAGAAGCGCGCGAAGTCGAATGCGGGATCGGCCGGCGAAAAAAACGTGACGATGATCGGCGAGCGCCAGGCTTCGGTCAGCAGCGGCTCGAAACCGAGCCCGCGCATGCCCTCGACGAGCACGTCGCGGTTGCGCGCATAGCGCGCGAGGCGCCCCGTCTGACCGCCTTCGAGCGCGTGCAGCCGCAGCGCCTCGATGAAAGCGGCCACCGCGTGCGTGGGCGGCGTGAAGCGCCACTGGCCGGTGCGGTTCATGACATCCCACTGGTCGTAGAGGTCGAGCGCGAGCGAGTGGCTCACACCCTTTGCGTTGTTCAGGACTTCTTTTTTCGCGATCACGAAGCCGAAGCCCGGCACGCCCTCGATGCACTTGTTAGCCGAGGAGACGAACGCGTCGCAAGGCAGCGTGCGCACGTCGAGCGGCACGGCGCCGAACGCGCTCATCGAGTCGATCAGAAGCCGTCGCCCGTGGCGGGCCGTCACGGCCGCGATCTCCTCGATCGGGTTCAGAATGCCGGAACTGGTCTCGCAATGGACGGCGACGACGTGCGTGATGCCGGGGTTCGCGACCAGCAGATGGTCGACGTCTTCGGCGCGCGGCGGCAGGTAGTCGCCGGTGTCGTGCACGGTGTGCTGGCGGCCGAGGTAGCGCAGCGTCGTGGCGATGCGCTTGCCATACGCGCCGTTGGCGAGCACGAGCGCGTGGCCGTCGCGCGGCACGAAGCTGCCGAGCATCGCCTCGACGCAATAGCTGCCGCTGCCCTGCAGCGGCACGCAGTCGTATTCCCCCTGCTCGTCGCCTGCAATCTGAAGCAGCGCGGCGCGCAACTGCGCGGTCATGGCACGGAAGTCGGCGTCCCACGAACCCCAGTCGCGCTGCATCGCGGCCTTGGTCGAGGCCGCGGTGGTAAGCGGCCCGGGGGTCAGGAGATACGGCTCGGCGTGGGTGGTCATGCGGGCTCCAGTAGGCGTCGGAACAGTCGATCCCGACACGTTAGCGCGACACGAGTCATCGGTAAAATCGATATAATCGATGTCGATATAAGCTGAACTTATCACCTGTTTCCGGAGTGCCTGGACATGCAATACGCGCAGTTGCGAGCTTTTCACGCGGTCGCCGAACACGGCGGGTTCTCGCGCGCCGCGCAGGCGCTCTCACTCACGCAGCCGGCCGTGTCCGATCACGTGCGGCGGCTCGAACAGGATTTCGGGGTCAAGCTTTTCGAGCGCGGGCCTCGCGGTGTGGAACTCACGGAACTCGGGCGACGGCTATTCGCAGTGACGCGTCAGATGGTGGCGGGCGAACGCGACGCGCGGAGGCTGCTCGAAGCGGCAGGAGCGCTCGAATCCGGCGAACTCGCCCTCGCCGCCGATGCGCCCGACCTCGCCATCAAGCTGATCGGGGCGTTCAGGCGGCGCTATCCAGGGGTGGTGATCAAGCTCTCGATCGCGAACGCGACCGAATGCATGCGCCGCGTCCTCGCGAGCGAAGCCGACGCCGCGATCACGGCGGCACGCCAGGTGCACAGCCGGCTGCAGGCCCGCGTGCTGCGCGAGGAACCGCTGGTCGCGGTCGTGCCCGCCGAGAGCCCCGCCGCGAAAAAGCGCCGCATGACTTACGAGGAACTCGTGCGCGAGCCGATGGTGTTTCGCGAGACGCATTCGGTCACACAGCAATTACTCGAAGCCGAACTTGTGCGTAAAGGACTCCAGGTCCAGCCTGTGCTCTACGTGGATGGACGCGAAGCGCTGCAGACGGCGATCGCGCAAGGCGTGGGTGCGGGCGTGATCGCGCATGCGGAATTCGGCGAGTCGCGGCGCATTCGCATGCTGCCGCTCGTGGACTGCCAGGTGCGCATGGTCGAATCGCTCGCGCGCCTCGCCGATACGTCCTCGTCGAATCTGCTCGACGCGCTCTTTGCCACCCCGCTCGATTGAGCGGCGGGAGAGCCGTCAGGACACCACGATAGCGGTGCCAACGGCATGGAGCAGATCGCGCAGCGTTTCGGCCTGCTCCATGCGCGCGCCGTGGCGCAGGTGAATGCGCAGCGCCCGGCCCGCGATGCCGTCGACCGGGCGCGCGAGCCACAGCTCGACGGCGAGCCCGAGGCCGTCGGGCGCATCGGGCACGACCGGTTCGACGACGCGCGGCTTGAAGGAGGCGGATTCGGACATGACGAGACCTCGTCGGTGGCGGGATCGACTTCATCGTAGCGAGGCGACACGCCCGCGCCAAACGAGAAATCCGCGTATGCAAATGAGCGCCGCCCCGCATTGGATCGCGCGGGCAGCGGTATGCGCGCCTCGCTCGCGCCGCGCGCCGCTTCGCGGCGCCTGCGGGCGTGCCTCTTTTACCAGCAGCGTGTGGTCGCGAGTGGCAAACTGAACGCATCGTTGCGCGGCCGTCCTGCAACGAGATGGGAGGACCTTTTCATGGAACGCCCCTTTACCGATCGCCGCGAAGCGGGCCGTTTGCTCGCCGGCCCGCTCTCGGCCTACGCGGGCAGACGCGACGTCATCGTGCTCGCGCTCCCGCGCGGCGGCGTGCCGATCGGCTATGAAGTCGCAAAGGCGCTGCGGGTGCCGCTCGATGTCCTGCCCGTGTGCAAGCTCGGCCTGCCCTGGCAGCCGGAACTCGCCATGGGCGCGCTGTCCTCGAACGGCGCGCAGTACGTGGACAGCGCGCTCGTACGCAGCGCCGGCGTGAGCGAGGCCCAGTTGCAGAGCGCCATGGCGCTCGCACGCATCGAGCTTGGCCGGCGCGAGGCGCGCTATCGCGGGGAGCGTGCCCCGCTTGCGGTGGCGGGCCGTGTGGCGGTCGTCGTCGACGACGGCATGGCAACGGGCGCGTCGCTCAAGGCGGCAGCGCTCGCGCTCGCCACGCTTGGCCCCGCGCGCATCGTCGCGGCGCTGCCGGTCGCGCCCGCGGGCTCGCAGGACCGGCTCGGCGGGACCGTAGACGAATTCGTCTGCGCGCGCACGCCCGCGGCGTTCTACAGCGTCGGCCAGTTCTATCTCGACTTCGATCAGGTCAGCGACGACACCGTCCGCGAACTGTTGGCTCAGGCGGCGGCGGACGACGCGAACGGCGCGGCGCAGATCTAGGCTGCGCCGGTTGCGCCGCCCTCACGGCCGCCGCCCTCGCGCCTTATCGCACCGGATTCGACGCCGCTTCGCCCACCACCGTTTGCCAGGGCCGCACGCGCCAATGCTTCACGAGCCCCGAGCGCACATACGGGTCGGCGCGCGCGAACGCTTCGGCCGCGGCGGGGCTGTCGCCCTGGAAAAGCAGCAGCGCGTTGTCGACGGGATCGGCAATCGCACCCGCCAGCAGCAACTCGCCGCGCTCGACGGCGGCCCACGCAAGCTTCAGATGCGCGCTGCGGTGTTCGGGGCGGCGTTCGAGGTAATCGTCTGCGAGTTCATACATCAAGAGGTAATGCATGCATGTTCTCCGTGCTGTTGCGGCCGCGCCGGGCCGGGTCGGCGGCCGATAGCGAACATTGTGCCGTAGCGCGCGCGTCAACCGAACACATTGCTGCGTCGTTTTAATGGCGGCTTTGCCATAATGGCGGCGCGCGCAAGGCGCACCGGCCATTCACGGCTGGCCGCACGTCAACTGAAAACGTCCAAAGTCAAGGGAGTGAACGATGAAGATGCAATCCGTCATGGCTGCAATCGTGTTGAGTGGCGCGCTGGCCGCGCCGGCCTTCGCACAGACCGCGGCACCGGCTTCCGCACCGGCGGCGAACAGCCAGCAGAACAAGATGAAGGCATGCAACGCCCAGGCCGGCGACAAGAAAGGCGACGACCGCAAGGCATTCATGAAGCAGTGCCTTTCGGCTGCCGGCGCCCCCGCTCCGGCGATGACCCAGCAGGAGCGCATGAAGGCGTGCAACACCCAGGCCGGCGACAAGAAGGGCGACGACCGCAAGGCATTCATGAAGACTTGCCTCTCGACGAAGAGCTGAGCGAAGCGGGTCCGGGCATCCTCCCGCACCCTGGTACCTCCTTCTGCACCCGCAGGAACCGCGCGCCGAAGCAGTTTTGCTGCGGCGCGTTTTTTTATGCGCCGGTTTTGTGCGTTGCAGCGGTTCCTCGGCCGCCGCGCGCCTGTGTCTTCGGTTGTGCGAATCAACGTCGACGTATGCGAAATCGCGTGGTTTCGCGCGGATTTGCGTCATTCCCTGCCTTCGGACGCGCCGTTTTTCTCCTATGATGGCTGCAGCGGCGGCCCCTCCCCGCGACATCACACATTAGCCATCGGGCTGCCGCGTTGACGTTGATGCCAATGGCATCGAACGGAGGCGCAGATGGCATGGAGACACAAGAACCGCTGGTTTCGCCGCTGGCTCATGGTGATCACCTTCTGGCTCGTGCCGGTGATGATCGTCGCGGTACGCGAGGTTCAGGACGAGATGGCGTATAACCGCGCGGATTTGCAGCGCGCGCTGACCACCTGGACCTTCACCGACGCCGAGCGCGACGCCGGCGCCCCGCTGCGCTGCCACGGCACGCCCGAAACCGCGCGTACCGCCGGCTGCCCCGCCGCGGTGCTCGCGGCGAATGCGCAGCGCCGGCAGGAAGCGCGCGACGAATACGCCGTTCGGCGCACGACGCTGGCCGGCTACCTGTGGCACGCGTTCGTCGGTTACTGGGTCGTGCCCGCTGCGGCGCTGCTCGCGATCGGCGTGCTGATCGGAGGCGTGAAGCGCGCCCTGCGGCGGCCCGCGGCCAAGCCCGTGCCGGAGCGCTAGCGTTTTTCGTGCCTGCCTCACCGCGCAGCGTGTGTGCTGCGCAGCCTCAAAGTGCGGGTCGGGACGTTCGGGTATAACGACTGGACGCCGTGACATCGCGGCGCCCGGAAACAAGAACGGAGAACAAGATGACCGCATCCCGCATTCTTTTGAAGGCTTCTGTCGCAATCGCCGTCGGCGTCGCGGCACTCTCGGGCTGCACGACCACCGGCAGCGAAGCCCCCAACGCCGCGACCAACGCGTCGCGCGCCCAGTCGATCAACGCCGACGTCGACGCCACCCTGTCGCGCCTCTTTCAAACCGTGCCAGGCTCGCGCGAGCTGGTCGGCAAGGCCCGCGGCATCCTCGTGTTTCCGCGCGTGATCCAGGCGGGCATCGGCGTCGGCGGCGAACACGGCGACGGCGCGCTGCGCGTGGGCGGCAGCACGGTCGGCTTCTACAGTACGTCGTCGGCTTCGGTCGGTGCGACGTTGGGCGTGCAGTCGAAGGCCGTCATTTATCTCTTCATGACCGAAGACGCGCTTGCGAAATTCCGCAATTCGAGCGGCTGGTCGGCAGGCGGCGACGCATCGGTCGCGCTCGTCAAGGTCGGCGCGAACGGCTCGATCGACACCACCACGGCCACCAAGCCCGTGCAGGTCTTCGTGCTCACCAACAGCGGGCTGATCGGCGACCTCTCGCTCGGCGGCACGAAAATCACGAAACTCGACCTCTAAGCGCACCGCGAACGTCCGCGTGCTCAACTCGCGGACGTATCGATCACCTTGAAGCGCGAGCGCTTGTTCGCGCGAATCACCGCCTCATACGCCTGCACGTACTCCTGCGCCATGCGGTGCGAGGTGAACCGCTCTTCGAAGCGGCGCCGCACGCCGGCGCGCGGCACGCGCGCGATACGGTTCACCGCCGCCACGGCGCCGATCTCGTCCTCGACGATAAAGCCCGTCACGCCCTCTTCCACCACCTCAGGCACCGCGCCGCGATTGAACGCGACCACGGGCGTGCCGCACGCCATCGCCTCGATCATCACGAGGCCGAACGGCTCGGGCCAGTCGATCGGGAACAGCAGCGCGTGCGCGCCGGAGAGGAATTCGGCCTTCTGGCCGTCGTTGATCTCGCCCACATACTCGACGTGCGGCAGCGCAAGCAATGGCTTGATATCGCGCTCGAAATACTCGCGGTCGGCTTCGTCGACCTTCGCGGCGATCCGGATCGGCAGCCCGCAGCGCCCGGCAATGCGTATCGCCGTGTCGACGCGTTTTTCAGGCGAAATACGGCCGAGAAACGCGAGATAGCGCGGCTCGACGGGCTGCGGCGTGTAGAGCGTCTCGGGCAGGCCGTGGTAGACCGTGCGCAGCCAGCGCGCCTGCGGCATCGGCTGGCGCTGTGCGTTCGAGATCGAGATGACGGGCGCGGTGTTGAACGTATCGAAGACCGGCTGCTGCTCAGGCAGGTCGAGACGGCCGTGCAGCGTCGTCACGAACGGCGTTTCCTGGCGCTTGAACACCGAAAACGAGTAGTAGTCCATATGGAAATGCAGCACGTCGAACTGGTCGGCCTGGCGGCGCACCATTTCCATGAGGAGCATGTGCGGTGCGATGCGGTCGCGAATGCCCGGGTCGAGCCGCAGCGCGCGTGGCCACACGGGCTCGAGCTTCGCGCTCGTGAGCGAATCGCCGCTCGCGAACAGCGTGACGTCGTGCCCGAGTTCGACCAGCGCTTCGGTGATATACGACACCGCGCGCTCGGTGCCGCCGTAGAGCTTCGGAGGGACAGATTCGGTCAGCGGGGCGATCTGCGCAATTCTCATCGAGTGTCTCCAGGAAACGGGGCCGCGTTGCCCGTTCTCGCGGTGCCGGCCATTCCAAGCCGGGTCCGGGCGCCCATCGGCGACGCAGCAGATGTCCCATTATTCGGCAAGTCGGGCGCGCGCGCCGCCAGTCTTTCAATTTCTATACGGTGTTACATGCCGAAACAACCCTGCGTTTGCCCTGACGGCCTACCTGGCGGGCCATTTCCAGGCCGGCACGTCGAGCGCGTCCGGATCGGCGAATCCGGTTGCGCCGAGGCGCCGTTCGAGCACGACCGACTGGCTGCCGGCCTCGCGCTCCAGCGCCGCCACGAGCCGCGCCGCATGCGAGACGACGATGACCTGCGAGTGCCGCGACGCCCGCGCGATGAGCCGCGCGAGCGACGGCAGCAGGTCCGGATGCAGGCTCGTCTCGGGCTCATCGAGCACCAGCAGGCCTGGCGGCCGCGGGCTCAGCAGCGCCGCCGCGAGCAACAGGTAGCGCAAGGTTCCGTCCGACAGTTCCGCGCCGCGCAGCGGCCGCAATAGCCCCTCCTGGCGCAGCGCCACTTCGAAGCGCCCTTCGTGATTCACGATTTCGACGCGCGCGCCCGGAAAGGCGTCGCCGATGGCGGTATCGAGCGCCCCGCCGTCGCCGATCTCGCGGATCGTCTGCAGCGCGGCGGCGAGGTTGGCGCCGTCGTCGGCGAGCACCGGCGAATGCGTGCCGATCTGCACCTGGCGCGCGCTCGCGTGCTCGTCGGTGCGGAAGTGGTCGTAGAAGCGCCAGGAACGAATCTGCTCGCGCACGGCGATCATTTCGGGCGCGCTGCGCGGGTCGGCGTACTCGGTCATCATGCTGTCGAAGCTCGCCACGGGCTGCGCAAGCGTCGTCCACTCGCCCGCGGCGTCGCGGATGCGGATCGTCGGCCCCTGGCGGTCCACGAGCAACGCCGAGGGCCGCAGGATCGGCCCGCTCCAGATGCATTCGCGCTTGATCGCCGGGTCGAGCGAAAACTGCGAAGTGGACGAAGGCAGCGGCAATCCCAGATCGATTGCGTAGCCGAAGGCGTCGCCCGCGAAGCCCAGGCGCAGGCTCACCGCATCCTTGCGCACCGTGCCCTGCACCGCGTATTCACCCGCCGCGACCGCGCGCGAGAAGCGCTCCGGCCCCGCCCACAGCGTGGACTGCAGGCCGCCCTCGCGCGCCAGCGACGGAATCACGCCGCCGCGCGCCGTGAGCGCGAGCAGGCGCAGCGCGCGATACAGATTCGACTTGCCGCTGCCGTTCGGACCGGTCACGACGTTGAGCGCACCGAGCGGCACGATGAGTTCGCGCAGCGAGCGGTAGTTGGCGATGGCGAGCGTGGTCAGCATGGAGGTGAGCGGGGGGTACGTGTCAGTTCCGTATCCGTTGCGTGGCGGGTGTCTCGATCAGCCACGCATCATACGCAATCGTGCCGGCGCGCGAACCGCCTGTGTGCCATATCCATCAGCGCGGCTGGGGCACCGCCGCCAGATCGCGCAGGAAGCTGTCTCGCCACACGCCGAGATCGTTGCGTCTAAGCGCCTCCATGTTGGTCCGGTAGCGCGCCTGACGCTCTTCGAGCGGCATCGACAGCGCGCGCTCCAGCGCTTCCGACATGCCGGTCGCATCATGAGGATTCACGAGCAATGCGCCCGTGAGCTCGGCCGCCGCGCCAGCGAAGATCGACAGCACGAGCACGCCCGGATCGTCGGGATTCTGCGCGGCCACGTACTCCTTGGCGACGAGGTTCATGCCGTCGTGCAGCGGCGTCACATAGCCTATCTGCGATTCGCGAAAGAGCGACATCAGTTTCCAGCGGTCGTACTGCTGGCTCAGATAGCGGATCGGCGTGTAATCGAGGCCCGAGTAGCGGCCGTTGATGCGCCCGGCCTCCCGCTCCAGTTCCTCGCGTATCACCTTGTAGCTCGCGACATCCGAGCGGGTCGGCGGCGCGATCTGCACGAGCGTGACCTTGCCGCGCCATTCGGGCGACGTTTCCAGCAACTGCTCGAACGCATGGAAACGCTCGACGAGCCCCTTCGAATAGTCGAGCCGGTCCACGCTCATGATGAGCTTGCGCCCTTCCAGACTCTGCTTGAGGTCGAGCACGTGCTGGCGGCTTTCGTAACGCGCGGCCTGCTCGGCGATCTCGTCCGGAAACACGCCGATGCGGTAGACCCCCGTGCGCAGCTTGCGGCCATACGCCTCGACCTCGCCGTGCTCGGGATTGTCGGCGCGCTCGCGGACCTTGCCGCGCGCCTCGCGCGCGATGTAGTCGTGGAACGCCTGCTGGTCGTTCTGCGTCTGGAAGCCTAAAAGGTCGTAACAGCACAGCGATCTCACGAGTTCGTCGTGCGGCGGAATGGTCTGCAGCACCTGCGGCGAAGGAAACGGAATATGCAGGAAGAAGCCGATGCGGTTGCGCACGCCTTCCGAGCGCAGCGCTTCGGCGAACGGAATCAGGTGATAGTCGTGAACCCAGATGTTGTCGTCCGGGTGGATCAGCTTCATGAGCTTGTGGGCGAGCCACGCGTTCACGCGGCGATAGCCCGCGTATTCGTCGCGCTCGTAGCGCGCGAGGTCGTTGCGGTAATGGAAGACCGGCCAGAGCGTGGCGTTCGAGAATCCGCGGTAGTACTGATCGTAGTCCTTGCGCGTGAGGCCGACGGTCGCAAAGGTGACGTGGCCTTCTTCGACGAGCGTCGGCCCGGCGTTCGCCACCGTCTCGCTCACCACGTCGCCGCTCCAGCCGAACCACACGCCGCCCGCGTCCTTCAGCGCGCCGAATACGCCGACCGCGAGCCCGCCTGCCGAGCCCTTCGTCTCCGTCGGCGTCGCCACGCGGTTGGAGACGACTATCAGTCTGCCCATCTTGCTGTTCCTCCTCCTTTCCCTCTCGACCGCTATCGGCGGCTATCGACCATTATCGCGGCGGTTTGGCTCGCGCGCCGGGCCGTGCGTCTCCAGTTCCTCGTTGCCCCCCGGCACGCGTGTGCCCGTCACGGGATCCGCTTCAGTATGTGCCGCCGTGCTCGCCGCCGCCTGCGGCGCCGGGCGGCGCACGAAGGACGGCAGTTCCCCGGTGCTGCTTTCGAGCTCCGCCGAAACCTCGGCGCGCGCGCGGGGCAGGAATTGCGCATAGTGCTCGTTGACGAAATCGAGCAGCCCTTCGCGCACGCGGCAGCGCAAATCGAAATTCAGGCCCGAGTCGCGCGAACTCACCAGCACGCGCACCTGCATGGCGCGCTCGTTGGCGTCGGTGACCTGCAAAACCTGCACACGGCGGTCCCATTCGGGCGCACCGTCGACGATGCGCGCGAGCGCCTCGCGCAGCGGCGCAAGCGGCATGCGGTAGTCGAGCCAAAGAAACACCGTGCCGATGATCTGCGAGCTGCTGCGCGTCCAGTTCGCGAACGGATTCTCGATGAACCATTGCAGCGGCACGATGAGCCGCCGCTGGTCCCAGATCCGCACCGAGACATAGGTGCCGGTGATTTCCTCGATGCGCCCCCACTCGCCCTCGATCACGACCACGTCGTCGAGCCGGATCGGCTGCGAGAGCGCGATCTGCAAGCCGGCGATCAGATTCGCTAGCACGGGGCGTGCCGCGATACCGGCAACGAGACCGGCAACCCCGGCCGAAGCGAGCAGGCTCGCGCCGATCTGCCTCACGTTCGGAAAGGTCATGAGCGCGGCGCCCACGCCCACGATGATGATGAGGACCATGACCGTGCGCGCCAGCACGCGGGCCTGGGTGTGGATGCGGCGGGCCTGGAGGTTGTCGGCGATGTCGAGCGGATGGGCGGCGATGATGGCCTCGCCGATGGCCGCCGCACAGCGCACCGAAAGCCAGGTGATCGCGGCGATCAGCGCGAACGCGCACAGCTCGCGCAGGCCGCTGATGTGCCGGAGCGTGTCGGGCGCCTGCCACCAGACGAATTCGATCGCGAGGATCGCGAGCACGGCGAGCGCCGGCTTGCGGATATGGCGCAAGAACACGCTGACCCGCGGATACGGGCGTGCGATGCGCAGCAGGATGCGGCCGCCGGCCCAGTGCAGGCCGAACGCGAAAACGAGCGCGAGCACGCTCACGAGCAACGTGCCGAGCCAGTCCTGCAGCGGCGCGTCGGTGAAATGGGAGAGATCGTCGAGTGTCGGCATCTGCGGCCAGTTCCTCCTGAGCATCCTGAGCACCAGGGCGACGCTTGGAAACGGCACGGGCGCCAAGCCCGCGGACGGCCACGGCGACGATTCAGCTGGCCTCGCAGCAGCCTCGATGGTGAACGGCGCGGCGGTGGTCGGTGCCGCGCCGTGTTCCAGCTATGTCTATCTACACGCTACGGGTTACGACTTGAACCGGCCGGCTTCAACTGCCGTTGCCGGTCTTGCAGGGAAACGCCTTGCCGAGCCCGAGCGAGATGGCGGTACTGGCGTTGTAGCCGGCCACGTTCGGGTTGTCGGCAATGTACTTGCGCACCGCGTCGGTGAGCTGCGCCGAGCGCGCATCGGGCGGCAGGCAGAAGTATTGACCCACGCGCGGCCCGGTCGTGCCGCCGATGGCGTCGATGGTGTTGAAGATGCCGTCCGCGGCACCTTCGATATAGGCAGCGCACGCGCTGCGCGAAGCCACGTCGGTCTTCGTGCACAGCCGGTTGAGGTCGCTTGCCGTGAATGCGAAAGCGGAGAGCGGCAGCGCCATCGCGCCCGCACAGATCAGAACCCGCAGCATGGTTCTCCTTGAGTTGTCTTGAGGAGCGGCGCTTCGATCACAGCGGGCGCCGCGGGCGGCCGGGTTGGTTCAGTGCGGCCGTCTTCATCCCCATTATTTTGCACTGTTTTGCGGCGCTGCCGGGCTCGCCGTGGAGAGGCCAGCCTGCGTCATGCGCGCCGTGAGGTCCTTGATCGCGTCCGGCGCCTTGTACTGGCGAGCGAAATCGAGCGCCGTCATGCCGATCTGGTTCTTCGCGCCAAGCGTCGCGCCGTGCTCGAGCAGCATCTGGAGCGTCGTGAGATGGTCGCCGCGCGCGGCCATCATGAGCGGCGTCGTGCCGTTGGGCGACAGCGCGTTGACGTCGGCCGAATAGCCTATCAGGAGTTTCGCGACATCGTCGTTGCCGTTCGCGGCGGCGTAGTGCAGCGGCGTCCAGCCCTTCTTGTTGACCTCGGCGCCCTTGGTGATGAGGAGCTTCACGAAGTCGACGTCGCCGTTGAGCGAGGCGAGCATCAGCGCGTTTTCGCCTGCACGGTCTTCGGCGGCGATGTTCGTCTTCGGGTTGTCGAGCAGCACCGCCCCGACCTTGTCGGACTTCTCGCGCGCTGCGATCACGAGGAGCGGCATGCCCTGGTCGTCGGTGGCGTTCGGGTCCATGCCGTCTGCGAGCGCTTTTTGCACGCCCTTGTCGTCGTCGAACTTGACGCTCTTGATGAGCGAGTCGATCGGGGCGGCATGTGCCGCGGCGCCGAACAGCGTGGCGGCGACGCCGAGCACGAGCGCGGCGGCGGTACGGCGAACGGGGTTGGCGGCGTGCGGAAGCGGTTTCGAGTTCATGTCAAGCCTTAACATTATCTTCTATCTAGTTGATATTTAGCACATTGGCAGCATGCGGTTCGCGATTCAGGCCTGTGGCCGGATCTTGAAGAGCCGGAAAAAGTTCTGCGTGGTGACAGCGCCAAGTTCGGCGTCCGGCAACCCGCGTTGCTGCGCAATGAATCTTCCGACATGGCTCACGTACGCAGGTTCATTGGGTTTGCCACGAAATGGCACGGGCGCGAGATAGGGCGAATCGGTTTCGATCAAAAGGCGCTCGATCGGCACGCGGCGCGCGACCTCCTGCACGTCCGTCGCGCTCTTGAACGTCACGATGCCCGAAAGCGAGATGTAAAAATTCTGCGCGAGCGCGCGCTCGGCAATCGCCCACGGCTCCGTGAAGCAATGCATCACGCCGCCAGGTTCCCCCGCGCGCTCTTCTTCCATGATGCGCAGGGTATCGTCCGAAGCGGCCCGCGTATGGACGATGAGCGGCTTGCCCGTGGCGTGCGCCGCACGAATGTGCGTGCGAAAGCGCTCGCGCTGCCACTCCATGTCGGCGATCGTGCGCTCGCCCAGACGATAGTAATCGAGCCCCGTTTCGCCGATCGCCACCACTTTCGGGTGCTCAGCCAGCTCGACCAACTCGGCCACGCTCGGCTCGCGCATGTGCTCGTGGTCGGGATGTACGCCCACCGACGCGTAGACGTTCTCGTAGCGGCTCGCGATGTCAAGCACCGAAGGCAGCGTCTCGAGGTCCACCGACACGCACAGCGCATGCGTGACGGCGTTCGCGCGCATGTTCTCGAGCACCTGCGGGAGGCGGTCGCCGAGGCCCTCGAAATTGATGTGGCAATGTGAATCGACAAACATGGGTGGTCCTGCGACGAAAGTTTCGGGCCTGACAGTGGACGTCAGGCGAACAGTTCACGATAGCCGAGAAAGAGTTCCTCGAACACGAGGCGCGCATTCAGCGGATGGTTTTCCACGGCGCGTTGCTGCGTAACCGTCTTCAGGTAGCGCGCGAGCGCTGCGGCGTCGAGCTTCGCGGCGCAGCGCGCAAGGCCGCCGGCGGCCTGCGGAAAGTAGCGCGGGCGGCCCGCCGTGCGTTCGGCGAGCAGATCGTAGACCCAGCGCTGCAGCCAGCCGAGCACGAGCGGCACCGGCAGTTTTTGCAGCGTCTCGCCGCAGGCAAAGGCGTCGCACGCCGGGCCCGCCGCGAGCTGCGTCAGAGTCCAGTCGCGCAGCGTGCGGTTTTCGTCATGCGCGAGCGCAAGCGCCGCGAGCGGCGCGCCGCCGGCCTGCGCGAGCAGCGCTGGCGCATCGTCCACGCCCTGCTGCGCGAGCCAGGCCGCGGCGGCTTCGGGCGCGGGCGTGGCCATGGGCCACTGGCGGCAACGGCTGATGATGGTCGGCAACAGGCGGTCGATGCGCGCCGACACCACGAGGAACACCACGCCTGAGGGCGGCTCTTCGAGCGTCTTCAGCAGCGCGTTCGCGGCAGCGACGTTGAGCGCCTCGGCCGGATACAGCACGACCACGCGCAGGCCGCCGCGATGCGAGCCCACGCTCGTGAAGTCGAGCAGCGCCCGCACCTGCTCGATACGGATTTCCTTGCTTGGCGCGCGCCCCTTCTTGCCCTCTTCACCTTCGGCTTTGTCAGCCTTTTCGGCTTTGGCCTCATCGTCGCCGGCCTGGCCGATTTCGGCCGCCAAGGCCTCGGGCACGACGATGCGGTAATCCGGATGATTGCCCTGGACAAACCAGTTGCATGCCGCACAGGCGCCGCACGGCTCGCCGTTGGCCTGCGGCGCTTCGCAGAGCAGCCCCTTCGCCAGATGCTGCGCGAACTGGAGCTTGCCGATGCCCGCCTGGCCATGCAGCAGGAGCGCGTGCGGCCAGTGGCTGCGCAGTTGCTGCAGGCGTTGCCAGTCGTCGGTTTGCCAAGGATAGATCATATTAAAAATCAATCGGTTAAACGATCTTTGGGAGAATTCACACGAAGATCGCGCAGCCCTATCAGAACGCCAAATATTGCCTTGAAATCAAAGCGCTGCGATCACATGCTCGAGTTTCTGGCGAATCGCATCGATACCTTGCGACGAATCGACGATGGCGAAACGATACGGCGCCTCTTCTGCGCGGCGCAGGTATTCGGTGCGCGTGCGCTTGAAGAACGCGTCGGACTCGCTTTCGAAGCGATCGGGCTCGCGCGCCGCGCCGCGCCGTTCGCTCGCCGTGTCCGGCGGCAGGTCGAACAGCACCGTCAGGTCCGGCTGGAAACCGCCCTGCACCCAGCGCTCCAGTGTTTCGAGCTTGTCGCGCGGCAGCCCGCGGCCGCCGCCCTGGTACGCGAAGGTGGCGTCGCTGAAACGGTCGGACAGCACCCAGTCGCCACGCGCGAGCGCGGGCTCGATCACCTTGGCGAGGTGCTCGCGGCGCGCCGCGAACATCAGGAGCGCCTCGGTTTCGAGGTCCATCGGCTGATGCAGCACGAGCTCCCGGATCGACTCGCCAAGCGGCGTGCCGCCGGGCTCGCGCGTCATGACGACCGTACGGCCCGTCGGCGCGAGTTTCTGGGCGAGCTGATCGCAAAACCACGCGAGATGCGTGGTCTTGCCTGCGCCGTCGATGCCCTCGAACGTGATGAATCGGCCCCGCGCCATTTAGTTACCCCGGATGTATTTGTCGACGGCCTTGTTCTGGTCGACAAGATTGTCAGAAAAAACGCTGCTGCCGTCGCCGCGCGCCACGAAGTAGAGCGCCGCCGTCGATGCCGGATTGAGTGCCGCCTGGATCGCCGCAGCGCCGGGCAGCGCAATGGGCGTTGGCGGCAACCCGAGGCGCAGATAAGTATTGTAAAGAGTGTCCGACTGCAGATCGCGCTTGCGCAAATGGCCTACGTAGTTCTCACCCAGACCGTAGATCACGGCGGGATCGGTCTGCAGCGGCATGCCCACTTTCAGGCGGTTCGAGAACACGGCCGCCACGAGCGCACGGTCGGCGGCGCGGCCCGTCTCCTTTTCGACGAGCGAAGCGAGCGTCAGCGCCTCGTAGGGCGACTTGAGCGGCAAGCCGGGCGCACGCGCGGTCCACGCTTCGTTCAGGCGCGTCTGCATCAGGCGGTACGCGCGCCGGTACACGTCGAGATCGCTCGAACCCTTGTCGAACAGATAGGTGTCGGGGAAAAACAACCCCTCGCCGCTGCCGTCCGGGGCGGGCGGCGCGCCGATCGCGGCAAGCAGTTCGGCATCGCTCATGTTTGCCGTGTCGTGGCGCAGCGCGGGGTTCGCGTCGAGTTCGGCGCGCATGTGCCTGAAGGTCCAGCCTTCGATGATGGTGGCGACGGACTCGTTCACGTCGCCTAGCGCCATCTTCTGCAGCACCTCATAGGGCGTGATACCCGCCTTGAACTCGTAGTTGCCCGATTTGAGCTGGCTCTGCAAGCCAAGCACGCGCGTCATGAGCACGAAAAGTTGCGTCTGCACGGGCACGCCGCCGCGCCGCAATTGCAGCGTGACGCTGCGCACGGTGCTGTGCGGTTTGATAGTGACGTCGAGCTGTGGAGCGGCAAGTTCGAGCGGCGTGGTGGCCCAGCGCCATACGCCGCCCGCCGCGGCGGCGCCAATCACGACTAGCGCGGCGCCGGCAACAAGGCATTTCTTCAGAAGGGACATGGAAACACGACTCAGGGGGACCTCATATAATAACTGCTTGCCTTCGCTAAAGTCAGGATTGACTGTTCCCCGAATCCATGAACTCATCGCTCGATCCCGCTTCCACGCTTTCCGCTCCTGAATCCACGGCCGGCTTCGACGCCGTTCTGAAAGGCGGCGCTTACGCGATCCTGCCGCAGTTCGGCGTGATCGACGCCAATGGCGACGACGCCGCGACCTTCCTGCACAGCCAGCTCACCAACGACGTCCAGCATCTCGACGCAGCCGGCGCGCGCCTCGCGGGCTACTGCTCGCCCAAGGGGCGTCTCCTCGCCTCGTTCCTCACCTGGAAAACCGGCGACACGATCCGTCTCCTGATCTCCAGGGACGTACAGGCAGCGGTGCAAAAGCGCCTGTCCATGTTCGTGCTGCGCGCCAAGGCCAAACTCACCGACGACAGCGACACGCTGCTCGTGGTGGGGCTCGCGGGCGACGTGCGCGGCGCGCTCGCGAGCGTGTTCGACGCATTGCCCGACGGCGTGCACGTGAAAGTGGACGACCCCGCGGGCACGCTGATCCGCGTGCCCGACGCGGCCGGCGTGCTGCGTTATCTGTGGGTCGGCCCGAAGGAAGCGGTGCAGGAACGACTCGCGAAGCTCGACGGTGCGCTCAAGCGCGTATCGCCTGCGGTTTGGGACTGGCTCGACATTCGCGCGGGCGAGCCGCGCATCACGCAAGCCGTAAGCGAGCAGTTCGTGCCGCAGATGGTCAATTACGACGTGCTGGGCGGCGTGAACTTCCGCAAGGGCTGCTACCCTGGCCAGGAAATCGTCGCGCGCAGCCAGTATCGCGGCACGATCAAGCGCCGTACCGCACTCGCCAATGTGGCCGCGAGTCTGGACGCCGCGCACGCGGGCGTCGAACTCTTCCATTCGGACGACCCGAGCCAGCCTTGCGGCATGGTCGTGAACGCCGCCGCCGCACCCGAGGGCGGTGTCGATCTGCTCGCCGAAATCAAGCTCGCCGCGCTCGAAACGGGCAGCGTGCACCTGGGCGCCGCGGACGGCCCCGCGCTGCGCGTGCTGCCGCTGCCGTACGCGTTGCCGGTCGAAATTTGACGCCGCTCGCTGTGTCCATCGCGAGCGAGGCGCCCTGCGTCTCACGTCGTGTGGGCGCGGCCCGACTCCCGACCCTGCAAGGGCCAACTGCATGTGCCTGATCGTCTTCGACTGGCGTCCGCGCGCGAGCGCCGGCGCGCTTTTCACGCTCGCGGCCAACCGCGACGAGTTCCTGCGCCGCACCGCCGACCCGCTGCACTGGTGGAACGCCTCGGACGACATCACGTCGCCAGGCAGTTCGGCAACGGGCGTGCTGGCGGGCCGCGATCTCGTGGGCGGCGGCACCTGGCTTGGCATGACGCGCAGCGGCCGCTTCGCCGCGCTCACGAACTATCGCGCGCCCAACGACATGCGCCCCGACGCGCCCACGCGCGGCACGCTCGTCTCGCGCTGGCTCACCGGCGCGCAGGGTCTGCCCGATACGCCGCTCGGTTATCTCGACGAGATCGCGCGCTCGGGCGACCTCTACAACGGCTTCAACCTGATCGTCGGCGACTGGGCGAGGCGCGAGATGGCGTGGTACTGCAATCGCGCGGACCGCGCGCCTGCCTTGCTGCCCGAAGGCACGCACGGCATTTCGAACGCCGTGCTCGACACGCCGTGGCCCAAGCTCGTGCGCAAGCGCGAGGAACTCGCGCAACTCGCGGGGGGCGACGCGCAAGTCCCGCTCGCGCGGCTCGTGGACATGATGCGCGACCCGCAGGTCGCGCCCGACCGCGAGTTGCCCGCCACGGGCATTTCACTGGAGCGCGAACGCGCGCTTTCCGCGGCATTCATCGAAACGCCCGACTACGGCACGCGCGGCACCACGGCGCTGCGCGTCACGCTGCGCGGCGCCCTGCTGGACGTGGAAGCGCTGGAGCGCAGCGACGACGATGGCTCGCACCGCGTCGTGCGCCCGGGCGCCTTCGAGCGGCGCGAGACCTATACGGTCGAAAGAGGCTGAGCGCGTTTCAGGTGCCCGTGCCGAACGCCAGGCGCAGCGCACGGGCGGCCTGCTGCTGCGCGCGCCGCGCTTATTGCGGCACTTTCTTGACTTCAGGTTTGAGCGAGAGCGGATCGGTCGGGTTGCGCAATGTTTCGATATCCTCATGACGCAGGTGCACCGAAGGGAGAATCTGCGGATGCGTGAGGATATAGAAGCGCCCTTCCCGCACGGCGTCGAACGTCGCCTTTGCGACGTCGTCGGGCGTGAGCTTGCCCGAACGCACCGCACGCTGCAACTGCAGGTCGGCGGCTTGCTGCGAGCGCGTGGGCGGCGCTTCGTTGCGCAAGTCTTCGGGGCGGCTGCGCCCGGCGTTTGCAATGCCGGTGGACACAAAGGCCGGACACAGCAGCGAGCAGCTCACCTTGTCGGTCACGTTCTTCAAGTCGTGATAGAGCGTTTCGGTGAGCGAGACCACAGCATGCTTCGACGCGTTGTACACGCCCATGGCGGGCGGCGAAAGCAGCCCCGCCACCGAAGCCGTGTTGACGATATGCGCGCGCTCGCCCTGCGCGAGCATCACCGGCGTGAAGCTGCGCACGCCATTGGCCACGCCCATCACGTTCACGCCGAACACCCAGTCCCAGTCCTTCGCGCTGCTTTCCCACACGAAGCCGCCGGTGCCGACGCCCGCGTTGTTGAAGAGTAGATGGACTTTGCCGTAGGCGTCGAGCGCAGCCTTTGCGAGTGCGTCGACCTGTGCGGCATCGCGCACATCGGTGCGCACGCCGACCGCCTGCGCGCCGCCTTCGCGCAACGCATTGACGGTTTCGTCGAGCAGCGCCTGATCGACATCGGCGAGCACGAGCTTCATGCCGAGCGCGGCGGCCTGCTGCGCGAACGCGCGGCCAAAGCCGCTTGCCGCGCCCGTGATGACGGCCACGCGGCCGTCGAACTCAAACGGTTCGGACATTGCGAATCCTGCGGTGAAGGTTGCGGTGAATACTGCGGACGGAAAAGCAAAGCGCCCTTTCCGGGCGCTTGCGCCAAACAGTGAAACGGTTAGATCAGCTTGACGAGTTGCTTGCCGAAGTTCTGGCCTTTGAGCATGCCGAGGAACGCGCCGGGCGCGTTCTCGAGCCCCTCGGCGACGGTCTCGCGATACACGAGCTGCTGCTTCGCGACGAGCGTACCCAGCTCCATCAACGCCTGCGGCCACACTTCCATGTGCTCGCTCACGATAAAGCCCTGCACGAGCAGGCGCTGCGTGAGCAGCAGTTGCGGATACTTGAGCGGCATAGGCTCGCGGTCGTAACTGGCGATCATCCCGCATAGCGCGATGCGGCCAAATGCGTTCATGCGCGCGAGCGTAGCGTCGAGCACCGCGCCGCCGACGTTCTCGAAATAGCCGTCCACGCCGTCCGGCGTTGCGGCCTTGAGGTCCTGATAGAGATTGCCGGCCTTGTAATCGACGCAGGCGTCGAAGCCGAGCGTCTCCACGACATAGCGGCATTTCTGCGCGCCGCCCGCGACACCCACCGCGCGGCAGCCCGCGCGCTTCGCGAGCTGGCCGACCACGCTGCCCACCGCGCCGCTCGCCGCGCTCACGACGACGGTTTGCCCCGCCTTCGGCTCGATGATGCGGTTCAGGCCGTACCACGCGGTGACACCCGGCATGCCCACCGGCCCGAGGTACGCGGAAAGCGGCACATGCGTCGTATCGACGACACGCATGTCGAGGCCGTCTGAGGTGCCGAACTCCTGCCAGCCGAACATGCCCACGACCTTGTCGCCGACCTTGAACTTCGCGTTGCGCGACTCGACCACTTCGCCCACCGTTCCGCCGATCATCACCGAGTCGAGCGGCTGCGGCGCCGCGTACGACTTGCTGTCGTTCATGCGCCCGCGCATGTACGGGTCGAGCGACAGGTAGTGGTTGCGCACGCGCACCTGGCCGTCTTCGAGCGGCGCGAGCGGTGTTTTGACGAGGCGGAAGTTATCGACGCTCGCGGCGCCTTCCGGGCGCGAAGCGAGCAGGATCTGGCGATTGGTCTGGGTCATGGCGTCCATGTTGCTTCGTTGGGCGCGGCGAGCGTTGTACACCTGCCGCGCAGGAAAACAGCAATCGGGTGCACACGAGCAACGCCCTCGCACGCGCCCGATCGCGCATTTAACCGTCGCTCGGGCCCGGCCGCGCACCGGGGTCGCTGCGCAGACGCTGACGCGTCACGTCGCGGCCCACCGCAAGCCGGCGCATGTACTTGAAGGTGCCGAGCGCCTTGGCGACGAAATGGCCTTCGCTGTCGCGAATCTCGCCTTCGCAATAGGCCATGGTGGTGGAACGGTGCAGCACGCGGCCAGTGGCGCGCAACTCGCCGCGCCCCGGCTGCATGAAGTTCACTTTCATTTCGACGGTGACGACGCCCACGCCGTCGGCGGCGACGCTGCGCGCCGCCATCGCGAGCGCGATATCGGCGAGCGTCATCGTGACGCCGCCGTGCGCGACGTCCCACGTATTCAGATGCCGTTCGGCGAGCGGCAGCACGACTTCGCTCGCGCCGTCGCGCGCGCTCACGAGTTGCGCGCCGAGATGCTCGACGAAGGGACTCTCGATGACCGTGAGCGACGCTTGCGGTTGTGGTGCGTCTTCGCCTTTTGGCGCGCCGCCGCCCTGCGATTGATCTGCGGTACTGGTCATGATGCGCCTCAGACCACGTAATCCACGCACTGGCGCGACTCGGCCACGAGCTTCGCGAACTGCTTCACGACGAGATGTTCGGGGTGGTCCTGATAGCCGTCGAGCGCGGCCTGATCGGCGAAATCGGCAATGAGTACGAGGTCGAACGTGGAAGCCAGGCCCGGCTCGGCCACACCGGCTTCGAGGTGCAGCGTGCCCGGCACGAGATCGCGGCAGCCTTCGAGCAAGGCCTTGAACTTCACGACATTCTCGGCACGCGTCGCGCCTTCGGCCGACTCCTTGAACCTCCACATCACGATATGACGAATCACGAACTCACCTCTTGCAGTCTGCATGGAAACAGGCGCCGCACCGTACGCGCGCCGACAGCCGTCATGATACCCGCAGCGGCTCGGGCGCGAGAGCGGCCCGGCGCGCGTATGGCGCGTATGGCGCGTATGGTGCGTACGGCAGCGGGAAAGCGATGAAATCGTGTGTGCGGCAGCGGGCATGTCCACTGCCGCACCGCGCATCACACGACTTCGAAGAGGCCGGCGGCGCCCTGCCCCCCACCGATGCACATCGTCACCACGACGAACTTCGCGCCGCGGCGCTTGCCTTCGACAAGCGCATGACCCGTGAGGCGCGCGCCCGACACGCCATACGGGTGGCCGACGGCAATCGCGCCGCCGTTCACGTTCAGGCGCTCGGCGGGAATGCCGAGCTTGTCGCGGCAATACAGCACCTGCACCGCAAACGCTTCGTTCAGCTCCCACAGGTCGATGTCCTCGACCTTCAGGCCCGTCTGCCTGAGCAGTTTGGGCACCGCGAACACGGGACCGATGCCCATCTCGTCCGGCTCGCAGCCCGCCACCGCGAAGCCGCGGAAAATGCCGAGCGGCTGCAGGCCTTCGCGCTCCGCGACTTTCGCGTTCATCACGACGCAGGCGCTCGCGCCATCCGAGAACTGGCTCGCGTTGCCGGCCGTGATGACGCCGCCCGGCATCGCCGTGCGGATCTTCGCAACGCCTTCGAGCGTGGTGTCGGCGCGAATGCCCTCGTCGGCGGCGATCGTCACTTCCTTCGTGACGAGTTGGCCCGTGGCCTTGTCGGCCACACCGGCAAGCACCGTCATCGGCACGATTTCGTCGTTGAAGAGACCCGCTGCCTGTGCGGCCGCCGCGCGCAACTGCGACTGCACGCCGTACTCGTCCTGGCGCTCCTTCGGGATTTCATAGCGCTTCGCGACGTTCTCGGCCGTTTGCAGCATGCTCCAGTAGATTTCGGGCTTGTGCTGGTTGAGCCAGCCTTCGGCCATCATGTGGCGGTTCATCTCGTTCTGCACGCACGAGATCGATTCCACACCGCCCGCGACGAACACATCGCCTTCCCCCGCGATCACGCGTTGCGCGGCAAGCGCGATCGTCTGGAGTCCGGACGAACAGAAGCGGTTCACCGTCATGCCCGGCACGCTCACGGGCAGGCCCGCACGCAACGCGATCTGGCGCGCGATGTTCGCACCCGTTGCGCCTTCGGGGTTCGCGCAGCCCATGATCACGTCTTCCACGCGCGCGGGGTCGATCTTCGCGCGCTCGACGGCGGCTTGCGTCACATGCCCGCCGAGCGTGGCGCCGTGCGTCATGTTGAAGGCGCCCTTCCAGGATTTGGCGAGGCCCGTGCGGGCGGTCGATACGATTACAGCGTCAGTCATGCGATGTCTCCCACTACGAATATTGAATCCAGAGGATGTCTTTGCCTGGACGTTCAAGCGGACAAGGCCAGCACCCCGGCCGATTGCGCGCGCTTCACACCGGCGGCAAGCAATTGCTGCCACGCGGCGGCAAGCGAGCCGTTCAGGTCGATGGCGCGCGAGGCATCTTCGATCAGCACGGTTTCGAAGCCCGCGGCGCGCGCGTCGAGCGCGGACCACGCCACGCAATAGTCGGTCGCGAGGCCGCAGCAGTACACGCGCTTCACACCCACGTCGCGCAGATAACCCGCGAGGCCCGTAGGCGTCTTGCGGTCGGCTTCGAGAAACGCCGAGTAGCTGTCCACATCGGCGTGATGACCCTTGCGGATCACCGCGCGCGCATGCGGCACGTCGAGGTCGCGATGCAGCGCGGCGCCTTCGGTGCCCTGCACGCAATGCACGGGCCACAGCACCTGCTCGCCGTAGGGCAGCGCCATCGTCCCGAACGGTGCGCGTCCCGCGTGGTTGGCCGCAAACGAAACGTGCTGCGCCGGGTGCCAGTCCTGCGTGAGCACCACGTTGCCGAAGCCCTGCGCGAGCCGGTTCGCGACCGGCACGACTTCATCGCCGAGCGCAACGGCAAGCGCGCCACCCGGCATGAAGTCGTATTGCAGGTCGATCAGCAGGAGCACGTCGTCTGCGCTTCTCATGATGTTCGTCCGCCTGTTCGTCCGCTTTTGCGTCCGTAAGTGATGCTTAGTTGAATGTACCGCCGCTCGCAGCCAGCTCGACGATCGAAGGCGCGACTTCCCACGCCTCGCCGTTGCGCTGCTGCGCATAGCGGCGAATCGCGCGCTCGACGTTGTAGAGGCCCACCGTGTCGGCGTACAGCATCGGGCCGCCGCGCCACAGCGGGAAACCGTAGCCCGTGAGATAGACCATGTCGACGTCCGACGCCTTGGAGGCGATGCCCTCCTCGAGAATCTTCGCGCCTTCGTTGACGAGCGAGAACACGAGACGCTCGACGATTTCCTCATCGCCGATCTTGCGGCGCTCCACGCCGGCTTCCTTCGAGTACGCCACGATCATCTCGTCGACGAGTTTCGACGGCAGCGCGTCGCGCTCGCCCGCCTTGTAGTCGTACCAGCCGGCGCCGGTCTTCTGCCCGAAGCGGCCGGTCTCGCACAGACGGTCGGCGATCTTCGAGTACTTCATGTCCGGGTGTTCCTGATAGCGGCGCTTGCGAATCGCCCAGCCGATATCGTTGCCGGCCAGGTCGCTCATGCGGAACGGGCCCATCGCGAAGCCGAACTTCTCGATCGCGCGGTCCACTTGCGCGGGCAGTGCGCCTTCCTCGAGCATATAGAGCGCCTGACGCACGTACTGCTCGATCATGCGGTTGCCGATGAAGCCGTCGCACACGCCCGACACCACAGCCGTCTTGCGGATCTTCTTCGCGACCTGCATGACGGTGGCGAGCACGTCCCTGGCCGTTTCCTTGCCGCGCACGACTTCTAGCAGCTTCATTACGTTGGCAGGACTGAAGAAGTGCAGGCCCACCACGTCCTGCGGGCGCTTCGTGAATGCCGCGATCTTGTCGACGTCGAGCGTCGAGGTGTTCGAGGCGAGGATCGCGCCAGCCTTGGCGACTTCGTCGAGGCGCTTGAACACCTGCTCCTTCACGCCGAGTTCTTCGAACACCGCTTCGATGACGAGATCGGCCTGCTTGAGGTCGTCGTAGGAGAGCGTCGGGCTGATGAGCGCCAGGCGCGCTTCCACCTTCTCCTGCGTGAGCTTGCCCTTCCTGACCTGCGCTTCGTAGTTCTTGCGGATCGTGGCGAGGCCGCGATCGAGCGCTTCCTGCTTCGTTTCCAGCAGCGTGACCGGCACGCCCGCGTTGAGGAAGTTCATCGTGATGCCGCCACCCATCGTGCCCGCGCCGATCACCGCAACTTTCTGGATCTCGCGCGTGGGCGTGCCCGCCGGCACATCGGGAATCTTGCTCGCCGCGCGCTCGCCGAAGAACGCGTGCCGCAGCGCACGGCTTTCCGGCGTCTGCACGAGTTCGAGGAAGCATTCGCGCTCGAACCCGAGGCCCAGGTCGAAGCCCTGCTTCACACCCGCCGCAACAGCATCGACACACTTCACCGGCGCGGGATAGTGCTTCGCCATCGCGCCAACGGTGTTGCGCGAGAACTGCAGGAAGCCTTCGGCGTTCGGATGTTCGATTTTGCGATTACGCACGAGCGGATGGGGGCCCGGCTTGTCGGCCGCCTTGCGCGCGAAAGCGACGGCCTCTTCGAGCAGATCGCCCTGCGCCATGGCGTCGAAGAGCCCCGACGTCGCGAGCTTTTCGCTCATCACCGGCGCGCCCGTGACGATCATGTTGAGCGCGGCTTCGAGGCCGATCGCACGCGGCAGACGCTGCGTGCCGCCCGCGCCCGGCAGAATGCCGAGCTTCACTTCGGGCAGTGCGATCTGCGCGCCGGCAGCGGCGACACGGTAGTGCGCGCCGAGCGCCAGTTCGAGACCGCCGCCCATGGCCACACTGTGGATCGCGGCCACGACCGGCTTCGCGCTCTTTTCGACCTCCCGGATGACGGTGTGGAGCGTGGGCTCCTGCATCGCCTTCGGCGTGTTGAATTCGGTGATATCCGCGCCGCCCGAGAACGCCTTGCCGGCGCCCGTGATCACAATGGCCGCAACGGCCGGATCGCCCGCGGCACGTGCGAGACCCTCGACAATGCCTGCGCGGGTCGAATGCCCGAGGCCGTTGACGGGCGGGTTATTGAGCGTGATGACGGCGACGCCGTCGCGAGTCGTGTAGTCCACTGCCATTTGCCTGCCTCCATGCTTGCGGGCCGCGAGGTGCGTCGTCGGCTTCATTGTCCGACATTCCCGGTCAGCAGGCAGAATACCCAAAAAAGAACGTTCGTTCAATTTTTTGCTGCGCTGCGGATGCCAGGGTTTGTACCGAACGGATGAAGCCGGCGGGTCGGCGGGCAAAAACCGGAAGAAAAAAACGCAGCCGGATGGCTGCGCCGGAGAACCTTGCGCGGCTGCGCGGGCGGTTCGGGGTGGCTTATCCGCGCTTCGCGGCGTCTTGTGCCGGATCGAACGGACAGCCCTCCACTGCGAGCGCGGTCGGCAACACGTAGGCGCGGAACTGCTCGCGCAGCTTGAGCTTTTGCAGCTTGCCCGTTGCCGTGTGCGGTAATTCGTCGACGAACACGGCGTCGTCGGGCAGCCACCATTTGGCGACCTTGCCTTCGAAGAAGGCGAGCAGTTCTTCACGCGTGACCGCCGCGCCGGGCCTCTTCACCGCGACGATGAGGGGCCGCTCGGTCCAGCGCGGGTGCGCGCAGGCAATGCACGCAGCCTCTGCGATGGCCGGATGCGCCACTGCGATGTTTTCGAGGTCGATCGAGCTGATCCACTCGCCACCCGACTTGATCACGTCCTTGCTTCGGTCGGTGATGTGCAGGAAGCCGTCGGGGTCGATCGTGGCGACGTCGCCGGTGGGGAACCAGCCCTCCACGAGCGGCGAGCCGCTTTCCTGGCGGAAGTAGCGGTCAATCACCCAGGGCCCGCGCACGTGCAGGTCGCCGAACGTCACCCCGTCCCACGGCAGTTCCCGCCCGTCCTCGCCGACGATCTTCATGTCCACGCCGAAAATCACGCGTCCCTGCTTTTCGAGCAGCGCGCGCTGGGCCTCGCGCGGCCGCTTCGATTGCGCCCAGTTGAGCTTCGAAAGCGTGCCGAGCGGCGACATCTCCGTCATGCCCCACGCGTGGATCACCTGCACGCCGTATTCGTCCTCGAAGGCGCGCAGCATGGCGGGCGGGCACGCCGAGCCGCCGATCACCGTGCGGTTGAGCGTGGAGAAGCGCACGCCCGCGCCGCGCATGTAGGCGAGCAGGCCGAGCCAGACAGTCGGCACGCCGGCCGAGGCAGTCACGCCTTCGGCCTCCATGAGTTCATAGAGCGACTTGCCGTCGAGATCCTTGCCGGGCAGCACGAGCTTCGTGCCCGCGAGCGGGGCCGCATGGGGAATGCCCCATGCGTTCACATGGAACATCGGCACGACGGGCAGAATCGCGTCGAGCGCGGAGAAGCCCATCGCATCGGGCAGCGCCGCTGCGTAAGCGTGCAGCACCGAAGACCGGTGCGTGTAGAGCGCCCCCTTCGGGTTGCCCGTGGTGCCGGAGGTGTAGCAAAGGTTCGAGGCGCTGCGCTCGTCGAGTTCGGGCCACGTGTAGCGGCCGTCCTGCGCGGCGAGCAGCGTTTCGTAGCAGAGCACTTGCGTGCGCATTGGCGGCCGGTGCGACTCGTCGCACAGCGCGATCCAGCCGCGCACGTTCGGGCATTGCGGCGCGAGCGTATCGACGAGCGCGGCGAACGTAATGTCGAACAGCACATAGCGGTCGTCGGCGTGATTGACGATCCAGGCGATCTGCTCGGGAAAGAGCCGCGGATTGATGGTATGACACACGGCACCGAAGCCGGTCACGCCAAAATAGGCTTCGAGGTGCCGGTAGCCGTTCCAGGCGAGCGTGCCCACGCGTTCGCCCGGCGCCACGCCCAGCGCGATGAGCGCCTGGGCGAGCTGCTTCGAGCGCGCCTCGCACTCGCGGTACGTGTAGCGATGAATGTCGCCCTCGATGCGGCGCGAGACGATCTGCGCGCTGCCATGGTGGCGCGCCGCATGCGCGATCAACGACGGGAGCGTGAGCGGCACATCCATCATCTGTCCCAGCAGCGGCGCACTCATCGGTAGCAGTCTCCTCGCGGTGATCGGCGTTGTGTGTCGTGTCTTTCGTGTTTGACTTCGCGTTGGCCTTTCGCGTATCGGGCCGGCACGCCGGCAAGCTTCGGACGCGCTCCAGCACGCCGCCGGGTGCGGACTTACAATATCGAGTATTCAACAGGCCCTCAATATGTCGTTTTCACCAGGCACTACCGAATCCCAAGGCGGCTCGTCCGCTGCGCACACGCCCGCCACCGGTCCGCTCGCCGACTTCGAGCGCGCATTGACCGTGCCGCGCGACAATGCCTTCGCCGCACTCGGCGCCCGCTTTTACACGCGCCTGCCCGGCGCGCCGCTGCCTGCGCCTTACGTCGTCGGCTTCTCGAAGGGCATGGCCGCGCAACTCGGGCTCGATGCATCGGTTGTTGGCGATCCCGCGTTCGCTGGGTTCTTCTGCGGGAATTTCACGCGCGAGCGCTCGCCTTCGACCATGTCGCACGCAACGGTCTACTCCGGCCACCAGTTCGGCGTATGGGCGGGCCAGCTCGGCGACGGCCGCGCGCTCACGCTCGGCGAGGTCGAGCACGACGGCAGGCGCAACGAGGTCCAGCTCAAGGGCGCGGGCCGCACGCCCTACTCGCGCATGGGCGACGGCCGCGCGGTGCTGCGCTCGTCGATCCGCGAGTATCTGTGCTCGGAGGCCATGCATCATCTCGGCATTCCGACGACGCGCGCCCTCACGGTGATCGGCTCCGACCAGCCCGTGCGCCGCGAAGAGATGGAAACGGCTGCAGTCGTCACGCGCGTGTCGCCGAGCTTCGTGCGCTTCGGCCACTTCGAGCACTTCTATTCCCACGACGACGTGGACGCGCTGCGCGCGCTCGCCGACCACGTGATCGCGCGCTTCTATCCGCAGCTGCGCGAAGCCGACGACCCGTACCTCGCCCTGCTCGACGAAGCGGTGCGCAGCACGGCCGCGCTGATGGTCGAGTGGCAGGCCGTGGGCTTCTGCCACGGCGTGATGAACACCGACAACATGTCGATCCTCGGCCTCACCATCGACTACGGTCCGTTCGGCTTCATGGACGGCTTCGACGCCAACCACATCTGCAATCATTCGGACTCGCAGGGCCGCTACGCGTACCGCATGCAGCCGCAGATCGCCTACTGGAATCTCTTTTGCCTCGCACAGGCGCTCGTGCCGCTGTTCGGCGCGCACTACGACATCGCCGACGAAAAGAAGCGCGGCGAGCGCGTGGTGGCCGACGCGCAAGGTGTGCTCGAACGCTTCAAGGGACACTTCGCGCCCGCGCTCGAAGCGCGCATGCGCGCGAAGCTCGGCCTCGAACACGAGCGCGAAGGCGACGACGCACTCGCGAACAAGCTGTTCGAAATCATGCATGCCAACCGTGCCGATTTCACGCTGACGTATCGCCATCTCGCGGGCGTTTCGAAGCATGACGCGAGCGGGGATGCGCCGGTGCGCGATCTCTTTCTCGATCGCGCCGCCTTCGACGCCTGGGCCGCCGACTACCGCGCGCGCCTTGCACACGAAACACGCGACGACGCCGCGCGCGCCGAGGCGATGAACCGCACGAATCCGAAATACGTGCTGCGCAATCACCTCGCGCAAACGGCGATCGAGCGCGCCGCCCAAAAGGACTTCAGCGAAGTCGAGCGGCTCGCGAGAGTGCTCGAGCGGCCATTCGACGAGCAGCCCGAGAACGCGTCGTACGCAGGGCTGCCGCCCGACTGGGCGAGTTCGCTCGAAGTCAGTTGCTCTTCGTGAACGCGCCCCCATCTATGCGATCCTTGTTTCCCACCCGACAGGAACCCGACATGAGCCAGGACGACCACAATTCCCCCTCCTACCCCGGCTACAAGTCCGACGAGCAATGGCGCGAGCAGCTCGACGAAGGCCAGTACCAGGTCACGCGCCATGCGGCCACCGAGCGCGCCTTCACGGGCAAGTACTGGGATCATTTCGATCGCGGCGTGTACGACTGCGTGTGCTGCGGCACGCCGCTCTTCGAGTCCGACACGAAATTCGACGCGGGTTGCGGCTGGCCGAGCTACTTCCGGCCGATCAACGGCGAGGTGATCGAGGAGAAAACCGACCGCACGCACGGCATGCTGCGCATCGAGGTGCGCTGCAGGAACTGCGGCGCGCACCTCGGCCATGTGTTCGAGGATGGTCCGGCCCCGACGGGCCTTCGGTATTGCATCAATTCGGCTGCGCTACAATTCGAGCCCAAGTGAACGCTGGCAAGGCAGCCCCGCGCCCCGCGCGGGGCGCCGCTGGGTAATCCGGGGCCTTGAAAGCGTCGTGCCCTCTTTTGCCGGGCTCATTTCGTCAACTCTCAGGCCGATAATGAAATTCCTGTTTGACCTGTTCCCGATCATCCTCTTTTTCGTCGCCTTCAAGCTGTGGGGCATCTTCACGGCGACGGCCGTGGCGATTGGCGCTACGCTCGTGCAGATCGCGTGGGTCGCGTTCCGTCACCGCAAGGTCGACCCGATGCTGTGGCTTTCGCTCGGTATCGTCGTCGTGTTCGGCGGCGCCACGCTGATGCTGCACGACGAAACCTTCATCAAGTGGAAGCCCACCGTGCTCTACTGGGCGTTCTCGGTCGTGCTGCTCGTTTCCCAGCTGGCATTCGGCAAGAACCTGATCGAAGCGATGATGGGCAAGCAGATCACGCTGCCGCCGCGCATCTGGACGCAACTGAACTTCGTCTGGTCGATCTTCTTCGCGCTGCTCGGCATTCTCAATCTTTTCGTGGCGTTCCACTTCTCCACCGACGCCTGGGTCGACTTCAAGCTCTTCGGCGCGACCGGCATCCTCGTGGTGTTCATCGTCGGCCAGAGCCTGTGGCTTTCGCGTTACATGAAGGAGGAAGAATGAGCGACGTCTTTCTCAACGCCAGCCCCGCCGAGCGCATGGCGCTCATCGAAACGCGCCTGAGTGCGGCGCTTGCGCCCGTTTCCATCGACGTGCGCGACGACAGCGCGCAGCACGCCGGACATGCGGGGGCCGCTGCCGGCGGTCACTATCATGTCACGATCGTTGCGCTCGCATTCGCGGGGAAAGCCCGCGTGGCAAGGCATCGCATGGTGTATGATGCGCTGGCCGAGGCCATGCAGCGCGGCATTCATGCACTCGCGATCACGGCGCTCACGCCCGAAGAAGCCGCGGCGCTGCCCCGGTAGCCCACGTTAGATTTCGTTGTTTTTGTTCGCCATTTTGGTTCGCCCCGTTAGGACTTTCCGATGACCTTGAAGAAAACCCATCTTTGGGTGTTGCTGGCTGCGTGCGCGGCGGCTCCCGCCTTTGCGCAGAACATCGCCGTCGTGAACGGCACGCCGATTCCCAAAGCGCGCGCCGATGCGCTGGTCGAGCAGCTCGTGCATCAAGGCCAGCAGGATTCGCCGCAGCTGCAGATGGCCGTGCGTGAAGAGCTCGTGAATCGCGAAATCCTCATGCAGGAAGCCATTCGCGAAGGCATTCCGAACAAGCCGGACGTCAAGGCGCAGATCGCCGTGGCACAGCAAACCGTCGTGCTGCGCGCGCTGATCGAAAACTTCGTGAAGAACAACCAGCCGAGCGACGCCGAAGTCAAGGCGCGCTACGACCAGTTGACCAAGGATGCGGGCGGCAGCGAATACCACCTGCACCACATCCTCGTGGACAACGAGCAGCAGGCCAGGGACCTCATCGCGAAGATCAAGGCCGGCGCCAGCTTCGAAGACCTCGCAAAGCAGTACTCGAAGGACCCGGGCTCGGCGAAGAACGGCGGCGACCTCGACTGGTCCGATCCGAAGGCTTATGTGCCGGAATTCGCGGCTGCGGCCACGCACCTGCAAAAAGGCCAGATGACCGATACGCCGGTGCACACGCAGTTCGGCTGGCACATCATCCGCGTGGACGACATCCGCCCGGTCACGCCGCCGCCGCTCGAGCAGGTGCGCCCGCAGATCGTCCAGCAGATCCAGCAGGAAAAGCTGCAGGCGTTCGAAGAAAATCTGCGCAAGCAAGCGAAGATTCAGTAAGGCTGCACGCGGCTCTGAGTGCTGCAAACAACCCCGCGACCGTCAAAGGCGCGGGGTTTTTGTTTGCCGCTACCCTGGCGCTCGTTGAACCGCCGCAAAAAATGCGGCGATTAACGCAGGTATTCGCCCCAAGACCTCACCGGGTAGCGCCCAAAAAGCAAAAACCCCGGCCCGCACTCGCCATCGAGGCATGACCGGGGTTTTCCGCCGGGGCGAGTTGCCCTGCCCCGGCATCAAACGTCCGCGAGGGGCGTCAGCCCACCCACTTGCGCGCGTTCTGGAATGCACGCATCCACGGGCTCGCCTCGCCCCAGGCTTCGGGGTGCCAGCTCATCGTCACCGTGCGCTGCACGCGCTCGGTGTGCGGCATCAGCACCGTGAAGCGGCCGTCGGGCGTCGTAACCGAGGTGATGCCTTGCGGCGAGCCGTTCGGATTGAACGGGTAGGCCTCGGTCGCCTGGGCGCGATGGTCGACGTAGCGCATCGCCACCGCCACCTTCGAGATGTCGCCCTGCTGCGAGAAGTCCGCGAAACCTTCGCCGTGCGCGACCGCCACCGGAATGCGCGAGCCTTCCATGCCATTGAAGAAGATCGACGGCGAGCCCTGCACTTCCACCAGCGAGAAGCGCGCTTCGAACTGCTCCGACTTGTTGCGCGTGAACTTCGGCCAGGCTTGCGCACCCGGAATCATCGAGGCGAGGCTCGACATCATCTGGCAGCCGTTGCAGATACCGAGCGCAAACGTGTCCTGACGCGCGAAGAACGCCGCGAACATGTCCGCGAGCTTCGCGTTGAAGCGGATCGTCTTGGCCCAGCCTTCGCCCGCTCCCAGCACGTCGCCGTACGAGAAGCCGCCGCAGGCCACCGCGCCCGCGAAGTCGGCGAGCGTGGCGCGGCCTTCGAGCAGGTCGCTCATGTGGACGTCGTGCGCGTCGAAGCCGGCGCGGTCGAACGCGTACGCGGTTTCGAGGTGCGAGTTCACGCCCTGCTCGCGCAGGATCGCCACACGCGGACGCGCACCCTTGCCGATGAACGGCGCGGCGACGTCCTCGGCCGGATCGAACGTGAGATGCGGCTGCATGCCCGGATCGGCGGCGTCGAGCAGCGCGTCGTATTCGGAATCGGCGCACGCGGGGTTGTCGCGCAGACGCGCAATGCGCCAGCTCACTTCGCTCCACACGCGTTGCAGTTGCGCACGCGGCGCTTCGTAGATGCGTTTCGCGTCGCGGTAGATTTCGATCGAGTCGCGATTGTTCAGCGTGCCGATCACGTGCGAGCACACCGACAGGCCATGCTGACGCAGCACGCCCATCACGGCGTCGCGCTGCTGTGCCGGCACCTGGATCACCGCGCCGAGTTCTTCGGAGAAGAGCGCGCGCAGCGTGCGGTCTTCGCGGCGGCCGCTCGTCTGCTTCGCCCAGTCCTTGGCGTCGCCGTAGTCCGATTCGTGCTCGCTGTCGAGCGTGAGCATGTCCACGTTCAGCGACACGCCGGTGTGACCCGCAAAGGCCATTTCGCAGACCGTCGCCCACAGGCCGCCGTCAGAACGGTCGTGGTACGCGAGCAGTTGCTCGTTCGCGTTCAGTTGCTGGATGGCCGTGAAGAACTGCTTGAGGTCTTCGGCGTTGTCCACGTCGGGCACCGCGTCTCCGACCTGCTGCGTGACCTGCGCGAAAATGCTGCCGCCCATGCGGTTCTTGCCGCGGCCCAGATCGATCGCGATCAGCACCGACTCGCCCACTTCGTCGGCGCGGCGCAGTTGCGGCGTGAGATGGCGGCGCACGTCGTCGACCGGCGCGAACGCCGAGATGATGAGCGAAACCGGCGCGACCACTTCCTTCGCCACGCCTGCTTCGTTCCACTTCGTGCGCATGGAGAGCGAATCCTTGCCCACCGGAATACCGATGCCCAGCGCCGGGCACAGCTCCATGCCGATCGCCTTCACGGTGTCGTACAGTGCGGCGTCCTCGCCCGGCGCGCCGCACGCGGCCATCCAGTTCGCAGAGAGCTTGAGCTTGTCGAGCGCCAGGATCGGTGCGCTCGCGATGTTGGTGATCGCCTCGCCCACGGCCATGCGGCCCGATGCGGGCGCATCGATCACGGCGAGCGGCGTGCGCTCGGCCATCGTCATCGCTTCGCCCTTGTAGCCGGCGTAGTCGAGCGCGGTGATCGCGCAGTCGGCCACCGGCACCTGCCACGGACCGACCATCTGGTCGCGCACCGTCGTGCCGCCCACCGAGCGGTCGCCGATGGTGATGAGGAACGACTTGCTGCCCACGGTCGGGTGGCGCAGCACGCTTTGCGCGACTTCGTCGAGCGAGACGCCCGTGACCTCGACCGGCGCCAGCGGCACGCTCGCGTGCTCGACGTTGCGGTGCATGCGCGGCGGCTTGCCGAGCAGGATGTCCATCGGCATGTCGACGGGCTGGTGGCCGCCGTTGGCCGCGAGCGCCGCTTCGTCGGTGTCGATGAGCTTCAGGTCGCGCGCGTCGGTCGCAACGCCCACGACGGCAAACGGGCAGCGTTCACGCTCGCAGATCGCCTGGAATTCCGCCAGATCGGCGGGTGCGATTGCGAGGACGTAGCGTTCCTGCGATTCGTTCGACCAGATTTCGCGCGGCGAAAGGCCCGACTCCTCGAGCTGCACCTTGCGCAGTTCGAAGCGCGCGCCCTTGTCCGCGCCGTCGACGAGTTCCGGGAAGGCGTTGGAAAGGCCGCCCGCGCCCACGTCGTGAATGCTCAGGATCGGGTTGCGCTCGCCCAGCTGCCAGCACGAATTGATGACTTCCTGCGCGCGACGCTCGATTTCCGGGTTGCCGCGCTGAACCGAGTCGAAGTCGAGTTCGGCGGTGTTGGTGCCGGTGGCCATCGAGCTGGCCGCGCCGCCGCCCATGCCGATGCGCATGCCCGGGCCGCCGATCTGGATGAGCAGCGTGCCGGCCGGCAGATCGTGCTTGTGCGTGTGTTGCGCGCTGATGTTGCCGAGGCCGCCCGCGATCATGATCGGCTTGTGATAGCCGCGCACGGTGCCCGCCACGTTCTGCTCGTAGGTGCGGAAATAGCCGCCGAGGTTCGGCCGGCCGAATTCGTTGTTGAACGCGGCGCCGCCGAGCGGGCCGTCGATCATGATCTGCAGCGGCGACGCGATGCGGTCCGGGCGGCCGTATGTTCCGTTCGCGCCCTGCGTGTCGGCCGGATTGCGCAGCGCGAGCGGCACGGCCGCGTCGCGGGCGTCTTCCCAGGCTTCGCGCGCGTCGGGCAGATCGAGGTTCGACACCGTGAAACCCGTGAGGCCGGCCTTCGGACGCGCGCCGCGGCCCGTCGCGCCTTCGTCGCGGATTTCGCCGCCCGAGCCCGTTGCCGCGCCCGCGAACGGCGAGATCGCCGTGGGGTGGTTGTGCGTCTCCACCTTCATCAGCGTGTGCGTGAGTTCGGTGTGGCGGCCGTAACGTTCAGCCGGCTCACCCGGCGTGCCTTCGGCGTTGCGCTTGCGCGGGAACCAGCGTTCCGCGACCGCGCCTTCCATGATCGACGAGTTGTCCGAGTACGCGACGATCGTGCCCTGCGGGCTGATCTTCTCGGTATTGCGGATCATCGCGAAAAGCGACATATCCTGATCCTGGCCGTCGATCGTCCAGCTCGCGTTGAAGATCTTGTGGCGGCAGTGCTCGCTGTTGGCCTGCGCGAACATCATCAGTTCGACGTCGGTCGGGTTGCGCTCGAGCTTCTTGAAGTTTTCGACGAGGTAGTCGATTTCATCGTCGGCGAGCGCGAGGCCCAGTTCGCCGTTGGCCGCTTCGAGGGCCGCACGGCCGTGGCCGAGCACGTCCACCGTCTGCATCGGCCTCGCCGGCAGTTCGTCGAACAGATGCAGTGCGGCGTCGCGCGAAGGCGCCACGCTTTCGGTCATGCGGTCGTGCAGCGCCGCGGCGACAGCGGCATGCGCCTCTTCCGAAAGCGTCTTCTTGCCGCCGAGCAGGCCCGACTTGAGCACCACCGTGTATTCGACGCCGCGCTCGATGCGGCGCACCTGCTCGAGGCCGCAATGATGCGCGATGTCCGTGGCTTTGCTCGCCCACGGCGACACCGTGCCGAAGCGCGGCACGACGAGGAACGCGAGCGCGCTGCCGCGCTCCTGCGGAGCCGCGAACGGCGCGCCGTAGTGCATCAGCGCTTCGATCTTCGCGCTGTCGTCGGCGGAAAGCTCCGCGGCCGAGTTGACGAAATGCAGATACTGGCCGTGCACGCCGACGATGTTGGCGTCGATACGCTGAAGCGTCTCGAGCAGGCGGGTCTGACGGAAGTCGGAAAGGGCCGAAGCACCGGGGAAACACGAGAAGTGGGCCATGGACTGGGGCGTTGCGTCGAGGTTGCGTCGAGGTTGCGTCAGAGTTGCGTCGCGGCTTCGCCTCGCGCGAAACACGTCGCAAGGTGGCGATGCGTCGCGCGGGGATGGCGACGGTCAGGCGAAGGGAGACCGCGATTATAACCCGGAAGACCCGTCCTGACCGCCCCGGCAGCCGCCCGGAACGCATGTGGCAACCGGGCCTCGCGCATGGCGACGCGCACGCTTTCGCTGCTATGATTGCGCGTTTCGTCTGATCGGCGCACCCGGGCATGGCTTCGGCGCGCCGCACGCCCCACCTTCGGCAGCACGCCCTCACCCGAGCGAGCGCCACCTGCCTGCAGATCGTATCGTCATGGATGTCATCGTCATCGGCGGCGGAATCGCCGGCATCGCTACCGCCTGGCAGCTGCGCGCGGCCGGGCATCGCGTCTGCGTGATCGAACGCCACGCCACCGTCGCGCAAGGCGCGACCTACGGGCATAGCGGCATTGCACTGCCCACGCCGCTCGACGTCTGGTTCGGCCCCACCTTCCTGCGCCATGGCCGTCAATCGTCCGGCGGCGTGATCAGCAAGACAGGCTGGCGCGGCGAGGCGCACGGTTTCGTCAAGCGCCTCGCCGCGCTGCACGGCTCCGAGGCGTTTGCCGGGCGCTATGCGCTGCTGCGCCCGCTCATCGAGTCGGCGCGAGCGGCGCTCGCCGACATCGATGCGCGTTTCCAGCTCGACTACGAGCAGCGCGACGGCCTGCTCTACCTCGTGCGCGGCAACGACGAATGGTCGCTCACGCAACCGGCCCTCGAACTGCTGCGCCGCTTCGAGACGCCGCATCACGCACTTTCGCCCGCGGAATGCGTGGCTTTCGACCCTGCCATTCCCGCCGATCCGCCGTTTGCGGGCGGCGTGCGCTTCGAGACCGGCCGGGTAGCCAACTGCCCGCTCTTCGTGAAGCTGCTCAAGCAGGGGCTCGACGCCCAGGGCGGCGTGCAGTTCGAGATGAGCCGGGAGGTCAGCGCGATCCGCCTGGAAGACCGGCGCGCGGCGGTAGAGCTTGCGCCGCCTGCGCACGAAGCGGGCCGCTCGCGCGACGTCGAGGTGATCTCGGGCGACGCCGTCGTGGTCGCCGCTGGCGCGCAAACGCCGCGGCTCGTCGCGCCGCTCGGCCACAGGATGCCGTTCTATCCGCTGCGCATGCACACGCTCAATTCGCCGGTGGCGCACGAGGAATGCGTGCCGCAGACCACCATCGTCGACGCCGGCAAGCGCATCGCCATCGCGCGCATGAATCACCGGCTGCGCATCTCGGGCGCCGCCGTGCTGCTGCGCGCGCAGGAAGTCGACGACGCCCTGCCCGAAGCGCTTACCGAAGACGCCCTCGCGCTGCTCGGCGAGGCGTCGCGCGACTGGGCGCCGGGTGCCGCGCGCATCTCGGCGGCGCTTGCGTGGGAAGGCATGAAGCTGCTTTCCGCCGACGGCCTGCCTGCGGTCGGCAGCGTGAGCCATCCGCGCCTGTACGTCAACGCGGGCCACGGGCCGGCAGGCTGGGCGCTTGCGCTCGGTTCGGCGCGTCTCATCGCCCAGCAGATCTCCAGCGCACCGCCCGACCTGCCGGCCGATACCATCAAGGCGCTCTGGCCGGGCCGCGATTGAACGGCGCCCGCCGGAGCGGCGTTGCCGCGCCGCCGTGCCGGTCCACCGCCCGCCTGGGGCATGCCGTCTGAGGGCTTGCTCGGGTATCGTTGCGATGTCGCCTCCGAGGACCGCATCGTCATGACGCACGCACCCCACTCCTTTGGCGCCGGGCAACCGGTGCTTCTCTTTCCGCACGATCGTGCGGTCCCGCTGCTCACCGTCGAACAGCTGCGCGGGGCCGAAGTCGCCGCGCAGTCGGCCCTGCCTGCCCACGCGCTCATGGCGCGGGCAGGCGCCGCCGCCGCGCACTTCCTGAGCGAGCAACTCGCGCACGCGCCCTCGTCGGCGAGCGACAAGCCGGTCTGGTTCGCCGCCGGGCCAGGCAACAACGGCGGCGACGCGCTCGTCGTCGCTACCGTTCTGCATCGCGCGGGCGTCGCCGTGGAAGTCTGCATGCCCGTCGAAGTCAAGCCCGACGACGCGCGCTGGGCGCTCGCCGAAGCGCACGCGGCGGGCGTGCCCGTCACCGCGTCGGCGCCCGCTTCGTTCGATGCTTATGGCTGGCTCGTCGACGGGATGTTCGGCATCGGCCTCGCACGCGGGCTCGAAGGCGTATTCGCCGAACTCGCCGAGAGCCTCTCGGCGCGCGCGCGCAGCCATGGCCACGTGCTCGCGCTCGACGTGCCAAGCGGGCTCGACAGCGACACCGGCAATGTGGTCGGCAGCGGCCCCGCGGTGCGCGCGACCCACACCGTGACCTTCATCGCGGCCAAGCCCGGCCTGTACACCGGCGTCGGGCGCGACCATGCAGGCGCCGTCGCGGTCGCGCCGATCGGCATCGACACCGAAGGCACGCCGGGCGCGGCGCGCCTGAACGCGCCCGCGCTCTTCGCGGCCGCGCTGCCCGCACGCGAGTTCGCCACCCACAAGGGCACGTTCGGCACGCTCGCCGTCGTGGGCGGCGACACGGGCATGTGCGGCGCGCCGATTCTCGCGGCGCGCGCGGCGCTCCTCACCGGCGCGGGCAAGGTTCACGTGGGCTTCCTGGGCAGCGACGCGCCGCCCTACGACGCGCCTCACCCCGAACTCATGCTGCACGCGGCCGCCAGGCTCGCGCTCGGCGCGATGGACGCCGTCGCCGCGGGCTGCGGCATGGGCGGCAGCGCCTCGGCGCGCCAGCTCGTGGACGCCATCCTGCGCCTTCGCGCCCCCGTGCTCCTCGATGCCGACGCGCTCAATCTGGTCGCGCGCGACGAGGCGCTCGCGGCACACGTCGCGCAATCGGCCGCCGCGCGCGGCGCGCCTTGCGTGCTCACGCCGCATCCGCTCGAGGCGGCGCGCCTCCTCGGCTGCGACACCGCCGCGGTGCAGCGCGACCGCCTCGCCGCAGCACGAACACTTGCCGGCCGCTATGCGGCGGTTGCCGTGCTCAAGGGCAGCGGCACCGTGGTCGCCGCGCCCGACGGCCGTGTCGCCGTCAACCCCACCGGCAACGCGGGCCTCGCCACGGGCGGGACCGGCGACGTGCTCGGCGGCATGATCGGCGCGCTGCTGGCCCAGCGCCTGCCGCCCTATGAAGCGGCACTCGCGGGTGTCTATCTGCACGGCCTCGCCGCCGACACGCTGTGCGCGCAAGGCGACGGCCCCGCGGGCCTCACGGCGGGCGAACTCGCGCCAGCGGCGCGCAAGCTCCTGAACCGGCTCTTTTATGCGCCGCCTTATGCCGCCTGAAGCCGCAGCTCGTACTTCCTGCGTCTCGCACGTCCGTTCGCGCGGCACGCGGCTTGCTCTGCCTGGAACGTCTGTCCGCCTCCCGCCCCCTCGCACGGCCGCAGGCATCACAACGCTGCGCAGTGTCGCGCGAGGCCGCTATACTGATCCTCCGCACACCGCCTTCCACCGGAGGCGGCCCGTGCTTCCCCGCGGCGCGCGAAGCGCGCGTTCGGCCACACCGGCGAACCGCACCTGCCGCCCTCCATTCGTGATCCCTCGCTAGACGAACATGACGAATCCGCTCCCCGCCTGGTCCGCGCTACAGACGCATTACGAACAGATCCGCGACGAAAAGCTGCGCGACTGGTTCGCCCCCGCCAACGACCCTGCGCCGACGCGCGCCGAACGCTTCACGTTTGCAGGCGCCGGACTCGGCGCCGACCTCTCGAAGAACCGCATCACCGACGCCACGCTCGAGCTGCTCGTGCAGCTCGCTCGCGAGGCCGGCGTGCAAGCGCGCCGCGATGCGATGTTCAAGGGCGAAGTCGTCAACCCGACTGAAGGCCGCGCAGCGCTGCACACCGCCTTGCGCGCCACCGAAGCCGATGCCCCGTTCCACGCGCAGATCGTCGCCGAGCGCGCGAAGATGGCGAAGTTCGCCGACGCCGTGCGCAGCGGCGCATGGACCGGCTACACGGGCAAGCGCATCCGCCATGTCGTGAATATCGGCATCGGCGGTTCGGACCTCGGGCCGAAAATGGTCGTGCACGCGCTCAAGCATCTCGAGCTGCCCGAGATCACCTCGCACTTCGTCTCGAACGTCGACGGCGCAGACCTGTGGCGCACGATCGAAAACATCGATCCGGAAGAGACGCTGGCGATCATCGTTTCGAAGACCTTCACGACGCTCGAAACCATGACCAACGCGCTGTCGATGCGCGACTGGTTCGTCAAGCATGGCTGCCCGGAAAGCGAACTCGCGAAGCACTTCGTGGGTGTCTCGGCTAACACGGCCGAAGTCGTGAAGTTCGGCATCGCCAAAGAAAACGTCTTCGAGATGTGGGACTGGGTCGGCGGCCGCTATTCGCTGTGGTCGGCCGTGGGTCTCTCGATCATGATCGCCATCGGGCCGCAGCAGTTCGACGAATTGCTCGCCGGTGCGCACGACATGGACAAGCACTTCCGCGAAGCGCCGCTGGAAAAGAACCTGCCCGTGCTGCTCGGCATGATCGGCGTCTGGTACCGCAACTTCTTCGGCTCGCAGAGCTATCTCGTCGCACCCTACTCCGAAGCGCTGCACTTCCTGCCTTCGTATCTCCAGCAGCTCGAAATGGAGAGCAACGGCAAGTCGGCGCGCCTCGACGGCAAGTTCGTCGATTACGCGACCTCGGCGATCACCTGGGGCGAGCCCGGCACGAACGGCCAGCACGCGTTCTTCCAGATGCTGCACCAGGGCACGACGATCGTGCCGATCGACTTCATCGCCGTGCTCACGCCCGAGCATCCGCTCGCCGACCATCATCCGAAACTGCTCGCGAACTGCTTTGCGCAGAGCGAGGCGCTGATGCTCGGCCGCACCGAAGAAGAAGCGCGCAAGATCGCGGGCCCGGACAAGCCCGAACTCGTGCCGCACATCATGTTCCCCGGCAACCGGCCGACCACCACGCTGCTCGTCGACGCGCTCACCGCCCGCTCGCTCGGCGCGATCATCGCGCTCTATGAGCACAAGGTGCTCGTGCAGGCCTGCGTGTGGGATATCAATCCGTTCGATCAGTGGGGCGTGGAACTCGGCAAGATCCTCGGCAAAGTGGTCGAAGCCGACTTGAACGCAGCAAGCGCCGATGTGAAGCCGCACGATTCGTCCACCGCCGCGCTGATCGCGCGCGCCCGTGCGGCGCTCAAGCGCTGACCGGCACAGAGGCGGCGTGCGTACGCACTGCGCACGCCGTTCACCGCTCAGGCGCTAACGCCCGGCTTCGACATTGCTCGCGTTGCGCGAGGCTGCTGCGCCATGCGGCGCATTGGGCACGCGGTGGCCCGCCTCGATCGTGATGATCGCGTCGCAACGCTGCGCAAGATCGACGTCGTGGGTGACGAGCACGAGCGTCGCCCCGTTGGCGCGATTGAGTTCGAACATCAGGTCGATGACGGCGTGGCCTGTGGCGGCGTCGAGGCTGCCCGTGGGCTCGTCGGCGAACAGCACGGCGGGGCGCGTCACGAAGGCGCGGGCGAGCGCCACACGCTGCTGTTCGCCGCCCGAGAGCAGCTTCGGGTAGTGGCCCGTGCGCCCGGCAAGACCCACGCGCTCGAGCAGCGTGCGGGCGCGGGCGAAAGCATCACGCGTCGACATGCCGCCCTGCAGTTCGAGCGGCAGCGCGACGTTTTCCAGAGCGGTGAGATGCGGCATCAACTGGAACGACTGGAACACGAAGCCCACCGAGCCGTTGCGCAGCGCCGCGCGCTGGTCTTCGGCCATCCCGGTAAGCTCATGGCCCAGCAGGCGCACCGAACCCGCGCTCGCGCTGTCGAGGCCGGCCAGCAGGCCGAGCAGCGTCGACTTGCCGGAACCGGAGGCGCCGACGATCGCCACGCTCCCGCCGGCCTGCACGGTAAGGTCGATGCCGTCGAGGATCGTCAGCTCGCCGGTGGCGTCGGTGACCCGCTTGCTCAAACCCCGTACTTCGATGACTGGATCGCTATTCATTCGCACATGATGACGCACAGGTTAGCCGTGAACCAGAAGCGCGCCGCGCGGCGCGCCGCCCCTTCCCGCGCCCGGTCCCGCTTCAGCGCGCTTGCCGCTATCGCCGCCTGGACCGCCGCTGCCTTGCTCGGTGCCTTCTGTGGCATGACCGGCACCGCGCTCGCGGCCACGCCCGTTTCTACGGCCGCCGCGGCGACGAACCCCGCCGCCACGGCAAAACCGAACATCGTCGTGCTCGGCGACAGCCTCTCGGCCGAATACGGCCTGCCGCGCGATACGGGCTGGGTGGCTCTACTGCGCCAGCGGCTCGCCGGCGAGCGAATCGATTATAACGTTGCGAATGCGAGCATCAGCGGGGACACGACGAGCGGCGGACTCACACGCCTGCCGCTCGTCATGCAGCGCATCAAGCCCGCGATCGTGATCGTCGAACTGGGCGCAAACGACGCGCTGCGCGGCGTGCCGCTCACGACGACCGAGAGCAATCTGCGCGCCATCGTCGCGCAGATCCGCAAGGGCGGCGCGCAACCCGTGCTCATCGGCATGTACGTGCCGCCTAACTACGGGGCCGACTACACGCGTGACTTCCACGCCATTTACGTGCGGCTTGCGAAGGATTCGAACGTTCCGCTCGTACCCTTTCTGCTCGCCGGCCTCGCCGACAAGCCCGAACTCTTCCAGGCCGATCAGATCCATCCCACCCAGCAGGCACAGCCATTGCTCCTCGACAACGTGTGGCCGACACTCAAGCCGCTGCTCGGCAGCGGCGTGCGGCGCTGACGCGGTAACCAGGCAAACGCGCGGGCGTCCTTACCGGGCGCCCTTTCTGAGGACCCCGACTTCGGTGCGTTCAAGCCGCTCCAGCCTCTTGGGCCGCGTGGCGGCAAGTAGCGGCGCCCACAGTTGGCCACCTTTTGTGTCAGACACGCGAGCCCGAGAAGCATCGCTGTCTGAATCCGACCGACCCTGACTGGAGGGAAGAAGCGTGAAATATTTACCTCTCATTGTCGTTACGGCAGCACTTGCTGCCTGCGCGAATCAGCCAATGCCGAGCGGAGCGCAGTCCGTCGGCACGAGCCAGCAGCCGCCCGCGACGGTTGCCCAATGCATCGCGCAAAAATGGGCCGACAAGTCGCAGCAGCAAGTCGTCTCGCAGTCCGTGCTCGCCAACGGCCAGGCTGTCGACGTCTACGTCCCTGGCCAGCAGCCGCCTAACGGCGCAGCGGCAACGGTGCGCCCGGCGTGGAGCGCCAGCGCGAAGACGTGGGTCGGCTTCCGCTCCGGCGGCGGCGCGGGTGGAGACGCCACCAGCGACATCAGCGCCTGCCTCTGATTTCGCGCTCGCCAGAACGCAAAAGCCCCGCGATGTTTCGCGGGGCTTTTTTGCGCCGGCTCTCGATGCCGGCGGACAGATGCTCGAGGCGGACTTACTGGGCGCCGTCGCCGTCGCCCGACTGGCCCGCGGCACCGAGCGAACCGTAGAGCTTTACCTTCGCGCGCTCGCGCAGCGCGTCGAGGTACGCCTGCACCTGCGACTGGCCGCCCACCTGGGCCAGTTGCTGCTGCGCGGCGGCCAGACGCGGGCCTTCTGCGGCCGGACCGTTGGTCACGCTGTTCACGCGGTAAATCGCATAGCCGTCGTTGCCGAGGTCCACGCCCACATAAGCGGGCAGCTTCTGCGAATCGGCCTTGAAGACCGCGGACAGCGCGCCGGGCGGCAACCCTTGGGCGTCGTTGCGCGACACCTTGAGCGCCGACGAGAACCCGTCGGTCGACTTCGACTTCTGCAGCTCCGCGAGCCTGGCCTCGCCCTCCTTGCGCGCCATGTCGGCGGCCTGCTGCGCGACCACCTTCTGGCGAACCGTATCCTTGACCGCGGCGAATGCGGGCACGGCGGCCGGCTGGTAGTTCGTTACGTGAGCCGAGATCAACGTGCTGTTGCCGACGTCGATTGCCTGGGTGTTGTTGTGCTGGTTCACCGAGTCGCTCGCGAATACGGCGTCGAGGAACTTCTGGTTGTTCAGCGGGCTATCCGGCGGCAGCGCTGCATTCGGCTTCGGCGTGACCGTGGCCGTCTGGATCGTCAGCTTGTACTTGTCCGCGGCCGGCTGCAGGCTCCTGGCCTGCTCGTAGACCACCGACGTGAAGCCATCGCTCGCGTCGGCGAGCAGCTTCGCGGCTTGCTGCGCCTTCACGTCGTTCGTGATCTGCGCCTTCACGTCGTCGAACGGTTTCGTGACCGCCGGCTTCAGGTCCGTGACCTTGACGATGTGATAGCCGAAGTCCGACTGGATCACGTCGCTGATCTCATCCTTCTTCAGCTTGAAGACCGCGGCGTCGAACGCCTGGCCGCCCGCGATCATGCCGGGGCCGAAGTAGCCGAGGTCGCCGCCCTTCGAGGCCGAACCCGGGTCCTGCGACTCCTTCTGCGCGATCTGCGCGAACTGATCCGGATGCGCCTTCACTTCGGCGAGGATCGATTCGGCCTTCTGCTTCGCCGCGTTGCGCACGTCGACGCTCGCGTCCTTCGGCACCGTGATCAGGATGTGGCTCGCGCGCACTTCCTCCTGCGTGCGGTAGTGCGCGATGTTGTCTTCGTAGTACTTCTTGAGATCGGCGTCGCTCGGCTGCACGCCAGCGGCAACCGTGGCCGCCGAGAGCACGAGATACTGGATCTGCGCCGTGGCCGGCATGGCGAAGGCGTTCTTGTTCGCGTCGTAGTACGCCTGCAGTTGCGCGTCGGTCGGCTGGACCTTGGGCGCATAGTCGCTCGCGTGGAAGGCGAGGCCCTGCACCTCGCGCTGCTGCTCCGAGAGACCCGTGAGCTGCTGCGCGAGCGCCTTCGGCGTAAACGCGCTGCTGATGATCGACGCCGGCAGCTGCTGCATGGCGAGGCTATAGCGCACGCGCTCGTCGTACTGCTCGGGCGTCATGCCCTGCATGGCGAGCAGTTGCTTGTACTGGTCGAGATTGATCGAGCCGTCAGGATTCTTGAGCGACGAAATCACCGGGTCGGCGAGCAACGCGCGTCGCACGGCGTCGTCCGAGGCGGTAAGGTGCAGGCGCTGCGTCTCGTCCACGAGCACGCGTTGCTGGATCAGACCGTCGAGGATGTCCTTGCGGTGCTGGGGCGTGTCGAACAGGCTCGCGTCGAATTGCGCGCCGAGGACCTGTCGAGCCTGGTCGAGTTGCTGACGTGCGGCGTTGTCGTACTCGACACGCGTGATCTTGTGCCCGTTGACGCTTGCGACATTCGCGCTTTCATCGAAGAAGCCGCGGAAACCTTGAATACCGACGAAGCCCAGCCCTGGCAGGACGACCAGGAGCAGCATGAACATCATCAGGCGTTTGTGATTGCGGAAAAAGTCGAGCATGCGTGACCAGACGTTGATGGCGCCAAAAAATGGAACGCCCGATATTACAACAGCGGCCAACAAAAAAGGCGAACCGGAGTTCGCCTTCTTGTCGAGATATCCTTGGCGGAGCGGACGGGGCTCGAACCCGCGACCCCCGGCGTGACAGGCCGGTATTCTAACCAACTGAACTACCGCTCCGTGCGAGCGCCTCCGTGCAAGCGCAATAGGTACTGGAGGTACCGGAGGTACCGGAACTGAAGCTGTGGTGGGTGCTGAGAGGCTCGAACTCCCGACCTACGCCTTGTAAGGGCGCCGCTCTACCAACTGAGCTAAGCACCCAGCTTCATGCTTTCCTGCGCTGCTTCCGGCACGGCGACTTCTGCTGCGCCACCTTTATCAGGTAGCGAGCCCGCTAGTTTAGCGCATCCTTCAGCGCTTTGCCAGGCCTAAATTTGGGTACCTTCGCGGCCTTGATCTTGATCGCGTCGCCAGTGCGCGGATTGCGGCCCGTGCGCGCCGTGCGCTTGCCGACGGCAAACGTGCCGAAGCCGACGAGCGTGACCGAGCCGCCCTTCTTGAGCGTGCCTTTGACGCCGCCGATCACGGCGTCGAGTGCGCGTCCCGCAGCCGCTTTCGAAATGTCGGCTTGTTGCGCGATATGGTCGATCAATTCCGTTTTGTTCATTCCAGCCCCCGAGAATGTGTTTGGGCAAACGTAAGAAAGAAGGTCAACTTATTGGATAGACGTCCCCCGCATAGCGCGGGGCCCGCTCATTTAACGGGGCCGAAAGTGCCGTGTCAAGCGGGGTTGAGCCTGATTCGGCGCGGGATTCGAGGGAACATTCGAGGGCGCCTTCGAACAAGTGGGAAAAGGCCGCAAAGAACGCTGGTTGTCATCACAACGTCAAGAATCGTGGCGCCAATAAAAAGCCCGCGGTGCGCCGCGGGCTTTGGGGATCCAACGCGCCGCGCCTGGGCGCGGCTTGTTGAAGGCGTACTGAACGCTTAGTGCTTGACCACTTCCGTCGCGCCCGCGTCCTTCGCTTCGGCCACGGGCGCCTTGGCGTCCTCGGCCTTCGCTTCTTCTTCCGGCAGCGGCTGCGGCACACGTTCGAGCGCGAGTTCGAGCACCTTGTCGATCCAGCGCACCGGCACGATCTCGATCGCGTTCTTCACGTTGTCCGGAATCTCGGTGAGATCCTTGACGTTCTCTTCCGGAATCAGCACGAGCTTGATGCCGCCGCGATGCGCCGCGAGCAGCTTCTCCTTCAGCCCGCCGATCGGCAGCACTTCGCCGCGCAGCGTGATCTCGCCCGTCATCGCGACATCGGCGCGCACCGGAATGCCCGTGAGCACGGACACCAGCGCCGTCGTCATCGCACCGCCTGCGGACGGACCGTCCTTCGGCGTCGCGCCTTCGGGCACGTGAATGTGGATGTCCTGCTTCTCGAACGCCTCATCCTTGATGCCAAGACGACGCGAACGCGAGCGCACCACCGAGCGTGCCGCTTCGACCGATTCCTTCATGACGTCGCCGAGCGAACCCGTGCGGATCACGTTGCCCTTGCCGGGCATGACCGCTGCTTCGATCGTCAGCAGATCGCCGCCGACTTCCGTCCACGCGAGGCCCGTGACCTGACCGATCTGGTTTTCCTTCGCGGCCAGACCGAAGTCGTACTTGCGCACGCCGAGGAAGGTGTCGAGGTTGGCGCTGTCCACCGTGACGGCCTTGTCGGCCTTCTTCAGCAGCAGCATCTTCACGACCTTGCGGCAGATCTTCGACACTTCGCGCTCGAGCGAACGCACGCCCGCTTCACGCGTGTAGTAGCGAATGATGTCGCGGATCGCGCCTTCGGTCACCTCGATCTCGCCAGGCTTGAGCCCATTGTTCTTCTTCTGCTTGGGCAGGAGATAACGCTGGGCGATGCTGACCTTCTCGTCTTCCGTGTAACCCGAGAGGCGGATGACTTCCATCCGGTCGAGCAGCGGCGGCGGAATGTTCAGCGAGTTCGACGTGGCGACGAACATCACATCGGAGAGGTCGAAATCGACTTCGATGTAGTGGTCGGCGAACGTGTGGTTCTGTTCCGGATCGAGCACCTCGAGCAGCGCCGACGACGGATCGCCGCGGAAATCCATGCCCATCTTGTCGACTTCGTCGAGCAGGAAAAGCGGATTGCGCACGCCGACCTTGGTCAGGCTCTGCAGGATCTTGCCGGGCATCGAACCGATGTACGTACGACGGTGACCGCGGATCTCGGCTTCGTCACGCACGCCGCCGAGCGCCATACGCACGAACTTGCGGTTCGTTGCGCGCGCAATCGACTGCCCGAGCGAGGTCTTGCCGACGCCCGGAGGCCCGACGAGGCACAGGATCGGCGCCTTGACCTTGTCCACACGCTGTTGCACCGCGAGATACTCGAGAATGCGTTCCTTCACCTTCTCGAGACCAAAGTGGTCTTCGTCGAGCACGGTTTCGGCGTTCGAGAGGTCGTTGTTGACCTTGCTCTTCTTGCGCCACGGCAGGCCGATCAGTGTGTCGATGTAGTTGCGCACGACCGTGGCTTCCGCCGACATCGGCGACATCAGCTTGAGCTTCTTGAGCTCGGCGTCTGCCTTCTTCTTGGCTTCCTTCGGCATGCGCGCGGCCGTGATGCGCTTCTCGAGTTCCTCGAGATCGGCACCCTCTTCGCCTTCGCCCAGTTCCTTCTGGATGGCCTTGACCTGCTCGTTCAGGTAGTACTCGCGCTGGCTCTTTTCCATCTGGCGCTTCACGCGGCCGCGGATGCGCTTTTCGACCTGGAGAATGTCGATTTCGGCTTCGAGTTGCGCAAGCAGGTGCTCCAGACGCTCCACGACCGGGAACATCTCGAGGATGTGCTGCTTCTGGTCGAGCTTGAGCGGCAGATGCGCGGCGATGGTGTCGGCAAGACGACCGGCCTCGTCGATGCCCGACAGCGACGTCAGGATCTCCGGCGGGATCTTCTTGTTGAGCTTCACGTACTGGTCGAACTGCGAGACGATCGCGCGGCGCAGCGCTTCGGTTTCCGCGCTGTCGGCGTGGTCCGGTTCGAGCGGCATCACTTCGCACGAGAACTGCGTTTCCTGCTCTTCGATGGAAAGCGTCTTCGCGCGCTGCAGGCCTTCCACCAGCACCTTCACGGTGCCGTCGGGCAGCTTGAGCATTTGCAGGATGTTGGCGACACACCCGACTTCATACATGTCTTTTTCGGTCGGCTCATCCTTCGCGGCGGTCTTCTGCGCGACGAGCATGATGTGCTTGCCGCCTTCCATCGCCGCTTCGAGGGCCTTGATCGATTTCGGTCGGCCCACGAAAAGGGGAATCACCATATGCGGGAAAACTACGACGTCTCGCAGCGGCAGCAGCGGGAGCGTGGTGCGTTCCGGCGGGAGGAGTTGGGTTCCTGACATTTCATTTCCCCATGAGTGGAATCAATTGTTCGGTAATTGAGGCCTGATATACCGATTGCAAGCCTCGCGCGTGTGGGAAAAGTTCAGTGACTCCAAAATAGTGCGCCATCGACCACAAGACTAAACGAAAAAGCCGTTCATCCCATTGTATGAACGGCCTTTTTCCGGAACTCTTTAGCCGATCGCCACCATCAGTTCGACCCTGCGACCTTCGGAGCGTCTTCGTAGATCAAGAGCGGTTTGCCGTCGCCGTCGATCACGTTGTCGTCGATGATGACCTTGCTCACGCCCTTCATGGCCGGCAGTTCGTACATCACGTCGAGCAATGCCTGTTCCAGGATCGAGCGCAGGCCGCGAGCCCCCGTCTTGCGGCGGATCGCCTTGCGGGCGACCGCCTGCAGCGCGGCCGGTCGAATTTCCAGCTCCACGCGCTCCATGTTGAAGAGCTTGTGATACTGCTTGACGAGCGCATTCTTCGGCTCGACCAGAATCTTCATGAGCGCGGCTTCGTCGAGCTTGCCGAGCGTGGCGACCACGGGCAAACGGCCGATCAGTTCGGGAATCAGGCCGAACTTGATCAGGTCTTCCGGTTCCGTTTCGCGCAGCACTTCGCCTGTGTCGCGCTCCTGCTTGCTCTTCACGCTCGCACCGAAGCCGATGCCGGTCTTTTCCGTGCGGTCGGTGATGACCTTCTCCAGCCCGTCGAACGCGCCGCCGCAAATGAACAGGATATTGGTCGTATCGACCTGGATGAAATCCTGGTTCGGATGCTTGCGGCCGCCCTGCGGCGGCACCGAAGCCATCGTGCCCTCGACGAGCTTGAGCAGCGCCTGCTGCACGCCCTCGCCGGAAACGTCGCGCGTGATCGACGGGTTGTCCGACTTGCGGCTGATCTTGTCGATTTCGTCGATATAGACGATGCCGCGCTGGGCCTTGTCGACCTCGTAATTGCAGTTCTGCAGCAGCTTCTGGATGATGTTCTCGACGTCTTCGCCCACGTAACCGGCTTCGGTCAGCGTGGTGGCGTCGGCGATGACGAACGGCACGTTCAGAAGTCGCGCGAGCGTCTGCGCGAGCAGCGTCTTGCCCGAGCCCGTGGGCCCGATCAAGAGGATGTTGCTCTTGGAGAGTTCGACGTCGTCCTTCTTGTCGAGGTGCTTCAGACGCTTGTAGTGGTTGTACACCGCCACTGCGAGAATCTTCTTCGCGCGTTCCTGGCCGATCACGTACTGGTCGAGGATGTCGCGGATCTCCTGCGGGCTCGGCAGGTCCGAGCGCGACAGCGCCGCGTCGACGCCCGCGCCGGCGGCTTCGTCGCGAATGATCTCGTTGCACAAGTCGATGCATTCATCGCAGATGAATACCGACGGACCAGCGATGAGCTTTTTCACCTCATGCTGGCTCTTGCCGCAGAACGAGCAATACAACAGCTTCTCGCTGTTAGAACCTTTCTTGTCCGCCATGGATAAATGAGCCTCCGGACACTCTGTTACATGATACGCCGTTTCCCCCGGCGAGGCCGGAGGGTGCGTGAACCGCTTGCTGTGACGGCGTTGGGGGCCGCAGGCCGCGAAGCGCGTTTGCCGATTATTTCACAAGGTCTGCGCGGCGTCGGCTATCCCCTTTTGTACGGGGGCCGAGCTGTTCCTTTACCTGCCTTTGCCGCGGCTTGCGCGCCCTTCGCAGGGTCGGACGCGCAAAACCGCCCGCGCAGCTCAAGGACGCTTGTGCAGGACCTGGTCGACGAGACCGTACGCCTGGGCGTCGTCACCCGACATGAAATTGTCGCGATCCGTGTCGCGCGCAATGCGCTCGACCGGCTGCCCCGTATGATGCGCGAGCAACTGGTTCAGGCGCTCCTTCAGATACAGGATTTCGCGAGCCTGGATTTCGATGTCCGAAGCCTGGCCGCGCGCGCCGCCGAGCGGCTGGTGAATCATCACGCGCGAGTTCGGCAGCGCGAAACGCTTGCCTCTCGCCCCCGACGCCAGCAGGAACGCGCCCATGCTGGCCGCGAGGCCCATGCAAAGGGTCGAAACGTCCGGCTTGATGAACTGCATCGTGTCGTAAATCGCCATGCCGGCCGACACCGAGCCACCCGGGCTGTTGATGTACAGGCTGATGTCCTTGTCCGGATTTTCGCTTTCGAGGAACAACAGCTGGGCGACCACGAGGTTGGCCGTCTGGTCGTTCACTTCGCCGACCAGGAACACCACGCGCTCCTTGAGCAGGCGCGAGTAGATGTCGTAGGAGCGTTCGCCGCGGCCGCTCGTTTCGACGACGATCGGCACGAGGCCGAGCGCCTGCGGGTCGAAGTCACGCGACGAGTGGGAGGTCAACGTATCCAGCGATTGAGCGCGAATGGTCATGCGGTGCATCCTTGTCTGGAAAAGTTCTTCTATATACCCGTATGGCGACGGACCCCGGTCAAATCAACCACACGGACAGCATGGCTAAAACCTGCGGATGCAAAAACGGCGTGCTGGCCGTCGGTCGCTCCGACAGCCGGCACGCCGTAGCGGGCAGTTTTAAGCCTGCGCCGTCGCGCTTGCCAGTTCTTCGAAGCTAACTTGCTTGTCCGTCACCTTGGCCTTGCCGAGCACGAAGTCCACGACGTTCGATTCGACGACATAGGCTTCCATTTCGGCCAGACGCTGCTGGTTGGAATAATACCAGCGCACGACCTCCTTCGGGTCCTCATAGCTTTTCGCGAATTCGTCGACTTCGGCACGGATCTGCTCCGGCTTCGCCTCGAGGCCGTTGGCCTTCACGAGTTCGGCGAGCACGAGGCCGAGCTTCACGCGGCGCTCGGCTTGTTCCTTGAACATTTCGGCCGGGATCGGTGCGTCCTTGGCGTTGGGCACGCCACGCTGCGTGAGGTCGGCGCGCGCCATTTCGACGAGGCGTTGCTGATCCTGCTCGACGAGCGCGTTCGGCACGTCGAGTTCGGCGATCTTCAGGAGCGCATCCATCACCTGGTTCTTGACGATGGACTGGGTGCGGCGCTTCGCTTCGCGCTCGAGGTTGTCCTTGATTTCGGCGCGCATCTTCACGAGGTCGCCGTCGGCGATGCCGAGCGACCTGGCGAATTCAGCGTCGATTTCCGGCAGGTGCGGCCACTCGATCTGCTGCATCGTGATCGTAAACTTCGCCGTCTTGCCGGCGACGTCCTTGCCGTGATAGTCCTCGGGGAACGCGAGGTCGAATTCGCGCGACTCGCCCTTCTTCAGGCCGATTGCCGCCTTTTCGAATTCCGGCAGCATGCGGCCTTCGCCCAGCACGAACGCGAAGCCTTCCGCGGTGCCGCCCTGGAACGCGACGTCGTCGATCTTGCCGACGAAGTCGACCGTCACGCGGTCGCCTTCCTTCGCTGCGGTGTCGGCGCCGCCGTCACCGTGCTCGCCCGCTTCGCCGCGCGCGTGGAAGTGCACGCGCTGCTTGCGCAGGATGTCGAGCGTGCGGTCGATTTCGGCTTCGGTGATGGCCGTGGTCGTGCGCTCGATTTCAGCCGTTGCGACGTCGCCCAGCTTCACTTCCGGGTAGACCTCGAAGGTCGCGTCGAACGCGTAGTCGCCTTCGGCGGCTTCCGACTTCGGCGCGAAGCTCGGCTGACCGGCAACGCGCAGGTTCTCGGCGCGGCTGATGTCGAAGAATTCCTTGCCGACCTTGTCGCTCAGGACTTCGGCTTCGACCTGGCCCGAATACTGCTGCGTGACCATCTTGAGCGGCACCTTGCCCGGACGGAAGCCCGGCATGCGCACGTTCTTCGCGAGTTTACGGATGCGCGAATCGATTTCTTTCTGCACGGCGTCCTTCGGCAGGGAAATCGTCACGCGGCGTTCGAGCTTGCCGAGGTTTTCAACAACGTTAGCCATGGCTTCAATCGTCCTAAAATTGTTCGAGCGAATCAGTAATCTGTGGTCTTTGCGAGCCGCGGTCTGCCTGGATCCGAATGGGTCAGACTGGGTCCGGCAACCCGCTTTGGAGCTGAACGCAGGCGCCTCGTGCGCCGCTCAACAGCGCCGAAGCGGGCGGCTTGCGGTGCGGTCCGTCAAAAGAGCCAAGTATTTTAGCAAACTATTTCCTGGTCCCACTGGAATTGCCGTTTGAGTGTGCCATGAGCCTGCTTTTGACCCGGTTTTGGCCCGCTTTTGCGCCGCCAGGAGCCTGAAATGCGCTCCGATGCGCGCTATCGCAACGCCGTTATCCAGCGCACGCGGCGAGGCTGTTAAGCTTAGGCTCGCGCCGGACGCCCCGCCGGCCGCAGCCGCTCCCAACACCATTATTCCAGCAGAGACACCATGCCGAATTCGTCGACTGACGCTCCCGTTATCGTCATTGCTCCTGACTCTTTCAAAGGCTCGCTCAGCGCGGACGGGGTCGCCGCCGCGATCGCCGAGGGCATCCGCCGCGTGCGCGCCGACGCCGATATCCGCATCCGCCCCATGGCCGACGGCGGCGAAGGCACGCTCGACGCGATGCTGTCGATGGGCGGCGAACGCCGCGTCCTCACCGTGGAAGGCGCAGCGGGCCCGAAGCGCGACGCCGCGGTGGGCCTGCTGCACGACGGCAGCGCGATCGTCGAGACCGCCGAGATCGTCGGCATCACGGACCCGGTGGGCATGGGCGTACCGGTCGACGCGCGCAGCACGCGCGGCATGGGCGAAGCGATCCGCGCGCTGCTCGACGAAGGCGTGCGGCGCTTTTACGTGGCACTCGGCGGCAGCAGCACCAACGACGCCGGCGCGGGGCTGCTCGCGGGCCTCGGCCTGCAACTGTTCGACGCCGCCGGCAAGCTTCTCGAGCCCACGCCACAAGCGCTCGCGCAGGTAGCGCGCGTGGACGTTTCCGGGCTCGACGAGCGGCTTGGCGAGGCATCGTTCGTCGGCATGTCGGACGTGGACAATCCGCTCACGGGCGAGCATGGCGCAACCGCCGTGTTCGGCCCGCAAAAAGGCGCGACGCCCGGGCAGGTCGCGCCGATCGACGCGGCGCTCGGCCGTTTCGCCGATCTGCTCGAAGCGGCGCTGGGCCGTCGCGTGCGCGACGAAGCAGGTTCGGGCGCGGCCGGCGGCCTGGGCTTTGCGCTGCGCATGCTCGGCGCGAGCTTCGAGCCCGGTGCCGAAGTCGTTGCGCGCACCATCGGTCTGGACAAAGCGCTCGATCGCGCGGACTGGCTTATCACCGGCGAGGGCCGCTCCGACGTTCAGACGCTGCACGGCAAGGCGCCGTTCATCGCCTGCCGCCACGCCGCGGCCGCGGGCGTGCCGGCCACACTGCTCTCAGGTGCCGTGGACGCAGCCGCCCTGCCGCGGCTCGCGGAGCATTTCAGCGGCTGCTTCTCGCCCGCACCGGGCCCCATCACGCTCGAAACCGCGATTCGCGACGCCGCACGCCTGCTCGCCAACGAGGCCGAGCAGCTCGCCCGCCTCAAATACGCTGCGCGTACATCCAACTAACATCCCGGCAGACCGGCCGGGGCCTGCCGTCCCGGCCTCGTCGCCGGAATCCGTGTGGCGGGATCGCGGCCAGACGCACGAGTTCGGGGCTACGCATTCCGCAGTAAGCGATTAATAGATTCGTGCACCGCACCGGATGCGCTGGACAAGGGTTAGGATGCGTTGACCCGCGCGCAAGATGGGGCAACAATCATGTAATCGCGACACGTTTCGCGCCCTTCCCAAGCGACCAGACCAGGACTCCCATGAAGGCAAGCAAAGCCGGACTCGAACAATTCCTTACCTATCGGCTGCATGTCCTGAACAAACTCTCCGAACGTGGCGCGAGCGAACGCTACCAGGCGAAGCTCGGCATCACACTTCCGGAGGCTCGGCTCATTGCAGCTGTGGGGGCGTTCGGCCCGTTTTCCGTGATGGAGCTTGCGCGTCACGCGAATCTCGACAAGAGCCAGGCAAGCCGTGCAGCCGAGGCTCTGATGCGCCGCGGCCTCATGCAGCGCGACACGAGCGAGGAGGACGGACGCCTCGTGCTCGTTTCGCTCACAACCGACGGACGCGCGCTGTATCGCAAGGTCATGCCCATCGCGCGCAAGTGGAATGTCGACCTCTTCGCGAGCCTGGACGACAAGGAACGCGACGCACTCGCACGCGCGCTCGACAAGGTGATCGAAGCCATGCAGGCCGAACTGTAAGGCAGTACGAACGAGCAGAGGCGATAAGCCAAACAGATGGCGACCGGAATCAAGCCGCCATCGCGAGTGCTTCGCGTAAGCAGCATCGGCATAGGGGACAGTCACATACGACTGCGCCCCTGCCACACCATCCGGCATGCGGGTCCACACCGGGCGGTTCGGGAAGTTGAGGTTATGAGAGTCGGGGCACACCCAGCCGATCGAAGCATGCGATGGTCAGCACGCTGTTGAGCGACCGGCCGCTGTTGCGCCACCAGCGGCGACTGTTCGCCGCCACCTGCCGCGCAACGTCAGCCGAGGCCCGCAGCGCACGCAGTTCCCGGTAGATGGTCGGGCCACACGGCACCAGTGTTTTAGCTGGATGGCACGCACCCGGTGACGCAGCCATTCGTCCAGCTCGCGCCAGACTTCGGGGTTTGCGCCAACCGGAAGTATGCCTTCCAACCCTGCACATAGGACCGTAACTGTTCCACCACGTCTTGCGTGCTGCGCCCGCCGCGGCGAGTCAGTTCACGAATGCGGTGCCTGAACGCCAGCAGCGGTTTGGCCGCCACCTTGCGCTTAACGACACCACCGGACGCTACCCACAGGCCGTAGCCCAGACATTCCAGCCCGAGTACGGCTGGTTGGCGGTGATCAGAAGGCTACGACGCTCGTATCTTTGCAGCCTGCAGCTTCTGCACAAGTTCGCTGGTCCGTGTGAACGGAACCCGGTAGCCGGCGTCGATCAGCGCGTGTCCAATGGCACATCCCGAGTGACTTCTTCCTGCCCCGGGCGGCCCAAACAGGAGCGCTGTGGCGCCTTTCTCAACCACCGGCTGCGCCGGGAGCTAGACCGCATCGGCCAGAGATTGAGCAAGATATAAAGCTTCAGGAAAGGTTATCTTTCCCATGATTTCCTTCAATTGGGTGCAGAAACAAGGTAGCCTCAAAGCGACTAGCCGGAATCAAATATCTACCACGCAAACTGAAATGGCAATCACAAAATTTTTACGCGAGGAATTGACTTATTAAATTAATGACGCAGAGATATTCCAACATAATCACCCATTCTCATTCAATGCAATTCTCGTTCATTCTGCTTCACGAAAAATATCCGACTTACGTTTTCGCATGAATACCTCACGCGCATCTCTTTCGCAACAGTCAACAGCATTTCAAGAAATCCCGAGCCGTGCCGTAAACACGGCAAAGGCGTTGCCTCTTGAGCTACGCCCGATTGTCAGCCACCGTTAACCTCACAACGACTAAATGAAACGTACTGTCCGCGACTTTGTGACACTGTTCAATGCCTTCTGGTATCGAGACTTCCCAGTTGCAGCAAATGGGAAAATTAGTGGAAGTCGAGCTGAGTGGACAACGCATATCGGAATTTGCGTCAGAAGTACTGCGGACATGATGGGGTATTTTACGTATTTCGAAGCGGGAAACCGGACCGATGCGGTAATCAAAGACGCGCGCGATGAACCGCAGGCGATAGCCAATGTTGAATGGGAATGGACGCAGCCTTTTAGTCCCGGTTTCAACGAATTAGAAAAACTCTACGAACGCCGCGCCGAAGTCGATTTTTCCGTTCTCGTTACTTATTCGCGAAAAGAGCATCACCAACAGAATCTGGAAAGGATTCGTGCGGTTTGGGATCACAGCGAAGAGCCGCTGCTCGTGTTCCTTGTTTGCTTCGAGTTTGCGGGGCACCGAAATTTCAGCAAGCTAGAAACCCACATTGCACAGCGTGGCGTCCTGCGCAAGGTTCGCGAGCAACCCGCGTTGCCCTGGATGGCGAAGGGTACACGTTGGTCACTTCAGGTCCAATCCGGGGACGAGCGCGACTCGGATTCCCTAGAGGTGACAGCCGAGTAATATCAGGCCGAGCACGCAAAGGGCGGCACTCAAGAGGATCGAAGCCAGGATAACGGCGGGAAGCGGAATCATGTCAATTAAGCGAACCCTTACATGACTCGATGTTATGCGCGTTGGCTTTCCGCTACTGTCAACAATTGTCAGAACCGCCATGTCAACCCGGCGTGTCCGCGCCAATGGTTTTACAGTTGCACTCACAACAAACGGCGTAGCCGTCTACATCGCTTCTCACACGAGGGGCAAGCTACGGCCCCCGAGGTGAGCCCAGCGATCTACCGCCGAAAGTATTGCGCAACGAAGGGCTTCGCTACCGCCTGCGCAAGAAACTCGACCGCACCGGACGGATTCACGCCCGCAAGTAGCGTCACGGAATGAATAGCGCCCCTTGATCCTCAGAGAATCCGGTGAATCCACGCGCCACAAAGGCGCACGCCGCCCCCAGCCGATATCAAGTCTCACCAATCACTGCCGATATGGCTATAACTACAAGCGAAGGCTGAAACCCCATGAAAATTTTGATCGCGTTGATGGCCTTTCCAGTCCTTTTCTTTGCAGTTCCCCCAGCTCTCTATGTGATGTGGATTTTCCGTTGGAGAGAATTTGAAGAGTTCGAGGACATGCACGGGATTGTAGCGACGGCGTTTGTCACCGCCGCGATTTACATCTTTTACCTATGTCACGGTGCCCCTGAAGAGTTCGCCCGCTCGCCGGAAATGTTGATCGTATCTACCGCGCTTAGTCTCGAAGTGGTCTATGACCGTATTGCGCTGTACCTTGAGGCGCGCCGCCGCAAAGTGCCATCGGTGCCGATAGCATCATGGATATTGGGGTTTGTTGCAGCAACCGTATGTGGCTTCGCGGGTTATTTCGTCTATCGCGATATCGGTCATGAAGTAGCGTTGGCGGTCACAGCGCAAAAAAACGAAGAAGTGTCATATTGGGTATCCCTGCTGTGGGTCATTTCCTTTGCGCTTGCCTTCGGGAACAAATATTGGCAGGGGCGCACGCGGGTCCGTGCGCGGAAAGCGGCAGAGGACGAGGCCGAAAAAACGCACGAGCCCGCGCAGCAGTGATATACGTACAGCAAAGAAGCCCCCACGGCTCCGCGTCAAAGGATGGGGGTATTCCGCGAACCGACCCAGCCAAATACCGCGACCCGCAACGGGGAAAAACGTGAAGCAGACAGGCAAAGATGGTGCCGCTTGTTCGGACAGGGTCCCAAGATTTTTAAGTGGAACGTCCGGAGCGATCATGCTGCCGAATTGATCGCTGGCAGCGTCGCGAAGTATGCCTTATCGGGCGTCTGATCCGCCAGGCTCGAATGAGGACGTTTGCGGTTGTACAGTGCTGTCGCGCCGGCCCTGCACAAAGACGGCTGCGCGGAAGCCGTCTTTGTATGGGGTGATGGATACCATCGTGCGGAATCCCGTGGGGAGAATTTGGGGATTCCATTCTATATTTTTGTGCAAACTACGCACAACCATGCCTGTATGGATTTACAGCATTGGTCTACCAAGTGCTTGTTTGTGCTAGTTTTTTCGTTTTATATCCAAACGTGCATCTGTCTCGTGGTGCGTGAGGCCGGACTCGAACCGGCACACCCTTGCGGGCGTCAGGACCTAAACCCAAATCCCGCGAACGCACACCAATATTATAACGCATTGATTTACAACGTTTTTTACACCTCCCCAAACTTTGGGAACGGCAATTTCCCAAACTTTTTCCCAAACTGACACCCATTTCCAGCTATGCTCCTGCACATCACGACAGGAGCACCAGCTTGGCTAATATTTCCAATCGCTCGCCTTGGTTCGTCGTTCTAAACAAGACCGAGACAAAATTTAGGCTCAAAAGTCAGGCTCAAGCATACATTGACAGCTTGAACAACACACGCGCAAAGATGCGCCAGCTTGAGACTTCTTTCGAAGTTCAAATCAAGCTCAAAGACCATCAGGGCAACACTGTAACGCGTTCAGCCACCCACCCCACTTATGCAGCCGCCGAACGATGGGCGCAGCAAGAAGAGGATGCAATCAAAAGTCTGAGAGAGAACGGCGGAACGTTCAATCTTGACTTTGAAACAATCACAGTTGAACAGGCATTAAAGCGATGCTGGGAGGAACATTACAAGCATCGCCCCTCTGCCGATGAGAACTTTCATCGCATCCCGAAACTTGTCGAAATTTTCGGAAAAGATACGCTATTGCGCCAGCTTAATAATCAAAAAATGCTTGGCTTGCGCAATAGACTAATCGAGCAACAGTATTCCGCTTCATCGGTTCGGAACTTCTTTGCCGTAATTTCCAGAACGCTTCAGCACGCAAAAGGCGAATGGCTTTTTCCTATCGAAAATTACGCAAGAGGCATCAAGCTTGCCAAACCTCAAAACGCGAAAAGCCGCTACTTCCAAGGCGACGAGAGAGAGCGTCTTTTCACTTCAATTGATAAGCATCGCCCTTGGCTTCGTCCGATTGTCGAGCTTTCGTTAGAAATGTCTTTCCGTCGCGGCGAACTTGTTCAACCCGCAAAGAAAAAGCGCGAGCAGGGATTAAAAGGCGGGCTTACATGGGAAGGCGTAGATTTTGAAAAAAACACGCTTAGGCTCTTTCAAGAAAAGAACGATTGGCAAAAAAAGAACACGGAGGAACGCGGCAGAGTCGTTCCCATGACCGAACGCATGAGAGAAATATTGCTCGACCTCTATCAAAAGTCATCGACAAAAACAGGCTTGGTTTTCTCTGCGACTGTCAATTCCGTGACGCATGCTTTTACTGATGCCTGCACGCTGGCAGAGCCACCACTTGAAGACCTCACATTCCATTCATGCCGAAAAATCGCGACATACGATATTTCAAAGAAAGTCCCTAACGCCATCCTGCTATCAAAGATTACTGGTCACAAAGACCTCAAAACGCTTGCTAGCCGTTACTATGCCGTCCCAATGGATGACTTGCAAGCGATGCTTTCTAAAGCTGATGAGAATACTTTAGAGGGGCGTGCAATCCTCGCTCTAAAGCGTGAGCTTGGATTTGAGGACACTTTGCGCTTTCTCGTATCAGTCAAAGAAACAGACGACTTAAATTCTCTCTTGATACCGAAAAAGTTATCTTAGTTCTATGTTGTGGATATGTTTGCTTCGCAAACAGCGCATTGACAACCTATTGACAAGCTTCGCTTGACAACAAGTTGCCAACACTTACCCACAACGCGCAATGGTTGCGACGACTCTTTTCTATCAATTTAGATTAAAGTTTTCCATTTAAATGCCGATAATACATAGACGAAGATTGGACCCATCTATCATGCTTCAATCAATCATTGAAAGATACTCCACTCCCATTCTTTCGTTTGTGTAAAATAATCTCTGTTGTTCAACCACACCCCGAGGACTCGAAAAAATGGCAACGATTGCAGAACTTCTCAAAAAAGGCTACCCCAACCTGAGCGCAGTAGAACGTCAAGAACTCATCGAACTGATGGCTCAAGATGCGAAGCAGGATGCAGAAAAACTCTTCAAAGATACTGTCGAAGAAATCAAGAAGCTCATCACTGGTAAAGGTCTGGAACTCGCCGATGTTGCCAAAGCCCTTGCAGGTCAAGCGACTGGCGCAGATGTTGTCTTTTTCAAAGTCCCGTATAAGGACAGCAAAAATAGCGACAAGGAGTATTTGTGGTGGTTTGGTAAATCCCCTGTCGGAAAGTCAGGCGCATATTATAAGAAGCTCAAAAGTGCAACCGAAGCAGAAAAGCGCGCATGGGCTACCCCCGAAGGTCTGGAATGGCTGGAAAGCGAACAAGGCAAGGAATGGCTCAAAGCTGCCTAAGCCGATGCCACTAAAAGACAAGCCCCCAATTTGGGGGCTTTTTTTATTTAGTCATATTTTTGTAGTCATCGCTTGCAAGATAGTCAGTCATCCACTGCGGTGCTTGAGAGATAGCAGTATAAGAGCCATCTTTATTCACATTGTAAGACGTGCTGCTATTTGGCATTTGATACATCAAAGTCCCATCGCTTTTCAGAGCTAAAAATTGCGGCTGCCCTGCAATGCCAAGAGTTTTGAAAACAAGTGTCCCGTCCGGAGTTACGAAATTGACTTTATAGATTGACCCTGGGGTTACAGACAGCGTGCTATCTTTACCATTCGGCAGATACATCGCTGAATATTGCCAAAATACGTTTGGAACTCTGTAGTATTGGCTGCCAGCTTTGCTATAAACATTAGAGTAATCATCAGACAGCCAAGATTTTACCGGCGCACTCGGTTGCGTGCTTCCGCCACTCTCAGCATAGTTGCAGGTATTTGGTAAGTATTCTTTCGGCGCGTCAGAAGAGCAATCCCAAGATAAATTTCCGGACGTTTCAATTTTTGGCGTAAGCATCACTTTCTTACCTTTAAGACCTTTTATAGCATCGCTTCCGAACGTCGCTACAATCTGCCCATTCGAGCCTAAAGCAGTGCCCTCTACCCACTTCCCCGCTACCTTGATACCACCCATCAAGTCAGCAGGAAATGACCCATTGTTCGCATGATATTCACTCACAAACGGCTTTGCACCATCAGCCAAGGTAATGCCCTCACTGACCTGCGAGCGAGCCGTATAGCTCTGATACATCGGCACCGCGATAGCAGACACAACACCAATAATCCCAACCGTAATCATTACTTCAATTAAGGTAAATCCCAATTTCATCTTTGTTTTGATTGCCTGCCTTTTCACCTCAGGCAGCGCTAACGGCTTATCTTCCGCAAGCTGCTTTGACAATTTATCAACGTCAGCACCGAAAAATTCGGACACGCGAAACGCCAACGTATTAGCCAAAAACTTTACTTTCTCACTATCAGAAAGTGTCTTATGCAAATCCCTTGGCGCATACCCGTCACCATCCCTCAGATGTTCTATAGCTATGTCTGAGATTGTCGCTCTTCTCTCAGCAAGCTTCACCACGTCATTCTGATTGAATGACGACATACGCATAACGAGATTATCAAAAAACACACTCATATCACACCCCCTCATGCTCTTTCTTCCATTCGAGCATAATTCCGTCGAGCGACATTTTATCTCTCAGCTTGTCATAATGCGCTTTTAATTGCTCTGTCACGTCCGATGTCGGATATTGACCTTTCCAGTCCTTGTAATATCTCAGAAAATCGCCAATCTTGTGCTCACTGAATACAGTGATGCTTTTCTGTTCCGCCTGGACTCCTCCCGCCGCTTTAATCTTCTCAATCTCTGAATTGACGCGCTCAGGTTCAATGTATCCTTTCGTATTCCATTCCGACATCTTTTTGAGAAGCTGTTTATTGTTCAGCCTATCTCTTTCATCCACCTTGGCGCAGTCTGGGACACTCTCGTAATAGAACGCGACCACTTCACGATAACGCCAGCGCATCTTTACCAGCGCTTTGACGGTGTGTCGATGGCTATAAAATTCCATCCCCTGCTTATGCGTCGTCTGTATCTCTTTGTTTTTTTCAGCGAGCTTCTTGTATAAGTCTTCCATACTTCCATTCTCCTTTCGTTATTCTTTAATCATAATAACTATTCATTTATTGTCAAATTGCTATACAGCTATTGACAAAGGCAAAAGATAAAAGAAGATAAAAGATAGGTAAGCAAGCCAACCCATTTGCTGTCATTTCTTCGAAATTTCGCATGGACTGTCTTGCAAGGGGCTTCCCCTTGACCCCGTTTGGGATGTATCCCAAGCCCTCAATAACAACAGGAGACTAAAACATGCTGACAAAGATTTTCTTTTATTTTACGGAGCGCAAAGTAAAGCGCGTCTATAACGAACTCATGAGCAAGCGCGCCTCTTTGAGTCGATACAAAAACGCTCTCATAGAGGTTGGAAATCGCGGTCCTGTGGCGATGATTTTATTTCTTCGCATGTGCTTGAACGACGATTTTCTTGAGCACTACGCAGACATAGATTTTGAGGAATTAAACAAATGAGAAAACAACTATGCCTCAGAATGACCGACGAGCAATATAAAGTCATGAACAACAAAAGGAAGCTTTTGCGCATCAACAAGATAAACGACTTTTTCCTTGCACTCATCGGAGAAAAAGAGAAGTTCGCAAAACTGCTAAGTCTTATCGTTTGGCACATGGGAAAGCAAGGAACGAACTTAAACCAGATAGCGCACGAAGTGAATAACTCAACTTCGCTGATGCCATCCGACGCAATCAGCATCAATCAAAAACTCGCTCAAATTTTTAGTCAAAACGAAAAACTGCTCAGAATAATAAAAAGAATGGAGAGGCGTCTAAATGTTAGTAAGCAACAATAAAAACGCGGGAACCGCGCGAAGTGCAATAGCCTATTTCTTTTCGCCAACAAACTGGAAAGGCGAACAAAGACCGCACAAACCGGAGCTTCTCAAAGGCAATCCAACGCTCACAATTGAAGCTGACGAACTATCTCAGAAGATACGACGCAAGAGCGACACTGAGCCTTTGATTTCCGGCGTCATCGCATTTGCAAAAGGCGAGCGCATCACTAAAAAGCAGATGCTTGAAGTGATAGGACGATTTGAAGATACGTTTTTCGGAAATATGAAAGACAGAGTTGCCCCAACATACGTTTTACACGATGAGAGGGATAGCTTCCACATTCATTATGCCTTTTCAAAATATGACTTATTGACAGGGAAAAGCTACAACCCTTTTCCACCAGGCACCATCACACGCGACTTGATGAAAGCATTCTCAGCACTGGAAAATCATAATTTCGGTTTTGAGCAAGTCAAAGAAAAATCCCTACGAACCTCGCAGCCGTTCAAAGATGAAGCTAAGGCAAAGGTTCATTCTGAGCACTCAGTCTATTTCGCTTCACTTTTTAAAAACTCGAAAGACAAGCGAACTTTCGAGCAAAGTTGCAAAGATTTAGTCAAATCTGGATTAGTGAAAAACCGCAGCGAACTCATTACTTTTCTCAAAGATGCTGGCTACAAGTTCTCACGCGAGAGCGATACATACATATCCATAGTTAATCCAAACGGGCGTAATTTTCGCCTCATGGGTGGCATCTTTGCCAATGGTTCGGACTATCAGCAGCGCATAGAAGAAAAGCGCGCACAAGTCAAAGCCTTTGACCCTGAGAAGACCGCCCATCAAATAAACCGCATCATCGAAGCGCGCAACAGCTACAACACCAAGCGATACGACACGACAGAGAAGCAGACGTATCAAGCAAAGGCGCAGGAACGCATTAAAACGCCCCCACAAGCCGCCAGCGCATCAGGTAGCACCGCTACCCCTCCACCTCTTCCAAAAACCGCACCTGGCGCAACGTCGCCAGCCTCTGGACAAACCAGAGCCGAGCAGGCGCAGGCTCCCACCAAGCAGGCAGAGGAAAACACCGCATCAGCAAGCGATTTTTCGTTGTCTGGTCATTCCGCAGCTTTGGACGCGATAGGCAGCGCAGAGGCTCAACTCACCGCCGCACTTGCTCAGGAAGCGAGCGCCACCACGCCAGCAGCGAAAAAGCAGGCGCAGCAGGCAGTTATTAATGCGCGAGTCGCGGTTGCGAGAGCGAAAGCTCGATGGCTAGAAGAACAAAGGCAGATTGGACAACAAGCCGCCAACAGAAAAGGAGGGATGAAAATATGAATATCAGAAAGCAAATCTTAGATGCACTTGATGAACGAAATCACGTTCATTCTGAGCTTGAGCAGCTAAACGCGTCTATATCATTCGACAAAGATACAGTGTTCCTAAGAACAAAACTCATGAGACGAAACTTTGAGATAAGCTATTTTTTATCTCAATTCACGCAAAATCAGATTGATGAAGCTATGTCGTTTCGCGAGAAAGTCAAAAAACTAAATCGCCATTTTCCACCAGATGATGAGCCGGAAGAACAAACACCAGAAGATAACGGACTCGCTACACTTCTACTTTGGATTATAGCAATGAGTGACGAGAAGCCGGAATACAAAGCGTTTCTCATGCTCGCAGTTTCAATTTTACTCGGAGATAAAAATGCAAAACGACATTCAAGAAGCTGAAGAACTCGCACAACACTATCGCGACGCGTGGCAAGCGATGATTTTTAGCGTCATCGTTCTTTCGATAGCATTGCTCGCGTCGATATTATTGTGAAGGAACCCTATGGCTATAATAAAAACAATACTAAGCCTCTTCAAAAAGCACGAACCAAAACACGCAGCTTTAAACGATGATGACCCTGATGATTTAACGGCAGAGCAACACGACGAGCTTGTAAATATTGGCGAGCTTTACGAGCAAACAAAACATGACGCCCGAGAGTATCAGCCTGAACTGATACCTATACGCAAAGAATACTCACGACAAAGCACTTATCAGATTTCCTTTCACTTCATCCCGCCACAACAGAACTATAAGAATGTGCGCAGTTGGATTGAGTTTAATCATGCGAACGACTCGCGCCCGTGGCAGCGATGGCAGGATTTACGCGTCGAATGCTTCAAAGCATGCAATCACGTTTGCCAGTCATGCAAGCAAATTTTCACGGATAAAACGTTAGAGCTTCACGAACTTTGGAGCTTTGACGAACAAGATGCAGAGCAAAAGCTTGTGTCACTCATCCCCCTTTGTAGCGATTGCCACGCTATCGCGCACATCTCGCGACACAAGAGAGACACTGGCAAAACGTCCGAGCTTTTGGAAAAATATTGCACTTACAACGATGTGAGCGAAGACCAAGCTTGGGATGATTACAAGTTCGCAGAGCAAGAACGCGAGCGACGAAGCCGCGTCAAATATAAACTTAATCTTTCCCTGCTTCGCAAATATGGTTTTGAGATTGACGACCTTTTCGACTGTCACGGCGTGACATTCAATCAATATATTGATGAGTTTTTCAAGAAATCAAAAGACGCACACGAATGACACGGAACCATCAGACTTCCAGCGGAAGCCCCTTATTTTTTCTGTTCATCTCAACCCCTCTCCTGATTAAATTGTTAATTTTCTGACTCAGATTGGGGTTTTGTTTGAAATAACTACACGTTTTTACGTCCGGCGACTCGTCGACGCTTGAATAACTTTGAATTACTATAACTCTATCGTTTTCGAATTTTTCTTTTTCTTCATCATCAACCAATTCCAAAGCAAAAGAAACATCCTCAAATCTTATCTGGCTTGGATTTGATATGAACTCATATTCAGTGTTAGTCACTTTGAAAACGTCAATCATTGAGCGATATTGTATCGCCTTTTCTTTTACGTTCTCGTATGCCTTAAACGCACCAGCGTTAGAAATATCTTTCTCATCGAGTCGTCTGATGTTTGCTTTTCTCGCATCTATACGCGCCGCGCTTTCTTCGTTAAGCACGTTCTCAGTTACTTCAAAAATACAGCGAACATCTTTTTTAATCACAACCGCCTGATGGAGATTGAGAAAAATGTTTTTCATCGGAAAAGCGCCCTCATTGTTTCCCGTCAAGTCATAAACCACAAAAGCAATCTGCCCTTTTGCTCGATGCACCTTGAAGAACTTTTCATACACTTTCAAAAACGTATAAAAGTCAAACATTTTGAGGCATGCGTTTAGTTCCATGCTGAAAAATTTCTCGTATTTTTCTCTATTCTGACACAAGAATTGAAATTTAGAGATTGACGACTCAACGCCGAAAAAATGAAATGCGCGAGCAGAGTAAAGCCAACGCAGAGCAGAGTTTTTCTTTGCAACATCATTTCCATTTGAAAGCGTCTTATTCATATACTTGAACAAATACGTCGCCCCTTGAGCGGGATTTTTCAGCCTCTCATTACAATGCGAAATATGGAAATTGATGTTTAGCTCTTTCGCTTTTTCGCAATCCAATCTTGACTTTATCTTGCTCACTTTAGCGAAACGCTCGTCCCTACGATTTTGTATTTCCCCTATATCACGCTCAAGCTTCTCATCAACCGCCAGGTTTCTTTTTCTATTGTTCGCCCTTCTTTTTTCAAGCTTCGCGACTTTTTTCTCTATGCGCTCATCATAGCGAGTGACTTTATCCGAAAATCTGCCGAACCTGTTTGATAGCACTTCTTGTTTATTTCTCTCTAATCTCTCAACGTTATTGATAACATCGACAATCAACTGCTTATGCTCCTTGGAGAAGAACATCATAATATGCTCATGGATTGTCGAGTCCTTATGCCCCTCCGGCACACCAACGCCCATAAAATCTACGCCAGCACGCAAGCCCGCTTTGTATAGATGCGAGCGGATACTTTGCCAGTATCTGACGATGTGACCGTGTGCCGCGCCTGGCAGCACACCATTAAATGATTTTCTGCCTTTCGTTGGATTGACGTGGTATTCAGGAGGTAGCGTTAGGGTCAGCATCATCCATGTCCAACCTCTATCTTTAGCAATCAGACTGATTGCGGAAGCAACTGAGTAAATCTGAGCTTGTCGTCTTCTCTCTTTCTCAGCAACAGACCCAAGACGCACAATTTGCCCACTTGTGGCTATTAGACGAAGATTGTCTAAAAATTGCTGCTGCTCTTCTAAGTCAGAATCATACATTTCAAGCAAAGACGGATTGACATAGTTCGAGCCACCTTTCCCAACAAGCCCGAGCAACTGAGACGAATAGAGCGAATATTCTTTCTTTTTCTTTTTATTGCTTCGCTTCTGAGTTCCGCGTAATTCCAAATTTTCATCGCACATGCTTTTCATTTCTTTAGTAAAGCACTCAGCAAACAAGCGATGATAAGAGACATATTTTGCAGTGTTGCCGCCAAATTGCTTTTGTATCTTCCAAGCAACTGGCGACATTTGCATAGCAGGAATGAGAGAAAGGAAGTATTGAACTTCATCGACTTTGTTAGACTCTTCTTTTACAAAGTCAAGAAAATCTTCTCTTAATTGATTGACATTATCGTTATTATTGTTTATTATACTCATAGTTCTTTGTTAGTTCATCAAAACTAATCTCCTGTTATTTTCGTTCTCGTAAAATTAAAATAACACAATTTAGCAAAAAGAAAAGCCCCAATTTAGGGGCTTTTTCTATTTCCGCGCTCGCATTTCACCCTCAAACACAATAGATGGTGTGTTTAGTTTTTACTACACTACTATATATAGCGTTTAAAAATATTTCCTTTATTTTGTCATCACACGTGTTGACATTTCTCAATTATCCGTTATAACTATTAAATAACAACGGAGAATTGAATGCCTAAAACAATAAAAGAAAAGCACGCATACGGAAAAACGAAATACATACACGTCAGAGTCGATGACAAATTGCACGAAATGATGAGGGCTTACGCCGACAGTCACTCGATAAATTGGTCAAGCTACGTGCGCAAATACATCGAAGCGACAATCAAATCCAATAAAAACAATAAAGGAGAATAAAATGCGCGTTCCAACATTCGAGGAATTTTTTTACTATGCATCATCGGTCTGTAACGAGCGTGAGTCCTGCCCTGGTTTATGTGTAAATACAGACACGGACGAACAAACGTCGTTCAACGGCTTTAGATACAGATTGAATGACATGGACATAGTTATCAGCTACCTATCCGACCACATGCGCATCAGCATTGAGTCAGAGCACAAGGAAATAAATATCATCCAAGGTTATGAAATGGAATTGATGCCGCAAGATGTAGCGCCTCAGCATCCAATTTTGCCGTCACTTTATCTCGCTATAGAGTTATTTCTTTTAAGAGGAAAGCTCAATCACGACTTGAAGAAAAAGACTACAGTTTCAAAAAAAGGAAAGATATAATATGGACAAGGAACCAAACTTTTTCGATAAATACTACACCATTCCGCTTATGAACTTCTTCAAACAAGCTTTTTTGTATGGCGTTTTCTTTATCTTCGTCATCATCGCACTTTTGTTTTTTGTAAATGGCTATTTTGCTATCGAGAGTCTTTTCAAGAACTCGCATACAGGTATCGCCACCTACATTTTTCAACGCTGGACGGACATTGGAAACTCATTAAGATGAAATAATATGGAGACTCTATGATAAGAACAATAACAAAGATAGCTTTACTTTTACTACTCTCTCAATCTGCCCTCGCGGCAAATCTGTTTGACCCATCAAGCGGCGATATTTCGCTAAAGGTTCTCGGTGCAATCTTTGGCGGGTTACTCGATAGCGGCGGTCAAAACCCTTTACTTGCTGGCATCAAAATCTTTAACGGCGGCGTCTTAATCATAGGCGGCGTTCTTGCTGCCTATACTATTTTTGCGGGTGTGCTTGGGACGGCAAACGATGGGTATTTAATGGGAAAGAAATTTTCTTCTCTTTGGATACCCATTCGCTATTCAGTAGGAACCGCTTTGGTGCTTCCAGTTATTGGTGGGGGTTATTGTGTGATGCAAGCCATCGTAATGTGGTTCGTTGTGCAAGGTATTGGTTTGGCTGACGGTGTATGGTCATCGTTTGCGAGCGCAAGCAATCTCATCACAAATAAAGATACTTCTATCGCCATGACGGGCGATAAAGGAAGTCTCACACTTGCTGAAGATGCTTACACAGCGGCATCATGTGTCTATTCCGCACAGAAAGCAATTACAGAAGCACCCGCAATTTTGAAGTGGGCTCTTAGCTATAATTACGCACGAAGTCAAGACGGCGATGTTATCCGCTTTGGCGACACAAAAGCTCTATTGAACAAGTCAAAATGTGGAAGTATCACACTTCCCGCAATGCCTACGGCAACCGTCGAAACTGGTGGTAAATCTTCGAATGCTGGCTATTTTGGCGATGTGTCTGGAATGTTTACGCCCGTCGATGTTTCGCCCATTGTGATGGCTCATCGCACGCAAACAATGCTTCTCATCTCAAAAGCAGAAGCAGCCGCGAAGAAAGCAATTGATGCAGGCGATAACTTAGATAGCCCCGCTATTTACAAAGAGCTTGAACAAGCGGCAGAGAACTACAATACGAACGTCGATAGCGTCGCACAATCATTCATCAATAGTCAGCAAGCAAACGACAAACTAAGTCAATACGGATGGCTCACGGCAGGTCTAACACCCGTCGCGAACATCAATACAAATAACGCAATCACGCAAGCCATCAAAGGCGTTTCTCAGTCAAGCGCGAGCATTGATAGCGGAGGCGTTGATAGCTGGTTTGTCGATGCACAGAAATATTTAAAGAATGCACGAACCGTTTTGCAGCAATCAAAAAATCCAGCAGTCTCAAACACCGTTATCACCTCCGACGAGAAAGGCGTAAAAGTCGAAACAGCAAACTCGCTATCTGGAAAGATTGGTGCAGCGATTGGAGAAGCTTTTACAAGCGTTAATCTCTACAAACTCAAAGACGATAGCCGCCATCCCATTATTATCGTTCAGGATATGGGAAATCGCTTGATTACGGCTAACTCTATCGTCATGGCAACAGGCGCAGGCATTGGCTTAGTTGCTGGAGCAGCGAGTTTGATTGCGGGCAATGGTGTAGTAGCGTCAATGAACTGGATAAGCGCGTTCATGTTGCTACCCTTCAATTTCGTATGGGTTTTGGGTTTCGTTGCCTTATTCGTTATCCCTTTCCGCCCAATCATGACATGGCTTGGGGTTCTCATTGGATGGACGTTATTAGTAATTGAGGCAATCATAGCCGCCCCGCTTTGGGCAATTATGCACCTACACCCACAGGGCGACGACCTAACAGGCAAAGGCGGAAATGGCTATTCGCTGATGCTTTCTTTATTGTTGCGTCCTGTTCTCGCAACGTTTGGCGTAATGTCTTTTATGATTATCTCTGGCGTCTTTGGAGAGCTACTAAACAAGATATTCTTTCAAGTGTTCGCTTCAACCGGCGCAATCCAAGGTTTTGGAGCTTTCATTGTTGTTCTCTTCGGCTTATCCATGTATTTCGCAGCCGTGTTTGTTTTGATTAATACAACGGCTTCAATCATTCACAAGCTACCCGACCAATTACTTAAATGGGTTGGCGGTGGTCAGGGCGGTTTAGGTGAGTTCGCTGGCGAGTTTGCAAGCAAAGGTGAAACCGCAGGAAACGTTGCAGCAGGAACAGCCGCAGGGGCAGCACACGGCGCGAAGAAAGGTCTTGAGGGATTGAATAATATTGCTCAAAAGCTTGGAAGCAACGAGCGCGGCATCAATTCTGATGGCAATAAAAACGCATTCAACGCTCACGGCGCGCGTGCAGGGTCAGCCGAAAGCCCCGAAAGTTTTGCATCACAGAGAGCAGCCCAAGCACAATCTGTTCAAGAGCAAAATAGAGAAGTAGCGGACAAAACTTCTGAGCTTTCTGAACCTTTGCAAGACTTTGCAAACAAGGTCAATCAAAGACAAGAAGATGAAGATGGGCGACCATTCTACAACCTCTCAAACGCCTCTAAGGCTATGCCAACGATAGAAAGAGCGGTCAATGATATTGGCAGCGCCAAAGCCTCAGAGATTGCTAAAGATGTTCTTTCGAAAGGAAACAAGCGCTCAAGCACCGACATGAAAGATTTCACTAATCAAGTGCAAGCGTTTAAAGATAGCCTAAAATAAAAAAAGCCCCGTGATGGGGCTTTTATCATACCTTTCTGCGCCAGCCGCTTATCGTTTTAACGTTAAGCCCAACATCGAGAAATGCTCTCTCAAGTTTTACTTTGACTTGATTTGCCAAATCTCGCACTTCGTTATAGTTTGGTTTCGCATCTTCCGTCTTATCACTCTCACCCTCAATCTCATCTACGCCATCGAAGAACGAACTCAAAGCCGTTCGCGCTTCTTCTTTAATGATAGCGATAGATAGCGCAGACTGAAAAGCAAGCGTGATTTTTGCGAGACCAGCGCCGCGAGGACGCCCACGTTTTTTCTGAACTATAACGGCATCCTTTAGTGCATCTTTCTTTGCTGGCGCTATTTGCTTGTCAAGATAGTTCGCAATCTCAACAATAGACACAAGTATCTTATCAGTTGTATCTATGAGCCGAAAAGGCAATTTCTTAGCGGAAGATAAGTTATAGATGTGCTTCTTGCTGACATGCAAGAGACTGGCAATGTCATCAACATCAAGCAAGATTTTGCTTGGAAACATTGCCGTCAGGATGGGAAGATGAGCGGACATAGCTGGCTTATTAGTGCATTGCCGCTATGCTACCTCGATGCGTGAGGGTCTGGTGCGAGAGAGGGGACTTGAACCCCTACGCCTTTCGGCACTGGCTTCTAAGACCAGCGTGTCTACCATTCCACCACTCTCGCGCAATCGAACATCTTAGCACGAGCAGAGCCGCGCTTTGTCCCTCAAAGTCCGGTGCATCCTGCCCCAACCGTTCCCAAACTCGCCCCAAACTGCACGCGTGAAACTGCAGGAAACAGGATGAACCACCATGAACCTGAGGGCCTACAACCGCGAGCCTTAAGCGCCTGATTTTTAAGCACTTTCCGGCAAAATCCTTGCTGCATCTGGCTTGGCGGCAACGTGGCAAAAACGCCACGATTTGGAACCTAAACCTGGTGCGTCTACCAATTTCGCCACTCACGCGAATTCTTTGCGCTTCGCTTCTTGCGCCCGGCAGGACCGCTCGCCCGTCTGCAGCGACGATTCATTATGTGCCGGCTGCGCGCTTCGAGCTAAGCCTCAAAAAGCGCAAGCGCGAGATTCTAACCGATTGGCTGGCGCTTGTCTGCATCCTGAAAACAGTGCGCGACGGGGCATGGCGGCGCATCAGCCCGTGCATGACCGGCGGCCCGACCCGCCCTGCCGGACCGGCCGAAAGCCGCGCCGATGCTAGAATCGCGGCTCTACCGTCGCGGCGCGCTCTGGCCGCCGCGCGAGCCGCTTCGCCCCACATCTCCGAACGCCGTGAACTTCGACGACTACTGCCTGCAAAAGGCGGCTCCCCCCGGTTCGAGCACCTACTATGCGCTGCGTCAGGCATACGCTGCACACCAGCCCCTCCTGACCGCCCTCTTCGCGCTGCGCCGCGAACTCGAGGAAACCGCGAAGGAAACAAGCGATCCCACCGTCGGCCGCACGAAGCTCGCCTGGTGGCAAAAAGAACTGGCCGCGCTCGCCGCGGGCAAACCCGCGCATCCTGTCACGCAGGCGCTCGCCGCGCATCTCGGCGACGCAAGCGCCGTCTATCCCGATCTGCAGGCACTGCTCGCCGGCTTCGAGATGGACTTCGAGCAGGCGCGATATCTCGATCTGCCGAATCTGCGCCGCTATATGCAGTGTGTAGGCGGCACGTTCGCCTCGCTGGTCGCGCAACTCAGCGCGCGCACCGATGCCGGCCGACAGGACGCCGCACGCTGGGCCGCGCCGCTTGGCAACGCGTTGATGCTCGCGCAGTTTGTGCCGGAAATCGGCAACGACGCGCGCCATGGCCGCATCTACGTGCCCATCGACGAACTGCAGCGCTACAACGTCACCGCCGCCGATCTCATCAACCGGCGCTACAGCGCGGAGTTCACCGAGCTGATGCAGTTCCAGACCTCGCGCGCGCGCGAATCGGTCCAGGCCGCCCTCGACGCGATTCCCGCTTCGGCGCGGCGCGACCAGCGCACCTTGCGTGCGCTCGCGGCGCTCGAACTCGCGCTGCTCGACGAAGTCGAGCGCGAAGGGTACCAGGTGCTGCATCAGCAGATCGTGCTTACGCCGGTGCGCAAGCTGTGGATCGCCTGGCGCGCCGCGCGGCGTAGTTGAATTGAAGTGCGCGTGAAATGCGCGCCCGCGCTACGCGCGCAGCAACGGCAGCGGCTCGAAGCGCTGCTGCAGCACGGACTGCGCGTCGAGGCCCCACCAGGGGCCTAGCACGGTCGCATAGATCTGCCTGAAATCGACGCCCACCGGCAGATTGCCGTTGCCGTCGAGCCGCGTGAGTTGCGGTGCCTGGCCATAGAGCCCGCCCGCCACCCGCCCGCCCGCCACGAAGTGCGCCGAAGCCGTACCGTGATCGGTGCCGCGGCTTTGATTCTCTCGCACGCGCCGCCCGAATTCCGCATACGTCACGATGAGCGTGCGGTCCCAGCGCCCGAGTTCCACGAGCGCCGAGCGCATCGCCGCCACGCCCATGGCGAACTGGCGCAGCAAGTCGGCGTGACGCTGCGGCTGGTTCTGGTGCGTGTCGAAGCCGTTCAGCGTCAGACGAATCACCGCGACGCCGCGCCCCGCCACCGGCGCGCCCTGCGAAGTGCCGCTCGAGGCAAGCGCCTGCATGGCCGTTTTGATCGAGGCGCCGAACGCGCCTGCCGCAAACGCGGTCTTCAGCGCGTAGCCGCCCGGACGCGGCCGCAGCGCATCGGCGGCGGCGCGCACGATGTCGTTGTCGACATCGCGGATATGCGCGAGCGCGGGCTGATGTTCCTTGAGCGAGACCGGCATGACGAGGCGCGACGCGCGCGCGAACTGCGCCGGGTTCACGAGCGCGATGGCGCGCGCGCCGTTCGCGAGCGGCCCCATCTCGGCGCTGCCGAGTACAAGCGCATCGGCAACGAATCCGGGCGGCACTGGCTCGCGTGCGAACGCGCGCGTGAGCCAGCCCTCGCGCAGATATTCGTTGGAGCGCGAAGCCGTGTCCCAGATCTCGATCGATCGAAAGTGCGAAAGATTCGGCTGCGCGTAGCTCACGCCCTGCACGATCGCAAGCTCCTGCGCGCGCCACATCGGCATGAGCGGCGCGAGCGCCGGGTGGAGCGCCGTGCGCTCGTCCAGTTGTATCGCCTGTGCGCGCGGCACGCCGATCGTTTGCCGGTGGCGGTAGTAGAGCGGATCGGCAAACGGCACGACGGTGTTCAGGCCGTCGTTGCCGCCCTTTAGCTCGACGAGAATGAGCAGGTTCTCGTAGCCGCTCGCCGTGCCCGGGTGCAGGGGCGCCGTGCCTTGCGCGTGCGCAGCGCGCGGAACCCATAGTGCAGAACCCGCCACCGCGGCGGCGGCCGTCGCACCGGCTGCAAGAAAGTCGCGTCGCTTCATGGCTTGCCTCGCTCGTCAGGGCGGCGGCGCACCTTGCCGCCAGGGATTCGGCCATTCTTGTTGATGCGTCACTTCGACTGATACACCGGATCCATCAGCAGTGCCTGGAGATATGGACCGCACGCCTTCACGTTCGGCGGATAGAACAGGGGCTCGCCCAATGCGGCCGGGCGGCGCGCGAACGGCAGCGTGTCGCCATACGCCACGTCGAAGCGCCGCATCGCGCCGACGATGAACTCCACCGGCGAACTCACAGGCACGCTCCGATTGCGTTCATCCCGGAACGCGGGAGTGACGAAGAGCGCAGCGCCGACTTCATAACCGCTTGCGCGAAAACGATCGGCAACGCTTGCGAGCTGCACGTCGTCGGGCGTCGCGCAAATGCACTCGCGCCAAAGCCTCGCCGTCGCCGCCCCATACCGGGCAGTTTGCGGCTGCGCGAGCAGGATGTCGAGCACCTGATCGCCGTCGAACGGACCGCTGTGTCGGCTGCGGCGAAACGAATGTTGACCGTGCAATTGCTGCGGTATTTTTCAGCGCGTTTCGGCGGGGCGAGTGCACGAATGCACGCTTGAATGCCGATAAAACAATGAAAGGCGTGAGAAAGGCGTGCGCGAGTTGCGAAGAGAAAATCGCGGCACAGCGGCATTGACGCGCGTTGCAGCGGTATTAGCGCTTGTACAGTTCGCGCACGGCGTCTTCGATATGCTGGCGCAGGAGGCGCCGCTCGTCGGGCGTCATATGGCCGTCGCGGCGACGCTGATCGAGATCGGGGGGAACCGCGGGACGCTGGTTGATGTCGGATGCGGGGCGCGGGATCGTGTCGCTGCGTATGCGCCGCATCGAGGGCTTGCCGCCGGGAGGGCGGGCGGCGGACTGCGAGTTCTCGTAGCGGTCTGCAGAGGGCTGGGCCCGGGCCGGCACCGACTCAATTGCAGCCGCCACGCCACCGGCTAGCGCCAGTGCAAGCATGGTGTGGCGCATTGTCGGCCTAACCCCTCCCATCGTTTTGTTCCCTTCTTGACGCGGCAAACGGCTACCTCGAATACATGTACGAACCCGGCTCGGCGCGGGCATGGATTTTAAAGTCGAATGAAGTATCTACCGAACTGCCGCTTTACGTAAAGAAGTCTATCTGCCGGTGCTTGCCGTCGTGGCACAGCACGGGTAAATTTTGTAACTGACTGTAACCTGATAATTGGTGCAAACTCGCATCAGTATCCAATCGCGCTAAGATGCCAGGCATGGAAACCAAAAACCCGTCCAAAATTCTCGTTGTCGATGACGATCCCCGGCTGCGGGATCTGCTGCGCCGCTACCTCGGCGAGCAAGGCTTCAATGTCTATGTCGCCGAAAACGCCCCCGCCATGAACAAGCTATGGGTGCGCGAGCGTTTCGACCTGCTGGTGCTCGACCTCATGCTGCCGGGCGAAGACGGCCTGTCGATCTGCCGGCGTCTGCGCGGCAGCAACGACCGCACGCCCATCATCATGCTCACCGCCAAGGGCGAGGACGTGGATCGCATCGTCGGCCTCGAAATGGGTGCCGACGACTATTTGCCCAAGCCCTTCAACCCGCGCGAACTCGTCGCGCGCATTCACGCGGTGCTGCGCCGCCAGGCGCCGTCCGAACTGCCGGGCGCGCCCTCGGAAACCACCGAAGTGTTCGAGTTCGGGGAATTCGCGCTGAATCTCGCCACGCGTACGCTCACCAAGGCGGGCCAGGAAATCCCGCTCACCACCGGCGAATTCTCGGTACTCAAGGTGTTCGCGCGTCATCCGCGCCAACCGCTCTCGCGCGAAAAGCTCATGGAGCTGGCGCGCGGCCGTGAATACGAAGTGTTCGACCGCAGCCTCGACGTACAGATCTCGCGCCTGCGCAAGCTCATCGAACCCGATCCGGGCAGCCCGCGTTTCATTCAAACGGTTTGGGGCCTCGGCTACGTGTTCATTCCCGACGGCGCCGCCTGATCCTGGATGGAGTCTCGTTGTCTGCACTGCCTCTGTTGAAACGGGAAGGGCCCATGCGGATTGACCGGCGTTTGCTCACGCTCGCGTTCGGCGATCTGTTCTGGCGCACCTTCCTGCTGATCGCCCTTCTCATCGCAGTGAGTCTCGCCGCGTGGTTCCAGAGCTTTCGCGTGATCGAGCGGGAGCCGCGCGCGCAGCGCGTGGCGCTCCAGCTCGTCGCGATCGTGAAACTCACGCGCACGGCGCTCCTCTACTCCGATCCCGATCTGCGCCGCGCGCTGCTGCAGGATCTCGAGAGCAACGAGGGCGTGCGCGTGTATCCGCGCGAAACCACCGACAAATACAAGCTCCAGCCCGACGAGTCGCTCAATCGCCTGATCGAGCATGACATTCGCGGGCGTCTTGGCGACGACACCGTGATCGCGCAGTCCGTGAACGACATTCCGGGCGTGTGGATCAGCTTCAAGATCGACGACGACGACTACTGGGTCGCGCTCGACCGCGACCAGCTCGACAATGTGACGGGCTTGCAGTGGGTCGGATGGGGCATCTCGGCGCTTGCGCTGTCGCTCTTCGGGGCGGCCTTCATCACAAGTCTCGTGAACCGGCCATTCGCGCGCCTCGCCATGTCGGCGCGCATGCTGGGCTCGGGGCAGCCGCCCGCTCCCTTGCCTGAGAGCGGCATGGGCGTCGCGGCCGAAACGAATCGCTCGTTCAACCAGATGGTGCGCGATCTCGAGCAGCTGGAGGCCGACCGCGCGTTGATGCTCGCGGGCATCTCGCACGATTTGCGCACGCCGCTCGCGCGACTGCGGCTCGAGACGGAGATGAGTCCGTCCGACCAGGCCACCAAGGACGCGATGATCGACGACATCGAGCAGATGGACATGATCATCGGCCGCTTCCTCGATTACGCCCGGCCTGCCCAGCGCATGCCCGAGCGCGTCGACCTCTCGGTCATTGCCGGCGAAATGGCCGCGCGCATGGCGAGCGAAGACGGCGTGCGTCTCATCACGCGGCTTGCGCCCTCGGCCATGATCGAAGCCGACGACACCGACATGCGCCGCGTCGTGGGCAATCTGATCGAGAACGCCCGCAAATACGGCGCGAGCGAAACCGACGGCATTCCGCACATCATGCTCGAAACGCGCGTCTCGCATTCGCGTGTCGAGCTTTCCGTGGTCGACGAAGGCCCCGGCATTCCCGAGGATCAGCTCCCGCTCGTCACGCGGCCGTTTTACCGCGTCGATACGGCCCGCACGCAGGCGAATGGCACGGGACTCGGCATGGCCATCGTGCAGCGCCTCGTGGGCCGCTATCGCGGTGCGCTGCGCCTGCGCAACCGGCTGCCAGGCCCCGGCCTCGAAGTGACGATCGAGTTCCCGCTCGCCAAGGGCGTCTGAGCCCCTTGCCCTCCTGAGCGAGACCCGGCGGCGCACCCTCGCACCACGCGCCGCCCGCACCTGCGACAATTATTTTCATCGGCACGCCGCGTTGCGCATCCCGCACGCGGCGGCAAAGCGGGCCGCCCGGCCCGTCTCTCGTCTGAGGACCACCGCCATGAAAACCGTCGGCGACAAACTCGAAGCCTTTACCGTCACGGCCGCCAAGCCCGGCTTCAACCATCCCGAAGAAAACGGCGAATCGGCGTTCACCGAGATCACCGAGCAGACCTTCGCCAACAAGTGGAAGGTCATCTATTTCTACCCCAAGGATTTCACGCTCGTTTGCCCCACCGAGATCGTCGCGTTCGCACGGCTCATCAAGGAATTCGATGACCGCGAAACGGTCGTGATGGGCGGCAGTTGCGACAACGAATATGTGAAGCTCGCGTGGCGACGCGAGGACAAGACACTCGATCGCCTCAATCACTATTCGTTCGGCGACGTGAAGGGCGAACTCATCGATCAGCTCGGCATACGCGACAAGGAAGCGGGTGTGGCGCTGCGCGCGACGTTCATCGTCGATCCCGACAATACGATCCAGCATGTCACGGTGAACAACCTGAACGTCGGGCGCAGCGCCGAAGAAGTGCTGCGCGTGCTCGATGGGCTGCAGACCGGCGAGCTGTGTCCGGACGGCCGCGAAGTCGGCGGCGGCACACTCTAGGCCGCGCTTGCGCATCACGTCCGGCTCGCAGCGGCGCGGGTGGGCAGGCGGTTGCGTATCGCCGTTTCGAGCGGCCGCTTCCACTCGAGCACGCGCTTTTCCAGCATCTGCCACGACAGATGCGCGAGCAGCACGGCCAGCGAGAATTGGAGCACGAGCGCGAGGACCGGCTGCGCCGCATCGGGCACATGGAACCTCGCATAGAGCCCCGGCGCCACGCCAAGACGCGCCGGCACGATGTTGTGAAACAGATAGAAGCCGTAGCTGATCGTGCCGAGCCAGGCCAGCGGCCGCACTTCCAGCACTGCGACGAGTACGCTGTCCTGACGACGCACGAGCCACAGGAACAGCGCGCCAAGCGAGAGCGCGAGCCCGATGTCGAAGCAGCCCGGCAGCATCGCCGCGCTCGGCACGCCTGCGGCACAGTCAGCACAATCGGCGCGCGCCAGCGCGAAACCGGCGATCGCCGCACACGCTCCGACGAACCACGCCGCGCTCAACGCCCCCGGACGCAACGGCACGCGCGCACCGCCCATCGCCAGTGCGCCGCCGAGCGCGAGGATGGCGAAATTCCACGGCGAGAATGCATAGATGAGCGGCGCGATCGCCCCTTCCCGGTAAAGCGCGAGATGCGCGAACGCGGCCGCCGCGATGACCACCGCGCAGAGCGCGAGATGGCGCGACGCGCGCACGAACAGCAGCGCGAATGGCGCGACGAGATAGAACTGCTGCTCGACCGCGAGACTCCAGAAATGCGACACGGTGCCGGGCCAACCGTCGTGCACCGCGCCGATCCAGTAATTGGAGAGGAATACGAAATGCCAGACGAGCCCGAGATCGACATCGCGCTGATAGAAGCTCGCATGCGCGACGGTGAGCGCAACGAGCAGCAGGTAATACACGGGAAAAATGCGCAGCGTGCGCTTCATGAAAAAGACGTACAGCAGCGCGGCCGTGCGTGCGCCGTGCTGCTCGATGCGGACCCGATTGCGATGCAGTTCACCGATGATCAGGTAGCCGCTGATCAGAAAGAACAGCCAGACGCCGATCTTGCCCGCATCGATCGCGTCGACATGCGCCTTGTGCGAGAGGAATACGAGCACCACTGCCAGCGCCCGCAGGCCGTCGAGGCCTTTCACGCGTCTTTCCACTCCCGCCATCGTCCTCCCCACTTCCGGTTACCGGTTCAGTATGGGACGAAAAAAATGGAAATTAATCGGCAAGAAAAGCCACGGTGATGATTGCGGCTGCCATCATCGCCGTCAGGTGCGCAGCAGCAGTACCGCGGCCTGCGCTTCGATCCCTTCGCTGCGGCCAAGATAGCCGAGCTTTTCATTCGTCTTCGCCTTCACGTTGACGCGCTCGACCGGCAGGTTCAGGTCTTCGGCGATCGTCTTGCGCATCGATTCGATGTGCGGCGCGAGCTTGGGCGCCTGCGCGATCACCGTGGTATCGACGTTCATGAGCGTGAAGCCCGCCTCCTGCACGCGGCGCAGGCATTCGCGCAGCAGCACGCGGCTGTTCGCGCCGTAAAACTGCTTGTCGGTGTCGGGGAAATGGCGGCCGATGTCGCCGAGCGCGGCGGCGCCGAACAGCGCGTCGGTGATGGCGTGCAGCAGCACGTCGGCGTCCGAGTGGCCGAGCAGGCCGCGATCGTAGGGGATCGTCACGCCGCCGAGCACGAGCGGGCGGCCGGGCACCAGCGCGTGCACGTCGTAGCCTTGTCCGATTCTGATGTCCATGTTTGGGGTTCCGGGTAAAGGGATTGCGGCGCGCTCACTCTGCGGGCCGGCTGAGGATCGCTTCGGCGAGCGCGAAATCTTCGGGGTACGTCACCTTGAAGTTGCGCAGGCTCCCCTGCACGAGTCGCGGCGCGTGGCCGAGCCATTCGATCGCACTCGCTTCGTCCGTGAGATCGTGGCCGTCTTGCTGCGCGCGCTCGATGGCCGTGCGCAGCATGCCGATGCGGAACATCTGCGGGGTCTGGGCCTGCCAGAGGCCGTCGCGCGATTCGGTGCGCGCGATATGCGCGCCGGGCGCCGCGGGATCCTTCGGCGCGACGCGCTTGAGCGTGTCGGCCACCGGCAGCGCCATGATGCCGCCCACGGGGTCGTCCCTGAGCGACTCCACGAGCGCGCGGATCAGCGCGGGCGTGATGCCGGGGCGCGCGGCGTCGTGCACGAGCACCCAGTCGTCGTCGGTTGCGCCGAATTCGGCGAGCGCGGCTAGGCCGTTGTAAACCGAAGCCTGGCGCGAAGCGCCGCCGCAGCGGCGCACGGCAAAGCGCAAGCCGCCGAAGCGCCGGGCGTCGAAGTGGTTGTCGTCGGGAGCAATCACCACGAGTGTCTGCGAGAATTCGTTGCAGGCGTCGAAAGCGGCAAGCGTATAGTGCAGGAGGTCGCGTCCGGCAACGATTCGATATTGTTTCGGCATGGCCGAGCCCGAACGGCTGCCGGTGCCGGCGCACGGAATCAGGGCAAAGAGGCGTGGAGTCACGGTGTCGCGAGCCGCATGAGTCAAAGTAAAGGACGGATTTTATAATACGTCCCTGAGCCGCACGCCGGACGCCCGCAAAACGGCCATGGAATGCCCGCGCAACGTAAGGAAAAGCGCGCCAAATTCGCTTGAAAACCGCAAACCGGCCCTCATATTCCGGCGTTGCACCGTGCCCGAACTGAACTGGCCACCATACCGACACCCGCGCCGACAACATTGTCGGCCACCCTGTTGCCCATGTCCGATATCGCTGCTTCCTCGCAAACTCCGTCCCCCGTTGCCGTCGTCAAGCCGGGGCAGCGCTACGCGTTCGACGGCACGCACGGCTCGTCCGACGCGCTCCTGATCGCCCGCTACCGCGACGCCGCGCGCGCGCGCGCCGCCCATGCGCCGCTGCTGGCCGTGATCTGCGCGAGTGCCGTGGACGCCCAGCGCCTCGCCCAGGAGATTCCGTTCTTCGCGCCCGAGGCGCGCGTGCGTCTGCTGCCCGACTGGGAAACGCTGCCGTACGACACGTTCTCGCCGCACCAGGACCTCGTTTCCGAGCGCCTCGCCACGCTGCACGATCTCGGCGAAGGCCGCTGCGACATTCTCATCGTGCCGGCCACCACGGCGCTCTATCGCATGCCGCCCGCCTCGTTCCTCGCGGCCTATACGTTCTCGTTCTCGCAGGGCGAGCGCCTCGACGAAGCGAAGCTCAAGTCGCAGCTCACGCTCGCGGGCTACGAGCACGTGAGCCAGGTGGTGCGCCCGGGCGAATACTGCGTGCGCGGCTCGCTCATCGACCTCTTTCCGATGGGCTCGCCGCTGCCCTACCGCATCGACCTCTTCGACGACCAGGTCGACTCGATCCGCGCGTTCGATCCGGACAGCCAGCGCAGCCTCTATCCCGTGAAGGATGTGCGCCTGCTGCCGGGCCGCGAGTTTCCGTTCGACGAAGCCGCGCGCACGGCGTTTCGCAGCCGCTGGCGCGAGGTGTTCGAGGGCGACCCGAGCCGCGCGACGATCTACAAGGACATGGGCAACGGCGTGCCGTCGGCCGGCATCGAATACTACCTGCCGCTCTTTTTCGAAGAGACGGCTACGCTCTTCCACTATCTGCCGGAAAACGCCCAGCTGGTGTTCTCGGGCGACCTCGACGCCGCGATCCGCCGCTTCACGAACGATACGAAGCAGCGCCACAGCTTCCTCTCGCACGACCGCGAGCGGCCGATCCTGGAGCCGCAGCGCCTGTTCCTGAGCGACGAGGACTTCTTCGCATTCGCGAAGCCCTTCGCGCGCCTCGTGCTGCCCGCCGCGAGCGCGGGCGGCTGGGCCACGGCGCTGCCGAACCTCGCGATCGACCGCCACGCCGACGACCCGCTCGCTTCGCTGCGCGCGTATCTCGACACGACGAAGAACCGCGTGCTGTTCGCGGTGGAATCGGCGGGCCGGCGCGAAACCATCGCGCAGCTGCTCGCCGACAACCATCTGCGCCCCGCGGGCGCGGACAGCTTCGAGGACTGGCTCACCGGCGACGAGCGTTTCGCGATGGGCGTAGCGCCCCTCTCCACCGGCTTCTCGCTGCCAGGCGAGGAACTCGCGATCATCACCGAGACCGAGCTTTACGGCCCGCTCGCGCGCCGCGCGGGGCGCCGCCGCCAGGAACAGGCGAGCAACGTCGATTCGATGGTGCGCGACCTCTCCGAACTCAAGGTGGGTGATCCGGTGGTGCATGCGCAGCACGGCATCGGCCGCTATCACGGCCTCGTGACGATGGACCTCGGCGAAGGCGACACCGAGTTCCTGCACCTCGAATACGCGAACGGCAGCAAGCTCTACGTGCCGGTGTCGCAGCTGCACGTGATTTCGCGCTACAGCGGCGCCGATCCCGATAGCGCGCCGCTGCACGCGCTCGGCTCGGGCCAGTGGGAAAAGGCGCGCCGCAAGGCTGCGCAGCAGATCCGCGACACGGCGGCCGAGCTCCTGAATCTCTACGCGCGCCGCGCCGCGCGCGAGGGCCATGCGTTCGCGCTCGAACCGCGCGACTACGTCAAGTTCGCGGAAAGTTTCGGCTTCGAGGAAACGCCCGACCAGGCCGCCGCGATCGCCGCCGTGATCGGCGACATGACGAGCGGCAAGCCGATGGACCGCCTCGTGTGCGGCGACGTGGGCTTCGGCAAGACCGAAGTGGCGTTGCGCGCGGCATTCATCGCCGTGATGGGCGGCAAGCAGGTGGCGATCCTCTCGCCCACCACGCTGCTCGCCGAGCAGCACACGCAGACCTTCACGGACCGCTTCGCCGACTGGCCCGTGCGCATCGCCGAGCTGTCGCGCTTCAAGTCCGCCAAGGAAGTGAGCGGCGCGATCCAGCAGATCAACGACGGCAGCGTCGATATCGTGATCGGCACACACAAGCTGCTTTCGTCCGATGTTCAGTTCAAGCGCCTCGGGCTCGTCATCATCGACGAGGAGCACCGTTTCGGCGTGCGCCAGAAGGAGGCGCTCAAGGCGCTGCGCGCGGAAGTGGACGTGCTCACGCTCACCGCCACGCCGATTCCGCGTACGCTCGGCATGGCGCTCGAAGGCCTGCGCGACTTCTCCGTAATCGCGACCGCGCCGCAAAAGCGCCTCGCCATCAAGACGTTCGTGCGCCGCGAGGAAGACAGCGTGATTCGCGAGGCCATGCTGCGCGAACTCAAGCGCGGCGGCCAGGTGTACTTCCTGCACAACGAGGTCGAGACCATCGAGAACCGCCGCGCGATGCTCGAAGCGCTCGTGCCGGAAGCGCGCATCGCCGTGGCGCACGGCCAGATGCACGAGCGCGAACTCGAAACCGTGATGCGCGATTTCGTGGCACAACGCGCGAACGTGCTGCTCTGTACGACGATCATCGAAACCGGCATCGACGTGCCGACCGCGAACACGATCCTCATTCACCGCTCCGACAAGTTCGGCCTCGCCCAGCTGCACCAGTTGCGCGGCCGCGTCGGGCGTTCGCACCACCAGGCGTACGCGTATCTGCTCGTGCACGATCCGCAAGGGCTCACGAAGCAGGCGCAGCGCCGGCTCGAAGCCATTCAGCAGATGGAGGAACTCGGTTCGGGCTTCTATCTGGCGATGCACGACCTCGAAATTCGCGGCACGGGCGAAGTGCTCGGCGACAAGCAGTCGGGCGAGATCCAGGAGATCGGCTTCCAGCTCTATACGGACATGCTCAACGACGCCGTGAAGGCGCTCAAGGACGGCCGCGAGCCCGATCTCAACGCGCCGCTCGCGGCGACCACCGAGATCAACCTGCACGCGCCCGCCATCCTGCCCGCCGATTATTGCGGCGACGTGCAGGAGCGCCTGTCGCTCTACAAGCGGCTCGCGAACTGCGAGCACGACGATTCGATCGACGGCATTCAGGAAGAGCTGATCGACCGCTTCGGCAAGATGCCGGCGCAGGCGCACGCGCTCATTGAAACGCACCGTCTGCGTCTGGCGGCCAAGCCGCTCGGCATCACGAAGATCGATGCGGGCGAAGCGGTCATCGGCCTGCAGTTCGTGCCGAATCCGCCCGTGGACGCCATGCGCATCATCGAGATGGTGCAGAAGCACAAGCACATCAAGCTCGCGGGCCAGGACAAGCTGCGCATCGAAACGCGCAGCCCCGATCTCGCGGTGCGCGTGGCGACCGTGAAGGAAACGTTGCGCGCGCTAGGTGCGCCCGGTCGCGCCGGCGCATCGCGCTGAACGCTTTTTTTCGCAGCATCGGACGCCCGCGCGGATTGCCCTGTGCGCGGGCGTTTTCACGTCATGCTGCAGCGCGTCATACCCATCGCGATCGCCTGCCGAGCGGGCCGCCGCATGGCCCGCCGCTTTGGCTTGCCGCATTCTTTTTGGGTAAGATGAAGGATACAAGCAAGCTGGAGTCCAACATGTCGCTCGCCGCTGAAACAGCGCAGTCGTCCACGCCTTCCGCCGCCCTTCCCGCCTCGCTCCCCTGGGTCACCCGTCTGGTTTCGATGGATACGGTCAGCCGCCATCCGAATCTCGGCCTGATCGAGACCGTGCGCGACGATCTGCGCGCGCGCGGCATCGAGTCGACGCTCACCTATGGCCGCGGCGGCAAATGGGCCAACCTGTTCGCCACGATCCCCGCGCACGACGGCGAGACGAACGGCGGCATCGTGCTCTCGGGCCACACCGACGTGGTGCCGGTGGACGGCCAGAAATGGGACAGCGACCCGTTCAAGCCCGAGATTCGCGACGGCCTGCTCTATGGCCGCGGCACCTGCGACATGAAGGGTTTCATCGGCGCGGCGCTTACGCTCCTGCCCGAGATCCAGCAGACGAAACTCGCGAAGCCCCTGCACCTCGCGCTCTCGTTCGACGAGGAAGTGGGCTGCGTGGGCGCGCCGCTCATGATCGAAGAACTCGTGAAGCGGGGCGTAAAGCCTGAAGGCTGCATCGTAGGCGAACCCACCAGCATGCGCCCCATCGTCGCGCACAAGGGCATCAACGCGTACCAGTGCTGCGTGCGCGGCCAGGCCGCCCATTCGTCGCTCACGCCGCGCGGCCTGAACGCGATCGAGTACGCGGCGCGCCTCATCTGCTACATCCGCGACATGGCCGACGCGTTCCGCGCGAACGGTCCGTTCGACGAGCTTTACGACGTGCCGTTCACGACCGCGCAGACGAGCACGATCGAAGGCGGCAACGCCATCAACACGGTGCCGGCCGAATGCCGCTTCGCGTTCGAGTTCCGCAATCTGCCGACGCTCGACCCCGACGCGATCTTCGCGCGCATCGAGCAGTACGCGCGCGAAACGCTCGTGCCGAAGATGCAGCGCGAGCACGCGGCGGGCGCGATCGAATTCACGAAGATCGCTGCAGCACCCGGCCTCGACGCCACCGAGCAGGCCGCGATCACGCAGCTCGTGCGCGCGCTCACCGCCGACCAGGCGCGCCGCAAGGTGGCCTACGGCACCGAGGCGGGTCTCTTCGCACGCGCGGGCATTCCGAGTGTGGTGTGCGGGCCCGGCGACATCCAGCAGGCGCACAAGCCGAACGAATACGTCTCGCTCGAACAGCTCGCGGCCTGCGAAGGTTTCCTGCGCAAGCTCGTGCACGGCATGTCCCTCGAAGCCCTGGCTCAGTGACCACGCTCAACGTACGATCATGTCCACCGCCGCGCCGCTGCCCACCAGCCACACGATAGACGGTGAGGCGATCCCCACGCTCGACGAGATCGCCTCGCAGCATTTCGCGCTCGCGCCGTGGGTGCTGCGCACGCCGGTGTTCGACCGCCACGATCTGTCCACGCTCGAAGCGACGCTCGTGAACTTCAAGTTCGAGCTGCTGCAGTCGAGCGGCAGCTTCAAGGTGCGCGGTGCGTTCACGCATCTGCTCGCGCTCGATGCCGCGCAGCGCAGCGCCGGCGTCACGTGCGTTTCGGGCGGCAATCACGCGATTGCGGTCGCGTATGCGGCGATGCGCCTTGGCATCAGCGCGAAGGTCGTGCTCTTTCGCAGCGCGAGCGCGGCACGCGTCGCGCAGTGCAAGCGCTTCGGCGCGGAAATCGTCGTGGCGGGCAACAGCAGCGAGGCGTTCGAGATCGTGCGCCGTATCGAGACCGACGAGGGACGCTATTTCGTGCACCCCTTCAACGGCTATCGCACGGTGCTCGGCACGGCCACGCTCGGCTACGAATGGGCCACTCAGGCGCCCGATCTCGACGCGGTCGTCGTGCCCATCGGCGGCGGCGGGCTCGCTGCGGGCGTCGCCACCGCGCTGCGCCTCGCCAATCCGCGTGTGCGCGTCTACGGCGTCGAGCCCGAGGGCGCGGACGTGATGAGCCGCAGCTTCGCCGCGAACCACACGGTACGCCTGAACCACATGCACTCGATCGCCGACTCGCTGATGGCGCCGCATGCGGAGCAATACAGCTATACGCTGTGCCGCCGTCATCTGGAGCGCATCGTCACGGTCTCCGACGACGCCTTGCGCAGCGCGATGCGCGTGCTCTTCGAGCAACTCAAGCTCGCCGTCGAGCCCGCCTGCGCCACCGCCACGGCGGGCTTGCTCGGGCCGCTGCGCGACACGCTGCAGGGCAAGCGCGTGGGCGTGCTGCTGTGTGGCACCAACACCGACCCGGCGACCTTCCACCAGCAGATCTCGCTCGCGCACTAGCGCGTCGCACACGCGTTGGGTACGCCGCGTGCGTTCGCCGGGACTTCGTCGCCGGTGCCCGGCAAAACGTCAGGGAATGTCAAATTGCTATCGCAATACAGAGGCGTTCGCTATGATTGCGCCAATATGTCGTATTGACCCCAGCCCCGTGCCGCGCCATTCAGGGAGAGCCGCTCATGAGTATCGTCCAGGAGTTCAAGGAATTCGCCGTTAAAGGCAACGTCATGGATCTCGCCGTCGGTGTGATCATCGGCGGTGCGTTCTCGAGCATTGTCAACTCGGTCGTGAAAGACCTCATCATGCCGGTCATCGGTGTGATCACGGGCGGCCTCGACTTCTCGAACATGTTCGTGCGGCTCGGCCACATTCCGGCCAGCTATAAAGGCAACCCCGAGTCGTACAAGGATCTGCAGACCGCGGGCGTGGCCGTGTTCGGCTATGGCTCGTTCATCACCGCGGTGATCAACTTCGTCATTCTCGCGTTCATCATCTTTTTGATGGTGAAGTTCATCAACAAGCTGCGCCAGCCGCAAGCCGCGGCGCCCTCCGAGCCGCCGCCCACGCCCGAAGATGTGCTGCTGCTGCGCGAAATCCGCGATTCGTTGCAGAACAATCCGCGCTAGACCCGCACGAGTCTCCAGACAACACGCCCGCGCCGCCGCAAGGCCGCGCGGGCTTTTTTTGCGTCCGCACAATCCGCACAAGACTGGGTCAGGAACGAGGCGCGTCGGAATCGGCTTCGGCTGCCGCGCTGCGCGAGGCAGCGGCCTCTTCGATCAGCCGTTCGAGCTGCTCGAAGTTGACGGGTTTCGTAAGATGCGCGGTAAAGCCCGCTTCGACACTGCGGCGCACGTCGTCGTCGGTGCCAAAGCCGGTAAGCGCGATGGCGGGCACCGTTGATTGAGCACGAAACGCCCGGATAAAGTCGATGCCCGAACCATCGGGCAGGCCAATGTCGCTCACCACGAGGTCGAAGGCCATGCTGGCCGTGAGCGCGAGCGCGCCGGCCACACTGCCCGCCACCGCCACCTCGTGGCCGCCCGCACGCATCAGCTGCGACATGACCTCGGCGGTGTCCTCGTGATCCTCGATCAGCAGGATATTCAGTGCGCCCACCCGGTGCGGCCCGCGCAGTTCGGCGGTCGCGGCCGCCCCCTCGCCCCGCGCCGCGGTCGGCAGCACGATGGTGAAGGTCGCGCCGCAATGCGCGCCGGGGCTCTTCGCGCTCACGTTCCCGCCGTGCGCCTCGGTCAGCGCCCGCGTCACGGCGAGACCCAGGCCGAGTCCGCCGAACTGGCGCGTGAGATTGTGGCTGCCCTGCTCGAAGGCATGAAAGAGCTTGCCGATCTGCTCAGGCGCGATGCCGATGCCCGTGTCCTCGACCTCGATTTCCACCTGCATGCGCTCGTCGCGCGTGCGCACGTAGATGTGGCCGCCGTCTGGCGTGAACTTCGCGGCGTTGCGCACGAGGTTCCAGAGCATCTGCTGCAGGCGCGCGCGGTCACCGCGCACATAATGCTGCTGCGCGCGCAGATCGACATGCACATCCTGCTGCTTGAACTGGATTTCGCTATGGAAGAGCTCGAGCACGGCCTCGATCACCTCGTGCACGTCGACCGTCTCGAGCGCAAGGCTCAGCTTGCCATTGGCCACGCGGGTGAGGTCGAGCAGGTCGTCGATCAGGCGCGCCTCGAGCTCGATATTGCGGCGGATCATCAGCACGCCCGCGCGCGCCGCCTCGGGCAGGCCCGGGATCTGCTCCAGCAGACGCGTGCCCGCGAGCACCGGCGTGAGCGGCGTGCGCAGCTCGTGCGAGAGCATGGCGAGGAAGCGGTCTTTCGCGCGGTTGGCTTCCTCGGCAGTCTGCCGCGCCGCCTGTTCCGAGGCGAGCAGGCGCTCGCGCTCCTGGGTCGCTTCGCGCTGCGCGTCGATGTCGGTGCAACTGCCGAACCATTTACTCACGCCGCCGCGCGGGTCGCGCATCGGAACGATTCGGACATCGAACCATCGATAAGCGCCATCGTGGCGGCGAATCCGCAACTCGTGACGGTAGTCGGCGGCGCCGCTGCTCACGGCCTTCAACCAGGTGTCGCGGATCTCTTCGCGATCGTCGGCATGCACGGCGTCGAGCCACGCGAGACCGTGGGACTGACCCGCGTCGAGACCCGTGTAGTCGAGCCACTGCTTCGAGACGAAGTCGCAATTGCCGTCCGCGCCGCAGGTGAGCACGAGGTGCGGCAAGGCTTCGGAGAGCGTGCGGTAGTGCTCTTCGCGGTCGCGCAGGAGCAGCGCTTCGTCGGAGGCGCGCTGCAGCGCCACCTGCGCGAGCACGCGCGCGACAGCTTCGGGCAGATAGTCGAGGTAGTCACCCGACTTCGGCACCACGTCCGAGACCCCCGCGCGCAGCGCCGCGATCACGCGGGATTCATCGGTGAAGCCGGTCACGAGGATGGCCGGCACGCGCACATCGTCGGCACGCAGGCGGCGGAAGAAGTCGAGGCCCGTTTCCGCGCCGTCGAGCTGATAGTCGAGCACGAGCACGTCAGGCGTCTGCGCAGCGAGCAGCGCGCGCGCCTGTCCGACACCCGTGCAGGCGTCCACGCGCGCACCGGCGCGCAGAAGCGATTTGCGGGCGAGGCGCAGGATGCCTTCGTCGTCGTCGACGACGAGCACACGCGCGCCGGCCAGCATGGTGGTTTCCTCAGTCATGCGCGAAGCGTCCCTTCGGGCACGGGTCCGGTTTGCCGCCGTTGTTCCATTCGATTGCCAATGCGTGATGCATGCGTGATGCGTTATTGGGCGCCAGCCGGCCGCGCCTGGACGAAGCGATGTCCCGGCGGCAGCTTGACGACCTGGAGAAAGAAGCCGAGCCTGCGAACGGCCTCGATGAACGCGTCATATTCGACCGGTTTCGTGATGTACACGTTGCAGCCGAGCTCATAACAGCGTTCGATCTCCCGCGGGTCGTCGGTCGTCGTGAGCACGATCACCGGCACCGACGCCGTCGCGGGCTCCGCTTTCAGGCGCCGCAGCACCTCGAAGCCGTCCACCCGCGGCATGCGCAGGTCGAGCAGCACGACAAAATTGCCGAGCGCATCGCGCGACGGCCAGTTCGCGCGCGCAGCCGGGTTGTCGCCCGGCGTGCCGAAAAAGTAATCGAGCGCTTCCTGGCCGTCGCGAAAACGCAGAAAGCCGTTCGAGATCCCCGAACGCCGCAGGTTACGCTCGACCAGCGTGGCATGCCCGTCGTCGTCTTCGATCAGCACGATGCTGACCTGTTCCCCGTTCGTCATCTCGACTCTCCTACGTCCTGCATGAACTTTTTAAGGCTTGTTGAAAGTATGTTGCAGTTCGTGCCAGATTACCCGCTATATGGAACGCAGCGGCTGGTCCGGCAGCGCGACGAAGAACGTCGAGCCCGCACCCTCGGTCGATTCGACCCAGATGCGCCCGCCATGCCGCTCCGCGATACGTTTGGCGAGCGCGAGGCCGGTGCCCTGCCCGGGCGATTCGCCGCCGTGCAGCCGCTGAAAGGCGCGGAACAGTTTGGGCAGATACGCCTGCGCGATACCAACGCCATTGTCGCGCACAAAATAAGTCCGCGTACGCTCGCCAGGCTCTCCGGCTGCTGATTTTTCGGGGTGTTTTCCCGCGCTCCTGGCGGATTCGCCGCCGGTTTCGCCGCCGGGCTCGAGCGCGCCGATCTCGACGCGACCGGCTCGCGCGGGATCGAGATGGTGCAGCGCGTTCTCGATGAGGCTGCCGAAGATCTGCTCGAGCGCCGCCGGATCGCCCCACGCGCTCGGCAACTCGCCCACCTCGATGCGCGCGGCCTTCGTGCGTTCCTCGGCGAGGCCGCCCAGCACGCGCTCGACGAGCCGCGCGACGTTGACGCGCTGCCAGCGGTATTCGAGGCGGCCGGCGCGCGAGATGCGCAACAGCGCGTCGATGATAGCCGCCGCGCGCGCCACCGCCTGACGCAGGAAGTGCAGCGATTCGTCGACATCGCCGTCGAGCACTTCGGCCATCGCGCGATATTCGTGTTCGGGCAGCCCGGCCGCGTCGACCTGCGCGCGCAGGTCGTCGCACGAGACCTGCAGTTCCTTCGAGAAACCCTGCAGGTTCACGAGCGGCGAGCGCAAATCGTGCGACACGCTGTAGATGAACATCTCGTTGTCCTGGCTCTCCTGGCGCAAATGCTCGTTGGCGCTCGCCAGGTCCGCGGCGCGCGCCTGCAGCTGCGCCTTCAACGCGGCCTGCTCGCGCTCGGCCACGCGCAGCCGCGCGCTCGTCTGATGCAGCACCGCATCGAGCGCGGCGATTTCATCGTCGCCCGAGAGTGGCGGCGCGAGCGGCGCCCCGTTGCCCAGACGCTCGGCGTTCGCGCCGAGCGCGGCGAGGCGCACGCCCACGTTGCGCGCAAACGCCATGGCCGTGAACGCCCAGATCAGCATGGAGCCCACCACGGCAATAATGAGCGCGTCCTGCTGGCGCTCGCGCGTCTCGCGCAGCATTGCCGTGCGGGCCTCGTCGAGCCGCGTCTCCTCGGCGATGAACTCGCCCAGCACCTCGCGCACCGTCTCGATCCCGGATGGCATGCCCTCACCCGCCGCGCGCGCGAACGGCGCGCTATGTCCCGTGCGCAGCGCATCGGCAATATCACCCGCTTCCTTGCGCCATGCATAGGCGGCGTCGCGCATGCGCTCGACGCGCGCGAGCTGGGGCGGATTGTCGGCGACCATGCGTGCGAGCAGCGTGATGCGGTCGGAGAACTCGGTCCAGACGGCGTGGCGATCGATGAAGGAAGGGTCGTCGAGCACGATGCCGGTACGCACGCGCGCGGCTTCGCGCAGCAACGGGTCGATGAGACTGTTGGCTTGCCAAAGGATTTGCTGCGTGTTCTCGGCGCGTTTGGCCGCGAGCGCGGCCTTTCCCTGCGTGTCGAACACGACGCCGAGCAGCGCCAGTTCGACGGCGCTCGGAATCGCAATCAGCAAGAGCCCCTTGGCGAAGAGTTTCATGTCGGCCTGTTTCGGTGGCGGGGCTGGGCGGCGCGCCGTGCTTTTTTGCAATGCGTTTTGCAAGCTCTCGCGCCGCATCCGCCCTCGCGATACGAGTCGGCTGAGGGCGCCGCAGGCAACCGCGGGCACCAGAACCGCAACATTATCTGCGCGATTTTTCGGGATGACAATGCATGTGACAACACACGCCTCGCGTCGCGGAAAACTCGCTTTTTTGCGGCAATTCGCCACACCGAGCGCACGCACAGGTCTATTATTGAGACGGAGACAAGCGAGAGAGCGCCGGGATATCTACATGAGCGCGACGTGCGATCCGGCATGGCGTTTGCGAACGCGATGAGGGTTTTGAAACAGGGGTAGCAAGCCGGGCCGCGCAGGCCGGATCGCTTCAGGCGGTCCGCGCGCCGTAAAAGCGGACCGTCCCCATCTTTATCCTCATGAACGCTGCAAATCCGTGTGCTATAAAGGATCGACGTGCGGCGCACCAGTCCGGGAGTGGTCGCATGGGAACGCTGCGTGTACTGCAATCCACCTTTTTCAGGCGAATTTTTATGTCCTTCCCGAAAAAGCGCAAACGCGTCAAGGCAGACGGCGATGAGTCATTTCTCGCCGTGCTGAGCCACTTCAAACCGTTCGGCCAACTGGATACCAAGATCGCGCGGGCGCGCGCACAGGACGAGCCCGTGCTCTATGCGCATATCCTGCCGGGGCTCGACGTGCTCCTGTGCAGCGTTCGCGGTGCGCAGCCGCCCTATCCGGGCACGAGCGAGCTGCGCAAGCGCTGCATCGAATCGATCGCTCATGCGCTCGAACAGCCGATCGAAGGTCTGGAGAACGGCGGTTACTGGTACGAGGCGGACGGCTTCGGCTTTCTCGTGTTCGCGAGCCGCGCGCGCGGCCGGGTCCTGCCCGAGTTCGGCGCGGCGCGTCCGGCCATCACCACCCGGCGCCTGACGCGCCGCCAGGACGCCGCCGGCGACACGGCGCCGCGTTCGTTGCGCTAGGGCCTGTTCCAGCGAAGTTCGCTACGCCACTGCGCCGGGTCCGCCGGGTCCGCCGGGTCCGCCGGGTCGATCGGCCCGGCGAGTCGTTTTCCGCCGCGGCTTTCCGAATCAGCTTCCCTTGTAAAGCGGCTCCTGCCCTTGCGTCGGCTTGCCCGCCGAGGCCGGCGACGGCGCATCGCGTGTTGCCGGGCCTGCTTTAGCGCCCTTGTCACCTTTATCGCCCTTCTCACCCTTGCCGGCCTTGTCCGTCGCCGCAGCCGCACTCGCGCCCGAACCGGCGCTGCCGAGGCCGGGCTTGGGCAGCGCGTGCATTTTCTGGCCCGGCGGCGGCGCCACGGGATGCTGACGCATCTGCGCAAACAGCGTGTCGCACGGCAGCGGCTTGTTGTTGCTCGGCGCGATGAGCGGAATCAGCGCGGCGAACGGGTTGATCAGCCCGAGCCCGATCATCGCGCCGCCGCGCAGCGCAAGCGCCGTCGCATCCACGCCCACGCGCGGGTTCTTGAAGGTGCCCTTCACGTAGAGCGGCGAGCGCAGCGTGAAAATGCGAAAGCCCTTGGTATGCGGATGGACCCTCATGTTCATCGACTCGTCGCGCAGATCGATCGGGCCGTCGATGTCGATCACGGCGTCGTCGGTGTCGAGCGCGAACACGCGCGGATCGAGCACGCCGTTGGTCGCGACGAAGTCGGCCGCCGCGCAATTGATGTTCACGTCGCGCGAGCCGAACAGCTTTTCGTAGACCACGTTCGCCACGTTCAGGCCAGCCGCCTCCATGAGCAGCATGCTGATCGTGCCCTGGGTGACGAGCAGCTTCACCTCGCCGTTCGAGGTCGCGGCGAGCGCCGCCGGCGAGTTTCCGGTCGCCGTGAGCGAAGCGTCGCCGTTGATCTCGCCGAGCGCCGACTGCATCGTCTTGAAGTTCGGGAATAGCTGCTTGAGCTTCAGGTGGCGCGCCTCCAGCGTGCCGCGCGCCTTGAGCGGCGCGCCGCTGCCGTCCAGGTTCAGCCGCGTGCCGAGCGTGCCGCCCGCCACGCCGAATTGCAGCGGGTCGAGCACGAGGACGCCGTTCGTCATCATGACGTGCGCGTAGAGGTCCTGAACCGGCAGGCTGCCCTGCTTGACGATGCGCCGGCCCGTGAACTTGACGTCGGCGTCGATCGCGCTCCAGCGGTCGGTGCGGAACGGCTCGACCGGAATCACGCGATCGGCCGGCTGGGTCGCGGTGTCGCCGCGCTTTTCCTTGCTCGCCTTGCTGTCGGCGCCGATGATCGGCGCGAGGTCCGAGAACTGCAGCAGGTTCGAGACGAGTTCGCCGCTCAGGAGCGGCCGCGGCGTGCGTTGCTGGTAGACCACCGTGCCGTTCAGATCGCTGCCGCCCACGCGGCCCGTGAAATTCTCATAGCGGAACACGCTCGCGCCGCGCCTGAAATTGCCGACGAAGCGGCCTTCGGTGGCATACGGCGGCGTTTCGGGCAGCGTCACGCCGGTGAGGTTGTACAGGTGCGCGAGGCTCTGCCCCTGCAGCCACAGACGCAGATCGACGGCGGCCAGATGCATGGGGTCGGTGAGCGTGCCGACCAGCGCAATGTGCATGTCGCCCGCGCGCACGTCGGCCTGGATCGGGAACGGACGCTTCGCGTCCTGCAGGGCGAGGACGCCGCCGAGCTTGCCATCGCCCGAGAGCGCCGTCTTGCCATACGTGCCCTTGATCGTCCAGCCGATCGCGTAGAACGGCTCGTTCACGGGCGGCTGTACACTCGCCGCGCCCGAGGCCGCGACGGCACTGCTGGCGCCGCTCGCGGCGAACGGCTGCGAGCCGGCGGCAGGCGCGCTTGTCGCGGCCGTCGTACCCGTGGTTGTGCGCGCAACACTCGCGGCGGCCGGCACACCCGAAGCCGCAGCTCCGCTAGCCGCGCTGGCGGCCGCCGCCTCCGAAGCCTGCTCCTTGTCGACCTGCTGCGTAAGCCGGGTCGCGCCCGCACGCCCGATGACCTGCGCGGAGCCTTGGCGCGATGCCGCTTCCTGCTCCTCCATCACCTTGCCGATCGGGATGCCTTGCCCGAGCAGGCTTACCACGATCTTCACGTCGGTTTTCGACTGCTGGTCGCTCACGGCGATATTGCCGCTCGAGAACGTGATGTCGTGGAGATTGAGCCGCCACGTCGACGGACCGCTCGAGGCGGGCAGCTTGAAGGTCCAGTTGTCGCGCCCGTCGGCGAGACGCTCGACGTCGACCGACGGATTCACGAGATTGATCGCAGGAATCACAATGTCGTGTGCGAGCAGCGGCAGCACGGCCACCTCGAAGTCGATTTCGTCGAGCGTGGCGAAGTGCGGGGACTTCGTCCAGTCCGGATTGGCGATCTGGATCTGCGTGGCGGAAAAACGCGGCCAGGGCACCCACGCTCGCCAGCCCGTTTCGCCGGGCGGCCTTTGCCAGCCCACCTTGAGATCGCCTTCGATCGCGAACGGCCGCCCAATGGCCTCGGTGACCTTCTCGTTCACGTAGGGTTTGGCGTGATTCCAGTCGAACGTCAGAATGAAGACGACGAGCACGGCAATCAACACGACGACAACCGCGACGAGCCATGCGATGATCCTGGCGAGCGTGCGGCCAGGGCGAAAAGGCTTGGGCTGCGGTGACGTCATGCGTACTCCACGTTATGCGTTGTTGTTTGGCCTGCTATGTTGCACTACCGCGAGAGCAGTCAGCGTGCCCGGTTACATCTGCATGACTGCCTCGCATGACCCATATGCGGGCCCAGTTTTTGCAATCTTTCGATGCTCAAGCACAAACCACTATCTCCCCCCCACGCCGATGGCGCGCCGCTCGTCGCGGCGCAGCAGATCGCCCGGCGCGATGCGCAACGCGGCCAGTGGCTGCTGCATCCCACCGATTTCGCCCTGCAAGCGGGCGAGCGCGCCGTGCTGACGGGACCGTCCGGCTCCGGCAAGAGTGTGTTCCTGCGCGCGCTCGCGCTGCTCGACCCGCTCGACGGCGGCGACGTGCGCTGGCATGGCGAATCGGTCACGCGCGGGCGCATTGTCCACTATCGGCGGCATATTGCGTACCTGCGGCAGCGGCCCGCACTGCTGGACGGCAGCGTCGAGGACAATCTGCGCTACCCCTACACGCTGGCGGTATACCGCGATGTGCGATTCGACCCGGCGCGCGCCAGCGCGCTCTTCGCCGCCACCGGCCGTTCCGGCGACTTCCTCGCGCGCGACACCTCCGAGCTTTCGGGCGGCGAAGCGCAAATCGTGGCGCTCGTGCGCGTGCTCCAGCTCGATCCCGACGCGCTGCTGCTCGACGAGCCGACCGCGTCTCTCGACCCCGAATCGGCGCGCGCCGTCGAAGCGCTCGTGGCCGGCTGGTTCGATGAGGCGCGCGCGGCGCGCGCCACGGTCTGGGTCTCGCACGATCCCGCCCAGGCGCAGCGCGTGGGTGCGCGGCATCTGACGATGCGCGCGGGTGTGCTCGAAGAACCCGCCACGCGCCCGGCATTCACCCTGGGAGCCGCACAATGAGCCCTGGCGTGCTGCAGAACCTCGGCATCGGCGACGTCGCGATTGCGGCGCTGCTCGTGTTCGTCAACGGCGCGGTCTCCGTGCTGCTCAAGCTCGACCTCGAGCGCAAGCTGGCCTGGGCCGCCGTGCGCACCGTCGTGCAGCTGCTCGCGATCGGTTACGTGCTCGGCTGGGTATTCGCGTTCAACCGCTGGTACGTCGTGCTGCCGCTCATGGTACTCATGACGCTGATCGCCGGCTTTGCGGGGGCGCAGCGCGGCGCGCGCACCTATGGCGGGCAACGCGCGGACAGCATCGTGTCGATCTGGGCAAGCGCGTGGCTCGTGGCGGCAGTCGGGCTCTTCGCGGTGATCCGCATCCGGCCGTGGTACGAGCCGCAATATGCGATTCCGATCCTCGGCATGATTCTCGGCAACACGCTGACGGGCGTTTCGCTCGGCGTGGAGCGCATGATGCAGGAGCTCACCGCGCGGCGCGACCGTGTGGAGAGCGCGCTCGCGCTGGGCGCGACACGCTGGGAAGCCGCGCAGGCGAGCGCCCGCGAGGCCGTGCGCGCCGGCATGATTCCGACGCTCAACCAGATGGCCGTGGTCGGCGTGGTGAGCCTGCCCGGCATGATGACGGGCCAGGTGCTGGCGGGGCAATCGCCGCTACAGGCCGTGCGCTATCAGATCGTGATCATGTTCCTGATCGCGGCTTCGTCGGCGCTCGGCACGGTAGGCGCGGTGCTGCTCGCATACCGGCGCCTCTTCTCGCCGGAGCATCGCTTTCTCGCCGCGCGGCTCATCGAGCGCAAGGCACGCGCTTGAGCCTGGGCGGCGTGCACGGCCGGCGTGCCTTGCGCGCCTGGCCGGCCATCGCACTCGAGGCGCGCCCTAGCGCTGCGCAGAAATCGTAATTTGCGTGCCGTCGCTGAGCTTGAGCGTCTTCGCGGTGCCGTTGGTGGGCATCGTGAGGTGCGCGACCTCGCTATGCGCAACCACGGCGGGGCACGTGAGCGTTGCGCCGTTGCTCGACAGCGTCTGCGTGCCGTGCGGCGCCTGGGCGCGAAAGCTCACCTGCACGGTGGCCGTGCCATTGCTCGCGACGATGGGCGCCAGACGCACCTGGGTCTGCCGAACCATCGCGCCGTTCGCGTCGAGCGGCAGCGAGGCGTAGTCCGGGCAGCCTTGCGGCGTCGCGACCGCACCGCCCGGCGGCGTGGTGCGCCACGTGAAGTCGTCGGTATCGCCCGAGCGCAGCGTGCGGGTCTCCTGGGCGTCGCCGAACGCCTTCGACGCGACCCGAACCGTGTAGCGGATCGGACCGTCGGTCGCGGCCTTCGAAGTAACGGTGATGGGCGTGGCCGCTAATGCCGGCAGCGCGACAGCGCAGGAAGCGGCGAGGACGAATGGGACGAGCGCCGCGTGGCGGCGGCGAGTATGGCGGGAGCTGCGGCAAGGCATGCGTCACCTCCTGGCGGGAACGGCCGCGCCCGCGAGCGAAAAGCGGCGTACGCAACGAACGCGGCAAGCCGCGAAACGCCAGGTACGACGCTCCGCTCCCGTGCGGCGGATGGTCTGTTAGCAGTCTAGCGCGCTGTGCGCTGCCTTGCGCCGAGCACATGCATCGAACGGACCAGGTTTTATCCGGCTTGTCATCGCGAGCAATTTGCTTGCCGGCCGACGGCGCGCCGTGATGCGCCGGGCGGCGTCTGCATTGCCGACTCGTCGTGCATACACGGCACACGCAAGCCCTCACCTTGCGCCGCTACTTGCCGCCTGTTTCGAGACCCAGCGTCAGTTCCGCCGTCAACGTCTGACGCACGCGCCCATAGGCCGCCCAGGGATCGGCGTGCTCGATCTGCGCGAGGCGCCCATCGATCGTCGCAAGCGTCCATTGCGCGCCACCCGTCGTCGCTTCCAGTTCGTCCCAGCCGATCGGCACGGACACGCCCATGCCTGGCCGCGCCCGCACGCCATAGGCAAGCGCCGTGCTCGCACCGCGCGCATTGCGCAGATAGTCGACGAAAATCTTCTTCTTGCGGTGCTCGGGGCCCATGGTAGCCGTGATCTGCGTGGGCCAGACCGAGGCCAGATGCTGCGCAACCGCACGAGCGAACGCCTTGGCGTCGTCCCAGCCAGCCTGCGGCGTGAACGGCACGACGATATGCAGCCCCTTGCCGCCGCTCGTTTTGCAGAACGATTCGAGCCCGAGTTCCGCAAGCAAGGCGCGCGTGGACTGCGCCGCCTCGATCATGCGGTCCCAGCTCAACGCCGGATCGGGGTCCAGGTCGAACACGACCCGATCGGGCCGCTCGATGTCGTGGATACTGGCATTCCAGGTGTGCAGCTCGATGACGTCCATCTGCGCCGCGCTCACCAGCGCTCTCGCCGTATCGATCGTGAGCAGCGGCGGATGGCCCGGGTCGAGCCCTTCGTGCTCGGTGAGTTCGGGTAGTTGCGCGCGAGCGCGGTGGCGCTGAAAGAACATCTCGCCGCTCAAGCCACGCGGTGCGCGCACGAGCGACACGGGGCGATCGCGCAAATGCGGCAGGATCCAGCGCGCGGCGCGCTCGTAGTAGCGCACGAGTTCGAGCTTGTGCGTGCCGCTGTCCGCATCGATGACGCGCCTTGCGCTCGTGATGCGGATGCCGTCGATTTCGCTGTCGGCAGCGTCGTCGCGCCGGCGCCGCGGGCTACGAGGCAAGCGGTGCACGGACGCGCCAGGCGTGGCCGGTGCGGCGGCGTCCGAGGTCGGGGCCCGCTCGCCGCGCGGCGTTCGGGCAGATGTCGTGGTTGGGGCCTTGCGAGCGTCCTGCATACCGGCTCCCCTCGGGCTTTGGCGAACATGACGCGACGCGAGCCGCGACACGTTCGGTTGACGGCACGCGGCGGCCGCCCCCGTCGGATCGCCGCACGAGCTTTCATTGTGCCTCGAATGGGCGCTTTCGTCGCTGCAAGGTGTTCGCAAACGCACGCCAAAAACGGGGAAACATCCGCCAGACGCACGAGCGCGATGGAGGGAGCATGCGACCGCAGCGGTCGGCGGGACGTTACAATGACGGGCTTTGCCGCGCACTGCAGCGCCTTGCATGCGCGATTGCGCCCTTTTTCATCCGATTCGGCCGAACCCTCCGACGACGCCGTGCGTCGGCTTTGCCTGTCCTGCCATGAACCTCGTCATCCAGAGTCCCGCCCCGCTCGACACCGTCCATCACAAGCCGCTCCTCGGCCTCGCCCGCGGCAGCCGCCTCGCGCCGATCGACGCCCACGCGCTGCGCATCGAGAACGCCGAGCCGGCCCAGCGCGCCGACCTCGAGGTCTATTGCGGCACGCATCAGCTCGACTATGCATTCGTCGACGCCGGCCGCGCGCTGGCCGATTTCGGCCTCGTGGCGATGGACATGGACTCGACGCTCATCACGATCGAATGCATCGACGAAATCGCCGACTTCTGCGGTCTGAAGGCCGAGGTTGCGGCGATCACCGAAGCCTCGATGCGCGGCGAGATCAAGGACTTCAACGAAAGCCTCACGCGCCGCGTGGCGCTGCTCGAGGGGCTCGACGCGAGCGCCCTGGAGCGTGTGTACGAGGAGCGCCTGCAGCTCTCGCCGGGCGCCGGGCGGATGCTTGCGGGCGCGAAGGCCGCGGGGCTGAAGACGCTGCTCGTTTCCGGCGGCTTCACGTTCTTCACCGAGCGCCTGAAAGCGCGTCTCGGGCTCGACTACACGCGCGCCAACACGCTCGAAATCGTCGACGGCAAGCTCACGGGCCGCGTGACGGGCGAGATCGTCAACGCCGACGTGAAGGCGCGTACGCTCGCCGAAACCTGTGCCGAAATCGGCATCGATGCGCGCCGCGCAATCGCGATGGGCGACGGCTCGAACGACCTCAAGATGATGGGCGCGGCCGGTTTGTCGGTGGCGTTTCGCGCCAAGCCGGTGGTGCGCGAGGCCGCGAGCGTCGCGTTCAACTTCGTCGGGCTCGACGGCTTGCTGCGTCTTTTCTGATTCGGGTTTCGCGGCGGTCAAACAAGCCAATGGCCGCTCGTGTCCTTGTGAACGCGAGCGGCCATTGTTGTTTTGCGCAGGTTATTCAGGCGTACTTGTTTTTTCCGCGAGCCTCGCGAGCGCACGCTCGATATCGGCGCGCAGGTCGGCTTCGTCTTCGAGACCGACGTAGAAGCGCACCAGCGTGCCGCGATGCGGCCAGCTCGCAGCCGTGCGCATCGAGCCGACGTCGTACGGCATCGCGAGGCTATGCGCCCCGCCCCAGCTCCAGCCCAATGCGAAGAGTTCGAGCGACTCGCAGAACGTGTCGATCTGCGCCGCACTGTAGCGCTCGTCGAACACGACGGAAAAGAGGCCGCCCGCGCCCGTGAAGTCGCGCTTGTAGAACGCGTGGCCCGGGCAGTCTTCGAACGCCGGGTGCAGCATCGCCGCGATTTCGGGGCGCGTCTTGAGCCAGCCCGCGAGTGCGAGCGCGGTGCGATCGTGCGCCTCGAAGCGCGCCTTCATGCTCGGCAGCGCGCGCAGCACGAGCGAACAGTCGTCGACCGACACGCCAATGCCAAGCCGCATGCGCGCGGCCTTGAGCTTCAGATAGAGATCGCGGTCGGCCGTGATGGTCGCGCCCATCAGCACGTCGCTGCCGCCCGACTGATACTTGGTGAGCGCCTGCACCGAGATGTCGATGCCGTGCTCGAACGGCTTGAAGGCGAGGCCCGCGGACCACGTATTATCGATGGCCGTCACGACATTGCGCTCGCGCGCCGCCGTCGTGATCGCGCGCACGTCGGGCACTTCCATCGTCACCGAGCCGGGTGCTTCCAGCCAGATCAGCTTCGTGTTCGGCTGGATCAGCCCGGCGATGCCCGCACCGATCATCGGATCGTAATAGCGCACCGTGAGGCCGAAATCTCGCGCGAGCCAGTCGCCATGGTCGCGGTTAGGCGAATAGACGTTATCGGGAACCAGCACGTCGTCGCCCGACTTCAGCAGTCCGAAGTAGACGTTCGAGATGGCCGAGAGGCCCGAAGGCTGCAGCAGCGCATGCTCGCCGCCCTCGATTTGCGCGATGCGCTTTTGCAGCATGGCCGAGGTGGGCGTGGCGTGCAGGCCGTAGCGCCATTGCGCGTCGTTGCGCCAGTCGAGCGCGCGAACCGAGGCGAGGTCGGGAAACACCACGGTCGACGCCCGCGTGACAGGAGCGGCAAACGATTCGAAGCCGGGCGTCAAGTCGTCTTGCGGGTGAACGATGCGCGTTTGCAATGCGCGGTTGGAGTCGGATTGGGTCATGTCGGAGCGTATTCGGATTAAGGCGCAATGACGTTGCGGCGCGCGGCTTGCGCCATGGCACGCGCGACGCCGCATGCCGAAGGGTAACACCTGCAGCGGCGCTTATTGCCCGATGACGAGATTGCTCACGCCGTTCACGGCACGCGCGCCGTTCGGCGTCGAAGCGCTCGCGCCCGCTGCGCCGGTCGGGACGGCGGGCGCCGCGGCCCCCGCGGCGAGCGGCTTCAGATCGAACGGCACCGGGTGGGAGTCGTCCGGGTCCATGCGGTCGCCGGAAAGCGAGCCGTCCTCGGCGAACGTGCCCACCCAGTTGCCGGTGATGTGCGTGCCGTCGTTCGAGTCCTCGGCTTCGAGCGTGGCGTCCGCGCGGTCGCCGGCGATCAGGATCACTTCGCCCGTGTCCGTGAACTGATATTCGCCATGCACGCCGGTCGGGTCGTCGTCGCCAGCCTTGGCGCCAAGGCGCATGACGATCTGGCGCTTGCCGAGCGTGCCGACGTATTGCGGCAGCGTCGCGAACCCGGGGTTCGGCTTGAGCGTCGATTTGACCGGCGGCTGTGCGCCTGCGTCCTGCGCGCGCGCCGCGAACGGCAGCGTGAGGACCACGGCCGCGGCAACTGCGGCCACGATCCAGCCGGGCGTCCTGGTGGCGCTGCCCCGTTTGACGGCCGCGCGCGGCGGCCGCTGTGCCTGCGTCAATACTTCCATCTGAATCCTTCCTTCACTTGCACAGCGGCCCTGCGCGAGCCACGAGCCGGCATCAAAGCCGTTCGAAGACGGCCGCAATGCCCTGGCCGCCGCCGATGCACATCGTCACGAGCGCGTAGCGGCCGCCGATACGCTGCAGTTCATAAAGCGCCTTCACGGTGATGAGCGCGCCGGTCGCGCCGATCGGGTGGCCGAGCGAGATGCCCGAGCCGTTCGGATTGACCTTGGCCGGGTCGAACCCGAGTTCCTGCGAGACCGCGCAGGCCTGCGCCGCGAAGGCTTCGTTGGCCTCGATCACGTCGAGATCGCCGACCTTGAGACCCGCGCGCTCGAGCGCCTTCTTCGTGGCCGGCACGGGGCCGATGCCCATGTACGCCGGGTCGACGCCCGCATGCGCGTACGAAACGAGGCGGGCGAGCGGCGTTACGCCGCGCGCGCGGGCAGCGTCCGCGCTCATCAGCAGTACCGCCGCGGCCGCGTCGTTGATGCCCGACGCGTTGCCCGCTGTGACCGTGCCGTTCTCCTTCGCGAACACCGGCTTGAGCTTCGAGAAGTCCTCGAGCGTCGCGCCGTGGCGCACGTGCTCGTCGGCGTCGAACAGCACTTCACCCTTCCTCGACTTGATCGAGATGGGCAGGATCTGATCCTTGAAGCGGCCTTCGGCGATCGCACGCGCGGCGCGGCGATGGGATTCGAGCGCGAGCGCGTCTTGCGCCTCGCGCGTGATGCCGAACTTCTTCGCGACGTTTTCCGCCGTCACGCCCATGTGGATCGACTGGAACGGGTCGTGCAGCGCGCCGGTCATCATGTCGACGAGCTGCGTGTCGCCCATGCGCTGGCCAAAACGCGCGGCCGGCATCGAGTACGGCGCGCGGCTCATGTTTTCCGCGCCGCCGCCGATCGCGATGTCGGCGTCGCCGAGCAGAATGGTTTGCGCAGCCGTCACGATCGCCTGCAGGCCCGAGCCGCACAGGCGGTTGACGGTCAAGGCCGGCGCGTGCTGGGCAACGCCGCCGTTGATGGCGGCCACGCGCGCAAGATACATGTCCTTCGGCTCGGTGTGCACCACGTTGCCGAACACCACGTGACCCACTGCGTCGCCTTCCGCGTTCGCGCGCAAGAGCACTTCGCGCACCACGCGTGCGCCGAGATCCGTCGGCGAGAAGTCCTTCAGGCTGCCGCCGAAGTCGCCGATCGCCGTACGCACACCGCTCGCCACCACTACTTCGCGTTCCATGGTCTTGCCCCTCGTCTTCCTGAATGGATGAATCTTGTTATCAATGCGCTTCGCTCGCGGGCTGACCGGCAAGCAAGCGCTCGACGTCCTTGCGATGCGGGATGGGCGCAACCGCGCCGAAACCCAGCGTCGACAGCGCGGCGGCCGCGTTCGCATAGCGCGCGGCCGTGAACGGATCGTCGCCGGCTGCGAGCCGCGCGACGAACGCGCCACCGAAGCAGTCGCCAGCGCCCGTGGCGTCCACGGCCGCGACCACGTGGCCCGGCACGATGCGCCGCTCGTCGGGCGTCGCAACATAGGCGCCTTCCTTGCCCAGCTTCAACGCGACCATGCGGGCGCCGCGCGCGAGCAGGTAATCGAGGATCGCGTCGCGGTCGTCGAGGCCCGTGAGCACCGCCACGTCGTCCCAGCTCGGCAGGCAGATATCGGTGAGGCGCAGCACCTCGTTCATTACGGCGCGTGCCCGCGCGAGCGGCCACAGCTTCAGGCGCAGGTTGGTGTCGAAGCTCACGCGCACGCCGCTTTCGCGCGCATGCTCGACGGCGGCGAGCGCGGCGTCGCAGGCGCTGTCGCTGATCGCCACGCTGATGCCGGAAAGATGCAGCACGCGCGCCGCCGCAATGATGTCGAGCGGCAGATCGCGCGGCGTGTAACGGCTCGCGGCCGAGCCCTTGCGCAGATAGTCGAAGGCATGGCCGCCCGGGCCATGCGAGACGAAGTAGACGCCCGTGGGCGCCGCAGGGTCCACACGCACCGTCGAGGTGTCGACGCTTTCGCGCGTCCACAGATCGATCAGCAGGCGTCCGAAATGATCGTCGCCGACGGCCGAGACGAAGCCCGTGCGCGCGCCCTGGCGAGCCGCCGCGATGGCGAAGTTCGACGTGTCGCCGCCAAAGCCTTGCAAGTACTCGGGACGGTCTTTCGACGCCTGGTTGAACTCGACCATGGCCTCGCCATAAGCGAGGACTTGCGGGGCGACGCTCGTCATGCCGGTCAGACCTCGCCCCAGAGATCGTGGCCATCCGCGCCGGTGATCTTCACCGACACGAAGTCTCCGACCTTGTAGCGCTTCGACGCCCTGGCCGCCGGCGCGACATACACCACGCCGTCGATTTCGGGCGCATCCGCCGCGGTGCGGCCGATGCCGCCGTCGGCGTTGATCTCGTCGATCAGCACCTTCAGGGTCTTGCCCACCTTGCGCTGGATACGTTTGGCCGAAACCTGCTCCGCGACTTCCATGAAGCGCGCGCGGCGCGCTTCGCGCACTTCGTCGGGCAGCGCGCCATCGAGCTCGTTCGCCGTTGCGCCTTCGACCGGCGAATAGGCGAAGCAGCCCACGCGGTCGAGTTCAGCCTCGCGGATGAAGTCAAGCAGCGTTTCGAACTGCGCTTCGGTCTCGCCGGGGAAGCCGGCAATGAACGTGCTGCGGATCGTGAGATCGGGGCACATTTCGCGCCAGGCCTTCACGCGCTCCATGACCTTCTCCGCGTTCGCGGGACGCTTCATGCGCTTGAGGACTTCGGGATGCGCGTGCTGGAACGGCACATCGAGATACGGCAGCACGTGGCCCTTGAACGGACCTTCGGCCATCATCGGAATGACTTCGTCCACGCTCGGATACGGGTAGACGTAATGCAGGCGCACCCAGGCGCCATATTGTGCGGCCAGTTCGCCCAGCGCGGCGACGAGGTCGGTCATGCGCGTCTTGATCGGCTTGCCGTTCCAGAAGCCGGTGCGGTACTTCACGTCCACGCCGTAAGCGCTCGTGTCCTGCGAAATGACGAGCAGCTCCTTCACGCCGGACTTGAAGAGGTTTTCCGCTTCGAGCATGACCTCGGCGACCGGGCGCGACACCAGATCGCCGCGCATCGACGGAATGATGCAGAACGTGCAGCGGTGATTGCAGCCTTCGGAGATCTTCAGGTACGCGTAATGGCGCGGCGTGAGCTTGATGCCCGCAGCCGGCACGAGGTCGACGAACGGATCGTGCGGCTTGGGCAGATGGCTGTGCACGGCCTGCATGACCTCGCCCACGGCGTGCGGGCCCGTCACGGCGAGCACCTTCGGATGCACTTCCTCGATCAGGTTCGAGCCGCTCGCGCTCGCCTTCTTGCCGAGACAGCCGGTGACGATCACCTTGCCGTTCTCGGAAAGCGCTTCGCCGATGGCATCGAGACTCTCCTGCACCGCTTCGTCGATGAAGCCGCACGTGTTGACGACGACGAGGTCCGCACCGTCGTAAGACCCCGAGATTTCGTAGCCCTCGGCACGCAGTTGGGTAATGATCTGCTCGGAGTCGACGAGCGCCTTCGGGCAGCCGAGGGAAACCATCCCGACGCGCGGAGCAGGATTGCGGGAGGCCGTTGATTCAACAGGGTTTTTCACGTGTACGTCCGGATATGGGGCGCAGGGCGAAGGTAGCGCCGCGCGGGGATCAAGCCAATCGGCCATTTTACCCGTTTGGCGTATCGTGCGGCGCAGCAGGGTGAGTGCGCGCCTCGTGGCGTCGGGGTCGGATGGAATATGGACAGAATCAAACTTTGTTCAGCTATCGCTCGCCTGCGAACCGCGCATCCGGATAATTTTCGCCGCGTGCGCACGGCGTGCGCTCAAGCGCAATCTGAACCGGTTGTGTGGAGAAAGCGAAAACATGGACGAGAAAATGGACCCGTGTCAGGCTGAGCCGCTGGAGACGGTGCGCGAGTTGAAAGCGCGCCGGGGTGCCTCGCGTGGCGCGTTGCGCGCTACCGGCCGCAAACCCACCGCCGCCGCGCTCGCACGCGCGAGGGCCGGCCTGTCACAAAGCGCGTTTGCGGCACTGCTTGGTATTTCCGCCCGCACGCTGCAGGACTGGGAACAAGGCCGGCGCCAGCCGACCGGCGCTGCGCAAACCCTGTTGCGGGTGGCCGTGGCGCACCCTGAAGCCTTGCGCGACCTGCAAAGCGCCTGAGGGCAAATGAGGACGGAGGCATCGCGCCCGCTGCCTCGCAAAGCGTGCCGCTCGCGCGGCAATGCGCCGCCACGGCACACCCGGTAAGCGAGAGCGCGCCGCGACTTGCCGGCGCGCGCCACCCGCTGTGTGCGCCGCGCCGCTTACTTCTTCTCTTCCTCGCCGCCCTCGGGTGCGCCCTGCGCCGGCGCCGCCGCGCCGCCCGGCGCCACCGGCTTGAACGGGAAGCTGCTGAACATGTTCTTCGCCTGGTTTTGCATCTGCTCCTGCATCTGCACGAACATGTTCTTCGACTGCTCGATGTAGCTCGTCATCATGCCCTGCATCATCGGCGCCTGCATGTTCATGAACTGCGACCAGACCTCGGGATTCATCGCATTGCCCTCGTAGAGGCTCTTCGACTGATCGGCGAGTTTGTTCTGGATGTCGATGAACGCCTGGATGTTCTTTTCCAGGTAGGTGCCCATCATGCCCTGCATCGCATGACCATAGAAACGGATGATCTGCGACAGCATCGACGACGAGAACATCGGCAGACCGCCGCTTTCCTCTTCGAGAATGATCTGCAGCAGGATGCTGCGCGTCAGATCCTCGTTGGTTTTCGCGTCGATGACCTTGAACTCCTCCTGCTCCAGCACGAGTTGCTTCACATCAGTCAACGTGATGTACGTGCTCGTCTCCGTGTCGTACAGCCGACGATTCGGATATTTCTTGATGAGACGTTCGGCGGTTTTCTTTGTAGTCGTCATGTGTCGCCCTTGTTAGCGCCAACGCGCGGCGGCCACTGCCGTCGCGCGTTGGTCTAGCCCGTCAAACGTGCCTGCCCCGGTGAGCAAACAGGCCCGCTGCCGTCCTCGATCCCGGCTTCGCGCGCCCCTGCAGGCGCGCTGCGCCTGGGATCAGCCCATGTGCAACCCGCCATTCAGCGAGAAGTCAGCACCGGTTGCAAAGCCTGACTCGTCGGACGCGAGCCACGCCACGATCGACGCGATTTCCTCTGGCGCGCCGAGACGGCGCACGGGAATCGTTGCGACGATCTTTTCCAGCACGTCGGGTCGGATGGACTTCACCATGTCCGTGCCGATATAGCCCGGCGAAACGGTGTTGACCGTCACGCCCTTGGTCGCCACCTCCTGGGCCAGCGCCATCGTGAAGCCGTGAATGCCGGCCTTGGCCGTGGAATAGTTGGTCTGCCCGAACTGGCCCTTCTGGCCGTTCACCGACGAGATATTGATGATGCGGCCCCAGCCGCGCTCGACCATGCCGTCGATCACCTGCTTCGTGACGTTGAAGAGGCTCGTGAGATTGGTGTCGATCACCGCCGTCCAGTCTTCGCGCGTCATCTTGCGGAAGACGACGTCGCGCGTAATGCCGGCGTTGTTCACGAGCACGTCGATTTCACCGACCTCGGCCTTGATCTTGTCGAACGCCTGGCGCGTCGAGTCCCAATCGCCCACGTTGCCTTCCGAGGCCACGAAGTCGAAACCGAGCGCCTTCTGATCTTCCAGCCACTTCACGCGGCGCGGCGAATGCGGGCCGCAGCCGGCGACCACCTTGAAACCCTGCTTGGCGAGGCGCTGGCAAATGCCCGTGCCGATGCCGCCCATCCCGCCCGTTACATATGCAATACGCTCTGACATAAACCACACTCCATTATCGTTTTCTGGCTGCGCCGTTCGACGGCACCGGCCTCGCTCCTTCCCGCTGCCTCCGCCTGCGCCGCTCGCGGTGACTGGCCGCCCCGCTGGTCACAAGCCAGGCACCGGGACGGACCGCAAGCGGCATACGTCAATCACATCAAGCGCGCTCGAGCGCGAGCGCCACGCCCATGCCGCCGCCGATGCACAGCGAGGCGAGACCCCGCTTCGCGTCGCGGCGCTGCATCTCGTGC
>NZ_QEOL01000029.1 GCF_003096715.1 Paraburkholderia silvatlantica
GCACGAGATGCAGCGCCGCGACGCGAAGCGGGGTCTCGCCTCGCTGTGCATCGGCGGCGGCATGGGCGTGGCGCTCGCGCTCGAGCGCGCTTGATCCCGCTTGATCCCGCTTGATCCCGCTTGATCCCGCTTTCAAGGCAGCAAGCAGAGCAGCAAGGAGGTATCAGGCGGATCGCCGCGCGTAAGCAGCGGCGATCCGCCTGCAGCAGCAACCACGCGCAATACTAGAAATTGACCAGAAGCCGCGCGGTATTCGCCTTGTCTTCGTCCTGGGTGGAAGGATGAAGCCGGGCAACAGTGCATGTGGCGCCGGCACGCGTAGCGCGCAACGCCACGGATTGAATGACGCTCAACTCTCGCGGATATATAGGATGACTAATCGTATTGCATTGGTGACAGGTGGTATGGGCGGCCTCGGCGAGGCCATCAGCGTGAAACTGCATGACGCGGGTTATCGCGTTGTCGTGACGCACTCGCCGGATAACGCGGGCGCCAGGGACTGGCTGGCGCGCATGAAGGAGACCGACCGCGAATTCCACGCCTACGGCATGGACGTGGCCGACTATGATTCGTGCCAGCGCGGCGCGAAGAAGATCCAGAGCGAGATCGGGCCCGTCGATATTCTCGTGAACAATGCGGGCATCACGCGCGACATGACGTTCCGCAAGCTCGACAAGGTCAATTGGGACGCCGTGCTGCGCACGAATCTCGACTCGATCTTCAACATTTCGAAGCCGCTGTGCGACAGCATGGTCGAGCGCGCGTGGGGCCGCATTATCAACATTTCGTCGGTGAACGGTTCGAAGGGTTCGGTCGGCCAGACCAACTACGCCGCGGCAAAAGCCGGCATGCACGGCTTCACGAAGTCGCTCGCGCTGGAAGTGGCGCGCAAGGGTGTGACCGTGAACACCATTTCGCCGGGCTACCTCGCCACGAAAATGGTGACCGCCATTCCTCAGGACATTCTCGACACGAAGATCCTCCCGCAGATTCCGATGGGCCGCCTCGGCAACCCCGGTGAGGTCGCGGCACTCGTGCTGTTCCTGTGCTCGGATGAAGCGGGCTTCGTGACGGGCGCAAATATTCCTATCAACGGCGGCCAGCATATGCAATAAGGCTATGCTAAACAGGTATCGCGCATGAATGATGTCAGGCGACTTTCGCCTGGGCGATGCGCGGCGCATGTGGCAGCGGTAATCCATACCGACCGCCGCATTGCGGGGGACGTGTAAAGCGCGCCCTGCAATGCGGCGGTTTTGCATGGTGCCGCCGGTTTGCGGGGCACGAACGCGGTGAAGCGTGCCGCTATAATTGGCCACCCAACGCGTGACCGGAGACTGGCCTTTGTCGAGCATTGCGAAACTGCTGTCCATCCTCGAACTCTTTTCCGAGGCGCGGCCTTTTCTTTCCGCCGAACAGGTGGCGGCCGAACTGCAGTGCTCGGTGCCGACCGCCTACCGCTATCTGCGCGAACTCGTCGATACGGGCATGCTGCTGCGCTTCGCAGGCGGCGAATACGGCCTCGGCCCGCGCATCATCACGCTCGACTACCATCTGCGCATTTCCGATCCTCTGTTGAAAGCGGGGCAGCCGGTCATGCGCGAACTCGCGGAACAATCGGGCTTCGATGCCGTCATGTCGCGCTGGTACGGCAATGAACTCGTCGATACGCATCGTGAATCGCACGACGCCGCATTCGACCTGCGCTATGGACGCGGCCGTCCGCGGCCGCTCTTTCTTGGCGCCGCGCCCAAGGCGATCCTCTCGACGTTTCCCAAGGCGAAGCTCGCCGCGCTGTTCGAGCAGTACCCCGAGGACATCGCGGCCAGCGGACTCGGCACCACGCTCGAAGAATTTCGCGCGAGCCTGCTCAAGATCCGCCGCGCCGGCTTCTATTTCTCGAAGGGCGAACTCGAAGCGGGCATGTCCGCCGTCGCCTCGCCGCTCTTCACCGACGCGTCGGGTGAAGCCGTGGCCGCGCTCGCGCTCGTCGTGCCCGAGCAGCGCCTCGCATTCTTCAACCTCGATCGCGTGGTCGAGGCCGTGAAGGAAGCCGCTGCGCGCATTTCCACGCGTGTGCGTGCATTGATCGAGTCATAAAACGGCGGGGCCGCGTCACGCTACGCCCATGCGCGCTGCCATCTCCCTCTCCCACACCGCGCGTGGCCGGAAGCCCGGCAACGTGCTCGCATGGCGCTCGACCTCGGCCAGCAACGCGTCGTCGGGCAGCGTGAAGTCCACGGCGACGCGCATGGGCTGATCCACGTACCACGGCGTGTCGATGAATATCTCCAGCCGGTTGCCCTCCGGATCGCGCGCGTAGAACGAGATCGCATTGCCGTGCGTGACCGGAACGATCTCCTCCACCCCTTCCTCCACGAAGCGCCGGTGAAAGTGCTTGAGCGTGGCGAGGCTGTCCGCCTCCAATGAAATCTGGTTGATCGGATTGAATGGCAACTGCTCGGGCCGGCCGCTCGCCAGCACGATCTGGTGATGCACACGAGGATCGCGGCTGAGAAAAACAAGGCTGACCGTGCCCTGCTGCGAAGGCAACGTGCCGCGGTCCGTCACCGTGAATTCGAGCACCCGCGTGTAGAAGTCTTCGAGCTTCGCCATGTCGCTCACGAAAAAGCCCATGTGGCTGAGCGTGAGGCCGGTTCGCTTCGTGGCCGGTTCGGTATTCGGCAGAGTCATGTTGTCTCCGGTGGTAGTGATAAACCCTGATGAGAATAAAGTTGTGCGACACGTTTTTCGTAGTGTATTCTCAAAATACGATAAATGCACAAATAAATACCCGGAAAGGTATCGGGGAAACTAAACTCTTTATCATCACTGGAGCATCATGAAACTCGCCAGCTTTTCCACCCATGAAGGTTCGTCGTTCGGCGTCGTGCGCGACGGCGCGGTGTTCGACCTCAAGAAGCGCCTGGGCGGCCGCCATGCCGACCTCAAGTCGTTGATCGCGGCCGGCGCATTCGCCGAAGCGCAACGCGCCGCGAGCGAAGGCAAGGGCGACTATCCGCTCGCCGAAGTCGCGCTCGAGCCCGTCATTGCGAATCCGCAGCAGATCTTCTGCGTGGGCCTGAACTATGCCGAGCACGTGAAGGAAACCAATCGCGAGATCACCGGGCAGCCCGTGATCTTCATGCGCCTGCCGGCTTCGCAGGTGGGCGCGGGCGAGCCGATGCTGCGTCCGCGAGAGTCTACGCAGTTCGATTATGAAGGCGAGATTGCCGTGATCGTTGGCGAGGGCGGGCGGCGTATCGCCGAGGCCGACGCATGGCGTCATATCGCGGGCTATAGCTGCTATAACGACGGCTCGGTGCGCGACTGGCAGCGTCACACGGGCCAATGGGGACCGGGCAAGAACTTCTACCATACGGGCGCGTTCGGCCCGTGGATGGTCACGAGCGACGAGATCGAGCCGAACGCGCTGATGACGCTCGTCACGCGTCTGAACGGGCAGGAAGTACAGCGCGCGACCACGCAGATGCTGATTCACGGCATTGCGAAGCAGATCGCGTATCTCTCCACCTTCACGCCGCTGTTCCCCGGCGACGTGATCGTGACCGGCACGCCCGGCGGCGTGGGCGCGAAGCGCAATCCGCCGCTTTTCATGAAGCACGGCGACGTGGTGGAAGTCGAGGTGGATCGCATCGGCACGCTCAGGAATCCCGTCGCGGACGAAGCGTAAGCCGCAGGACGCCGCCCGCGCTGCGCGCGGCGCAGTCATCCACGCCGTTGGCGATGTATCAGGTGAACAAGATGAAGGATGCTATAAATAATTCGGAATGCAGATCAACTCAGACGCCCGACTATGACGTCGCGATCGTCGGTTTCGGGCCGACGGGCGCGACGCTCGCCAATCTGCTCACGCTGCGCGGCCAGAAAGTCGTGGTGTTCGAGCGCGACAAGGACGTGTTCCAGCTGCCGCGCGCCGTGCACTTCGACGGCGAATGCATGCGCGTGTTTCAGGCTGCCGGGATCGCGCAGACCCTGCTGCCCAATCTCTTCGTCGGACCCGGCATGAAGTTCGTGAATGCACGCGGCGAGCTGATGATCGACTGGACCCGGCCCGGCGGCATCGGCCCGCAAGGCTGGTGCGCAAGCTACAAGTTTCATCAGCCGGATCTCGAACGGGCGTTGCGGGCGCAGCTGTCCGAGCGCGGTGGCGCCGACGTGCACCTGCGCCACGAGGTGTTCGCGCTCGACGAACGCGACAGCCATGTGCGCATCCGCTTCGAGGATACGGCGCAAGGGCGGCTTGCCCACACCACGGCGCGCTACGTGGTGGGTTGCGACGGCGCGCGCTCGACGGTGCGCCGCTTTATCGGCACCGAACTGGCCGATCTCAAATCGCACGAGCGCTGGGTCGTGGTGGACGCGCTGCTGCAGGGCGAGCGCGCCGATCTCGGCGACTATTCGATCCAGTACTGCGATCCCGCGCGGCCGATCACGTACACGCGCGGGCCGCACAACCGCCGCCGCTGGGAAATCATGGTGATGCCGGGCGACGACGAGCGCCGCATCGGCACGCCGGAATGGATCTGGGGGCGGCTCGCACGATGGATCACGCCCGGGCATGCGCAACTCGAACGTTCGGCGATCTACACGTTCCATTCGGTGATCGCGCAGGGCTGGCGGCGCGGCAGGCTGCTGATCGCGGGCGACGCCGCGCACCAGACGCCGCCGTTCATGGGGCAGGGCATGGCCGCGGGCATACGCGATGCCTCGAACCTCGCATGGAAGCTTGCCGACGTGATCGACGGCGCGCTGCCCGACACGCTGCTCGACACCTACGAGAGCGAGCGCGAGCCGCACGTGCGCACGTTCATCGAAACCGCGGTGCAGCTAGGCGGCGTGATCCAGGCCACCGACAGCGACGCGGTTGCTGCGCGCGACCGCGAGATGACGGCGGCGATTCGCGAATTTCGCACGCCCCAGCCGCGTCTCGGCCCGGGCTGGCACGCAGGTGCCGCTGGCGGCGATATCGGGCCGCAACCCGTGTTCGACGACGGCTCGCGCCTCGATGACGCCGTCGGCTATCGCTTCGCGCTGATCGTCGACGAAGCGCTTGCGCAATGCGCGCAGGACGCGCTGACTCACGCGGCACACCGCGAGCGCGTGGCGATCGTGCCGGCTGCGCGCGAGCAGCTTCGCGCCTGGCTCGAGGAAGCCGGTGCGCGGGCCGTGCTGCTGCGGCCCGACCGCTACATCGGCGGCGTCGCGCACGATATGGGCGAGCTCGCCGCGCTGCTCGCACGCGCAGGCGTTGCGTGTGCGCCGCAGCGGTGCGAAGCCGCTTGACCCGACGCCCGGGGTGGTCCTCAGTGAAACGCGGCTGCCCGGGCCGATGCTTTTGAAAAAGAGGCGCAGGACATAGATCCGCAAGCAGCAACTCGAGCGCCCCCAAGTCCATCAACAAGGAGAGCAAATGGAGACGACACCCTCCCTGCCGGCGACGCACGCCGCAGCGCCTGGCCTGACCCGCGCCCAATGGAAGATGATCCTCATTGCGAGTCTGGGCGGCTCGCTGGAATTCTATGACTTCGTGATCTACGGCTTCTTCGCGCATTCGATCGCCGCGCAATTCTTTCCGGCGAGCGACCCGCTCGTGAGCATGCTGCTCACGTTTTCGGTGCTCGCCATTGGCTATGTCATCCGTCCGCTCGGCGGCATCGTGCTCAGCAGCCTTGGCGACCGCATCGGGCGGCGGCCCGTGTTCGTGGGCTCGATCGTCGTCGTGACGATCGCGACGATCTGCATCGGCCTGTTGCCCAATTACGCGCGCTGGGGCATTGCCGCGCCCATTGCGCTGATCGGTCTGCGCGTGCTGCAAGGCTTCTGCGTGGGCGGCGAAATGCCAGGCGCGATCACCTACGCGGTGGAAGCGGCGCCGCGGCGCGCGGGCCTCGCAGCCGGCGTGATCGTCTGCGCGATCAATACCGGCGTGATGCTCGCGACGATCGTCAATCTCGTCGTGCAGGCCGCGCTTACTCCCGCCGACGCCGCAAGCTACGGCTGGCGCATCGCATTCTTCGTGGGCGGCCTGTGCGGGATCGTTTCGTATCTGCTGCGCCGCAATCTGGACGAGTCGCCTGAGTTCCGGCAAATGCAGGGCGCCGTGGCGAAGCAGCCGTTTCGCGAAACGCTGCGCCATCATCGCGGCGCGGTGGTGAGCGGCGCGCTTTCGATTGCGGTGATGGCGGGCTTCAACGGCGTGCTCTACGGCCACATGCCTGCGTATCTGATCGAGACGTTGCGATATGCGCCGCGCGAGGCGGCGCTCGCCCAGAATGCGTATCTGCTCGTCAGTTCGGCGGGGCTGCTCGCGGCGGCCTGGGCTGGCGACTTCGTGCCGCGCCGATACCTGCTGCGGCTGTCGTGCGTTCTGCTCGCCGCGCTTGCCTGGCCGTTCTATACGGCGCTCGCGGCGCATAGCGTGAACGTGGTCGTGCTGTTCGTGTTCGCCGCGCTGGTGTTCTCACTCGCGAGCGGCACATGGGCCGCGGTCCTCGCCGATCTCTTTCCGGTGCAGGTACGCTTTAGCGGCATCGCGCTCGCGTACAACGTTTCGGTCGTCGTATTCAGCGGATTTGCGCCGTTGCTCTGCGCGGCCTTCGTGCGCATGAGCGGGTCGCCGGCCGCGCCTGCATGGTACGTGATCGGCTCGGCGTTGGTTGCACTGGTGGCGAACCTCGGGCTGCACGCTTCGTCGCGCTCGCGGATGGAGCGTCCGGCGGCAGCGGCAGGTTAGGCTTTCGCGGAGCTCAAAGAAAGCCTTCCGGCGTTTCGAACTCCGAATCGTCGACCTCGATGTCGACCGAGCAGGCGCCCTCGACGGCGGGTGGCGTCTGTTGCGCCGCGAAGCGCTCGCGCACGCGCTCGCGAATGCGCTGCTGGATCATGCGCCGGCGCGCCGTGTCCAGCGCGGCGTAGCGATCGAGTTGTGCGCGCGAGAAGCGCAGCGTGGCGGCGCAGCGCGCGTCGAGCGTGGTGTCGCGGTGCGAGTCCACGACCCATGAAAGCTGGATGACGATCGTCTCACCCTCGTCGATGAGGCTGACCGCCGGCCGCTTGGGCGATTCGAAAATATTCGCGACAGCGATCTGGATTTCCTCCAGACGCTGGTCGAAATCGAAGGTGTTCATAGGGGCCCCCGTCTCGATGGCTGATTCCCGGAGACTTCGCAGCGCGCATCGGGCGTTCCAGCCGGGTTGGGCACGCCCGATGCGCTAGCTGGCAAGCGGCAGGCGAACGCGCAACTCGCGCAGACCGCCAGAAACTGGCACGACGCGTGCGCGCTCGCCCCGGCACGTTCATTCATCGAAGCCTGCAAGGAGAGAGCCATGTCCATGATCGTTGCAAGCCGCTTCACGACCCTGCACGAAGCGGAAGTGGCCGTCGACAAGCTGCGTTCGAACGGCTTCGTCGGCGAGGATATTGCCTCGTTCTTCGTGAACCCGAGCGGCCAGCACGCGCGGTATCCGGTGGGCGGCGACGAGTTCGTCGACCCGGGCGCGCGCGGCTCGTCGCTCGGCGCGGCCACGGGCGCGGCGGCGGGCGCGGTGATCGGCCTCGTGCTCGGCGTGCTGATCTCGTACGTCGTGTTCCACTCGCTGGTGGTGCTGGCGGTGGCCGCCGGCGTGGGAGCCTATGTGGGCACGCTCGGGGGCGCGCTCTGGCAGACGAAGGGCGGCGGCAAGGCGCGCCAGCCCGACCTCGGCCACGAGCCCGACGGCACGCCAAGGGCCCGCGAGTCCGGCGTGCTGGTGGCCGTGCATGTGAGCCCAGGCACCCAGCACGCGGCGGCACAGGTGCTGGGCGCGGCGGGCGGCATGGAGATCGAGCGCGCGGATGGACGCTGGCAGCAAGGTCATTGGGCCGACTTCGACCCGACCCGCAGCGTCGAGCCGCTGCGCGAATGAGGGGCGGCGCGTTGCGCCGACAAGGAGGACAGCATGAAGCATCACGAGAGCCCGGACGACGACGGCACGCACGTCAAGCGTCCGCAGCACGAAAGCAGTGAGCCGCTCGCGCGGCGTCACCCGCACGAGCCGCGCTCGGTGGGCCGCCAGGGGCATAGCGACGTGGAAAGCGGGCAGGAGGACACGGACCGCTGGGGCGGCGACGCGTACCAGGAGCGCACGAAGAACGACGCCCATGTGAACCGCAATTCGCGGGCGGGGCGTCGCTGAGTTCGCTCAGGCCAGGTGGCTGCCGCCGAACGCCGCGTATTACCTGGGCGTTACCTGGGCATTACCTGGGCGAAACGTCGATGTCGCCGAAGTATTTGTGCGCGAGCGATGTGACGGTGCCGTCGGACTCGATCTTCGCGATGGCCGCGTTCAGGCGCTCGCGCAAGGCCGTATCGCCCTTGCGGATGCCGAACGCCACGCCGCTGCCCAGAATCTTGTCGTCGCGCACGGCTTCGCCCACGAAGGCGAAGCCTTTGCCTTCTGGCTGCGAAAGAAAGCCCTTCTGGCCCGCTGGCGCGAGCACGAGCGTCGCGTCCAGACGGCCCGCGCCGAGGTCTGCGTAAATCTGGTTCTGGTCCTGGTAGGGCACCACGGTCACGCCGGCGGGCTCCCAGTGCACCTTTGCATAGGTCTCCTGAATCGACGACTGCAGCACGCCGACACGTTTGCCCTTGAGCGACGCAGCGGTGGCGACGAGCCCGCTGTCACTGCGCGCGATCAACCGGCTCGGCACGCGATAGATCACCGTGGTGAAATCGATGGCCTCGCGGCGCTTTTCGGTGGCGTTCATGGCCGAGTTGATGGCGTCGAACTTGCGGCCCTGGAGCGCGGAAATCAGGCCGTCGAACGAGGTTTCGATCCATTTGCAGGTCATGCCCGCCTTCGCGCACACGGCATTGCCGATGTCGATATCGAAGCCTTGCAGCGTGCCGTCCGCGGCTTTGGTTTCGAACGGCGGATACTGCGCCTCGACGCCGAAGCGCAACAGGTTCGCATCGGCGAATGCCGATGCCGGGCCGAGTACGCAGTACACGCACGCCAGCGCGAGGAGCGCGTTGAGTCGCTTCATGGTGATCTCCTTGCCTATCAGGTTCGTTGTGTTTCGAATGCGGTGCGCTAGATCGCGCAAAGGCGGCGTGCGCCTTCGAGCAATGTTTCGTCATCCTTGGCAAAGCTCAGGCGGATGATGCCTTCGTCGGTGCCGTCGGTATAGAACGCCGAGAGCGGAATGGTCGCCACGCGGGCGTCGCGAATGAGCCGCAGCACGAAATCGCTGTCGCGCTCGTCGGAAAAGGACCGGAAGCGCGCGAGCATGAAGAAGCTGCCTTCGCTTGGCAGCAGCTCGAATCGCGAGCCTTCCAGCGCGCGTGCGAGCAGGTCGCGCTTGTGCTGGTAGAACGCCGCGAGGCCAAGATAGCTCTGCCGCTCGGCAAGCGCCTGTGCGAACGCATACTGCATGGGCGTATCGGCGGAAAAGACCATGAACTGGTGGACCTTGCGGATCTCGTCCATCAGCGCGGCGGGGGCGAGGCAATAGCCCACGCGCCAGCCCGTGACGTGATACGACTTGCCGAACGACGAAACGATCACGCTGCGCTCGGCCAGCTCGCGATAGCGCGCCATGCTCCGGTGCGGCGCGCCGTCGAACACCACGTGCTCGTACACCTCGTCGGAGAGAATCACGATGTCGGTGCCGCGCGTGAGCGCCGCAAGCCGCGCGATGTCGTCCTCGCCAAAAATCGTGGCCGTGGGATTGTGCGGCGAGTTCACGATGATCATGCGTGTGCGCGGCGTGACGGCTGCGCTCACCGCGTCCCAGTCCACGCGAAAATGCGGCTGCGCGAGCTTGACCGCCACGGGCTTCGCGCCTTGCAGGCGCACGATGGGCGCATAGCTGTCGAACGACGGCTCGAAATAGATCACTTCGTCGCCGGGATGCACGAGTGCGCTGATCGTCGAGTACAGGCCTTCGCTCGCGCTCGCGAGCACGGTCACTTCGCTCGACGGGTCGTAGTGCGCGCCATGAAGCGTCTCGAACTTCGCGGCGAGTGCTTCGCGCAGGTCGGCGAGACCCGCCATCGGCGCGTACTGGTTGTGGCCTGCGCGCATGGCGGCGGCCACGTCATCCACGAGTTTCGCATTCGGGTCGAAATTCGGTGCGCCCTGCGAGAGATTCAGCGCCTGATGTTCGGCGGCAAGCTGGCCGATTACCGTGAAAATCGTCGTGCCTACATCGGGCAGCTTGGAGCGGGCCTGCGCGGCGCTCTGCATGGTTGGTCTCCCTTTGGACGGCGCGCGGCCGCATGGTGTGACAGATGCGAGGTTGCCGGAAGATCGGGCCTTGCGCTGAGCGCCCCATTACGCCGAAAGAGCGGCCCGCATGCAATCGATTAATTCTCATGCCCGCCATGCGCTGTCCTCATGGCGCTACGGCGTCGAGCGGTCATGGCCCATCCACTCGCTGAACAACTGCACCTTCTGCTGCTGGGCCACGCACTCGGGGTACACGAAATAGTAGCGGGAGCCCGTGGGAACGGCGAGGTCGAAGGGCATGACGAGACGGCGTGTCTCGACATCCTCGCGTACGAGCGTACGGTCGGTAATGGCCACGCCGAAACCCTGCATGGCGGCAGTGGCCGCAAGATCGAGCGATTCGAACGTGGGGCCGAGATCGGCATCGACCTTTTTCGCGCCCGCGCGCGCGAGCCACAGGCGCCAGTCGGCGTGGTCGCGCGTGGGATGCAGCAGGGTGTGATGGGCGAGGTCGTCGGGCGTGACGAGCGGGCGGCGCGAGAGCACCTCGGGCGTGCAGGCGGGCGTGAGGTATTCGTCGAAGAGCGGTACCGCATGCACGTCGGCGCCGGGCGACGAGCCGTAGATGATCGCCGCGTCGAAAGGCTCCGCCTGGAAGTCGACTTCGTGTCCCCACGTGGTCGTGATCTGGATCTGCAGGTCGGGGTGCTCGTTCTGGAAGCGCATGATGCGCGGCAGCATCCAGCGCATTACGCAGGTCGGGACCTTGAGCGCAAGCTCGGTGCGCTGGCGCGTGAGGCGCTGCGAGGCTTCCTCGATGCGCCCGAAGCCGTCGCGCACGGCGGGCAGCAGCTGCTCGCCTTCGGCGGTGAGCGTGAGACCTTTGGACGAGCGGCGAAAGAGCGGCAGGCCGTAGTACTGCTCGAGGGCGAGGACTTGCCGGCTGACCGCGCCTTGTGTGAGGCAAAGGTGCTCGGCCGCCCGCGTAAAGCTGGCGTAGCGGGCGACCGTTTCGAAAATCTGCAGGGCGTTGAGCGGCGGGAGGCGTCTCATGGCGGTCGTTGGGCGGCCGGGCGAGTGCGCCCACCCGGCGGGAATCGAGCCGCTATGATACGACGGCCGCCCGCTTCAATCGCTCGCGCGGCCTGCGCTTCGCGCCGTGCCTGCCGCGCATGCCGTACGTCCAGTCATCGACGTCGGGGCATGCGGCGCGATCCGCAGGCGCGAAACCGCCATCCGGTTGCGGACGCAACGAATCGAAATGCGCCCAGGAGGCTGGCGGGGAACGGCGGCACGACGACGAGCGTGTCGTCGTCATGCGCGGAGGACGCGGCGCGGGCATGCAGTGTCGAGCGCGAGCAGGCGCCGGCGTCGCGCAGGAGGCCGGTTCCGCGAAACCGTATTCGCGTTCGTGGAGCGTTCGCGCGAGGACCGCTGAGGCTTTCAAATATTTTCGTTGCGCCCCTTGCGGATCGCTCCGGCCTGCCGTTAACCCGTATGCCTCGATACGGGCGCCTGGCGCAATCACAAGAGCAAAACGAATAGACAGTGGCAACGAGAATCATCGAAGGAGCGGCAGTGCGGGCCGCCGCCGGGCGCGAGGCGCCCATCACGGGCCGCCCGGCGGCGGTGCGCCTGCTCATCAAGCTGCGCGAGCACAAGGCGCGGGCCGTGCTGCTGGCCGTCGCGGCGGGCTGTGTCGTCGCGTTCGCGTCGTGGCTGGACGACCAGCTGCGGCCCGCGCTCGAAGCGCGCGAACGCAACGAACTGAACGAGGAAGCGGCCGAGGAGATGCGCGCGGCCGTTGCGCCCTGCGTGCCCGGCGCCGGGCACAGCCATACTTCGTGGTGCGGCGCCGTGAGGATTGTGCCGCCACCGCCAGGACCCGTCGCGCCGCTTCCTCTCATCGCGGGTGCGCCCGCGGCGTTCTGCGCGGCCAACGGCAGCCCGTCCTGCTGACGTCCTTTTCAAGCGTTGCCGGGCAGTGCCGGCACCGGTAGGGGCCGTGCACTGCGAAGTGCCGTTGACCCATGCTGCGAGCGAGATCGTGCGCGCTGCCGCGGCGCAGCGATCAGGGCCAGATCCATACTGCCGCTTTCGAACTGTGCCTGCAGGCGCGCGTGCTGCGCCGGCGCGATCGCGGCGCGCGTAACGTTGCGTTCGTCGAGCAGGACGCCGGGCAGCCGCAAGAGCTTCAAATCCGGCATTCTGGTATCAATACGGTGTATGAGAAATATGTTCCGCGATTGGACTTATTCCGGCACTGTCCGCATGACTTCTCGTGTCCACCGCACCTAAACCGACAGCATCGAAAGGTAACGAACATGAACGAGATTTTCTGGCTGGATGACGACTTGCCCGGCACGACCGTTAACTTTTACTCCAACGAAGGGATCGTGGCGGGCCTCTCCACGGCCGACGTCTGGCCGCTGCCTGGCGTGTGCGCGCTCACGCAGGAATCGCAGAAGGGCAGACCGGTTGTGACGCGCCCGAAAACACGCCCGAATCCGATGATCGACGGGTGCCAGGATTGGCTCGACGGCCTCGCTGACTCCGCGCGTAAGGCGCGGGGAGCACGGCAATGAAGGCCGCCGTGGTGCGTGCGCCGGGCGGGCTCGACCGGATCGAACTGCGCGATATCGCCGAGCCCGGCGCGCCCGGCGTCGGCGAGATCCGCGTGGAGCTTCACGCCACGTCGCTCAATTTTCACGACCTGCTGGTGGCCAACGGCGCGATCCCCACGGCGGATGGGCGCGTGCTGATGGCCGATGGGGCGGGCGTGGTGTCGGCGGTCGGGACGGGCGTGACGGAATTCAAGCGCGGCGACCACGTCGTGTCGTGCTTCTTCCCGCAATGGGCGGACGGCCTGCCGTGGCAGGCCGTGGGCAACTTCGCGCAGACGCCCGGCGACGGCGTGGACGGCTTCGCGACCTTGCACGCCGTGCGGCCCGCGAGCGCCTTCACGCTCGCGCCGCGCGGCTGGACCTACGCCGAGGCGGCCACGATCACGACAGCGGGGCTCACGGCATGGCGCGCACTCGTGGCCGACGGCGGCCTCAAGGCCGGCGACACCGTGCTGACGCTCGGCACCGGCGGCGTGTCGATCGCGGCGCTGCAGATCGCGCGGATGATGGGCGCTTCGGTCATCGTCACGTCATCGTCGGACGAGAAGCTGGCGCGGGCGAAAGCGCTGGGCGCGGATCAGGTGGTCAACTACCGGCAACACGAAAAGTGGGGTGCGCTCGTGCGCGACATGACGGGCGGTAAGGGCGTGGATCACGTGATCGAAGTCGGCGGCCCCGGCACGCTCGCCCAGTCGATCGACGCGGTGCGCGTGGGCGGCCACATCGCGCTGATCGGCGTGTTGACCGGACGCGAAGGCACCGTGCCGACCTCCGCGCTCATGGCGAAGCAGGCGCGCCTGCAGGGCTTGATCGTGGGCAGTCGGCGCCAGCAGCAAGACTACGTCGCGGCGCTCGACCAGGCAGGCATTCGTCCCGTGCTCGACCGGACGTTCGGACTGGACGAACTGGCCGACGCGTTTCGTCATCAGCAGGCCGGGGCGCATTTCGGCAAGGTCTGCGCGGCCTGGTGAGGCCAACGCGGCGCCGATGTGGCGCCGATGTGGCGCGCGTAGGCGGTCGTCGTGAAAATTGCTTTGCATGGCGAAATAATGAAAAGCGCCATGCGAAGCACAATGTTTCCGTTCTTTACAACGCATCACGAAGTGATATAAATAGACAGCACACGGAAAAAACGCGAACGCATCGGCCTGCCGATCAGCAACAACGAGAGCCGGGTACGTTCCATGCTCAGGAGCCCCACCATGCCGCTTTCCCGTCGTCGCTTCATGATCCTTGCCGCCTCCGTGGCTTCCACGGCGGCGCTTTCCAGCGAATCGCGCGCCGACGCGCCGGTGCTCTCCGAGAGCGATCCGACCGCCATGGCGCTCGGCTATAAAACCGACGCGGGCAAAGTCGACAAGACCAAATTCCCGCGCTTCCAGACAGGACAGACCTGCGCGAACTGCCAGCTGTTTCAGGGCAAGCCGGGCGCGCCGAACGGCCCGTGCGCAACCTATGGCGGCAAGATCGTCGACGCCAAAGGCTGGTGCAATGCCTACGTGAAGAAGGCCTGAGCCATGCCCCCGCGAGGGGTATGCTACAAGCCATCGGGCAATGAGTTTCGGGAGGCGCAATGAAGGCGGTGTGCCCGCTGCACGGGCCTACGACCATCGTCGGTACGAACGCGTACGGGTTTCCGGTGTATGCGTGTTGCCGCGACGACATTCCCTTTGTCATGCCTCCGGACGCCTGTACGCGCGAGCCGGTGCGCTCCGCAGACGAGCCGGCGCCGAAACCCCGGCAACCTCCGGCAGACAAGGAACCACGCTGACGAACCGATCGCCGCATCCAGCGGGCGATTGAGCGGATCGCTCGCCCACGCGTCAGTCACGCGTAATGGCGGCCTCGAGCAGACAGCCGAATTCCGACGCGAATTCGACCGAGACGCGTGCATGCACGGCGCCTTGTTTGTCGAAGAATCGCTGGGTTCCGTCGAGCGTGAACACGCCTTCATGCCAGATGTTGGGGTGGATATAGAGACCCTGCCGTCCGTCGAAGCGGAAGCACACGAACTTCTCCGGCGTAATGTCGTCCCCCGGCAATGCCAGCGGAACATGGAACGGGCGACGATCGAGCGGAAAGAACAGCTGCCCGCCGTCGGGGTGATAGTTCGCATGCCATATCAACATGCGTTCCGGTACGGTAGCGCTGTCTTCGCGTGCGTCGTCCGGCTCCCTTGCGTACGCGAGAACATAGTTGCCGCCTACCGCTTCGTTTCGCCCGTAAAGAATGTCGCCGCGCCATTCGCTCACAAACGTGCCTTCGGTCGTGCCCGCTTCGTCGCCGGTTCCCGGGTCGATCGGTCTTGACCCCGCTGCGGGCCACTGGACGATTTCCACCTGGCATGCGTGCGGGTCGTCCACCAGCATGCCATAGCCGTTCAGCGTCGCCGAAGTCGCGTCGACCACGGGCATCGCCACGCGCCGCAGGTTTCGCGGGAGGGCGGGATTGAGGTAATCGATCTCTTTGCTCATTACGAATCTCACCAGGCGTCGAACGGGCGGGTCGCCGGAACCGCAACGGCACCGAGCTTAGAGCGCGTACCCGGTGGCGGTCAAATGATTCATGGTGCGGCGGCGCGATTCGCGCGCCGTCGTGCTGAGCGGTACGGTTCGCACGGGCGACCAGATTCGCCAGGCGGAAGAGGTGACGCGTTCGGTGCAGGGCGTGACTTCGGTGACGAACAAGCTGACGCTCTTTCACGGCGGGAACGGCTGAAAGCACCGCGTTGGCATTCGCGCGCTGATTGCCCGGGATGCAGTCGGCGTTTCCCGAAGCGGCTCCCTCGACCCCGGCTTATCACGCGGCAACCCGGTGAGCAAAAAAAATGGCGCCGCGGGCCTTCGGCCTGCGGCGCCACTGTCCGGTGCTGCGGTGCGGATCTACAACCCAAATCCCGCGCCACGCTCCGGCATGACACTTACATCGTCACCGTGTCGGCCACTTCCTTGAAGTCGGCGATCCGGTCGAAGTTCATGTATTGGTAGATCTTGTCGCCGTTGGCGTTGATCACGCCGATGTCGGCCATGTACTCTTCCCTGGTCGGGATCCTGCCCAGACGCGAGCAGATCGCCGCCAGTTCCGCCGAGCCGAGGTACACGTTCGTGTTCTTGCCCAGACGGTTCGGGAAGTTGCGCGTCGAGGTCGACATGACCGTTGCGCCTTCGCGCACCTGTGCCTGGTTACCCATGCACAGCGAGCAGCCCGGCATTTCGGTGCGCGCGCCAGCCGTGCCGAACACGCCGTAGTGGCCTTCTTCGGTCAACTGCTTCTGGTCCATTTTGGTCGGCGGCGCGACCCACAGCTTGACCGGAATGTCGCGCTTGCCTTCGAGCAGCTTCGACGCGGCACGGAAGTGACCGATGTTGGTCATGCACGAGCCGATGAACACTTCGTCGATCTTCGCACCGGCGACGTCCGACAGCGTCTTCACGTCGTCCGGATCGTTCGGGCAGGCCACGATCGGCTCATGCACGTCGGCCAGGTCGATTTCGATGACGGCGGCGTACTCGGCATCCGCATCCGGCTGCAGCAGTTGCGGGTCGGCCAGCCACGCTTCCATCGCCTTGATGCGGCGCTGCAGGGTGCGCGGGTCCTGGTAGCCCTGGGCGATCATCCACTTCAGCAGCGTGATGTTGCTGTTGAGGTATTCGATGATCGGTTCCTTGTTCAGATGCACCGTGCAACCGGCGGCCGAACGCTCTGCCGATGCATCCGAGAGTTCGAACGCTTGCTCGACCTTCAGATCGGGCAGGCCTTCGATTTCGAGAATGCGGCCCGAGAAGATGTTCTTCTTGCCTTGCTTGGCGACCGTCAGCGTGCCTTGCTTGATGGCGTAGAGCGGGATGGCGTTGACGAGGTCGCGCAGCGTGACGCCCGGCTGCATCTTGCCCTTGAAGCGCACGAGCACCGATTCCGGCATGTCCAGCGGCATCGTGCCGGTGGCGGCCGCGAAGGCGACGAGGCCCGAGCCTGCCGGGAAGCTGATGCCTACGGGGAAGCGCGTGTGCGAGTCGCCGCCGGTGCCGACGGTGTCCGGCAGCAGCATGCGGTTCAGCCACGAGTGGATCACGCCGTCGCCCGGACGCAGCGCAATACCGCCGCGCGTGCTGATGAAGTTCGGCAGCGTCTGGTGCGTCTTCACGTCCACCGGCTTCGGATACGCGGCGGTGTGGCAGAACGACTGCATGACGAGGTCGGCCGAGAAGCCGAGGCACGCGAGGTCCTTCAGTTCGTCGCGGGTCATCGGGCCCGTGGTGTCCTGCGAGCCGACCGAGGTCATCTTCGGTTCGCAGTACGTGCCCGGGCGCACGCCCTGGCCTTCCGGCAGACCGCAAGCGCGGCCGACCATCTTTTGCGCCAGCGAGAAACCCTTGCCGCTGTCGGCCGGCTGCTGCGGCAGGCGGAACAGCGTCGACGGCGCGAGGCCCAGCGCTTCACGCGCCTTGGCGGTCAGACCGCGGCCGATGATCAGCGGAATGCGGCCGCCGGCGCGCACTTCGTCGAACAGCACGTCGGACTTGACCTGGAATTCGGCAATGACTTCGCCGTTCTTGAGCGCCTTGCCTTCGTACGGACGCAGTTCGACCACGTCGCCCATTTCCATCTTCGAGACGTCGAGTTCGATCGGCAGGGCGCCGGCGTCTTCCATCGTGTTGTAGAAGATCGGGGCGATCTTGCCGCCCAGGCACACGCCGCCGAAGCGCTTGTTCGGGATGTAGGGGATGTCTTCGCCCGTGAACCACAGCACCGAGTTGGTGGCCGACTTGCGCGAGGAGCCGGTGCCGACCACGTCGCCCACGTAGGCGACCAGGTGGCCCTTTTCCTTCAGCGATTCGATGAACTTGACCGGGCCGCGCTTGCCGTCTTCTTCCGGCGTGATGCCGGGACGGGCGTTCTTCAGCATCGCCAGCGCGTGCATCGGGATGTCGGGGCGCGTGGTCGCGTCCGGGGCCGGCGAGAGGTCGTCGGTATTGGTTTCGCCCGTCACCTTGAACACGGTGATGGTCAGGCTTTGCGGCACTTCCGGACGGCTCGTGAACCATTCGGCGTCGGCCCAGCTTTGCAGCACGGCCCGGGCGTTGGCGTTGCCGTTGTCGGCCAGTTCCTTGACGTCGTGGAACTGGTCGAACATCAGCAGGGTTTTCTTCAGCGCGTCGGCAGCCACGGTGCCCACTTCGGCGTCGGACAGCAGTTCGATCAGCGGGGCGATGTTGTAGCCGCCCAGCATCGTGCCGAGCAGCTCGGTCGCGCGAGCGCGCGAGATCAGCGCGCAGGCGGTTTCGCCCTTGGCCACGGCAGCGAGGAAGCCGGCCTTCACGCGGGCGGCTTCGTCGACGCCTGCGGGCACACGGTTCGTGATCAGGTCGACCAGCATTTGCTCGACGCCCGCGGGCGGGTTGGTCAGCAGTTCCACCAGTTCGGCGGTCTGCTGAGCCGTGAGGGGCAGGGGGGGAATGCCGAGCGCGGCGCGTGCGGCTACGTGAGCGCGATAGTTTTCAAGCATTGGGGAACCTACTGGTATTGCGTTTGAAGGCGAAGGCTTTTCGGGCACTCCGAGGCTTTTCCAGATACTGCTTTGAGCGGGATTTTAAGCGCAATACGATATAACGTCAAATGTCTTATGTCTTATATAAGAGTTGACTGCGACGCCGATGCCGGCGTGGAAAAGCCTGCGATTTTCCCTCAGGGTTTGCGGCCAAACGCTTCCCGCAGCTTTCCTTTTGCTTTCGCGAGCGTGTCGCGCCGCGATTTGGGCAGGTTTCTGCCCGCGCGGTTGATGTAGAAGTTCAGCATCGACATGGCCGACTGGAATGGCGTGCCCTTGCGCCGCCGGCTGTGCAGCGACGACTCCTTGAGCGCGCGGGCGATTGCTTCGGCGCTGCCGGACCTGAATACGCCGGCCTCGATGTCCATGGCGTCGCTCGTTTCGTTCACGTGTTTCGACCATTTGTTCGTGGCGCCGCTCGCCGCGCTTTTCCTTTGAGCTTTGGCGACGCGCGCATGGGCATGACGCTGCCGCGCGGGGCGGCCGCCCTTGCGTCGCGTAGAAGGATGCTGGCTCGTGTTCATGACTTCTCCCATCAGACGATTCACTCGCTGCGCAAATGCAGTACCGGCTGCGCAATGCGGCGATGTCCGGCACGCCCTATGCGGCCACGCGGTGTATACGCACGCGGAGAGGGCGCGTCGAACCGGCAAGGGAGGCAGACGATCATGAAGTCAACGCCACGCTATGAAGTGAATGTCTGCGGCGGCAATTTCCAGCATGTCCGGGAATGCTTTCGCGAATGGAAGAATGAAACGCTTATCTATCGCAAGGACCAGAAGATGTTTGAGGGACGCAACGAGGTGCGTCCGCTGGAAAAGCGCGAGTACGACAACACGGAACAGGCGCGCAAGGCGCTGCAAAACGCCTGCAGCCCGCACGACCGCTATGCGCTGGCTGCTGAAGTGAGCAACGGCGAGCGCGACATGTGGATCGTGATGGCGGCCTATCGGGAATGAAGGGGGAATGAATGGCGGGCGCAGAACTGGCGCAAGAGCGAGTTGGCGCAATCGTGAAGATCGGACCGACGGGAACGGGTAGAAGAATTACAAGCGTGGCGAGCGGAATTGCAATTGCCGCGCACAAGGGAGGGATCGGATGAAAAGCACAGGAAAATCGGCTGCCAATCCGGGCAGGCGGCGCGCCCACTCGTGGCTGCGTTGGTGGCTGCCCGGCGTGGCCGCGCTGGCGCTCGGCTGTGCGGCCTGCAAGCGTGCGGACGAAGGTGCTCGCCCGCAAACCACGGACGCTTCGACGAGCCAGATGTCGGCGCCAGCCGGCGCGCAAATGGCGCCGGCGAGTGGTCCGAAACCGTGAACAGGATGCCTGGCATCCGTGCTTTCAAGGAGCCGAGTATGGGTCTTTCGACACAAAACCCCACGCCGGACGAGTCCGGCGAAACCGGCCACGAACTCGCCTCCGGCAAGCAACCGGCGCAGGAGAAACCCGCACGGGGTGCGCCGGGCAGCTTCGATCAGCCGGCGTCGCGGCCTGAGGTCATGCCGCGCGAGGGCGGCCCGCATCCGGAGCAGACCGCGGAGGTGCCGCTCGGCCATCACGGCCGGGCGGAGCCGCCGGGGTCGTTCGGGCACAACAGTGCGCCCGTGAAAAGGAAGGGCGGCTAGTCGTGCGAAATACCCCGGCGCGCGCTTTACGCGTCTTCGTAGACGCGCACTTCCGGGGCGTCGTCCAGCAGCGGCGCGAGTTTGCCGCGCCTGACGGCGTTTCGCGACTGGCTGAGAAGCGAGGTGCGGGAAGAGGGGAGGCGTCCGGCGCGAAAACCCCGTTAAGGCGCGAGCATCCACGCCGTGATGCCGTGCACGACTTCGCTTTCGATGCCGTTGAAGCCGTGATAGGCGAGCGCCCCGCACGGGTCGCCCCGCGAGGTGCCGCCGGAGACGAGCATCAGCCTCGTTCTCGGCGATTGCGTGAGCTTTTGCATGAGTGTGTCTGTCTCCGATACCGGACACAGCTTGCAGGCGTCGTCCTTGTTGTGCACTACGAGCACGGGGATCCTGAGCGCGGAGAGGTTCATGCCCGTGACCGGGTCGCCGCCGCGGTTTTCGCGCAGGATCGTCGAGGTGAGCACGATGCCGTCCGGGCCCGAGCCGGGGTTCGCGCCGGGGTTCGCGAGCGCAATGGCAATGGCCGCAACCGACTGCGTGCCGCGGCTCGTGCCCACGAGCCATACCGGCACGTGTAGTTGTTCGCGCAACCATGCGATCACGGCGCGGGCGTCCCCGGCGTGTTCGGGCGTGTGGCGAAAGCCGTCGAGGTAGGGCGGAGATTGCCGGTCGCTCGGCGCGTCGACGACCGCCACGGCAACGCCGTCGTCCACGAACAGCATGCGGCTTCGCACGAGAAAATTATTGGCGCCCCAGCCGAAGTTTCCCTGCGGGTCCAGTTGCAGGCCGCCGTGGCCGCCGGCGTAAAGAATCGCGGCCGCCTTTGGCGCTGCGGGCGCAATGAAGAGAAAACGCTGGGTGACGCCGGGACGGGCAGGAATGTCGACGACCTTGGGCGCGCTTTGCGCGTGGGCCAGCAAGGACGACGCTGCGAGCACGAACGCCAATGTCAATGCCGCCGCCAGCGGCGCGGCGCGCCGCCGGTGCGAAGCCAAGCGAGCGCTCATGGCCGCGTGACGAGGCTCAGCGCCCTGCGAGCATGCGCCCGCCGAGCCCGATCAGCACGACGCCCACCACCGAGTCGAGCGCGGCTTTGCGCCGGACGAGGAACTGGCGCACGGTGGGATGTGAGGCGAGCAGGGCCATCGAGCAATACCAGACGCACGAGATGAGGATCGCAATCACGACGACTGCCACTTCGAGCCAGCGCGGCGCGGCGGCGGGCACCATCAACGCGAAGATGCTGCCGTAGAACGCAATGGCCTTGGGATTCGTCATGCTGACGACGTAGCCCTTTTTCGCGGCGGCCCAGCCCGATGCGCCCGCCTGCGCCGCAACCTGCAGGGGCTGTCGCGCGGCAAGGAGCATCTTCGCGCCGAGCCAGATCAGATAGCCTGCGCCCGCGATTCGCAGCCCAGTGCCGATCCAGGCCACGTGGGAGACGATCAGGCTCACGCCCGCGATGGCTATCCATGCCCACGTGCCGGAGGCGGCCGCGAGGCCGAGGCCAGTCGCCAGGCCCGCGCGCCGCGAGGCGACGGCCGTGGAGGTGACGATGACGAAGTTCGGTCCGGGGCTGGCGACGCTCAGCAGCAGGACGCCCGAAAGCGCGAGCAGGACGTTGAAATAGTTCACGATGGCAGGTTCCGCGGCAGGTTCGATGCGCCCTCAATCGACGCATCGTGGATGCCTGGCATGATACTCCGGGCGATGCGCGACGAGCGCATCCTGCGCCGCGGCCAGTCGTACGCTGGGGCGCTTAAAGTATCGTCTTATATGGCTTGTGGCCGGCTTGCGCAGGTTGGCTTACAACGTGCGAAAGTCAGCACCATCTCAAACCCACTGAACGGAGTCACCGCGATGACCACCTCCACTGCCGCACGCCGCGCCGCTTTCCGCGCCAAAGTCAACGAACGCCGCGGCCTGCTCGTGCCAGGCGCCTTCAACGCCATGAGCGCCCGCGTGATCGAGGACGCCGGCTTCGAAGCGCTCTACCTCACGGGCGCGGGCGTCACCAACATGTCCTTCGGCCTGCCCGATCTCGGTTTCATCGGTTTGAGCGACATTGCCGAGCACACGGCGCGCGTGCGCGACGCGGTCAACCTGCCGCTCATCGTCGACGCCGACACGGGCTTCGGCAATGCGCTCAACGTGCGCCAGACCGTGCGCACGCTCGAGCGCAGCGGCGCCGACGCGATCCAGTTCGAAGACCAGGTGATGCCGAAGAAGTGCGGCCACTTCGCCAACAAGGAAGTGATTGGCGCGGGCGAGATGGTGGGCAAGATCCGCGCGGCGGTGGACGCGCGCGAAGACGGCAACCTGCTCATCATGGCGCGCACCGACGCGGCCGCCGTGCACGGCATCGAAGACGCGATCGCGCGCGGCCACGCGTTCATCGAGGCGGGCGCGGACATTCTCTTTATCGAAGCCACGGAAAAGCTCGAAGACATCGAACGCCTGCCCAGGCTCATCGACGCGCCGCAGCTCATCAACATCGTGATTGGCGGCAAGACGCCGGTGCAGTCGCGCGAAGCGCTGGCGGGCCTTGGCTACGCGCTGGTGCTGTACGCGAACGCGGCGCTGCAGGGTGCGGTGGTCGGCATGCAGCGCGCGCTTGGGCAGTTGCGCGCAAACGGCCGCCTGGACGAAGACGCGACGATCGTCGCGCCGTTCGCCGAGCGCCAGCGTCTCGTGAACAAGCCGCTCTTCGACCGGCTCGATAGCGAGTACGCGCCGAAGGACTGAACGACACCCCCCCGGCCACGGGCGCCCGGCAAGTTCCGTTTGATGCGAGTCAATCGGGGCGGCGTCTCACGAAGCGCTGCTCCGTGACTTTCGTGCCCCACTGGTCGCCTTCGAACGCTTGCGCGAGCTGGAAGCCGAACGACTCGTACAGATGCCGCGCGGCGTCGAGACCCTTGAAGGTCCACAGGTAAGTCTCGGCGTAGGACGCATCGACGAACTGCATTGCGTTCGTCATCAACTGCCTGCCGATGCCGGTGCCGCGCAGCGAGTCGTCCACGATGAACCAGCGCAGATGGGCGACGCCTGCGTTGCCGCTCTCGTTCCCGTCGATGGCAAGCGAAGCCAGTACGCGGTCGCGCTCCATCGCGAGCCAGAGCGCCTTGCCAGCGGCCGGCAAGGCACCGGCGAATTCGGCGAGTTCCGTCGCCACCTTCTTCTCGAAGTAAGCGCCGAAGCCCCAGTTCGCCGCATAGAACCGGGCGTGCAGGCTCGCAATGTCGCCAATGCAGCCGGGCCGGTAGCCCTCCACGATCTGCACCCCCGCCGCCGGCGCGGTCGCGCCGGTCTCGTTGGGGTTGTCGTGCGCGAGTGCGTCGGCGTAGAGCGCGAGCGAGCGCACGAGCGCCTGCTGGTCGGCGGGAACGAGCCTGCGCAGCGCGTTCGAAACCTGATCCGTGGCGAAGCGGTCGATCTTCGCGCGCAGCTTCTGGCCGGCCGCGCTCAGGGTCAGTTCGGCGGAGCGCGCGTCGTCGTCGTCGGTCTTGCGTTTGACGAGACCGGCCGCCTCGAGCCGCGCGACCTGCCGGCTCGTGTTCGACTTGTCGAGCCGCAGGATGTCGCCCAGCGCCCTCGCGTTGATGCCCGGCTGCGCGCCGATCTCGATGATGGCGTGCACGGCGGATGGGGCGAGATCGCTGTCGGCGAGCGTCGCGCGCATGAAGCCCAGCTCGCGCACGAGTCGTCGCGAGAACTCGCGCAGCTCGAGGATGGTCGTCTCGCGGGGCTGTGCGGGCACGTCGACAAAATCCATGATGGTCTCCGTTATGGTATTCCCTTCGAATGGTTGCGGGTCGCAACCATTCGAAGGGAATATAGGCGCGCCCGGCAGGGAACGCAAGCTCGCAGCGCAGTCGGGAAATTGCCGTTCGACCCTCGACTCGCTCGGGTTCGAGAGGAACGCCAATTGCGAGAAGGCAGAGCCTCCACGAACGCCGCGCGGCCATGCTTCAGGAACGCCTCAATCCGTTCAGAAACGCACCGAAAAAGAAGCCGCGCAAGCAGGCCGACGACCCCGGTCAGCGCGCGCTGGTGCTCGGCGCGCTCGGCGTGGTCTTCGGCGACATCGGCACGAGCCCGATCTACGCGCTGCGCGAAGCCGTCCAGACGGCGCATTCCACGGCGCCGCCCGTGGTGATGGGCGTGCTCTCCATGATCCTGTGGGCGGTGCTGATCGTCGTGGTGCTCAAGTACGCCTGCTTCGTCATGCGCGCAGACAACGAAGGCGAGGGCGGCATCGTCGCGCTCACAGCGCTCGCGCACCCGGCGCTCGCGTTTGGCGTGCTCGCCGCAGTGATCCTTGCGTTGACGGGCGCCGAGGCGCTCTACGCCGACATCGGCCACCTCGGCACGCGCTCCATTCGCATCGCGTTCTTTTGCGTCGTGCTGCCCGCGATCGTCGCGGGTTACTTCGGCCAGGCCGCGACCGTGCTGTTCGAGCCGGGCGGCGCCAGCCAGCCGTTCTTTCGCTCAGTGCCGCATTGGGCGCTCATTCCGGCGATCGGCATCGCCATGCTCGCCACCATCATTGCCTCACAGGCGGTGATCTCGGGCGCGTTTTCGATGACGAGCCAGGCCATCGAGCCAGGCTTCCTGCCGCGCATGCGCACGATCGAAACCTCGAGCACGCGGCGCGGGCAGATCTATGTTCCGACGGTCAACGCCGGATTGCTGGTGGCCGTGGTATTTCTCGTGCTGTTCTTTCTATCCGGGCAACGCACCCGGCATGACGCCGGCCGCGCTCGTGAGCAACGTGCGTCACAATCACGTCCTGCATCGTACGGTGATGGTGTTCGCCAACGTTTCGGAGTCCGCACCGCAGACGGACGATGAAACGCGCATCGAAGCTCGCGATCTCGGTGCGGGCTGCTGGGAGATCGTCGCGCATCACGGCTTTGTGGAGCGGCCCAATCTGCCGCATCTTTTGGCCGCGCTGCAGGGCCGGCTGGGCGACTGGCGTTTCGACCCGCAACAAACCACGTTCTACGTGCCGCGCGACGAGGTGCTGCGCGAGCACGCCCAGCAGGACGTGAGCCGCTGGCGCGCGCGGCTCTTCGCGTTCATGTCGTATCACTGTACTTCGAGCGCGGAGTACTACGGTCTGGCTCCCGCGCACCTGGTCGAGCCAGGCGTGCAGGTGGCGCTATGAGCATGACGTCGGCCAGCGCCGTCATGCCGTGCCCGCCACCGCCGAAAGCGTGGAGATGATCTCCGCGTTGAAGGCCGGTAGATCGTCGGGCTTGCGGCTCGTGATGAAGTTGCCGTCGTGGACCATGGTCTCGTCCACCCACTTGCCGCCCGCATTGCGGATATCGTCCTGCAGCGTGGGCCAGCTCGTCATGGTGTGCCCCTTGACGATCCCGGCCGAGACCGGCAGCCAACCGCCATGGCAGATCACGGCAATCGTCTTGTGCGCGTCGTTGGCGGCGCGCACGAACGCCTGGGCTTCCGGAATCAGGCGAATGGCGTCCGAGTTCACCACGCCGCCGGGCAATACGACCGCGTCGTAGTCGTCTGCCTTCGCGCTGCCGAAAGTGCGGTCCACCTTGATCTTGCTGCCCTTGTCGACGTGACGAAAGCCCTGAATTTGACCGCTTTTCTGCGAGATCACGTCCACCTGCGCCCCCGCTTCCTTTAAGGCGCGGCGCGGCCCGGTAAGTTCGACTTCCTCGAATCCGTCCATGGCAAGGATTGCGACCTTGCAGTTGTCGAGCATGTTGGCCATTGCGATTTCCTCCTCGTTGCGATCGGCTGTGATCGATTGAAACCGTTCTCAACCGCAGCAAGACGGATGCCGCGCGGCGCGGGCAATGCAAATCGACGCAATCGGCGCACAGCCGGGTTCGATTCGGCGGTGGCATGGCGCTTGCGAAACAAGGGATGAGCGTGGCGCACCACCGGTTCGCCACGCAGCAGTTCCGTCCACAACACTCAAGGAGAGCGAAATGAATGGATCGATCAAGCAACTGCTGGCTGGGGTCGTAATCGCAACGTGTTCCGCAGCCGCGCTCGCGCAGGGCGCGGGCGGGGGAGCCGGTGGCGCCGGCGGCGGCAGCAATGGCGTCGGTGCAGGCGGCGGCACGACGGGCGCGGCGGGCATCAACACGGAGCGTCCGCCGGGCAGCACCGCGGGTACCCGTTATGAGAACAGCGGCTACGGCGCGCCCGGCACCACCGCGACGGGTGGCGGCCAGGGAACGGGAACTGGCGCGGCGCCTGCGCCGGCACCGGGAACCCGCCAGACCATGCCGTATAACAACAATGGCTACGGCAATGGCGGGATGAGCACGCAGCCTGGCGGCTCGCAGGGGAGCGAGTAAGGCCGGGGTGCGTAGCTAAACTAACTATCCAGCAAAAATCGGGGATGCAGCGTGAAGGGCGGGCGACGCAAACTGCGTTCGCCCGCCCTTTTTAGGCCGCATTTTTTCAATCGACTGGTCAGTCGATTGGACTGGTCAGTCGATCGCCTTGTTGCCGGTTTCTTCGAACATCGAAACGGCGATGAGCGAAATCAGCACGCAGCCGATCATGTACCAGGCGGGCGCCATCTTGTTGCCCGTCACGTGGATGAGCCAGCCGGCCACGAGTTGAGCCGTACCGCCGAACACGGAAACCGCGATGGCGTACGCGCTCGACATATAGCCTGCGCGCAGATGCTTCGGAAAGTTTTCCGGCATCAGCGCGTAAGCGGGGGCGGAGCCCATCGTATAGCAGAGCATGAGCACGATGAGCGCGGCGAGCACGACCGGCAGCGACGGGTAGTGCGTCATCAGCCAGAACGCCGGATAGAGCAGCAGGATCAGCGCGACGCGTCCGATCACCGTGAGCGGCTTGCGGCGGCCCATGCGGTCCGACCACGCGCCGTAGATCGGGCACATCACGAGCGAGATCGTGCTGGATGCCACGCCGGCGAGGATAGACATTTTGGGTGGCAGTCCCAGGTACTGGATGCAGTAGGTCGGCATGTAGTACATCATCACATACGTCGAAACCGACATGCCCATGACCGCGAAGATCGTGAGAAACCAGTTGCGCACGTACAGGCCGCGCTTCGGGTCGCTGCGGTCCGCCACCACGCGCTGGGCGGGCGGCTCTTCGCGAATGTGCCGGCGCAGATAGATGCCGACTGGCGCGATGAGCGTGCCGAGCAGGAACGGGATGCGCCAACCCCAGCTATGCATCGTTTCTGCGGAGAGCAGGAAGCCAAGGCTCGCCGCGAGGCCCGAGCCGAGCAGCGCCGCCGCGCCTTGGCTCGCGAGCTGCCAGCTCGCGCGAAAGCCGCGGCTCGCCTGTCCGCCCATTTCGAGGAGCGTGGCAGTTGCCGCGCCGAACTCGCCGCCTTGCGCGAAACCCTGCACGAGACGGGCGACGACGATCAGCAGCGGGGCAGCCAAGCCGATCTGTGCATAGGTGGGCGCAAGACCGATGGACGCGGAACCCGCCGCCATCAGCAGGATGGTGAGCGTGAGCGCCGGCTTGCGGCCCGCGCGATCCGCATAGCGGCCGAGCACGATGCCGCCGAGCGGGCGCATCACGAAGCCCACGGCGAACACCGCGAACGCGAGCAGCAGCGACGTGACCTGGCTGTCGGCTGGAAAGAACTGATGGCCGATCGTGAGCGCGAAATAGCTATAGACAGTGAAATCGAAGAATTCGAGCAGGTTGCCGATCACCGCCGCGAGCACGATCTTGCGCTGATAGCCCGGCGAGACCGGCACTTCTTCGGCCGCTTTCACAAGCGGTTCGGTGGCGGCGTTCATGCGCGGTCCTTGCTGAGGAAGCGTTCGACGAGGCGCGTCCAGAACGCGGCGCCGATGGTCAGGTTCTCGTCGTTGAAGTCGTAGCGCGCGTTGTGCAGCATCGGCCGGCCTTCGCCATTGCCAAGGCGTACGAAACAACCGGGGCGCTGCTGCAGGTAGTACGCGAAGTCCTCGCTGCCGGCGATCGGCGGGAATGGCGCGATGACGTGTTCCGGCCCGACCAGTTCCTCGGCGACCTGACGCGCGAATCCGGTTTCGGCTTCGCTGTTGATCAGCACCGGATAGCCGCGGATGAATTCGATGTCCACCGTCGCGCCGTAGCTCTGCGCTTGCGCCTGCACGAGCGCGCGGATGCGCGCCTCGAGCGTCGCGCGCACCTCGGGCGAGAACGAGCGCACGCTCATTTCCAGCACGGCGTCTTCGGGAATGACGTTCGGCGCATGGCCTGAACGGAACGCGCCGACGGTCACGACCGCGGCTTCGTTGGGATCGACGTTGCGCGACACCACCGACTGCAGGGCCATCACGATGCTGCTGCCCACGAACACCGGGTCGACGGCCAGATGCGGGCGCGCCGCGTGTCCGCCCTTGCCGTGAACGCGCAGCTTGACGGTGTCGCACGCGGCCATGAGCGGGCCGGCGCGAAAGCCGAACGTGCCGGTGGGCATGCCCGGATGGTTGTGCAGCCCGAAGATGGCTTCGCAGGGGAAACGCTCGAACAGGCCGTCGGCGATCATGCGCTCGGCGCCGCTGTCCGAACCGGCTTCTTCGGCGGGCTGAAAGATCAGGTGGACGGTGCCGTCGAAATTGCGCGTTCTGGCGAGCTGGCGCGCAGCGCCGAGCAGCACGGCGGTGTGGCCGTCGTGGCCGCACGCGTGCATCTTGCCCTGGTGGACGCTTGCGTAGTCGAGGCCGGTCAGCTCCTGGATCGGCAGGGCGTCCATGTCGGCGCGCACGCCTACGGTGCGCGTGCTCGTGCCCGCCTTGAGCGACGCCACGACGCCGTGCCCGCCCACGTGGCGCGTGACTTCGTAGCCCCAGGACTCGAGCTTCCCAGCGACGAAGCGCGACGTGTCGGCTTCCTCGTACGACAGCTCGGGGTGCTTGTGGAGGTGATGACGAATTTCGTCGAGTTCCGATCGGGCTTCGGCCAGATCGGCGACTTCGCAGTAGCGGTGCTCGCTCACGAGGAACTCCTTTTATTGGAATAGGTTTGGGCACAAGCCAAAGGCCGAGTATTGCATCGACGAAAAACTCGACCCATGACGGAAAAGCATCGAAAATGTTGACTTGAAGTCAACGATCGATTGTCGCGGCGCAGCAAGGCAACGCGCGCGGAAGGAGCCATGCAGTGCGGGGAAAGGCAGATCGGGAAGGTGCGGCGCGCGGCGCGATCGAGGATATCGGCGAGCGGCCGCTGCGCTATCTGGCCGAAATCGCGGCGGCAGGCGGCGTGCGCATGGCCGCCGAGGCGCTGGGCATCAACGCCTCGGTCATCAGCCGGCAGGTGGCGGCGCTCGAGCGGCGGCTGCGCTTTCCGCTGATCGAGCGGCGCGGGCGCAACGTGGCTTTGACGGAGATCGGTCAGGTGCTCGTGGACCACTACCGCGACGGGCAGCGCCGCCAGCGCGATCTGGCCGCGCGTCTGGAGGAGTACCGGCACCTGAGGCGCGGTCGCGTGGCGCTCGGCGTGGGCGAGGGCTTCATCGGCAACCTGATCGCGCGTGCGCTGCAGCGCTTTTCGATGACGTACCCGGACATTCTCGTGGAGATCCGCTCAGGGCCGACGCCGGTCGTGCTGTCGCTCGTGCGCGACGACGTCGTCGATATCGGGCTGTGCACACGCACCGCCGACGACCCTGCCATGCGCATTCATCCCTTCGCGTCGCGCCCGCTCTGTGCGCTCGTCGCGCCCTCGCACCGCTTTGCGAAGATGCCGAAGGTGGCCCCCGCCGAACTCGCCGGCGAGCGCCTGATCTTCATGACCGAGTCGTTCGGTGTGCAGCATTTCGTGCAGTCGTTGTTCGACGACGCGCGTCTGAACGTGATGCCGGCTTATCGCGTGGATCTGTTCAACACGGCACAGACGCTCGCGGCCGCGGGTCTTGGCGTGGCGTTCATGTCGTCGATTACGGCGCGCCGCGGCATCGATCTGGGCGAACTGGTGGCCGTGCCGATCGATCATCCGATCGCCGCGGGCTTTTCGAGCCAGATGGTCACGCGCGTGGGACGCAGGCTCTCGCCAGCCGCCGATCACCTGAGGAAGCAGCTTGCGCAGAGTTTTCTGGAGTCGGCGGCGAAGTAGTCGGAAGACGTGGCGCGCGCAACGAATCAGTTGCCGGTGTCCGATGCCGGCGGCGTGTCCCCGATCCTCAACACCGCATCGCGTTTGGCGAGCAAATGCTGCCGCAGTATGGCCGCGAGCCGTTTGCCGTCGCGCGCGTCGAGCGCCTCCAGCATCTCGCCATGCTCACGGATCGCACGGTCCCACTTGGCGGTTTCGAAGTTCGAGCGAAACCGCAGCGCCTGCAAACGTCGATTCACCGCGATATACGTTTGCCGCAGCGCCGAATTGCGCGCTGCTTCGTTGATCTTGTCGTGAATCGCCTGATTGCGGCTGTAGTAGCCGGCCAGATCGTTCTGCGCGCGGCAGGCGAGCATGGCGTAGTGCAGCGCCTTGATCTCGGCGATTTCGGCCGCGGTGATCCGCTCGCACGCCAGTTCGCCTGAAAACGCTTCGAGCCCGCTCATGAGTTCGAAGGTCTCGCGCAGTTCCGCCTCCGACATCTTCGAGACCGAGGCGCCGCGATTCGGCGAAATCTCGATCAGCCCTTCGGACGCGAGCACCTTCAGCGCCTCGCGCAGCGGCGTGCGCGAAATGCCCAGGGTTTCGCACAGCTCGCGTTCGTTGAGCTTGCGCCCGGCCTCGAGCACGCCTTCCACGATGAACCGTCGCAGATGGTCGACGACGGTGTCGTGGAGTTGCTGGCGGGCAATGGGCGGCAGCTCCGGGCTGATCGCAGAGGGGTTCAGGTTCGGGTTTTGCATGCAAAAGGCATTTCCATCGATTTCCAGCGAATTTTAGCCCAAGGACAGGACCCCAAAGAAGCCAGCTGAGATTGGGGTAAACCACGTCGGAATTGTCTGTCTGCACATGAGCGGGCTGAATTATAGTTTTTTGAATGCAAAATTCAAAACAGGAGCGATTGCATGTTGAAGCTCGATTTCCATCCCGCTGGTCGCCACTTTCTGCAGATTCCCGGCCCGAGCCCGGTGCCGGATCGCATCCTGCGCGCGATGAGCTATCCGACCATCGACCATCGCGGGCCGGAGTTCGCCGTACTCGGACTCAAGGTGCTGGAAGGCATCAAGAAGATCTTCAAGACGCAGCAGCCGGTGGTGATCTACCCGGCCTCCGGCACGGGCGCGTGGGAAGCCGCGCTCACCAACACGCTGAGCCCCGGCGACACGGTGCTGATGTTCGAGACGGGCCATTTTGCGACGTTGTGGAAGCAGATGGCCGAGCGTCTTGGCCTGAAGCCGGAGTTTCTCGGCCTGCCCGGCATCGAAGGCTGGCGGCGCGGCGTGCAGGCCGACATGATCGAAAAGCGTCTGCGCGAAGACGCGCAGCACGCCATCAAGGCGGTTTGCGTGGTGCATAACGAGACTTCGACCGGCGTGACCTCGGACATCGCTGCGGTGCGCCGCGCGATCGACGCCGCGGGTCACCCGGCGCTGCTGCTCGTCGACACGATTTCCGGTCTCGCCAGCGCTGATTATCGCCACGACGAATGGGGCGTGGACGTGACCATCTCCGGCTCGCAGAAGGGTCTCATGCTGCCGCCGGGCATCAGCTTCAACGCCGTGTCGGCGAAGGCGCTGGCCGCGAGCGGGCACGCAAGGCTGCCGCGCAGCTTCTGGGGCTGGGCTGAGATCATCGAGATGAACAAGAGCGGGTACTGGCCGTACACGCCCAATACGAACCTGCTCTACGGCCTTTGCGAAGCGCTCGACATGCTGCAGGACGAAGGGCTCGACAACGTGTTCGCGCGGCATCGGCGGCTAGGCGAGGCGTGCCGGCGCGCGGTGCGCACGTGGGGGCTCGAGATCCAGTGCGCCGATCCCGCCGTCTACAGCCCCGTGCTCACGGGCGTGATGATGCCCGAAGGCGTGGATGCGGATGCGGTGCGCAAGATCATTTACGAGCGCTTCGATCTTTCGCTCGGCACGGGCCTCGGCAAGGTCAAGGGGCGCATGTTCCGCATCGGGCATCTGGGCGACTGCAACGACCTCACGCTGCTGGCGGCATTGGCCGGCTGCGAGATGGGCCTGCGTATCGCGGGCGTGCCCTTGAAGGACAGCGGCTTGCCCGCCGCGATGGAATATCTCGCGGCGCAACCCAACGTGGTGTCGCTGAAAGCCGCCTGAAGCGGCGCGCTTGCCTACGCCGCGCACGGGGCGCGGCAGGTCAGGCCGATTCCGGGGGATGTGAGGTCGTTCCCATGCCGGACGCCACTTCGAGAAGGGCGATGCGGCCGATAGAACCAGCAACGGAGACAGACGATGAAACGGTATCGATTGACGAGCGCGAGCAGCATCGTGCTGATCATGCTCTGCATCATGTACTTCATCACCTACCTCGATCGTGTGAACGTGAGCACGGCGGCGGCAGGCTTCGGCAAGGAGTTCCAGCTTTCGCACACCGAGGTCGGGCTGGTCTTCTCGGCGTTTGCGTATCCGTATCTGCTGTTTCAGATCATCGGCGGCTGGGTGAGCGACCGCTTCGGCGCGCGCCGCACGCTGCTGTTCTGCGGCGCGCTGTGGGGCGTGGCCACCGTGCTCACGGGCATGGCGGGCGGCCTCGCCACGCTGCTCGCCGCGCGCCTTCTGCTCGGCTTTGGTGAGGGCGCGACGTTTCCCGCCTCGACCTCGGCCATGTCGCGCTGGGTCGCGAAAGAACGGCGCGGCTTCGCGCAGGGCATCACGCACTCCGCGTCGCGCATCGGCAATGCGGTGGCGCCCGCGGTGGTCGTGCTGGTGATGGCGCGCTACGGCTGGCGCGAATCGTTCTATGTTTGCGGCGCGCTCAGCCTGCTGTGGGTAGTGGTGTGGGCGTTCACCTTCACCGAACACCCGAAGGATCACCCGCGCATTACCGAGGCCGAACTCGCGATCCTGCCGCAACCCAGGCCGCGCGCGACGGGCCTGCCGTGGATGGCGCTCTTTAAGCGCATGATTCCGGTGACGATCGTCTACTTCTGTTACGGCTGGACGCTGTGGCTTTTCCTTAGCTGGATTCCGCAATACTTCCTGCACAACTATCACCTGCAGCTGGGCAAGTCGGCGATCTTCGCCTCGGTGGTGTTCCTCGCGGGCGTGGTGGGCGACACGCTGGGCGGCCTCGTGACCGACTGGCTCTTGCAGCGCACGGGCAACCTCAAGCGCGCGCGCAGCTGGATGGTCTCGGTGTGCATGCTCGTCACGCTGATCGTGCTCGTGCCGCTGATGTTCGTGCACGATCCCGTCATTTCCATGGCGTGCCTCGCGGCGGGCTTCTTCTTCGCCGAAATGACGATCGGGCCGATGTGGGCGATTCCCATGGATATCGCACCGGAGTTCTCGGGCACGGCGAGCGGCATGATGAACACGGGCTCGGCGCTGGCCGCGATCATCTCGCCCGTGGTGGGCGGTTTTCTGATCGACCGCTTCGGCAACTGGGACCTGCCGTTCGTAGGCAGCATGGTGCTGATGGGGTGCGGCGTGATTCTCGCGTTCCGCATGCAGCCGGACAGCCGCTTCGAGCTGGGCAAGAAGGCCGACGAACCCGCGGGTTCGCATCAAGGCGTGTGAACGGCGATGGAAGGCGCACGCAGCCCGGGCATGCTGGTCAAGCCGGTTCATCTCGTCCCTTCGAGCGCGGGCCACGGCTCGCCGCTCGCGCGGCGCCTGCGTGAAGCCCTGCGCGGCGACGTGTTGTTCGACGCTGCGAGCCGCGGCCGTTACGCAACCGACGCCTCGATCTATCAGATCATGCCCATTGGCGTGGCCGTGCCGCGCGATCAGGACGACCTGCGCGCCGCGCTGGAAGTGGCGCGCATCGAGCACGCTCCCGTGCTGGCGCGCGGCGCGGGTACGAGCCAGTGCGGACAGACGGTGGGCGAAGCGCTCGTGATCGACACGTCGAAGTGGCTCAACAATATCGTCGATTTCGACGCTGCCGCGCGCACGGTGACGGTCGAGCCGGGCGTCGTGCTCGATCATCTGAACGCGTGGCTCAAGCCGCACGGGCTGTGGTTTCCCGTGGATGTTTCGACGGGCGCGCAGTGCACGATCGGTGGCATGGCGGGCAACAACTCGTGCGGCTCGCGCTCGATCGAATACGGCAACATGGTGCACAACGTGCTCGGCATCGACGCGATTCTCGCGGACGGCAGCGAAGCGCGCTTCCAGTCGTTGAAAATGCCGCACGAAGGCGCGCGGCTCGCGGCCCTGCTCGAAGGCGTGCAGCGCATCGCCGCGCGCGAGCGCGGCGAGATCGCCGAACGCATGCCGAAGGTGCTGCGCCGCGTGGCCGGCTACAACATCGACCTGTTCGATTGCCAGAACCCGCTCGCCTATACCGACGACGGCGTGGCGAATCTCGCGCATCTGCTCGTGGGCTCCGAAGGCACGCTCGCGTTCAGCCGGCAGATCACGCTGAAACTCGCGCCGCTGCCCGCGCATAAAACGCTGGGCGTGGTGAGCTTTCCCACCTTCTGGCAGGCGATGAACTCGGCGCAGCATATCGTCAGGCTCAAGCCGACCGCGGTCGAACTGGTCGATCGCACGATGATCGAGCTTGCGCTCGGCAATCCGGGCTTCAGGCCGGTGATCGAAAAGGCGCTGGCGGGCAGGCCCGATGCGATCCTGCTGGTCGAGTTCGCGGGCGACGAGCGCGACGCCCAGGTGCGCCGGCTCGATGGGCTGGCCGAACTGATGGGCGACCTCGGTCTGGCCGATGCGGTCGTGAAGATGACCGATGCGAACGAGCAAAAGGCGCTTTGGGAAGTGCGCAAGGCGGGCCTGAACATCATGATGAGCATGAAGGGCGACGGCAAGCCCGTCTCGTTCATCGAGGACTGCGCCGTGCCGCTCGAACATCTCGCGCAGTACACGAGCCGCCTGACCGAAATCTTCCATCGGCACGGCACCGAAGGCACGTGGTACGCGCACGCGAGCGTCGGCACGCTGCACGTGCGGCCGATACTCGACATGCGCCGCGATGGCGCGGCGAAAATGCGCGCGATAGGGGAGGCGGCTGCGGAACTGGTGCGCGAGTACAAGGGCGCGTTTTCGGGCGAGCATGGCGATGGTCTGTGCCGCGGCGAATGGATTGCCTGGCAGTACGGACCGAAGATCAACCAGGCGTTCATGGAAATCAAGCAGCTGTTCGATCCCGGGAACCGCTTCAATCCCGACAAGATCGTGCGCCCGCCGAAGATGGACGACGCGAAGCTGTTCCGCTTCGCGCCGGGATATCGCGAGCGCCAGATGCGAGCGGCGCTCGACTGGTCGGCGTGGGACGTGAGCCGCGATCCGCTCACGGGTGAGCAAACACCGCCCGGCAGCGGCGACGACCTGACGGGCGGCCTCGCGAAAGCCGTGGAGATGTGCAACAACAACGGCCACTGCCGCAAGTTCGACGCGGGCACGATGTGCCCGAGCTACCGCGTGACGAAAGACGAGAAGCACGTGACGCGTGGCCGCGCGAACACGCTGCGGCTCGCGATTTCCGGGCAGCTGGGCGAGGACGGACTCGCAAGCGACGACGTCAAGGACACGCTCGACCTGTGCGTGTCGTGCAAGGGCTGCAAGCGCGATTGTCCGACCGGCGTGGACATGGCGAAGCTGAAGATCGAGGCGCGCGCGGCGTGGAACACGAAGCACGGCCTGAAGCTGCGCGAGAAGATGATTGCGTTTTTACCGCGCTATGCGCGTCGTGCGGCGCAAGCCGGCGGACTTGCGGCGGCGGGCGAGCGCATCCCTGTGGTGTCCGGGTGGGCGAAGCGCGTACTCGGCTTCGCGCCGCAACGTTCGCTGCCGCAGTTCCGGCCTTCGTTCCTTGCGCAGGTGGCGGCCGCAAAGCCCGACCCGGCAGCGGCGACGAAGGAAGTGGTACTGTTCGTCGACACCTTCAACGACAACTTCGAGCCCGAAAACGCCCGCGCCGCGAAACGGGTGCTCGAAGCGGCCGGCTATTGCGTGCACTTCAACGTGCGCGGCGAAGAACGCCCGCTATGCTGCGGCAGAACGTTCCTCGCCGCGGGACTGGTGGACGAGGCGAAGCACGAGGCGCGGCGCCTGCTCGATACGCTCATGCCGTTCGTGGCGCGCGGCGTGTCGATCGTCGGGCTCGAACCTTCGTGCCTGCTCTCGATGCGCGACGAATTCCTGCAATACGGCTACGGCGACGAAGCGCGCAAGCTGTCTGCCGCGGCGTTCCTGTTCGAAGAATTCCTCGTGCGCGAGCAAGGCGCGGGACGGTTCGATCTGGAGTTGCACCCGCTCGACGCGCCGCGCGCGTGGGTGCACGGCCACTGCCACCAGAAAGCGTTCGACGCCTTCCGGCCCGTGCTCACGGTGCTGGGCTGGATTCCGGGCCTGGAGGTGAAGCCGATCGAATCGTCATGCTGCGGGATGGCGGGCAGCTTCGGCTACGAAGCGGAGCACTACGAAGCATCGCTGGCGATGGCCGAGCTTGCACTGTTGCCCGCCGTGCGCAAGGCGGATCGCGCCGATCTCGTCGTGGCGGATGGCACGAGCTGCCGCCACCAGATCCACGAGGGCGCAAACGCCACGGCGCTGCACGTGGCGAGGGTGCTGGAAATGGCGATGCGCTAGGCTAGCGTGCTCGTGCCCTGGCGCGCATGCAAGGCGTCCACGGCATGCAGCATCTTGCCGAAGAACGCATCGGCGAATTGCGAATCGATCCAGCGCACGATCAACGCGATCTTGCGTCCGGGCTCGATCCACATGAACGAGCTGCCCGCGCCAACCCCAAACCAGCTCGACTCGGGCACGCCTGGAAACATCCGCTGCCCCGTGTTGAGCCAGACGAGCGAGCCGTAGAACGGCGCGAGCGGGCAGGGCGTGCGCATGCGCGCGATCCATTCGCCCGAGAGCACGCGGCGGCCCGCGACGACGCCATCGTCGAGCAGCATTTGCGCAACCTTCAACTGGTCGTTTGCGCTCACCGACATGCCGCCGCCCCAATGCGAGCCGCCTGGCACCGACTGCACGCGCCTGCCGCCCTGATCGATCCATGCGTCGTCGTAACCGACCCATTGCCAGTTCTCGCTCGCGCCGACGGGTCTCATGATCGTCTCGCGAAATACTTCGGGCAACGAACGACCGAACAAACGCAGGAGTGCGAGCGAAAGCTGGTTGATGCGCACGTCGTTGTATTCCCAATACGTACCGGGCGCGCGCAACGGGCGCAAGTCGCCTTTTTTCCCGTCGGGCGGCTCGCCGAACGTGACGGCGCGATAGTGATCGGCCTGATCGGAAAGGCCGAAGCACGTGCCTTGCCATTCGCTCGTCTGTTGCAGCAGATGCGTCCACGTGACCTGCGCATTGTGGTCGTCGTCGAAGCCGATGCCGGGCACGCGCACGTGGACGGGCTCGTCGGGATCGGGCAGCAGGCCGCGGTCGTGCGCCACACCCGCGAGCAGCGCCAGATACGTCTTCGCGATGCTGAAGGTCAGATCGGGCCGATCGGGCGCGCCCCATTGCGCGAGCGCTCGCCCATTCACGGCGACGGCGCCGGATACCGGTCCGCGATCGTGAATGGGGCCGAGCAAGCGGTTCCACGGCGGCGGGTCGTTCACGTGCACGCCGAAGTTGCCGTCGGCGTTACGGTCCCATGCCGATTCGTGATCGACGGAAAACTGAATGGCGTCCTGAACTTCCTGCGGTAAGTCGTGTTGCATACGTGCGTGTTTCCTTGTTGTGTTCCTGTACGGCGCCGGTTCAGCGGGCGTCGAGACGCAGGCGCGCCCAGGTCAGCGTAGCGAGGCTCAACACGGCCGCGAACATCAGCCAGAGCCCCGGCGCGAGATTGTTGCCCGTCGCCGCAATGAGCGAGGCCACGGCGAGCGGCGTGAAGCCGCCGAACGCGGTGGTGCCGACGTTATAGGCGAGCGCCATGCCGGTGGTGCGCGTGCGCGCGGGGAAGAAGCCGGCCATGAGCGCCGGAATCGAGGCGAAATAGGTGACCTTCAGCACCGCGATCCAGACCACGGCGGCCAGCAGCGAGGGCAGCGAAGGATGGGCGTTCACGAACATGAACGCGGGATAGACGGTGAGCAGGAACAGCACGCCCGCGACGAACATGATACGCGTGCGGCCCACCTTGTCCGACCAGTGGCCCACGATCGGCGTGAGCACGATGGCGATCAGGCCGGCCACGAGCGTGGCGATAAAGCCCGACGAAGGCGCGAGGCCGAGCTGCCGCGCGGCATAGGTCGGCATGTAAAGCAGCACGTATTGGGCCGAGGTGGTCAGGATCAGCACGCCGATCGATGCGATGACGCGCGACTTCTGCGTGGCGAACAGTTCACGCACGGGCGACTCGGCTTTTTCGATGCGCTCGAATTCCGGCGTTTCGTCGATGCGTCGGCGGATATAAAGACCCACAGGACCAATCAGCACACCGAACAGGAAGGGAATGCGCCAGCCCCAGCCTTCGAGCTGCGGCTGTGTGAGCGTGCCCGTAAGCACCGCGCCGAACAGGGAGACGAGCAGCGTGCTCGCGCCCTGGCTCGAGAACTGCCAGCTCGACATGAAACCGCTGCGCTGCGGCGCATGCTCGATCAGGAAGGCGGTGGAGCTGCCGAACTCGCCGCCCGCCGAAAAACCCTGCAGAAGACGCGAGGCAAAAATGCCGAGGGGTGCGAGGATGCCGATCGTCGCGTAGGTGGGCATCAGCGCGACCATGCCGGTGCCGATCGTCATCATCGCAATGGAGAGCGTGAGCGACGCCTTGCGACCCTTGCGGTCGCTGTAGGAGCCGAGCACGAGCGCGCCGACGGGCCGCGCGAGGTACGAGAGCGCGAACGTGCCTAGCGTGAGCAGCAGCGACACCGTTGCATTGTGAACGGGGAAGAAGAGCCTGGAGAGCGTCGCGGCGAAGTAGCCGTACGCCAGCAGGTCGTAGAACTCGAGCGCGTTACCGATCGAAGTCGCGACGATGAGCCGTGAGACGTTCTTGCCCGAAGTGCCTTGAGCGGGCTCTGACCAGTGCTCGCCGCCGTGCGCGGGTAGGGATTCGATGCTCATTGGGACGTCCTCATGCAAACGTTGCTGGATGCGGTGCAGGGTTGGACGCGCCGGCTTCTCTTGCGCCGAGGTCCCAGAAGAGGCCAGCCATGATGCGCAGCCCATCGCGCACGACCGGGCCGAGCAGGTGCTCGTTCGGCGCGTGCTGCGAGCAGCCTGGATACGAATGCGGCACCCAGAGCGTGGGCATGCCGAGCACCTCGGCGAATACGTCGTTGGGCAGCGTGCCGCCCAGGTTCGGCAACAGTACGGGTTCGGCTCCCGTGGTCTCGCGCAGCGAGCGCAGCGCCCACTGCACCCAGTCGTTGTCGGGATTGACACGCGTGGCCGGTGCGCCGCGCTCCACTTCGAGTTCGATCATGTCGAAGCCGTGCGTGTCGAGGTGCGCGCGCACGATGCGTTCGAGGTCCTGCCAGTGCGTGCCGACGACGAAGCGGATCTGCATGTAGGCGATAGCGTGCGGCGGAATCGCGTTCACCGGTTTCTCGGGGTTGCCCGTACGGAACGCGAGCACCTCCAGGTTGTTCCAGCCGAACACGCGCTCGGTCGGCGTGAGGCCCGGCTCGCCGTAGTCGCGATCGACCTCGGGCTCGCCCGGATTGCCGCCCACGCGAATATCGGCGAGTGCGCGGCGCACGGATTGCGGAATCGGCGGCGGGCGCAGGCCATCGACGAGGATCTTGCCGTGCGCGTCGACCATCGAGGCGATCGCGTTCGCGAGCACGATGCCCGGGTTGCGCAGCAGGCCGCCCCAGTTGCCCGAATGATGGCCGCCTTCGCGCAGCGTGAGTTCGAGCTTGAAATTGACGAGGCCGCGCGAGCCTAGAAAGATCGTCGGGCGGTCCGCGCAGAGGCGCGGCCCGTCGGAGGCGATCAGCACGTCGGCGGCGAGTTCGTCGCGCAACCGGCTGCACAGTTCGTGCAGGCCCGGCGAGCCGACTTCCTCGCCCGTTTCGAACAGCAGCTTGAGGTTGAAGCCGAGCCTGCCGCCGCGCGCGTCGAGCACGGCCTTGAGTGCCGCGAGGTTGATGCTGTGCTGGCCTTTGTTGTCGGCGGTGCCGCGGCCGTACCAGCGCTCGCCTTCTATGGTCACGTCCCATGGCGTGAGGCCCGCGCGCCATTGCGCGTCGTAGCCGCGCACCACGTCGCCGTGGCCGTAGCTGAGCACGGTGGGCAGCGCATCGTCTTCGTGGCGGTGGGCAATCAGGAACGGGCCGGCGCCGTTGACGGGATTCTCGACGACCCGGCAGGTGAAACCCCATTGAGCGAGCAGCGGCGTGAGCTCCTCGTCCAGATAGCCGCGCAAGCGGCCGCCGCTCTCCGGCTCCTGGCTCTCGGTGCGAAACGCCACGCGGCGGCGCAAATCGTTCAGGAAGCTGCCCGAATCGTATTGGGCGGCTGCGGTTTGAATGGCGATGTCACGGGTCAACGCGCGTCTCCCTCTGTTTGAGGCCGTCTGTAGCCCTCTGTAGCCGTTTGAAGCCGTCGAACGATCCTGCAGCCGCCGATATTTCTGCACAATTACAATATTTGTGATCTATCTTTGCCGAAACGGCAAAGCGGACGAGACCGCGCTCATCGACATGGACAACACCGCACTGCGCTATTTTCTGGAAGTGGCCCGCAGCGGCTCGCTGAGCAAGGCGTCCGAGCGGCTCTACGTCGCCGTGTCCGCGCTCAGCCGCCAGATCGCCCGGCTCGAAGAAGAACTCGGCACGCCGTTATTCGAACGGCGCCCGCGCGGCATGGTGCTGAGCGAGGCGGGGCGCATGCTGGCCGAGCACGCGCGGCGCAGCCTGCTCGAAACGGAGCGCGTGGTCGGCGAGATTCGCGGGCTCAGCGAGGGCGGGCGCGCGACCATCCGTGTTGCGAGTTCCGAAGGCCTCGCGCCGGATTTTCTGCCGCAGATGTTCGCCCACTTTCTCCGGACCTATCCGCAAACGCATTTTCAGCTGGACGTATCGGCACCTGCTGTTGCAACGCAGCGCGTGCGCGAGGGCACGGCCGATATCGCGCTGTGCTTCAGCGTCGCGCCCGAGAAGGAGATTGCCGTGCACTGTTCGCAGCGCGCGCCGATCTTCGCGCTGATGCGGCGCGATCATCCGCTGGCGGCGCGCAAGTCGCTGTCGCTGCGCGATCTGATCCCGTGGCCGGTCGCGATGAACAGCCAGGGGGTGACGATCCGCCAGCTGCTCGACATCGCGTGCAGCCTCGAAGGGTTGATCTTCGAGCCGGTGTTCGTCAGCAACTATCACGTGGCGTTGCAACGATTCGTACGCCTGACCGATGCCGTCACGTTCACCGGCTTTCTGACCGTGCGCGGCCGTCTCGAGGTGGAGGGACTGGCCGCCGTGCCGCTCACGAACCCGGAACTGCATCAGCGCACGCTGCAGATCCAGACGATGGCGGGCCGCACGCTGCCGCAGACCATGCAGGCCTTTCTCGACCTGCTCACGCGCGCGATCGGCGGCGATGAGCTTGCGTGCGGCTGATTTCGCCTACGCGGTGAGCCGCGCGGTGAGCCTGCGCATGCCGGCGAAAACGGTGTCGGCGACGTCTGCGGGGAAACCGGCGGGGATCTGCGCCGCGACGGCTTCGATCGCGCGGGGCGGTTGCGCGGCCACCTGCGCGAGCATCGCTTCGACCTCTGCCGCGGCGAATCCCACGCGCTGGCCTTGCGCGATCCATTGCCGCGGATAGATCTCTTCGGCGCGATAGCCGCACCGCAAGTTGCCGGTAAAAATCCAAATCGCAGGCTGTAATTTGAAAATACAGCCTGCAGGGTGTATACGCTGCTGGGCGAAGGCAGCCGTGGGCGCGGCAAATGTGCAACTAACTGTCAATCGCCGTGCAACCCAGCCCAGCCGCTTCGCGGCCAAGGCGCGCTGCCTTCAGATCACCGAGCCAGTTTCCTCTTTTATCAGGAATCCGATCAAACGTCGGAGCCTTGTATTGGCTAGTCAAGCACGAACGGTCCGCCCTGATTCTTCCCGACGTGGCTGCCTGGCGTGATCAACGGGCCCCCCATTTTCTGAAGCGACCGGGACATGTAGAACGACGCGGGCACCTGGCGTGTCCGCTTCGCTTTTCTGCGCACGTGCTCTCACGCCACGCGTATCACCACCTTGCCGAAATGCTTGCCGGCTTCCAGCCATGCGTAGGCTTGCGGTGCTTCCTCGAAAGCGAACACGCGATCCACCACCGGGCGAATCTGCTGCGCGGCGACGAAGCGCGTGACGTCGTCGAGCATCGTGCGGCTGCCGACCATGAAGCCATGCAGGCGCTTGAAGCCGCCGATCACCGGAAGCAGCCCGAGTTCGGGGCCTGCGAAACTCGTCACGCCGCCGATGATCGAAACGAGCCCGCCCATTTTCGCTGCGGCCACCGAGCGCGGCAGCGTATCGCGTCCGCCCACTTCCACGACGATATCCGCGCCTTCGCCGCCCGTGAGCCGCAGCACCTCGTCCTGCCATTCGGGATGCGAACGATAGTTGATCGTCTCGTTCGCGCCGAGCGCGCGCGCGCGTTCGAGCTTCTCGTCGCTTGAAGACGTGATGATGGTCCGCAAGCCCGCCGCGCGGGCGAGCTGCAGTGCCCAGATCGACACGCCGCCAGTGCCGAGCAGCACCACGGTAGCGCCGGGCTGTGCGCCGCCATCGGCGAAGATCGCATTCCAGGCGGTGATGCCGGCGCACGAGATCGTCGCGGCTTCCTCGTAGCTCAGGCGTGCGGGAATCGAAACGAGCGAGGTTTCCGCAGCGACGAAGCGTTCCGCGAGCACCCCGTCGAATTGCGCACCGGGCGACTCGCGCACTTTCCACGGCGCGGGAGGACCGTCCACCCAATGCGGGAAGTAGGTGTTGATCACGCGGTCGCCGGGCTTGAAGCGCGTGACGGCTGCGCCGACTTCGACAACCTCGCCCGCGCCGTCGGCGACCGGCACGAGCGCAGCGTCGCCAAGACCGAGGTAATCGCCGCGCGCGAACATCAGGTCGCGATAGTTGAGCGAGGCCGCGTGAACCTTCACGACTACGTCATGCGGGCCGGGCGCGCGCGGCGTGAAATCGGTGCGCGCGAGTGCGCCATAGCCGCTGCCGGCCTTCAGTTTCCATGCGTTCATGGCTGCTCCAGTACGAGTGGGAGTACCTATGATAGTGTTGCTTGACAGGCGACATTGGCGAGATTCCGGAGCTTCGTTGTTGCCGTAAAGGATACAAGAGGGGTGGTGATATGAACGAACGCCTGAGCGGCGTGGCCGAATTTGTGGACGTGGTCGACGCAGGCAGCTTCTCCGCCGCGGGCGCGCGCCTTGGCGTGACGCGCTCAGCGGTCGCGAAGACCGTCGCGCGGCTCGAACAGCGCCTGGGCGTGCGCCTGCTGCAGCGGACGACGCGCAGCTTGAGCCTCACCGACGAAGGCCATGCCTACTACGAGCAGTGCCGCCGCGTGCTGGGCGAGCTGAGCGCCGTGGAAGCCGCCTTCGATCACGGGCGGCGCGAGCCTTCGGGGCGCTTGCGGATCAGCGCGCCGGTGCTGTTCGGGCGCCAGTGCGTGGCGCCGGTGGTGCGGCGGCTCGTGGAGGCGCATCCGCGTCTGAACGTCGAACTCTCGTTCAGCGACCGCGTGGCCGATCTCGTCGAGGACGGCTTCGATCTGGCCGTGCGCATCGGCACGCTGCCCGACCACGGCACGCTCGTCGCACGCCGGCTTGGCGTGCAGCGCATGGGTATTTGCGCGTCGCCTGCGTATCTCGCGCAGCACGGCAAGCCCGCGGACGTCGCCGCCCTCGCCACGCACACTGGCATCGCGTATGGCCGCGCGGGGCAGAGCCCGGCGTGGCGCGTGCGCGGCCCCGGCGGCGAAGTCGAGGAGTGCCGGCTCGCGTCGCGGCTGTGCTTCGACGATCTGCTGGCGATCGCCGATGCGGCCGCGGCCGGCGCCGGTCTCGCGTGGCTGCCGTGCTGGCTCATGGGCCCGTATTTGAGCGACGGGCGGCTCGAACTCGTCATGGACAGCAAGAGCGTGATGGGCGACGAAGTCCACGTCGTGCGGCAGAAGACGCGGCACATGCCGTCGAAGGTGCGCGTGGCGGTGGATGCGCTCGTCGCCGATATTTCGCGCATGCTCGGCGCGCAACTGGACCACACGGACCCGATGGAGCCGATGGAGCCGATGGAGCCGACAGACCCCATCGACCTGAACGGAAATTGACGAAATTTCCTCGAGGTTTCCGTTACTTTGCCACCGGCATCGAGAATTCCGCACCCTTTTCAGTGCTTTCCGGCCAGCGCTGCATGATCGACTTCTGCTTCGTATAGAAGCGCACGCCTTCTTCGCCATACGCGTGCATGTCGCCAAAGAGGCTGCGCTTCCAGCCGCCGAAGCCGTGCCATGCCATCGGCACGGGAATCGGCACGTTGATGCCGACCATGCCCACTTCGATCTGGCGGCCGAACTCGCGCGCCACGTTGCCGTCGCTCGTGAAGCAGGCGACGCCGTTACCGAACTCGTGATCGTTGATCAGTTGCACGGCCTGCGCGAAGTCCTTTACACGCACGCAGGCGAGCACCGGTCCGAAGATTTCTTCCTTGTAGATGCGCATCTCGGGCGTGACGTTGTCGAACAGCGTGCCGCCGGTGAAGAAGCCTTCTTCGTGGCCCGGCACCTCGAGGCCGCGCCCGTCCACCACGAGCGTCGCGCCTTCTTCGACACCGCTCGCGATATAGCCTTCGATACGTTCGAGCGCCTGCTTCGTGACGATCGGGCCCATTTCGGCATCGGCTTCCATGCCATTCTTCACGATGAGATTACGCGCGCGCTCGGCGAGGCGCGGCACGATCTTGTCGGCCACATCGCCCACCAGCACGGCCACCGAGATCGCCATGCAGCGCTCGCCGGCCGACCCGTAGCCCGCGCCGATCAGTGCGTCCACGGTCTTGTCGAGGTCCGCGTCGGGCATCACGACCATGTGGTTCTTCGCGCCGCCGAGCGCCTGCACGCGCTTGCCGTGCTTCGCACCGGTCTCGTAGATATAGTTCGCGATCGGCGTGGAGCCCACGAAGCTCACGGCCTTTACGTCGCGATGGGCGAGGAGTGCGTCGACCACGATCTTGTCGCCTTGCACGACGTTGAACACGCCGTCGGGCAGGCCGGCTTCCTTGAGCAGGCGCGCCATGAAAAGCGAAGCCGAAGGGTCGCGCTCGCTAGGCTTGAGGACGAACGTGCAGCCGGCCGCGAGCGCCACCGGGAACATCCAGCACGGCACCATGCAGGGGAAGTTGAACGGCGTGATACCGGCCACTACGCCCAGCGGCTGGCGCACGGTCCAGTTGTCCATGCCCGTGGAAACCTGCTCGGTGTAATCGCCCTTGAGCAGTTGCGGAATGCCGCAGGCGAATTCGATCACGTCGATGCCGCGCGCCACTTCGCCCTGCGCGTCGGAAAAGACCTTGCCGTGCTCGGCCGTGATGATGGCCGCGAGTTCGTCCGCGTGACGATTCATCAGCTCGAGAAACCGCAGCATGACGCGCGCACGGCGAATGGGCGGCGTGTCGCGCCACGTCGGGAACGCGGCTTTCGCGCTCGCCACGGCGGCGTCCACGTCGGCAGCTTCGCCCAGCACGAGGCGACGCGCGGCGGCACCGGTCGCGGGGTTGAAGACCGCTTGCGTGCGGTCGCCCGCGCCGCGCACGGTCCTGCCGCCGATGAAGTGGACCACGTCTGCGGAATCGGTATAGGGCTGCATGTCATCTCCTCGTTCGGTGAGTGCGTGCCGCCAGTCTACGGAGGGTGCGGGGGCGAGGAAAGACGCCGGCGCTGAATTGATTGTTTTTAATCGTGAACAATCGATCGCGCAGTCTGTGAAAAGTGCGTGATCGGCATGCTAGTATCGGCGCCAGGATCAGGAGTTTTGGCGCGGACTTTTCATCGATGGATACACAGCGAGTCGAAGCACTCTGGACGCATTTGCACTGGCTCAATGTGCTGGCCACCCAGGGCAGCTATACGGCGGCGGCGGCGCGCCTCGGCGTGAGCAAGGCGGCTGTCAGCCAGCGCATCGCCGAACTGGAGCGCGTGGCGGGTGTTCCGCTTGTGCAGCGCACCACGCGCAGTGTCCGCTTCACGGAGGCGGGGCTGCGGCTCGTCGAGGACACGCGCGCGCAGTTCGACAGTATTGCCGCGAGTTTTGCGAGCGTGCGCGAGATGGCCGATGTCGCGCGCGGTACCGTGCGCGTCACCGCGCCCGTGGCCTTCGCGCGCCAGCAGCTGGTGCCGCGTCTCGCGCAGTTTTCGCGCGCGCATCCCGAAGTGCGCGTGCAGCTGGAGCTTTCCGACCGGCTCAGCTCGATTGCGACCGAAGGGTTCGATCTTGCGATCCGCCATAGCGCGCAGGTGCCGGAAACCCACGTGGCGTGGAAACTCTGCGACACGCGCTCGGTTATCGTCGCCACGCGGGCTTACCTCAAGCAGCGCGGCACGCCGCAAACGCCCGCCGATCTGGCGCAGCACGACTGTCTGTTCTATCCGCGCGCGCTGGGTGCGGGCGTGTGGTCGTTCGAGAAAGCCGGCCGCCGCGCGGAAGGCGCGCGCGAGACGGTGACGGTGAACGGGCCGTTCTCGGCGAACAACAGCGAAGCGTTGCGCGACGCGGCGCTGGAGCATCTCGGCGTCGCGCTGTTGCCCGATTTCAGCGCGCAGGCCGCGCTGCAGGCCGGCAAGCTCGTCGTGCTGCTGGCCAACTGGCGCCCCGTCGGCGCGTTCGCTTCGCAATTGCACGTCGTGCGGCCCTATGGGGCTCAGGTGCCGCGTGCGGTCAAGCACTTTGCGGAGTTCCTGCGGCAGACGTTCAAGGATGGCTTTCCGCTGGCGTGAATTGGGCACACAGCCACGGCGCCGCCTTCCCGATGCGCTTTCGATAGATTTTTGGTATCCACGGCGCCCGGTGCCGACGTTATCCTTGACCCAAAATGGAGGCAGACACATGGATCGGCGCGAAACACCTGTGGCGGATTGGGGGCGGCAATGGTACCTCGAAAGCGAATGCTCGCTGGAGGCATTCGTGAACCTGTTGCGCGACGACGGCAGCCCGTTGCATTACGCCTGCGATGTGAGGCAGCGCATTCCCGTGTACGACTGCGCGGCGCTCGAAGGCGTGCTTCACGACACGCCGCAGCGCGCACAGTTGCAGGCGGAATGGGCGCATGTGCTGCGCGACGGCGCCGGCGTGCTCGTGCTCGAGCGCGCTTACGCGAACACGCGGCCAGTGGACGATGCGACCGCCGTGTTCGAATCCATCATCCGGGCCGAGCGGGAGCAGGGCACGAGCGGCGCGGACCATTTTGCGAAGGCGGGCGCAAACGATCGCATCTGGAATGCGCAACAGAAGCTCTGCCTCGAAGCGCCCGCCGTGTTCGTCGACTACTTCGCGAACCTGCCGCTCATGGCTGTGTGCGAGGCGTGGCTCGGACCGTGTTATCAGATGACCTCGCAGGTCAACGTGGTGCGTCCGGGCGGCGCGGCGCAGGAAGCGCACCGCGACTATCACCTGGGATTCCAGACGATCGAGGAGGCGCAGCGTTTCCCGGCGCACGTGCATCGCGTCAGCGCTTTTCTTACGCTCCAGGGGGCGGTGGCGCACAGCGACATGCCGGTCGAGAGCGGGCCGACGAAACTCCTGCCGTACTCGCAACGCTACGCCGAGGGCTATCTTGCGTGGCGGCGAGCCGATTTCCGCGCGTATTTCGAGGCGCATTGCGTGCAGTTGCCGCTTGCCAGGGGCGACGCCCTGTTTTTCAATCCCGCGCTATTTCACGCGGCGGGCGCGAACCGCACAGCCGGCGTGCAGCGCATGGCGAACCTGTTGCAGGTTTCATCGGCTATGGGACGCGCGATGGAAGCGCTCGACCGCACGAGCATGTGCGAAGCGGTTTATCCCGTGCTGCGCGAGCGGCGTCGGAACGGCCTCGGCGATGCCGTCGACCTCGCGACAGCGGCGGTCATCGCGTCGTGTGCCGAGGGCTATCCGTTTCCCACGAATCTCGACCGCGACCCGCCCATGGGGGGGCTCGCGCCGGAAAGCCAGCAGGCCCTCATGCAGCGCGCGCTGCGCGAGGACTGGGAGCCGGGCAGATTCGCCGAGGCGTTGCGCGTGCAGGGCGCGCGACGCGACCCCGCGTCAGCGCGGCGATGACTTCGGCGTGCACGGGGCCTGTCTCGTGGCCGCTATCGACCACGAGACGGTGAGGCGAGGATATTCAGGATGACTATCGGCTACTATCGGCTCATCCTGAAGCTCACGGCTGCGCAAAGCGCGCTTCGTTCAGATCGGCAATCAGCGAGGGACCCGTCGGGCGCCAGCCGAGCCGCGCCTGAGTGAGCGCGCTCGAGGCGGGCATGTCCATGCCGACGAACATCCCCATCCATCCGAAATGCGCGGCCGCCTCTTCCGGAGAGATCGAAACGGCCGGCAGGCCGAGCCCGCGGCCCAGCGCCTCGGCGATCTCGCGGGTCGTCACGCCTTCCTCGCCGACCGCGTTGTAGCGCGCGCCCGGCTGAGCTTTTTCCACGGCAAGCCGATAAAGGCGCACGACGTCGGAGAGATGGCCGGCCGGCCAGCGGTTCTGGCCGTCGCCCACGTAGGCGCAAACGCCTTTCTCGCGCGCGATCGCAACGAGCGGCGTAATGAGGCCCTGCCGGAACGGGTTGTGGACCTGCGGCAGCCGCACCGCGCCCACGTTGAGCCCTTCTTCCAGCAGTGCCTGCCCGGCCAGCTCGGAGGCAATGCGCGGGTTGGGATGGTTCGTATTGAAGACGTCCTCGCTTGCCGGCTCGCCGTGCTGGCCACTGCCGATGCCCGTGCCGGACGTGATCAGCAACGGACGATCGGAGCCGGCGAGCGCGGCGCCGAGCGCTGCAATGGCGCGCTTGTCCTTTTCGCAGTTTTCGACGAAGCGCGAGAAGTCGTGATCGAAGGCCGCATGGATCACGGCGTCCGCTTGCTCCGCGCCGCTTCGCAGGCTTGCCGGCTCCTCCAGCGTGCCGCGATGCACGCGCGCGCCGGCCCTGGCGAGCGCCTGGGCGCCAGCTTCGGAACGGGTCATGCCGATCACCTCGTGACCGGCTTCGATGAGTTCCGTAACGAGCGCCGAGCCGATGAAGCCGGTCGCGCCGGTCAGAAAAATACGCATGGTCATCTCTCCTGGGTTATGACTGGCGTACTATCTCCAAATTCTCTATACCGTTAAAGTAGTGAGTTCATCCTATTAAGATGACTAACAGGCTTTCCATTCCGATCCATTCGGCGGGCTCGCTCGGCGACTTCCTGAGGCGCTGCCGCACGCGGCTCGACCCCGCGAGCTTTGGTTTCGGCGGCCGCAGGCGCACGCCGGGGTTGCGTCGCGAAGAAGTGGCGCAGCGGGCCAATATCAGTCCGACCTGGTACACGTGGCTCGAACAGGGGCGCGGCGGCGCGCCTTCGCCAGAGGTGCTCGAGCGCATCTGCAGCGCGCTGATGCTCACCGATCCGGAGCGCGAGCACCTCTTCATACTGGGGCTCGGGCGGCCGCCGGAACTGCGCTACAGACCCGTGGACGGGGTCAATCCACGGCTGCAACGCCTGCTCGACTCGATGCGCTTCAGCCCCGCCATCGTCAAGACGGCGACCTGGGAGGTCGTGGCCTGGAATCGCGCCGCAGCCATCGTGCTGACCGACTACGGCAAGCTGCCGCCCGGTCAGCGCAACATTCTGCGCTTCCTGTTCTGCAACCGGGACGTGCGCGCCAAGCAGCACGACTGGGACGGCGTGGCCCGCTTCGTGGTGGGCGCGTTCCGGGCCGACGTGGCGCGCGCGGGCCTCGTTTCAGCCGTGCGCGAACTCGTCGACGAGCTGTGCAGCGTCAGCCCCGAGTTCGACGCCCTGTGGCGCGAGAACGAAGTGCTCGCGCATGCGGAAGCGGACCATGTGAAGCGCCTGCACCATCCCGTGCTCGGCCTGATTGCGTTGGAGCAGTCGGCGTTTTCCGTCGATGGGCGGCCGGACCTGAACATGATCGTCTACAACCCGGTCGATGCCGGGCAGGCCGAGCGCATCAAGGCGCTGATCGAGCAGTCGTGACACTGCCGCGCCCATCCTGACCTCCCTCGTCTTTCTCTCCCATCGGAACACGCGAGGCTTTTCCTCGCTGCACCACAGCGGGCGCAAGGCTTGCGGGCAAGGGCCGTCCGTTGCTCGCTGCTGCAATGGCGGTTCGGCTTGCAGCCGCTCGGCGTGCGCGGCAGCGATCCGGCAACGTTCAACCTTGCCTATGCACTCGATTTCACCGATGCGCCGCGCACCGATGCTGCTGCGTTCACGATTGCCCAGGGCACTTGCTCACGCTTCGGATTTACTGCGGTTCAGGGCCCATGCCGCGCCGAGCGCGAAACCAACGGCGGCGGCGAGCCCGAGCGCCGTCATCGGCTTGTCGGCGACGTTGTCGCGCGTGGCGTCGGCGGCATCGTTCAAAGCCTGCTGGGACTTGCCGTATAGCATCTTTGCCTTGCCGGCCAGTCCCATGGCGGGGTCGCCCAGCATGCGGCCGGCCAGGTGCTGCGCTCCTCCCGCGACCTCGTTTGCGACGGCGTGTGCGTGTCTCGTGTCCATGATCGTGCTCCTGTGTGCTCAGGGTGGGTCATTGAATATGCGCGCTCCACTCGCGCAATCACGGTGGAGCAACACTAATGCCCGCCGCGCAGGAACACGCGATGCGGTTTTTCCAGGTATCCGACAGGGACGATTGCCGGATCATGGCCGCGTGCCCAATGCACTGGATAAATGAGGGCCCGGGGTTGGAACATCGGAAAAGTCTGGGAGGGAAACGACAATGCGCAGGAAATCTCGATCATTGCGAGCCATGGCCGATAAATGGCTCTTTTTGCGGCCGGACACACGAGTGCGCGTGACGCGTGTCGCGCAGGGCGCGAGGAAGCACCGGTCGTGCGTCTACGTGAGCGCGGTCGGCGCCGTGGGCGAATCGGGCATGTTCTTCTTCCGCCACGACGACGGCAGCTGGTACATCTTTCCGCCGGACGAAGCACGTCCAGCGCTCGGCGTCGACGGCCATGACGTTTGAGCGCCGAGGCAAGCCGCGACATGCCCGAGGCGCACTGGCGCACTGACGCCGCTCACGGGCCGAGCAGGCCCTGCGTTGGCAGCGACAGCTTGCCGTGATCGACGAAGCGCGTGCCGCCGCCAATGCCGCCCGCCAGGCGTCCGCGTATTTCGTAGGGAATGTTGCCCGCCTCTGCGCTGCCTGCAAAGGCGAAAGCCTGGCGCACGGCGGCGAATGCCGGCACTGTCAGCGGCACGACGATCACCGCTTCACCGTAGCGCGGCACGACGCCGCTTTGATCGCTCACGCCGCTGGCGAACGATTGGCCGTTCAGGTCCAGTTGCAGCGACACGCCGCTAAATTCGACAGGCGTGTCGTTGGGATTCTGGATGCGCAACTTTACGTTGAAGCGCATCTCCATGCCTGCACCCTGTAGCGGCTCGAGACCCGCCACGCTGACCCGCAGCGGCTCTCCCATTAACCCCGCGCAGCCGGCAAGCCAGAACAGCACACAAAGCAGGATGCAGAAAAGTCGCATTGAGCGCCTGGCGTCATGTGCTGGCATAGCAAGCCCCTCGTCCCGTAGAGTCCGCAGGTGCCGCTTAGTGTAGCGTTGATCCGTCGCGGGTTTCGCGTTGTGTGCCCGGTCGGTGTGGCCGACTATTGCCGGTCTCCCGGTTTCGATTCGCGTGCTCGAGCGGGACAAGTCGACCGAATCGATCTGGATTGCATGGATCCAGACCCAACCTGCGATACGATAGGTCCCCAACGCTTATGCGGCATCGTCTACCCGTGGTCGAAGATATTTTCAATTAGCTTTCGCTGACCGCGCACCGCCTCGCGCGTCCCGACTCTTTTCCTTTTGTTGCCCGGCCCGTTCTCATGCTCAGCGCCTTCGCTCTATTCGGGATCTTGATCGTATCTTGCCTGATGAGCGTCGCCATCCTCGGCTCGCTGATGCGAACCGCCGTACCGGGCGTGGGCCGCTGGTGTCTTGGCTATGCGCTGGTGGCCGCGGTTGCCACGTGGATCGTGCTCGCCGGCCCACAGCCTGGCCGGATCACGATCGTCGGGACGTCGGTCGCGACCTTGGGCGCGGTCGCGCTGCTCGTCCAGGGCACGCGCCAGTTCTTCGGCATGCGTGCCGTGTGGCGCACGGAATCCGTGGCGCTTGTCATGATGTGTGCCGCGCTGCTCTATTACACGTGGGTGTCGCCCCGTGTCGGCGCGAGAGGCGTGCTCGTTTCGCTGGGCCTCATCTATGGGCGGCTCGCGGTGGGTACGCTGGTGCTGCGGCACGCCTCGCGCGAGGGTACGCGCTACGCATGCCGGCTGATCGCCGTGGCCGCCGGGCTCGGTGCGCTCGTTTATGTCGCGCGGATCGGCGCGATCGTCTTCGGCGCCGTGCCGTCGCTTACGTTCGTGCAGCCGTCGCCCTGGAACGTGGCGCTGCTCGGGCTCGCCATCCTCACGCTGCCCTGCATGACGATCGGCATGGTGATGCTCGCTCACGACCGGATCCTTGTGCGCATGGAAAAGCTCGCGACGATCGACGAACTGACGGGCGCGCTCACGCGGCGCGCCTTCATTGCCAGGGCGCAGGTCCTGCTTGCGCAAGCGCGGGAGAAGGGCGATCCCCTGGCGATCGCGATACTCGACATCGATAACTTCAAGGCCGTCAACGACGGCTTCGGCCATGCGGTCGGCGATTGCATCCTGGCGCACGTTGCCTCGATCGTCACCGCGCAATTGAGGTCATGCGATCTGTTCGGACGGCTGGGCGGCGAAGAGTTCGCGATCCTCTTTGCATACGCGCAAAAGCACGACGCAGCGACGCTGACGAATACACTGCGGCTCGCTGTCGAACGTTCGTCCGCCGCAGGCGTGCGCTGCACGCTCAGCGCGGGCGTCGGCAGGTTCGCGGCGGCCGATACGCTGGAGAGCGCGATGGTGCGCGCCGACGCTGCGCTCTACGTCGCGAAGGCGGCGGGGCGCAATCGCGTCGTCTTGACATCGGATGCCGAAGAAGGCGAAGCCCGTTACCCTGCCGAATCGCGCTAAAGAAATGCTTGCCCGGCGAATTTATTCCAGGGAAAATTCGCGCTGACGAAAGCCGGCATCGACGCTGGCTTTGTGCGACCCGGCGCATCGTACCGGGCAGGTCAATCATTTCCCGGGCAATGGCGTCCGCAACGGTGGTCATGCCGGATAACTGCCCATGTTCAAGCACCTCTTCTCCGAACTCGCCCGAGTCTTCGTTTCTGCTGGGCGAAATCCCGACTTGTCCGCTCGGGTCGACTTCCCATGTTGTGCGTTGGACGACGCCGCCATCGAGAGGGAAAGCGCACTGTCCCGATTGCGTGACAGTGCGGGCATGCGTGCGGCCCGCTCGCGCCGCCGCGTCTGGAGGCTTCGCGAAGTTCGCCGCGATTTCCGCCACGAAGTTCGTCCGGGCCTCCGCCTCTAATGCGGCAATAGGCTTGCTTCCGGTCGAGCTTGGCTCGCGCGCATTGGCGGCGACGGGTTCGCATGCGGCTCGCGCTGGCAAGAGCAACTGAGTATTCAGGTAAGTCTTTAACTGCCGCTTGCAACTTCGGCCTTCAACTTCCTTTAGGGTCTTCCCTGCCATAGGTGTTTTCGCCGGTTTTTGAGGACTCGACGCGGGTATTCTGGACTGCTACCTTGCCGGGCGCAGGTGCACCCGCGGCGTCGATCACGCTTGCGGCGTGCGCCGCGGGGGAATGTCCGCGCCGCAACCATGCGGGCGGTGTCCATGTTTTGACCACCCTGATATCCAGAACCGAGGGGGATCCCATGAAAAAGTTGTTTGCAGCCGTGTCTATTGCCTTGATCGCCTCCACGGCCAGCGCCGCAGCCTTCGCGGCGGACACCATTCGCTTCGGTGTCGATGCGAGCTATCCGCCGTTTGAATCGAAAGCACCGGACGGCAAACTGGTCGGCTTCGACATCGATCTTGGCAACGAGATCTGCCACCGTCTGAATGCCAAATGCGTCTGGATCGAGAACGACTTCGACGGCATGATCCCGGCGCTGAAGGCGCGCAAGTTCGACGGCGTGCTTTCGTCGATGTCGATGACCCCGGCGCGCGAGGAGCAGATCGCGTTCTCTGACAAACTGTTCAATACGCCGACACGCCTTGTCGCCAAGACGGGCTCGGGCATCATGCCGACCGCCGAATCGCTCAAGGGCAAGCGCGTAGGCGTGGAACAGGGCACGATTCAGGAAGCCTACGCAAAGGCGCATTGGGCGACGGCCGGCGTAGAGGTCGTGCCTTACCAGAACCAGGACCAGGTCTATCAGGACCTGCTGGCCGGCCGCGTGGACGCCGCGCTGCAGGACGCCGTGCAGGCCGACGTGGGTTTCCTGAAGACGCCGCGTGGCAAGGGCTACAGCTTCGCTGGCGGCGACCTCGACGACCCGGCCACGCTCGGCAACGGCGCTGGCATCGGCCTGCGCAAGGAAGACACTGCGCTCAAGACGAAGATCGACGGCGCGATCGCCGGCATCATCAAGGACGGCACGTACAAGAAGATCGAGAAGAAGTACTTCGACTTCGACGTGTACGGCAAGTGATGTAATGCGTCCAGCGTGACGTGCGCACGGCGCGAGAGCGGACGCCCCGCTCTCGCGCCGCGTGTCCCGGAGCAGGCTACGCGGCCTCGCGCATCGCCTTCGCTCGAGATGAATCTTTTTTCGGCGGCGCTCCAAACATCCGCGTGTATTCGCGGCTGAACTGCGAGGCGCTCTCGTATCCCACTTCGAATGCGGCGGCCTGTACGCTCATCGACAGCGAGAGCAGCAGTCTGCGCGCTTCCAGCAGCCGCAACTGCTTCTGGTACTGAAGGGGCGGCAGCCCTGTCAGCGCCTTGAACTGCCGGTGGAATGCCGAAGCGCTGAGCTGGGCGGCTGCCGCCAGGTCTTCCACCCGCACGGGTTCGGCAAACCGCGCCCGCAAAATATCCACCGCGCGCAGCAGGCTGTGAGAAGGGCTTTCCGCCGACGCCAGCCGCGCGATTTCAGATCCGTTCGGACCGCTTAGCAACCAGTAGCCAATCTCGCGCATCAGCATGGGGTACAACATGCCGATGGCGCCGGGCGAGTCGAGCAGGCGCACGGCGCGCAGCGCGCAATCGGCGAGGGGGCCGTCGAAGTTCGCGACGAATACGCCGCGGCTTGCGTCTTCCGCCGGCACGGGCGCAGGCGACATCTCCTTCGCCACGGCGCGCAACATGGCCAGGTCCAGTTCGAGAATCAGCACCAGGCAAGGTTTGTCCGGGCTCGCCTCGAACACGCGGCCCCGCGACGGCGTTTGCACGCCGACCACGAGTGCTTGACCGGCCCGGTACTCCAGTTGCGCCCCGCCGAAACTGGCCCATTTGGCCCCCTGGGCGACGATGCATAAAGCCGGCCGCGCCGCGCGAAACGTGGGCGGCGCGGGGTGGTCGGAGCGCAGGATGAGCATCCCTTCGACAGCGGTGCTGTATGGGCTCGTGCCGGGCTGCGTTTGCGTGTAGCGCAGCAGGGCGGCGGCCAGTTCGTTCGTCATGTCGGCTCGATAAGGAACGCGCGATGGAAAGTGCGCGCCGACCCATCTTAGTCAGCGAAGCAGGATCAGGCAAGAATCGGGCAGGTTCGGGTATTCACTCACCGATGGCGTCGGGCGCAGAATCGACGCATTCCAACGCAGCGAGAGGTGCCAAATGGCAACGAACAACGGCAGTGAGTCGAGCCCGAAAATCGCGGTCATCACCGGAGGCAGCCGCGGGATTGGCCGCGACACGGTTCTGCGGCTCGCAAGCCGCGGCGTCCACCCGGTTTTCACTTACAACACCCATCGCGCCGAGGCAGAAAAGGTTTGTGCGGAGGTCGCGCAAGCGGGCGGCCGCGCGATCGCACTGCAACTGAACATCGCAAATTCAGGCGCGTTCGACGACTTCGTCGCGCGCCTGCGAGAAGCGCTTGGGACGCTGAATGCAAAGGGCTTCGACTATCTGGTGAACAACGCCGGCATCTCTTCGACGGCCACGCTCGCAGCCGGCACGGAAGCGGAGCTCGACGCGCAGTTCGCGGTGCATTTCAAGGGGCCGTTTCTGCTGACGCAAAAGCTGCTGCCGCTCATCCATGACGGCGGCCGGATTGTGAACCTCTCCTCGGGCCTTGCGCGGTTCGCGTTTCCGGGCCGCGCGATTTACGGCCCGATGAAGGCGGCGGTCGAAGCGCTCACGCGCTATATGGCGCTCGAACTCGCGCCGCGCCGGATCGCGGTCAACGTCGTGGCGCCGGGCGCCATTGCGACCGACTTCAGCGGCGGTATCGTGCGGGACAATCCGGAGGTCAACAAGGCGGTGGCGGAACATACCGCGCTGGGCCGCGCGGGATTGCCGACCGACGTGGGGCCCGTGATTGCGGGTCTACTGTCGGATGATTTTGGCTGGGTGAACGCGCAGCGCATCGAGGTGGCCGGCGGCATTTATATTTGATTTCGCGGGTCAGGGCGTGACGCTTTTGCCGGAGGCGTCGACTTCGATACCCCAGTCGCCCTGTTCGAGCCAGTCGTCGCCGAGCAGTTCGGCCGGATGCTGCGTGCGGCTCTGGCCGTTGCCGCATCGCATATCGCTGGCGCTGCAGTAGTGGTCGCAGCCCCAGCACAGGCGCTCGGGGTGCAGCGGGTGAATCGGAAACTTCTTTGCCAAGATGTCGTCCCTATGCGATGCAGGACAGAACGCAATATTGAGATTGTCGTCCTTCCGCGGCATGGTGGCAGATGGCTGAGTGTCGCGCCCAGGAAGCGCTGTGCAGGATAAAAGGTCGCGCCGCTCTCCCGGCGTGTTGTTGCCACAGGGTCATGCTATGGTCGTACGGCGTCCGGCCGGTCCGGTCGCCGCGCCTGGAAGCGCTGAACACAACGACCCGCGTGCTTCTCCATGACCCATTCGAGTGCTTTCCGGCCGAAGCGGCGCCGCGCATGGCCGCTGATTCTGTTGTGTGCCGTCGTCGTCGTGCTGGCCGCCATGGTGCTGGCAGGCTGGCTGACATTGCGCGGCAGCTTGCCGCAGCTGGACGGCGCGCGTGCCGCGCCGCTCCTGGCACCGGTGACGATCGGGCGTGACGCGCTTGGCGTGCCGACGGTGCAGGGCGGCACGCGTGGCGACGTTGCGTACGCGAGCGGCTTTCTTCACGCGCAGGACCGCTTCTTCCAGATGGATTTGCTGCGCCGGGTCGCGGCCGGCGAGATGGCGGCGCTCATCGGCCCGGCGGCGCTGCCGCTGGATCGCCGCGACCGGCCCTTACGTTTTCGCGAACACGCGCAGGCGGCGCTCGCCGCGCTCCCCGCCGACGAGCGGGAGCTGATCGAGCGCTACACGGCGGGCGTCAACGATGGTCTGCGCTCGCTTCGCGCGCGGCCGTTCGAATACTGGCTGTTGCGCGCGCAACCGGCGCCGTGGCGTCCTGAAGACACGGTGCTCGCCGTCTACGCGATGTACTTCGATCTGCAGTATGACCAGGTGAGGCGCGTGCTCTCGCGCGCGGCGCTGCGCGAGCGCGTGCCGGCCGATCTGCTTGCCTTCCTGCTCCCTGAGACGAGCCATTGGGACGCCCCACTCGACGGGCAGCGCGCATTGGCGCAGCCGCCGGCGGCGCTGCCCGCAGCGCCGCCATCATGGCTTCCGTCAATGCAGTCCGCCGCCGATGCCGAACCGGACGCCACCGTGCTGCTCGCCGGCCTGCCTGGCTTCGTGAGCGGCTTCGCGGGCGCCGCGAGCGCGGTCGATTCGAGTGTCGGCAGCAACGGTTTCGCGGTCGACGGCGCGCACAGCGCACACGGCAGCGCGCTGCTCGCGAGCGACATGCACCTCGGCCTCTCGCTGCCGAACATCTGGTACCGGATCTCGCTCGTCTATCCCGCGCCCGAAGGCGGCGAGCGACGTATCACGGGCGTCAGCCTGCCGGGTACGCCGTTTGTCGTGGCCGGCAGCAACGGCCATATCGCGTGGGGCTTCACGAACAGTTATGGGCGCTTCGTCGATCTGGTCGAACTTCAACGCGATCCGGCCGATCCGCCGCGCTACCGCGTCCCGAACGGCGGATGGGAGCGTGCGCAGGTAATCCACGAGCGGCTCGACGTGAACGGCGGCGCGAGCGTCGATTTGCCGGTCGTGCAAACGCGCTGGGGACCGCAGCTCGCGGTCGGCGAGCAGGCGTATGCGTTGCATTGGGTCGCGCAGGATCCGCAGGCGATCAACATGAACTTCATGCGGCTCGAAGGCATCACGAACGTCGCCGACGCGTTGCGCGCCGCGCAGACCTTCGGCATGCCGACTCAGAACTTCATGGTGGCCGATGCGCAAGGCCATATTGGCTGGACGCTTGCCGGGCCGCTGCCGCGCTTCGCCAATGCCGATCCAGACGGCGGGGCGGCCGCGCTCGCGGGCTTGCCGTACCGCTCCGGGACGTACACCGGCTGGCAAGGGTATCGGACATCCGATGCCTACCCGGTGCGCGTCGATCCGCCGTCCGGCCGCATCTGGACCGCGAACAACCGTACCTTGCCGCTGGAGGAGGTGGCGCAGATCGGCGACGCCGGCACGGATCTCGGCGCGCGCGCCACGCAGATTCGCAACGACCTGCTCGCGCTGCCGCATGCGAGCGAGCGCGACCTGCTCGCGGTGCAAACCGACGACCGCGCGTTCTGGATCGAGTACTGGCGACGCGTGGCGCTCGACGCGCTCGATGCGCACGCGCTCGACGGCCATCCTCGACGCGCCGAATGCCAGCGCCTCGTTCAAGCATGGGATGGCCGCGCCGATGTGAATGCCGTCGGGTACCGGCTGGTGCGCGCGTTCTACGATTCGCTCTACGAAGCATGGTTCGGTGTACTGGACGAGCAGATGGCTGCGATTGCGCCAAACCTCAGCTATCGAGCGGCAAACTCACGTTACGAAGCGACGATGGAGACGCTGGCCGACCATCGCGCGTGGATACCGGGCCGCTTCGCAGACTGGCGCGCGTTCATGCTGGACCGCATCGATCATTCGATCGCCCAGTTGTCCAGGGGCACGAAGCTCGAGGAGGCGAGCTGGGGCGAACGCAACCGCTCGGCGATCGCGCATCCGTTCGCGCGGATGGTGCCGGCGTGGCTGCCGTGGGTTCGCGCCTGGCTCAGCGCGCCGCGCGACCCGCTACCGGGCGACGTCAACATGCCGCGCGTGCAGGCGCCGGCGTTCGGCGCGTCCGAGCGTTTCGCGGTGTCGCCGGGGCGCGAGCAGGACGGCATCTTCGAGATGCCGGGTGGTCAGTCGGGCAATCCGATGTCGCCGTATTTCCTCGCGGGGCATGAAACGTGGGTGCATGGCGGCGCGGCGCCGTTCCTGCCGGGTCCGGCGGTGCATACGCTGAGGCTCGTGCCGGCCGCCTATGGCCTCGTTCGGTAGTGCCGCCATAGCTTCATGATCGTCATATAGGCAAGCACTGCCGCGATCAGTTCGATAGTTAGCCATACCACGAAATACAAATCTTCGGGGTCACGGATACCTAGCGCCCGCGAAGTGTACAACCACGCGCGCATCTCGCTTTCTGTCCACTCATAGGGATACGGGTGGACATAGCGAGTCGAAAGAGCGAACAGACCGAAAAACAGCGCAACCTTGAAAGCCCTACGGGCAAGTGTTGCCATACGTGATGACCTCAATTGTTCCATATGCATGAAGCCCCGAATTTCTGGCGGGGATTTTCCCGGTGTGCAGAAGTGCCGTGCGGATTCTCAGGAAATCGACACGGCTCGCCAGCGTGATGCAGCCGAGTGAGATGCCGTGGCCACTTGCCGGATGCAACCGGAACTGCCCTCGCTTGACACCATTAACCCACGCTGCATCATCGATCGCCCCATCATCCCGATACAAGCCGAACCATTCACCGTGATTCGACGGATGACCAAAAGCGGCATTCCACTCATCTTTTGCCCATGCAAGCGCCTGAGACCCGATGCCGCCCGTGGGACGGTCTACGATCCAATATTTACCGGCAGGTAATCAACTGTGCTGCCGAGAAGGTGTAGGGCTGGCTGAAATCGAGCGCCTGCTAGCGCTGCAGGGCGATGGTGACCTGGTTGACGATGCGTCGAACTTGCCGGCTTGCAGTCTGGCGAGAATGCGGGCGGCTGCGCCCATGTGCGAAGATGGCAATCGGGAATATGGTTGAATTATCAACTTTGATTCGCCGGCATGCTGTTCGCCTCGCGCGGTGCGCGCTGCTTGCCCAGCCATTTGGCGAGATCGGCGGCGGACATCGCTTTCGAGTAGTACCAGCCTTGGCCATACTGGACCCCCTTGCTGCGCAGCCACGCCACCTGAGCGTCCGTCTCCACACCCTCGGCGACGATCTCCAGACCCAATTCATGGGCCATCGAAATGATGTGCGGCGCGACCACGCTCGAGGCGGTATCCTGGACAATCGTATCGACGAACGACTTGTCGATCTTCAGCACATCGATCTCGAAGGTTTGCAGATACGACAGGCTCGAATAGCCGGTTCCGAAGTCGTCGATATAGATGGGATGGCCCGCGGCCCGGAACGCCGCGATGACGCTGCGCGTGGCCTCTGCGTTCATGAAACTGCGTTCCGTTGCCTCGATGCGGATTTGCGCGGGTGCGATGCCGGTTCCTTCGAGCGACGCGCCAAGCCGGTTCAGGAAGCGCAAGCTCTGCAGATCCTCGGCGCCCACGTTGATCGAGACATAAAACGCGGGGTTCGCCGTGAGCAGCTTCCCTAGCTGCGCGATGGTCTTTTCGAGCACGAGATCGGTCAGAGGCTGAATGAGATGATTGTCTTCGGCCACGCGCACGAAGACCTCGGGCGAGATGGCCCGCTCGTTGAGCGTCCACCGCACCAGCGCTTCGGCGCCCGTACACTGGTTGTCCTCGAGCCTCACGATGGGCTGGAAAACCACGTCGATCTTGCGCCGGGAAATGGCCCACTGCAGCGTTGAAGGGAACGAGAGCTGCCGCGAAACGCGCTTGTATGCGAGCCAGCCGAGCGCGGCGCCCGCGAACACGCCGATGGTCAGCCACGCGGCGAGCAGTTTGGGCCAGTCGCCCGCCACGCTGCTGCGCGGCGACTTCACCACGACGCCGAGCGGGCGTGTCGACGATCGCGCGACAGCGTAATTCCAGTCATCGCTGTTCACGTTGCCGCTGCGCTTCCATGCATCGAGCATGTCGTCCGGATCCGCGCCGGCCGAGACGGCGAGGAGTCTTCCCGTCGTAATCTGGATCACGGCGATCGGGCGCCTCGCCGGATCGACGAGATCGACATAGGAGCCCGGGTCGATGGAGACGTAGCGGCCATTGCGGCCAATCTGAATATCCTTGCGCACGTCGCTTAGCGGGCTCTTCTGCTGGAACCACACCAGGTAGCCGTCGTTGCTGCGATAGTCGGGCGGCGGCAGGGCGAAATTGTTGTTGCGCACATCGCCAAGCAGCGGAGAGCAGAGATAGTGCCCCTCGGTGTATGCGCCGGCGTCCTGAACATAGCGATAGTTGTAGACGACACGCGCGGCCAGTTCCAGGTTGGACGGCGAACAGGGCGCGCCCGGTTCCCGGTCCAGGTCGGAAAGCGCGGCAAAGGCCTGGTAGGTGACGAGGTCCGTGCGCATGACCGCCTTTTCGGCGAACTCCCTTAGCTCGGCGCGATCGCGTCGCTGGACGTCTTTGTCCGCGACGTAGAGACTCGTGAAAACGGGGACGAGGGTGGCGAGGCACCCGAGTGCGACCGAAGCCGAAATCAGCGTGATGCGCTTGATCATTTCGCACCCGGGGATGGAACGTTAGGCAACGAACCAGAGACCGAACGCTCACGTGCGGTGGCGCTTCCGATGCCCGGGAGCCCGAACACCAGACCAAAGCATACACTTTGGCGCTTCGTTTTCAACGGGTAAACGCGTTGGCAGCGCTTCCCCCGGCGCAGCCGCGGCTGTCTTGCCGGTAGGACCATGGTCTGATTGTCCGCGTCCCGCGCGGCCGCCATGATCTGCACGTGTTGCTCGCCAGGTTTGCTGCTTAGGGGAGTATGAATGGGGACGCTGTCCAACTTCGCGAAGCGCGCGTGGCTTGCGGCCGTGGTGGCGCTCGTGGCCGGCTGCGCCCAGCCGTGGCAAAGCGTCGAGCCCGGCGCCGACCAGTCCGCATTGATCGCGCGTCTCGGGCCGCCGCGCGAAACCTACAACCTGCCGGACGGCGGCAAACGGCTCATGTGGCCGACCCAGCCAATGGGGTCGACGAACACCGTTGCCGACGTCGACGCGAACGGCAAGGTCGTGAGCGTGCGTCAGGTCTTGCAGGAGAGCGAGTTCTATCGCGCGAAAGTCAACGAGTGGACACGTAATGATGTCCTGATCAATTTCGGCCGGCCCGCGGAGACGGCCTACTTTTCGCGCATGCAGCGGGAAGTCTGGTCCTACCGCTACATCGAGAACAATATCGACTACATGATGTTCCACTTCTACTTCGACGATCAGGGCGTCTTGCGGCTTACGCAGAAGACGACTGATCCATTGCGCGACCGGAACCTGAGGCGCGGCTTCTAGACCAGGTTCCGTTCAGAGGCCTGCGCCACACGGAGGCGTGTATGCGTAGCGCCCGGCATTCTATGACCCCGCAGCGCTTCGCCCATGCGTGGCTATTGGCTGCGCTGTTCATGCTGCCCGGCGTCTTGCCGGCAATGGAGTTCAAGATCTACTATCAGCCCGATCTAAAACTCAAAATGGTGATCGGGAAGGGAAGGATTCAGAGCGGCGACGCCGAAAAGTTTCTGGCAGCCGCCAAACTGGCCAACCGTGATCGCGAAGGACTCGTTCCCCTGGTCCTGGACAGCCCCGGCGGAAATGTCGAAGCGGCTTTTCGCCTGGTGGACGCCATGGATCAGGTCAGGGTCTATACGATCGTTGCGGACAATGCGAGGTGCGCGTCCGCATGCGCCTCGATTCTGTTCGCCTCCGGGGAGCGCAGAAGCGTCATGGGCACGGGGCAGCTTGGCTTTCATAGTTGTTATCGTCGCGCCGGGAGCACCTACGCCGAAGACTCGCTTTGCAACGAGATTATCGCGGCGAACGCCATGCAACGAGGTGTGAGCCACGCCGGCATCAATCGCTTCGTCGAGCAATATGGCGCGTCAGACATGGCGTGGGTCGGGCGCAATATCGCGTGCACCCTGCTTCGCGGGCTTTGCAGGCCGGGGCTGCTGGAAGCGCAACCCGCAACGAAAGCGGCGCTGACGCAAAGCTTCAATTGCAGCGAGCTCATGTCCGCCCAGGCGCAACTGGTTTGCGGAGATTCGGAGCTTGCCAGCATCGACAAGACCATGGCCGAAGCCTATAACCAGAAGCTGAAGGCATCGACCAACAAAGACCGGCTAAGGGCGGAGCAGCGAGCATGGCTTCGAAACTCGCGCAATGCGTGCGGCGACAAGGCGTGCTTGTTGAAAAGTTATCAGCTTCGCGTGGCTGAACTGAAGCAGCGCGCGAGCACGAAGCATTGAGGCGTCAGCGCGCCTCGCCTCGAGCGCACGCGCACGTCAACAGGGCCGTTCGTTCGCCGTGTATTGCGAACACCCCGGCGAACACCCTGGTGGACTCCCCGTTGCATCGCGAATGGTGGACATCAGGTCTTCGGGGTGCACCATCAATTCGCGCACGAGGCGCAGCATCGAATACTGGTCGAGCACGGCTTGCCAGCGTGGCGATTGCGTGAGGTGCTGCCAGACAGCATCCAGTCTTTCCGGATCCGCATGTTGCCCGTCCCACCGGGCGCTGGCGTATTCGAGGCTCGCCGGCGCGGACAAAAGCTGCATACGGCTCGCGGCGTTGAGCATTCGCGAAGCGCCGCCGGCGGGCGCGTCGCAGCAATAGAGTACGGTTTTCAGCAAGCCGGTTTCGTCAATGCCTTGTGCGTGTAGCGATGCGCCGTGCAGTCGTACCGGCCCTTGCTGGGTCTCGAACGTATACACGACGTTTTCTTCGGCGTGTGCGAGCAAGCGCAAGCCGCGCATGAGCCGCGGGAGGTCGGTCGTCGCGGACTCGACGGATGCCTTCGCTTCGACGAGCAGGCGCACGTTCCAGACGGGCGCGATATCGCAGGTCTTCGCGTGCAGCCGCTCCAGCAGGACCACGTCCCATTCCGTTTTGGCTCGCTCGTGCGTGCCCGGTATCGAGGCCGGAACGCGCATCGAACTTACGACACGATACCCGTGCGGGTTCTCCTGCGCTGCGTTGAGCCTTTGAGCCAGGGCTTCGAGCGCCCGTACGGCCAGCGCTTCGACAGCCGCGCCGCGCCGCTGGGACGCCCGGCCTTGCGCCACGGCCGCCGGCGTACCCGGACGCGGACCATACGCGTCCAGCAATGATACATACTGCTGCACGAGTGGATCGGGCGCCAGGGCTTCGAGCCGGCACAAGCGCGCAAGTGCCGGACTGTCCCGCAGATCCGCCAGCGCGGGCTCGAAATCCGAGCCCTTCGCAAGCTCCGGCAAAGCGAGAAGGTTTCGCACGGTTGCGTGAAGTCCCGCGTAGTGTGCCTCGTTGTGCGCCAAAGACGCGGATGCATGCAGCCGCGCAAGTGCTTCGCGTTGCCAGGCTTCCAGGGCGCGCTGCTGTTTGGCCGGATGCGCAATCGCATTGACCGCGGCATGGATCTGCCGGCGGTCCTGGTCGGCCTGTGCCGAAAGCGAAGCAAATTCGCGCACCCGGGGGGTGCGGTGCCGCAGCACCATCGCCTGAAATGCCCGGTCTCCGGAATCGGCGTGCATGGCCTCGGTGATCACGGCCGCGAGCGCGTCGATGAAACGCGGCTTCAGCGCCGCGTCCGGTGCGGCGCCATGCGCGATGGCTTCTCGCGCCTGTTCGATGACGCGTGCCAGCGCCGTAGCCGGATTGACGTGTCGAAGTGGAAGCGCCGAAGCTGAGGGCGCTTGCCGCAAGCGATAGCGGCGTGGCACGCGGCGTGGCACGTCGCGAAGGATCTGTTCGAGCAGCAGAGCGGGTGATGGCATCGGCGGATTTGCGGCATGCGCGTGCGGGGCGATGAGGAACATAGTCTCATAACCCCGCGCCCCGCTAGTGGCGGCTGTGCTGCGCACGTGCAGCGCGTGTCTTCGCCGCCTTTTTGGCCGCGGCGGAACGGCCCGCGGCGCCCTTGGTCTGCGCAGCCTTTTTCGCCGCCGCCGAACGGCTTGCAGCGGGCCGCCGCGCCGCCGCGGTCTTCGCCTGCTTTGACGCGGCTTCTGGCGATGCACCCGCCCGGCTTTCGCTCTTGAGCACTTGCGTCGTCGTGCGCGAGCGTTTGGCCTTCGATTCCGTGCTCGCGCGGGCAGTTTTCGCGCCATGGCCCGCCGCGTTGTCCTTTGCGGCTCTCTTGCGCGTCGCTTCGCTGGTTTTGCCTGGCGCCGGCGGTTTCAGGTCCACACCGGCGCGCCGCGCCTTCGACAGGCCGATCGCGACAGCCTGCTTCGCGGAACGTACGCCATGCTTGCCCTCGCGCACGCGATCGAATTCCTCCTTCACGAATTCGCCGGCCTGGGTGCTTGCGGATTTGCCTGCGCGCTTGTCGGCGCGCGCACGCTCGATCGTTTTCTTCTCGGGCATTTCGGTTCTCCTTGAGGGGTGACTCGCTCATTCCAGCAAGCGCCGTTCCCCACAGGCGCAAAGACATCAGACCGGAACGAACGCCTGGACGCCTGACGCACGAGCATGCCCTAGCCCCGCTTGCGAACCTGCCCGATGGCGCGTTCGCGCGCCGCCTGCGCCTGTTGCACGAGCCGGTAGGCGACGTAGTACTTGTAGATATTGCGCACGTAAGTGGTCGTCTCGATCCCGATCTTCTCGCCAGCCACGATTTCGACGTTGTTGAACCACTTGTTGGGCGAGAGCCCCCGGGCGGCCGCTTCCTTGCGCATCTTCGCGATCCTGGCCGGACCCGCGTTGTAGCTCGCGAACGCGAACAGGGCGCGGTCGGAGTCGGAAAACTGCGCATCCGGAAAGTAGCGGGTCATCAGGAGATCCAGGTATTTTGCGCCGGCATGGATGTTCGATTCCGTCACGCGGATGTCACCGACGGCCAGCTCCTTGCCCGTTGCCGGCATGAGCTGCATGATGCCGATCGCGCCAACGCGGCTGCGGGCGCTTTGATCGAGCTGTGATTCCTGGAACCCTTGTGCGGCGAGCATCAATGGATCGAAGTGATATTGCGCGCCGTACTTTTCGAAGAGACCGACGGTTTGGGTGAAGCGCTTCAGTTCTGCGTCCTCGGTATTGCTGGTGATCTGCTTGACGCGCTGCAATTCCTGCTGCAGGCGCACTTCCGCCACGCTCTGCTTTTTCACGTAGCCGACGTAGAAGTCAGTGATGGCCTGCTGAAGCCTGGGACTCTGCTTGCGAATCGCCCAGCCGATATAGCCAGCGTCGCGCACGGCCATGTCGTCGTGCACCACGATGCCCGGCAGCACCTGTGCCCAGAATTTCGCCTTCCAGTCGTCTACGACGAGAATCTGGACCAGCCCGACATTGAGCATCTCCATGGCGTCCTCGTCCTCGAGCGCATCGGGCAGCAATACCAGCTTCATCGGCGGCTTGCCGTCTTTTTTGAAGCGCGCGTTCAGGGCGGTCAGACTCTCGAAGTAGCTGCTGCTCGCGCGCACGTGCACGGTCTTGCCGCTCAAGTCGTCGAGCTTCGCGAGCGCGGGCGACTTCGGACCGGTGACGACCAGCTCCCGGACCGGCTTGCGGTCGCGCGGCGCGACGAAGTCCACCTGCTTGAGCCGCGATTCGGTGGCGGTCAGATTGCCGGCGGCGATGTCCCCCTTCCCGGCAAGCAGAGCGGGAATGAGCTGGTCGCGCGTCGTCGGGATGATCACGAGCGTCAACGGACGCTTGCCGAGGCTGCTCCGGTACGTTTTGTTCAGGTAGCGCTCGAAGTCGCGCATGAGTCCGGCGGTCAGCCCGCGCTCATGCCCGAGCTCGTTGAAATAGAGGGTCCTGCTGTATGGCACCAGGACACGGATCAGCCTGCGGTCGAGCATGGCATCGAAATCGCCGAACTTCGGCTGGAGGGCGAGGTCGAGCCGGCGCGTGGCGGTGGGCGTGGGGGCCGCGGGGGGCGATGGCGCGCTGGCCGGCGCAGCCTGTGACGCCACGGCCTGCGCAGGCGTTCCCTGGGCCGCGAGGCACCCTGTCGGCCGGCCGGCAATTGTCATCCCGAAAGCCAGGACGATCAGCAACGTATGAACAATGCGCATGGTGGCAGGGCCGAGTGTTCCGCGCCTTTCCATCATGTCACAACCGCTCAGGCTGGCTATGGGCCCATGGTCCTATAGCGAAAGTGAACAGCCGTTACTTAGCCGATGTCATGACGTCGCAGCCGCCGTGGGAGCCGGTGTTTTTCAGGGTGAGCGTAAGCCGGCTGCCCCGGTTCGCCGTGATGATCTGCCCGTAGCTCACCGTGGGAATGAACTGGATATCCGGCGCAACCGCCACAGGAGGATTCCTTGCGCCATCGACGGTCAGGTCGAGCTCCACGGTGACCGAGTCGATTGCGACGCCCATATCCTGCTTCCGGTTGGCCTGTTCCTTCCTGAAATTGCACACCCCCTCGAGAACTTGCTGGAGGGCGGTCGGGATATCGACTGGCTTGCCCGGCGGGATCGGCGGCGTGTTGCAGCCGGCAATCATGAACGGCAAAGCGCAAAGGACCACATATCGGCAGGCGCGCATCGGGTTCCCCTTTGATGAGCCGACGGACGGCTTTGTCGAAGGGTGCCATGTGCGCATGCCCAGTCAATCGGACCTATGTCCTATGCTCAGGCCCGCTTCGCCTCGTGAATTTCCCGGTCAGGCGCGCCCATAGCGTTCGTATGCGGCGCGCGGGGTCGTCGACCAGATACGACGCTGCGAGCGCAATCAGGCCGGACACGACCCCCGTCGCAATGTGTTCGAGAACATGAATGCGATAGTGACTCGTGTGAGCGTAGGCATCGCCGATGATGGTCAGGCAGCCCACCAGCAGCGCGTTGCCATAGCGATTGGCGTACCACCTCGCCGCTGGCGTGAAGGTGAGCAGCACGGCCAGCGCGCCGGTGAACAGTCCCGTCTTGAGTGCGATGGTCCAATGGGCCAGGCTCATGACGTTACCCCAGCTCCCCGGCATGCAGGTCATGCACGCACTGGTCGGCTGCCAGAAGCGCTGAACGAACAATTTCATGCGGCGTTGCCATTCGCTTCCCATCACGTACTCCCGGTGCAGGGTGTGCGGCCCCGCGGAAATCATACATCGCGAGCGCACGGTGGCGAGGCGCGCGATGCGCTCCTGGCGCAAGCCACGCCGGGAGCGCGTTACGATGTTCAATGCGCCATGGCACCCGACGCCGGATGATCCATGCCCATGGCGTCGTGCTTCATCGGCTTTTTCATCCGATCATGGCTCATTGCGCCGCCGTGGCTCATTGTATCTTGCGACATGGCGCCTTTGCCCATGGTGTCCTTGTGCATCGAGTCCTTCGACATGGCGTCATTCGACATCGCGCCGCTTGCCTGCGCGAATGCCGCGCCCGCGCTCATGCTCAACAGGGCGGCCGAGATGGCGACTGCTGCGAATCGGATCGTGTTCATTTGCACTGCTCCTTGCTGGGTGGAAAAAAAGTTGCCGCTTTTCGGGCGGATGTGAAACGGAGCCGTCGCATGAAGTGGCGTATCAGGCGGCGGCAGGAAGACGTCACGAACCGCCGAACCAGTTGTAGCCCTGGTCGACCCAGTAGCCGCCTGGATACGTATTCGTGACGAAAATTTCGACGATGTGCTTGGGGTTCTTGTAGCCCAGCTTCGTCGGCATGCGCAGCTTCATCGGATAGCCGTATTTCGCGGGCAGGCGCTCGCCGTCGTAATCGAAGGCGAGCAAGGTTTGCGGATGCAGCGCCGTGGCCATGTCGATGCTTTCGTAGTAGTTGTCGGCGCAGCGAAAGCCCACGTATTTCGCGGTGAGATCCGCATCGACCCGGCGCAGGAAATGCGCGAATGGCGTGCCGCCCCAGCGGCCGATCGCGCTCCAGCCTTCAACGCAGATGTGCCGCGTGATCTGCTCGGCGTGCGGCAGCGCGTACAACTCGGGCAGCGTCCAGACGCGCTGGCCCTTGACGAGCCCGCTGAGCCTGAGCCGATAGTCGCTGCCATCGACCACGGGCGCCTCGCTTTCGCTATAGAACGCGTTGAAGGGGAAGGGGCGCGTCATCTGGGCTTCGGTGTACGTGGGTGCGAGCCGGGTTGGATCGAACAGCCAGGCCTGCACGCGATCGTTGAGCCGGGAAACGGCGGTGAGGAACGTGTTGACCGAGGCGTCGTCGGTGATCGTGCAGCCGGTCAGCAGCGAAAGACCGCCGAGTGTGAGCATGCGCTTGCCGAACAGGCGCCGTGACGGCATGTCGAGTTCGCGCCGTGCGTCGGCGAGAATTGCCGCGCGGTCGAGTGCGATGATCTTGCGGTCGGGCGTGTTCATCTGGAATCCTTATCGGTATCGAAGGGCGGCCACACGAATGGCGTCGGCCGGCGTGTTCAGCGTCCGCGCAGCATGGTGAGCAGCGAGCGCGGCACGAGCGCAACCATCGTCACGTGAACGAGCGCGAACGCGGCGAGCACGGACATCGCGCAAAAGTGCACGACGCGCGCGCGGTCGTATCCGCCCATCCACTCGCGCAGCAGCGGAAACTGCACCGACTTCCAGATCGCAAGGCCCGAAAGCACGAGGACGACGAGATCGGCGATCGCAACGAGATAGGCGAGTTTCTGCACGGCGTTGTACTGGCTCAGGTCGGCGTGAGAAAGCCGGCCCGTTAGCGCGGCGCGCAGATCGTGCAGCACGGCCCGCGGGCTCAGCGGGAAGAACTTGGTGCGCCAGCGCCCTGTGGCGAGATTCATGGCGAGATAGACGAGACCGTTGAAAAACAGTAGCCACATTGCCGCGAAATGCCATTGCAGTGCGCCGCCGAGCCAGCCGCCGAGCGTGATCGAGGTGGGAATGACAAAACCCGCGAACACGGGAGACGCATCGTAAATGCGCCAGCCTGAGAACATCATGACGAGCGCCGCGAGCGCGTTGAGCCAATGCGTGATGCGCAGCCAGAGCGGCTGGATTGCGCGCGGGCGGCGCACGCCGGCGGCAAGTGCGGGCGATTCTCCGATCGGCGTGTGCATGGCGACTCCTCGTTAGCGCAGGGTTGACAGTGAATTCGCTGTGGCGCGCGCGCCGGTTACAGCGCACCGGGAATAAATCCGCGAGACGGGGGGGAGCCTAAAAATAAACGGCTTTGGCTGTAACCCAACTGGCGTCGCGAACGAACTACCCGCAACGGGCGTACGCGCCACGCAAAAGAGGCACAAGGTGGGTTTGACCAGCACATTGGCGACGATGACGGAAGGGGCGACGCCCGGCGCGCGCGCCGGCGCCGCGCATGCCGTTGCGGGGTACGAAGCGTTCGGCTACGCTCACGCGAACGGGCGCGAATGCGGCGGCGTCCGTAATGTTTTTGAAAGATCGCCTTTGCAAGACGAGGCGAGCGCCATGCCCGCAAGCCCGCTCACCTATCGTCGCGACCATTCAGGACCACCTTTGCAATCCGCGGAAACCCGTCTCAAAGCGCTTTTCGTCAGTGGCCTGGAAGGCGACGCGCAAGCGTATCGCGACTTCCTCGAGGAACTCACGCGCCATCTGCGCGGCTACCTGCGCCGGCGCATTCCGCAGTTGCGCGACGACGTCGAGGACCTCGTGCAGGAGATCCTGCTGGCAGTTCACAACGCGCGTCACACATGGCGCCCCGACGAACCGCTCACGGCCTGGGTACACGCGATCGCCCGCTACAAGCTGATGGACTTTTTCCGCTCGCGCGCACGCCGCGACATGCTCAACGATCCGCTCGACGATCACACCGATCTCTTCGCCGCGCCCGACGACGAACCGGCGCAGGCGCGCCGCGATATCGGCAAGCTGCTCGAGCAGTTGCCCGACAAGCAGCGCCTGCCTATCCTCCACGTGAAGCTCGAAGGGCTTTCGGTCGTGGAAGCGGCGAAGCTCACGGGACTCTCCGAATCGGCGGTCAAGGTGGGTATTCATCGCGGTTTGAAGGCGCTTGCCGCGCGCATCAGGGGAGCGCGATGAAAACCGACGATCTGATCAACCTGCTCGCCGCCGGCGATGCGCGCGTGGACCGCAAAGCGGTGCTGCGCCGCTTCGCTCGGGCGCTGGTGCCCGGTTTTGCGGGCTCGGTCGTGCTGATGAGCGTGGTGTTCGGCGTACGGCCCGATCTCACGAGTGTCATGCACACGCCGATCTTCTGGGCGAAGGTCGCGTTCCCGTTGTGCGTCGCGGCCGCTGCGGCGCTCGCGGTCAGCCGCCTCGGGCGGCCGGGCCGGCGCGGCGGCTATGCGTGGGCGCTGGTGGCGCTGCCGTTCGTCGCGGTGCTGGCGGGCGCGTGGCTCGTGCTGGCCGACGCGGCGCCCGCGCAACGCATACCGCTCGTGATGGGGCTCACATGGCGCACTTGCCCGTTCAATATCGTGCTGCTTTCGGTGCCCACGTTTGCGGCCGTGTTCTGGGCGGTGCGCGGTCTCGCGCCCACCCGCCTGCGCGCAGCGGGCGCGGCAGCCGGGCTCTTTGCGAGCGCGCTCGCGACCATTGCCTACTGCCTCCATTGCCCCGAGATGAGCCCGGCGTTCTGGAGCGTCTGGTATGTGATCGGCATGTTGCTGCCCGCTGGCATTGGCGCGTGGCTGGGGCCGCGGCTCCTGCGCTGGTAACGACGCGTGCCGGTCAACGCGCGCGAGCGCGCGTCACGGCTTCAGGAAGCGTTGCGCCAGGGCTTCGTACAGCGGCGGTGCGAACAGCTTCGAGACCTGGCTGGACACGAGTGCCGTCGCCATCAACGAGATCACGAGCGCATGCCCGTCGATCATTTCGATGACGATGACAAACGCGGTGATCGGACTCTGCGTGACGGCGGCCAGATAGCCGACCATGCCGAGCGCGATCAGCATCGGCAACTGCATCTGCCCGAACACCATGTGCAGTGCATTACCGATGCCGGCGCCGATCGCCAGCGACGGCGCAAAGAGGCCGCCCGGCGTGCCCGGCAGATACGAGCCCACCATCGAGGCCATTTTCAGCACGGGATAAGCGGCGCCGAGCTGCGAATGGCCTTCGAGCATGCCGCGCGCTTGCGCATAGCCGCTGCCGAACAGATTGCCGCCGCTCGCCACGCCGATCACGGCGATGAACAAGCCGCACACTGCGCCGAACGCTACGGGGCTGTCCTTTCGGAGAGTGAACAAGCGGGCGGGCATCCATCGTTCGGTGTTGAGCAGCAGCCAGCAGAACACGCCGCCCGCGGCGCCGGTGATCGCGCCAACGAGAATGACAGCGACGGCGAGCAGATCGGGAAAATGGCCGCCGATGGCGATGGTGCCGAAATAGACATAATTGCCTTGCAGCGCGAGTGAGACGACGCCCGCAAAGATGATGGCCGTGATGATGACGCCGCTGGTTTTCGCTTCGAAGCTGCGCGTGAGTTCCTCGATGGCGAAGACGACGCCCGCGAGCGGCGCATTGAACGCGGCGGAAAGGCCGGCGGCCGCACCCGCGAGCGCGAGCTTGTATTCGAGGCCGACGCCGTACATGCTGCGCAGCCGCGCCGGATAAAAGCGCCGCAGGCTGTACATCAGCGCGGCGCCCACGTGGATGGTCGGCCCTTCGCGGCCAATCGTGAATCCGCCGAGGATCGCGAGGAACGACAGGGCGATCTTGCCGAACAGGATGCGCAGCGTGAGCAGACGCGGGCCGAATCCGCGCACGTCGTGCAGTGTCGCGATGACCTGTGGGATGCCGCTGCCCTCGGAACCCGGAAACCAGCGGCGCGTGGCCCAGACACTGAACGCGGCGATGGCCGGCGTGATGACAAGGGGTAGCCACCGGTTGTGGCCGGTCATCTGCACAAAGACGTCGAAGCCGAAGTCGATGAGCCGTGCGTACATCACCGCGACGAGCCCTGTCGCGATGGCGCCGACCCAGAACACGCCGAAATAGCGCCAGCGCCGATGGCTTCGCACAATCGTGCGCCGATCAATAATATTCGCAAATTGCATGAATGGCAGGAGAAAATGGCATTTAAGGCACATTGTGACATAAATGGCGTTTTCCCTCGCCACATCCGCCAGCCCGCTCTGGGAACGGCTAACTGCCGGCCTCATCGAGCACTCGGCCAAACGCGCCATAGATCGCCTTGTGCCCGGCCGCGCAATGGGGCGCGATAGCCGGCGGCAGGACAGCCTAGCCGAAGCGGGCATCCAGCCATCGCCTCGCCCAGTTTTCCGCGTAGGCAATCGCATCTTCGCGTGCGTCGAAACCCGCGAGATCGCCGCTGGAGTGGACTTCACACTCGCTCCCATCGCTACGGCTGGTGCTGATGCGCGCATGCGCCATATATTCCCCGTCCGCCCGGCGCGGCGTTGGGTCGATATAAAAACGGTCTGGATCTGAACGCATACTGCTCTCCCTGAATCGCGGTGCGGAATCCAAAGGCCGCCCGAAACTGCGGCGAGCCGCATTCGTGGTCTGCGATGGAGGGGAGCGGCGCGATCCCTGAGAACTGGCAGCAGGAGGAGCGGCGGGATCGGTCGCAGTCGACGGATGTTTTCATACTACGCCGACGCCTTCACTTGTACAGAGAAAGTTTCGACCGGCGTTCCTGTGCATTCCGGAACGGTGTGCGCGTCCTGGGTAGGCCCTTGCGTTGCTCGTCGACGACGTATAGCTCACCGAAACGCATGTGGTTACATGAGATCGGCGTGCTGATCGTGCAGTGGTCGTGTTCATTGCGCCGTTGTACTGGCGTTTCCAGTCGGGCATCACTTGCGTGCTATTCGGCGTCCGCCTTCATTTCACGCAAATGCTTGTAGACCGTCGCGCGCCCCATGCCCAGCACTTTCGCCACATAATTGGCGGAACTCTTGCCCTTGAACGCGCCTTCGGCGTGCAGCGCCTCGACCAGTTCGCGCCGGTGTTCGCGCGTGAGCGAGTTGAGCGCGATCTGCCTCTCGCGCAGCCAGCCGTGCAGAAAGGTGTTGATGCGCTCCTGCCAGTCGTCCCTGAATAGCTCCTCCGGCTGTGCGATCACGCCAGCGCCGCGCAGGAAGAGGTTGAGCGTGGCCTGCATGTCGTCGAAAGCGGCGATGTTGAAGTTGATACACATGACACCCGCTGCGCGTCCTTCGTCGTCGAACAGCGCCGTGCTCACGCAACGCATGCGCCGGCCGTCCCAGTTCACCTTCTCGTAGGGACCGAGCAGCTTGTTGCGTGTGGTCTCTTCGACGGCTTCGAGCGCGGAGTCGTCGCCGATCTCGCGCTTCGAGAGATTGTTCGAGAGGTACGCCACGGTCTGGTCAGAGAGGTCGTGAATCACGACCTCCGCGAACGGGAAGAAGAGGGTGGTGATGCTGTCCGCCACGTGCGCATAGCGCGCGAGCAGCATGTTGCGCGCGGTCTTCGGGCTGGCGATTTTCTTCACGCGGGTTTTCTCGTCTTCTCGTTTTGGCATCGGACTGGGATGGGGTTACGGCAGAAAGACATCGATGATACTGCCATCAATCGACGCCGCGCATCAACGGGCGTTACGCAGATATTCATACAGCGCGTTCGCGACGGCCATGTCCTCGAGGCCAAGGCCGATTGAGCGGAAGAATGCATGGCGCGCGTACGCCGGGCGCGGGCATACGCCGTTGACGAGTTCCGCGAGATCGCCCGCGATCGCATCGGGCGACCAGCCGTGCTCGCGCGCGGCCAGCACCATTTCGCCCGCGCTTTGCGGCGTGGTGTGGCGATAGTCGCAGTACACGTCGAGCGAGGGCAGCGCGGCCGGATCGAGTTCATGCGCGTGTGCGACGTTGGTGCTGATCGAGGTGATGAGCGCGGGTTTCGTGAGCGTGTCCAGCGCGAGCACGGGCTTGCCCGACGAGGTGCACAGCATCACCACGTCGGCTTCATGCACGCAGGCTTCGGCCGTGTGCGCCACGCTCGCCCGTGAATCCAGCGCACGCAGTTCGGCCTGACGCTGTGCGTCGCCGGCGAGCTTTGGCGAAAACACGCGAATGCTGTCCCAGGGGCGAAGCGGCGCGACGTGACGAATATGCGCCAGCGCGACCGCGCCCGAGCCGATCACGGCAAGACGTTTCGCCTCGCGCGGCGCGAGCTCGTCGACGGCGAGCGCCGTGGTGCCCGCGGTGCGCTCGGTCGTGAGCAGCGCCGAGTCGCACCACATGAGCGGCTGGCCCGTTTTCATCGACATCAGCGCGGTCCAGGCGGTGATGATGGGCGGCTCGCCTTCGGCGCCCACGATGTAGGGAGAGAGCTTCGCACCGAACACGCCCGCTTCGGCGAGCACGCCGAGATAGGTGATGAAGTCGCCGGCCTGCTGCGGAAACAGCGTCAGGGTTTGCGGCGGCTGCACGGCGTCGCCGCGGCCGAGCGAGGCGAACAGGCGAGCCAGTTCGCCCCGCACGTCGAGGCTGGGCAGGGCGGCGCGCACCTGGGCGGCGTCGACGACGAGCGGCGCGGCGATGGCGTGGGACATCGGGTTCATGTTGGGGCTCCGGAGTCGCGATGTAGACATTTTTGTCCATTCTAGACTTTATTTTTATTTTTCGTCTATATTCCTCCTGCGGCCGCGGCCCGCGTAAGCGGGCGCCGCACGAAGCGCAGCACACTTGAACAGACACTTATTACGAATTGGGTGACGACGATGAACAGGAAGATGATTCGCTTTGCGGCTGCGGCCAGCCTTGCATGCCTCGCAGGCGTGAGCGCGGGCGCCGCGCACGCGCAGGACCCGAAAACGCTGCGCTTCGGCGTGGAGGCGTCTTATCCGCCGTTCGAGAGCAAGACGCCTGCGGGCGATCTGCAAGGCTTCGACATCGATATCGGCAACGCGGTGTGCCAGAAGCTGCAGATGAAGTGCGTATGGGTGGAGAACAGTTTTGACGGCCTGATCGCCGCGCTCGAGGCGCGCAAGTTCGACGTCATCAACTCGGCCATGAACATCACCGAGAAGCGGCGTCAGCAAATCGCCTTCACCCCCGCTATCTACGTGATGCCGATCCAGATGGTCGCCAGGCGCGGCTCGGGCCTGCAGCCCACGCCCGCGAGCCTGAAGGGCAAGTCGATTGGCGTGCTGCAAGGCTCGACGCAGGAAGATTACGTGCGCAAGCACTGGGGCACGCAGGGCGTGAACGTCGTCACCTACGAGAACCAGGACCAGATTTTCGCGGACCTCGCGGCCGGGCGCCTGGACGGCGCGGTGCAGGAAGTGCAGACCGCCACCGACGGCTTCCTCTCGAAACCGCAGGGCAAGGGCTTCGAATTCGCGGGCGCGCCGCTCAGGGATCCGGTCACGCTCGGCGAAGGCACGGGCTTCGGCATGCGCAAGGACGACGCGGCGCTCAAGGCGAAGGTGGTGGCCGCGATCGATTCGCTGCGTCAGGACGGAACGCTCTCGAAGCTGTCGATGAAGTATTTCGGCCGCGATATCGTCGCGAAGTGAGATCGATCACTTCGGCATCCAGAGCACATTCATGAACAAGAGTGCGATCGTTCTCGGGGCAGGAATCGTGGGCGTGAGCGTCGCGCTGCATCTGCAGGCGCGCGGCGTGCAGGTCACGCTCGTCGACCGGCGCGGGCCGGGCGAGGAAACGAGCCATGGCAACGCGGGGCTGATCGAGTCGTCGTCGGTGGTGCCTTATGGCTTTCCGCGCGACTGGCGCACATTGCTGCGCCTCGTACGCAACGACTCGACCGTGTTGCGCTACGACGTGCGTTCGTTGCCCGCCTACGCACGCTGGCTCGCGACGTTCTGGCGCGAGTCGTCGCCTGCGCGCCTCGCGCACGCCGCGCGAGACATGCTGCCGCTCATCGAGCGCAGCGTGGCAGAGCACGACGCAATGATCGCGCGTGCGGGCTTGCGAGAAATCGTGCGGCCCGTCGGCTGGCTCGAAGCGTGGCGTTCGCCCGCCGGCTTCGAGAGCGAAATGCGCACGGCGCAGGACGTGGCCGACGCACACGGCCTCCATGTGCGGATGTTCGACGCGCCGGGCCTGCTCGCACTGGAGCCTTCGCTCAACGAGGGCTATGCGGGCGCGATTCACTGGATCGATCCCGCGAGCGTGGCGGATCCCGGCGCGTTGACGAAGGGCTATGCGCGACTGTTCCTGCGTGAAGGCGGTGCATTGGCACGGGGCGACGCGCGCACGCTGATGCCCGACGGCAAGGGCTGGCGAGTGCAGACCGACGAAGGACCGTTGAGCGCCGAGCTTGTGGTCGTGGCGCTCGGACCATGGTCGGATCTCGTGACACGGCCGCTCGGCTACCGCGTGCCGCTCATGGTCAAGCGCGGCTATCACATGCACTACGCGGGCGAGGCGCGTGCGCCGCTCGGGCGTCCGGTGGTGGATATCGAAGGCGGTTACGTCGTCGCGCCGATGCGTCGCGGCTTGCGTCTCACCACGGGCGTAGAACTCGCCACGCGCGAGCGGCCACCCAACTACACGCAGCTCGATGCGGCCGAGCGCGAGGCGCGTCCCGTGTTCGGCCTCGGCGCGCGGCTAGACGAAACACCGTGGATGGGCCTGCGCCCCTGCACGCCCGACATGCGCCCGCTGCTTGGGCCTGCGCCGCGCCATGCGGGGCTGTGGTTCGCGTTCGGTCACAACCATCATGGACTCACGCTCGGGCCGGTCACGGCGCGCCTCGTTGCCGAACAAATCGTCGGCGAAACGCCGTTCGTCGATCCCACGCCGTATTTGCCCGCGCGATTTGGCTGAGACACGCGCGTCGGACCGGTAGCCTCCCGGATCGCGGCGACTACATGGTCGCCGCGATCGACCGCCTCCAGTTACACGATAGATCGGCCCGGCCGCGCTTGCTCAATCTCCTGACTGCGCGCCGGATCAGACTTCCATCGCCAGCAACTGATGCTGACGCGTTTCGCGCTCGGTCCACTGCGCAATCGCCTCACGCAGCGTCTCGCGTACCGTTTCTATCCGCAGCTGACCGGCATGCGGAAGTCGGTCACCAGGACTGCGATGTCCGGTCCATGCTCCTCGAATATGTCGATCGCTTCGTCCGCGTTGCGCGCGAGATGAACCGGGTAGAGCCCCTGTACGGCGCGCGCGAAGTAAGTGCGAGACATCTCGTCGTCGTCAACGAAAAGAATGGAGAACGGCTTATGCATGGCGCTTGTCATTGCATTTTCAGCGTATCAACGGTGTGTGGACCACGATCCGGGGCAGGCGGCATATTTACAGCAAGCGAAGGCCGCGGCAGCGGTCCGCCGTCGGAGAGCACACGTGTGATGCACCCGGCATCGAGCGGCCGGCTGAAACGGAATCCCTGTGCTTCCACGCAACCGAGAGCGAGCAGGAATTCCTGCTGGGCGAGCGTCTCCACACCTTCGGCGATGACGGCTAAACCGAGCGCCTGCGCAAGCGTAACGATCGCCTTCACGATCGCACCAGTGTCCGTTTCCCCGATGCCATGCACGAAGGCACGGTCGATCTTGATGCGATCGACCGGCAGCGTGCGCAATTGACTGAGGCTCGAGTAGCCCATGCCGAAATCGTCGATTGCAATACGGATACCCGCCCGGCGAAATTCGTGAAGGCGGCGCGCGGCGATCTCCGGTTGCTTCATCAACGCAGTCTCGGTGACTTCGAGTTCGAGCATCGTCGGATCGACGCCCGTTTCCTGCAGGATGGTTTGAAATGCCTCGACAATATCCGTGCGTTGCAACTGGAGCGGTGACAGATTGACCGATATGCGCACCGGCGCAATACCCATGTGCATCCAAAGCGCCGACTGACGGCAAGCCTCATGCAGCACCCACTCGCCGAGTATTGCGACAAATCCCGATGCTTCCGCCATCGGGACGAATCCGGCGGGGTCGATCTCGCCGTAAATCTCATCGTGCCAACGGACAAGTGCTTCGACGCCAAGCACGTGGCCGTTGCGCATGTCGACCTGTGGCTGGTAGTGCACGCGCAGCGAGCCTGTTTCGATCGCCTTTCTGAGACGTGCCGAAAGGACGAGCTTTGCGTCGGCGTCTTCGCGCATTTCAGGTCGGTAGCGATCCCAGCAATTGCGACCACGGCTCTTGGCCGCGTACATCGCCATGTCTGCGCACGAAATCAGCGTTTCCACATTGTCTCCATCCGCTGGAAACACACTGATGCCGACGCTCGCGCTCACCACGAGTTCATTCCCGCCGACCAGCACTGGCTTCGCGATCGCCGCAAGCACGGCATCGGGAAGATCGAAGTGCGTGTCGTCCCGCCCGCGCGGCGCAACGATCATGAACTCGTCGCCGCCGTAGCGACCGAGAACGTCGCCCGCGCGGGCACAGGCCCGCAGACGTCCGGCAACTTCGACGAGCAGCTGATCGCCGACGCTGTGCCCGAGCGCGTCGTTGACGGTCTTGAACGTGTCCAGGTCGAGGAAAACGACATAGACGGATTCGCCGTGGCGGGCGGTGTCAGTAAGGAGTGCCTGCAATCGTGCGCCAAGCGCGGCACGATTCGCGAGCCCGGTCAGGCGGTCGCACTCGCTGAGTTCGCGCAATCGGCGCGAACGGTCGAGAAGCCTGACCGACACGTCATGAGTCGTTTTGGCGAAAAGGAGTGGATAGATGAAGACGATGGGCAGCCAAACCGGCGCGATCCGTACATCCAGCGGCGTTGTGGCGATGCCGAAGATTGCCGCCCCGGCGATCAGGCCCGCAGCACTCGCGCCCATCCCGGCGACGAAGACCGGCCAACCACCAACCGCCATCGTGTCGAGCGCAAACATCAACAGGATGACGACGGTTGCGACAGGCTCGAAATGAACCGCGGCGGTCAGCCAGGCGCCGAACGCCGAGTCGAAGAGCAGGTTCCATTGCTCTTTGCGGAGTACGTCGTCAGTGACAGTGCGTACCCGCGAATAGGCGACATGCGGCCAGATGAGACAGATGGCAAGGACGCCGGCGAAGAGCAGCGACGGCGCATGTTGCACGTGCAGCAAGGAGAGGACGGGTATGGAGCCGATCGCGTAGCCGAGGACCCTGAGAACATAAATGCGGCGCAAAAGGCCGGCGGTCCAGAACTTGTCGCCCTTGGCGGACGTGAGCACGACGTCTCCCCCGATTCAGATCATATGATTTCATGAGCATAGACCAGATCGGACTCCAGGATGCGGAGAACGCATTCCGACGCCGGGGCGACCCGAAGCGGCGCCGACCTCATCCGGTTTCAGCCCGACCTTCGCGCTATGTGCGCATCCGCACCACGGAGTTTTCCCAGTATCTGGAAAATCCGCTTGCGTTCCGTCGCGGAACTTCTAGACTGACAACTTGCGATTCGAGCCGCGATCCCATTAACTAGCCGCACTGCACGGAGTGCTCATGCGACTGACCATCCTGATCAATGGTTCTGACCCGGCAGTCAATCACGAATTCGCCCTCGTGTGGATCGATCTCGACCAGAAACGCTGGTCGCGCGAGTCACATGAAGGAATCAACCTGCCTTCGTGGGGCGGTGTTCGCGCCGGAGGCGATGAAACGGTCCTATGCGCTCCGCAAACCGATGCACCGCTTTGCATCATGCGCGGTCTCAGTCTGAACGAGCGGCAGGAAGTCCACGCGAGCCATGGCGATGCGAGCTGGCCGGACGGCAGCGCGTGCAACGAAGCAGCGTGGCAGTGGCGGTTGCAGGCTGTTGACCGTAAATCGGTGCGCGCCGCGGATTCGCTGTTTGCCTGCTAGCCGTTCGCAAGACGGCTGCGTGAGTCATCGCTGCGCCATTACTCCTTCAATGTCGCGAGTAGCCGGTCGATTTCTTCGAACTGGCTTTTCGATAATTGGTGAATTTGCATGATTTCCTGCAAGCGCTTTCGCCAATAAGCCGGCGGCAAACGCGACTCGTTCAGGTCCTCCGCAGACAATCGCTGAATCACGGATTTGATGTGCAGGATATCGCCGTGAGCGACTTGCGACGACCAGGCACCCGACTTTCTCGGTTGCCCGCAACCGCCCAAACCTTTTTCTGACACTGTTCCCATCTTTATTTGCCGTCGAATATGGCGCCGCGCATGCATGCCCCGAGCGCACCGCCGGCCGTGCGGCCTCCTGTTGTCATTTACCTGGGTAAGGCACGCCACGAATCAGGCGTACTGTATGCCGAATCCATATTTTGTTCGGCTAGGCCGAACGCGGTTCGGCGGCTCATTTATGGTAGTTTCCACCTTGATGACTGTCAATATTGGCAGCGCTAAGCTGGCTGAAACGCTCGACCGCCCGCTAGCGGACAAGAGACGAAATACAAATGACACAAACGGACCAAACCATTGGGGAGCGCAACGCGCTTCGTAGCGTCAGCCGGGCGCTCGATGTCCTGGAGACGCTGGGGGGCAGCGATAACGAGGGGCTTACCGTTGCCGAGATTGCGACGGCAATCGGCGTGTCGAAGAGCACGGCGTTCGACTTGTTGCAGACCTTGCTCGCCCGTCACTACGTCACCGATGTACGCCTCGGCGGCTCACGGCGCTATCGGCTCGGCTTTGCGCTCGTGCACCTCGGCGACCGGGCGGCGGCAGACGTCGACATATCCCAGCTTGCGATGCCGGTTCTGCGCGAGCTGACCGACACGACCGGCCTCACATCCCGGCTTGCGGTGCTCGACGACAACGGCTATGCAGTCGCAATCAGCCGCGTCGAGGCGCCGGGCATCGTGCGCATCGCATCCGCCCTCGGACAACGCGAACTCCCGCATTGCTCGGCGCTCGGCAAATCCCTGCTCGCGCTATTGCCGCCGGCGCGGGTCGTCAAGCTGCTGGCCCATACCGGCATGCCGCGCCGCACGGAGTACACCCGCCTGACACCCGCGGAGCTGATGAAGGATCTGATCCTCGTTGCCGAGCGCGGCTACGCATTCGACGACGAAGAGGACAATCCAGGCGTGGTTTGCGTCGGCGCCGCAATTACGAACCGCGACGGCGAAGGCGTGGCTGCAATCAGCGTGACGACGCTCAAGAACGGACTGGAAGACGACGACCTGCACGCGTTGGGACGCACGCTGCGTACGCATGCGGCGCGCATCAGCCGGATGCTCGGCGCACAGGTTGACCCGTAACGCGGCGCGGCGAGCCAGCGTGCATCTTCCAGGCGGATCACCGGTGCCCCCCGCGACGGGGCGAGGACCTCATGCTGACCACCTTCTTCGATCTGTTCGATCTGCACGACGCAAACAGCTATGTGCCCGATCTGCTCAAAGGGGCGCTCACGAGCATCGAGCTGACCTTCAGCATCCTTGCGCTGAGCCTGCCGTTCGGCTTGCTGCTCGCCATTGCCAGAATCGGCCGGGCACGGCTGCCGAGAGCAATCGCATCGGTTTATATCGAGGTCATTCGCGGCACGCCCGCGCTGCTGCAATTGTTCTACATCTATTTCGTGCTGCCCTCATTCGGAATTCGCTTTGCGCCGTTCACGGCGGGTGTAATCGGGCTGTCGATCAACTACTCGGCGTATCTCGCCGAGGTGTATCGCGCGGGCATCGAAGCCGTGCCGAAGAGCCAGACGCAAGCCGCGAAGGCGCTCGGTATGTCCGGCTGCCAGACGCTGCGCCTGATCGTGCTTCCCCAGGCCATCCGTATCGTCGTGCCGCCACTCGGCAACTATGCGATTTCGCTCTTCAAGGACACCTCGCTCGTGTCGATCGTGACGGTCAAGGAATTGATGTTCACTGGCCAGATCATCTCGTCGACGAACTTCCAGTACGTCACGATATTCACGCTGGTCGGCGCGCTCTATCTGGCATTTTCCTGGCCGAGCGCCCTGGTCGTGCACTGGCTCGAGCGGAAGATGGGCGCCACACGCACGGCGAAAGGGGGAGCGCGTCCGCGATGACCGGTATGCCCGCACGAGGGGAGTGAGACGAATAATACGACTGATTCGCCATGTCTGGATAACTAACTAATTCGGGGTGTTTCATGCGCAAAGCTACGCTGGCGTTTGCATCGATCTTGATGGGTGTTGCAACGTTGTTGTCCAATGCCCGTGCGGCCGATAGCAGCGCAATCGGCGACATGCGTTTCGACGGCGGAGACGGCTCGTACGCGCGCGCAATCAGGAACGGCATCACGCTCGTGATCGCCGCCGATCCGCCATCGAGCTTCCGGGACGAAAAAACACACACGTTCGACGGCGCGGATGTGCGCATCTTCCGCGAAATCACGAAGCGGCTCAAGATCACGAAGGTCACGTGGGACATCGTGCCGTTCGACGCGATGATTCCGGCACTGCTCGCCGGCCGCGCCGACGTCATCGTCGACAACCTGCACGAGAACGAGCAGCGGCTACGCGTCGTGGCATTCACGAGTCCGGCATACTGGTATGGATCGGGCATCGCGGTGCAGCGTGGCAATCCGTCGAAGATTCACGGGTGGGACGACTTTGCCGGGCATATCGTCGGCACGGTGCGCGGGAGCATCAATCACCAGTTGCTCGAAGGGCGCAAGGACCTAAAGGAGCTCAAGCTCTACACGAGCAACGAGGCGGAGTTCTCCGATCTGATCGCGGGTCGAATCGACGTTGCGATGGAAGACGACGTCAAGATCGGCCAATTCCTGAAGCAGCATCCAACTGCCGCAATGCAAATGGTGGCTGACTACAGGCCGCTGCCGCAGGAGTACGGATACGCGCGCTACGCGTTGCGCAAGGGCGATGTCGATCTGAACAACGCGGTGTCGCGAACGCTCGACGAACTGCGCGCCGACGGAACGCTGGGATCGATCATCAGGCAGTTCGGTTATACCGACCGCAATCTCTGGTATTTCCCGGTGAAGAACTGATTTCGGCACCGGCTATTCAGCACTCGGCGATGCTCCTGGTTGCAAGATTGCGCGGGGCTTCCTCTACAGCGTGCCGCCGCCAAAGCCTTCCATTGCATTGCCTCCCCGTTTTCCCGATCCAGGCGCTGCGTACGACGTCAATCCGTAAGGGCGGCCGGGCCCGACGAAATAAATTCCTTCCGGCTGTAACCGGGATGTGTATCCGAACGAATTAAGAGGCAGTCCCGTCGTTCTGGAGACAGATCATGTCCGCACGGCTCGTTGCCTTTGCGTTCTTTTTTCTGGTCGCACCCGTTGCGGTGTCAGCCAGGCCTGTAGTGGTCGAGCTGTTCACCTCGGAAGGATGCTCCTCGTGTCCTCCAGCGGATGCCTACCTGTCTGAACTGTCACGCGAGCGTCGGGAGGTGCTTCCTCTCGCGTTTCACGTGACGTACTGGGACAGCCTGGGCTGGCGTGACCCTTACTCGCTGGAAGCCGCCACGCAGCGCCAGGCCGAGTACAGCGCTCGTTTTGGTGAGAGCGCCTACACCCCCGAAATGGTGATCGACGGCCAGAAGGGACTGGTGGGTTCGAATCGACGTGCAGCCGAGGCGGCAATCGCGCTCGCGCGGAAAGCGGACGAGGCTGGGGTGGAGGTGAGCGGTGTGCGCCACGGCGGGACGTTATCAGTCATGGTCGGGCGCGGCAGCGGTCACGGTCGGGTGTTGCTGGTCGGCTACGACAACGCGCACGTGACCGAGGTAGGGCGAGGCGAAAACACAGGGCGTACGCTCAGGGAGTCAAATATCGTTCGCTCGATACAGGCCGTCGGCGAATGGACAGGCGCTCCGTTGAAGCTCGACTCTACGCCGCCGGCAGGTGAGCAGGCGGCAATACTGATCCAGTCGACGGATGGGGCAATCATCGGCGCGGCGCGAGTTGCCAATGGCGCGCCTTGAGCCGCCAGGAATGACGTTGTCATGTCTTTCCGATGTCGTTAATAAGGTCTGCTTTTTATATTCGAAAGCGACGCTACGAACGAGTGCGCAGTGCAGTGGCAGTTCCCTTAACGAAATCGTGTCTATCAGGCAAGGAGTTCGTCATGTCATTTGTCACGTACCTTTCATCAGTTCCGTTGCGAACCATCGCGTTGGCCGCCGCACTGGGATTTGCCTCAAGCAGCTTTGCGCAAGCCGCTTCGGAGGTCGATCCGCCCGGGGCAGTCTACGTCATGTCGAACCAGCCATCAGGAAACTCGGTACTTGTTTACACTCGAGCCACAAACGGGACACTGACCTACGCGGCCACCTATCAAACCGGCGGAAAAGGAGCGGGCACGGGAGCCGATCCGCTAGGCTCGCAGGGCGCGCTGACGTTGGACTCGGGCTTTTTGCTCGCGGTGAATGCCGGAAGCAATGATGTTTCGCTTTTCGCAATCGACGGCAGCAAACTGACGCTGCTCGACAGAAAGCCATCGGGCGGTCAAATGCCCGTTAGCGTGACGGTCAAGGGGGCCATTGCGTATGTGCTCAATGCCGGCGGCACGCCGAACATCAGTGGCTATCTTGTCGACGCGTTCGGCAAGCGCCTCGTTGTGTTACCCGGCTCGCAGCGGCCGCTTGCCGGTGGAGTCTCCGCCCAGCCTGCGCAAGTCCGGTTCGCACCGGAAGGCAACGAATTGCTGGTGACCGAGAAGGGCACGCAACTCATTGACACATATTCCGTCGGCTTTACCGGCTACGCCTCGACATCGACCTCCCACGCCTCAAACGGCGTTACGCCGTTCGGCTTTTCCGTCACGACACGCGGTTATGCAATCGTCTCCGAAGCCGGGTCCGGTTCGGTTTCCTCGTACGAAGTAGAAGACGGCAAACATCTCGATTCGATCAGCGCGGCAATCCCGCTGGGGCAGTCCGCTCCTTGCTGGCTTGTCACAACCGGCGACGGACGTTTCGCCTATACCGCCAATGCCGGTAGCGGCACGATCAGCAGTTTGCGCATTGCCGCGGACGGTAAGCTAACCCTGCTCAATCCAGCTGCCGGTACGCTCAGCGCTCCGCTCGACATGGCGCTCACCAGCCGCAGCAAATTCCTCTATGTGCGGGAGGGCAACGGCGCGGTAACCGGGTTTCACGTAATGCCCGACGGCACGCTCGAACCGATTGGGTCAGTGACCGGCGTACCGCCTGGAGCCCAGGGGATCGCAGCGCGCTAGACAAAGAGAAGATGGTCAGGCCGGTTGTAGAGGCGATTTTCGAAATCCTCGCATTCGCTTGATTGTCCGTGCAACTGGCTGCATTAGCGACCTCGCCGTCATACAGCCAGTTGCATGAACGTGACTAATCGCTATCCCCATCTTTTGCGCCCACTCGATCTGGGCTTCACGACTTTGAAGGCACAGGCTTCACTAGTGGCCTCATCTCGCTGGACGCGCTTGAAAAGATTGGCGCGGACAGTGCCCGAAACGGGTGCGCCGTGACGCAAATCAGTGCGCGTTGTTACCGGCACAGGGCAGGCAAACGCCACCCACGCCACGAAATCGTGCTTTTTTCATTGGCACGCTTCTCGCTTTAAGGAGTGCGCAAGGAGCCGGCGCAGTATCCGGTTCGTCAGACAATCTGGAAATGGACAGCTAGGGTTCCGGCCTGCTTCTCGCAGGCGCTGGTCCGAGAGCTGGCGACCTCAGGCGAGGTTACACGGCGGGATAAAAGCCCGGGAGAGAACGCGATGTTCGCGCTGCTCCCTGCCGTTGCTAACCGTCCCTTTCGAGGTCAACCTCATGCGCAAGCTCGTTCGCTGTCTTGGCATCGCCGCCGTCTCCCTCGCCACCTTCGCTTCGAGTGCCGCGTTCGCCGCTGGCCGCAGCGACTTCAAGGTTTGTTGGACCATCTACGCCGGCTGGATGCCGTGGGGGCAAGCAAAAACCCAGGGCATCATCTCGAAGTGGGCCACGAAGTATGGCATCAAGATCGATGTCGTCCAGCTGAACGACTACGTTGAATCGATCAATCAGTACACGGCCGGCAAGTTCGACGGCTGCGCGATGACCAACATGGATGCGCTCACCATTCCGGCCTCGGGCGGCGTCGATTCGACTGCCCTGATCGTGAGCGATTACTCGAACGGCAACGACGGCGTGCTCATGAAGGGCAACGGCAAACAGATCGCCGACCTGAAGGGCCAGCAAATCAACCTCGTGCAGTTCTCGGTCTCCCACTACCTGCTCGCACGCGCTCTGGAAAGCGCGCATATGAGCGAGCGCGATCTCAAGGTTGTGAACACATCCGATGCCGATATCTCAGGCGCATTCGCGACGCCGACTGTTCGCAACGCGGTGACGTGGAACCCGATGCTCGCCGATCTGAAAGCGCAGCCGAACGTGACCGAAGTCTTCGATTCGAGCAAGATTCCGGGCGAAATCATGGACATGATGGTCGTCAACACGAAGACGCTGCAGGAGAACCCGGCGCTCGGCAAGGCACTGACGGGCGCATGGTTCGAGATGGTTGCGCTGATGCACAGCAATTCGGCGGCGAGCACCAGCGCACTGACGTCGATGGCGAAGGCCTCCGGTACCGACCTTGCGAACTTCAGGGGGCAACTGTCGACCACCGCGCTCTTCTACACGCCTCAGGCAGCGGTCGCTTTCGTCACGAGCCCGGATATGCCGAAGATCATGGCGCGCGTAGCGAAGTTCTCCTTTGACCACGGGCTGCTCGGCCAGGATGCGAAGAGTGCCGATTCTGTCGGCATGGCGTTCGACAAGAACGTGATCGTCGGCGACAAGAACAACGTCAAGCTGCGTTTCGACCCGACCTACGTCGAGATGGCCGCTGCTGGCAAGCTCTGAGACTGAGTTCGAGGTAATAACCGGGCGGTCACCATGCGACTCATCAATCGACATCCGAGCCGAATCGGCAGCATGATGCTTCTCCTGCTGCCGTTCGTCGTGATCTTTGCCGTGTATTTCACGGGCTCCGCGGCGCGGCTCAAGCTCAATCCCGATGACAAGCTGCTTCCGGGCGCGGCGCAAATGCGCGATGCCGTGAAGTCGGTCGCATTCACCGAAGACAAGCGCACGGGTGAATATCTGTTGTGGGACGACACCCTGTCGAGTTTGCGACGACTGGGTATCGGTCTCGTCGTGAGCGCGGTGATTGCGCTGGTGGCCGCTATCGCGACCGGCTCGTTTCCGCTCGCCAGCGCAACGCTCTCGCCATTCATCACCGTCGTCTCGATGGTGCCTCCGCTGGCGGTGCTGCCGATTCTTTTCATTGTCTTCGGGCTCGATGAGCTATCCAAGGTCGTGCTCATTGTTTTCGGCATTACGCCCATGATCATTCGGGACCTGCATGCCCGCGCCCGCGATATTCCCGTCGAGCTGTGGGTCAAGGCGCAAACCTTGGGGGCTACGAGCTGGACGGTGATTCTGCGCCTCGTTCTACCCCAGCTTCTGCCGCGCCTGCTGGTGGCGATGCGTCTCTCGCTCGGCGCTGCATGGCTGTTTCTCATTGCCGCTGAAGCGATCGCATCGACGGACGGTCTGGGCTATCGCATCTTCCTCGTGCGACGCTACCTCTCCATGGATCTGATTCTGCCGTATGTCGCCTGGATAACGCTGCTCGCGTGGCTCACCGACGAACTGCTTCGCCGGATCACGCAGTGGTCGTTCCCATGGTATGGCGGAGGTGGGCGATGATCGAAGTCCGCAATGTATGGAAAGAGTACGGCGGCCAGGTGGTGCTGGAGCGCTTGAATCTGACGATCCAGGAGGGCGAGTTCTGTTCCATGGTCGGCGCTTCCGGCTGCGGAAAGTCGACATTTCTGCGACTACTGCTGGGTCAGGAGCAAGTGACGCGCGGCGAGATCCTGCTGGACGGTCAACTGTTGCCCGGAGAACCGGATGCCCATCGTGGCGTGGTGTTTCAACGCTACTCGGTGTTCGAGCACCTTAGCGTATTGCGCAACGTGATGCTGGGACTGGAGCTTCCGAAGGCGAAGCTCACGGGCAGACTCTTCGGGGCGCGGCGGCGCGCCGCGCGAGACGAGGCAGCGGCAATGCTGGAGCGCGTGGGGCTCGGCGCGGCCTTGAACAAGTACCCGCAGCAGCTCTCCGGTGGCATGCAGCAACGCCTCGCCATCGCGCAGGCCTTGATTATGAAGCCGCGCGTCCTGCTGCTCGATGAGCCGTTCGGCGCACTCGACCCCGGTATCCGCAAGGACATGCATGCGCTGCTCTCGGACCTGTGGCGCGAAGCGAAGCTAACCATTTTCATGGTTACGCATGACCTGAAAGAGGGCTTCACGCTGGGAAGCCGTGTGCTGGTTTTCGACAAGGTACGCGTGGACCCCCAGGCGCCGGGCGCTTACGGAGCCCGTATCACCTACAACATTCCACTCGACCGCAGCCGCGAATCGGTGTCCGCGGTTCATCTGGCGCGCGCGGCGGTTCAAGGCGCGTCCAGCATCGAAGTGGTTTCATGAAGGGAATTCGAACATGAAGTTATTGCTTGAAGAAACCGTACCGGGCGGCGGCCATACCTCGCTCATCGTGAAGCGCGGGCAATCGTTGCGCGTGACCGACCTGCACGGTGGCGCCAACGTCGGCGTCATGATGGTCAATGCATCGGAGAAGAGCGAGCGACTGAACCTCCCGGATTCGCTGAAGTGCCAGCACACCGCAAAGCTCACGAAAGGTCACTGCCTGTACTCCGATATGGGGCGTGTTCTCGCTGCCATCGTCGACGACACGTGCGGGTGGCACGACAGCATCGGCGGCGTCTCGAATGCCGAGGAGGTTGCGGTGCGGTATGGTGCCGGCCGCTATCAGGAACTGCGCAACGCGTTCTACCGGAATGGCACGGACAATTTGCTCGTCGAGATGGGCAAGTGGGGGCTCGGGATCTCGGACCTGCTGATGACGCTCAACCTTTTCAGCCGCGTCGATGTCACCAGCGAAGGAGAACTCAATTTTGTGAGCAACAACTCGAAGGCTGGCGATTACGTTGAACTCTATGCGCCAATGAACACGCTCGTCGTGCTCACCGCGATTCAGCACCCGCTCGACCCGAACCCTGAGTATGCGCCCAAAGCGGTGAAACTCGAATTGAGCGAGGCGCAGCCCGGCGTGGCCGAAGTGTGCCGTACCGCATGCGAGGAAAACGTGCGCGGCTTTATCAACACAGAGCGATTCTTTCTTTGAGCGGAGGCTACTTCATGATGAGCACGCTTGTCGTCAGCGACAAACAGCCCGAGAGCGCGGTCTACCGCGAGACAGTTGCCGCGGGTGAGCCCTGGCTTCACGAAGTGAAGGCGGGCCAGACGCTGCGCATCGTCGATCTGGAGGGCAACCAGGCGGTCGATACGCTGTTCTACAGCCTCGCCGACCCGCGCGAGCGCTTCGACCCGCAACGCACGCTGCGTCGACAGAAGAGGCTCTACCTGACGGCCGGCTCGGTGCTGTACTCGAATCTCGGCAATCCCATGCTGACCGTCGTTGCCGATACCTGTGGACGCCACGATACGCTCGGCGGCGCCTGCGCACAGGAAAGCAATACCGTGCGCTATGCGCTGGAAAAGCGCTATATGCACAGCTGCCGCGATAACTTCCTGCGCGCTTGCGCACACGACGGCCGCCTCTCGAAGCAGGACATCGGCGCGAACGTCAACTTCTTCATGAACGTGCCCGTGACGGCGGAAGGAGGGCTCACTTTCGAAGACGGCATTTCCGCACCGGGAAAGTACGTCGAACTGCGTGCCGAGATGGACGTCATCGTGCTGATATCCAACTGCCCCCAGTTGAACAATCCGTGCAACGCCTACAACCCGACGCCAGCGGAGCTGCTGATATGGGACTGAAGCGTCTGCGCAGCTGGATCTCGTTGCTCATGCTCGTGCGCGCGGGACGTCATTTCACGCTCACGCGCGAAGCGCTGGCTCAGGCAGATTGCTGACGCGAATACGGCCGTGGACGACCGCGGCCCGCTTCTCCCACGGCGGGACGGCCCGCCCTGACTCACGATTCCTCCCATGTTCGAGAAGATTCTTATCGCCAATCGTGGCGCCATTGCGTGCCGGATTCTGAGAACGCTGCGCGAACTCGATGTCACCGGAGTCTCCGTTTTTGCGGAGGCGGATAGGGCGAGCCGTCATGTGAGCGAGGCGCCCATCGCGCACTGCCTGGGCGATGGCCCCGCCGCGGCGACCTATCTCGATACGGGCAAAATCCTTGAGATCGCTCGCCGCGAGGCCGTGCAGGCGATTCACCCCGGGTATGGATTCCTCTCCGAGAACGCGGCCTTTGGCGAAGCTTGCGAAGCGGCGGGGATTGCCTTCATCGGGCCCACGCCCGCGCAGCTGCGTGCCTTTGGCCTGAAGCATACGGCGCGTGAAATCGCGCAGAAGGAAGGCGTGCCGATGCTCAGGGGCACCGGATTGCTCGGCGACCTGATGGCGGGCCTGGAAGCGGCAGAAGGCATCGGCTATCCGGTGATGTTGAAGAGCACGGCCGGCGGCGGCGGGATCGGCATGCGGGTGTGCTGGAACGCAGCCGAACTCAGTGCGCATTTCGATGCCGTGAAGCGACTCGGTGAAAACAATTTCAGCGACCCCGGCGTTTTCCTCGAAAAGTACATCGAGCGGGCACGACATCTCGAAGTGCAGGTCTTCGGCGACGGCAAGGGCGATGCCATCGCACTCGGCGTGCGCGACTGCTCTGTGCAGCGGCGCAACCAGAAGGTGCTCGAGGAAACGCCCGCGCCGTGCTTGCCGGATGGAGTTTCCGAGGCACTTTGTGCGGCTGCCGTGAAGCTTGCGAAGGCAGTGGACTATCGTTCCGCCGGCACTGTCGAGTTTGTGTACGACAGCGCAGCGCAACAGTTCTACTTCCTCGAAGTCAACACGCGCCTGCAGGTGGAGCACGGCGTAACCGAACAGGTGTGGGGCGTCGACCTCGTGCGCTGGATGATCGAACTGGCAGTGGGCACGCTCGAGCCGTTGCAGCAACTCGCAGCGAACCTGACGCCGCGCGGCCATGCGATTCAGGCGCGGCTCTATGCAGAAGACCCCGGCCGGGACTTCAAGCCGAGCCCCGGTCTGTTGACCGACGTTGCATTCCCGCAAGCCGACGGTCGCGCGCTACGCATCGACACGTGGATTGAAGCCGGCTGCGAAGTGCCGCCGTACTTCGACCCCATGCTCGCCAAGGTGATCGCCTGGTCCCCGACTCGCGACGAGGCGCGCACCGCGCTCAAGGACGCGCTCGAAAACACGCGTATCTACGGCGTGGAAACGAACCGCGACTATCTGCGCCAGATCCTGGACGACGAGCCGTTTGCATCCGGCGAGCCATGGACCCGGTGTCTTGCGGGCCTCAAGTACCATGCCAGCGTGGTCGAAGTCGTCAGCGGCGGTACGCAGACGACGGTACAGGACTTCCCCGGCCGTCTGGGATACTGGGCGGTCGGCATTCCGCCTTCGGGGCCGACGGATGACCGCGCCATGCGGCTGGGCAACCGCCTGCTCGGCAACGGCCCCGATGCCGCTGCGCTCGAAATCACGATGAGCGGCCCGACACTGCGTTTCAATACGGACGCGGTCGTCGCCATCACGGGGGCAGAGATTCCGATATTGCTCGACGACGTCGAGCAACCGTTGAATACGAGCCTCTTTGTCCCGGCAGGCGCGACGTTGTCGCTCGGCGCCATTCGCGGTGCCGGCGCGCGCGCTTATCTGTGCGTACGCGGAGGTCTGGACGTCGGCGTGTATCTCGGCAGTCGTAGCACCTTCACGCTCGGTCAGTTCGGCGGCCATGGCGGCCGCGCAATACGCGCGGGCGACGTGCTTCACCTCTATGCGCTCGAGAATTCACAGGCTGGCAAGACGCTGAATGCCGTGCCGAAGCTCGAAGACATCCGGAACATCCGCGTGATTTATGGTCCGCATGGCGCGCCCGAATACTTCAGCTCTCGCTACATCGAACGCTTCCTCGCCACCGATTGGGAAGTTCACTTCAACTCGAGCCGTACCGGTGTGCGACTGATCGGGCCGAAGCCGGAATGGGCACGCGAGGACGGCGGCGAGGCCGGCCTGCACCCCTCGAATATTCACGACAATCCCTATGCGGTCGGCGCCATCGACTTCACCGGCGATATGCCGGTGATTCTCGGACCCGATGGGCCGAGCCTCGGCGGTTTCGTCTGCCCGGTGACCATCATCGAGGCCGATCTCTGGCACATCGGGCAACTGAAGGCCGGCGACAAAGTTCGCTTTGTTCCGGTGGAGGTGGAAGAAGCGCGCGAGGCCGCACGCCGGCGCGCCCGCGAACTGGAAAGTCTCGAGGTCGAGTCGAACGCGCCGATTCGGAGACGGTCGTCCCTGACATCGCCGATCGTGCTCGACATGGGTTCGGGCGGCGAGCGGCTTGTTGCGCGCGTGTCCGGCGACACGCATCTGCTGCTCGAGATTGGACCCGCCGAGCTGGACCTCGTCTCGCGCTTTCGCGGGCACGCGCTCATGCAGTCTCTCGAGGCCATGGCAGTTCCCGGCGTCATCGATCTGACACCTGGCATCCGTTCTCTCCAGATTCACTATCGACCGGAGAAACTGGCGCTCGCGCAACTGCTGGCTGTTGTAAGCCAGGCTTGGGAGCAGGTCTTGCTGAAAAAGGATCTGCGCGTGCCGTCGCGAGTCGTTCACATTCCGCTCTCCTGGGATGATCCGGCGTGTCAGCTCGCGATTGAAAAATACATGACCACGGTGCGCAAAGACGCGCCCTGGTGCCCGAGCAACCTGGAGTTCATTCGCCGGATCAACGACCTCGAGTCCATCGAGGCCGTAAAACAGATCGTTTTCGACGCGAGCTATCTCGTGATGGGCCTCGGTGACGTCTACCTCGGGGCGCCCGTTGCGACGCCGCTCGACCCGCGTCACCGCCTCGTGACGACCAAATACAACCCGGCCCGTACGTGGACCGCGGAGAACTCGGTCGGCATCGGCGGCGCGTATCTCTGCGTGTACGGCATGGAAGGGCCCGGCGGCTATCAATTCGTCGGCCGCACGCTGCAGATGTGGAATCGCTATCGCAAGGTCGCGGATTTCGCCGGGCAGCACTATTTGCTGCGCTTTTTCGACCAGATTCGCTTCTACGAAGTATCGGCGGACGAACTGCTACGCATCCGCGCCGATTTTCCGCTTGGGCGTTATCCGTTGACGATTGAAGAGTCCGAACTCTCGCTGGCGGATTATCAAGCGTTTCTTGAGAGCGAAGCTGCCAGCATCGGCACGTTCCGTTCGCGCCAGAAAGCTGCCTTCGAGGCCGAGCGCGAGCGTTGGCGCGAAGCGGGCAGCCCGGAAGAGGCAATCGAGGCGCCGGGCGCAGAGGACGCCCAACTGGCTCCCCTAAGCGACGGGCAGGTCGCCGTGGACTGTGAAATCGCCGGCAGCCTCTGGCAGGTGAAGGTGAAGACGGGAGACATCGTTGCCGCTGGCGACGTACTGCTCATTATCGAGTCGATGAAGATGGAAATCCCGGTGTTTGCCTCGTGTGCAGGTACCGTCGGTGAAATTTACGTGGTCCCTGGCTCGCCGGTGCGCGCAGGGCAGCGAGTCGCCGTCATTGAACGCCAATAGCTACAAGGACAGAAAATCATGCCGACATTCGATCTGCGACTTTCCACGCTCCGCAGCGCGTATCGCGATGGACGCCTCACGCCGCGCCAGCTCGTGGCTGAGCTGCTCGGAAAAGCGCGCGCGCTGAATCCGGAGTTCAACCTCTTCATTCATCTTCTGACCGAAAGCGAAGTCGCGCCGTACCTTGACTGGCTCGAGAAGCAAGACTTCGAGCGGCTGCCGTTGTATGGCGTGCCGTTCGCAATCAAGGACAACATCGACCTTGCAGGAGTCCAAACGACTGCTGCATGCCCCGACTTTGCGTACACGCCGAAGGAATCCGCGACTCTCGTCAGTCAACTGATTTCGCTTGGCGCGATCCCGCTTGGGAAGGCCAATCTGGACCAGTTTGCTACGGGTCTGAACGGCACGCGTTCGCCATATGGCAAATGCCGCAACAGTGTGCATCCTGACTATCCGTCGGGTGGTTCCAGCGCGGGTTCGTCGCTTGCCGTTGCATTAGGCGTGGCGAGTTTCGCGCTCGGAACCGACACGGCGGGGTCGGGCCGCGTGCCTGCCGGCCTGAACAATCTCATCGGACTCAAGCCGACCCGGGGCATCCTGTCGACGGCGGGAGTCGTCCCGGCCTGCCGCACGCTGGATTGCGTGACGTTTTTCACGGCCACGGCTGGCGAGGCGAGTGAGCTTCTCTCATTGACCGCGCAAACCGATGCTCGCGATGCATATAGCCGCAAAAACCCTCAGTGGAACTCGGCAAGCGCGTTCGGCAAGCCCGCGTCGTTCCGCTTCGGGGTTCCGGCGCGCCTTGAATTCGCGGGATGCGCTGAAAGTCCGGAACTGTTCGCAAGGGTGCGTGCGCGCCTGGAAGCAGCAGGCGGCGAGGCCGTGGAGATTGATTTCGAACCCTTTGTCGAGGCCGCGAATCTCCTTTATCAGGGCCCGTGGGTTGCCGAGCGTTACAGCGTGGCCGGCGCGTTGATGTCAGCGACGCCAGACGCTGTGCTGCCCGTCATTCGGGACGTGCTGGCCAAGGCGCCGGGTGCGACGGCGGTCGACCTGTTTCGCGCGCAATATCGCCTGCAGGCGTTGAAGGCAGCCTGTGACGCGGTGGTCGATTCATTGGACTTCGTGCTGACGCCGACTTATCCGCGCCCGGTGACGCTGGCCGAACTGGAAGCGGACCCCATTGGACCGAACTCATTGCTCGGTTACTACACGAACTTCATGAATCTGCTGGATTATGCGGCTGTCGCCGCGCCAGCAGCGTTCATGAAGAACGGACTCCCATGGGGCGTAACTGTCTTTGGCCGCGCGTTCACCGACCAATATCTGCTGGGTGTTGCCGATGTGTTGCAGACGGCGAGCGGCATCGCATGTGTCGGCGGCAGCCACCCGGAGCCTGCCGCGCGGCGCGTAGCGGCCAACGACCGGATTCGCGTCGCGGTGTGCGGTGCTCACATGCAGGGGCTGCCGCTGAACAAGGACCTGGTTTCGCGAGGCGCGCAGCGGATGCAGGTAACGCATACGGCAGCCCATTATCGGCTGGCCGCGCTGCCCGCTTCTGCGGATGGCACCCGACGCCCGGGATTGTGGCGAGTTGCTGAGAACGGCTCGACGATTGCGGTCGAAGTCTGGGAAATGCCGAGCGCTGAGCTGGGCTCGTTCATTGCCACCGTGCCGTCTCCGCTGGTGCTGGGGAAGGTCGAATTGTCGGACGGCTCCTGGGTGACCGGCTTCTTGTGCGAGCCCTATGGCGTGCTGTCGGGCACCGATATATCCGAATCTGGTGGATGGCGAGCGTGGCTCGCCAGCTAGCGCCGTCCCTCCGTCATGCGGCGAGCAGATCGACTCTTCCAGATCATGCAGATTCTGCGACGCGCAAAGCGTCCGGTGACCGCGCGCGTTCTGTCCGATGAGCTGGAGATCTCCGTGCGGACTGTTTATCGCGACATCGCCGATCTGATGGCCCAGCGCGTGCCCATTTCCGGTGAGGCAGGCATTGGTTACGTGCTCGACCGTTACTACGACATGCCTGCCCTCATGCTGACGCCAGATGAGTTGGAAGCCGCCGTGCTCGGCGCACAGTGGATCGCCCAGCGAAGCGATCCGGCGCTGGCAAGAGCCGCTCAAGATCTGCTCGCCAAGATAACGGCAGCGGTGCCGGACCCGTTGAGACCCTACATCGCGGAGCCGACAGTCAGCGCGCCGCCGCCGCAATCGTCGCTGGCCGACAGGTTGAACATCGCGCAGGTTCGCGAGTGAATTCGCGTGGGCCGCAAGCTTCGAATCCGTTACCGCGACGAACGCGGACGCGCGAGCGAACGCACCATATGGCCGCTGCTCATTGGTTATGCGGATGCTGTCCGACTGGGTGTTCCGGGCGCTACGTCGCGCCTGTCTCGCGTGCTGCGTGTGCCAACGCCAACGCGAGTCGTGCCCCGACCTCGGCGTTGTGTTTCACGAGCGCGATGTTCGTCGCCAGACTGCGTCCACCCGTCAATGCCTTGATGCGGGCGAGGAGGAAGGGCGTCACGGCCTTGCCTGTAATGCCTTGTGCCGCGGCCTCGGTAAGCGCCTGCTGAGTCAGCGCGTTGATCTCCGCGGACGGCATCGCCGACGCTTGCGGCACCGGTACGCTCAACACGACACCGCCCTTGAGGCCCAGGCCCCACTTGGTGCGGATGAAGCGCGCCTGGTCCGCTGCGTCGTCCAGCCGGAAGTCCGCGCAAAAGCCGCTGTCGCGCGTGTAGAACGCAGCGAAATTGTCCTGCTCGCAACTGAGCACCGGCACGCCGTGCGTTTCCAGATATTCCAGTGTGAGCCCGATGTCCAGGATGGATTTCGCACCGGCACAAACCACCGCCACCGAGGTCTTTGCCAATTCCTGCAGATCGGCCGAGATGTCAAAGGTTTCCTGCGCGCCCCGGTGCACGCCGCCAATGCCTCCAGTGACGAAGACCTCAATGCCGGCCAGCGCGGCACATATCATCGTGCCAGCCACCGTTGTGGCGCCGAGGCCGCCGCCGGCCAGCACGGCCGGCAGATCGCGGCGGCTAACCTTGCTGACATGGTCCGAGCGGCCAAGCAGCTCCAGCTCCTCGTCAGCGAGCCCGATGTGGATTCGCCCTCCGATCAGGGCGATCGTCGCGGGTTCGGCTCCCGCCATACGGATCAGGGCCTCCACTTCGCGCGCAGTGCGAATGTTTTCCGGATAGGGCATGCCGTGAGCGATGATGCTCGACTCCAGCGCGACAAGCGGCCGGCCGGCGGCCTTTGCAGCGGCCACAGACGCGCTGAATGTCAACCAGGAGTGTGCGAGGTCTGCAACCATGTCCTTGGGCCTTCGGATATCGTGGACTTTGAGTATGCAGCACGGGAGCGTTTCTCGGCGCATTGTTCACGGGAATCGAGCCGAGGCTTGCCGGCTCGTGCCGATCCTCGAATCGACAGAGACCGGGCAGCACGGAGGGTAAATTATTGGCAAGCTTCTTGCAGGTGAGTTTGCGTTTCAATTTCGTGGCCACCTTCACCGATTACAGATCAAACCTCGGGAAGTGCGTCGGATCTTTGCCTATCCTTTCAGTGTGAGAGTGGGCTGTTGCCAGCCTTGCGATTACGGGGGGAGGTATGCATGTTCGGACGGGTTTTGTCGGGTGCGTAGGCGGCACGCCGCTTATCAGGCTCGCGCGTCTCAGCGACGAAACCGGCTGCGAGATTCTCGGCAAGGCCGAATTCATGAACCCGGGTGGTTCGGTGAAGGACCGGGCCGCGCTGTCCATCATTCAGGACGCCGAGCGGCGTGGCGAACTCAAGCCCGGCGGCACGGTGGTGGAGGGAACCGCGGGCAATACCGGCATTGGCCTTGCCCATATTTGCGCGGCTCGCGGCTATCGCTGCGTTATCGTTATTCCGCAGACGCAGTCTCCCGCGAAAATGGAACTGTTGCGCGTCCTGGGTGCTGAAGTCCACCCAGTACCGGCCGCCCCATACAAGGACCCGAACAACTACCAGAAGATCGCTGGAAGGCTTGCGCAGGAACTGGACGACGCGATCTGGGCGAATCAGTTCGACAACCTTGCCAATCGCAGGGCTCACTACGAGACTACCGGCCCTGAAATCTGGCGCGATACCGCTGGCACGGTCGATGCGTTCGTCAGCGCCACCGGCACGGGCGGCACCCTGGCCGGCGTGGCCCGCTTCCTGAAGGAGAAGAACCGCGATGTGTGGATCGTTCTCGCCGACCCGCACGGCAGCGGTTTGTACAGCTACGTGAAGACGGGCGAGATTCACGCAGAAGGCAACTCGATTACCGAAGGGATCGGCTCCAGCCGCCTTACTGCGAACCTCGAGGGCACGCCGATCGATGACGCTTACCAGGTCGATGACCAGTCATGCGTCACAATGGTCTACCGGTTACTGCGAGAAGAAGGGCTCTATGTCGGCGGTTCGACAGGCATCAACGTCGCGGCTGCTGTCAGGCTTGCCCGGGAGATGGGGCCGGGGCATACGATCGTCACACTGCTGTGCGACGGCGGCGAGTTGTACCGATCCCGCCTATTCAATCTGGACTGGTTGAAACAAAGGGGGCTGTTCCCGGCGTAGACTGCCCGTCAAGTCTGACGTCACCCGGGTTCCCCCTTGTGTTTATCTTGTAAGGAGGTCAAATGAACACCAAGGACAAAGGCAACGTGCGCGCATTCGTGCAGACGGCCGAACAGATCGGCGGCTGGGTGTGGGTTATCTCGCTTGTCGACTTCGATGCGCGCGAAGTCCGGCGCTCGCTCGTAGCCGAAGAACCCTTCTCCACGGAGCGCGCGGCGAAAGATGCGGGCTACGCCCGTCTCGAAGCGCTCGCACACGACCAGTAGCTGCACAGGGAGAGTTCTCATGTCCGGTCCACGAGGTGCATCGGCGTTCGACGTATCCGTCGACGCTGGCAGTTATCGTGTCGCGCGTCCTGATAACCCGCAGCAGGTTATCGAACTACTGCGCGAACACAAGATTCAGATCGTCGACCTGAAATTCACTGATCTGCCCGGTCTTTGGCAGCACTTTTCCATCACCCTGCCCGAGGTGCACGAAGGCCTCTTTGCCAACGGTATCGGCTTCGACGGTTCATCGATTCGCGGATTTCAGGAAATTCAGGAATCCGACATGCTTCTCAAGCCGGATCCCACGACTGCATTCATCGATCCCGCGAGCGAAACGCCCACCCTCTCGATGATCTGCGACGTGATCGATCCCGTGCTGCATCAGCCGTACTCGCGCGATCCGCGCTACATCGCGAAGAAGGCCGAAGCATACTTGAAGCAGACCGGAATTGCGACAACGTGCTACTTCGGGCCCGAGCTCGAGTTCTTCATATTCGACTCGATCCGTTTTGGCCAGGATGCCCATTGCGGCTACTTTTATGTTGAATCCGCCGAAGGGGACTGGAATTCGGGTCGCGACGAAGGAGCGTATGGCGGGGGCAACCTCGGTTACAAGCCTCGCTTCAAGGAAGGGTATTTTCCGGCGCCGCCACATGACACATTGCAGGACATCCGCTCGACGATCGTGTTGTTGCTTCAGCAGGCCGGTGTGCAGGTGGAAGTGCATCACCACGAGGTGGCGACAGCGGGACAGAACGAAATCGACATGCGGTTTTCCACCCTTACGCGCATGGCCGACAATGTCATGATCTACAAGTACATCTGCAAGAACGTCGCGCGCCGGCACGGCAAGGTGGCGACCTTTATGCCGAAGCCGCTTTTCGCCGACAATGCGAGCGGCATGCACTGCCACCAGAGCCTGTGGAAGGACGACGATAACCTGTTCTACGATGCGCACGGCTGGGCGCTCACGTCCGCCATGTGTCGATGGTATATTGGCGGCCTGCTCAAGCATGCGCCGGCGCTGATGGCGTTCTGCGCGCCGACCACGAACTCCTACAAGCGTCTCGTGCCCGGATATGAAGCACCGGTGAATCTGGCAATGTCACAACGCAACCGCTCGGCGGCCGCGCGCATTCCGATGTACTCCGATTCGCCGAACGCGCGGCGCGTCGAGTTTCGGTGTCCCGATCCGTCGGCCAATGCGTACCTCGCCTTCTCGGCAATGCTGATGGCCGGGCTCGACGGCATCGAAAACAGGACAGACCCAGGCGATCCGCTCGATGTCAATATTTACGACCTGCCGCCCGAGAAAGCGAAGGACGTCCGTCAGGTGCCGGGTTCGCTCGATGAATCGCTGAATGCGCTCGAGGCAGACAACGAGTTCCTGCGCCGAGGCGATGTCTTCACGGAAGATGTCATCGACACGTGGCTTGAGTACAAGCGCAAGCGTGAGATCGACGCGATCAGGCTGCGCCCGCATCCGTGGGAGTTCTATTTGTACTTCGACGTCTGATCATCCGTGCACACAGGTGTGATCCGCATGCGAAGAAGGATGGACGCAATAACTATAATGAACCGGTCAGCGCCCGCCTCGCGTGACGCGTTTTGGACTGCGGGGCAGTGGGGGTGCTGCTTCATCCCCTTTTGCGCGAGGCAGATCATGCAACGCACTGATGCGATCCTCAAGCAGGTAATGGCGGCGTTCGAACACGAATCGCACCTGAAGCTCCACAATTCCCCCGTCCATATCAGCCGCAATAGCGCTGCCTTGACTGTTGCAGGCGAAGTGCCGGACGTTACGTCCAAGAAGCGGCTGATTCAGTTGACCCGGACTTACAGCGACGGCGAACCCCTCATTGACGAGTTGCGCGTCAGCGCTGAGCCGCCGATTGGCGACGGCGAGTTGCGCACGCGGGTCTGCGAAAGGATTTTACAGACGATGGAGTTCCGCAACTGCGTGGTATGTGCGCGCGTGAAAGACCAGCTCGAAATGCTGCGCGGCACCATGGACGAAGCCGGCGAGGAGGGTGGGGGCGTTGTGGAGGTAACCGTGGAAGGTGGCGTCGTGACGCTGACGGGCCAGGTGATGAGCCTGTCGCATCGACGGCTCGCCAGTGTGATCGCGTGGTGGGTCGGCGGGTGCCGGGACGTTGGGAATCTGCTGGAGTTGGTGTCGGCCGAAGCGGATGGAGACGAAGAGATTCACGAGGCCATGGCTCTCGTGCTCGAATCCGATCCGCGCGTTCACGCTGGACAAATCACGATCAACGTGGAGAGGAACCGGATTACGCTCGCCGGCTGTGTGGCGACTGAAGCCGAGAGGCGCCAGGCAGAGATGGACGCGTGGTGTCTGGACACGACAGGAGGTGTGGTCAACCGGATCGAGGTGCGAGCGTGAGCGTATCCAGTCTGCGATGCCCGGCATCTTGTGACCGACATCGCGAAAATCATCGCTCTCGCGCAGCAAGCATCCGGGTCCGCAGGACGCTGTGCACGCTGACCTGTCTGGCGGCATCCTGCCTGCTGTGTGCGAGGCTGTCAGCCCAGGAATCCGACGACGCCGCCCGCCTGCGGGTCACATACCAGAGCATGAAACTGCTGCTCGACCATAACTCGTTTCATCGGCGGTTGTATCTCGATTCCCAGGAATCTCCATCCACCGTTACGGGCGAAATCTACGCTGTAATGGACCACCCGTTCGCAACCGTGAGCGCCGCTCTCGGTGATCCGTCAAAAGGCGCGACTAACTGGTGCGACGTATTGTTTTTGCATCCCAACGTCAAGTACTGCAATGTTTCCGGCAGTAACAACGGCAACGTCCTGACCGTGAACATCAGCCAGAAGGAAGCCCCAGAAGAACTTGGGTCTACTTATCGCTTGCGTTTCGCGTATGACGCGCCGATCACCGGTCCAGGATATTTTCACGTAACGCTCCACGCGGACAGTGGCCCGCTTGACACCCGCAATTATCGGATCGCCCTCGAAGCGGCATCGCTCGATAGCGGGCATACATTCCTGCATCTGACCTACGCATACAGTTACGGCACGATAGGGCGTCTTGCAATCAAAGGCTATCTGTCGACTTTCGGCAGCGGAAAGGTCGGTTTCACTAACGTCGCGGATGCGTCCGCGGAGCAGCCGGAATACGTCGATGGTATGCGCGGTCTCGTGGAGCGCAACACCATGCGCTACTACCTGGCCATCGATGCCTGGCTGGGCGAGCCGCCGGGCAAGCCCGACACGCGCCTAGAGCAACGCCTGAGCAACTGGTTTAGCGCCAGTGAGCAATATCCGCGGCAGCTTCACGAAATCGATCGGCAGCAGTATATGGAGATGAAACAGCAGGAATACCGGCGCCAGCAGACGGAGCCATAACCAGGAAACCAGATATCAAAGGAGGCGTTGACGTTCCCCATCACTCCCGCGCCAGGCGTCGCTGCGAAGTGCGTTGATTTGCATCAAATGCCCGTGACCGCTCCACGGCAGCATGAAAACGAATCTCCCACATCGATCGTGAGGTCCGCCATGACTGCTGGAGACACGCCCTTTCCCTTCGCGAGGATCCTCGTCGCTGTGGATTCCACGCCCGCGGCGTCGGCAGCGCTAAGTTACCTGCGCAGTCTCCTGTGTCCGGGCGCCACAGTGCGCATGGTGGCCGTGGCCGAGAACCCGCGCACGCTGGTGCCGTTGGGGGCCTGGGCCGGGGCGCAGCTCCAGGCGGCAAGGGACGAACTGCGGCTTGATGCAGAGGCAGCGATAAAAACTGCGCGATCCAGACTGGATGGCTGCGGCGCGAAACTCGAGGAACAGATCATCGACCTTTGCAGGGTAGGGGGTGACCTTGTCCACGCGCTCGCCGAAGCGATATCGCATTGGTCGCCCGATCTGGTTGTCCTCGGGGCGCGTCATCATCGAGCCCTGTTGCGCTGGGTGGAGGGAGAGATATCCGCGCCGCTCACGCGGCTGCTTCACGCGCCGATCCTGATCGTCCCGTTCGAATATGAAGGTGGGCTGGACGGCCCTCCTTCGCGGATTCTGTTCGCGACCGACGGTAGCAACGCGTCCCTGAACGCTTTGCGTGCGGGTGCCAGGCTCGCGGCGTCGTGCTCGGACTGGCGCGTCATTTACGTCGTTGATCGGCTGCTTGCACCTGGGACTGGGCCTTTCGAGCAACAGTACGAAGACTCGCTGATGAAGATCGGCCAGGTCGCCCTCAAGGCGGCAGGCGACGAACTTGCCGCGTACGAACAGCAAAATGAACGGGCAGTGGAGACGGCGCTGATCAGGACTGGTGGCACGTATGACGACGTGCCGCATGCGATTGACCGCGAAGCGCGGCACTGGAAGGCGCAGCTTGTCGTCCTCGGAACACACGGGCGGCGCGGTCTTACGCGTTGGCTGCTTGGCAGCGTCGCTGAACGGACGCTGCGATTGACGTCGGTTCCGCTTTTGCTCGTGCCACCGGCCGGTAGTTAGCCCGTCAGGGGGCAGACGTGCATACCCGAGCCCAATTCCTGCGCCCATGTCGTCATCGTGTTGCTGATCAATCTCATGTTGCTCGGACTCGCGTACGTGCTCATGAAGCTCGACTGGAAACGGCTCCTCGAAAAGCGAAAACTGAAGTGGCGGCGGCCCGTAGGACATTCCGACCGCAACGACGCAGGCCCAGTCGGTTCCTGACCTGGTGACATCGAGCAGATAGCAGGAGGCAGCTCGCCGGAGCAATCACTCTATTTACTGATAATCTATTTATAGATATATTATCTATGTGTGAATTGAGTGAGTGCGCAATGGACCCAAGCCACCCCATCATCGACCTGGCGACCATGCAGGCCGCCGCGGCAAACGCGTGCGCACTGCTCAAGGTGCTCGCCAATCCCGACCGCCTGCTGCTGATGTGCCGCCTCTCCCAGGGGGGGCTGTCTGTGGGAGAACTCGAGGACGAGCTTGCCATCCGGCAGCCGACCCTGTCCCAGCAGTTGGGGCTGCTCCGTGAAAACGGCCTGGTGGCAACGCGTCGCGAGGGCAAGAACATCTTTTATTCGGTGGCGAGTCCGCAAGCGCTCGCCGTCATGGCGGTCCTTTATCAGCAGTTCTGCGCGAATCCTTCCGGGGACGAATCATGTTGATTGACTTCACGCATTTCACGCCAGGTCTCTCATTGACCGGCGGACTCATCATCGGCCTCGCGGCCGCAGGACTCGTGCTGTTCAACGGTCGCATCGCCGGTATCAGCGGCATCTTCGGTGGCCTGTTGAGCCTGCCGCGCAATGACAGCGGCTGGCGCATTGCCTTCGTCGCAGGCCTCGTCATCGCCCCTGTCATTGCAGGCCTGCTCGGCAGGCCCGCAATTGCGGATATTGAGGCGAACTGGGGTGTCGTCCTGGTTGCAGGCTTTCTGGTGGGGATCGGCACTCGCTACGCCAGCGGCTGTACGAGTGGCCACGGCGTGTGTGGCCTCTCACGCGGGTCGCTGCGTTCGCTCGTTGCCACGCTGACCTTCATGGCGGCGGGATTCATGACTGTTTTTGTTCAACGCCACCTGATTGGAGGCTGACATGGCGATCCTCACCGCACTGCTTTCGGGGCTGGTTTTCGGCGTTGGACTGATGGTTTCCGGCATGAGCAACCCGGCCAAGGTGCTCGGTTTCCTCGATATCGCCGGCAGTTGGGACCCGTCCCTCGCGTTCGTGATGGTGGGCGCCATCGTCGTGGCCTCGCTCGCATTCTTCGTCGCGAGACGCCGCCCGCGCTCGCTACTGGGCTTGCCCATGCAGCTTCCGGCAAGCGCGACGATTACGCCAAGGCTTGTCCTCGGCAGCGCCGCCTTTGGTATCGGCTGGGGCCTGGCGGGGTTTTGCCCGGGGCCCGCGCTGGTCGCGCTGGGTGCGGGCTATCCGAAGGCCATTGGATTTGTGGCAGCCATGGTGGCGGGCATGGTCGTCTTCGAACTCGTCGAACGGACGAAATCGGGCATGCAGCGGGCGTAAGCAACGTCCACGGCAACGGGCCGCGGCGGGTCACGGCGGGTGCCGCATGCATGCAAAAAGGTGCCCCCGGCTCACGCGATGACGGCCTTGGCGAGCATGCCGAGGGCCACACATACGAGGATGGCCGCAAACCCGGCCTGGACATGATGAGCGGCCAGGCGATGCGATACGAGGCGTCCACCTAGCATCCCCGCGGCGGTAGCGGTGCTGAACCACAAGACGACGTCGAACGGAAATGCCGTACCGTGCATCGCCGTCGCCAGCACACCGCCACTGCCAACCAGTGCAATCACCATCAACGACGTTGCCACGATGCCGTGCATCGATACATCGGTCAGCTTGCGCATCAACGGCACGATGATGAATCCACCGCCCACGCCGAGCAGCCCCGTCATCAGGCCGGTAAGCGACCCGGTCGCCGCCAGTGCCATTGCAGTGGGCCACGACCAGTCGAACCGGCCCGTCGCCGGATTGATATGAGCGACGCAAAGCGGCGACGCCTGTTGTGCCGGTGCCTTGCGCCTGAGCGTTTGATGAAGGAGCCGGAAGGCAACGAAAAGCATGACACAGGCGAACAAGCCCAGCAGCAGCCTCTGAGGCAGGGCGCGTGCGAGATGCGCCCCCGCTGCCGTGGCGGGAACCCCGAGCGCGGCCATCAGCAGGGCGGCACGATAGCGGACCAGGCGTTTGCGGAACGCCTCGAGCGCGCCCACTGCCGCGCTGCCCGCGACGGCGACAAGCGCGACTGGCGTCGCCTGCTGCATGGGCCATCCCATTCCAAACACGAGCGCGGGTACGGCGAGGATGCCGCCACCGGCGCCCGTGAGTCCAAGAATGGCGCCGACTACGGCGCCGAGAAAAAGCGAGACCAGCATCGATCACCTCGTGGAACGGCAAGTGCACGAATATCAGTCAGTCACCTGGGGTTGCACGAACCACTCCCGTCCCTTGAGCATGCCTCGCCAGTAAAGCGGCGGCAGGATGCGCTCCTTGAGCAGCCAGGCAAGACCGGACGGCTTCTTCCCGTCGATGATCCATGAGGGGAAGGTCGGTGCGACCTTGCCGCCGTAAAGAAACTCGGCGAGCACGATCTTCCCGCGCTCGACCGTGAGCGGGCAGGAACCGTAACCGTCATAGGTCGCCGCTCCGCGCGTTACACCCAGGGCAGCCAGCACGTTGTGCGCGACGACCGGCGCCTGCTTGCGCGCCGCGGCGGCGGTTTTCGCGTTCGGCGTACTGGTCGCGTCGCCCAGCCCGAAGACGTTTTCGTAGGCCTTGTGGCGCAAGCTAGCCTGATCGACGTCGACCCAGCCGCCGGCATCGGCCAGCGGGCTGACACGGATGAAATCGGGCGCCTTCTGCGGCGGCACGACGTGGAGCAGGTCGAAACCGGTCTCGAATGTTTCGCTGCCGCCGCCCGGGAGTGCTCGCGCGAAGGTCGCTCGCCGCGCTTCGCCGTTCACGGCCGTCAGGTTGAAGCCGAAGTTGAGATCGATGCCGTAGGACTCCACGTACTTCATGAGTGCGGGCACATAGTCGGCGACACCGAAGAGCGCCGCGCCGGCGTTGTAAAACTCGACGTTGATCTGGTTGAGCCTGCCGGCGCGGCGCCAGTGATCGGACGAGAGATACATGGCCTTCTGTGGTGCGCCCGCGCATTTGATCGGCATGGGCGGTTGCGTGAACAGCGCGCGCCCTCCCTTGAGCTGCTGCACCAGTTGCCAGGTGTAGGGCGCAAGGTCGTAGCGATAGTTGGAGGTCACGCCATTGCGGCCCAGTGTCTGCGGCAGTCCTTCGATGGCGTTCCAGTCCAGCTTCAGGCCGGGGCAGACAACGAGCTGCCGGTATTTCACGACGCGGCAGCCTTCCAGGATCACGGCGTTATCGGTGGGCTCGAACGCTGCCACCGCCGCCTTGATCCAGCGCACGTTGCGCGGCAGGACGCTGCCCATCGGGCGCGCTGTCGTTTCGGGACGGAATACGCCGGCGCCGACCATCGTCCAGCCGGGCTGGTAGTAGTGCACGTCGGCGGGATCGATGATGGCAATGTCAAGACCGGGAGCGCGGGCAAGCAGGCTCGAAGCGGTGGCGACGCCAGCCGCTCCGGCGCCGACGATCACGACGTCGTGTTGTTCCTCCGCGGATTGGTGCGGCGAGCCGATGCGGCGCGTGAGCCCGCTCAGGTCGACCCCGGCGCGTTTGCCTGCCGCAAGGATCTCGACGAGCGACATGGCCGGCGTGCTGGCGAGCGCCCAGAGAGTCGCTGAGCGCATTCCGCTGCGGCAGTAGGCGAGCAGGGGACGCGGCAGGGTGTCCAGATAGCCGCGAAACCGTTCGGCATCCTGATCGCTTACCTTGCCCGATTCCACCGGAAGGTAATGCGCTTCGATATCGAGTTCCCGCGCGGCCCGCTCGATTTCGGTGAACGTGGGTTGATCTGCACCTTCGCCGTCGGGACGGTTGCAGATGATTGCCCGAAAGCCCATCTCGCGCAGTGCGGCGAGATCGGGCACGCGGATCTGAGGGGAAACGGAGAACGTATTCGTGAGCTTTTTGAGTTCCATGCTTGCCTCTTGCATTTTCATTTACTACTGCGATCACTCAAAGAACGTTGATCGGGATCTTGATGTATGAAACGCCATTGCTCTCCGGCTCTGGCAGGCGGCCGGCACGCATGTTGACCTGCACCGACGGCAGGATGAGAGCGGGCATGTCGAGCGTGGCGTCGCGGGCCGTGCGCATGGCGACGAACGACGCCTCGTCGATGCCGTCGTGCACGTGGACGTTGGCTTCGCGTTCTTGCGCCACGGTGCTTTCGAATTTCACGGCGCGACCGCCTGGCTGATAGTCGTGGCACATGTACAGGCGCGTCTCGGGCGGCAGGCTGAGGACCCGGCGGATCGACCGGTAGAGCGTCGCCGCGTCGCCACCGGGAAAGTCGCAGCGGGCGGTTCCGTAGTCGGGCATGAATAGCGTGTCGCCGACGAAGGCCGCCTGCTGGGTGCCGTCGCTGACCACATAGGTCACGCATGCCGGCGTATGGCCTGGCGTATGCATCACGCGGACCTCCAGATCGCCCACGTGAAACGCGTCGCCATCGGCAAAAAGGCGATCGAACTGCGAGCCGTCGGTGCGCAAGTCCGGACCCGCATTGAACAGCTTGCCGAACACGCCCTGTACCCGCGTGACCTCGCCTCCGATGGCGACCTTGCCTCCGAGCCTTTCCTTCAGATACGGCGCAGCGGAAAGGTGATCGGCGTGGACATGGGTTTCAAGCAGCCAGTCCACTCGTGCGCCCAGCGATTCGACGCGGCTCGCGAGCCGGTCTGGCGTGACAGTGCCCGTGCGACCCGATTTCGGGTCGTAGTCAAGCACGGAGTCGATCAGCGCGCAGCGTCGTGTTCCGATATCCAGCAGCAGGTAGCTCACGGTCCATGTGGCGGGATCGAAGAACCCTTCGACGGAAAATCTGCAGGCAGGCATTGTGGTGATTCCTCGCAAATGACGGACGCTCGGTCCTGGCGAGGAAAGACAACCCAATAATCGTGCCAGCCTTGCTAGCCGCGGCGCTGTCGATTGTTAAATCCATGATCTACATTCGTTTTTCGGTGCCTGGCGAGCGGCGGGGGGCGGGCGTCTCGTGCACATGTGTGCGATGCGAATGACAGCGGGACTGCCAAATGGCAGTCAGTGGCATAATTGGCAGTCTGGAAATATCGGCTGCAAGAGCCGGGACCGACGATCATGACTTTGCCTGACCTGACACCGACGGGTTCGCCGTTGCCGGACATGGCGCCGGATGTCGGTGCGCTGGTGTCGTACCTGGAGTACGACCCGCTGCCCGCTATCGTGCTCGATCCGCAATACCAGATCCTGGCCGCTAACCGGGCATATCAGCGGCAATTTGGGGGGGAGGGGCAGGCGCACGTCGGCCGCCGGTGCTATCAGGTTTCTCACCATTACGACGTGCCCTGCGATCAGGCAGGCGAGCACTGCCCAATGAAGCGTGCGACCGAGAGTCGCGGCGCGGACCGCGTGCTGCATATTCATCACACACCGCGCGGCCCGGAACACGTGGACGTCGAGTTGCGGCCGATTATCGATACCCGCGGCGAGATCATCGCGTACGTCGAGCGACTGGCGACAGTTCGGGGCGCATCGGCACGACCCAGCGCGGAAGGCCTGGTCGGTCGCGCGCCGGCGTTCAACGAGGCGATCTCCGCCCTGCAGCGCGTCGCGCCGTCGACGTTGCCGGTACTGCTGCTCGGCGAGTCCGGTACGGGCAAGGAACTGTTCGCCCATGCGCTTCACGAAGCGAGCGACCGGGCGCAACGGCCGTTCGTTGTCGTCGACTGCTCGGGCATTACCGAAACGCTCTTCGAAAGCGAATTGTTCGGGTTCGAGAAGGGGGCGTTCACGGGCGCCACCAGTCGAAAGCCTGGGCTGGTTGAAACCGCCCAGGGCGGTACGCTGTTTCTCGATGAGATTGGCGATGTTCCTCTATCGATCCAGGTGAAGCTGTTGCGTCTCATCGAAACCGGCACCTTCAGGCGCGTCGGCGGCACCGAGATCCAGCGTGCCGATTTCCGGCTCGTCGCCGCCACACACAAGCCGCTCGAGCAGATGATCCCGGCGGGCCAGTTTCGCGCCGACCTCTACTTCCGGATCAGTGCTTTCCCCATTCATTTGCCCGCGGTGCGTGAGCGCGTGGAAGATATTGCGCTTCTGGCCGACTCCATTCTGGCGCGCATTGCCTCGGCGGGACACGGTTCGCCTCGCAAAGCCCTGATATCGCCGGACGCACTTGCACTGCTGCGTGCGTATTCATGGCCGGGCAACATCCGCGAACTGCGCAACGTGCTCGAGCGGGCAAGCCTCCTCGCCGACGACGGTGTCATTCGGCCCGGCCATTTGCCGGAGTCGCTGAGGCGCGAAACCATGGCGTCGCCCGAAGCGTTGCCCGCGACGGCTTTCGTTCTGCCTCGCAAGGTGTCGGACGCGGAATTGGCGCGCGCTGCCGTGGAATCGGGCGGCAAGCGCAGTGAACTCGCGGCCCGGCTGGGGATGAGCGAGCGCACGCTGTACCGCCGGCTCAAGGCGCTCACGGACGCTGGCAAAGTCTGACGCCTGGTTGGCCACAAAGGCCGCGTACGCGGCACGCGTCTGCAGACCCCAGCCCGGTCGAACTCGAGTCCAGACGTCAATTCCAGGCGCGCCGCCCGCAACTATCGGGTGGGCTGATGAATGAGATCGCAAATTGCGAGTTTTTCTATTTGCCGCTCATTTATACGATATCCATTGTCCACACAGAGTTTGTGCCGTTGCACCGCAAGCGCATCTGGAGAAGCAATGGAACATCAGCCCCGCACGCAGAACGAAAAGCTCGAGGTCAAGACCACGACATGCTACATGTGCGCGTGCCGCTGCGGCATACGCGTGCACCTTCGCGACGGCGAGGTTCGTTATATCGACGGCAATCCCGAGCATCCGCTCAATCAGGGTGTGATCTGCGCAAAAGGCTCGTCGGGCATCATGAAGCAGTATTCGCCGGCGCGCCTCACGCAGCCTTTGCTGCGCAAACCGGGCGCCCTGCGCGGCACCGCACAGTTCGAGCCGGTCTCCTGGGAAGCCGCGTTCGACATGCTGGAAAAGCGCCTTGCGCATTTGCGCGCGACCGACCCGAGGCAATTCGCGCTCTTCACTGGCCGCGACCAGATGCAGGCGCTGACGGGCTTGTTCGCCAAACAGTTCGGCACCCCGAACTATGCGGCGCACGGCGGCTTCTGCTCGGCGAACATGGCGGCCGGCATGATCTACACGATGGGCGGCTCGTTCTGGGAGTTCGGCGGACCGGACCTCGACCGCGCCAGGCTGTTCTTCATGATCGGCACCGCGGAGGACCATCACTCGAACCCCCTGAAGATCGCGATTTCGAAGTTCAAGCGCGCGGGCGGGCGCTTCATCGCCATCAATCCGATCCGCACGGGCTACGCGGCAATTGCCGATGAATGGGTGCCGATCCGTCCCGGCACGGACGGCGCGCTGTTCATGGCGCTCATGCGTGAGTTGATCGAAGGTAACGCGTATGACCGCGAGTTCGTCGAGCGTTATACGAATGCGGGCGAACTGCTCGATATGCGCGCCGACAGCGATACGTACGGCCTGTTCGTGCAGGACCCGGCGGTCGACGCGCGCAACCCCCTCTTTCCGCAGAATCACATGTGGTGGGACGCCGCGAGCCAGCGCGAAGTGCCGCATCACGCGCCGGGCGTGCGTCCCGCGCTGGAAGGGCGTTATACGCTCGCGGACGGCACGCCCGTCGCCCCATCGTTCGAGTTGCTGCGCGAGCAGGTTGCCGGCTGCACGCCGGAGTGGGCGGCGCAGATCACCGGCATTCCCGCAGCCACGATCCACCGGCTGGCGCAGGAAATGGCCGATGTCGCGCGCGATCAAAAGGTCACGTTGCCGATTCAGTGGACCGACGCCTGGGGCGAGACGCACGAAACCGTGACGGGAGCGCCCATCGCATTTCACGCCATGCGCGGGCTTGCCGCTCACTCGAACGGCTTTCAGTCGATACGCGGGCTCGCCGTGCTGATGTCGCTGCTCGGCACCATCGACCGGCCTGGCGGCTTTCGGCACAAGTCGCCTTATCCGCGCGCCGTGCCGCCCTCGGCGAAGCCGCCCAACAGCCCCGACGACGTGAAGCCGAACACGCCGCTCGCGAACGGTCCGCTGGGCTGGCCCGCCGCGCCCGAAGATCTGTTCGTCGACGCCAACGGCGCTCCCGTGCGCATCGACAAGGCGTTTTCGTGGGAGTACCCGCTTGCCGTGCATGGTTTGATGCACAGCGTCATTACGAACGCGTGGCGGGGCGATCCGTATCCCATCGATACGCTGTTGATCTTCATGGCCAACATGGCGTGGAATTCGTCGATGAACACGGTGGAAGTCCGCAAGATGCTGGCGGACAAGCACGAGAACGGCGAGTACAAGATTCCGTTCATCGTGGTGTGCGATGCGTTTCAGTCGGAGATGACGGCATTCGCCGACCTGATTCTGCCCGACACGACCTACCTCGAACGCTACGACGCGATGTCGATGCTCGACCGGCCCATTTCCGAATTCGACGGTCCGGTGGACTCCGTGCGCGTGCCCGTCGTCCCGCCGACGGGCGAATGCAAGCCGTTCCAGGAAGTGCTCGTCGAGCTGGCAAGCCGCCTGAAACTGCCGGCTTTCACGACGCCCGAAGGCACGCGCAAATACCGCGACTATCCGGACTTCATCATCAATCACCAGACGGCGCCCGGCTCGGGCGTGGGCTTCCTGATCGGCTGGCGCGGCAAGGACGGCGACAAGGCGCTGGTTGGCGAACCGAACCCGCGGCAGTGGGAGGAGTACGCGAAGCACAACTGCGTTTACCACTACACGCTGCCCGAGTCGCTGCAGTACATGCGCAACTGCAACGGGCCTTATCTGCAGTTCGCCGTCGAAAAGGGCTTTCGCAAGTTCAACGAGCCGATCGTCATCGCGCTTTACTCGGACGTGATGCAGAAGTTCCGGCTCGCCGCGCAGGGCAAGACAAAGGGCCGGCAGCCGCCCGAACATCTGCGCGCGCGCATCGAGCAGTATTTCGACCCGCTGCCGTTCTGGCATCCGCCGCTCGAGCACGACGCGACCGATCACGCGCAGTATCCGCTCGCGGCCGTCACGCAGCGTCCCATGGCGATGTACCACTCGTGGGACTCACAGAACGCCTGGCTGCGGCAGATTCATGGCGAGAACTATCTGTACATGAATCCGCGCACGGCGGCGGCGCAGGGCATCGAGGACGGCGGCTGGATCTACGTGGAGTCGCAATGGGGCAAGGTGCGCTGTCTGGCGCGCTACAGCGAAGCCGTCGAGCCGGGCACGGTCTGGACATGGAACGCCATCGGCAAGTCGGCGGGTGCCTGGAATCTCGGACCCGACGCCAACGAGTCGCAGCGCGGCTTCCTGCTGAACCACCTGATCGCCGACGAGATTCCCGTCAAGCGTGCCGATCATGCGCGCACGTCGAACTCCGATCCGGTCACGGGGCAAGCCGCGTGGTACGACGTGCGCGTGCGCATCTATCCGGCGGAGACTCACGCCGACCATACGCTGCCGCAGTTTGCCCCCATGCCCGCGCTGCCCGGCGCCGTCGGCACGGACGGCGCGGGGGCGGGGGGGCTCATCCATCGCGTCGTGCAGACGTATTTCGCCGGGCGCGGCGAGTTTGCCGCGCGTCTTGCCAAAGCCGCGCAACGCAAGTGAAACGGAGACCATGCTATGACACAGATGGCGCTCGTGATCGATCTGAACGTCTGCGTGGGCTGCCACGCGTGCGTGACGAGCTGCAAGGAATGGAACACGTCGGGCGAGGCGGGCAGTCTTGCCGACTTTCGCCCGTATGACGCCGATCCGTCGGGCACGTTCTTCAACCGCGTGCAGACGTTCGAAGCCGGCGAATTTCCGCTTGCCGACACCATTCATTTCCCCAAGTCCTGCCTGCACTGCGAGGACCCGCCGTGCGTGCCGGTGTGTCCGACCGGGGCAAGCTACAAGCGCAAGGAAGACGGCCTCGTGCTGGTCGACTACGACCGCTGCATCGGCTGCAAATACTGCGCGTGGGCCTGTCCCTACGGCGCGCGGGAAATCGACGAAGCGCGCAAGGAAATGACCAAGTGCACGCTGTGCTCCGACCGCATCTACAACGAAGCGCTGCCGGAGCGCGACCGCAAGCCCGCGTGCGTGCTGGCGTGCCCGACCTCGGCGCGCCTGTTCGGCGACATTCACGATCCTGAGTCGGTCGTGTCGAAGGCGATCCGCGAACGGGGCGGCTATCAGCTGATGCCCGAGTGGGGCACCCGGCCGTCGAATCACTATTTGCCGCGTCAGCCGGTGACGTCCTGCGGCAGCGGCTCGTGTTCGTGCAAGACATCGGGCGCGGGAGCGGCCGATACCCTGGAAGCGCAGGTCGAACACGGCGCGCTCAATCTGGCGTCGATCGCTACGCGCACGTGAGCACGCCAGCGCGCTCGCGTGGCGCGCCCCGAATCGAAGCATGGAGAATGATATGAATCCGGCATTTTCAGTGGTGTTTCTCACCACACTGAGCGGTGCGGGCCAGGGCCTGCTGATCGCGCTCGTCGGCGTGGAGCTGGCGCAACGGCTCGGCTTCGGCGAGGTGGCGGCGGTTCCGGCGATGTTCTATGTCGTCGGTGCGGCGCTGTCGTGCGCACTGGGCACGTTGGGGCTCGTGGCGTCGTTCTTTCATCTTGGCCATCCCGAGCGGGCATGGCGGGCCATTGCGATGTGGCGCACCTCGTGGCTTTCGCGCGAATGCCTTTGTCTTCCCGCGTTCCTGGCCTGCACGTTCGCTTATGGCCTCGCCCACCTGCTGGGGGCCTCGTTTTCGCTGGCTTCCCTGGCAATAGGCGGCGTGGCTGCCGTCGCGAGCCTGCTGCTCTTTGTGTGCACCGCGATGATCTACGCGTGCCTGCGCTTTCTCCAGGAATGGGCGACGCCGCTCACGCTGGTCAATTTCGTCTTGCTCGGCTGCGCGTCCGGCTTCACGCTCGCGACCGCATGCGCGGCGAGATTCGCACCGGCCATGACGGTGCCGCTTGCCGTCTGCGCATGCGTGCTGACGCTGGCGGGCTGCGCGTCGCGCACGGCCTCGCTTGTCCGCAATGCACGCCTGCGCCCGAAATCGACCGTGCAAAGCGCGACCGGCATTCGCGCGGCACGTGTCGAGCAGAAGTCGCGCGGATTTACGGCGGGCGCCTTCAATCTGCGCGAGTTCTTTCACGGCAAGACACCCCGCGCGCTCAAACGCATCAAGTGGACGTTCCTGATCGCGGCGTTCCTCGCGCCTTTGTGCCTCGTCGCGATCGGAGGCGGCATTCGGCCGGTCGGGCTATCGTTCGCGGTGCTGTGCCTGGCGGCTGTGATCCAGTATGCGGGTCTCGTGGCGGAGCGCTGGTTTTTCTTTGCCGAAGCACGGCATCCGCAGAATCTCTACTATCAGCGTTCCTAGTAGAACGCGTCCCGCCTTGTTGTGGGTCTATTTCACGTGGCTGCCGTCGTATCTTCCTCGAGATCACGAATCCGGCGCTGTGGACGCTGCCGCTTGATATCGCCGGCAAGTACGCGGGTACGGCGGGCGGCATGATGAACACGGGCTTCGGCATCGCAGGGACGGTGTCGCCGGTCGTGTTCGGCTACCTGATCCAGCACACCGGCAGCTATGACGTACCGTTCATGATTTCCGCCGGGTTGCTGGCGCCGGGCATCGTGGCGGCGCTCTTCATCGATACCGCGCGCACAGTCGAAGCGGACGAGGAACGCGAGCGGCGCATGGGCCCGGAAGAAGCGGGGGCCTTCCCGTTCCTCGACAGCATGCCGACGATGCGGCTCGAACGGCACACGCTGCGGCGCCCGCTGCGGTGGTCGCGTTGAGCCTCGCGGGGCGCGGGCATGGGGCGCTACGTCAGGCACTGCATGCGGCGGCACTGAAGGCTTACGGGGTCTTCCGGGGCCTTGCGGGGGGCCGCCGCCCAGGTACGCCTTATGCGCCGCCGTCGAGCTTGCGCAGGCGCCAGATGAGGCTCGACGTGTCGAAGCGGCTGCCGCCCAGGCGCTGCACGTCGCCGTAGAACTGGTCGACGAGCGCCGTGACCGGCAGCGCCGCGCCGTTGCGCTTCGCTTCGTCGAGGCAGAAGCCGAGGTCCTTGCGCATCCAGTCCACGGCGAAACCGAAGTCGAACTTGTTGGCCATCATGGTCTTGCCGCGGTTGTCCATCTGCCAGCTCGCGGCGGCGCCCTTGCCGATCACGTCGAGCACGAGCGCCATGTCGAGCCCGGCGCGCTCGCCGAAGTTGATCGCCTCGGAAAGCCCCTGCACCAAGCCCGCGATGCAGATCTGATTGACCATCTTGGCAAGCTGGCCGGCGCCCGCCGCGCCAACCAGCGTCACGGCCGCCCCGTAGTGGGCGAGCGTGGGCTTCGCGCGCTCGAAGGCTGCGGCTTCGCCGCCGCACATGATCGTGAGCTTGCCGTTCTGGGCACCGGCCTGGCCGCCCGACACGGGCGCGTCGATGAAATGCAGGCCATGCTCGGCGGCTTTCGCGGCAAGCTCGCGCGCCACGTTGGCGGAGGCGGTCGTGTGGTCGGCGAACACGGCGTCGCGCGCCATGCCGGCGAAGGCGCCGTCCGCGCCGAGCGTGATGCTGCGCAGGTCGTCGTCGTTGCCGACGCAGGCGAGCACCAGATCGGCGCCTTGGGCCGCCTCGCGCGGCGTAGCGGCCGCGCGGCCGCCGTATTCGGCGACCCATTGCGCGGCCTTTGCGGCGGTGCGGTTGTAGACCGTGACGTCGAGCCCGGCTTTGGCGAGATGACCGGCCATGGGATGGCCCATCACGCCGAGACCCAGGAACGCGACGCGGCGTACCGGATTGGGGGCGGACGAGGATGCGGATTGGCTCACAGTGGCTCCTTGGAGTGGGGTTTGAGGCTGGGGCGATGTCATTATCTCAGCTATCGGCGCGACGCCTGGGCGGTGCCGGCACGAGGCGGCGCAGGCCGGGACTCAGCGATAGGGCGCGTCTGGCGCTAGCCGCGCGCGTTTTTGTCAGCCGATACCCGCCTGGTACAGCAAGGCGCCGGCGTATTCCCCACCATCGCGAGCGTGGCGTTCGCTGGTTCGGCATCGGCGAATGGCCCAAAGCCATTCTGATTCGGGTCGGCACCCTTCCTGTCATCATCATCGGGGCGATGTCGGGCGTGAAAAGCACGCCGCCCCTGTGCATCGAGGTTGCCCGCACGCTCGGTGCGAGCAGCGCGCAAATCTTCCGCAAGGTCGTGCTGCCTTCGGCAATGCTGAAGATCTTCACCGCGATGCGCGTGGGTATCGGCGTGGCGTGGATCTTTCCCGGTACGCGCCCTGTCGTGCTTTCGGCGCGACCGGGGCGGGTGGCTCTGGACGTACCCATCGAACTGGAAAGGCCGCGTACGCCTCAGGTTGCATTCGAACCGCAGTTCCTGGATCTGAAGAAACGCGCGATGGGAATTCTCGCGCACTGATTGTGTTCGTCGGCTTCTTCGCGATCGAGCACGCGCGATGCCGGTGCCAGGCTCTTGCGGGATCAGCGGCGAGCGGCCGCCGGCGCCATCGCAGAAGGCGAAGCGGCGACGCGCGCCTGCGTGTCGATGCGGCGGAAGACCAGTGCGGAGACGAGCGTGATTGCGCCCACGCCCGCGAAGCTCATGCGAAAACCGGGCGCAACCGATCCCCACTGCGCCTCGCCAAGGCTCACGAGCGCGCCGCCAATGGTGACGCCGAGTCCCATTGCGAGCATTTGCACCATGGAGAAGAGGCTGTTGCCGCTGCCGGCGTCCTCGTGGGAGAGGTCCTTGAGCGTGACACTGTTCATCGCGGCGAACTGCATCGAGTTGGCCGCGCCGAAGATGGCCAGCACGGCAACCTCCACGGCGCCAGGCGTGCCACGCGAGATCAGTGCGAACGCAACGATCGATGCGCCCACGACCAGCGTGTTGACCAGCAGGAACGTCTCGTAGCCGTAACGGCGGATCAGTGGCGCAATCCAGCGTTTGGCGACCGTTCCCGCAAGCGCGGCGGGCAGCATCATGAGACCCGAGCGCAACGGCGAGTAGCCGAGCTCGAGTTGCATGAGCAGCGGCACGAGAAACGGCACGGCACTCGAGCCGATGCGGCAGACGAGATTGCCGATCAGGCCGACGCTGAAATTCGGCTCGCCGAACAAGCGGAGCTTGAAAAGCGGATCGCGGCGGCCGCGTGCATACGCCACGTAAGCGAAGGCCGCCGCGATGCCGAGTGCGAAGAGCCCGGCGGACCACGCGGCGCGATGCGTCTGGACCGGTGTGTCGAAGGCCAGTGAGAGCGCAATCATGCACAGCGACACGAGTGTGCAGCCGGCGAGATCGAAGCGGGGCGCAGCGGTGCTCGACGCATTCGGCAGATAGCGGTGGACCGCGAACACGCCGGCGAGGCCGATCGGCACGTTGATCAGAAAGATCCAGTGCCATGAGATCGCCTGCACGAACCAGCCGCCGAGCGTCGGGCCGACGATCGGCCCCACCTGGCCCGCCACCGAAATGAGCGCGAGCGCCGAGACGTACTGCTCGCCGCTCACCGCACGCAGCACGGCGAGCCTGCCGATCGGCATTAGCATCGATCCGCCGATGCCCTGCAGCACGCGCGCGACCACGAGCTGCGCGAGCGTGTGCGCACTCGCGCAGCACAGCGAACCGATCACGAAGATCAGAATCGCGACGAAATAGACGCGGCGTGTGCCGAAACGGTCGGCAAGCCAGCCCGAAGCCGGCGTGAGCATGGCCATGGTCAGCGTGTATGCGACGATGACCGGCTGCATCACGAGCGGTCCTACGCCAAGGCTGCGCGCAATGGAGGGGAGTGCGGTATTGACGATCGTCGTGTCGAGCGTCTGCATGAAAAAGGCCGCAGCGACGATCCATAGCAGCGCCGCGTGGCTCGAATTATTGTTCATCTGGAACTTTCCGTCGCGCCGCGTTGGGGCAGGTACGGCATTGCGGCGCAATTATCATCAATGGCGTCATGATATTGTTACCATCGCTCATCGAGAACCCCAGCAGAGACTTTGACTGTCATCGGCATTGCCGATAACCATCCGCCATGCTCAATCCCATCTGGCTCAGGACCTTTGAGGCGGTCGCGCGTTGCCACAGCTTCACGGAAGCGGCGCGCCAGCTCGGACTGACGCAGTCGAGCGTAAGCGATCATGTGCGCCGGCTCGAAGCGGCGATCGGGCGCCGCCTCTTTATCCGCGATACGCATTCGCTCGCCATCACTTCCGATGGCGAGGCGATGCTGGCGCATGCCGGCAGCATCCTGCAGGCGATCGACCGCGCCGAGTCGCAGTTCCGCGCGCCGCGCCTGCGCGGGCGGGTGCGGCTCGGCTGTTCCGACGACGTTGCGCTCGGCCCGCTGCCCGCCGTGCTGACAGCGTTTCGCAACGCGCATCCCGATGTGGAGCTGGAAATCACCATCGGCATGACGGGCCGGCTTTACGAGCTGCTGGATTCGGGCGCGATCGACCTGATGGTGGGCAAGCGGCGACTGGGCGACAAACGCGGCGCGGTGCTCTTCACCGGACGGCTCGAATGGCTCGCGCGCGCCGGCACGACGATGGATCTTGCGCAGCCGCTGCCGCTCATCCTTGTCGCCGAGCCGAGCGTGACGCGGGCCGTGGTGCTCGACGCGCTTGCGCAGACCGATTTCCGCTGGCAACTGGTATGCACGAGCAGCAGCCATTCGGGCTGCGTGGCGGCGGCGCGCGCCGGACTCGGCGTCACCGTGCGGCCTCAATATCTTGCCGCCCGCGGACTGGCGCCGCCTGTGAACGTCGCAAGCTTGCCGGCGCTGCCCAATGTGGAATTCATTGTGCTCGCAGGCAAGCGGCTTTCCCGCCCGGCGCAAACGCTGCTGCAACTCATGCACGACAGCGACTTGCGCGGTTCGTGGATTGGTGAGTGAGCGGGAGGCGAGGACGCAGGGAATCTTGGGGTGGCGCGCGGTTCAGGTGTCGGCGGATTCGAAAGTTTCTTTATTTGACATAATAAAAGTTATCGCATTTTTGACTGTTACGGCTTTTTAGATGGAATGGTCGCCTCCCGCCTTAACGGGCTATCCGACGCCACAGACTCGCATCCAGATCATGCGACATTGCTGGTTCGGCAGTCCAGCCGC
>NZ_QEOL01000030.1 GCF_003096715.1 Paraburkholderia silvatlantica
ATTCTGGCAGTTAACAACCCCAATCACGCATGTTCATTGCTCAATGCGCTTTAGGACAAACGTCTGCTACTGCGCCACTTGTGTATAACGAGATGAGTTAAAGGAAGGCTCAGGAATTATGCTGAGCCAATGCTCGATCCGAACGCGCATTCTGTGGATTGGGCAGCATTCGTGCAGCATAGTTCGCCCAGCCGCACCATCCGTGCGAATACCGGATCAGGCTATTCCGGGCTGTCGCAGTTGATCACCGTTGCCAACACGACTCACGTGCCCCTCGGCATTGACTCCGGGGGACAGCAAAATTGACCGCAACTGACTATATGAGCGAGAACCCGTCCTCGCCTTCTCGCTGACTCTCAGTGTTATGTGTGCGCGTGTGCTCATTGCAAGGCGCCTCTTTCCGAACCCCAGTCAGTGCCCACAGTAAAGCGACTATCCAGCCGAGCACTGACCATCCGAGCAGCCTGTTAAGCCCGGTGATCGCGAGTCGCTTATGATGCATACGACGGAAGGCGACGATCGAAGGAACGAAGTACAGCAACACGAAGATGACGAGAAGCCCACCCGGATCACTGGGTGAGTCCTCGGCACTGGAGCTGGATTGATAGTCAGACATGTTATCCCCCATAAGTCAGCGGAAGCGTCAAATCATATGACGCGCCTCCTGATGATCGAAACATCGTCATCGGCCCGCCGCCCGAACCTGCGACGCGCCACCCCAGCGACCCAGTCCCAGCGGCGCACCATGGGTACGGACCTCCACACGTTCGACCGGCAGGACGCTGATGCTGGCACGCGACTCGTAGCGCCGGCGCACGAGGTAGACCGGTCGCTTCTTTGACTCGTCGTAGATGCGCCCTATGTATTCACCAACGACACCGATGCCTACCAACTGGATGCCGCTCAAGAACAACACGACGGAGAACAGGGACGCGTAGCCCGGAACGGGATTGCCGAGCAGCAATGTGCGGCCAACCATGAACGTGCCGTAGCAAAGCGCGAGCGTGGCCAGCACCCCACCGATATACGTCCAGCCGCGCAACGGCACGGTGCTGAAGCTTGTAATGCCTTCAAGGGCGAAATTCCACAGGCGCCAGCCAGAGAATTTGGTTTTGCCTGCACTGCGTGGCGTGCGCTCATAGTCGATCATGACGGTGTTGAACCCGACCCAGGCGAACAGCCCCTTCATGAACCGATGCCGCTCTGGAAGATCGCGCAGCGCGTTGACCACCTGGCGATCCATGAGTCTGAAATCGCCAACGTTTTCGGGGATTTTCAGCTCCGAAAGCGTGTTGTGGATGCGATAGAACAACGCCGCGGTCGTGCGCTTGAGAAAGGAATCGCAGGCGCGACTGGCACGCCGGGCGAGTACGGCTTCCGCGCCTTCGCGCCAACGCTGGATCATTTCGGGAATCAATGAAGGCGGATCCTGCAGGTCTGCATCGATGACGACGACAGCGTCGCCGGTCGCTTCATGGAGGCCCGCAGTGAGTGCAGCCTCCTTGCCGAAATTGCGCGTGAGGTCGATGACTTTGACGCGCCTGTCGTGTTGGCTGACGAGAACCAGCTTTTCAAGCGTGGCGTCCCTGCTGCCGTCGTTGATGCAGACGATCTCGAAGCGCACGGATTCGATGGACTCCATCGTCGCAATGATCTGTTCGAAGAACAGTTCGACGCCGTCTTCCTCGTTATAGAACGGAGCGACGACAGAGATGAGCGGGGTCTCGAGCGCGGTTTTGATGCAGCGCGCCTCGTCGCCGATAAACATGTTCATGATGTTGTCTCCCTTTTACGACGAGGCGGCGGTGTCGAATATTGCCTGCGCGCTTCGCTCGCGCGCGATCTGTGCAATCAGCATCCAGAGCGTGGCAATCGAGACGAGCGGAGTGAACGGGACGTGCAGATGAGAAACGAGTGTGAGACCGGCGATGGGGGCGAGCCAGAGTACCGCGAGCCATTCGCGCTGTCCGCGCTGAAAGCCGTGCTCCCTCGCGTGATAGACGACCCATGCGATCAGGATTCCGTTCCACGTCAGGTCATAGTCATAGAGGTATGGGCTCACGAGCATGCTGGCGCATACGAGCACGGCGGCGCGCAGACCGAAGGCGCTGGGCCGGCCCCACGCATAGCCGACGGCGGCGGCCGCGCACAGGGCGGATACGGCCTGCGCAGTACTGGCGAGCGCGGTTGGCGCATGGAGCAGCTTGAGTGCCCCGAACACAGTCGGCACACGAAAAAGGTGGGCCCGTCCCGTCTCGACGAAACTGTTGGCGAGGCCCATGTTATGAATGAATGCGACCAGCGTTTCGCTGCCGAACGCCAGGACCGAAGCCAGCAGCGAAATCGCCACGCCCACGCTCATGGCGCCCAGTGCGCGCCACGAGCGCGAAGCGAGTAGCGCGAGCGGAATGAGCACGCAAAGCTGCGGCTTCATGGCGACGAGCGCAAAGCACAACCCGGCGAGTATCGGGCGTGCGCGCAGAAGGACCAGTCCGAGTCCCACCAGTGATGCCGTGAGCAGCCCGTTCTGGCCGGCCGTCAGCACCAGCGCGGAACCCGGGAAGGCGATTGCGAGGAGCGCGGTGCGCGGGTGAGGCGCGATCGTCTTCACCACTTTGACGAAGATGGCGAGTGTGCCGAACAGGAAGATGGGTGCAGAAAGCGTGAAGGGCAACAGTGCCAGCGGATAGACGAACAGGAGGAACGTTGGCGGGTAGAGCCACGGAAGGATGCCGACGGGCCGTCCAGCCGCGAATTCCTCGACGGGCTTCAGGATGTCAAAGTTATACGCATTGACCGCGTGCCCCTGCAGGGCGAGATGCGACGCGCTCCAGAACGGCAGGCAGTCCACGGCAAGCACGCTCAGCTGCGGATCCTTGAGCCATACCAGGTGATACACGTAGGCCAGCGCAACACAGAAATAGTAGACAAGCGCGGCAAGCGGGTAGATCCACAGGCGTTGGCCGCTCAACCAGTGCGAGCGGGGCTGTTTCATGCCCAGGGGCTGAGTGTGCGCGGCACCGGCCGTACTCATGGAATCGCTGAAGGTCGTCTGGTTCATGGCATGGTCTCTCGCCTAAAGAGCGGAATCGATACGCGTGCGGCGGAGCACCGCGAGCAGCATGAGCAACAGGATCACCGGTCCGGTCTGTGGCAGCCTGAAAATCTGGTTGGCGAACTCGAATACTGGCAGGAGCCAGACGAGAAGCAGCACGAGCTGCTCGCCGGGAAGCCACCCGCGACGCAATCCGGTCGCGAGCAGCCCCGCACATGACAAGCCGACCCAGGTTAGTTCGTAATGCCAGACATAGGGCGTGACGATGAGCGTCGTCGTCCCGAGCGCAGCTGCACGCAGGGCGGTGTCGTGCGTTGTGCACCAGATTTTCCATGCGCCGCACGCCGCGATGGCGGCAATCGCGGCGTGCATCAGTCCCGCTGTGAGCAGCGAGGCGCCAATGAGTCGCAGCGACGCGAACACTGACGGAGAGGCAAGCCAGAAGCGGACGTCGTGCTCGAGGATAAGCTCGCGCGCCATACCGACGTTGCCTGCGAGCAGCCGAATCGATGGGGACCCGCAGAGCGCCATGCTTGCAATAAAAAAGAGCACTGCCGTCGCAGCTGCGTATCCGAAGACCTTCCATGCCCGTGCCGCGATCAGAACGAGAGGGAACAGGATGCCGAGTTGCGGCTTGATCACCAGCAGCCCGATACAAATCCCGGCGATCGCGGGGCGACGGTCGATCGACGCGATTGCAAACGCGGCGAGTGCTGCAGTAATCAGCGCGTTTTGCCCGAAGATGGCACACACCATCACACACGGCATGGCGAGCACGACATACCGGGCGGTCGCGGCGCCAAGCGGGCTTTGTGCGAGGCCGGAAACGCGAACGGTTGCGCAGACGAACGCGGATGCGCTTGCGCCCAGGAAAACGAAATAAGCAAGCGGAAGCGGCAACAGCGCGAGTGGGGTGACGAACAACAGGAACGTGGGCGGATAAAGCCAGGGAATGAATGCGCTCTTGGGCAGGCCGCCCGTCACCGCGGCCACGATCCGGGAAAACGCTGAGTAGTCGAAGACGGTGGAGGCCTGGCCCTGGAGGACCGTATGACTGGCCGACCAGAATACGAGCAGGTCGGAGCCTGGACGCCAGCCGCCTGTAGCGGCAAAGCCATGAGTCACCCAAGCCCAGAGCGCTACGAAGCCGACACCGATGACGAGCATGGCGGTGCTGTAGGCAATGAGTCTCTCGCGCGAAAGCCAGGAGCACGCCGTCGACTGCAAGCGTGAGCCATCCCGCTCAAGTGGTCGCATTTTTTTCGGTCCCCGTTGAATATTTTGAGCTGGCGGCTTAGCCGCCTATTTTTCCCCCGAACACGCGAGCAGTGCGGTGTATGGCAGTCCCTGCGTGTTGCCTGATTATTGGGAGACGTGCGCGTCAGGAGCAATGCAGAGTGCATTCGCAATGTTCGCGTGCTAACACTCGCGCATAGAGTCACCTTCAATGAATAAAGCGCTGAAAAAAAAGATGCGTCATGTCTTGCGTCGAAGGGCCTGGTGTGATCGGGTAACTACTGATTCTGCAGCGAGCGTGCGTCATGGGTTTGGTATAAGCGTGTGCTTAATACTCGTAATTCCGATTAAAAATGTAGTTGATATGTCAACGTAATTGACGACTGATGAAAGTTTGTGACGAACGGTCGTATTGATTGAGATGTGAGAATGACAGGAAAAAGCAGGGGTAAATACGTATAAAGTTTTTCGATCGAGGAAATGTGTCGTTATTAGGCAACTCTGAAAGTAGTGGATAAAGCATGTTGACGGCCGAGATGACATCGTCGATTTGAGAGGGATTGGTCACATGTGGCGTGTCAATTTTTCCGATTTTGTGTGGTTGGGAACAGGAAATTGTTGCGCGTGTGGCGAAGCGCACAAAGTCATCGATATGACACGCGTAGAACTGCGCCTGTGGCTGCAACGCCGAACCCGGTGACGTGGCCCAACCCACCCTCAAAACCACATGGAAACGGAATCGGGGGTTAACCATGTACACATCGATTGGAGATCACAAAATGCAAAAGATCATCGCTCACGCAAAGTCCTTCGCTCGTGACGAAAACGGCATCACGGCACTCGAGTACGGCATGCTCGCAGGTCTGATCACGGTGCTGATCATCGCCAGCGTCGCATCGATCGGCTCGACACTGAAGAACGTGTTCTCCGACGTTGCTGCCACGATCTAACCGACGCCCGGGCGAGTGGGTATGCAACGCAAGCCTCACTCGCTCCAATCGCTGGAAGGACCGGGATTAAACACATTCATAACTGGTTGGAGATTAAAAATGCAAAAGATCATTGCTCAGGCAAAGACCTTCGCTCGTGACGAAAACGGCATCACGGCACTCGAATACGGGATGCTCGCGGGTCTCATCACGGTGCTCATCATTGCCAGCATCGCAACGATCGGCTCGACGCTGAAGAACGTGTTCTCCGACGTCGCTGCCACGATCTGACGGATGCGCGGGGCGAGTGGTACGCGACGCAAGCTGCACTCGCCCTGCATCACACACCTAACAGGGGACCAAAAAATGCAAAAGATCATTGCTCAGGCAAAGCACTTTGCTCGTGACGAAAACGGCATTACGGCGCTGGAGTACGGGATGCTCGCGGCCCTGATCACGGTGCTGATCATGGCCAGCATCGCATCGATCGGTTCGACGCTTCAAAACGTGTTTTCCGACATTGCGGGTGTGATCTAACCCGCGCGCGTTGGAACAAATTTGGCTATGACACAGCAGATGTAACCAGGGAGCGAAAAATGGAATTCGCGATGCTGTCTGCTTCCTTGCCGCCGCAGCCGGTTCCGCTGTGCGTGATCGCGTTGGCGATCCTTGCGGCCAGCACGGACATTGTTAGCCGCCGGATTCCGAACCTGCTGATCGTGGCCGGTCTTGTCTCGGCACTCGCGGTGCAACTCGCGCTGCGCGGCGCCGTTCCGGGCTGCGCGATCTGGCTGGGCGGCGCGGCGACCGGGTTCGCGCTTCTGATGCCGTTCTATTTGCTACGCGGCATGGCGGCCGGCGACGTCAAGTTGCTGATGATGCTGGGTGCGTGGCTCGGTGCGGCGGCAACCGTCGATATCGCAGTCAACACTTTCATCATCGGCGGGGTGTGGTCGTTAGGGGTAGCCCTGATGCGGGGACAACTGGGCCGCCTGACGGGAAACGTCGCAGCGTTGCTTGCGGGAGCGAGCCGCGCCACGCGCATGGCAGGTGCATCGCCAGGTACGGTGCGTGAATCGGTCGGATCGATTCCGTATGGTGTCGCGATTGCCGGGGGGACCGTGGTAGTGCTGTTCACGATGGTGAGCTAAAGCGCTGCCCGGTGCCCGCGGGACAAGGGCCGATTTTTCGGCTCATCGATTACTAATGTTATGAAATGCTTACGGGGGATGTCATGAAAAACAGCCGCGCGTTTGTCATGCTCGCGATCGCCCTGCTGGCCGGTCTGGCCGCAGTGGTGTTCGCTTCCAAATGGTTGCTTCAAACGTCGTCGGGGGCCACGGTACCTGTTGCCGTCGCATCGGACGACATCAATCTCGGTCAGCCGATCAATGAAACGATGATCAGAACGGTCAGCTGGCCAAGGGACAGCCTCCCGCCCGGCACATTCGCAGTACCGAAGGATCTCGACGGGCGGGTGGTGCGCGCAAGCCTCACGCGTGGCGAACCGGTGCTCGAGTCGAAGCTGGCGCCCGTGGGCACCAAGGGTGGGCTATCCGCTGTGATCGGCGAGGGGCATCGCGCAATCACGGTCCGCGTGAACGATGTGGTGGGCGTCGCGGGCTTCGCGTTGCCGGGCAACTACGTCGACGTGATCGTCAACACGCAGGAGCCCGAGAAAAAAGCCGATACCCAGCAGCAGAGCATCTCGAAGATCGTGCTCGAGAAAATTCTGGTGCTGGCCGTGGCGCAGCAGGTCAATCGCGACGATACCGCACCCAAGGTCGTGAACGCGGTGACCCTGGAGGTGACGCCGGAGCAGGCGGAGAAGCTCGATCTGGCGCGCAGCGTGGGCACGCTCTCACTCGTCCTGCGCAATCAGGTGGACGACAACAAACTCATGACCGACGGCGCCACCAAGCAGACTCTGCTAGGTGGCCTGCTGCCCCCGCCCGTGCCGCTGCCGGAACCGGCGCACCCGGTGCGTGTGAAGTACGCCGAGCACGCGCCCGCCAGGCGCAACTGTATCGGTGTGCTGTCGGGCGTGACCGGCAGTCAGGAGTGTTTCTGAAACAAGGCAGAACGGCTGCCTGAGCCCGGCGATGACCATCCGGGAAGAGGGCGAGTGAGCGGTAAAGCCGCCATTAAAACGCAGGTAAGTACGGGGTATAACGATATGGATACCAAAGTAAATGCGGGGTCCACGGGGGCCCGCAACGGCGTTCGTCCGTGGCGTGTCGCAACGCTTGCCTGGGTTTGTGCCGGGTTGATGACTTCGACTCCGGGCTGGGCACAGCAATCGAGCGCGAACGCAGCGCAGGAGAAGCCCGCCGCAAGCGCTGCGGTTCCCATGGGCAAGGGTCCCATGCAGATGACCATCAGCATGGGACCGCCGCAAGGCAGCAGCGCGCCGCCCAAAGCCGTGGCGGGACCGCTGCGAGGACCGAACTGCGTGGGGGCCATCCGCAACGAAAGCAACGTGGTCGTGCCGCTTGGCAAGTCGATGCTCGTGCCGATCGACGAACCGGTGCGCAACCGTACGCTCGGCAATCCGGAGATCGCCCAGGCGACCATGGTTTCGCCGCAAACACTCTACATCGTTGGCCAGGCGGTCGGGACGACCAACATGATCGTCCAGGGCAAGAGCGGCGCATGCCAGGTGATCGATGTGATCGTGAGCGCCGACTCCGGCGGTCTTCAGGCGGCGCTTGCGCAGCTCCTGCCGCAAGAGCGTGATATCCGCGTTTCGACGGCGGCCGACAACATTGTGCTCGCCGGCCATGTGTCGAGCGCGCAGGCCGCCCAGCAGGCCGCGGAAATTGCCCAGGTTTTCGGCGTGAGCGGCCAGGGCAATAACGGTGCGCACACGGGCGGAGTGATCAACATGCTAAGCGTGGATTCGCCGCAGCAGGTCATGCTCGAAGTGAAGGTCGCCGAAGTCGACAAGACGCTGATCGACCAGCTCGGCTCGGCCGTCAATATCCAGGGCGGATTTGGGTCCTGGACGGGGGCGCTGGTGAGCAATCTGCTCGCAGGCGTGTCGAGCGCATTCGGTTTCTCGAAGGCGAACAACAACCCGCTCAAGTTCGCCATCGACGCGCAGAAGACCGACAACCTCGTGAAGATCCTGGCCGAGCCTAATCTTGTCACCATCAGCGGTCAGGAAGCCACCTTCCTTGCCGGCGGCAAGATCTTCATCCCCGTGCCGCAAAGCGGCGGCGGCACGTCCGCCACGGCGATCACGCTGCAGGAAGAAGAGTTCGGCGTGGGGCTCAAGTTCACGCCGACGGTGCTCAACGGAGGGCGCATCAACCTGAAGGTGGCGCCGGAAGTCTCCGAGCTCTCGCCCACGGGCGTCACGCTGAGCGCGTCGAACGTGAGTGGCGTGAGCATTCTGCCGCTCATCACGACGCGGCGTGCTTCGACGACGGTGCAGATGCACGACGGCGAGTCGTTCGCGATCGGCGGGCTCATCAGCAACAACATTACGGGCTCGCTCAAGGCAGTGCCGGGCCTCGGTGAGGTCCCGGTGCTGGGCGCATTGCTCAGAAGCACCTCGTTCCAGCAGGACCGATCGGAACTGATCTTCATCGTCACGCCGCATCTCGTGAAGCCGGTGGCGGATGTCGCGCAGCTGCAGATGCCCACGGACAGCTTCTCGCAGGTCCATGAAGCCGACGTGTACGCAACGGGCAACATGGAAGGACGCGCCAATCGCAACCAGGGACGGTTTGCGCCTCCTGCACCCGAGCCCGTCGGCACGCAGACCGCACCGGCAGCACCGGCTGCACCGGCACCGATGCCGGCCGCGCCCGCTGCACCGCAGACGCCGGCCGCGCTGCCCGCACCGCAGGTCTCTTCGCGCCGCGAAGAGTCGCCGGCACCGAAAGGTCCGCCGCCCGCTGAAGCGCTCGCGCAGCCGGTACCTACGCAGCAGGTGAATGCGCAGGCCCTTATGCCACCGCCAGGCGAGGACAGCGCGGCGCGCGCGCAGCGAATCGAGCGCGAGGCGGCACGGATCGCGTCGAACGAAACCCCCGCTCATTGACCAGGCGATCAGGAGGCCAAAATGAAACTCGAAAACTTTGTATTCGTTCGCCGGTTCCTATTGATTGCGCCGCTTGGCGCGGCGCTCGGCGGCTGCATGACCAGCACGCCGATCTGGGATGCGCACTTCGGGCAAGCCGTGCGCTACTCGATGCAGGCGCAAATCATCGATCCGGACGCAGGCAGACACGGCGCCTCGCAGCCGGGCGTGGACGGCAAGTCGGCGGCATCGGCGATGGATAACTATGACAAGTCGTTCCAGCATCCGGTGACATCGGCGAATCCCTACACGATTGGTGTGAGCAGCGGTAGCCAGTGAGCGGTGTCAAGTACACACGCGCGCAACCGGCCGGAGAAGGAAACAACAGCGGGGACATACGATCATGATCGACATACTCATCACCTCGACAGACGCAGAGCGGCTTGCGCAGATCATGCGCACAATTGCGGGATGCGGCCCGTACCGCACGACGCGTAGCGTGGGCACACCGTTCGATCTTGTCGAGCGCGGCGACACGCTCGACGCGTTCGATGTCCTGATCGTCGACGCACGAGGGTTGCAGGAGGCACAGTTGCCTTCCGTAAGCGAGCTGTGCCGTCGCTGCGAACGGCTCACGTGCATTCTGCTGATTCCGGAGGCTTCGCCCGAGGAACTCATCGCGGCAATGCGCGCGGGCTTTCGCGACGTGGTCACGGGGCCGCCGGACGGCCGCACGATCGGCGAGGCGCTGCAGCGAGCAATTGGCCAGCGCGCGCATGGGAGCACGCGCGCGTCGCGCATCGTGTCGTTCATGTCGTGCAAGGGCGGCGTAGGGACGAGCTTTATCGCGGCGAACGTCGCGCATATCGTCTCGCAGACGCAGGACCGGCGTGTGCTGCTGATCGACCTGAACCAGCTCTACGCGGACGCGGCGTTCCTCGTGACAGCTCAGACGCCGCCCTCGACGCTTCCGCAACTGTGCGCAGAAGTCGACCGCATGGACGTGGCGCTCTTCGAGGCGAGTGTGATGCACGCCGCAGGGAACTTCGACATCCTGGCGGGCGCGGGCGACCCGATCAAGGCGAGCGAGATGCGACAGGACAGGCTCGAATGGGTGCTCGGCGTCGCCGCGCCCCGTTACGACTGTGTGATCCTCGATCTCGGCCAGACGATCAATCCGCTTTCCATGCTCGCGCTCGATCGCAGCGACGAGATCCACATCGTCCTGCAGGCGAGCATGCCGCATCTTCAGGCGGGACGCCGCCTGCAGGAGATTTTGCAGTCGCTTGGCTACGGGCCGGAGCGCATGCGCCTGCTTCTGAACCGCCAGACGCGTCACGGCGAGCGCGTGCGCGAGGCCGCCGACACCGTGCTCGGCATGAAGCCGTTCCTCGTTATTCCCGACGACGCGCGTGCCGTTGCCGAAGCCGTCAATCAGGGTGTGCCGATTGCCGCGGCGGCCCCCTGCAGCGCGGTGACGCGTTGCCTGCGCACGTTGGCGTCGAGCGTCGCGCTCCCCAACGCGACCGGTGCGACTGCGCGGGGCAAGGGCGATTCCCTGTTCGCGCGCATGCTCGGCCGCCAGACGCCGGCCAAACTCGGATTGATGTAAAGGAGAAAAGTCATGTCTCTTCGCGAGCAGATCTTTGCGCAGCGCCTTGAGCCGACAATCGTCGAGCGCACCGATACGGGCGGCGGCGCCGCTGTGGCCCCGGCGACGCCGTCCCGGGTGAAGACCGAGGCGTACCAGAAGCTGAAATACGACACGCATCATGCGGTGCTCGAGCGGGTGGAACTCGAGCGTCTCTCACGCATGCCCCAGGAGCAGATCCGCAGCGAAATCAACGCGCTTGTGGGCCGCATCCTCGAAGAGCAGAAGGCGCTTGCGAACGACCTCGAACGCAAGCAGCTGGCCATCGACGTGTACGACGAGATGTTCGGTTTCGGTCCGCTCGAGCCGTTGCTGCGCGACCCTACGGTCTCGGACATTCTCGTGAACACGTGGTGCCAGACTTATGTGGAACGCCGCGGCAAGCTCGAACTCACCGATGTCAACTTCTACGACGACGCCCATCTCATGAAGGTGATCGAAAAGATCGTCTCGCGGGTGGGGCGGCGCATCGATGAATCTAGCCCGATGGTGGACGCGCGCCTGCCCGACGGCTCGCGCGTAAACGCCATCATTCCGCCTTCGGCCGTGGACGGTCCGCTCGTATCGATCCGGCGTTTCGCGGTCAAGCCGCTGCTGGTCTCCGATCTGATCGAGCTGCAAACGCTCACGCCGCCCATGGCCCAGGTGCTCGAGGGCCTCGCGCGCGCCAAGGTCAATATTCTCGTCTCCGGCGGCACCGGCAGCGGCAAGACGACCATGCTCAACGTGCTCTCGGGCTTCATTCCAAACGACGAACGCATCGTGACGATCGAGGACGCAGCCGAACTTCAACTGCGCCAGGACCACGTGCTGCGCCTGGAGACTCGCCCGCCGAACATCGAAGGCAAAGGCGAGATCACCCAGCGCGCGCTCGTGCGCAACGCGCTGCGTATGCGCCCCGACCGCATCATCCTCGGCGAAGTGCGCGGCGCGGAAGCACTCGACATGCTCAACGCGATGAACACCGGCCACGAAGGCTCGCTCGCGACGATCCACGCCAACACGCCGCGCGATGCGCTCACGCGCCTCGAGAACATGATCAGCCTGGGCGGCCTGGCCTTGCCGCCGCGCACGATGCGCCATCAGATCTCGTCCGCGATCTCGGTGGTCGTGCAGGCCGCGCGCCTGACCGACGGCCGCCGCAAGATCGTGAGCATTTCGGAGCTGACCGGCATGGAGGGCGACATCATCAACATGCAGGAGATCTTTACGTTCAAGCGCACGGGCATGGACTCGAATGGCAACGTGCGTGGCCACTTCTGTGCGACGGGGGTGCGGCCGAAATTCTGCGAGCGCTTCGCGGCGTTCGGCGTGAATCTGCCGGAGCAGATTTTCGATCCGGGCCGCCGTTACGACACGGTCTGATATTCACGACGTTCATCCGGGGGAGCGTGGCATGAGTACAACCTTCATTCTGGCAATCCTGCTGCTTTTTGTGGCGGTCGTGCTTGCCAGCCAGGGCGCGTGGGAATGGTGGAACAGCCGGCACGGCGCCGTCGCGCGCCGCCTCGAATCGCGCATCGAGGCCGTGGCGACGGGTGGCGTGGGGCGCAAGGAGGCGATGTCCATCCTCAAGGCGCGCAAGCTCGACGGGTCGACGTTCGGCCAGCGCATGCTGCTGCTCGTGCCGGGCATCCGCTCGTTCGAGGCGTGGGTGCAGCAGTCGGGCATCAGCTGGACGGCTTCACGCGTCATTGCGATGTGCGCGCTCATGCCGGTCGTGGTGATCGTCGCGGGGATATTCATCCGCGTGCCGCTCGCCATGCTGGCGTCCGCTGCCGCGTCGTCGACGCTGATGCCGCTGATGTACGTGCGCTATCGGCGCACGAAGCGGATGCGGCGCTTCCAGAAGCAGTTGCCCGATGCCTGCGACATGCTTGCGCGCGCGTTGCGCTCGGGCCATGCGTTCTCGGGCGCGATCGACCTGGTCGGCACCGAGTTCGCCGACCCGATGGGCGCCGAGTTCCGCACCACGTTCGACGAGATCAACTATGGCGTGTCGCTCAACGAGGCGTTGACGGCGCTCGCGCAGCGCGTGCCGGTGGGGGACCTGCGCTACCTCGTCATTGCCGTGCTGATCCAGCGCGAGACGGGCGGCAACCTGGCCGAGTTGCTGGACGGCATTGCGAGCCTCGTGCGCGCGCGCTTCAAACTGTTCGACAAGGTGCGCGTGCTCGCCGCGGAAGGGGTTCTCTCGGCGCGGGTGCTGGGTCTGCTGCCGGTGGTCACGGGCGGGGCCATCTCCCTCGTGAATCCAGGCTTTCTCGAAGTGCTATGGCGCGACCCCGCAGGCGTGATGATGCTTGAAGCCGGTAGTGCGCTACTGGTGGCCGGCATGATCTGGGGACGGCGCATCGTGCGGATTCGCGTCTGACGACGTCACGTCTCGCACCATCGACAAAATTCCAGGGGGGGAGCCATGTTAGCGCTCGATTCGACGCGGTTGCTGTTGCTGGTTTGTCTCTTTGCCTGCGTGTTCGGCCTGTCGTTGGCCGGCATGTATGTCCTTGCACCCAGGACCATGCGGCGGCGCATCGAACAGGTGGGCGGCGGTCGCGGCGCGCCTGTTCGAGGTGCGCAGCCGGATGCCACCAGCGAGGCCTGGTACGAAAAGCTCGTGCAGATCTCCGAGCCGCTTTCCCGGCTCTCGACGCCCAAGGAAGGCTGGGAAGTCTCGGCGCTGCGCGTACGGCTGATGAATGCGGGCTGGCGCTCCCCGGGTGCCGTGGCGATCTTCTTCGGCACTCGCACCGTGCTGGCACTGTTGCTGCCTACGCTTGCGGCCATGTGGCTGATTAGCGGCGGCGGGGCGGCGAGTTCGGTTACGCGTTTTGCGGTGGTCCTCGTGTCGCTCGTGGTGGTTGGCTACTACCTGCCGGGTCTGGTGCTCGCGCGCTTCGTCGCGCAGCGCAAGCGCGCGATCTTCGAGGACTTCCCCGACGCCATCGATCTGCTGACGGTGTGCGTCGAGGCGGGCCTCGGTCTCGATGCAGCGCTGATGCGCGTGGCGGAGGAAATCAGATTGCGCAGCGCGGTGGTCGCCGACGAGCTGGATCTCACGCTCCTCGAAATGCGCTCGGGCTACACGAAGGAAAAGGCGTTGCGCAACCTCGCCATGCGCACGGGTGTTGAAGACGTCGACTCCTTCAGCACGATGCTCATCCAGGCGGAGCGATTCGGCACGAGCATCGGCGATTCGCTGCGCGTGCTCTCGGATACGCTGCGCACGCGCCGGCGCATGCTTGCGGAGGAAAAGGCCGCGAAAATCGCGCTCAAGCTGCTGTTTCCGCTGATGTTCTGCATTTTTCCGGCGCTGATGGTGGTGCTGATGGGGCCGGCGATGCTGCATATCTATCGGACGATGCTGCCGACCATGAACGGCGGCTAGCAGGCGGCCGGAGCGTTTGGCAGAAACAGACCAGGCCCTGTACGGGTGATTCAATCGGGGGGAGTTATGAAAACAGCAAAGACCGGCGCGGCGTCGCTTCCGTTACGTGCGGGACGGGGAACAGGGCGCGCAGGGAGCCCGCGGCGTGGACGCAGCAGGCACGCGCAGCGCGGCGTGGCTGCGGTGGAGTTTGCCCTCGTGCTGCCGGTGTTGCTGATCTTGCTCTTCGGCATCATCGAAATGGGCTTGTTCCTTTACGACAAGGCCGTGATTACCAATGCCGCCCGGGAAGGCGCCCGCGCCGGAGTCGTGCTGAAGAGCCCGAAGCCCACCGCAAGCGACGTCCAGACGGTCGTGACGAACTACACGTCGAGCTACCTGCTGACCTTCGGTGCGCAGAATACGCCGGTGGTCGTGACGACTGGTGCGGGCGGCAATTTCGGTCAACCGCTTTCGGTGACCGTCTCCTATCAGTACAACGGATTGGCTCTGGGACGGATGGTGGCGCCCATCACGGGCGCCATTACGCTGTCCGCCACGACCGTCATGAACAACGAATAAGGGGGGCAATCATGCGCACGGGGAGAAGACGCAAGCAGAGAGGGGCGGTGGCCATCACGGTCGCAGTGTTCATGATCTTTCTGCTGGGGACCGCGGCGCTGGCCATCGACATCGGCAATCTGATGGTCGCTCGAAACGAACTCCAGAACGCGGCTGACGCGGCCGCGCTGGCGGGTGCAGGCTGTCTGAAGCCGCGCACCGAGTGCAGCAACAGCACCGCTACCCAGCCGGATTTCACGACGGCCTCCGCGACGGCGTCGACGTTCTCGACGTCGACCTCGACCAACCGGGTCCAGGGTGCCTATGTGCAGACGAGTACGGTCGCGACCGGCTACTGGAACGCTACGGGAACGCCATACGGCCTCGAGGCGTTGCCGTTCACACCGGGAGCGAACGACCTGGCTGCGGTGCAGGTGACGATCCGCAAAGACGGCTCGAACGCGAACGGATCGGTGGGAGGCTTTCTGAGCAGCGTGTTCGGCGTCAACGTCCTCAAAGCCAGCGCCGTGGCAACAGCCGTCCTGTCTTCGCCTGGCAATGTAGGACCAGGCGGGCTGTTTCCATTGGCGATGTCGCAGTGCCTGTACAACAATTACTGGAATTCGTCGACCAACTCGCCCAAGCTCTCGCCCACCAGCGGCACCGTGTCCGGCTTCTCGACACCTCAGGTTGCGGGGCAGCCGTACATCTTCCAGATCGGATCCAGCTATCAGTACGGCACCTGTCAATCCGGCCAGTGGACGACGTTCAATTCCAGTAACAACAGTGCCAGTTATGCCAGTGGCCTGTTGACCAGCGGCAACAGCACCACGTTCTCGGTCGGAGCTTCGCCGGGGACGTGGATCCAGACAGGCGAGGAAAACTCGGTCTTCAAGAATGCTGCCGACTGTAGCGCTGCGGGCAACGGGAAATGCGCATGGGCGACGGTGGTCGTGGTGAACGATCCGTCGACGAGCGGGTTTCAGCCGGTCCAGGCATTCGCCTGCCTGCACATTCTCGATGCCAGTAACGGTTCCACGCCCTATGTGCTCGTGCAGATGTCCAACGACATGAGCCACTGTGAGACTGCCAATTCGGGAGGGGTTGGGCCGAGTTACGGGGCTTACACGCCTCCGAGACTGGTCCAGTAAGGACAAGGACAGCTTGCCGCAGTGCCGGCGCCGCGCCATTGTACGTGCCGGCGCTTTGACCCTCTTCAATGTCTTTCGGGTGCCGATTTCCGCACCCACGCTCACCCTTTCCCCCCATTATTTCGCTTGACTTCGCCCGGCGCGCTAAAATTGCGGACCTTTTTAATTCGTCCGCACAAAGAGCCTTGAGCGTGCAAAAGATCCTCATCGTGCGCGTGTCGTCGCTTGGCGACGTCGTCCACAACATGCCCGCCATTGCCGATATCCGGCGGCGGTACCCCGACGCGCAGATCGACTGGCTCGTCGAAGAGAGCTTCCAGTCGCTCGTCGAGCTCGTGGAGGGTGTGCGCCGTGCGATTCCGTTCTCGCTGCGCCGCTGGCGCAAGGGGCTCTTGTCGAGCGCCAACTGGCGCGAGATCGGCGCTTTCCGGCGCGCGCTCGCGGCCGAGAAGTACGACCTCGTGATCGACTGCCAGGGGCTCATCAAGACGGCCTGGGTCGCGAGCTGGGCGCGCGGACCGCTCGTCGGCCTTGGCAACCGCACCGATGGCGCGGGCTACGAATGGCCCGTGCGCTTCTTCTACGACCGCTCGATCCGCATCGAGCCGCGCACCCACGTGGTCGAGCGCACGCGCCAACTGGTTGCGGGCGCGCTCGATCTCGCGCCGCCGTCGCCCACCGACGAAATCGACTTCGGTCTCGACACCTACCGCGCCGCCCAGGCGCTCGCGGAAGTCGGGCTGAATCTGCCGGTGCCCTACGTGGTGTTCGTGCACGCCACGTCGCGCGCCGACAAGCAGTGGCCCGACCAGCACTGGATCGAACTGGGCCAGGCGCTCGTGCGGCGCGGCGCGTCGCTCGTGCTGCCCTGGGGCAGCGAGGCCGAGCGTGCCACCAGCGAGCGCCTCGCGCGCGAATTCGGCGAAGCGGCGATCGTGCCGCCCAGGCTCTCGCTGCCTGCCGTGGTCGGCCTGATCGACGGCGCAGCGGCCACGGTGGGCGTGGACACGGGGCTCGTGCACATCGCGGCGGCGCTGAAGCGCCCGAGCGTCGAGTTGTACAATTTTGCGACCGCCTGGCGCACGGGCGGCTACTGGTCGCCGAACGTCGTCAATCTGGGCACGGCAGGCCAGCCGCCAACGCTTGCGCAGGTGAAAGGCGCGCTGGCGGGCTTCGGGCTGCTGTAGCGGCGCGCGGCCGCGGCTCGGCCGCCTGACAAACTGAGGGGCTGCGGCGCGTCAAGGCGCACCCCGGAGGCTGCGGGTATAAGAATCGGCGCTCACGAGGGTGCACAAACGTGCACAAGCGGGCGCCAGGGCCTGGCCGGCATGGGCCCACACCGGCAGGCAATCCGATCCATCGCTTCCAGGGGCGACCCAATGAACGAATCCCAGATCATCGAAATCACTTCCGCCGACTGGCACGGCCAGCAGCTTTCGCAACCGCGCGAGACGCTGCTCGCCGCCGTCGAGCAGGGCAAGGTGCTGTATTTTCCGAACCTGGCCTTTGCGATCGAAGGCGGCGAGCGCGCGCTGCTCGATCCCGCGATCGCCGACCCCAAGCGCAAGAACATCAGCCTCGACCCGAACGGCGGCGCACTGCACGGCGTGCTTGGCGACAGCGTCACGCACTCGGCGGTGCGCGCATTGATCGCGCGCTACCAGACGTGCGCCCGCACGCTGGTGGACGGCCTCTTTCCCGAGTACACCGGCAAGCTGCGTGTGGCGCCCACGAGTCTGCGCCTGCACCAGGTGGAAACGCGCCAGACCTCGTGGCGCAAGGACGATTCGCGCCTGCACGTGGATGCCTTCCCCTCGCGTCCGAACTACGGCGAGCGCATCCTGCGCGTGTTCACCAACGTCAACCCGAACGGCGTGCCGCGCGTGTGGCGCGTGGGCGAGCCGTTCGAGGACATGGCAAAGCGCTTCCTGCCCAACATCAAGCCGCAGTTTCCGGGCTCGGCATGGCTGCAGGATCTGCTGCACATCACGAAGTCGCGGCGCAGCGAGTACGACCATCTGATGCTCAATCTGCACGACGGCATGAAGGCCGATCTCGGGTATCAGAAGTCGAGCCCGCAGGAGACCATCGGCTTTCCGCCGGGCAGCGTATGGGTGTGCTTCTCCGATCACACGTCGCATGCCGTCATGTCCGGTCAGTTCATGATGGAGCAGACCTTCTTCCTGCCGGTGAAGGGGATGGTGCATCCCGAATGGGCGCCGCTCGGCATTCTTGAACGCCTCAAGGGCAAGGAACTGGTTTGAATCCACGCGCGATGAGCCTGCCGATCAACGTGCCAATCCATGTGCCAATCGACGCACCAACCGACGCCTTCAGCCGCGCGGCCTTGGCGTTTCGCATGACCCCGGCCGTCGCGGAGGTCCGATGCTGAGAGCGATCTATCGCACGGCCTGGTGGCTCATTGCACCGCTCGCGGTGTTGCGGCTATTCATCCGCTCGCGCCGCGAGCGCGGCTATCGCGAACATATTGGCGAGCGTTTCGGCTATGCGGCAGGGCGCTTGCCCGAGGACGACGCGCCGCTCATCTGGGTGCATGCCGTCTCCGTGGGCGAGACCCGCGCGGCGCAGCCGCTTGTCGACGCGTTGATGGCGGCGCGCCCCGACGCACGCATTCTGCTCACGCACATGACGCCAGGCGGCCGCGCTGCCGGCGAGCAGCTCTTCGGTGATCGCGTGCTGCGCTGCTACCTGCCGTACGACATGCCGCACGCGGTGCGGCGCTTCCTGCACGCATGGCGTCCATCGCTTGGTCTCGTGATGGAAACCGAGGTCTGGCCGACGCTCGTCGACGAATGCAAGCGCGCCGACATGCCGCTCGTGCTGACCAACGCGCGTATGTCGGCGCGCTCGTTCAGGCGTGCGGCGAAGTTCGGCGCGCGCGCGCGCGAGGTGTTCGGCGGCTTTACGCGCGTACTCGCGCAAAGTCCATCGGACGCGGAGCGCCTCACCGCGCTCGGCGCGCGCAACGTGGCGGTGCTCGGCAACCTCAAGTTCGACATGGCGAGCCCGCCGGCGCTGATCGCGCGTGGCCGCGAGTGGCGGCGTGCGATCGGCGAGCGGCCGGTGTGGGTGGCGGCGAGCACGCGTGAAGGCGAAGAGGAACTCGTGCTGCAGGCCTTCGCCGCACTCAACGTACCGGACGCGCTGCTGATCCTCGTGCCGCGCCACCCCCAGCGTTTCGACGAAGTGGCCGCGCTCGTGGAGCGCAAGAACTTCAGGCTCGGGCGGCGCTCGCGCTGGGCGCCGGCCGCGGCTGCCGCGGCCTCGGCGCATGCGGGCGTGCGCGTGTTACCGCAGGACGTAAGCGTCCTGCTCGGCGACTCGATGGGGGAGATGGGCGCTTACTACGCTGCCGCCGATCTCGCGTTCATTGGCGGCAGTCTCCTGCCGCTCGGCGGGCAGAACCTGATCGAAGCGTGTGCCGTGGGCGTGCCGGTGCTGATCGGGCCGCACGTGTTCAATTTCACCCAGGCCACCGCCGACGCCACTGCCGCGGGCGCGGCCCTCCAGGTTCAGGACCCCGCCGATCTCGCGCGCGCCTTGCGCGAACTCTTCAGCGACAGGCCGCGCCGCGTCGCCATGGGTGCAGCCGCTGCGGCGTTTGCTTCGCGCCACCGCGGCGCGACGGCGCGCACCGTGGACGTTGTGCAGGCGCTCGTCCCGGATGTATAAATTCGCGCGCGGCAGCGCATGCGCGAGTCGCACAACGACAACATGGACATTGCTGGACAAGCGCCTATGATGAAGACGATCTCGCGAATCCTCATCGCACATCCCCGCTTTCCGCCGTTGGCTGACGACTACGCCGATGCTTTCGGGAAGGCTGGTGTGCAGGCGAAGACCTTCATCATCGAGGATCATGTCCACTGGGCCTACCGCTATGTCTTTCGCAGGATCAACAAGCTCGCCCGTACGCTTCGCCTTGTCCCAAGAGGGACGGATTTGTTCCGCAAGCACCGCCTGGGCGAGGTAGACCATCTGGCGACACGGCCCAGCGAAGAAGCGCAGCCTATAAGCCCGATGTCGCGTTTTGCATTCATGGCAAAAGAGCCGAAATCTTCCAGCTGCGGGAATCAACAGTCACGAAGGCAGGCTGGTGGGTCGAGCAAAACGACAACTGGTCCGAGCTGGAAGCGGCCACGCGCGACTTTGACTGCTACTTTGCGTTCGCACCCGCTGTCGTCGAAGCGATTCAGTCGCACGGCCGTGAGGCTCACTATTTGCCTCACGGCGCCAATATTCGTCAGCATTATCCGATTGCCGGCAGTGCGAAAGAGATCGACCTGGTATTTCTCGGCGCCTGGAGTCCGTGGCGCGATCAGGTCATTGCCAGCGCATTCGAGGTGACTCAGGATATCGCGTTATACGGACATTCGTGGATCAGGAAAAGCCGGCTGCCACGCGATATGCTGCGCCGTATCCACAAAGGCGATCGAATCCTTGGTGCGCCTCTGAATGCGCTTCACAACAAGGCACGCGTGGTCCTCAATGCAGACCGGACGGTCAGGCTCGGCCTGAACATGAGGTATTTCGAGGTGCTCGCCAGCAGATCATGCCTGTTGACGGATAACGCCGAGGATCTTCACAACTATTTCACCGACAACGAGCATTTGTGCGTCTATCAGGATCTCGAGGACATGCAGAAAAAGCTGCGATGGCTTCTCGACAACGAGGACGAGCGTCTGCGAATCGGCGCAAATGGTTTCCGCGAAGTTTTACAGCACCATACCTGCGATCATCGTGTCCAGTCGTTGCTCGCGGCGTTCGGCGCAGTGCGTTGACAGGGCGTCAATGCGTCGACGCGTTGTCCGTGACGAGTAGCCCGCGCTTTTCAATGAACGCGATCACCTCGCCGAGACCCTCGAGCGCCTTCAGGTTGCACATCACGAAGGGCCGCTCGCCGCGCATTTTCTTCGCGTCGGAGGCCATGACGTCGAGGTTCGCGCCCACGAGCGGCGCGAGGTCGGTCTTGTTGATGACGAGCAGGTCCGACTTCGTGATGCCGGGACCGCCCTTGCGCGGAATCTTCTCGCCGCCCGCCACGTCGATCACGTAGATCGTGAGGTCCGAAAGCTCGGGGCTGAAAGTCGCCGCGAGATTGTCGCCACCCGATTCGATGAAGACGATGTCCGCATCGGGAAAGCGCGTGAGCATCTGGTCGACGGCTTCGAGGTTGATCGAAGCGTCTTCGCGGATCGCCGTGTGCGGGCAGCCGCCCGTTTCCACGCCCATGATGCGCTCGGCGGGCAGGGCGCCAGCAACGGTCAGCAGGCGCTGGTCTTCCTTTGTGTAGATGTCGTTGGTAATGGCGACGAGGTCGTAGCGCTCGCGCATGGCCTTGCAGAGCATTTCGAGCAGGGTGGTCTTGCCGGAGCCAACGGGTCCGCCCACGCCTACGCGCAGCGGCGGCAGTTTCTTCGTTCGTTTGCTGGGTGCGTGCGAATTCATGGTTCGTGTGTGTGTTTCAGGAGCGGAAGAGCCGCGAGTACTGCGATTCGTGGCGCGCGGAGAGCACGCCTAGCTGCGGCGCGAAGGTGTTGAGCGCCTCGGGGGCCGTCGCGAGCGCGCGCGCGACGGCTTTTTCGATTGCCGGCCGCAATGCGACGATGATGCGCTGGCCTGCAAGCTGGCCGAGTGGCACCGCCTTGAGCGCGGCGGCCGTCTGGTTCTCGATCCAGCTGAACGCGTAGGCGGCGAGCGCGGCGCCCGGCGCAGCCTCGTGGCACCACGCGGCGAATGCGAAGGCCGTGGGTTGCGCAACGGGCGTCATGCGCTCCAGCGTGGCGCGCCGCTGCGCGTCGCCCCATTCGAGCTGCGCGCAGAGCTGGCGCAGCGACCAGCCCATCTGCGCGGTTTCGCGCCGCAATTCCGCCGACTCGCGGCTCGCGACGAATTCCTCGTTCGCAACGATCAGCGCGCGTGCGTCGTGCGTGCGCCAGCGGTCCATCTGGTGCGCCACAAAAGGCAGCTCGCCGCAAGCGAGCACGTTCGCGAGGCCGCCTGCTATCCAGTGAGCGGCGTCGTCGGCGTTCGTGACGAGTTGCGCATCGATTGCGGCTTCGAGTCCCTGCGAGTAGCTGAACGCGCCGATGGGCAGCGCCGGCGACGCGAGATGCAGCAGGGCCGTGAGTTCAGCGATGTTCATGGCTGTGGTCGTGCGCGTGGCCGTCGCAATGACCGTGGTCGTGTCCGCAGTCGTGGTCGTGCGCGTGAACTTCGCCGTGAGCGTGATTGTGCGAATGACCGTGCGCGTGTTCGTGCGATTGGTCGTGCGAATGGTCATGCGCATGCGCGTGACCGTGGTGCTCCTCGTACACGCGTTGCGCGAGCGCGTAGTCGTCGGCAAACGTTTCGTCGTGGCCGTGGCGGTGACCACCGCCGCCTTGACCACTGTAAGCGCCCGATTCCGGCTGGAACGGCAACTGCACGCGCTCAACCTGCGCGCCCAGCCGCTTGAGCATGTCTTCGAGCACGGGGTCCGCTTCGAGCCTGAGTTCGTCCGCGCCCACTTCCACCGGCGTATGGCGATTGCCGAGGTGGTACGCGGCGCGCGTGAGCGTGAGGCGGTCGGGCGCGCGCACACGCAGCACGCTCTCGGGCGCCGCGATCACGCGCACGAGGCCGCCGTCGTCGGCCACGAGCATGTCGCCGTCGCGCAGCACCGTGCCGCGCGGCAGCACCACGCCCACTTCCTCGCCCGTGTCGAGCGTGGCCGCCAGGCGACTCCTGCAGCGCGCGTCGTAGGGCAGCGTGAGCGTGGGCGCGCGCTGCATGAGCACCGGCGCGAGCTTCGCAGTGAGTCGTTTGTCGATCGTGCGCATGGCTAAACTTTAGAACAGGAAGTAACGCTGTGCCATCGGCAGCACCGTGGCGGGCTCGCAGGTGAGCAACTGGCCGTCGGCGACGACCTGGTACGTTTCGGGATCGACGCTGATGGTGGGCTGCCACGCATTGTGAATCATGTCGGCCTTCGTCACGCTGCGGCAGTTGCGTACCGCCACCACGCGCTTTTGCAGGCCGAAACGCTCGGGCACGCGCTTGTCGAGCGAGAGCTGCGACACGAAGGTCAGCGACGTTTGTGCGAGCGCCCGCCCGCGCGTGGCGAACATCTCGCGGTAATGCACGGGCTGCGGCGTGGGAATCGAGGCGTTCGGGTCGCCCATCTGGGCGAGCGCAATCATGCCGCCCTTGAGAATCAGCGACGGCTTGATGCCGAAGAACGCCGGCTCCCAGAACACGAGATCGGCCCACTTGCCCGGCTCGAGCGAACCCACTTCGTGCGCGATGCCATGCGTGAGCGCCGGGTTGATCGTGTACTTCGCCACATAGCGCTTCACGCGGAAGTTGTCGTGGCGCGCGCTGTTGGCACCCCCGTCCTCGGGCAGGGCGCCGCGCTGCACCTTCATCTTGTGCGCGGTCTGCCAGGTGCGGATGATCACTTCGCCCACACGGCCCATCGCCTGGGAATCCGAAGAGAGCATCGACAGTGCGCCGAGATCATGGAGGATGTCCTCGGCGGCGATGGTCTCGCGGCGGATGCGCGACTCGGCAAACGCAATGTCCTCGGCAATCGACGGGTCGAGGTGATGGCACACCATCAGCATGTCGAGATGCTCGTCGAGCGTGTTGATCGTGTACGGGCGCGTGGGGTTCGTCGAGGAGGGCAGGACGTTCGCTTCGCCGCACACCTTGATGATGTCGGGCGCATGGCCGCCGCCCGCGCCTTCGGTGTGGTACGTGTGGATCGTGCGGCCCTTGAAGGCGGCCACCGTCGCTTCCACGAAGCCCGATTCGTTGAGCGTGTCGGTGTGAATGGCCACCTGCGTGTCGGTCGCGTCCGCCACGCTCAGGCAGTTGTCGATGGCGGCAGGCGTCGAGCCCCAGTCCTCGTGCAGCTTCAGGCCGATCGCGCCCGCGGCGATCTGTTCTTCGGCGGGCTTCGGCAGGCTCACGTTGCCCTTGCCGAGAAAGCCGAGGTTGATCGGCCAGCCGTCCGCGGCCTGCAGCATGCGCTCCATGTGCCACGGGCCCGGCGTGCAGGTGGTGGCGTTGGTGCCCGTGGCCGGGCCCGTGCCGCCGCCCAGCATGGTCGTCACGCCCGAGGCGAGCGCTTCGTCGATCTGTTGCGGGCTGATGAAGTGGATATGTGTGTCGATGCCGCCCGCCGTGACGATCTGGCCTTCGCCCGCGATCACCTCGGTCGCGGCTCCGATGGGAATCGTCACGCCCGGCTGCACGTCAGGGTTGCCGGCCTTGCCGATCTTCCAGATGCGGCCGTCCTTGATCCCGATGTCGGCCTTCACGATGCCCCAGTGATCGACGATCACGGCGTTCGTGACGACGGTGTCCGCGACCTGCGCGTGCGCTCGCTGCGATTGGCCCATGCCGTCGCGGATTACCTTGCCGCCGCCGAACTTCACTTCGTCGCCGTAGACGGTGTAGTCGCGCTCGATCTCGATGATGAGTTCGGTATCGGCGAGACGCACGCGGTCGCCGGTGGTGGGGCCGAACATCTCCGCGTAGGCGCGGCGGCCGATCTTCAATGTCATGTCGGATTCCTGATGAAATCGCCTGAATTCGCCGGCCGCGCTCAGAGCGGGCCCATTACGCGGCCGTTGAATCCGTATACGGCGCGGTCTCCCGCGAGCGCCACGAGCTCCACGGTACGCTCCTGTCCTGGCTCGAAGCGCACGGCCGTGCCCGCGGCAATGTTCAGGCGAAAGCCGCGTGCGGCTTCGCGGTCGAACGAGAGCGCGGCGTTGACCTCGTAGAAGTGGAAGTGCGAGCCGATCTGCACGGGGCGGTCGCCCGTGTTCGCTACCGTCACGGTGACGGTCTCGCGGCCCGCGTTGAGTTCGATTTCGCCGTCGTCGATCAGCATTTCGCCGGGGATCATGGCTGGTTCCTCCCGACTCAGGGGATCGGATGGTGAACGGTGACGAGCTTGGTGCCGTCGGGGAAGGTCGCTTCGACCTGGATGTCGGGGATCATCTCGGGCACGCCTTCCATCACGTCGTCGCGTGTGAGGAGCGTCGTGCCGTAATGCATGACCTCGGCGACGGTCTTGCCGTCGCGGGCCGCTTCCATCAGCGCCGCGCTGATGAAGGCGACCGCCTCCGGGTAGTTGAGCTTGAGGCCGCGGGCGCGGCGCCTTTCGGCGAGCAGCGCGGCGGTGAAGATCAGGAGCTTGTCTTTCTCGCGTGGCGTGAGCTTCATCGTTCTGGTCGGTTGGGGCAAGTTGTCGACCCAGCTTAAGGGAGCGAGGTTACGGGCAGCTTGCGGCCTCGCGCGCGGCGCGCACGAATCGATGCAAGCTCCGAGCAAGGTATGTGCCAATGAAGGGGACAGCGTGGATGCACCAATACCGATGCATTAGCGCATCTCATTGGTGTTTCTTTGTTTCGTTATCGTGCGAGAAGGGTGCGTATCGCACCGATACGGTGCGTGCAATGTACCTTCAGGTCGTCCACAAGCGCAGCGGCGCGGCCTTCACACCATGCACGAACGGCCGTAGCGCCGTCCAGCATTGCGTGAGCGTATTCTGCAGCGGTTCCATCGAACGCCCGACCACGCGCACGAGCACCACGCCTGGCGCGATGCAGGTCGCGCCGGAGCGCAGCGCGTCGTCGAAAGGCAGGATGGCGGCGAGGTCCTGCGCGAGCGCCTCGTTGCACGCGGGGCCGATCGCCCACAGCACGCCGAAAGCGGGGTAGCCCGCAAGGCCTTGCGGCGCATCGCGCAGCGGGTCGTTGGCGTCGATGAGGGCGCGCTCGAGCCAGAGCAGTTGATCGTCGCCTTCGCCCTCGGACGCAGCCCGCGTCACGCGCGTGAGCGCTCGCACCATGCCCGCCGACCAGCGCTCGCCCGCGGCCTGGCGGCCCAGTTGCGCGGCGTCCCAGCCGATGGCGGTGGCCCCCGCGCCGAGCGTGAGCGCGAATTCGAGTTCGGCGTGGGCGTGGTCGAACACGAGGTTGTTCTGCGGCAGCCAGTCGAGCTTCGCGCCCGCGCCCACGCGCACGTTGATGCGCTGGCGCGCCACGCGGCCGTTCGACTTGTACCACTTGGTCGCGCCCGGTGTGGTGAGCACGGCGTGAGCACCGTCGCCCACGTTCACGTCGATGTCGAGCCGGTCGCCGCCTGCGATGCCTGCTGGCGGATGGACGATCACCGCGTGACAGATCGCGTCGCCTTCGGGGTAGAGCGGCCGTTGCACGCGCAACGGCCCCACGTGCAGGCGATGCGTGAGCGCGGTGCGCGCGCCCTGGCGCTCGAAGCCGAGCTCGAGTTTCGCGGCCCATTCCTGGTGAGCGGTGCTGCGAAACGTGGTATTGGCGAGTGCGGCGTGATCGACGTGGAGCGACATGCGTGGCGAGCGGAAAAGCGGGGAATGGCTTGGAGGATAGCATGCGTGCTTGCCGGCGCTGATCAAGCGCCGGGGAGCCTGCGCGCGCCAAGGCCGATTGCGCGCCATGCCGGCCGTCGCGCGATGCGGCTTGAACCCGCCCCGCTGGTACTCCGTGATCGCGAGGGCCCACAAGCGGGTCGCACTGTCAAACGGTGTCCTCGAGCATCGCGACGCGGCCGGGGTCGCTCTGGCGGCTTCCAGGCGTTGCGTCTGGTTTGTTGTTTGTCATGTTCAAGGCTGGTTCAGGCGGACTGCGCATCCTGCTTCATGCACGTCAAATTCACATGCATTGCGAGAAAACCGGCGAGGATCCGCTGAGGCAGGAGCGGCTTCCCGCCTTGAAAAAGCCTCGATGATAGCCCGTTCGATACCGTCCGCCACTGCGAGATACGCAGGCCCGCAATTCGTGATCCGTTGCGCAATGCGGCTGATCATCGTTGCGTTGCCCGCGCAGCCCGTGCGGAGTTGTACCGTGCCGCCGCACGACGGCAACACCACGTGCAGACTGCTGCCCGCATGCTGCCGTCCTGCGCGCCCGATGGTCCGTGCGGCCATGATCAATGACCAGCGCCGAGCGCCGGCTGATTGGCCGAGATGTCGCCGTAGCCGCCGAGACCGCCCGTGCCGTATGTCAGATCAATCGCTGTCGACGTTGCCCCAATGTTGATCCTCACGGTGGGCGCCAGTGATCCGCCCCGACGCGTGCCGATCGCGTCGATGAACGACTCGACAAGGCCGCCGGGCATCACATAGTGCGAGTATGACTGGAACGTGTTGGGGTTCTGGGTTGGCGCGAGGGCAAACGGTGCGCCGACCGGCTGGTCCAGGTCAGTGGGATTTCCGAGCGCAAGGCCACTGCCACCGTTCAGTGGGAGGAAGTCACTGCGGATGCCATTGCCGACAAACCCGTACACGCCGTCGGGTCCGTCCACGCCAACGGCATAGGTCGAGCGATGACTGATCGTGAACAGGTAGTACTTCCCGTTGGCAAGGTAGATTTGCGGCCGCTCGGTCTGGTCGTTCACGCAGTTGGCGGAGAGGATCGGCGGCAGGAACTTCCATTGCGTAAGCTGGGGATTGGTCGCAATCGCGAGGCCAACGTTCGCCTTCTGGAATACCGCGCCCGACGCATTGACGCTGCTTACCGATTCGGCTGCCGGGTCTCCGCTGACGTAACCGAGGTCGGCTGCGGTACAGGTGGGTGCGCCGCGCGGACCGGCAGTATTGCCTTCGAACACCATGTAGGTGCTGCCCGGGTGGGCGGGATCGACAAACACGAACGGATCGCGGAAGTTATAGAAGTTGTTCTGCTGGCCGTTCTGATAAAAGACTCCGTCGGGCTGCAACAGTGCCTCGTGGTCCGTGAATCCGTCGAACCAGACGTGTGTCGCGTCGGCGTGGATGTGGCCGTCGGCGCGCGTGATGATGGCCACCGGTGGCGTGATGTCCGACCCATTGGGCGACGTCTTGTCGAACGCCATCGCCGTATAGTAGAGGCTGACGTTGCTGCCGCTGGTGAGCCGCGCCGAACCGGACCATTCGGCATTCTCCGTGATCGGGGTCGACGGTGGGAAAACCTTGATACTGGCCCCATCAGGGAACAGGTGGCCACCATAGATCCATCCGCCGTTCGCGGGGCGTTGCGACGCCGGTATGCCGGTCTTGCGGTAGAAGAAGCCGATGCGGGCGTGCACGTGCCGGTCGTCAAAAGAATAACCGCCGTTTCGATCCGCAGTCAGGCAGAAGATGACGTCCCAGCCCTTGTAGCTCAGCTGTACCGCCCGGACATCGGCAAGCGGCCACGTGTCCCAGACCCACACATTGGCGTTCGTGTCGGGGAAATTCGCCGGAATGGTCGGCATCGTGAGTTGAGGCGGAAGCGTGTTCTGGCCGACGACAAGTTCGGGCAGCGACTGGGCGGCGATTTGTCGCGCGTCCGCGCGTGTCCACCGGGATGTGAAATCCGCGGCCGGATCGTATGCCTGTTGCGTATGAGGTGTCGGTTGCGGAAAGACGGCAGCCTGTGTGCAATGAGGCGCCAGTGCGAGCACGAGCAGGGCAGCCGAAATGGTCCCTGTCAGGTATTCGGAACGGGACGGGCAGGATTGCGGAGAGAAATTCTTCATCACCATTCTCCTGAAGACGACAGCTGCACACCGCAATTGTTGCGATGCGTCCTGATGGGATAGCACATCTTCGCAGCGAGTCAATTGCCGTTCGTGAGGGGCGCGCGTGGCATTGGGTTTGTCGGGGTTTTCAAGGCAACCGAACTATCAACACGATTAACTACTTGAACGCAGTGCGGCGAGAAAGGCCATGGAGCAGGGCACCCGGAGCGAAGACTGCGGCACGTGCGTGACAGATGAGTCGATTCGTCGACGCAGTTGCGGAAAATCCGGCTTGTTCACACGAAGCTGCATGCCTTCGTCAGGCACTGCCCGCGCGGGCTCCCGAGGGGTACCGGCACCCGACCGGGGATCGCCGGCAGGTTCTAATCCGGATCGAACGATGAGAGTGGAGCTGCCGTGCTTTCGTCGGTGTTCGGCGACCCCGCCAGTGGGAACTGTCCGCCCAACTGCCGGCTTAGCGCCCGGGCGCTTTCCCGCACAGGCGCTATCCATGAGCGTTGTACCCGCTGTAACGGAACGATCAGGGTAATTGCGCCCAGCACGTCTTCAAGGGGACCAAATACCGGTGCTGCGATGCCCGCGAGTTCGGGTGAGCGGTCCCCGGCGAGCAGAAGCACCTGTTCATTCCGGATCTGCTCTCCGAGCGCGGGGTCGCCAGTGTGCATGTAGGCCTGCAATACCCGGCCTGCCGCGCCCCGGTCCAGGGGGAGCAGGTCTCCCGTTTCAATGCTGTCCCTGACCGCGTGCGGCGAGGCGATTCGATGAAGACATAGCCTGAATTCACCCTGGCGGACGTAAAACGCGGCGCTCTCCCCGGTTGTTCTGACCAGTTCGTGCAGCGCGGCGACGGTCCAGTGTGAAAGGGAAAACGACCGCATATAAGCTGCATGGAACCTTGCAACCGCAGGCCCCAGGACGTAACGCCCATCGGGTTGCTGCGCTACGGCGTGCGCGTGGATGAGAGAGGCGATCAGACGCAGTATCGTGCTCTTATGCAGGCCTGTGTTGTTCGCGATCTCTTTGAGCGACAGGCTGCCGTTACCGTTTGCCAGTGCGGACAGCACGCATAGCGCCCGATCGACAGCGGCGACGCCGGACGTTGGCGGATGGCTGATGGCTTGCATGGTGGCCGGGTTGCGTTGGGGGGCACGACGAGCGGAAAGCTACGCGGTTACCGGGACCCGGATTGTGTGAGCAATCCCTCCACGACGCCGAACCCGAGCCGGTCGGCCGGATCGAGTACCCGGAGCTTCTCGACCAGTTGGCGGGCCTCCTCGCGCTCGTCGCGTCGCACGCTGATGAACGCCAGCGCCTTGAGCGTAAAGAGCCAGAAGCGGGCTGGCCCAGGCATGGAGAAATCGGCGTCTGCGGGCTGAACCGCGCGCCAGTCACGATCGATTGACGCCTGCGCCGCAGCGACGGCGAGGCCTTTTCGGGCGACCTCGTTCGCTGGTTCCAGTTCGCCCCGGCTCGCGTGGAACTTGTAGAGCAGATAGTACGGAGGCAGGCAATTCGGAAACGTGAGCACTGCCGTCCATAGCGCGGCGCCCGCTCGCTCGGGTGCCATGCCGCGCGCCTCGTCAACGAGACGTTGCACGGCAGGCGGGACTTCGCCACCGAACAGTTCAGTGGACTCGACACCAGTGAACAGGTTCACCACACAGCCTCCGGTGCGATGAGACGTGCGACTGGCGTGCCGCCTTCGAGATGCGACGTGAAGATCTCCGCCACGTCGTCGGGTGTCACGCTGCGATAGAGCACCGCTTCCGGATAGACGACCACGTTGGCCCCCTGGTCGCAGGGGCCGAGGCAACCGGAATACGTGATCGCGACCGTTTCGTACGCGTTGCGCTTTTGCTGCTCGGCCCAGAAAGCCTGAATAAGGGCGACCGAGCCCTTGCCACCTCCACAGGAGCCGCGTGGATGCTGTGCAGGCCGGTTCTGGGTGCAAACGAAGACATGTCGTTGCGGTTTGCTCATTGCCGTTCCCTTAGCCAAATTTGAACAGGATGCCGTGCCCGCCGCGCGGGTATTCCCATTCGATGTTGTTGTGCTCCGCGCACAGGATGCGGCAACTGCCGCATTCGAGGCACCCATCCGTGATCAGCGTGACAGAGCCGTTGCCTTCAGCCTTGTAGCACGATGCCGGGCACACAAAGGTGCAGCTTTTCGCGCCGCACTCGCTGGTACAGACATCCGCGTTCCTGATGCGGATATGCGGCCGCCCCGCGTCCACACGGTAGCGGTTCTGGAACAGTTTTTCCTCGACGTTGACAGCGACGGTGCTCATCGAAATGCCCTCCAAAGTTTGTATGCGTCGCCCATGAGGCCGGTGAGCGAGCGACCTTTGCGAAAGCTCGCGATGACCTCCTGCTTCTTGGTCGTTTTGTCGACGCCGTCGACGGTGATCATTGTCCGGGCGGCGTTCGCCACGAGGTCCGGGTAGGTTGTGAAGAACTGCGGATTGCGGTGCAGAATGCCAGGCATGTCGCGGTACTTGTGCAGATCCTTCATCACGAAGCTGTCATCCAGCGCGGCCTTGTACGGCGAAAGTGCGTTTGCACGGTAGCCTCGTCCGGCCGCTTTCGCGTCGATCACCGTTTCGGCGGCGAGTCGCCCGGTCGTCATCGCGAGATTGGAGCCCTCGCGATGTGCGGCGTTGACGAAGCCGCCCGAGTCGCCCACGATCATCCAGCCGTTGCCGTATACCTGCGGGATGGCATGGAAGCCGCCCTCGGGTATCAGATGCGCGCAATACTCTTTCATTTCCCCGCCGGCAATCAGCGGTGCGATGCAAGGGTGGCGTTTCATCTGTTCGAGCAGTACGTAGGGACTCGTCCGGTTCGGATTCCTCTTGAAGTCGCTCAGCATGCAGCCGACGCCGATGGTCAGCGACTCCTTGTTCGTGTAGAGGAATCCCGTTCCCATCATCCCGTCGGTGATCCGGCCGACCATTTCGATCACGACGCCTTCTTCTTCTCCAATATTGAAACGCTGGCGGATCGTCTCTTCGGGCATGAAGAGAATCTCCTTCACGGCCAGCGCGACGTTGTGGGCCTGGATTTCGCCGTGGAATCCGGCCTTGCGTGCAAGCGTGGAGTTCACGCCGTCTGCGAGGATCACCACGTCTGCGTAGACGTCGCCCTGCTCGCGATCGCATTGCACGCCGACCACCTGGTCGCCGTCCATGATCAGATGGTTGACCGTCGTCTCGCAGATCAGTAGTGCGCCGGCTTCACGTACCTTGGCCGAGAACCACTTGTCGAACTGGGCACGGATGATCGTGTAGCGGTTGTATGGCGGCTTGTTGTAGTCATCGCTACGAATGTGTGTGCCCACGAACGACGTGTCATCGAGCATCCACATGCGCTGCTCGATGATGTGGCGCTCGAGCGGAGCATCGTCCCGAAAGTCGGGAATGATTTCTTCAAGCGCTTTCGCGTAAAGGATCGCACCTTGCACGTTCTTGCTGCCTGGATACTCGCCGCGTTCAATCTGGAGCACTTTCAGGCCAGCCCTGGCCATCACGTAAGCTGCGGCGTTACCGGACGGCCCGGCGCCGACGACGATTGCATCGAACTGCGAGGGTTTCTTCATCATGTTCTCCTCACGCGGCCTGTTTGCCGCGCAGCGCCAGGTGATCCGCGAACGCCTGCGTGAGCGCCGGCAGCACCTGTAGCGCATTGCCGACGATGCCGTAGTGCGCAAAATCGAAGATCGGCGCGTTCGCATCAGTGTTGATCGCGACGATCACGTCCGAGCTTTCCATGCCGACGCGGTGCTGGATTGCGCCGGATATGCCGGCCGCAATGTAGAGCTTCGGCCGAACGGTCTTGCCAGTCTGGCCGACCTGGCGCTCGGCATCGACCCAGCCCGCCTGCACGCATGGACGCGTAGCGCCAACTTCGCCGCCCAGCACGCGAGCTAGCTCGAACACCAGACGAAAGTTCTCCGGATTCTTCAAGCCCTTGCCGCCGCTGACGATTACATCGGCGTAGGGCAGGTTGATCCGGTTGCTGTTAGCGTCCGCGATGAAGTCGAGCAGCTTCGTGACGATATCCGTTTCGACCATGCCGAGCGTCTCCTGCACGATTTCGCCGCTGCGATCGGCCTGCGCGATCGGCATTGCCATCACACGTGGACGTACCGTGGCCATCTGCGGTCGATAGGCGAGCGTCATGATCGTGCACAGCAGCGAGCCTCCGAAGGTCGGCCGCGTGGCTGCGAGCGCGCGTGATGCCGGGTCGATGTTCAGCTCTGTGCAGTCTGCAGTGAGGCCGGTGGCGAGCGTCGTGGCGACCGAGCCCGCGAGGTCGCGCCCCATCGAGGTTGCGCCGAGCAGCAGGATCTCGGGCTGATACCTGTTCACGAGATCGGTGAGCCCCTTCGTGAACGGCTCGTTGCGATAGCCGAACAGTGCCGGGTCGTGCATCACGTAGGCCTTGTCGGCACCGAAGCCGAACGCCTCGGCAGCGAACCGCTCAAGCGGCTCGTCGGGGCCGCCCAGCACGGCGACCGCCACGTTGCCGCCAAGCTTGTCGGCGAGCTTGCGCGCCTCACCGAGCAGTTCCCACGATACGCTGTGCACGTGGCCGCGATCGTGCTCCAGGAAGACCCAGACACCTTTGTAGGATTTCAGGTGTTCGGGCAGTTCGAGGTTGCGGCCGCCGGCGCGCTTGGCGGGTGCAGCCGGTTGTTTGTTGTTGGGGACGGCGGGCGAGTTCATGGGGTTTCCTTCATCAACAGATCTGCTTCCAGCGTCGGATGGCGGGTAAAGATCTTTTGCAGCAGATTCAGCGACACGTCGCGCAGGCTTGAGGTATCGAGTTCGAGCATTTCGGCTTTCTCGCTGCGAGGCGTCGGGCCGAATACCTTGCTGACCACGGTCGGCGAGCCTTTCAGCCCGATCTTGCTGATGTCCTCGATGCCGGCCTGTTCGCGGTTCCATTTGCGCACCGGAAAACCCGCTGCATGGATCATTGAGGGCAGTGATGCGAAACGCAGCTCGTTGGTGTTCTCGAGCATCGTTACAAGGCACGGCAGTGCGGTTTTCAGCACCTGCACACCGCCTTCAGCGCGGCGCTCGACGACGATCGTGCGCGCATCAAAATCAGGCTCGACGATCCGCGACACGTAGGTGAGCAGTTGCAGCCCCATGCGTTTCGCGATGCCGGGACCGACCTGCGCAGTGTCGCCGTCGATGGTCTGCTTGCCGGTGAACACGATGTCCACGGCCTGCTCTTTTGCGATCTGCCGGATCGCGGCGGCAAGCGCGTAGGAGGTCGCGAGTGTGTCGGCGCCGGCGAACGCGCGGTCGGTGACGAGCACCGCGTCGTCAGCGCCGTAACTGATGCACTTGCGCAGCGCATCTTCGGCCTGCGGCGGTCCCATGCAGAGCATCGTGACCTTGCCGCCGAAGCAGTCCTTCAGCCGCAGCGCTTCCTCCAGCGAGAACAGGTCGTACGGGTTGACGATTGCCGGCACGCCCTGGCGCATGATGGTGTTGGTGACAGGATGAACGCGGATTTGCGCTGAATCCGGAACCTGCTTGATGCAGACGACGATGTGCATGGCGGCTCCAGATCAGGCGGCGTCGCGGGCCGGTAACGACGCGCGCAGGTTGTCGAGGGAGACGTGCTGCCTTCCGTTCACGTCCTGAAAGACCTTGAACACTTTTTCCTCGGCCGGCGTGGAGATGACGAAATCGTTGTACGCCTTTAACAGCAGGCCGTGATAGAGCGCAAACACCGCCGCCTCGTTGTCCTGCGGCAGCGCATCCTGTTGACGGATGTACTGGAAGAAGCGCTTGAGAATGTGCAGGCGGCTCACGTTCACCACTTTCTGGTCGAAGCTAATGCGGAAAAACTGGAGAAAATCCTCGGCGGACGAGAGGCTCTCCAACTGCTTGATGAATCCTTGCATGTTGGCTACTCCCCAATGTACGAAGCGGACGATGACGGAAAGCGCGTGGTCTGCGCACAGGACTCGTCGCAGCATCCGCACTGGCTGGCTGCCGCGCCCGGGCCGGTATGCGCTGTCTGCTCAAGATGTGCCACGCGCTCGAGCAGACAGGCGAGCGCCTTGCCGACCGGGTCGGGTATCAGATGGTGGTTCAGGTCGAAACCATAGGGAGCAGGCCTCGCGGCTCGTGCGACGATGCGCCCTGGTATGCCGACCACGGTGACACCCTCGGGCACCGGGTCGATGACGACGGAGTTGGCTGCGATGCGGGCGTGGTGCCCGACCACAATGGGACCAAGTATCTTCGCTCCCGCGCCGACGACGACGTGGTCCCCGAGCGTCGGATGCCGCTTGCCCGGATGCCAGCTCGTGCCGCCGAGCGTGACCCCGTGATAGAGCGTGACATCGTTGCCGATTTCTGCGGTTTCACCGATTACGACGCCCGCGCCGTGATCGATGAAGAAACGCTCGCCGATCACCGCACCCGGATGAATGTCGATGTGAGTGAACATGCGCGCGACATACGAAAGCCAGCGCGGCGCATAGCGCCAGCCGCGACGCCACAGCGCGTGGCCGATACGGTACGCCGTGATCGCGTGTATGCCCGGATAGATCGTCCATACTTCCAGTTGGCTTCGTGCAGCGGGATCACGTTCGTGCACGCAGCGAAGATCCCCCCGCAGCAGCGTCCACCACGAACGCTTCGATGCGTCCAGTGCAGACTGCGGTGCGGACGATGCCGCGTCAGGCATGGCGCTTCGAAGATCGCTCATGACACTTTCTCCAGCGCGCCGTTTGCTTCGGCCAGGAATCGGTACAGATCGCTCTCGCTCGGCGCTTGCTTGTACTGGATCGCGAAATGGCGGATGCGGTTGAGCAGCATTGGGACGAGCCGCTCGGCGATGCGCAGGCCGAGCGCATCGTAGGCCTGGCGCACACTCTGGGAACCGGAGTGCTTGCCGAGTACTACTGAGCGCTGCCGGCCGAGTTCGGCGGGATCGAATCCTTCGTAGGTCGTCGGGTGCTTGGCGATACCGTCGGCGTGAATGCCCGATTCGTGTGTGAAAACACCTCCACCAACGATGCTCTTGTTGAGTGAGACGGTGCGGCCAGATGCCTGTTCAACCAGGCGTGAGATGCCCAGCAGCGCCGTGGTGTCGACTCCGGTGTCGCGGCCGAGCAGGTGACGCGTGCCCATGACGACTTCTTCGAGGGCGGCATTGCCAGCCCGCTCACCGAGGCCGTTGACGGTCGTATTGGCGTGCGTGGCACCCGCGCGCAGGGCGGCAAGTGTGTTGGCCGTGGCCAGTCCGAGATCGTCGTGCGCATGTATCTCGATCTCGAGATCGACCACACCGCGCAGCCGTGCGATAGCTTCGTAGGTGGAGAACGGGTCCAGCACGCCCAGCGTGTCGGCAAAGCGAATCCGTTGCGCGCCACATTGCTGGGCATGCTGTGCGACCACAGCCAGGAATGCCGGATCGGCACGGGAGGCGTCTTCCATCCCGAGCGAGACCTTGCGGCCGCTTTTCGCCGCGTCGGTGATCACGCGCGTGACCTGCCCGAGCACCCAGCTGCGCGGTTGCCGCAGCTTGTGCTGAAGGTGAATGTCCGAAACCGGAATCGACAGATGGACGATGTCCGGATTGCAGCGCAGGGCGGCGGCAAGGTCGTTGTCGGTGAGCCGTCCCCAGACCATCATGCCCGCATGAAGGTTCAGGTCGACAATTGCCTTGATGCAGGCGATTTCATCTTCGCCCATGGCAGGGATGCCGATTTCGAGTTCGGGTACTCCCGCGCGTGATAGCGCTGTGGCGATTGCGCACTTCTCTGCAATCGTGAATGCGACGCCGGCTGTCTGCTCGCCGTCGCGCAGCGTGGTGTCATTGATGATCGGGTTGGACATCGGTGACCTCTCTGGTTGTTGCAGACTTGGATTGCAAGGGCTGTGCCAGGCAATATCACGGCGAAAACCAGCTTTAACCGTATGATTTCCGGCGGCGCGTGTCGTTTCCGAAGGGGTGGGCTGCCCGTTGTCCGTGTCGTAAATGTCCTGTTTCGAACATGCGCGGTAGTGTTCGGCTGTTACGGGCAGCGCTGGGTCTGCCGCGCGTAACTGACGGTCATGGACAGAGAGGGAGAGGCCAGGGGAGCCCGATATCGGTGGATACCGGATGACCGCTGCAGGATGAATGCTCGCGAGCCGGAAACGTCAGTGCTCGCGCGCGAGGTTGCGCGTATGTCTTGGCAGTTCGATGACCAGATCGATGTCTCGCAATTTCACACAGCAGGCAAGGCGCGACTGCGCCTGGAGTCCCCATGCATGGTCGAGCTGGTCGCTTTCGTCGTCCTCCGGCGGCGCGAGCGATGTGCCGCCTTCGCGTATGTACACGTGGCAGGTCGCGCAGGCCGCCACCATTTCACAGGCATGTTCGAGCGCGATACCCGAGCGCAGCAGGTTTTCGCACAGCGACGTGCCGCGCCTGGCTTCGACGACCTGTCCATCGGGGCACAGTTCGGGGTGGGGAAGTACCTGTACACGAGGCATGGTGTTGTTCGTCCTTCAGGCAAGGCTGTCGAGTTCACGGCCAGCTAGCGCGTTTCGGATCGATGCGTTCATGCGGCGCGCAGCAAATTCCTCAGTGGCCCGGGACAGGTCGGCGGCCGCCATTTTGAGCGGCTCGAGGGGTGCCCCGGTTTCGAGTGCATCGGCAACACGGAAGGTGGCCTGCCGGACGGTGGCCAGTTCTTCGGCCGATAGCAGTGCAGCATCGCTCGCGAGTGCGGCTCCGGTCGCATCCAGCAGACGCCGTGCGTCGACCTGCGCTTCGCGCAATGTACGCAGTTGCATGTCATCGAGCGAAGTTTCAATCGCCTCTTTCAGCATGTCAGCCACCTGCGCGTCGGTGAGACCGTACGACGGTTTGACTTCGACCTGCGCTTGAATCCCCGTCGTCTGCTCGCGGGCGGTAACGGCAAGCAGCCCGTCGGCATCGATCTGGAACGTGACGCGAATACGTGCGGCACCGGCGACCGCGGGCGGAATGCCGCGCAATTCGAACCGCGCGAGGGAGCGGCAGCCCGACACGGCTTCACGTTCACCCTGCACGACATGAATCGACATCGCGGTCTGTCCGTCCTTGAACGTCGTGAATTCCTGTGCTCGCGCCACGGGTAACGTGGAGTTGCGCGCAATGATCTTCTCGACGAGGCCGCCCATGGTTTCGAGGCCGAGCGATAGCGGGCACACGTCGAGCAGCAGCCATCCTTCGCCGTTGCCGTTGCCGACCAGCACGTCGGCCTGTTTGGCCGCGCCAAGCGCGACGACCTGGTCGGGATCGATGTCGGCGAGTGGATCTCGCCCGAAGAATTCGCGCACCGCTTCGCGTGCGAGCGGCATGCGGGTCGATCCGCCGACGAGGACCACACCGGCAATATCGGTCGTCCGCAGTTTCGCATCGCGTAGCGCACGACGGGTCGCGGCAATCGTGCGATCGATCAGCGGTTGGCAGAGTGCAGCGAATGCCGCGCGGGACAGGGTGCGTTGCCAGACCGTGCCATCCGCCAGTGTCATTGCGACACCGACCGTTTCCGATTGCGAAAGCGCCTCTTTCGCAGCGCGTGCGGCCATCAGCAGGCTGCGTTGTTCATGCGGCGCGAGCGATGCGAGACTGGCGACACCGTGTGCCTCACATAGCCATTGCGCGATCGCCTGATCAAAGTCGTCGCCCCCGAGAGCTGAATCGCCGCCCGTTGCGAGGACTTCAAACACACCCTTCGAGAGGCGCAGGACCGAAATGTCGAAGGTGCCACCTCCCAGGTCGTAGACCGCGAAAGTGCCCTCGGCCGCGCGGTCCAGGCCGTAGGCCACCGCCGCCGCGGTTGGCTCGTTCATCAACCGCAGCACTGTCAGTCCGGATAGCCTTGCGGCGTCCTTTGTCGCCTGGCGTTGCGCATCGTCGAAGTATGCCGGTACGGTAATGACCACGCCCGCGAGTTCCCCACCGAGTGAGGCTTCGGCCCGAACACGCAGGGTGCGCAGGATTTCTGCCGACACTTCCACTGGGGAGCGCTCACCCGCAGCGGTCTCAAGGCTCACCATGCCGGGATGATCGATAAACCGGTACGGCAGGGTGTCGGCATTGGGCAGATCTGCAAGGCGTCGCCCCATGAAGCGTTTTACCGATACGATCGTGTTTGCAGGATCGTCGGCCTGGTGTATCTGCGCGTCGCGCCCCGCTTGTACTTCGCCCGACGCAAGGTAACGCACGACGGACGGCAACAGGGTTTCGCCCACGGCATCCACCAGCACCCGGGCCGCAGCGCTCTGTACGGTGGCCACGAGCGAGTTGGTCGTGCCAAGGTCGATTCCGGCCGCGAGCCGGTGCTGGTGGGGGGCGGCGGCGCGGCCGGGTTCCGCGATCTGTAGCAGGGCCATGATCAGGATGTCCGGTTGGTGGTTCAGACAGCGAAACTTTCCCCGCATCCACAGCTGGCGGTCGCGTTCGGGTTGTGAAATTTGAATCCCTCGTTGAGTCCTTCGCGTACAAAGTCGAGTTCGGTGCCGTCGAGCATAGGCAGACTGCGCGGATCCACAACGATCATCACGCCATGGGCTTCGAAGCATTGGTCCTCCGCGGCGGGCGCATCGACGAACTCGAGCGCATAGGCGAAGCCAGAGCACCCGCTTGTCTTGACGGCGACGCGGAGTCCGACGCCGCTGCCGCGCTTTTGCAGGGACTTCTCGACGTGCCGAGCCGCAGCGGGGGTGAGTAAGATGGTCATGATCTGCCGCCTCACACGGAAAACGAGCTGCCGCAGCCGCAGGTACTCTGGGCGTTGGGGTTCTGGATGACGAAGCGCGAGCCTTCGAGGCCGTCTTCGTAGTCGACTCGCGCGCCGAGCAGGTACTGCTGGCTCATCGCATCGACCAGCAGCGTGACGCCGTCGGTGACGATTTGCATGTCGTCTTCGGCAATCTGGTCGTCGAACGAGAAACCGTACTGGAAGCCGGAGCACCCGCCGCCCGAGACATAGAGCCTGAGCTTGAGCAGCGGGTTGCCTTCTTCCTCGATCAGCGATGCGACCTTGGCGGCGGCCCCTGGGGTGAACTCCAGAAATGCCGGCGCCGGATTCTGGGCGGCGACGCCCGTATGTTGAAGCGATTCCATCGTGCTTATCCTCGTTCGGGTGAGCGCGTTCAGTTTGCGCCGGACGCGCAGGCCGGCTGTTCCGTGGTGAGGTCGGCGTCGTGCGAATCCGCTGCGCGCTGGCGCGATCGGAAGTCCGCGACCGCGGCCTTGATGGCGTCCTCTGCGAGGATCGAGCAATGGATCTTCACGGGCGGTAACGCGAGTTCCTCTGCAATCTGGGTATTCCTGATCGACATCGCTTCATCGAGCGTCTTGCCCTTGACCCATTCGGTCACGAGCGAACTCGATGCGATGGCCGAACCGCAACCGTACGTCTTGAACTTCGCGTCCTCGATTACACCGTCCCGGTTCACGCGGATCTGGAGCTTCATGACGTCACCGCACGCCGGAGCCCCGACCATCCCGGTGCCGACCGCATCGTCGTCTTTCCCGAATGAGCCGACATTGCGGGGATTTTCGTAGTGGTCGAGAACCTTGTCGCTGTAAGCCATGACATGCTCCGCTGGACTACCAGAGTGAAATGAAAAGGCCGGGGTGTTAGTGCTCGGCCCACTGGATGGAATGAAGATGGATGCCGGCCTGCGCCATGTCCCACAGCGGGCTCATGTTGCGCAGCCGGTTGACTACCTGGGTCACCTGGGCAATCGTGAGGTCGATTTCCTCCCCGGTTGTGAAACGACCGAGGGAGAAACGCAGCGACCCGTGTGCGAGCGCATCGTCGCGGCCCATCGCGCGCAGCACGTAGCTTGGTTCAAGGCTGGCAGACGTGCAGGCGGAACCAGACGACACGGCGACGTCCTTCATGCCCATCAGCAGCGATTCGCCTTCGACATACTGGAAGCTCACATTCAGGTAGTGTGGCGCGCCCCGGGCGAGGTCGCCGTTCAGGGTGACGGCCTCGATGGTCTGGAGTCCGGTCCATAGGCGCTCGCGCAGCGAGCGGATCCGTTTGTTGTCCGCATGCATGCACTCGCGCGCAAGCCAGAACGCCTCACCCATGCCGACGATCTGGTGTGTCGGCAGCGTGCCCGGGCGCATGCCGCGCTCGTGACCGCCCCCATGCATCTGCGCCTCGATCCGCACGCGAGGCCGGCGCCGTACGTAGAGAGCGCCGATGCCCTTCGGTCCGTAGAGCTTGTGTGCCGAGAACGACATCAGGTCGACCGGCAGCGCGTCGAGGTCGATCGGCACCTTGCCGGCCGCCTGGGCGGCATCGACGTGTAACAGCACGCCGCGCTCGCGGCACAGCGCCCCGAGCGCCGCGATGTCCTGCACGACACCGGTTTCGTTGTTCACGAGCATCACCGATGCGAGCACGGTGCCTGGCGTCAGCGCAGCCTCGAACACGGCCGGATCGACAAGGCCGTCCGGTTGTACCGGCAGCACGACGACCTCGAAGCCATCACGCTCGAGTTCGCGCATCGTGTCGAGCACGGCCTTGTGCTCGGTCGCGACCGTCACCAGGCGGTTGCCGCGCGAGCGGTAGAAGCGCGCGGCACCCTTGAGCGCGAGATTGTTCGATTCGGTGGCGCCTGAAGTCCAGACGATTTCGCGAGGGTCGGCGTTCACGAGGCTCGCCACCTGCTCGCGCGCCAGTTCCACGGCTTCCTCAGCGGCCCAGCCGTAAGCGTGCGAGCGGCTTGCCGCGTTACCGAAGATCTGGGTCATATAGGGCAGCATGCGCCGCGCGACGCGCGGGTCCACCGGCGTGGTGGCGGCGTAGTCCAGGTAGACGGGCTGGATACGGCGTTCCTGATCGCGTGCGACATCCGGCATGGCGGGCTCCTCGGCGACGCATGAGAGACGGCCGACAATTTGCAACATCTGTGCCATGGCTTTTTTTTCGGCTGTATCGTTCCTTTCGGGCGACAGTTGTTTTTTTTGTACGTAACCTGTGCTGCACGGCGGAGCGGACTTGTTGCGTTTGTAGGCTTTGTCGCCACGAGCGCAAACTCAGACGAATGTTTGTCCGGCGTGGGCTGATTCTTGCTTTATCGTCTTTCATGCTGTTGTTGCGCAGTGGTGCCGCGATCGGGCCATCGCACGAGCGGAGGGATTCATGCAGAAGTCAGGTGCGAGCGAGGCCCGTCGTGAGCTCGACGCGGTCTACGAAGTCAGCAAGACACTCGTTTCGTCGCTGGATGTCGCACAGACGTTCCGGATGTCGTTGCAATATCTGTTGCACGCTCTCGACTGGACGCGTGCGTTTGTCGTACTGGCGCAGTCCGACGGGCAACTGCATGGACTTTGCAGCGCCGGCCTGTCGGGCGACGAGCACCGGCGGGTCCAGTTTCTGCCGGGAGAGGGGATCGTCGGGCGCGTCTACAGGAGCGGCATGCCCGTGATCGTGCCGGATGTGCGCGACGAACCCGCATTTCTCGACCGGACCGGCAGCGCCGGGGGCGACGCCAACGCTCACGTCGCGCTGCTCGCAACGCCAATCCGGCAGGAACGGAACACGCTCGGGGTTCTTGCCGTGTTTTGCGACAATCCGGGCGGCATGCGCAGGTTTGCTGGCGACCTGCACCTGATGAAGATCGTGTCGACGTTGATGGGCCAGGCGCTGCAGCTTCATCGCAGCGTGAGCGCCGCGCACGACCGGATGCAGGAAGAGGCGCGTCGCATGCAGAAGACGATCAAGCCGTTTCAGGCGCTTGATCAGGTAGTGGGGGTGTCCGAGCCCATGCAGGAGATCTTCGCTCAGGTTCACCAGGTGGCCCCGGCGCGAACCACGGTGCTGCTGCGAGGCGAAAGCGGCACAGGCAAGGAAGTGATTGCCCGATCGATTCATCGGCACTCGCCGCGCAGCGAGCACGCGTTCGTCTCGGTGAATTGCGCGGCGCTAACAGAATCGCTGCTCGAGAGCGAACTCTTCGGACATGAAAAGGGTGCCTTCACAGGCGCCCAGGGGCAGCGCAAAGGCCGGTTCGAACTGGCGCACGGCGGCACGCTGTTCCTTGACGAGATCGGGGACATTTCGCCGTCGTTTCAGGCGAAGCTGCTGCGCGTGTTGCAGGAGCGGGAATTCGAGCGGGTGGGCGGCGCAACGCCCGTGAAGGTCGACGTACGACTGATTCTCGCGACCAATCGAAACCTCGAGCGGATGGTGAAGGAGGGAGAGTTCCGGGCCGACCTGTATTACCGGATCAACGTGGTCAGCATCCAGTTGCCGCCGTTGCGTGAGCGGCGCGAGGACATTCCGGCAATGGCGCAGTATTTCCTGGATCGGTTCAATCGCGACAATGGCCGCGCGCTGCGCTTCAGTCCCGATGCGATGCGCGTGCTGACCGGTTGTTACTGGCCCGGCAACGTTCGGGAACTGGAAAACTGCGTTGAGCGTACCGCGACGATGACACATCACGAGGTCATCGACCGCCTTGCCTTTCTGTGCCAGGAGGACCGGTGTCTGACTCGCGTGCTGCATCACCTCGAACGTGAGGACGCGGTTCATCCCGTACGTCTTTCCGACATTCCGATCCGCGAGATTCCTGCATCGCATGGCGGGCACAACCACCCGGCTTCCGATGAAAGTGTCACGCCGTTCTCGATGCCCGGCGAGCCGGCCGATGACGAACTTTCGGATGGCGCCTCAGACGGCAATCCGCTGGCCGACGACGGGGAGCACAAGCCAGAAGGCGAGCGCGAGCGGCTCATCTGGGCGATGGAGCGCTGCGGCTGGGTCCAGGCGAAGGCGGCGCGGCTGCTGCGGATCACGCCTCGGCAGATCGGCTACGCACTGCACAAGTACGGCATCGAGGTTCGCCGCTTCTAGCCGGCTTACCGCCCGAGGCATGGATGCCGGGCGCTCTTGCGCGATGAGATCGAAGGCACCGGTAATCTGACATGCTTCACCCGGTGCACCGATTCCTTTTCGACGACAGGTTCCGCGCAGCGTGCGCGCGAGTTGTCGCAACCTGCGAAGCTTGCTGGCGACGGCACGCTGACCACCGCAGCGATGCTCGATGTGAGCTTTGTCGGAACAGCGACAGACGAAGCGGTTCTTGTTGGATTTGAACCCTGTGCATCGCCGACAAAATATACAGGAAGGCCGTCAAACCGCTGTTGAGGCGGACACTTTCCGTTTGGCATGGATCTGGCTTTAAGCCTTGCACGTGGCCACTGTCGGTTGCGAGGAGAGTTCCATGCAAGATAGCGCGAACGCAAGCCTGCTGCCCGCTGCCGCCTATGTCGGCATCGGGCAGATCAAGCCCCTTGGCGCGACGATCGAAGGACCCGCAGCCGGTGGCGGCTGCGGTACTCACGGCGGCGACGGCAAGGCGAGCTGTGGCTCGTCGGGTGGTCCCGACGACATGCCGCCTGACGTGTGGGAGAAGGTCAAGAACCACCCGTGCTATTCGGAAGAGGCGCATCACCACTACGCGCGTATGCATGTGGCCGTCGCGCCCGCCTGCAATATTCAGTGCAACTACTGCAATCGTAAGTACGACTGCTCGAACGAGTCGCGTCCGGGTGTGGTTTCACAGAAGCTTACCCCTGAGCAGGCCGTGAAAAAGGTAGTCGCAGTGGCAAGCGAGATTCCGCAAATGACCGTTCTGGGCGTTGCGGGTCCGGGCGACTCACTGGCGAACCCGAAAAAAACTTTCGACACGTTCCGCATGCTCCAGGAGCAGGCGCCCGACATCAAGCTATGTCTGTCGACCAATGGGCTTGCGTTGCCCGATCTGGTCGACGAGATCTGCAAATACAACATCGACCACGTGACGATCACGATCAACATGGTCGATCCCGCGGTCGGCGAGAAGATCTATCCGTGGATCTTTTGGGAACACAAACGCGTGACCGGCTACGAGGCCGCCCGAATCCTGCACGAGCGGCAGATGAAGGGACTCGAGATGCTCACTGCCCGAGGCGTGCTCACCAAGATCAATTCGGTGCTGATTCCTGGTATCAACGACGAACATCTGATCGAGGTCAATCGCGAAGTAAAGAAGCGCGGCGCTTTCCTGCACAACATCATGCCGCTCATTTCCGAGGCAGAGCACGGAACGTACTTCGGGCTAAACGGCCAGCGTGGCCCAAGCGCGCAGGAACTCAAGGCCGTGCAGGATGCCTGCATGGGCGGCGCAAACCTGATGCGTCACTGCCGCCAGTGTCGTGCCGACGCGGTCGGCCTGCTCGGTGAGGATCGCAGCGAAGAGTTCACGCTCGACAGGATCGAGCAGATGGAAGTGGTCTACGACCTCGACCGGCGCCGCGAATATCAGGATCGCGTGGAGGCCGAACGCGAAGCGCAGCATGCGGCGAAGCAGGAAGCGCTCGCCGCTGCCCGGGCGATCGACGTGGCCGACGACCTGAAGGTACTGGTGGCGGTCGCAACGAAGGGCGGCGGGCGTGTCAACGAGCACTTCGGCCATGTCACCGAGTTCCAGATTTTCGAGGTGAGCGCGGGGCAGGCGCTTTTTGTCGGTCATCGCCGCGTGGATCTGTACTGCCAGGGCGGCTACGGCGACGACGAGCAGTTGCCGTCGGTTGTGCGCGCGATCAACGACTGTCATGCGGTGCTCGTTGCGAAGATCGGCGCGTGTCCGCGCGATGAGCTTTCTCAGGCCGGCATTGAGCCGGTGGACCAATACGTCGGCGAGTTCATCGAGAAGGCGGCACTCGCGTGGTTCAACGACTATCGCGGCCGCATTGCGAGTGGCTCGATCGTGCACGAGGACCGCGGTGACGCAGCGATCCGGCAGGGCGCGTTCACAGGCGCTGCCGCGGGGGCGGCTGCCTGAGCGGTAAGCCGGGCGTCGCGCCCGGCGCGAGTCACAAGATCATCATTACAAGGAGTGTCCCCATGGCCCTGAAAATCATTGCCTCGACCTGTACCGGCTGCTCGGCGTGCGAGCCGGAGTGTCCGAACGTTGCCATCAGCGAGAAGGGTGGCATCTTCGTGATCGACCCAAAAAAATGTACGGAATGCGAAGGACACTTCGACGCGCCGCAATGCGTGGCCGTGTGCCCGGTGGACGGCTGCATCGTCCAGGCCTGAGCGGGCCTCGCTGCGCATACCGCGCAGCGCAGGAAGGCGCGTTCACCCAACTGGAGAAAAACCGCATCATGCTGCCCAATCTCATTCTTACTCCCGCAGCCGAGAAGTTCATGCGCCGTATCGTACGTTTCTCGGGGTTGCCGGCTGGCGCCGGCGTCCGCCTCCTCGTGAGCCCGGGCGGTTGTTCGGGCTACAACGCCGAGTTCAGTGCACAGGCGCAACCGCAGCCAGGCGAGCAGGCGGTGGAGGTCAACGGCCTGCGCCTGTTCCTGCCGGCCGAGAGCCGCCTGTTGCTCGAGGGTGTCACGATCGACTTCGTTGACACGCCGACACAATCGGGGCTGACGTTTGCGAATCCGAACCAGGCACCGTGCGCGTGCAGCAGTGCCGGGGCGAGTGAGCCGGGTGTGGCACGCATCGACGTCGGCGCGATAGGTCGCGGCGGACGGCCGCTTGTTTCCTGAAGCCGGAGCGACAGCATGGATGTTCGCGAGCAGGGTGTGACGCCCGATGGTGGTGCCGGCGATATTGCGGACGCGTTGGCGACGTTTGCCCGGTGCACCCTGGGCGGTGGTCTGCCAGCCCAGGCTGCCGCGCTGATCGACGCCGCGGGCCAGTTGCGTGATCGCCCGGACGAGGCGGTGGCGCTGCTTGAGCGCGCGCGTGCTGACGCGCCTGGGCACCCGGCGCCACTGATCGCGCTGTACCGCTTTCATTTTTACGGACATCGGCTCGCGCAGGCGTGCAGTGCGGGAGAGGAAGCACTGGCGGTTGCGCGTCGCGCGCTCGGGGCAGGTTTTGGCGCCATCCCGCCGACAGGGGATGCCGTACGTTACGACGCGGCCGTGCGCTTTTATCTCTTCACGCTCAAGGGTCTCGCCTACCTGCAACTGCGACTCGGCGAGCGACAGGCGGCCCGCGCCCGGTTGGCCGAACTGCGCTGGCTCGATCCCGACGACGTGCTGGGCGGTGCGTTGCTCGCTCACGTGCTGGCCCGACACGAGGGCGACGACGAGGCGGACGACGCGTTCTCCTCGTCTGCGCATCCTGCGCGCGGCTGGGCGGGGTTGCCGTTATGAGCACCCTGAACCACGTTCGCGCGCCCGCGGGCGACATTCCTTCTCTCCACTGGCAGGGTGGTCAGGTCGACTGCTCTGTGTGTGCGCATGCGGCGCTACGCGCGCTGCCGGGCGCCGCCGGGTGCGAGCCAGGCCATGCGTGCGTGCAGGACGCATACGCGCGCCGCATCGACCGCTTCTTCCGCTGGCATCCGGAGTTGGGCAATGCACATCTTGAACATCCGTACTTCGAAGTGCGGGCGATCGCGGCGCGCCATGCGGACGTATTCAGGCTTCCCGCGATGATTGACGATCCGGACGAGACCGTGCGCCTGCAATTGGCGCTGCGATTACCACAAGCGCACCTCGTGAGACTCGCAGATGACCGGCACCGCGAAGTGCGGATTCGCGTCGCGCAACGGCTCGCCCCGGCCACGCTCGCGACCCTGCGTACGGACCCGGACTACGGCGTGCGCGAGTGGGTTGCCCGGCGTTTGCCGGCCGCGCTGCTGCCGCTGATGGCGAGTGATCCGGACTGGGTGGTGAGAGTCCGCGTGGCCGAGCGCATCGACATGCCCGCCTTGTTGCGCCTAGCGGGCGACGGGGAAGCCGAGGTGCGCCGCGTCGCTGCAGCGCGCCTGCCGGCGTCGTTGCTGGTGCAGTTGATCGACGACCCGGACTGGCGCGTGCGGTGGGAGGTGGCATGCCGCGCGGATCCACGGGTGTTGAGAACTTTGCTCGACGATGCCGACGCGGAAGTTCGTGCGATGGCGCGCGAGCGGCTGTGGCCGTCCAGACCCGTATCGTCGCCGGACGACACGGCCCGACCGTTCGAAGGAGCCGGACATGGGTGACATCAACCGCGATGACGACGCGATCGAGATTGCGTTTCCCCCTCGCTTCAGCTTCGGCGAGCGGGTGATCGCGCGCTCGGTGATCCGCAACGACGGCACGTATAACGGCAAGGATATCGGCGAGGTGCTGGTGAACAAGGGCGATATCGGTTACGTCACCAGTATCAACACCTTCCTTCAGCAGTTCTATATCTATGCGGTTGATTTCGTCGTGACCGGTCACCGGGTCGGCATGCGGGCGAAGGAACTGTGCACGCTCGACAACCTGCCCGACGACGTGCTGGCGCGGCTTGGCGAGCGTGCCGTCAGGCTGCGTGCGATCGGCACCGGTGAAGCCGCGAACGAAGGCGATGCCGCCAGCAGCACATCGGCAGGCAAAGAAACGGAGGGTCGTGCGCAATGAACATCGAGCCGCTCCAGCCAGCTTATTCGTGGGGGTTGCGCGTCGTTGCGCTGGACGATCTGTCCAACGACGGCAGCTATCCCGGCCGCAAGGATGGCGAGTGCCTCGTGACGGCAGGCGCGTTGGGCGAAATCGTCAATGTGGGGCAGGTGGTGGAGACCGGCGAGCCGGTGTACCTGGTGGAATTCGGCCGGCAGGTGGTCGGTTGCACCGAGGACGAGATCGCGCCTGCGCCGGCCGGTCTGCTGCCGGAAGACGGGGTGGGTGCGTGACGATGTGGCCGGACCGGACCGTGAGCATCGGTGAACCGGGCAACCGGAAAGAGGCGTCCGTGCCGGGTGGAGGATGCGCCACAGGGACGCCGGTAGCCGATTTCATGCTGCACCAGATCGAGCGCGCGCTGCGCAGCCGGCTGCGCTATCGCTATGTGCAGCCGCGTGTGGTGCGCGAGCCGGATGGTTATCGCGTCGAGAGCCCGTGTTGCTCGCGCAACGTCGAGCCGCGCGGTGGGGTCATCGATATCGCGTGGCTCGCGCGGGACATGAATGACATGTGGCGTCTGCATGCACGCGACCATGTGGCGGGTCGCTGGGTGGAGCAGTGCGCGAGTCTGGACCTGCCGATGCTGCTGGATCTCCTGTGCGTGGATGCCGCGCGCGTGTTCTGGCCTTGAAGGGCGAATCCTGGAGTCTGCAATGATCTATCTCGACCACAACGCAACGACGCCGCCCGCACCGGGTGTTGTGCAGGCCATGCTGTCGGTGCTGACCGATGTCTGGGGCAATGCTTCCTCGCAGCATCCGCGTGGACAGCAGGCGAAGCGGGCGCTCGCGGCCGCGCGCGCAACGGTGTCTCGCCGACTTGGCTGCAAGCCCGCCGAGGTGATTTTCACGAGCGGCGCTACCGAAGCGAATCATCTGGCCGTGCTCGGCCTGCATGCGGCCGCTGGCTGCGAACGCAGGCGGATTGTGTTCAGCGCGGTCGAGCATGCGGGCCATCTCGCACTCGCGAGGGCGCTTGAGACGCAAGGCGTTCCAGTGGACTTCATCGGCGTGAACCCGGACGGCACACTCGATCTGGACAGTGCGGCCCGGCTGATCGGCACGGACGTCGCACTCGTGTCGCTGATGGCAGTGAACAACGAGACGGGCGTGCGCATGCCGGTCGACGAAGTGCGTGCACTCGCGCATGCTGCCGGCGCCCGGTTGCATGTCGATGCGACCCAGTTCATCGGCAAGGTGCCGTTCGATTTCGCACGGTTCGGTGCCGACGCAGTTTCGCTCTCCGCACACAAGCTTCGAGGGCCCAAGGGCATCGGCGCGTTGTTGCTGCGCCAGGGGAGCACGCTGGTGCCGCAAATGCAGGGCAGCCAGGAGCGGCGACGGCGCGGCGGCACGGAAAACCTGCCTGCGATTGTGGGGTTTGCGGCAGCGCTTGACCGGCTTGGCGACATCGAAACTGAGGCTAGCCGGGTTGCAGAGTTGCGCGACACCCTCGAACGCGAACTGCAACGCGCGTTGCCGGACATGCATGTGTTCTCCGCATGCGCGCCGCGTGTCGCGGGCACCAGCTATCTGAGATTTGGCCTTCTGCCCGCAGACGTGGTCTTGCAGCGCATGGAACAACTGGGCGTGTCGGCGTCGTCCGGCGCGGCTTGCTCTTCGGGCGGCAGCGAGCCTTCGCACGTGCTCGCCGCGATGGGCGTGCCGCGCGACGAGGCGCTGGCAGCCGTGCGGCTGTCGCTCGGCGAAACCACCACAGCGCGCGACATCGACTACCTGATGGCCGCACTGCCGCCGTTGCTTGCGCCGCTGCTCGGAACTTGCGCCGCTCACGCAGCATAACCCCCCACGAACCCTGGAGTGTCCGTCGTGAAAGTCATGATCCGTAAGGATAGCAAGGGCGTGCTGAGCGCTTATGTACCGAAGAAGGACCTGGAGGAACCTATCGTTGCGATGGCGTCGCCCCGTATGTGGGGCGGTCTCGTGACCCTTGGAAATGGCTGGCAGCTTGAATTGCCCGAGATGGCGGACGACACCGCGCTGCCCATCACCGTGGAGGCGCGGCGGATTGCCGCCGCGGAGGAGTGACATGAGTCTGAGCGAGGAACAGGTACGAGCCATCGCCGACGCGATTCGCACGGCTCCCACATTGCTGGACGCGGCGGCACGTTGGCGGGAGCGTTTTCCCGGCGTGCGGACCATGCGCATCAGTGCATCCGAGATGCAAGACGAGACGCCCGCATTGCAGTTTGGCGAGCGCCGTGTCTATTACGCGAGGCTGGACGGGATGTGCGTGTCGGTCACAGGGCAGGCGGATGAGGCTGAAATGCTGATCTTCACGGAAGGCGGGGCCAATGATGGAGACCGATGAAATTGCGTTGAGCGAGCCAGAGTGTGGGGCGCGCGAGATCGAACTCGTGAATGCCGTGCTGCAATCGTCGCGCTGGAGCAGCGGGCCGATGCTCGAATCGTTCGAGACCGCGTTCGCCGGCTGGAGTGGGCGGGCGCACGCGATCGCGGTCGCGAGCGGCACCCTCGGGGCGTGGATCGCGCTGCGCGGGCTGGGTATCGGTGAGACCGACGAGGTGATCTGCGCATCGCATACATGGCATCAGGTCGCACAGGCGATCACGCTGGCGGGCGCCACGCCGGTATTCGCCGACATCGACTACTGGAGCGGGTGCCTGAACGTCGAGAAGGTCCGTCAGAAGATCAGTGCGCGCACGCGCGCGATCCTCGCTGGCAACACTAACGGGCATCCGGCCGCCTGGGGGCCGCTGCGCGAGCTGGCCGGGGAACACGGCCTGCGGCTGATCGAGGACAGCACCGAGGCGCTCGGTTCGCGCTACAGGGGGCATAGTGTCGGCACGTTCGGCGATGTGTCGCTATTCGACTTCTCGACGCCTTCGGCTTTATGTGCTGGCGAAGGTGGGATGCTTGTCACGGATGACGAAGGCCTCGCGCACGAGTTGCGCTACCTGCGTCAACGGCGGGTTGCGGACCGCGAATCGGTTTCGGTCGGATCCCGGGTGCCGTTGCAGGCGGGCATGAGCGAGCTGACCGCGGCGCTCGGGCTCGCGCAACTGGCGGGGCTCGACGAGCGTCTTGCTCGGCGCAAGCAGGTGGAGGCCTGGTATCACGAGCAGATGCAGAGCTTCGAGGGCATCAAGCCGCCGTATCTGGCTGAAGACGTCGAGGAGGTGCACTGGATGCTCTACGTCGTGCATCTTGGCAAGCGTTTCACGCAGAGCGCTCGTGCGCAGATGATCGACGATATGAAGTCGTGCGGTATCGAGACGGCTGCTTACAGCCAACCGCTGCACGAGCAGTTCCATTACATGAGCGCAGGCGACGCGATCGGACGCAAGCGCGGTGTGCTGCCCGACACCGAGCGCATTGGCGACCGCGCGCTCGCGCTGCCGCTGCACAGCCAGCTCGATGCCGACCAGGTGAAGTACATCGTCAAGACGTTGAAAGACACGGCGACGAATGTCGGCGCGGGCGCCGCCATCTATCTCTGAGGTATACGACCCATGAGCCTTTGTCCTGTTTCCGTCGACACCATCGCCAGCCAGATCGGGGCAGGCAGCGTGATCCCGTACCTCGGCCCGGGTATGCTCGCGCTTTGTCCGGATGCACGTGTGCCGGCGACACCGGATGCGCTTGCGCAGATCATGACGGCTCGGGTTTCCGTGCCGCACAAGATCCGCAACCGGCTCACGCAGGCCGCGCAGTTTATCGAGAACTTCAAGCACCGCAAGTCGGTGGTGAGCATCATGAACGAGGCGTTCGCGTCGGCACCCACACCGTCTGCACTGCACCGGGCCCTGGCCGCGAGTGGCGCGGGACTGTACGTCGACTGCTGGTACGACGACACGTTCGCGACGGCGCTGGCTGATGCGCGTCCGCATGGCTGGGTGCAGGTGCAGGGGCTGTCGCAGTCCGAGCACTTCGGACAATGGTTCGGCGCTTACGACGCGAGCGGCGCGCCACTCGCCGATATACCTGCGGCAGGGGCGCTGCTCTACAGACCGATTGGCGCCCGCGCCCCTGCCGCCAACTATCTTGTGTCGGACAGCGATTATGTAGAAGTGCTGACCGAAATTGATATCCAGACACCGATTCCGGCTGCCGTGCAGGCGTGGCGAACGGGACGCAGCTTCCTTTTTCTCGGCTGCCGCTTCGATGACCAGCTCGCGCGCAGCTTCGCGCGCCAGATCATGAAACGCTCCTCCGACACCCACTGGGCAGTGCTGCCCGACGAGCCCACCCGCATGGAGGCGCGTTTTCTGGACGAACAGCGGATCACCCGCATTGCCACGCCGCTTGCGGCCTTCGCCGACGAACTCGTGAGCGCGCTGCAACCCGCCCTGGCCGCCTGAGCCAGTTCCCGATTTGACCCACTACGACACTGCGCAAGAACCATCATGACGACACTCACCGTACTGCCCTCGGGCAAAACCTATGACGTAGCGGCAGGCACCAGCCTGCTGAAAGCTCTGCTCGAAGCAGGAGAGGCCATCGCCCACAAATGCGACGGCAAGGCCGACTGCGGGTCGTGTCATCTGTTCGTCCAGGAAGGGCGCAAGACCCTTTCGAAGATTCAGCGTTTGGAAAACGAGAAGCTCGACACCATCGTCGGGGTGGGCTCGAAGTCGCGCCTGGCGTGCCAGGCAGTCCTCGGCGAGGAGCCCGTTACCGTCGAGCTGCTCGGTTTCGTCTGACTCGGAGGCATCATGGCCGCCAACGAAGTCCCGGTGCTCGAGGTCGTTATCGTCGGCGCAGGGCTGTGCGGCCTCGCGCTGGCGCGCACGCTGCATGGCCAGGGCTTGCCGTTCGTGCTCGTCGAGGCGCGCGAGCGCATGGGCGGCCGGGTGTTGACGCGGCGTTGCGAGGTAACGGGCCAGACGCTGGACCTCGGCCCGACCTGGTTCTGGCCCGACATCGAGCCGCGAATTGCGGCGTTGCTTGCGGAGCTGGGGCTGGAGAGCGTGCCGCAATACGACCCTGGAGATGCGCTCTGGCTGACGGACCCGAACCGCGAGCCTGAGCGGCGTGACGAGCCCGGCGGTATCCATGCAGGCGCCCGCCGCATCGTGGGCGGCGCCGTGCGTCTGGTCGAGGCGTTGGCGGCCGCAGTGCCGCGGGAGCACATCCTGACGGGCCACGCGCTTCGCATGGTCCGCGATCGCGGCGCGTGGTTTGAATTGCAGGTGATGCACGGCGATCGCGCTTCCACGTTGCGCACCCGGCGGGTCGTGCTCGCGCTGCCGCCGCGCCTTGTTCACGAGCGTGTCGCGTTCGATCCACCATTGCCGACGCCGCTGGCCGATCTGCTCGCGGCGACGCCCACCTGGATGGCGGCGGCCGCGAAGTCGCTGACGACGTATGACCGGCCGTTCTGGCGGAGCGCAGGCCACTCGGGCAGCGCGTTCGTGCGGCATCTTCAGGCGACGCTGGGCGAGGTGTTTGATGCGAGCGATGGGGCCACCGATGCGGGTGCGCTAGGCGGCTTTCTTGCGCTCACCGCATCGCAGCGCAGGAATTTCGAGCGCGGCCTGCCGCTGCTGATCGAAAGCCAGCTGGCCCAATTGTACGGGGTAGAGGCGCAGGGCGGTCAGGCGTATCGATTCGACTGGGCCGGCGAAGCCTGGACCTGCAGCGATGCGGATCGGGAAAGCCTGCCTGCCTGGCCGCAGGCCGACCCGGCGCTGCGTGGCGGCTGGCTGGGCGGCCGGTTGTACCTCGGGGGCAGCGAGACGGCGGGCCACGGAGCGGGCCACATGGAGGGCGCGCTGGACGCTGCGGCGCGCATCGCGCGGGCGCTGGTTCCGCCTGGCGGTCAGCGCGCGACGGCAGGCATGCCGGTCACGATGCAAGAAGCCGTGGCAAGTTTCGTCGCCACGGTGTCCGGTTGCCGCAAATCGGCACCGGCGCATTACCGGCAGCACGTCACGCGCCTGATGTCGAGCCAGTCTACCGGGCAACTGACCCAGCATGCCCTACTGGCTACGGTCGAGCAGATCTACAGCGAAGCGCTGGCAGCGATCGACGCTCTGATGCCGGTGCTCAACTCGGGCGATGCCGGACCGGCGCATCTCGGCCGGCATGGATTGACGCCGAAGCTGCTCGCTGCGTTCCAGGGCTGGAACCGCGAACTGCTGGACGGGGCGCTGGAATTCAACGCAACGTCGTGCGCATTGTCGAATTTTCCGGAAGAGCATCAGCCCGACGCCGAACTGCGGCGCGTGATCGCACTGGATCTGGCGGCCGCCTGGCGCGAGTTCGCACTGACGTTGAACGAGCGTCTTGTCGATGCAGCGACACATACGGGTTTCATGCAGGAGTCGGCATGAGCGGTGTCAGTGCGATTGAAGACAGCGCGCGCCTTGCGATCGTCGAGCAGTCGGGGATTGTAGTGGTCACGCTGATCGAAGGACTGGCACGCGCCGAGCTGCTGCGTTCGCGGCTTACACGCCAGGAGGTGCATCGGCAACTGACGCGGCTGGCCGACGGGGCTGATGGGTTGAGTTTCCGGATTCGCGCCGCGATGCCAGAAATTGACTGGGACGGCTGGAGATGGATGCGTGCGCAACTGAAGTCGCAGGCTGGCACAGCAATGGACGACGCGCTTTGGTTTGCCTGCGAGTCGCTCGTGCCAGCGACGCTGCTGTGGTTGCGCGTGCATCGGCAGAGTCAGGGCGCGCTGTTTCAGATGGCGCCATGAACGACCGGCTGATCCCGCACTGTAACGCTCGCCGCCCGATTCACAATGCCGGTGCCGGAAAGGCAGGCACCAGGCAAGCACCGGAGTCCGGCTGTCCAGCCTGAAAGATTGATGCGTATTTCTCTTCACCGGATCTTGTGTCGCTTCATCGCTACGGGGGACAACGCTCCAGCCCTTGTTGCCCGGTTGATGACGTGGCTTCGGCCCCTGAGTCTGGATATGGCAATGACGTCATGCCCCGACTTGCAACCCGGTTCACCGCTATCGCGCCTTTCAGACATGACCCAACGCCCGTTCGCTTCCCCCCGCTGTAAGGCTTTGCTGTTGCCCATGCCCCGAGCCAGACTCGATCGTATGTCGCTCGAGTATCACCTGATGCTGGAAGCGTTGCGCACCGGTCACGGTGATGGCCGCATGGCATCGAGGCTGGTCGAGATCCTGTTTCTTGCCGAGTTTCTCCACGAAGCGGGATATGGAGACGGGGATCCAGAACGATTCGAGCAGATCGAAGCGGCACTGGCAAGGTGCAGTCAACGCGGTAACACGACGGGGGACTGGCACATCACGGACGACGATGACCATGTACGCGTGGCGCAATTGCTAACGGTGCACGATCAGCAGCTTGCATGTGCCCCGCTTCAGGCGGTCGCGTTTGCGACCGAGCGCCTGTGGCAGCTGGTTGCGAAGACGGCAGTTACGGGCGCCCTGATACAAAAGGCGGCGTAGACGCCGTCGCAGGCGGCGCTGGCAGTTGCAGTGATGTGGAGAGCGGTTGGCACCGAAATCATACGGCGCAATGGCGAGCTGGCCGGGGAACTGTCTGGCGGTGTACGCGTGCGATTCAGAAGTCGTTGCACTTGCCCCATGGGTGACTGCCGGCGACGACGCAGGCCTTGATGCCGGCGCGTGCAAGTGCATCCAGATCGCGGTAGAACGTTGCCTCATGTACCAGCGTTCCGGATTTCGTCGTGACGCCGACATAGCGCGCGGCCCTGTCTATCTCGCACCGGTAATCGCCACCGGGGTCATCGGTGCGACGGACATTGCCGTCCCAGTCGATGAAATATCCCGTTGCCCTTGCGTCGGCATGGCTCATGCCGCTACTCGTGTGTCGAGCACCGCCTTCAGGTTAAGCGTCATGTTGCCTCTTGTCGCGTCGGCGTATGGACAGATGCCTTTCGCGCGCTCCATCAGGCTGTCAGCGGTGGGCTGATCGAGGGTGCCGGCCATGAACGCCGTCAGGCTGAGTGCCATCCGGTACGCCCCTTCGAAGTTCACGTACATCGACAGCGTCGACTCCATGTAGCAGCCGCGCAGCGGCAGCCTGTCCTGCCTCGCGATATGCCGTAGCGAATGTTCGAAGCATGCGGAGAACGCAGCGGCAAAGAGCTGCTCGGGATTGATGCCACCTTCCTTGCCCCCCATTTCCCGTGGCAGGGCGAGTTTGAGCTTGAGGTCACCGTCGTCGCTCTGCACCTGGCCGGCCCGACCGCCCTGGGTCAGCATGGTGGTTTTGTAGACGAGATCCATGTCGCTTCTCCTGTTGACCGCAGTGGGTGTTTGAGCGCCTTACTCCGGTTTCATTCCAGATGGTGGTTGCGCAGACTTACCGCAGCAGTTTGCTGCGTTCGGCCGCCGAATAATTGCTCAAATGTCCTTCACGTGCGGCCTGACGGCGAGCGGAAGCGATGATGGACTTGCTGCGTCCGGGCGGAACCGGTGCGCTGACCTGCTTGTCGAGGGCAGCGCTGCCGCAATGCGGGCAAACGGGGGCCGCACCGCCGCGCACCAGCGTTTCGAATTGCTGTCCGCAGGCCCGGCATCGGTAGTCGTATAGAGGCATGGTGAGAATCTCTCCCAGATCAGGTGGCGGATGCCGCGCAGTCTTCCGTCGCCGCCGCGCAGCCTTCGAGCGGTCGTGCAGCATTGCTGGCCGGCGCATGTGGGCCGAGCCCGACCCATGCATGCACGCGCGCGGCATCGAAGCCCACCATGCGCGTATTGGCGAATTCCATCAGCGGTCTGCGGATCAGCAGCGGGTCGGCGAGCAGTCGTGCGAGCGCATCGGCGGCATCGAACGATTCGGGCACGAGCCGCCCAGATTTGACGTCCGGCGCCGCACGGTTGAACCATTCACGAACGGGAAGCGGTTCGAGAAAAGCAAACAGCGTTTTGGGTGTCCAGGGCCAGCGCAGCAGATTGCGAGCCTCCAGCGTGTGGCCCGCAGCGACGAGCAGCGCTTTCTGTTTCGCGTTGCCAGCGCAACCGGGTTTTTCGTAGAACGTAATGTGAGCCATGAAAGGGCCTTTAGCGTGGGCGCAGCAGTTCCAGGCACTCGAACGTGGCTGCCATGTCGAGTGCTGTGAAATCGTCCTCGGTGCGGATGAGCGGATCGGCGTCGAGGACGCATCTGCCAGTGATTGTCATGCAGCTTTCTCTCCTGCAATATGGGCCTCGATTTCTCCACGTAGTGGATCGGCGTGTTGCCGCCGAGGCGCGCCAGGAGACGCTTTCGTCTCGCCACCTAGCCGGCGGGATACGCGGAGTAGTTCAAAACCGCGTTCCGCCGCCATGTCGAGTGCGTTTCGTCCGTCAGGCGCATAGAGACCCTCGCTTGCGCCATGAGCGAGCAGGAGTTGCATAAGTTCGACGCGGCCGCTGGCCGCGGCCTGCATCAGGCAGGTAATGTCGTCGTCGTTCGCGTGGTCGATCTCGGCGCCTTCGTTGATCAGTCGCAGGATCGGCGCGGGTGCTCCGCCAAGACACGCATACCAGAGCGCGTGATTGCCGCTGTCGTCGAGCGCGTCGATGCGCACGCCGTGGGCGATCAACGCCTCTACCAGACCGTCATCGCCGTGCAGCGCCGCCAGCATCAGCGGCGTCCTACCTTCGATGCCGCGCGAATGGGCGTTGGGGAAGTCGTGGTTCGAGAGCCATGTCGCGAGCGCCGCAGGTACGCTGCCCCGCGGTTTCGCGTCGGAGGAAGGCGTGCTGCGGAGGTTCCGGCTTTCGCACACGCCGGGGACGGTATCGGTGTGCAGTGTCATGATCACGCTGCGGCTCCGAAAATGGGCATTGTGGGGGCGCGGGGGAGCGGCAACGACGCGATCCCCGGCGTGGGCACGGAAAATTGTCAAACGGGACGGTTTTCGTTGGGGTTGCGCACCGGTCCCATCAGTTCGAGGCCTTCGCTGTAGGTGATCGTGTCGAACGTCACATCGAACCGGATTGCTGCATCGGCGACCGCGTCGAGCTTGCCGGCCGTGTCCTTTTTCTTCAGATCGTTCTTCTCGAGGTAGAGCAGTTCGAGCATTTCGTTATAGACCGTCGATTCGAGAATCGGCAGCACGTAGAACATCGCGCCCCTGTACGGTACCTGGTAGCGTTTGCTCAGGTCGATGTTGTCGCAGAACAGAAAGTATTTTCCGCCGGCGCTTAGCGTGTCGCCTAGCACGTCGGCAACATCCTTCAGATATTCGAAGCTCAGCAGCCAGCCGGCGAAAAACGGCAGATGTTTCTCGCCGATCGAGGCAACGGCCATGACCTGATCACACGTCAGTTCGGGTGGGCGCGCCTCGTCGGCGAGCTTTGGCGCGAAGCGCAACGCCAGTTCGCCGCGGAATCCGACCCGGCCGAACTGGTTCGTGAGTCCCTTGAGAACCGGATTGAGCAGCCGGCCTTCATGTTCGAGGCGGGCGAATGCGGTGTCGTCGAGTTCCTTGCGGGCAAGCGTAGCGGTCATGACGGAGTCCTTTGCATCGTAAAAGTTGGGGCGGGCGGAAAATATCCAGAATCGTTGGGTAAAAAGGCGCGAATCGCGAGTCAGGTTCCGGTGTTTCGCATCCAGTCTGCAATCCTGAAGAATGCATGCATCAGTTCGTCGCGTAGCGCCGGGGCGGTGCCGGTTTCGTCGAGCGCCGCACGCATGCAGGAGAGCCACGCATCACGCTCGGCCGCTCCGATCGGGAATGCGGCGTGGCGCATGCGCAGTCGCGGATGTCCGCGCTCGTCCGAATAGCGCTTTGGGCCGCCGAGCCATTCGCACAGGTAGCGGACCAGCACTGTCTTTACCGGCGCGAGGTCAGGGGCGTGCATCGCGCGAATGCCGCGTGCGTCGGACCGTGTGTCCATATGCCGGTAGAACGCGTCGACGATGCGCGTCACCGCCGGCTCTCCGCCAATGGCATCGAAATGGGTCGAGGTGCGTCGCACGTCGACGGCAGGAGTCGTGAGCGGGTTCATGGCGTCGTTCAGTGCAACAAACGTACCAACTACAAAATAGCCGGATCCGACCTGTATGCGTGGGTCAGGCCGCGCGGCGGCGGTGTTGTTTGCGACGAAACGCGCACGGTTTGTCAGGAAGACGACAACCGCGGTCCCCACCCGGTATGAGCGCAGGGGACGCTGCAAACGCGTGACAGGTCCGGTTTATCGGGGATTCCGAAGATTCGCTGCGAATTGGCATGAAAGCTGCACTGGAGCAGTCCGCGCGGACACACTCCGGCCGATGCGTGACTCGACAGAAGAAGACCATACGGACACCGCAGGCTGAGGACATGGTCGCGGCTTGGCAGCCCTGAAGCTCAACCCTGATTTTTAACCCAGCTTTCAACCTTTCCAGAACTGGAGAACGTCAATGTCTCAACTTCGTCAGATCGCCTTTTACGGCAAAGGCGGGATCGGCAAGTCCACCACGTCGCAGAACACGCTCGCGGCGCTCACTGACCTCGGGCAGAAGATCCTGATCGTCGGCTGTGACCCGAAGGCCGACTCGACCCGCTTGATCCTGCACGCGAAGGCGCAGGACACCATTCTCTCGCTTGCCGCAGAAGCCGGCTCGGTGGAGGACCTCGAACTCGAGGACGTGATGAAGATCGGCTACAAGGACATCCGTTGCGTCGAGTCGGGTGGTCCGGAACCGGGCGTCGGCTGCGCGGGCCGCGGTGTCATTACGTCGATCAACTTCCTCGAGGAGAACGGCGCCTACGACGGCGTCGACTACGTCTCTTACGACGTGCTCGGCGACGTGGTGTGCGGCGGTTTCGCCATGCCGATCCGCGAGAACAAGGCGCAGGAAATCTACATCGTGATGTCCGGCGAGATGATGGCGATGTACGCGGCGAACAACATCTCGAAAGGCATTCTGAAGTATGCGAACAGCGGCGGTGTGCGTCTTGGCGGTCTCGTGTGCAACGAGCGCCAGACCGACAAGGAGCTCGAACTCGCGGAGGCGCTCGCGGGCATGCTCGGCTCGAAGCTGATCCATTTCGTGCCGCGCGACAACATCGTGCAGCACGCGGAGCTGCGTCGCATGACGGTGATCGAGTTCGCGCCGGATTCGAACCAGGCGAACGAGTACCGTCAGCTTGCGAGCAAGATCCACAACAACGCGGGCAACGGCACGATTCCGACGCCTATCACGATGGACCAGCTCGAAGACCTGCTGATGGAACACGGCATCATGAAGGCCATCGACGAATCGCAGGTCGGCAAGAGCGCGGCTGAACTGACCGCCTGAACCAATGCCGAGACGTCGGTCCGGTGCACAGATGGCGCGCCGGGCCGGCTTTCGGCGAAGCCCATTCCTCACATACGGAGCAATCCATGACCGCCACGGTTGAAGAGCGCAAGGCCGCGAACAAGGCCCTGATCGACGAAGTGCTGAAGGCCTATCCCGAAAAAATGGCCAAGCGGCGCGCCAAGCATTTGGGCACCTTCGAGGAAGGCAAGCCCGACTGTGGCGTGAAATCCAATATCAAGTCGCTGCCCGGAGTGATGACGATTCGTGGCTGTGCGTATGCCGGCTCGAAGGGGGTCGTCTGGGGCCCAATCAAGGACATGATCCACATCAGCCACGGTCCGGTCGGCTGCGGCCAGTACTCGTGGGCGGCGCGCCGGAACTACTACATCGGCACGACCGGCATCGACACGTTCGTCACGATGCAGTTTACGTCGGATTTCCAGGAAAAGGACATTGTGTTCGGCGGCGACAAGAAACTCGACAGGATCATCGACGAGATTCAGGAACTGTTCCCGCTGAACAAGGGCATCTCGATCCAGAGCGAGTGTCCGATCGGTCTGATTGGCGATGACATCGAGGCCGTGTCGAAGAAGAAGAGCACGCAGTACAACGGCCATACGATCGTGCCGGTGCGCTGCGAAGGCTTTCGCGGCGTGAGCCAGTCGCTGGGGCACCACCTCGCGAACGACGCGATCCGCGACTGGGTGTTCGACAAGGCGGATCCGGAAAAGCGCCCCGAATTCGAGTCGACACCGTACGACGTTGCGATCATCGGCGACTACAACATCGGTGGTGATGCGTGGTCCAGTCGCATCCTGCTCGAGGAGATCGGCCTGCGCGTGATCGCGCAGTGGTCGGGCGACGGCTCGATCGCCGAGCTGGAGAACACGCCGAAGGCGAAGCTGAACGTGCTGCATTGCTACCGCTCGATGAACTATATCAGCCGGCACATGGAAGAGAAGTATGGCATTCCGTGGGTCGAATACAACTTCTTTGGCCCGACAATGATCGAGAAGAGCCTGCGGGAGATCGCGAGCCACTTCGACGATACGATCAAGGCGAATGCCGAGAAGGTTATTCAGAAGTACCGTCCGTTGGTGGACGCAGTGATCGCGAAGTTCAAGCCGCGCCTGGAGGGCAAGAAGGTCATGCTGTTTGTGGGTGGGCTACGTCCGCGCCACGTGATCGGCGCCTACGAAGACCTCGGCATGGACGTCGTCGGCACCGGCTACGAATTCGGCCACAACGACGACTATCAGCGCACGACGCACTACGTGAAGGATGGCACGTTGATCTACGACGACGTGACCGGCTACGAATTCGAGAAGTTTGTCGAGCAGGTTCAGCCGGACCTTGTCGGCTCGGGCATCAAGGAGAAGTACGTATTCCAGAAGATGGGCGTGCCGTTCCGCCAGATGCACAGCTGGGACTATTCCGGCCCTTATCACGGCTACGACGGTTTTGCGATCTTCGCGCGCGACATGGACATGGCGATCTCGAGCCCGGTGTGGAGTCTCGCGAAGGCGCCGTGGAAAAACGCCGCATAAAAACCCCCTTTTCCAGGCGCAAGCGGTCGGCGGCCTGCGAGGCTGCCGCTTCGGTCGCCGACCTCATCGATATCGATTCAGGAGTTTCGCCATGCCACAATCTGCCGACAAGATTCTCGATCATGAACTGCTGTTCCGTGAGCCGGAATACCAGGAAATCTTTCGCACGAAAAAAGAGCACTTCGAATTCAACCATCCGGACGAAACCGTCAAACAGGTGGTTGAATGGACGAAGACCGAAGATTACAGGCAGAAGAATTTTGCCCGCGATTCGCTGACGGTCAATCCGGCTAAAGCATGCCAGCCACTGGGTGCGGTATACGTGGCGAACGGCTTTCACAAGACACTCAGCTTCGTGCACGGTTCGCAGGGCTGTGTCGCGTACTACCGTTCGCATTTCTCGCGGCACTTCAAGGAGCCCACCTCGTGTGTCAGTTCGTCGATGACCGAGGATGCCGCAGTGTTCGGAGGGCTGAATAACATGATCGACGGGCTCGCGAACGCATACAACCTGTACAAGCCGGAAATGATCGCGGTGTCGACCACCTGCATGGCGGAGGTGATCGGGGACGATCTCGATGCGTTCATCAAGAACAGCAAGCAGAAGGGCAGTGTGCCGGAGGAATACGACGTTCCGTTCGCGCACACGCCAGCGTTTGTCGGCAGTCACGTGACCGGTTACGACAACGCACTGCTCGGGATTCTCAAGCATTTCTGGGACGGCAAGGCAGGCACGACGCAGCCGTTGGTGCGCGTGCCGGACGACAGCGTGAACTTCATTGGCGGCTTCGACGGCTTCGTGGTCGGCAACATGAAGGAAATCCGGCGGATCTTCGAACTGTTCGGAGTGAAGGTCAATGTGATCTGCGATCCGTCCGAGACGTGGAACACCCCGACCGACGGTGAATTTCGCATGTATGAAGGCGGCACGACGAAGGAGGAGGTCGAGCAGGCGTTGCACGCGAAGGCGACGTTCGTGTTTCAGGAATACTGCTGCGAGAAGACCAGCAAGTTCATCGCGGAGCACGGGCAGGAGGTCGTAGTGCTGAACGCGCCGGTCGGCGTCGCGGGAACCGATCGCTTCCTGATGGAAATCTCGCGCGTGACTGGCAAGCCGATTCCCGCTGCGCTCGAAAGGGAGCGTGGCCAGCTCGTCGACGCGATGGCGGACAGCCAGGCGCACCTGCATGGCAAGCGCTTCGCCCTGTACGGCGATCCGGACCAGATGCTCGGCTACACGCAGTTCCTGCTTGAGCTTGGCGCAGAACCGGCGCATGTGCTCGCGACCAATGGCAACGACGCCTGGGCGGCGAAGGTTCAGGCGCTCTTCGATGCGTCACCTTACGGTGCGGGCTGCAAGGTCTATCCGAAGCGAGACCTGTGGCACATGCGTTCATTGCTCTTCACGGAACCGGTGGATTTCCTGATCGGCAATACGTACGGCAAGTACCTGGAACGGGACACGAAAACACCGCTGATCCGAATGGTGTTCCCGATCTTCGACCGTCACCACTATCACCGCTATCCGACGTGGGGCTACGACGGCGCGCTGCGCACGCTCGTGATGCTGCTCGACGAGTTCTTCGAGACCCTCGACGCGAACACTATCGTAGCCGCGAAGACGGACTACAGCTACGACATCATCCGTTGATTGGAGCGCGGTCATGGCAGATCCGGTACTGATCAGGTTCACGCAGGACGGCCGCAGGGTCGAGGTGATCGACGGCTGGGTCTGCCTGGCCGGCGTACGCGAGGCGGACCAACTGGTGCCGTTGCCCGAACACCCGAACCGGCAGGCGATCGCGCGCGAGGTGCCGGGAGCGACGCACGTGGCGGGGCGCTTGCCACTCACGCACGCAGAGGCGGCAATCGCATTGGGAGCGCTCTGCGCCGCGCAGCGCCAGTTCGACGCAAGTCCGGCCGGCATAGCCCAGCGTATTCGAAAGGCTGTGTGGGCGAAGGTCGCTGCCGAGGGCGTCGAATAGCATGCGTGGCTCGTGCTGGAGCGGGCAGTGGGGTAGCGTGCGACGCGACAGCTGATGTCCGGGAGTGCGTTTCGCGGCGGGTTTCCGGCGGACGCCGATACGGGATCCATTGGCACTTTAATGCATCGGCGGACTGGGGGCGACTCGTGATCTACGTGGTGGAACTACCTGTGGGTGGCAAGCCCAAAGCCTGGTTTGCGTACGATGAGGCGGACTTCGCGCGCAAGGTCGCAGCATCGGACCCGCTTCGGCCGGAGGAAATATACGATTCGGTGACACCCCGTGAACTCCTCGAATTCAGCGGACACGCGCCGGATGTCGGCGCGCGGACGCAATACCCGTCGATTTGCGCAATCGGCGATGCGCATGGCTGGGACACGCCGCTCTACCGCGCGGACTATCTGCTCGGCCGTGGCCTTTGCCAGCATGAGCCAGTGACGCTGCTCGACGCGTCGTTGGCGGCGCTCAATGCACGCGGACACTGTCTTGTCTACTTGAACGATCGCGCCGCCATCAGTGCATTCGAGGGGGCAGATCCACGTCTTGCGGGCAAGTCGCACTGGTCTGCGCGGCGGGCGCTGTACGAGCAACTGGTGGCGCTTGAAGTTCTCGCGGATGACAACTGATGCGTGGCGGGGAGAGCGGGGTGTGCGCCGTTACCCGGTTAGTGTCCCGACCGCGCGAGCGCGGCGCAGGATGACGACGGCGGCCGTCAGCCGCTGTCGCGTTTGCTTCGTTCAGCCGTGTCGCGATCCGTTCAAATCCTCCAAACGGCGTTCCGATGTCGACAATCGGCGACGGGACGACCCCCGAGGACGCCGCCTGGCGTGCAGCACAGCCGTGGTACAGAACTTGCCAGTCGTGATGAAACCCGTATCGTCAGGAGCCTGCCATGTCCGCCTCGCTCAAGGCCAAGATTGCCGAAGTGTTTGATGAACCCGGTTGCGACAAGAACCAGGGAAAAAACGAGAAGGAGCGCAAAAAGGGTTGCACCAAGCAGTTGTCGCCCGGCGCGGCGGCGGGCGGCTGTGCGTTCGATGGCGCGAAGATCGCATTGCAGCCGATCGTCGACGTCGCGCATCTCGTGCATGGGCCGATCGCGTGCGAGGGAAACTCGTGGGACAACCGTCACGCCGCGTCGTCGGGCTCGACGCTTTACCGTACCGGCTTCACTACCGACATCAACGAGCTCGACGTGGTCTACGGCGGCGAGAAGCGGCTGTTCCGGAGCGTGCGGGAGATCATTGAGAAGTACGATCCGCCCGCCGTATTCGTCTACCAGACCTGCGTGACCGCGCTGATCGGCGACGACATCGAGGCGGTCTGCAAGCGCGCGTCGGAGAAGTTCGGCAAGCCGGTGATTCCGGTGAACTCACCAGGCTTCGCGGGGCCGAAGAACCTCGGCAACAAGCTCGGCGGCGAGGCGATTCTCGACTACGTGATCGGCACGCGCGAGCCGGAATATACGACGCCATACGACATCAACATCATTGGCGAGTACAACCTGTCGGGCGAGCTGTGGCAGACGAAGCCGCTGCTCGACGCGCTCGGTATCCGCGTCCTTTCGTGCATTTCCGGCGACGGACGCTACAACGAGATCGCGAGCTCGCATCGCGCGAAAGTCAACATGATGGTGTGCTCGAAGTCGATGATCAACATCGCGACGAAAATGCAGCAGCGCTACGGCATTCCGTACTTCGAAGGTTCGTTTTACGGAATCGGCGACATGAGCGATACGCTGCGCCAGATCGCGAAGCTGCTGGTGCAGCAGGGTGCGCCCAAGGACCTGATCGGGCGTACCGAGTGCCTGATACAAGCCGAGGAAGCACGGGCCTGGGCGCGGATTGCCCGCTTTCGCGATCGGCTCGAAGGCAAGCGCGTGCTGCTGATCACCGGTGGCGTGAAGTCATGGTCGGTGGTCGCCGCGCTTCAGGAGGCCGGTCTCGAGATCGTCGGCACGAGCGTCAAGAAGAGCACGAAGGAAGACAAGGAGAAGATCAAGGAGATCATGGGCGACGACGCGCACATGATCGACGACATGACGCCGCGTGAGATGTACAGCATGCTTCGCGACGCGAAGGCGGACATCATGCTCTCTGGCGGTCGCTCACAGTTCGTTGCACTGAAGGCGCGCATGCCGTGGCTCGACATCAACCAGGAACGCCATCATCCCTACGGCGGCTACGAGGGCATCGTCGAACTGGTGCGTGAAATCGATCGCGCGATCTACAACCCGGTGTGGCAGCAGGTGCGCATTCCGGCGCCGTGGGGCGACGACGGGCAGACGCTCGGAGCCTTCGCATCTGCTTTGCCGGTTGTGCAGGCCGCGGCGCCGGTTGCAGGCGTGCATGCGTGGGCGATGGGCCTCGAGCCGGGCGTGGCGGCCTGAACGCGACGGAGAGCGAACACCATGGCCATCGTCGTCGAATCGAAGAAAGCCTGTGCGGTCAATCCGCTGAAGATGAGTCAGCCGCTCGGTGCGAGCTTTGCGTTCATGGGGCTCGACGCCTGCATGCCGGTGATGCACGGCTCGCAGGGGTGCACGTCGTTCGGCCTCGTGCTGCTGGTGCGCCATTTCAAGGAGGCGATTCCGTTACAGACCACGGCGATGAACGAGGTCACGACCATCCTTGGCGGATACGAGAACATCGAAACGGCACTGCTGAACATCCGCAAGCGGGCAGCGCCGAAGATCATCGCAATCTGCTCGACGGGACTCACCGAAACCAAGGGCGACGACGTGGAGGGCTATCTCGCCATGGTTCGCAAGCGCAAGCCCGAGCTCGACGACACCGAACTCGTGTACGTGTCCACGCCCGACTATGTCGGCGGGTTCGAGGACGGCTACAGCCACGCCGTTACCGCTGTGGTGAAAGCGATGGTCAAGCCGCTGCCGAGCGTCGCGCGGCAGGTCACGCTGCTGCCAGGCAGCCATCTTTCGCCTGGCGATATCGACGAGCTGCGCGAGATCGTCGGTATGTTCGGGCTCGATGTGATTGTCCTGCCGGACCTGTCCGGTTCGCTCGACGGCCACATCGCACCGGACTGGCGGGGTACGACGCTCGGTGGCACGACGCTGGAGCAGATTCGTGCAGCCGGCGCGTCGGCCTTCACGATCGGGGTGGGCGAGCAGACGCGCGAGGGAGCGCAGGCGTTGCAGGCGATTGCCGGCACGCCGTTCGAAATATTCGAGAGGCTCACCGGGCTCGAACCCAACGACCGGCTGTTGCAGCGCCTCGCGCAATTGTCTGGCCGGCCTGTGCCCGCGAAGTACCGTCGGCAGCGCAGCCAGTTGCTCGACGCAATGCTCGACGGCCACTTCTACACCGGTGGCATCAAGGTGGCGCTCGGCGCCGAACCCGACCTGCTGCTCGCGCTCGGTGCGCTGCTGCACGAAATGGGCGCTGAGTTGAGAGTCTGCGTCAGCACGACCGCTTCATCATCGCACGCGCTGCTGCCGGCGACCGAGGTCGTGCTGGGCGACCTGGAAGACATGGAACGAGCCGCGGGCGACTGTGATCTGCTGATCACGCATTCGCACGGCCGGCAGATGGCGGAGCGACTGGGCAAGCCGCTAATGCGCGTCGGCTTCCCCGTGTTCGATCGCGTAGGCAACGCACACCGCTGCCAGGTCGGCTACCGCGGCACGATGAACCTGATCTTCGAAATCGCGAACCTGATGATCGAGCAGATCGCCCATCACCGTCCGGGCGACTGGCCGTTGCCGCAATCGTCGGTCGATCTGGCAGCGCGCGATCCGTCGCGCGAAGTGAAGATTCCGGTCGTCACGGCCATGCCCGAACCCAACCAGGAGCACACAGCATGAAGATCGCTTTCGCGACCCAGGACCGGCAGCACGTCGACGCCCACTTTGGCTGGGCGAAGAGCATCGTGATCTACAACGTCACGCCCGGCGGGTATGAGTTTGTTGAGGCATTCGACTTCGGCGGCAAGCTCGAGGAAGACGGCGACGAGGACAAGCTTGCGCCGAAGCTTGAAGCCGTAAAGGACTGCGCGATCCTGTACGTTGCCGCGATTGGTGGTTCAGGTGCCGCGCGCGTGGTGGCGCTGAAGATTCATCCGATCAAGGTGCCGCAGCCGGAACCCATCGAAGAGATTCTCGCCAGGCTGCTGGGCGTGCTCAAGGGCACACCGCCTCCATGGCTGCGCAAGGCGCTCGCGAAGGACGGCGAACGCACATACGATTTCGAAGACGACGAGGTATCTCATGGCTGAAGCCATCACCGAGCACACGGCCGCGGACGCGGCCAGCGACGAGGCGCTGCTTGCAACGCCGTTCATCCAGCAACTTGTCAGGCAGATGCGCGCGCAGGATACCCACGGCACGTGGGAAGGCAGGACAGACCTGCAGTTGCTCAAGCCGTACATCCTCACGCCGGAGGAGCGTCGCGCGATTCCGATCATGGGCGACCCGGACCCCGAGACCCTGTGGCATCTGGAGCTGTTCTACAACGCCATCGCGGTGGCGATCGAGCGCGAGACCGGGCAGATGGTATCGCCCATGATGAAGATGAGCCACGAGGGATTCGGCCGCATGGTGCTGATCGCGGGGAGGCTCGTCGTCGTCAACAAGCAACTGCGCGACGTGCACCGCTTCGGCTTTCCTTCGCTTGCGAAACTGGCTGCGGCCGGAAGCGGGTTCCTGGCCGATGCCGTCGGGATGATCCGGGCCTATCCGGCCGTTGCGCAGTACGGCGCCTGAGCAGGGAGCACACGATGACCGATGCTGTCGAACTGAAGGCGCGTTTGAAGAAGCTCAACGCGCAGGCCACGCAGGCGAAGATGGATCTGCACGACCTGTCCGAGGAACTGCCGACGAACTGGGAGCAGATTCTCACCGTCGCGCAGCGTTGCCACGATGCGCACGCCGCGTTGATGGAAGCGCGCAAGGCCGCCGCCGCGGCTTGCGCGTAACCCCGCTCGCAGGAGGCAAAGATGAGCGATACCTTCAGCGTGAAGCTGCCGAGCGGGGAGATCTGGACGCCGACTTTCGTGTCCACACTCGACCAGCAGAAGTGCATTGGCTGCGGCCGGTGCTTCAAGGTCTGCCCGCGGGGTGTTCTGGAGCTCGTGGGGCTCGACGAGGAGGGCGCGCACGTCGCGCTCGACGGCGAGGACGAAGACGACGAATACGAAAAGAAAGTCATGACCATTGCCCACCGGGAACTGTGCATCGGTTGTACCGCCTGCGCGAAGATCTGTCCGAAGAAGTGCTACACGCACTCGGCGGCGCATGTCTGAGCATGCCGTCATGGATTTTCACGCCACGTTGATGCGCCATGCGGTGAATCCAGGAGACCCCACCGTACTGGCTCTAGCGGGTGTATTGTCGGGCGCCTTCGATCAATACGGCGCGCACGTGCTGCCGATCCGGGGACTCGACGCGAGCAAGACCCGCTGGCTGCTCTCGCACTGGTTCCCAGGGGGCGATGCCGCGTTGCCGTTCGCGTGGGAGGGGATGGACGGTACGTCGCGGCGCGGGTCGCGTTACGACGAAGTGGAAGATCTGGTGACGCTGTTCAAGGACCACGCCGATCCCGGTGCCGGTACGGCCGAGGAGGCTGAATGCATTGCGCATGCGCTGGCCGGCGCGTGCCTGGGCGCCAATCATCTGTGGCAGGACCTGCAACTGCCTTCGCGACGCGAACTCTCTGCTTTGCTCGGCTACTGGTTTCCACGGCTTGCCGCCAAAAATACCCATGACATGAAGTGGAAAAAGTTCTTTTACAAGCAATTGTGCGAACGGGAAGGACTGCTTGTCTGCAAGGCGCCGAGCTGTGGTGTGTGCTCGGACTACGCGCACTGTTTCGGGCCGGAGTAGGCCGGCTCGGTGATCCAGGCGTAGTCCTTGCTTCGTTCTGGTTGCCGTTATGTATTTCGGTATATAACCGACAAACTGGACACGATATCCGACACGCCATGGACCCAACATCTGAAGGCGCGCCACGGGCGCGCTGGACACCTTGTACGCGCGCCTGTTACCGGACATTGCACTGGCCTGTGGCGCATGCGTCCCGCGATCGGCCTGTGCAGGGCATGCGAGCCGTCTGCCCGCCACTGCCGGCGCCGCCGCACCGCCTGCTTGCGATCTGTGCGGAAGCCGGTCTGCGCGAGCTGGTGCGGCAGCACATGAGGCGCCTGCGTACGACGCCGCTCTTCGCGCATGCGGGCGATTGCTTCGACTGTGTGACCGAGCGGGTGGCGGACTATGTTGTCGAGGCCTGCGGAGGGCCGCTCTACTACAGTCAGCGCCATGCGCATCTGCAGGCTGGGGCGGGGCTCCCGCTGCTGCTCGACGAGGAAGGGCGGGAACTATGGCTGGTGCAACTGTGGCATGCGTTCGACGACGTGAACTTTCCGCCCGCGCTACGCGCGGACTTCTGGGGTTGGGCCGAACCGCTGTCCGTGCAGTTGCTTGCACCGCGCGCGCGTCATGAGGCGCTTACCCGTTATACGTATGACACGGTACGCAGCTGGTTCACGACGTCGACGTCACGGGCGCGTTCGCTGGACGATGAAGCATCATGGCAGCGCTGACTGGAGCAGGCCGCCCGGAATGCGGGCGCACGGCTGTGAACCACGCCGCCCCGATCACGGCCACGGAAGCGGACGTCGAGCGATTGCGGGCGCACGTCGCCAGTCTGGCGCATGAGTTGCAATGGATCGAACGGACGTTGCTCGACAGCGGCACGATCGACGCGTTGCTGCGCGGGCGGCGTTTCGTCTATGTCGGTGGCCGGCCCCGGAGCAACGCGGTGCTGCGCGAGTGGCTGGCGCGCGCCGGAGGCGTGTTCGTGCATCACGTCGCGCTGATCGACGTGGATCCCGGCGACCGGGCGACCCGGTTTGCCGCGCTGTTGCCGCGCACGGATGCGGTGCTGTGCCCGCTCGACACCATCGACCCCGGGTCCCTCGCCGCGCTGCGCAACATCTGTGCACACCACGGCGTTCCGTGGGTGGCGCTGCGCACGTCGAACCTGGCGAGCTTTGTCGCCGGGCTGGCGCGGGCGGATCATCGGCGGCAACGGCTTGCAGCGCTGCCGCCATTCGCACACGGGTGCCGCAGGCTGCGCTGAGTGTGCCTGCGGATTGTCTGGTTCCGGCGTTTCACCGGAGCCAAACGACGACTTGAATCGGTGAAGCCACAAAATGTCGGAATTACTACAACGCTATGGTGTGTTTCTGAACGTCGAGAACCCCGACAACGACCCACGCGACGCGCTCCGGCAGACTGTTCGGACCGGCGTCGAGGCGGAGCAGATGGGGTTCCACGACGTCTGGGTGGCCGAGCACCACTACAGTCCGTTCGCGATCGGCAGCGCGCTGACCGTGCTGCTTTCACACATCGCGGCGTTGACGTCGACGATCCGGCTCGGCAGCGGCGCATCGCTGCTCGCACTGAACGACCCACTTCGCGTTGCGGAGGATATCGCTGCACTCGACCTGCTCAGTGGCGGGCGCATCGAGTTCGGTGTCGCGCGCGGTGGGCCGTTTCCGGAGCAGTATCGTCCCTCGGGGATCCAGTCCGCGGATGTCGCGCGCGAACGCATGCATGAGGCGCTCGGTTTGATCCGGCGGCTATGGAGCGAGCCGCAAACACATTTCGACGGACGCTTCTTCCGGTATGAAGGTGTCGCAGTCTATCCGCGTCCGTTGCAGCGCCCAATGCCAGTCTGGCTTGCGAGCCTTGGTGGGGACTCACTGCGTATTGCGGCGGAGCACGGCTATGGCCTGATGGCTACGCCTTCCTCGGATCTCGGTCAGATTGCGCAGCAGGTGGCCGACGAGCGTGCGCGGCGCGGCGCCTTTCCGTTTGCGATCGCGCGTTTTTTTCATTGCGGCGACGATAGCCGTCGCGCGATCGAGCACGGTGTCGCGGCAGTGCGCGCGTATCCCCGTCTGATGGGCGTGCGGTTCCCTCCGGGCAAGCTGCCGCCTATGTTCTCGCCTGACGCAACGGAAGCCGTGATCCTCGCGAACGCGATCATCGGCGATCCTGGGCAGTGCGTGGCGCGCGCGAAAGAGCTGGGCGAACGGCTTGGCCCGCACCGGCTGCTGCTCAAGCCCGCCACACACGATGCCCACGAGGCGCGTGCCTCGCTCGCACGGTTCGCTTGTGCGGCGGGCCTGATCTGATCCGGCGGGCGCGCTCCTGCGCCCGCACCGGCCCACGAATGGCCCACACCACGAATGGCCCACATCTTGCAACAGGTGCTGTGAAGCCTGATTCATAACGTGGAGTGTCGGTAATGTCGGATTCCCTTCACCGGATGGACTGGTCGCCGCTCTGGTTGTCGCTGCGCGTCGCGGGCGTCGCGACGGTGTTTGCACTCGTCGCCGGGATTGCGCTCGGCTGGTTGTTCGCGCGTCGGCGCTTCCCCGGCAGCACTGTCGTCGAAGCTGTCTGCATGTTGCCGCTCGTGTTGCCACCGACCGTGATCGGCTATGCGTTGCTGGTCGCGGCCGGGCGGCGCAGCGTCGTCGGCGGTTGGCTCTACCAGCAGGTCGGCTACACGATCGTCTTCAACTGGCACGGCGCTGTGCTCGCGTCGGCGATCGTCGCGTTGCCGCTCGTGCTGAAGTCCGCGAACGCGGCGTTTGCGGGCGTGGACCGTTCGCTCGAGGCCGCAGCGCGGACGCTGCGCCAGTCGCAGTGGTCGGTGTTCGTGCGCGTCACTCTGCCGCTCGCGTGGCCCGGCATCCTTGCCGGCACGCTGCTCGCGTTTGCACGCGCGATGGGCGAGTTCGGTGCGACGCTGATGGTGGCGGGCGACATTCCGCATCAGACGCAGACGCTGTCGATGGCGATCTACGACGCGATGCAGGACGGTCGCGATCAGGCTGCGCTGTTGCTGGTGTTCGTCACATCGATCCTGTCCATTACGGTGCTCGTGCTGTCTGGCCGCTTTCTTTCCCTTCGCTGATTTCGTGGAGCCCTCTCGTGAAACGTCTTCTCGCCTTCCTGTTCGTTGGCCTGGTCGCGGCAGCGCCGTGTGTCGCGCTCGCACAGCAGCTTACCGTTTCTGCCGCAGCCAGCCTGACCGACGCGTTCAAGGAGGTGGGCGCGAAGTTCGAGGCGACACATCCGGACGTGACGGTACGCTTTAATTTCGGAGCATCGGGCATGCTGTTGCAGCAGATCCGTCAAGGCGCGCCGGTTGACGTGTTCGCGAGTGCCGATGAGCAGACTGTCACGCGCGGCGTCGAAGCCGGGCTGTTCGACGAATCCACACGCCGCGATTTCGCAACGAACGCGCTGGTGCTGATCGTGCCGGCCGCACAGGGTTCGCCGGTGAAGAGCGTGATGGACCTGTCGAATCCGGCGGTGCGGCGCATCGCAATCGGCAAGGTGTCGACCGTGCCGGTAGGCCGCTACACGCAACAGGCGCTCGAAAAGGCGATGCTGTGGGATGCGCTTGCGCCGAAGTTCGCGCAGGCAGACAGCGTGCGCCAGGTACTGGATTACGTGTCCCGGGGGGAAGCTGACGCGGGCTTCGTCTATCGCACCGACGCCGCGCTGATGCCGGGCAAGGTTGAGATCGTGCAGGCGGTTGGCGGACACGATCCGGTGACCTACCCGGTCATCGCGGTCAGCGCAAGCCGCGAAAAGGCGCTCGCCAAGGCGTTCCTGGACTATCTGTTGACGCCTTCTGCGCAGGATATCCTGAAGCGCTATGGCTTCTCGCAGTCCTGACGCCGCCGCACCATGATTGACATTGATCTCGAGGCGACCATCTCTGATGGCGCGCGACATTTCACGCTTGGAATGCGTTTCGTTTCCGACGCGACGGTGATCGCGCTTTACGGACCTTCGGGCGGCGGAAAGTCGATGACCCTCCAGGCAATCGCGGGGCTGCTCAGGCCACAGCGTGGACATGTCAGGATCGGCGGCCGCGTGCTGTTCGATTCTGTGCAGCACATTGATCTGCCGCCCGAGCAACGCGGCATCGGCTATCTGTTCCAGCACTACGCGCTGTTTCCGCACCTGAGCGTGCGGGAGAACGTCGCGTTCGGGTTGACGAACTGGCGGCGCCGAAGGCTTTCACCGGACGACACTCATCGTGTCGACGAATTGCTGGAGATGTTCGGGCTCGCCGCGCTGGCGGCGAGCCGTCCGGCGACGTTATCAGGCGGTCAGCAGCAGCGCGTCGCGCTGGCGCGCTCGCTCGCGTGTCGTCCCGGTCTGCTGCTGCTCGACGAGCCGTTCGCCGCACTGAACCCACTGCTGCGCGAGGATCTGCGCAGGCAGCTTGCCTGCGTGTTTGCGCGCTGGAATTTGCCAGTCGTCATGATCACGCACGACGTCGAGGATGTTCTCGCGTTGGCGCAGGTCGCGTTTGTCGTGGAGCGCGGTAGCGTGACCCGCGAAGTCGACGTTCGGCGAGACCAGCCCCGCTCGGTGACGACCTGCGCCTTGTTGCCGGAACGTACGGCGGAGCCGCTCACCGCGAACGCGTACCGAGCGCGCGAACTGCTCCACGTGCAGGTGGAATGTTGACATGCGCCGGAACGCGTCCGTCGCCGCCGGAGCGACGTTGCTCGGGTCCGAGCTGAAGCTGGCCGGTCGTCTCGATGCGCGCTTCTTCGCGTTGATGGAGGCGATCGACCACACTGGCTCAATCAATCGCGCGGCCCGAACGGCAGGCTACAGCTACAAGGGCGCGTGGCTGTTGCTGGAAAGCGCGGCCAATCTTGCCAGCCAGCCGCTGATCGAAACAGGAACGGGCGGCAAGGGCGGCGGCGGCACGCGCCTGACCCCGGCGGCATTCACGCTGCTCGACGCGTGGCGTCGGCTGGAGGCCGCAAACCAGGCTTTCCTGCACGAGCAGGAAGCGTGGCTCAACCAGTTGCCGGCGGTGGCCGGCCTTCTCAGGAGAATCGCAATGAAAACGACCGCGCGTAACCAGTTCGCCGGAACAATTGACGCTGTTATACCAGGGCCGGTTACTACCCAGGTGTCGGTGACGATACCGGGTGGCCAGCAGGTGGTCGCGACCATCACAACGGCCGCTGCCGGACGCCTGAAGCTTGAGCCCGGGAAGGAGGCGATCCTGCTGATCAAGTCGTCGGCGATCGTGCTCGTGATCGACTTCGCCGGTTATACGCTGTCCGCGCGCAACCAGTTTTCCGGAACGATCTCGCGGGTCGAACGCGGTGCGGTTTCTTCGCTGGTTGTGCTGACCCTGCCGGGTGGCACCAGCCTGACGGCGAGCGTCACCAACGATGCGGTCGATGCGCTGTCGCTGGCAGTCGGTATGCAGGCGACAGCGGTATTCAAGGCATATTCTGTGATGGTGGCCACCACGGCGTGACCTTAGGCGGCCTTTCGGCGATTACGCCAAAGCAGCCCAGCCAGTGATGGCAGCAAAGGCCGCCGGATGACCCTTCGTCCCGTTCAGTCGAATGGGCGGTTGCAGTTAACGTAGACGACATCTGTACGTCGGCGAACCATCGATCTGAATGGCGCATTCTGAACGGCGCATTCTGGGCGGTGTCGGAATTTGGCGCCGATCTGCCAATATCAGTCTGTAAGACTGCGCCGTGCACCCGCGCGAACTGGATGCACGGTCATACATCGCATAGAGATGCGATCGTCATCGCACGACGTCGCGTCGCAGCATCACGCGCTTCATGGCAAGGCGCATGAGCATCAGGGCAAGCGACGTCACGACCATGATGCACGTGGAGTAAGCGGCGGCCTGCGAGACGAAGCCGTTTTCATCGAGCTGCATGACAGCGACTGAAGCGAGATTCAGCGCCGGCGTAACGAGAAAGACGACAGCGGACAGTGTCACCATCGAGCGCATGAACAGAAAGAAAAACACGCTCACAGCAGTTGCGGCGACGAAGGGCAGCACGGCATCCTGGAGTGCATGGCGCAGGCCGCCTCCCAGGCAATCCACGACTTCCTCGAGCGCAGCCGGCACCGCACGCAAGCCCGTGCTCATCGTGAGAAAGCCCTGTGTGTGATAGTGATAGAAGTTGCAGAGCACGATCACGGTGGCGCTGCCATAGAGCCATGTCCCCAGCGGACCGCTATTGAATGCGAGAATATAAGCGAGACCCACAACCATCCCCGGCACGGCGGCCGGCAGCACGGCCACGGTGTAAATCAGCCGCGACACCGCGCCCGGCATGCGGCGTGCGCCATAGCTCAGGCAGAACAGCAACAGCACGCCCAGTGTGGCCGCCGCAAGCGAGATTTCCAGCGACGTGACGATCGCGCCATATCCGCCCGACAATTCGCCCCGGTAATTGGCGAGAGTCAGTTCGAGCCGGTACGGCCACAAGCGTACGAGGCTTGCAAAGACGACGGTCGCGACGGAAGCCACGATCGGCAGCAGCGCGAGCAGGCAGCCGACGCCGAGCAGCCCGTCACGCAGGCGATTCGCGCGAGGCGTCACCGGCACACGGCTTTCCGATGCACCGCCGAACTGCCGTTGCGAAGCGATGCGCTCGATATACACCGAGGCGAGCGAAGGCAGCAGCAAGACCATGCCGACCGCGGCGCCCATGCCGAAGTTCATTTGCCCGGACACCTGGTTATAGATCTCCGTGGCGAGCACGTGATAGTTCCCGCCGATCACCACCGCGTTGCCGAAGTCGGTGATCGTCACGGTGAACACGACGAAGGCCGCCGACAGCAGGCCAAAGCGCGCATTCGGCAACGTGAGTGCAAAGAATTGCTGCCAGCGTCGCGCGCCCAGCACATCGGCGGCGTCGTAATAGCGGGCGTCCGATTGCGCGAGCGCCGCACCGATAATGAGCACCGCCTGCGGCAACGCGTAGATCACATCGGCGATCAGCAGTCCCCAGAAACCGTAGATTTCGACATCCCAGCCGGTCCACTTGTGCACGAGGCCATTGCGTCCGAGCAGGAACAGCATGCCGAGGCCTTGCATCAGCGAAGGCGCGAGCATCGGGAGCAGCAGCGTCGCGCGGATCATGTTCGGCGCAGGCAGGCGCGAGCGCTGCAAGGTGAACGCGATCATGAAGCCGAGCACGATGCTCACGAGCGTCGTCGCGGCGCTCAGCACGAGGCTGTGCCATGCCGCCTCCAGCATGCCGGGCGTGCGCCAGAGCGCGACATAGTTGCTCACGCCCAGTCTCGCGTCGCCATTCAGCAGGCTATGCCACGCGATAACCGCAAGCGGATAGAGGAAGAACAGCGCGAGACAGGCGAGCGGCACCGCGACCATCGCGACGCGCAGCACGGCGCCCATCGTGCGGCCCGGGCGCTCGATGCGCGGGCGATTCGTGGCAGCAAGCGAGGCGCTCATGCCGCCACCCATGCGCAGCGGTCGTTGGCCACGGATAGTGTGACCGGCGTGCCCGCTTCCATCGGCAGGCCGCGCGGCTGTTCGGCGAGCAGTTCGCGTCCGCACCAGTGCACGCGTATGCGCGTGGTGCTGCCGAGGAAGGTCGAGTCGATCACGCGGGCGCTCGCGCCTTCGCTGTGCGCGCCCGGCGACACCGTGAGATCTTCGGGACGCACGCAGGCTTCGAATGCCGCATCGGCGCCGCCCGGATGGTGCGCCATCAAGGCGGGGAACGCATCGCGTACCCACGAGGCGGGCAGCAGGTTCGAGGTGCCGATAAAGCTCGCCACGAAACGCGTGCGCGGGCGCTCGTACAGTTCGCGCGGCGAGCCGATCTGCTCGATGCGGCCGTGATTCATGCAGATGATCTTGTCGGCGAGCGTGAGCGCTTCTTCCTGATCGTGCGTCACCATGATGGTGGGGATGCGCAGGCGGCGTTGGACATCGTGAATTTCGCGGCGCATTTCGACGCGCACCTGCGCGTCGAGCGCGGATAGCGGCTCGTCGAGCAGCAGCAGCGAGGGATCGACGGCGATCGCGCGCGCGATCGCGACGCGTTGCTGTTGACCGCCGGAAAGCTGGCCCGGATAGCGCCCGGCGAGATGCGGCAGGCGAATCAGTTCAAGTAGTTCCTTGCAACGTGCGTCGATCTGCGCACGCGGTACGCCGCGAATCTTCATTCCATAGCCGATGTTCTGCGCGACCGTCATGTTCGGAAACAGCGAGTAGGACTGGAACACGATGCCGAAGCCGCGTTCGCGCGCGGGAATCTCCAGCAGCGAGCGCGTACCCATCGTGACACTTCCGCCGTCGGCGTCGAGCAGGCCGGCGATGATGCGCAGCAGGGTGGTCTTGCCGCAGCCGCTCGGACCCAGCAGGCAGACGAACTCGTCCTCCTGCACGTCGAAATGAATGCGTTCGAGCGCGACGTGACCGGCAAATGTCTTGAAGAGATCGGAGACGGTGAGATGCATGGTGACTTCCCAGAGTGGCCAGGCTAGATTGCCCGGCGTTGCGCCGGGCATGAAACGGACTACGGGAAAGCGCGACTGCGCTTAATGCATCACGTCGGTCTTGAAGCGCTTGAGTACGGTGTCGTGCATCTTTGCGGAAGCGGCGAAGTCCATCGGGTACAGCACCTTGGAGACGTCGGCGGGCAGACCTTCGGCGATCTGTTCGGGCGTCGGCTTGATGCCCGGTGTCGTGACGATTTCCTTGTATTGCTGATAGAGCTTCGCGGCGTCGGGCGAGGCGACCCATTCGAGGAAGCGCTCGGTATCGGCCTGATGCGTCGAACTCTTCAGCATGCCCGAGCCTTCGAGCTCGTAACCAACATACTTCGACGGAATCACCATCTTCACCGGGAAGCCGGCCTTGATCGACTGCATGGCGACGAACGCGAACGATGCGCCCACGGCGTACTCGCCGGTGCGCGCGAGCTTGCACGGTTGCGAGCCCGACGGCGTGAACTGCGCGACATTCGCGCCGACCCCCTTGAGGATCTGCCAGCCCTTGTCCTCGCCCGCGCCTTGCAGGATCGCGGCGATTTGCAGATAGCCCGTGCCCGACGAGGCCGGGTCCGGCATCACCACGTTGCCCTTGTAGACCGGCTTGGCGAGGTCTTCCCACGAGGTCGGCATGGGCAGCTTCTTCGCGGCAAGTGCGTCGGTGTTCACGCAGAGCGCGGCCATGTAGCCGGTCGCGGCAAACCATTTGCCGGCCGGATCGCGGAACTGCTTCGGCAGGCTCGACACGTTCTTGCCGCTCACCGGTGCGAGCTGGTCCGCGATGCGCGGATCGAGCAGATTGGTGAGCGCTTCGCCCCAAACCGCGTCCGCGTGCGGCGCGCCGGATTCGGCGATCATGCGCGCGGCGAGGTCGCCCGTGGACAGACGCAGCACGTTGACCTGTACGTCGGGCAGCGCCTTTTTCGCGGCGGCCAGGTACGTGGCGATTTCGTCGCTTTCCAGCGCGGAGTACACGGTGATCTGCCCGGCGTGAGCGGCGTTCGAGATCGTGCACGAGAGCAGCCCGAGGGCGAAAAGCGAAGTCAGTGTCTTGCGGATACGCATTGCGATCTTCCTGAAAGAGTGAGAGGCGACCGAAGAAGGAACCCCACAAAGTCGGAACCCCACAAAGTCACAAGGCGCGCGCGTTACCGTCTGTGTCGAACCGTGTGTTTGCGTTGTGTGGTTTTGTGGATATTTGCAGAATATTGGCATTGGGTCTAGCAATCAAAAATATCTGCTGCCATGATGGAGACACCACGAAAGCAAGCCTCGCGCGCTTTGGGCGCGGGGGCTTGCGACACTGTTCACGTCACGGCAGCGTCAGCGCTGCCCCAGAAAAGGGCATTCAAGATGAGTCAGGAAAGCGACGATGTGCTGCGCGGATTCGAGGCATTTGCGGTTCAGCTCGCCGACGAGGCACGCGAGATCTCGCTGAGATATTTCCGCAAGAAGCTCGACATCGAGACCAAGTCGGACGAGAGCCCCGTGACCATTGCCGACCGCGAGATCGAGGCGCATATCCGCGCGCGGCTCGCGCAGCGCTTTCCCGCGCATGGCATCTTCGGCGAGGAGCACGGGCGCGAGCGGACTGACGCGGAATACGTGTGGGTGATCGATCCGATCGACGGCACGCGCAGTTTCGTGACGGGCTGGCCGATCTGGGGCACGCTGTTCGCGCTGTTGCGCAACGGCAAGCCGGTGCTCGGCATCATCGATGCGCCCGTGACCGGCGAGCGGTGGATCGGCGGCAAGCTGGGCGCGTGCGACGGGCAGGGCGTGGTGTTGCGCTCGAGCGGCTGTACGCGCCTCGCGGCGGCGCATGTCTATGCCACGTCGCCCGACATCTTCGATGCCGCCGAACTGCCGGTGTTCGAAGCGGTGTGCCGTGCCGCCGCGAGCCGCCGGTTCGGCGGCGATTGCTACAGTTACGCGATGGTCGCGGCGGGCTACGTCGACGCCGTCGTCGAAGCGGGCTTGCAGCCTTACGACTATCTGGCTATCGTGCCGGTCGTGGAGGCCGCGGGCGGCCGCGTGACGGACTGGCAGGGCCGCACGGTGGGGATGGGCAGTGACGGGCGGATCATCGCTGCGGCCACGCCGGAACTGCATGCGCAGATCCTTGAGATCACGCGCCGCCTTTGAGCGCGCAAGCGGAGCCGGACAAGCGATGAGGGAGGAGGCAGTCGATGCTGGTTGAGGAGCGATATCGCCGCATTCGCGCGCTATTGAAGGCGCACGGGACCGTGTCGGTCGATCATATGACGGAGGCGCTCGGTGTCTCGCGCGAGACGATTCGTCGCGATCTCGTCGAGCTCGACACGGCGGGCGAAATCCGCCGCGTGCATGGCGGTGCGATGTTCGTCGAGAGCGAATTGCCCCTCAGCGTGCGAGCGGGCATTCGCGTGAAGGAAAAGCGCGCGCTCGCGCGCGGTGCGCTGGCGCATATCGGCAGCGGACAGACGCTGTTCATCGACGCAGGCACCACCACGGCGATTCTTGCCGAAGCCCTCGCTTCGCTGAGCGGTCTGCACATCGTCACGAACTCGGTGGCCGTCGCCAACGAGCTGGCCGGCGAGCGCGCCGCCAAGTCGGGCGGCCACGCCGTGCATCTGCTGGGAGGCGCATTCAATGCGTCGGTTGGCGCGACGTATGGCGGCGCCGCGATCGCCGAGGTGCATCGCTTTCACGCCGACATTGCCTTGCTGTCACCGGTCGGCGTGGATGCGGTGCATGGCGCGACGAGCTTTGTTCAGGAGGAAGCGGAAATGGCCGACGCCATGAGCCGCAATGCGAAGCAAACCCTCATCCTCGCGGACTACTCGAAGATCGGCGTGCGCAGCAGGGTGGTGTCGTGTCCCGTTGAGCGCATGTCGGTCATCGTCACGAACCGTCGGGCGGCGAAGTCGCCTCAAGCCCAGGCATTGGGCGGCGTAGTGCCTGCAATCGAGTACGTCTGAGACTGCCTCGTTCTCGACTGGCTCCTCCAGCGGCAGGCTTTCCAGGTCACCCTGGCCGGTGATGTGCCGCAGGTTCACGCGATGGCCGCCAAGGACAGATTCCTCGACGGCTGGGGTGGAAAAGTGATGCTCGAAGGTCGAATCGACGATAAAGGTTGTTGCCATTTTCCATTCATGCCCTCGGTTGCAATACGCTCGATAGAACGCGGAGCACGTCGTCCGCGATGTCAAGCGGGTCTTCCATGCCGACGTACAGCCGCAGATATGCATCGTCTCGGCCACCAAACGGGAAATCGCGCCACAGATTCGGTTGCACAAGATTGACCAGGCTGACGTCTCCACCCCATCCGTAACCGTGGCGAACCACCCGGAACCGCTCGATCGCTGCCTGCATCGACGGTAGGCACACGCCGTCAAGTCGCAGTGTCATGAGGCTGTTTGCGCCAGAAAAGTCACGCTGCCACAGCGAATCCGGACTGCACAGCGCCGCGCATGGACGCAGGATGTCGATGGTGCCGAAGTGTCCGAGGATAGTGGCCAAGATGTGATCGGCACCATCGGCCATCCGCTGCATTCGCAGAGGCAGGTTCGGCAGGCCGGCGGCGATGCGCGACGCCGCATCCGAAGTCAGCGTGGCGCCGATCAGTGCGCCGAAGTTGCGAAACTTCATGTGGTGGTCCTGCTCGCGCGTAATGATCGCACCGCCCGATACTCCGCACGGCGCCCCGTGATATTTCGACAGCGACAGCACCACTACATCCACTTCGCCGGTCGCGAAGCCGTCGAAGAGCACGGAACCTGCCCAGGTGTTGTCGAGGATGCTGGCGACACCGTGGCTGCGGCACAAGCCAGAGATTGCTCGCACGTCCTGGACCTCGAAAAACATCGAACCTGGCGATTCCATGAACACCGCCGCGACACCGGGCGCACTGATCATTCGCGCCAGTACGTCGAGCCGCAGCGGATGAAAATACTGAACACGCACGCCTTGTCGCGCCAGCACCTGATCGAACAGCCAGCGCGTGGTGTAGGTCACGCTGTCGCTCACCAGCAGCGCGGTGCCGGGCTGGGCAAGGACGGCCGTCGCCGCATGGATTGCCGCTTGCCCGGACGGGAACAGTGCGCAGGACTCGCCTCCCTCCAGCGCAGAAAGGCTAGCGGCCAGCGCCTGCGTGGTCGGCGTGCCGACGCCGCCGTAGTAGAACCCGGCATGGCGTCCCGTGGACGTCAAATCGAGCGAGTCGCGCGCGATAGGTAGCATTCGAGATGGCGAATCGAAGAGCACCGTGGTGGCCTGGATAGCCTGTGGAACCGGCAACGAGATACCGTCCGCGATTTCCAGAGTGTTGTTCGCAACGAGCCTCGTAGCCGTGCGCATCGACGATTTCTCGTTCATACCCAACGGGCCGCCGACATTGGCGCCTCGGCAATGATCGGCGCGGGTGTAACCGGCGGCTGCGAGAAGCACACCATGCGATCAACGATTGCGCGAACCTCCGCTTCGCGCGGCTGGCCTGCGGCCGGGATCGGGTAGCGCGCCGAAGCCTCACCGAAATGCTGGAATAGATCGAGCAGCGGCCCTTCCGGTGTCGGCCACTCCAGGTATTCGTAGTTGGCACCGTTGTCGAAGCCACGCAGCGGATGCTGCACGGCCCAGTTGAAGCTCACCGGATGCGGTGCCTGTTGTTCTTCTCGCAGTTGCAGCAGTTCGTCGAGCAGCCGCAAACGGCTGGCATGTGATTCGCCTAGACCGAACAGAACTGCACAACCGCATTTCACGTTCGCTGAACGCAGGAACTCGAAGGTGTCGCGAATGCGCCGCAGCCACTCAGTGGCGGGCCGCGTGTCCTTGCTCATCCCGCCGATCTCGGCTGGATCCAGCGTTTCGATGCCAATGAACAGATAACGTAGCCCAACTTTTTGCAGCCGTCTCAGCAGATCTTTCCTCGCCAAGATCAGATCAATTGTCAATTGCGCGCCCCAGTGGATATCAAGGGGCTTCCCCTCCAGTAGCGTGGCGAGCCGCTCCAGCAGCTTCGCGCTTCCGCTGAGCAGCACCGAATCTTCCACGAAACCGCTCGCCCGGCGCCCAGGGTGATCCTCGGACACCACGTTCACCACGTCGCGCAGTTGCCGATACAGCCGGTCCGCGCTGTTCGCAAGATCTGTCGGCGCGCCGGTGACCGCACTGCCTTCGCTACAGAACTGGCAGCTGTAGATGCAGCCGCGTCCGGTATCGCTGTAGCAATGCGCGGTCAGGCGACCATCGAATATCTCGAAGGAGGTCGAGACGCCGAACATGGAAACGGGCGATGGCAGTTCGGCATGGAGCACCGGCAACCCACGGCTGACCACCACCTCCAGTTGTCCGTCGTGGAGCGCCGTCGCGATCCAGTCGCCCCTCAGGTTCGAATCGCCAAGCGAGCGCATGATCGCGGCCGCGTGCCCCGCCACATTTGCGGGCACGCGGGCGACATGCTCTCCCAGCTCGGCGATAAAATACTCCCCGTCGCCCGACAGCACGATATCGAACACGTGGGGAATCTTTCCCGCCTGCATCAGTGTTGCCGGCGAGGCCGCGTGATGCTTCACGCTAGCCGGCGCACGCAGCGTGGCGTCGCCCAGATGGATCGTCTCACTCGCATGTCGCCCACCGAGCACGATCAGCACCCCTTCACCGAGTATTTGTCTGGCCACGGTCGCGCACTCGATCGCGCCGCGCAGGCAGATCGTCATCGCGCCGATCAGCACGAGATTCGGCCGCTCCTTGTGCAGCAGACGCTCGAACGCCGGCATCTCACTGCCCGCATGCATAAGAAGGCAGCAGTCGCGACGTGTGCGACGCGAGCCGCGCCAGTTGCTTCGCCACCAGGCGGAAGATGGGTCGGATGTCCGACTCGCGGCCAACCTGCATGCGTTGTACAGGCTGGCCGGATCCTCACTATTCAGCGCCCGCTCGCTCTTTTTGCCGCTTGGCGACTCGGGAGCTGACACTGCCACCACTCTCAGGCTCTTCAATGTTTTCACCTCGCACGTGGTACGGGGCCTGCGATCGAGGGCGTAGCCCATGTTCATCCATGTAGATTGGATCCAATCGATTTTATTTCGGATAGACTATCGGCAATAAATGCTTTCTACAACCCCTTTGGTTAAATGCGATGGAACAAGGAACGGGCAACGGTGAAGTGTGTCGGCTCAGGGCAGCTTTGCTGAAGGAAGGGAACCCGATCCTGATGGCCGTCGCGCTGGGGGTACTTGCGGCCGCACTGTTCTCGTCCACATTCTTTCTGAACCGCTTCATCAGTACCGTGGGCGGGCGCTGGCAATGGACTGCCGCGCTGCGTTTCTTCTATATGGTGCCCGTGCTCGCGTCGTGGATCACCGTGCGGCGAGGGCTGCCTTTCCTGGTGCGCACCGGCCGGCTGTTCGCCACCCGACCGCTGTTTTTCCTGATATCCGGCGGCATCGGGTACGGCGTGTTCTATACCGGCATCTGCTTTTCCGCGCGCTATTCCCCCGGCTGGGTGGTGGCCTCGGCATGGCAGATCACGATGCTGGCCACGCCGATGGTCCTGTGGGCGTTCGGGCATCCCGTCACGCGACGCGGGTTCGGCTATTTATTGCTGATCGCGTCCGGCGTCTGTCTGATCCAGGTCACCCGTCTGTCCGCCGGTGCGCCACCCGGCGAGATCCTGCTCAACAGTCTCCCTGTAGTGGTGGCCGCGTTCGCCTATCCGATCGGCAACCAAATGATCTGGCAGTTCAGGCGTACGAACGCCGATGCCGGCACGGGCGAGGTGCTGGCAGACCCCGCTGCCTGCGTGCTGCTGTTGACGCTGGGAGCGCTTCCCGTGTTCGGCGCAGTTCTGCTGCTCGGCCGCGCCGGCCTGCCCGGAAATTCCCAGCTCGTGAGCACGGCGCTGGTCGCGCTGCTGTCCGGCTGCATCGCGACACCGTTGTTTCTCTACGCGCGTAACCTCAATCAGCACCCAATCGGACTCATGGCTGTCGATGCGACGCAGGCGGCTGAAGTGCCTCTGGCGCTGCTCGGCGAGATGGTGTTCATCGGCGCCGCCATGCCACATATCCCCGAATTCTCCGGCATCGGAATCATCAGTATCGGGCTGGTGCTCTTCGCCCGTGCGGGCCATCCTCCCGGTGCCACAGAGTGAACGCGCGTGATGCGCGAGAGCCAGCCACACGGTCGGGATCACGCGGGCCGCGTTCTTGATGCGAGGTGTGCGCCAGTGTATCTTTCGTGCACTATCTGGATTCTGGATCCGACATTGCCATGCAAGAACCACCCCGTGTCTCGGAACTTCACCCGACGGAGCAACGAGGCTACCGGACGGCCACTGAGTATGCTGCGCTCGTCATTCGGGAACGCATCCTGAGCGGCAGCTTCCCCGACGGCATGCCACTGCGCCAGGACGAACTGGCGGCGAAGCTTGATCTGAGCCGCATGCCCGTTCGCGAGGCGCTCCGTCAGTTGGAGGCTGAGGGACTTGTTGACTTCCAGCCGCGCAAGGGCGCGGTGGTTGCAGCGCTTTCACCGGATGACATCGTCGAGATCTACGAGTTGCGGGCACAGATCGAGCCCACCCTGTTGCGGCTTTCGATGCCGAATCTGACCGATACCGCTTTGCACGAAGCCGAAATGCTGCAGGCCCAGATCGAGGCCCATCCCTCGCCAGTGCATACCGGCGCGTTGAATCTGCAGTTCCATCTGAAGCTCTATTCCGGCGTGGAGCGGCAGCGCACCAAATCGCTGCTGACTTCTTTCAACACGACGATCGACCGCTATCTGCGCCTGCTGATGAGCCAGTTGGGCTATTCGGCAAAGTCGGACAGTGAGCACCGCGCTTTGCTCGCCTGCTGCCATGCGCGTGATGTCGAGGGCGGGTGCGCGATTCTTGCACGGCATTTGCTTGAAGGAGGGAATGCGCTTGCGAGCTTTGTGCGGGATCGGCACGGTTGACGCAGTGGATGTGCGGCGGGGATCGGAGCCGCTCAGGGATGGGTTAGGATTTCGACGGTTTTTATGAAGGGTGTCGCGGAAGTTTCCGGTTTTCCTGGCGCGAGAACGCGCGACGTGCGGCCCGTGCGCTTCTACCTGGTTAAAAGTATCCGACACGCATAAACGGCAAATCAGACAGAAAGCTTTCGAGGGCGTTTCGGACATGCGTGCAGACGCCACTTGGAGGTCAGAACAATGGCGTCGATAGTAGCCGTATAGATCCCGGATCACGATGAGTGTTTGCGTTGCAGCACATTTGATGTACCTGCATGCCGACGATGTGAAGCGGGGCGAGGCGGTTCAGGCAGGTATTTACGGGATGACCGGCTTATTCCGAAACCAAGGGGAATTTAGGTAGCCTTATAACCCCCCCCGCGTTTATGAAAGCAAATCGACCGAATCGTGGTCAGAGGCCTGTACTGCTTGCCGAAGGTCAACATCCCCAGCGGTTATCGGAGAGGCCGACCCATAAACTGCCGCCCGAACAAGTCGCTGCCGAACGGGTTCGCACCGTTGCTGAGCTCGAACTGGCTTTCCAGCGTGAAAACGGCACTCAGGCCACCGCCAAGGTCCTCCTTGCCCTTGATGCCCCAGACCATCGTGTTGTTCGCGCCGTCCGCGAGCCCCAAGACAGAACCGGTATGCCCATGGCTTCCTTCGCTGTTAGTGAACTGAAGGCTTTCGTCAAGCTCGCCGTACAAAGTGGCGCTGCTTTGCGCATGGGCGAGGGAAACGCAAGCGCCCGCAAGCGCGGCCGCCGTCAGGGGTTTCTTCATGTTGGACATCGCTGACCGATCCTTGATCGGACCATTAAACAATTTAGTAGTGCTAATTATGTACGGAAAAGAGGGCGCCTGAAAACGCGCCGGTTGATCCGCACTGATCGCCGTGCACCGCCTCGACGGTCTTTCGACGATGCGGTTCCAGCCCGGCGCTACCGGTCAGCTCGCGAGCAGCTCACGTAACGCCTTGTCAAGCACGGCGATATCGACTGGGCTCGTACCAGGGCCGCCCGCGAAGTGTCCCCAGATTGAATCGACGACGCGCAGCTCCGCGTTAGGCATATGCGCGACCTCGAACGCGCTGTCCTCGGGCGGGAAGTAGAGGTCGGTCTTGCAAGGCATGACAATCGCCTTCGCACGAATCGACGAAAGTGCCTTGACGAAGTCACCCGTGTAGATTTCGTTGTTGCTGATGTCTCCGTATTGCCAGGTCCAGAGCATGCCGAGCAGGTTGTTGGCGTCTTTCGCCAGCAGCCAGCCCTCCCAGAAGCCGACCAGAAAGTCCTCGAGCGACGCATAGCCAAGCTTTTCAAGATCGAGCTTCTCCCGGTAGAACGTCTGCGAAAGACCCCATCCCGCATAAACACGCGCGGCCGCACACAGGCCCTTTTCCGGCTGCACGTCGTACCACCCGTCGAGGAAGGCGGCATCGGCGGTCAGTGCCGCCTTGACGCCTTCGAGGAACACAAAGTTGTGCCGGGAGCATTTTGCGGATCCCTGGAACGGCAGGATTCGCTCGACCATCTCCGGATACATCGCACCCCAATGAAACGTCTGCAATGCGCCCATCGACCAGCCCGTCACGAGCGCGATCTTTTCGATGCCGAATACTTCTGCCAGGAGCCGATGCTGCATGCGAACATTGTCGTACGCGCTCACGTGCGGGAAGCGTGCCCTGCCGTACGGAGCGGGCGTATTGCTGGGAGACGACGAAAGCCCGTTGCAGAACATGTTCGGCACGATGATGAAGTACTTGCGAGGATCGACCGCCTTGTCCTCTCCAATCAGCCACTCATTTTCGTAATGCTGTCCCGAATACCACGTCGGGTAGACGATCACGTTGTCTTTGGCGCTGTTGAGCGTGCCATACGTCTTGTAGGCAAGCTTGGCGTCGGGAATGCGCATGCCACTTTGGAGCATGACGTCGCCGAGTGAATAGACTTTGTAGTCGGACATATTGAATCGACCTCGATGAAGAGACATTGGTTTGGATATGTGGGCACAGGCACGGGCCCACCCGCCCTCGGAGCACTGCTGGCGCGTCATGCGCGATTGGCAGACGTGCTCGCGTTCTTCAACAGCCTGGCAATCAACCCGTACGCGATCGCGCTGACGACGAAGGCCGATATGGCTGTCGAAATCTCGGGAAATTGCTTTTCGACGAGATAGGCTGTCACCGATCCGATAGCCCACGCGGCGAACGCCTGTGCGCGCCAGTCCCGGTCTATTTCGGCACCTGGCCGTGCCAGGTACAGGTCGACAATGACGATCGAGCCGATCGGCGGAACGATGATCCCGAGCAGAGAAAGCCACGGGATGAACAACGCCCAGACATTGGCTGCGGCTACGGCGATGCCGACGACGGCCAGGATGACCGCGGCCGTGCGCATCTTGATGCCGGCAATCCGTGACCAGCCGACGGCAGAGTTGTAAAGACAGTGCGCGCAGACCGAGCCAAGGCTGCAGAACAGAAAGATGACGGCAATCGCACTCAGCCACGTCCGATGCTGCTGGAGCATGTAGCCGAACATATTGTCCATGGCGAACGGCTGCGGACTGGGCAACGCAATGGCCGCAGTCATGATGCCGCCCATCAGCATCGCATAGCAGTTCGCGAACGGAAATGCCGTGAACGTCGCGATCAACGAATCGCGGCCGTTCTTCGCCCAGCGGTTGAAGTCGGCAGAAACGGTGCCCGCATCGACGAAAAGGCTGATGACGATGGTCAGTCCGACGCCGAATGCCGTCGACGACGCCGGGTTCGTGCCGCCGTATGCGAGCACGGTGCTCCAGCCCGCATGGCCAGCGGCATCGACGGCGACCCAGGTCCCGAGGGCGAGAAAGAGTGGCACCGAGATCATGCCGAGCCAGTGGAGACCCCGTATGCCAATGAACGTCACTGCGAGATAGAGCACGCCCGCGACAAACGTCATCACCAGATAGTTGGCACCCGATGACGAATGGATGAGAATACCGGTGATACCGGTCTGCACCGCGTACCATCCAAGCAGCAGGCTTGACAGCAGGCCCGAGGCCAGTGCGTACCCTTTGCGCCCGAATACGCGGCTCGCAAGCAGCGCAAAGTTGAGGCCGTGCTTCGCGCCCAGACCGCCGAGCAGGCAGACATAAGCGAACATCAGCAGGTTGCCGACGAGCATCGCGGTGAGCCCGCGGCCGAAGCCCATGCCCGCGACAAGGATGGAACCGGTCATCGCACTCGTCAGGATCATTGGAAAGCTGATCCATACCGTCGCGACCGATACCACACTACGTCGCGCCGCAGGTGGTACGGGTGCGTGTTCGTACTCTTCGCCGAGCACGTGATCGAGCGCCGTCTCGTTACCAGCGCCCAAGGATTGCGGAGATGACATGACGTTCTTTACCAGTGAGACCAGGGATGGCGAAGACGCTAACCCTGGCAAGGTCTGGCCAAAAAAAAGAGCCCACCCGGCACCTTTTCGGGTGCCGGGTGGGCTCTGCTGCCCTTCACATTCGTCGCTGTTGACGAGTCGGTCGTGATGAGGACAGAGGATTGAGCGACCAAAAAGCACTGTCAACACAAAATTTCGGAATTACTGCATTTCACTCAGCGCAAGCGATGGCTCGCCACCGATCGAAGTTTTTGATCGCTTGACAAGCGTTTCCCGAGTTTTGTAGTCTACTTTCCGATCAACGTATCGCGTTGCCGCCAACATTGCCGGCAACGCGAAAAGGCAACAACGCCCGAGCAGACCGAGAGTCTGTTCGGGTTTTTTTTTGTCGTTATCGATCCAGCATGGAGAAAAAGCATGCGCCATGGTGATATTTCCAGCAGCAACGACTGCGTCGGAGTGGCTGTCGTCAACTACAAGATGCCACGCCTTCATACGAAGGCGGAGGTGATTGAGAACGCACGCAAGATCGCGGACATGGTCGTCGGCATGAAGCAGGGGTTGCCAGGCATGGACCTCGTCATCTTCCCCGAATATTCGACGCACGGAATCATGTACGACTCCAAGGAGATGTACGAAACGGCGTCGACGGTGCCCGGTGCCGAAACCGAGATCTTCGGTGCAGCCTGCAGGAAGGCGAACGTCTGGGGCGTCTTCTCGCTGACGGGCGAGCAGCACGAGGAGCATCCGCTCAAGGCGCCCTACAACACGCTCATACTCATGAACAACCGCGGCGAGATTGTCCAGAAGTATCGGAAGATCATGCCGTGGACCCCCATCGAAGGCTGGTATCCCGGCGACTGTACTTACGTTTCCGAAGGGCCGAAAGGGCTCAAGATCAGTCTCATCATCTGCGACGACGGCAACTATCCGGAAATCTGGCGTGACTGCGCCATGCGTGGCGCAGAGCTGATCGTCCGCTGCCAGGGCTATATGTATCCGGCGAAAGAGCAGCAGGTCATGGTCGCAAAGACAATGGCGTGGATGAACAACGTCTATGTCGCCGTAGCGAACGCGACCGGCTTCGACGGGGTCTACTCGTACTTCGGCCACTCCGCGATCGTCGGCTTTGACGGACGCACGCTCGGCGAATGCGGGACCGAAGAGATGGGTTTGCAGTACGCCGAGCTTTCGATGAGCCTGCTGCGCGACGCACGCAGGAACATGCAATCGGAGAACCATCTCTACAAGCTGCTGCATCGCGGCTACACGGGCAAGATCAACTCCGGCGAGGACATCCACGGCGTCGCGGCATGTCCCTTCGAGTTCTACGGCAAGTGGGTGAACGACCCGAAGGGCACGCGCCGCGCGGTCGAAGCGCTAACGCGGGCGATGCCAGGCACGTCCGAGTGCCCGATTGAGGGCATTCCCCATGCCGATCCGGCACACCGCTAAGGCTGCCAGCTGCCATGCGCCGGGAACCCGGCGCAACGATTCACGAAGGACGACGCCGATGCAGGATATCCTCGCTCAATATCGAATCGGGACGGAGCACTTTTACAAACCGATAGGTCAAGAGGTCGAACTATTCGCCTCAGCTTATGCGCGGCGCATGCCGATGATCCTCAAAGGGCCGACCGGGTGTGGCAAGACGCGTTTCGTCGAGTACATGGCAGCAAAGCTCAACAAGCCGCTCGTGACGGTGGCCTGCAACGAGGACACGACTGCATCCGACCTGACGGGCCGATTTCTGCTGAGCGGCGACAGCACAGATTGGCACGACGGGCCACTCACCGCCGCAGTCCGGCATGGTGCGATCTGCTATCTCGACGAAGTCGTCGAGGCGCGCGCGGATGCGCTCGTCGTCATTCATCCTCTGACCGACGACCGCCGCATCCTGCCGCTCGACAAGCGCGGCGAACTGATTCACGCGCACCCCGACTTCCAGCTCGTGGTCTCGTATAACCCCGGGTATCAGGCATTCGGCAAGGACCTCAAGCCATCGACGCGGCAGCGCTTCGGCGCGATCGAGTTTCACTATGCGGACGAAGCGGCGGAAGCCGATATCGTCGCGCACGAAGGCGAAGTCGAGCGCAATATCGCTGTCAGGCTAGTGCGCATTGCCGCTCAATCGCGCCAGCTTCGCGGCCGCGGGCTGGTCGAGGGCATATCGACGCGCATGCTCGTGCAAGCCGCAGCGTTGATTCGCAGCGGCATCGATGCGCCCGCAGCCTGTGCACTCGCGATGACGTGCCCGCTCACCGATGACGACGAGGTGCGAACGGCGCTCGACGGTTTCGTCCGAGCGCAGTTCTGAGCTTGAACTCAATGCGGGCGGTACGCGAAAACGACGAGCAACGGGCGAAAGCACCGCAAGACGAGGTGCGCGCATCGTCGGCGGCGACGATACGGATGCTCGAATGCTATGCAGCGGGATTCGAACGTCGGAGCGGTGACGTGTTCGACAATGCGCGCGACTACGTGCCGATACGTGTCTCGGTCTCGATCGAGGCTGACGAGCGCAACCGGGAGCGGCACGGCGACAGCCTGTTGCGGACCTCGATCAGCAAAGGAATGATACGTGTTGCGCCAGCCACCGCCCACGACGGCAAAGCCGCCGACGAAAGCCGCGCCGTGGGGCTCTATCAAGCCTCTGTTGCTCACGCACTCGCGCATTTGCGCTACTCGCGTCCGGCGTCGCCGATCAGCTCGCGCGGCGCGCTCAGGATCGCCGTTGCATCGCTCATCGAGGACGCGCGCGTCGAGCGCTTGCTGATGCGGGAATATCCGGGTCTGCGTGACTTATGGGGTGCGTTTCATACGGCATCGGGCGAGCACGGGGCGCTGACCTTCGCCTCGCTCGCGGCCCGCCTCGCGCGGGCGCTGCACGATCCCCGCTACGACGATCCGAACGACTGGATCCGCAAGGGGCGCGAGTTGTTCGATGCACTCGCCGAGCGTCCCGCCGATATCGCTGCATGTAAAGAGGTGGCGGACATACTGGCCGTCGATCTTGCTCAGATGCGAGTGCGGTTCGACGCGTCCTCCTACCGCGTCGAGCCCTGCTACCGCGACGACAACACCTACCTGTGGGCGATCGAGAGCGAACCCGTGAGGGCGAGAATGGAACAGGTGCCCGATGCCGTCGAAGATACCACGGCACGTTCGAACATGACGGACGGCCCGGCCACACAGGACGATGCGCCGGATGAAACCGGCGTGCTGCGCGCTTGCCGGTATCCAGAGTGGCATGCTCGCATCGGGCTTCTGCTCGATGACTGGACCTGCGTGTACGACCGCGAGCGGATAGTCGATTCCGTGCACGACAGCCAAGGCACCCGTCGCAATCGATCTGCAAGCCGATATCCGCCCCCATTCTGGTGGCAGCAACCGGCCGCTCGCATCCGGCGCCGATTTGAAGGCGATGAGTTCGATCTCGACGCTGTCGTCGAGCACGGCATTGCTCGACGCACAGGCGTGGCCAGCGATGGGAGAATCTTCGAACAAAGGCGGCGTACGCCGCAGGGCATGTCCGTGTTGCTGCTGCTCGATCTTTCCGCGTCGACGAACGAACGGATCGGCCAGCACGGCACGACGGTGCTCGATGTCGAAAAGGAGGCAGCGGCAACGGTCACGTGCGCGCTCGAATCGACGGTTACTCGTATCGCGGTACAGGGATTTGCATCGAACGGTCGTCATGATGTTCGCTACGTGCGCATCAAGGATTTCGATGAGCCATTCGGCGAAGCGCAGCGCAAGCGTCTGCGGGCGCAGGAAGGCGCCTTCTCGACTCGCATGGGTGCGGCGTTGCGGCATGCGGCAACGTTGCTTGCCAACGAGTGCAGTGAAGCAAAGTGGCTGGTCCTCGTGACGGACGGCGAACCTTCGGACGTCGACGTCTTCGACTCGTACCACCTCATCGAAGATGCCCGCCATGCCGTGTCCGCACTCTCGTCACGCGGCATCGTGCCATTCTGCTTCGCCTTCGATCGCGATGCGGACCGCTACGTCCGCACGATTTTCGGTGCCAACCGCTACCTTGTGCTGGACGGCGCGGAAAACCTCGCAGCGCAAATAGGCAAGGTGCTCTCGGGCGCACGATGAGCCCGAAGCTGTGCCGCGCTAGTGGCGCGCGTTACCGCCGGTTCAGCCGATGCGCGGCTTTTTTTGGCCGGGGACAATCGAGTCTCCGCGATGCGGCTGCTGGCGTCAACTCAGGCTCATGCGAACCAGGCAAATACTGAACAGAGGGCGCGTACAACCGTGACAGATACTGGGATGATCAGAGTAGGAGTACTGTTTTCCGAAACGGGCATCACGTCGGCGATCGAATCGTCGCAACTGAATGGCACGCTCTTCGCGATACAGGAGATCAACGATGCGGGCGGCATAGGGGGACGCGAGCTCGTGCCGATCCGGTACGACCCCGCCTCCGATCCTTCCAGGTATCGCACCTGTGCGGAGCGGCTTATCCTGACCGATGATGTTCAGGTGATTTTCGGTTGCTATATGTCAAGCGCGCGAAAAGCCGTGTTGCCGCTCGTCGAGCGCTGGAATCGACTGCTTTTCTACGCGACGCTTTACGAAGGCTTCGAGTACTCGGAAAACGTCATCTATACCGGCGCAGCACCCAATCAGAACAGCGTGCAGCTCGCCGACTTCATGACGTCGCGCTTTGGAGCGCGCGTCTATATGGTCGGCTCCAACTACATTTATCCGTACGAGTCGAACCGGATCATGTCGGACCTCGTCTCGCAATACCGGGGCGGCGTGAAAGTTGGCGAACGCTACGTCCGTCTGGATGCAGCCGAGGATGACTTCACTGAGATCGTCGCGGACATTCGCAAGATCCGCCCCGATTTCGTATTCTCGACAGTTGTCGGCAACTCGACGCAGCACTTTTATCGTGCCTACGCACGGGCCGGCCTCGATCCGGCATCGATCCCTATCGCGAGCCTGACCACCTCGGAAGTCGAAGTGGCGCAAATGGGCACCGACATCGCCGAAGGTCATTACACGGCGGCGCCTTATTTTCGCTCGATTGACTCACCTGCCAATCAGACCTGCCTGGAAAGATTCACCGAGAAGTTCGGGTACGGGACGACGCCCAACGCGAGCTGGGAAGCGGCCTACTTTCAAGTCCATCTGTTCGCGCGGGCGATGCGTGTAGCCGGTTCCGCCGACACCGAAACACTGATGCCCGAGTTGCTCGGCAGCGAATTCGACGCGCCGCAAGGCTGCGTCACGATCGATCGATCAACTCATCATACGCATCTGAATCCGCGCATCGGACGCGTGAACCGCGAGGGGCAATTCGACATCGTATGGGAAGCGGCAGCATCCGTACGACCGGATCCTTATCTCGTTACCCATACGCTCGGCGACTGGGTGGTTCGATGAGGAGAGGGAGGTGCGAATGAATGAAGAAGACCAGGCCGGTCGATGCGGGTTAGCGTCGGCTTTCCCCATCTCTGATGTATTGAGGGACTTGCGCTCGCTGCGCGTGTGCGTGTTCCATCCTGATGATCGCGACGGTAAGCAGCTCGCTCAGCAGTTGCAGCGCATCGGGTGTCACGTGCAGGCATTCTGGCCGCCGCTGCCTTCACCGCCAGCGGGAACCGACGTCGTGTTCATCGCACTCTATCCGGACGCCTTGAATCTCGTCTACGAATGGTGCATGGACGATTACGCGCCACCGTCGGTCGCGGTTCTCAACTACGAAAACCCAACCATCATCGAGGCAATGCTGCGCATCGATGCAAAGGCGGTCATCACGTCGCCCATCCATTCATTTGGCTTGCTAAGCGCTATGGTTCTCGCACGCGAGATCGGCCGCGATCGAAAGAAGCTGCGCAAGCGTATCGTGCGTCTCGAAGAAAAGCTCGGCAGTGCCCGCAAGATAGCGGAGGCGCAAGACATCCTGTGCCGTCAACGCGGCGTCAGCAAGGATGAAGCGTACCGAATCATGCGCGAGCAAGCGATGGCCAAGCGCATGACGGTCGAGGATATCGCCTCCGCGATCATCAACGCGAACGATATCTTCTCGGCCCGCTAGATACTGCCTATGGACCATCCTCAAAGGCCTCAAAGCGGGCGTGCCTATTCTCGAAAGGCAGAAACGGTGCTCGGGCCGTTATACTGAGCGCCGTCGGAGGGAGCGGCCGTCTACCCTTGGGTAATTTATTCCGTTATGGAATGTGGTCCAGGGACTGATGGGGACCCAGCATTGATGACGCGGCGAGGCGATGCCGTTCAGGAAGGTGTTCAAACCCGTTGGTCCGTCCTTCGACCTGACCATTCTCACGGCGGAGGGCTAACATGCCGGCAAGGAAACCCCGACGCGCCAGCAGCGCGGCGCAAATCTCCGTAGTCCACTCACATGCTGCAGCGATCGATATCGGCGCGCTCGACGGTTTCCCTTGAAATACCCTTTGACCATGCAGCGTGGTCGTGCAGAAAGCGTAAATGATATCGATATCCAGTTCTTTTTATCGCTCGATATACGCAATACGTCGATTGTCATTCCATCGACTCCGTGTTATTGAGTTTTACATAAATCTTCTGTCGAACGCATTACCACACCCGTCTGTGTGCTGATGTCGTTTCGCTGTTCAACCCAGTATTAATGCCGCGCATTTTTCGCCAATCATGATGGATGGTGCGTTGGTATTGCCGCTCGTAATGGCGGGCATGATGGAGGCGTCGGCGACGCGAAGACCGTCAATTCCGCACACCCGAAGATCAGGGTTCACGACTGCCATTGCATCGGTTCCCATTTTACAGGTGCCGACAGGATGGAATGTTGTGGCCACGTGGGAGTGAACGTAGTCGCTCAAGGCGTCTTCCGATTGACGGTGCTTTCCGGGCTCGATTTCATCGCCGCGAAAGGCGCTCATTGCTGGCATCGAGACGATGCGTCGGACTTCAGCGATTCCCAGGGAAAGGCGCCGCGCATCATCACCACCCGACAGAAAATTGGACTGCAGGAGAGGCTTGTCTGCCGGATCGGCGCTGCGCAGCAGCAGCCGGCCCCGGCTCGCAGGCCGCATCAGGGAAATATGCACGGAAAAACCGTGGCCACGCGGAATTCTCGATTTGGGCTGATTGCCAAGCAGTGGGCGAATAATGAGTTGAAGGTCCGGCTCGATTTGTGAAGCCGAGCTTTTGAAGAAGCCGCCTGCCTCGACGGTATTCGAGGTCCACGGCCCTTTCCTGTCCAGGTAATAGCTGAAGGGCGAGGCAGCGAGCCACGGTAGCGCCCGGATCGACAGGCCAAACAGATCGCTGCGTGGGCTGTCGAATGCCATCAGGATATCCTGGTGGTCATGCAGGTTGTAGCCGACACCGGGTAATGCATGTACCGTGCGTATCCCGAGGTCGCTTAGGTGTTGTGCCGGACCGATACCGGAGAGCATCAGGAGCTGCGGCGAGCCTATCGTGCCGGCACTCAGCACGATTTCGCGTCGGGCGTTGAATACGTGTTTCACACGATCGTGAACGAACTCTATGCCAGTTGCGGTACGATTCTGGAACAGAATCCTTTCGACCAGTGCGTCCGTGACAATGGTCAGATTCGGCCGTGACAGCACGGGGTGGAGAAAGCTGCGTGATGAACTCATGCGCTCACCGTGGCGCTGGGTGACGTGATAGTGGCCAAAACCGGCCTGGGTTGCGCCGTTGAAGTCGTCATTGAACCGGTGCCCAGCTTCCAGTGCGGCGGCGACAAATGCGTTGCTTACGCGATGCGGGCTGCGCAGTCGGGTCACATTCAGCTCACCGCCTACTCCGTGCCAAGGCGAGCTGTCTCCTTCGAAGTTTTCATGCCGAGTGAAGTACGGCAGCACGTCGCGATACCCCCAGCCGGTGTTTCCGAGGCTTGCCCAGCGATCGTAGTCGCTTCGGGCCCCACGAATGTATATCGATCCGTTGATGGCGCTACTGCCACCCAGCACCCGACCGCGGGGGCAGAAGATGTCCCGGTGACCCGCCTGGTCATTGGCGTCAAATGAGTACATCCAGTCATACCTCGGGTTTGCAATCAGACCAAGGGTGCCGGCGGGGATGTTCACCAGTTGGCGTACGACAGAACGCCGATCGCCGGGGCCCGCCTCTACGAGGCAGACCTTGACGGCGGGATCGGCGCCGAGGCGGTTAGAGAATGAAAGGGACTTCCCCGTCCCGAGGCTGCGGTGGAAGCCGCGAGTCGGCATCAATGTGCCAGGATGAAGTTGCGAACGTTCATCGACACCAGCGAGAGGGGAAATCCATGCCTATTGTCACTATCGGAATCGATTTTGCCAAGAATGTATTCGCCGTTCACGGTGTGGACGAGACCGGCAAAGCGATGCTGATCAAGCCGCGTGTGCCGCGAGATCAACTGGTGGCGTTGATCTCGCAGTTGCCAGCGTGCCTCATCGGGATGGAAGCGTGCTCCGGCGCTCATCACTGGGCCCGTGTGTTTCAGCAGCACGGCCGTACAGTCAAACTCATGGCGCCCAATCTTGTCGCGCCTTATCGCATGTCGGGCAAGCGCGGCAAGAATGACGCGGCGGATGCCGCCGCAATCTGCGAAGCGGTAATGCGACCGAGCATGCGTTTTGTCCCGCTGAAGGGACGAACATCAGCAGGCGACGCTTTGCCTGCATCGGACACGACAGGGTTTCGTCGAAGAGAGGACTGCGACCTACAACCGGTTGCGAGGCCTGCTCTCGGAATTCGGTGTAGTGCTGCCACAGAGCCCGGAGATGTTGCGCAGGCACATCACTGAACATCTGGATACCTTACCAGGCTGGGCGAAGCGCAGCATCAGCGACCTGCTTGAGCATGCCGGCCATATCGAGGATCGCCTGCTCGAATACGACCGTGCGATCATCGAGATCGCGCGTGAGGATGCGCGCAGCAAGAGGCTGATGCAGTTGCGCGGCATCGGCCCAACCACGGCCAGTGCATTGCTCGCCAGTATCGGTGCCGGGCACGACTTCAGAAACGGCCGACAGGTAGCCGCATGGATCGGACTCACGCCCGGTCAATACAGCAGTGGCGGTAAGGCGCGGCTGGGCAGTATCACGAAGGCCGGCGACGCCTATCTACGGGGCCTGCTGGTCAACGGTGCCCGCGCCGTTATAGCTAGCCTCGGCGAGAAACAGGATCGCTTCAGCCGATGGGTCCGAACCCTGGTCGAGCGCCGGGGCTACTGGCGGGCCGCCATCGCGATTGCCGCAAAGAACGCGAGATTGGCGTGGGCCTCGTTGAAATATGGCGAGGACTTCAGGCTCGAACCTTCGGCAGAGTGAGTTCGACTAGAGCTGTCGGTCAAGCGACGCCTGGACCTGAGCACGGGCATCATGAGCACATAGAAACGATCACTTTGCACTGCCAGCGGTGATGTGAAGCGGGTTGGACCCGCGCGGGGCGTACCTGGCTAACACGGCGGGGATATCCATTCCCGGCTAGAGAATGAGGCCCCTGCGCGCGTCTTTCATCAGGGTCCGGGCCATTGGCCCAACATGACCGGTTGTAGAACCGCAGTCCTTCACCTTCTCACACGCACCGGCGCGGCATTGCAGCATGTATCAACAGCGAACCTCGATTGAGCTTGTGCTCAACGGGGAAGCCCTTGTAGCGTGTTAGGAACCTTGAAGTACTGGAACTGCATGGACCATGCATGAGCATGGCGAAGACAACGAAATGAAAATCAGCAAGCGTTTCGGGCAATCGTTCGTAGTCGCGCGTGAGGCGTCGAAAGCGGTTAAGCCATCCAAAGCTGCGTTCAACTACCCATCGCCGTGGCAGCAGAACGAAGCCCTTTTTTGCTTCCTGCAGTTTGATCACCTGCAACTCAATGCCTTCATCACGTGCAGCCTTCGCGGGCTCCTCACCCGTATAGCCCTGATCCGCAAACGCCACTTTCACCGTTTCTCCCGTAGCCTGCTGGACCTGACGTGCCAGTTCGGCCACCTGCGCGCGCTCCTGCTCGTTGGCCGGTGTCACGTGTACGGCCAGCAACTGGCCCAGCGTGTCGACCGCCATATGAACTTTGCTGCCACGCTTGCGCTTGTAGCCGTCATAGCCCGCACGTGGACCGCTTTCGCAGGTGGACTGCAATGTGCGCCCGTCAAGGATCACCGCACTGGGCTGCCCCTGACGTCCCTGTGCGACCCGGATGACCGAGCGCAGATCGCTGACCATGCTTTCGAAACAGCCCGCCGCCAGCCACCGTTGCGTCTGCTGATACACCAACTCCCACGACGGGAAGTTGTTGGGCAGCATGCGCCACGGTGCGCCCGCTCGCGCCATCCAGCGCAATGCGTTAAACATTTCGCGCAACTCATATTTGCGCTGCGGCGCGTCAACGTCCATCAGCGTCATATACGGGGCTGCGAAGCTCCACTCCTCGTCGCACACATCGCTCGGATAGGGTTTGCGCTTTTCCTTTGTCATTCGACCAGGATACCAGGTTCTACACGAAGTGCCTAACACCCTAGTCGATGATGAAGCAATATCTGCAATTTTAGTTTGCGGCGTGAGAGTAGTCTCGGCTATCGCCGCAAATCCCTTGTGAGAGATCCCATGAACGTTGCTCCTTCAGACAAAAAGTCATTTGTCGCCGTCGGCGAATATGACGTGAAAATCGCGCCCCCCGATATGATCGCCGTTCCGGCCAATGCCTCGGTCATAGGACGCCACGTTATCGAAAAAGCATACCGTGGTGGGTTGAAGGGTCGGGCACTCGGGCAAATGCTAACAGAGGGGCAGCCACAACAGGGCGAGGCAACTTACGTCGAGCTTGAATCGTTTGAAGGTGCGTTGGACGGTAGATATGGTGGATTCGCACTAGCCCACCTCGGCGAAATGGATGCGGGGTGCGAGGCGTTGCGCATCGGCATAGTGCCCGGCTCCGGAACCGGTGAGCTATCGGGGCTCAGGGGCCAATTGCTAATACGACGTGAGGCCGGCAAGCACTACTACACACTGACCTACTGGACAGCCTAGCGAGTCAGTGGTGGTAAGGCGGCTGCTCACGAGCGAGCAGCCGCTCGAATGTCCATATGGCGACCGTGCCGAACGACGCTTCATGTCCGACGGACTAAACCGCTCGCGCGGTAGGGGCGACGGTCTGACACTGGAGGTCAGGGAGAGGCCGGTCGCGCGGCTTTATGTTGGCGAATGAGGCAATCCGCCTCGTTCCTCAACAGGAGCCGAATCATGTCCTCCTTACCGGCAAACGCCAGCTCATTACGCCAGCGCATGATCGACGACATGCGCCTGCGCCAGCTTGCTCCCAAGACGCAGGCCATCTATCTGCACATCGTAAGTGAGTTCGCGCGGTTTCTCGGACGCTCACCGGACCCGGCCACCGTCGAGGATCTGCGGCGCTACCAGCTCTATCTGGCCGACCACGGCACATCGGCCGTGTCGCTGAACCACGCGATCACCGGCTTGAAGTTCTTCTTCACGGTCACGCTTGACGGGCCCGAGCTGATGGTCAGGATGCAACCGGTGCGCGTACCCCGCGTATTGCCCATCGTGCTCAGCCCCGATGAAGTGCGGCGCCTCATTGAGGCGGCCGCCAACCTGAAGCATCAGACGGCGCTGTCGGTCGCGTACGGCGCGGGGCTACGCGCCAGCGAAGTGGTAGCGCTGAAGGCCACCGACGTCGACAGCGAACGCATGACACTGCGTATCGAGCAGGGCAAGGGCCGCCGTGACCGCTATGCGATGCTCTCGCCGGTGCTGCTCGAGCGTCTGCGTGCGTGGTGGCGCGCGCAGGGCAGGTTGCTCGATGGCGGGTGGCTGTTTCCCGGGCTCGATCCGCTCGATCAGTTGAGCACGCGACAGCTGAACCGAGCCATTCATGCCGCCGCCGAACGCCACGACACCACTGACGAGGCGTTGCTGCTTTCAGGCCGGCACCCTCCGACGTTGGCGCGTTCGGGGATGAATGGACGTGTCCGTGCGCATGGCATTAGCGGTTCGGCTTTTCGAGATCCTCCTCTACGAACCGGAGGATGGCCTCCACCAGGGCCTCACGCGGGTAGGCGTTCTGTGTCACGAAGAGCGCACCGATCATCGGATGCGTTCGGGCAATGGGTACCGCAAGTGCCCAGTGATCCGCATTGACGTACGCAAGAAGCTTGCTGCCGGGCATAACCTGATCGTAGAAGATGACCTGACTGTCGTTGCGCGAATCGACGCGCGAGAGCTTGTTGTAGCTCGACTTCAGGATAGACGAGATGCGCTCCTGCTGCGGGAATGTCACGATCGAATAGTAATGCAGTTCGCCCGGAAACAGGTGGTCGGCGAGCCACGCCTTGCGGGTCGCCGGTCTCAGGCTTTGCACGGCGCCGCCGTCGCCCGATGTGCAGGTCGCGCCCGGCACATATCGCAGCAGGTCGGCCTGATACTGCTCGGCGTCGTTGGCGAGCGGCGACCCGCCAATCGCGCCGGCGGCACTCACCACTGCCGCCACGCGGCTCCGGATCTCCGGATAGTTGACCAGCGCTTCGAGCATGTCTGGAGCACCCTTTGAATAGCCGACCAGCACGATGTGCGGCGCGCCAGCGGGTGCAGGCATGGCCATGATCGCATCGCGAATCTGGCGTGCGTTGTTGGTGGAGCTCGACAGCGCATCGACGTCGATTAGCGCTGCATCGAAGCCGAACTGGCGCAGGTGCGTGACGACGGTATCGGGCGGATTCAGCCAGGGCTTGAAGCAGTCGTAGCCAATGCCCGGCACGACTGTCGCGATGAGGTGCCGTCGCGATTGACCCAGATCGACGGGCTCGCCCGTGCCGGCGGGCTCGGTGCCCACGCGGGTCAATGCGTCCTCACAGGGCCGGTAGTCAGGCAGCCCCGGTGCGCGCGCTGCAAGCACTGCACAATAGATTTCCCGGAATCGCCCCCGCTTGTCCACGATCCCGGCCTGGGATGCGGGCATGAGAACCATCGGCGGCGTATCGGCCGAGTACGGGATAAGCGGCCTCGAAGCGCACGCGCCGAACAGGACACTCAAGATCATCGTCGCCACTACGCTGCAGTTCCGGCGCCACGCACTGAGGGCGGCAACCTGCCGTCCTGATGACACGTGCGATGGTTTCCGGTTCGGATCACTGACGTGCATCGCCGGTTCCCCCAGGCTGACGGGTATCGCGCTCCTCCAGATAGGGCACCCAGTCGAGGAAGTCCACGTCCGAGAGGCTGCGCGGCCGGGTCGCGAAGAACACGACTGCACGCAATCCGTCCGTGTAGTAGGTCGCGCCATCGAGCGTCGTACGGGGACGGGTCGGCAATGCCACGCCAACACCGTTCACGTATCCGAGCCTGTCAAGCCCGCCCGAGTACATGAGGTCCTGGATCAGGAGGTTGCGTGCCTCGTCTACGTTCTCATGCAGGGTGAGGCGCGTTTCGCCGCGTGGCGCAAAACGCCCGCCGACTGGGCGGCCAACTTGCGCGACATAGATGAGTTGCCCATGAAAGCGGATCGGGACAAGCCATCCCCGTATCCAGGTCGCAGGCGCGCTACCTTGCGCCTGCTTGCGCATGACGAAGTCCGGCTCGCGTCCAAAGACCCGCTGCGCGAGATCGGACTCGCGCGCGTCACGCCTGTAATCGCGCCGCACCAGCGCGGCCCCGATGTCGGTGAGCTGGCCGATGCCAACGGCGTTCAGGGGATCGGCCTGAATCGTCCCGCTCGCGTCGGTGGCGCAGCATGGCAGTCGCTCAAGCGCGGCGCGCAGCGACGCGAGGTCCTGGTAGTCCGTGATCGAAGATTCGGGGAACGGAAAGGGTATCTGCGCGAGTTCTGGATCTATCGTGCCGCCGGGCACGCGCAGAAAGAGCGAGAACGGAATCAACGTCTGGTTTCCTAACAGATCGACATTGACGAGCTTGATGCCCTGTTCGGGGTTGGTGAAAAGAATGCCCGATCGTATGGCACCCGGTGGAATCGGATTGCTGAATCCGAGGTCGCGGAAATAGTCGTCCATGCGCGCATTTGTTGTACCGCCGAACAACGTATGCATGGACCATGCGACTTCATGAGGTGAGAAGTACTCTGGATCGGTGCCCGAGCGCAACAGCCACAGCGCCTGCGATGTCCCGTTCCGCACTTCGAGCCACAGCGGCTGGACACCCTTGCTGTTGACGTCGACGCCATACATCCGAATGCTGTCTTCACTGCCGAGCACAGTTGCGCTTACGCGCACGCCCCAACCGGTAGCACTGACCTCGCGCTCACGCAGCGGTCCGTCGTCGGCCTCAGGCGGAGCATGCCACGTCACACAACCGGCCAGCGCAAACGTAAGGTATAGTGCACATCCCGCGTGGAGCCGTGCACGATGCAGGGTGTGTGCAGTGCTCATGGCTTCGCTCCGGGCGTCATGTGCATGACCTTGTACGGAGTGATCCACGGGAAGATTTCGATCTCCGATAGCGGCCTCGGCGTGCGGTCGAATACCAGCAGGACACGATTGCCATCGGTGTAATACGGATCGGTCGTCAGATTTGTGCGATGCGCGCTTTCCTGCGCGGCACCCACCCCTGCCACGAGACCGATTTTCATGAGATTCTGCGAATACGCCATGTCCTCGGTCAGCGCGGTGCGTGCCTCATCCACGTCCGGGTCGATCTTGTGTGTGGTGAACGTTGAAGAGTGCCAGGTCAGACGGATGCCGATATCACGGCTGACCTGTCCTACCCACACGAGTTTGTCGTGGTAGCGCATATTGCTGAGCCACAGGCGCATATGGTTGCGCTGGTGGATGTCGCTCCGCGCCTTTTGCAGCGCCAGGTCCTGCGCGCGTCCGAACAGATAAAGGTCGCTCACAGGGGCGTTGACATAGGGTTCACCGGACAGCGCAGCGCCAATCATCCGCCGGATCGCGCCCGACCACTTCTGCTCCGTGAGGCTCCAGCCCCGCCGCACGAGCGCGGGAAGGGCGTCGTCTCGGCTGCCGACGATCACGAGATTGAGCGGGTCGCCCTCCTTCGAGCCGTCTTCGTTTGTCGCGCAGCACGGCAGGGCTTCGAGCGCTGCGCGGAAGCTCGCGTCATCCGTGTAGTTCACGGGGGGCTCTTGCGGATTGGCGATGCGTTTGAATACCTCGCTGCGCGTGTAGTCACCCTCGAATCCCGGCACGGCCACGAAAATCGAAAATGTCCGGGCGCGCTCCTTTGCGACGAGGTCAATCTGTACGAGTTTCGCCCCTTCGTTGAGATTGGTCAGCACAAACCCGGAGACAGTTTCTCCGGGACGGATAGGGTTATGGAAAGCAAGATCACGGAAGCGGCGGTCGAGGTCGGCCCGCTGTTCGTGTGAAGCCGTGCCGGAAAACGCCTCGGCCGCCTCCGACGCGGGAAAGAAGTCCGGATCGAGGCCGGGTGACAGGAGAAAGTAACTGCGATCCTCGCGATTCCGGACTTCGATCCAGACGGGCTGAATCTTCCTGCCGGCAAGCGGTACGCCGTACACCGCTGCGCTCTCCTCCGGCGACAGCGCAGCGGTCGACACTTCGATGCCACCCTCGGTGTACGGCACAGCGCGATTTCGATATCCCGGTACGGAAGCCGTCGAATGGATCGCGAGACAACCTGCCAGCACGCAGCCGACGAAGGCAACAGCCAGTGTCTGCATCACGATGCGGTGCATGAGGAAACCTCTTTGCGGAATCCCGGTCGAGGTGCTCGCGGGACGATCGCGCTTCTCCTGTTGCCAGAGGCAAACAGGCTGTTCGCAACGCGCACATAGCAATCCGCGAAATGTACAACCCAGTTTAGTTGATTGGGGGCCGAACCATGCGTGTTGCACCGAACGTGTCAAGCAAATCGCATTGACAGATCGAGTTCCTGGCCACGAAGCGCACGATCGCCGTCGCGATCGCCTCATTTGGGGCAATCGGTCGGTCCGCTCACGAGGAAGCGCCCGATTGTCAGATGGGGGCCAGCCAACCAGCATCGCCCCCGCGCCCGGTGATCCGTACCCGTAACCTAAAAGCGTGTTTCCACCCGCACCCTGATCGTAGAATATGAGCTGCCCAGTTTGGCTATTGAAGTGCGTCAATTCTCGCGATCATTCCAGCACTACTCTTTGAGTCTCGTAGCCGTCGCGCACGACGTGTATGCGCACGTGTAAGTAGTGGCATTTGCAGTGCGTTGTTTGCTCCCTCAACGTCACTTTTCAAAGTGTGGCCACGTTGATGAGGGCCAGTCAGCAATGAAGCGCCTCGTTACAGCAGCCCAACCACCTGCCGTACCACCGGCAGCGGCGGTCGCCGGGCTCGTCTTTTCGCTGTTGCTGATCACCAGTCTCGTGATCATGTGCCTTGCGGTCCCGGATCTCACGGCAGAAAAGGGGCCCCTGGAGTACGGTTTTGGCCGTGCCATCTCGCTTGCCCTGCACCTCATACCCTTTGCGGGCATAGCGTTCCTTTGGCTACTCGGCGTGCTGCGCGACAGGATCGGCGCGCTGGAAGACCGTTTCTCCGGAACGTTGATGTTGGGGAGCGGACTACTTTTCGTAGCATGCCTGTTCGCCTCGGCTGCTGTTTCCGGAGCAATTGTAAGTTCCATCAGCTCGCTATCGGCCGTTCGGACCAGCGGCGAAGTTTACTTTTTCGCGCGGGAAGTCGCATATGCGTTTATGAACATATTCGCCGTCAAGATGGCGGGTGTCTTCATGGGTGCAGGCTGCGCCATTGCCTTGCGCACAGCAATCCTCCCACGCTGGATTGCGTTCATCGGATATGCGGGCAGCCTGGCGCTTCTACTCGTCATCTGGGGCTGGTTGTGGATTGTGATGCTGTTTCCGCTATGGACGCTGATGGTTAGCATCTACATTCTCCTCGTAAAGAGACAAGGCGCAGGCTGATGTGTTCACCCATTGAGCGCCGTGTAATTGAGCTAGATGAGTTCCGCCAGACGCTGCTGGCCGGGCACGTCGACATTGTCGGCTTCGCGTCCTGCGGATGCGAAGTTATCCTATGTTAACTTCGCGACACGGGACATCGCGTAAAGTAAGACCTAAGTCTTATTGACCCGCTGTTGCGAGTTCACCACGATCCGTATTGCAGGAAGGCATTTGCACGCAGCGTGCTTACGCCAAGACTTCGTCAATACCGGACGCACTAGTCCATGACGCCATGTTGGCCATTCGTGCGATCAATCCGTGGAGAAACATATCATGCTCAAACGTCTGATATCGACGCTCTTGATCCTGCTGATGTTGCCTATTTCTGCCGCTTGGGCCGACGAATATGCGGACGCGCTCAGCCTGTTCAAGAACGCGGGGGAAAGCGGCAGTCTTCTGCATAGTGCCTATGGCTACGCGTTGTTTCCGAAGATTGGCAAGGGAGGGGTCGGTATAGGCGGAGCCCACGGCAAGGGCCGCGTCTACGAGCAAGGGAAACATATCGGCGATGCATCGATGACTCAGGTCACTGTGGGTTTGCAACTTGGCGGCCAGGTGTACAGTGAACTCATCTTGTTCGAAGATGAGCGAGCACTCAAAGAATTCACCAATGGCAACTTCGAATTCGGCGCAGATGCCAATGCGATCGCGATCACTGCGGCTGCGGGCGCACAGGCAGGCACGACGGGCACGTCGGCTAACGTCAGCGCTGGCAAGAAAGACGCGAAGACTGCCGGCGGGTATCGAAAAGGCGTGGCCGTATTTACAGTGGCCAAGGGTGGGCTGATGTACGAGGCAAGCGTGGGCGGCCAGAAATTCTCTTATAAGCCTCGTTGATTTTTACCGAGTGTCAACGTACGCCATTGAAAGTCTGAAACTTGCGCGAAAGAGACGCATGAGTGTCCGTCGAAGCGAAATTATGGACGACTGCAACTGGCCGATGACCGCCCGACGCGGTCGGCGCAAATCGTTAAGGGTTATTCGATGCCTGCCATCGGCCACAGGAATGTGACGGTGCCTCCGCGCGTGTCGGCAGGCGTCGAATAAGCCTCGATGGAGGAAA